>NZ_LR733284.1:2173684-2340991 GCF_902506375.1 Microbacterium sp. 8M
GTTCCCGCCCCCGCCGCCGCGCCGGCTCCGGCCTCCGCCGACACCGGATCCGACTCGCTGTACGTCACGCCGCTCGTGCGTCGTCTCGCCGCTGAGAAGGGCGTCGACCTGGCGTCCGTCACCGGCACGGGCGTCGGCGGACGGATCCGCAAGGAGGACGTGCTGAACGCTGCGGCCGCTCCGGCTGCCCCCGCCGCCGCTGCCGCTCCCGCCGCGGCTGCTCCGAAGGAGCGCGTGATCTCGCCGCTGCGCGGCACCACGCAGCCGATGTCGCGTCTGCGCAAGGTGCTCGCCGAGCGGGCCGTCGCGTCGATGCAGCAGACCGCGCAGCTCACCACCGTGGTCGAGGTCGACGTCACCAAGCTCGCCGCGTACCGCGACGAGGTCAAGGGCTCGTTCCAGCAGAAGACCGGCGACAAGCTCTCGTTCCTGCCGTTCTTCGCCCTGGCTGCGGCCGAGGCGCTGCAGGAGTTCCCGATCGTCAACGCCACGGTCGACGGCACGGACATCGTCTACCCCGCCTCGGAGAACATCTCCATCGCGGTGGACACCGAGCGCGGCCTGCTCACCCCGGTGCTGCGCGACGCGGGCTCGAAGAACATCGCCCAGATCGCCCACGAGATCGCCGACCTCGCGGCACGCACCCGTGACAACAAGCTGAAGCCGGACGAGCTCGCGGGCGGGACGTTCACGCTGACCAACACCGGTTCGCGCGGCGCCCTGTTCGACACCCCCGTGGTGTTCCTGCCGCAGTCCGCGATCCTCGGCACCGGCGTGGTCGTGAAGCGCCCCGGCGTGGTCACGATCGACGGCCAGCAGGCCATCTCCGTCCGCTCGTACGTCTACCTCGCGCTGTCGTACGATCACCGCACCATCGACGGCGCCGACGCGGCCCGCTTCCTGTCGTCGGTGAAGGCGCGCCTCGAGGCTGCGGACTTCGCCGCTCAGCTCGGGGTCTGATCCGCACGGATTCACGGGGCTCCGGCCCCCTCGGATGGCGGATCCGCGATGTCATACACATCGCGGATCCGCCATTCGGCGTCTCGGCGGATGATCACGACCATCTGAGCCTGAGACCCGGAGCCGCTGCGCAGCGCGGCGACGTCGCCGTAGTCCTCGATCAGGACTGCGGTCGCGTCACCGTCACGCAGCTCCTTGGCCGCGGCACGACCGCCGTCCCACAGCTCACCGCAGGCCGGAACGGCTGCGGCTCGGCAACGGAGCGCGGCGGCGATCAGTTCCTCTCCGGCGCGAGCCGGATCCTGCTGGGCGGAGGGACCGGGGTCCCGAGCCGCCGCCGTGGCGGTGGGTCCCGGGCTCACCGGCGTTGGGGCATGCAGGGGCGCTGCTGTGCCGGCAGACGCGGTCGTCGCGCCCGCCGTGCTCGGTGTCGCCGAGGGCCGTGCCTTGGCGGCACGACCGACGGCATCCACGCTCCCCGCACCCGTGGGCCAGAGCGCACCGCCGACCGCGATCACCGTCGCCGCCGCCAGCGCCACGGCCGCCGGACCGGCCCATCGCCGTCGACCGCCATGCGCCGGGGTCTGCCCCGATCGGAGAGAGGACGATCGCCCCGCCAGCCGCCCGAGCCGCGCGAGCACGGCCTCCCGCGCAGCGGTGGCCGCCTGACGCAGCACGGTCGGACGCCACGGCGACGTGCTGCCGGTCCTCGCCGCACCGCCCTTCATCTGCCGCCCGCGGCGCCCGCCCGCCGCAGCGACGGCCCTCAGATCCCGGCGTCGCAGCGCCTGCTCCCGTCGTGACGGCACCGGTCGGTCGATGGCGACCGCGGGATCCCCGTCCTCGTCCTCGCGCAGACGCAACGGCCGCGGAGCAGCGACCTCCAGCAGCTCGTCCTCCCAGCGCGCCGCCTCCGCCCGGAGCCGACGCGGGTCGTCCAGCGCATCCGCGAGACGCAGCAGGAGGCGTCGCAGTGCACGATCCTCCGCTCGACTCTCCAGCTCGCGCAGCAGCTGCTGCGCACTCGCGCACGCCGTGTCGTCGCCGGTCGACGACGCAGGGACCGCGAATACGGGGCGCCCCTCATCGGTCAGCCACCATCGACCCCGCAGCTCCTCACGCTCCGCCTGGTCGTCCGCTCGGGGCGCCTCTGGAGCGACGCCCTCCGGGTCGAGCTCTCGCACGCCGCGCAGCATGCTGACCGCGAGGGTGACGACCTCTCCGCGCGTCATGCCCGCGTCCCCGCCACCGGCGAGATGGGCGCCGACGGTGCGCACGCACCAGGGCAGCAGCACGTCATGGCCGTCCATGCCCAGTGCGAGGTCGAGCGGGGCGGCGACGTGCTCGCAGCCGGCGAACATCCAGCCGGCCCAGCCGCGCAGCGCGGCCGTCGGAACCCGGACGGCCACCGCATCCCCACGCGAGACGAGCTCGCCCGGGAACGGGCCTTCGCCGTCCGACAACACGCGGATCGTGCGGTGCGCACCCGCCACCGCGATCCTCCTGGCGCGTTCGGTCATGACCCCATCCCAGTCCTGCGCGACGCGCTGCGGACGTCGGCATCCGCGACCGGTGCACAATCACGGAATCCGCCGTGCTGTGCAGGGGGATCTGTTCGCCCAGCGCGTCGACTCCGACACCATCACGTCCCCGCGGAATCGGTAGGCTGGAAGGCATGGCAAAAAGTCCTTCCGCGACGGAGAAGCAGCCCGGATTCTTCTCCCAGCTGCGCTCGCTCTTCCGCTTCACCCGGGAGATCTACCCGTGGCTGCCCTGGGCGCAGATCGCGATCCTCGTCGGCGGCGCCCTCCTCGGCGTGATCGTCGGCTACCTCATTCCGCCGTTCCAGATCTGGAGCGTCGTGCTCTGGGGCATCACGGGTCTGCTCGCCGGCGTCCTCGGCGCCATGTTCCTCATGACGCGCCTCTCGACGACCGCGATGTACCGCAAGATCGACGGCATGCCGGGCGCCGCCGGGCACGTGCTCAGCACGGCGCTGGGACGCAACTGGCAGGGATCCGAGATCCCCGTCGGCGTGAACCCCAAGACGCAGGACGCGGTCTACCGAGCGATCGGCCGCGGCGGCATCGTGGTCGTCGCCGAGGGCGCTCGGGGCCGCCTCACCCGCCTCGTCAAGGATGAGAAGACCAAGGCGCTGCGCGTGGCGCAGGGCGTGCCCGTGACCGTCCTCTACGTCGGGCACGGCGAGGAGGACGTCTCCATCGACAAGCTCGCCAAGACGATCAAGAAGCTCCCGAAGGCCATCGACAACGCCACGATGGCCGCCGTGATCAAGCGCATGGAGTCGGTGTCGCAGTCGGTCGCCTCCCTCCCGATCCCGAAGGGCATCGACCCGCTCAAGGCGCGCGCTCCGCGCCCGCGCTGAGCCTCGACGACGAAGCGCCCGGCCGCCGCCTCCGCGGTGCCGGGCGCTTCGTCGTCTCCGGGGATCCCGGTCAGTTGACGTCGGGCATGTGCTCCTTCGGGAGCTTGCGCACCTTCGCCCTGCGGCGGCGGCGCTCCGGGATCATCGAGCGCATCTCGTCGAGCTTGCCGAAGCAGAGCAGCCGGTCCTCGTCCTCGAGCACCACGTGCTTTCGCGGATTGGGGATCACGGTCACGCCGCGGTGCAACGTGAGCACGGTGATGTCCCGGTCCCACAGTCCCAGCTCGCCGAGCTGCTTGCCGACCTGCTCGGCGCCCGCGTGGATGACGAGCTCGGCCACTCCGTAGCCGGTCGACACGCTGAGCCGCTGGCGCACGTCGATCTCGGGGAAGTTCACCTGATTCGCGATGAAGTCGATGATCGCGCCGGCGACGTCGAGACCGGTGGCGGCCTCGATTCCCTGCAGGCCCGGCGAGGAGTTCACCTCCATGACGAGAGGACCGTCCTCGCCCTCGAGCATGTCGACGCCCGCCACGCGCAGGCCCATGATCTGCGCCGCGCGAACGGCCGTCTGCTCGTAGACGGGGTCGAGGTGCACAGCCTCGACCGTCCCGCCGCGGTGCACGTTGGAGCGGAACTCGTCGCCGTTCGCGACGCGACGCATCGCCGCCACGACCCGGTCGCCCACCACGAGGGCGCGGATGTCGCGGCCTCGGCTCTCGGAGATGAACTTCTGGATGAGCACGTTCTGCTTGGTGGAGTGCAGGGTCTCGATGATCGCCTCGGCGACCTTCACCTGCGGGGCGAGGATCACGCCGATCCCCTGGGTGCCCTCCAGCAGCTTGATGACCACGGGCGCTCCGCCGACGCGCTCGATCGCCGGGCGCACGTCGGCACGGTTGCGCACGAAGGCGGTCGGCGGCATGGCGATGTTGTGCCGGGAGAGGATCTGGTTCGCCCGCAGCTTGTCGCGCGCGCTCGAGATCCCGTTCGCGGTGTTCGGCGTGTAGACGTCCATCTGCTCGAACTGGCGCACCACGGCGGTGCCGAAGTACGTGATCGAGTTGCCGATGCGCGGCAGGATTGCGTCGTAGTCGCTCAGCCGGCGGCCGCGGTAGTGCAGGTCCGGCTCCTCCGAGGTGAGGTCGATCGCGAACCGCAGCGTGTTCAGCACCTTGACCTGGTGGCCGCGCTGCGTCGCGGCGGCACGGAGGCGCTGGGTCGAGTACGACTGCGGGGCGCGCGAGAGCACGGCGAGCTTCACGGTGATTTCCTGCCAGGATGTGTGTTGTGGACGAACCTACTCATTCAAGCACCCTTATCGGGTGGCGGGAGTGGGTGTCCCTCCCCGACGTCGGGATCCCCTGGATCAAGGCAAAGATCGACACCGGGGCCCGCAGCTCCTCGCTGCACGCGCAGCACATCCGGGAGTTCGACCGGGACGGCGCACCCTGGGTGCGCTTCGACGTGCGGCCGTGGCAGGGCGCGCACGAGCTCATCCCCGTGGAGCTGCCGGTGTTCGACCGCCGCGACGTGCGCTCGTCCTCCGGGCACGCGCAGAGCCGTCTCGTGGTGCTGCTCGACCTCGTGCTCGTCGGCCGTCGCGTCACCGCGGAGGTGACGCTGAGCAACCGCAGCGAGATGGGCTTCCGCATGCTCATCGGCCGGGAGGCGCTGCGGCAGGGGTTCACGATCGATCCGGCACGGTCGTTCCTGGGCGGCAAGGCGCCGAAGGCGTTCCGCCGGCTCAACCGCGGCCACGTCGCGATCTGACCCGCGCTCAGGCGCGGATGAGCACGGTCCCGACGGCCTTGTCGTGCAGCCCCCGGTGATCCACGTCGAAGATGACCGCCGGGATCACGAGGATCAGCAGCACCGTGCGCACGATGGGCCGCCACAGCCCGACCCAGCCGCCGTTCATCATGACCAGTCGCAGCCCGACGATGCGGTGTCCCGGGCTGCCGCCGATGGTCGGGATGAACAGGATCTGCAGCACGGCGAACACGATCATCGGGGCGAACTGGGTCAGCCCCGCCTCCTTCGGCAGGTCGAACTGCCGGAAGCCGAAGAACGCCGTCGCGATGATCGTCGCCGCGGCATAGTCGATCACCAGAGCGGCGACCCGCCGGCCCAGGCGTCCGATGCTGCCGGATCCGGTCCTGGGCAGGCCGAGTCGTTCGCCGGGATAGCTCTGCGCGGTGTCGGGCATCCCTCCAGCCTAGGCGAGCCGCACAGGGCCGATCGGACACCCGGCAGCCGCTCCGACGCGTAACACGCCGGAAACATTCCAGACATGATCGCGTCATCCCCCGCCCGTAACCTGCTTGCAGGTCGCTCGACCGCACCCGTTCCTCCAGGAGTTGATGCATGTTCACCACCCCCGCCGACGTGCTCGCGTACATCCGCGAAAACGACGTCAAGTTCCTCGACATCCGCTTCACCGACCTGCCGGGCGTGCAGCAGCACTTCAACATCCCGGCATCGACGGTGGACGAGGACTTCTTCGTCAACGGTCAGCTCTTCGACGGCTCGTCGATCCGCGGGTTCGCGTCGATCCACGAGTCCGACATGCAGCTCATCCCGGACGTGACCACGGCGTACGTGGACCCGTTCCGCGAGGCGAGCACGCTGGTCATGGTGTTCGACATCTACAACCCCCGCACCGGCGAGATCTACACGAAGGACCCGCGTCAGGTCGCCAAGAACGCAGAGAAGTACCTCGCGTCGACCGGCATCGCCGATACGGCCTACTTCGCCCCCGAGGCCGAGTTCTACATCTTCGACGACGTCCGCTACTCGGTCACCGCCGGCGAGAGCTTCTACAAGGTCGACTCCGAGGAGGCCGCGTGGAACACCGGTCGCGAGGAGGAGGGCGGCAACCTCGCCAACAAGACCCCGTACAAGGGCGGCTACTTCCCCGTCTCCCCCGTGGACAAGACCGCCGACCTGCGCGACGACATCACCCTCAAGCTCATCGAGTCGGGCCTCATCCTCGAGCGCTCGCACCACGAGGTCGGCACCGCCGGTCAGCAGGAGATCAACTACCGCTTCGACACGATGGTGCACGCGGCCGATGACATCCTGAAGTTCAAGTACATCGTCAAGAACACCGCTGAGCTGTGGGGCAAGACCGCCACGTTCATGCCGAAGCCGCTGTTCGGCGACAACGGATCCGGCATGCACACCCACCAGTCGCTGTGGAACGACGGCAAGCCGCTGTTCTACGACGAGCAGGGTTACGGCGGCCTCAGCGACATCGCGCGCTGGTACATCGGCGGCATCCTCAAGCACGCTCCGGCTGTGCTCGCCTTCACCAACCCCACGCTGAACAGCTACCACCGTCTGGTCAAGGGCTTCGAGGCGCCGGTCAACCTGGTGTACTCGGCCGGCAACCGCTCCGCGGCGATCCGCATCCCGATCACGGGTTCCAACCCGAAGGCCAAGCGCATCGAGTTCCGCGCGCCCGACGCCTCCGGCAACCCCTACCTCGCCTTCGCCGCGCAGCTGATGGCCGGCCTGGACGGCATCAAGAACCGCATCGAGCCGCACGAGCCGGTCGACAAGGACCTCTACGAGCTCCCGCCGGAGGAGGCCAAGGGCATCCCGCAGGTGCCGAACTCCCTGCTGGACTCCCTCGAGGCGCTCCGCGCCGACCACGACTTCCTCCTCGAGGGCGGCGTGTTCACCGAAGAGCTCATCCAGACCTGGATCGACTACAAGTACGAGAAGGAGATCCTGCCGATCGCGCAGCGTCCCCACCCGTACGAGTACGAGCTCTACTACGGCGTGTAAGGAGACTCCGCGGGAGTCTTGGGGTTAGTCCGCAGGCAGTCCGCAAAATCTCAAGAACCCGCCTCAGCCTCACCCGGCTGGGGCGGGTTCTTTCGTGCTTGCATCAACGCGCGCTCGAGTTCCATAAAGCGGCTGCGGACGTCGGTGAGCGAAGCGACCGCCTCGTCGAGGTCAATCACCAACTCTCGGAGCTCCTCCGTCTCGCCGGAGAGCATCATGATCTTCCGCGCGTCGCTAATACTGGAGGACCGCATGGCTTTCATGGTGGCGAGCGCGATACCTGTTCGATCCGCGGCACGTTCGAACGTGAGCAGTGCCAATTCGAGTCTCTGATCAATGCTCGCCATAAGAACCGTCCCTCCGGGATCGCCGTTCGTGTCTCTCGGCCAGGACGGCTTGGACCGCAGACCGTGACGACTCATCCCTGTCCGGCCACAAGTGCCCGTACGTGTCGAGGGTGGTCTTTGCCGAGGCGTGGCGTAGGCGTGCCTGCACGGTTTTGATGTCCAAACCGCTCGAAATTAGCAAGCTCGCGAAGTAGTGGCGGAGGTCGTGGATTCTGAAGTCGTCGGGAAGCCCCTCTACCCTGGCGCGAGCCACTCGCCATGCGGCTTCGATCGTGTACGGCGCGACTGGCCGGCCGAAGGCACCGACGACGATGGTGCTACTCCCCCATGCGACCCGGTTTGCATTCAGCATCACCGCGAGTTCCTTGGGAATCGGTATCGGGTTCTTCGATTCGTCTGTTTTCAGCGGCTCGGCCGGGTATTGGATCGCTGGAGTGATGATGCCACGCATGAAGTCGACATCGTCTACGCGTAGTGCCGCGATTTCAGCCACCCTGAGGCCGGCGAACGCTCCAAGAAGGACTACCGGCTTGAAGTGGTCCGGGAGGGAGTCGTGTAGCGCCCAGACCTGGTCAGTCGTGGCAACATACGGACGCTGCTTCGCGCCTCGCGGAGACGTCCGACGAGAGCATGGATTCTTTGCTACAAGCCCATCGTGCATCGCGTCAGTGAACAGCTGCGAAAGCCGCGAGTGCAGGGCGTAGACGTACGACGTGGCGTAACCACGGCTAGCCAGACTCACGACCCACGCCTGCACCTCGGACGGCCTAACCGCTCGGAGCGGACGGTGACCTAAGTCCGCCTTGATTACGGCGAGATGCGTCCTCGCCTGCCGAACAGTCGAGAGCCGATTGCGTTCATAGCCACTAATCCAGGCGTCAGCCCACTCGCCAAGTGTTGTGCGGGCGCGTTGAGGCGCAACATGTGTACCCTGTGCGACGGAGGAGGCCTGCTCCACAAGCCATGCAGAGCCTTCTCGCTTGGTCTTGAAGTGCCTTGCGTGCTCTTTGCCTGCGTCGTCGCGGTAGCGCGCCCGCCAGACGCCATCAGGCCTCTGCTTGATGCTTGCCATTGCCGCGACCCAGTTGGTAGGAACCGATCGAAACGCCCACGAAAAGGTCCTCGAGGGTGAGTAGCTGAAGTTCGAACGCTCGGGCCGCTTCGCCCCCCTGAGCTACTTCGTTGCGGTTGAATGACATCGCGAGAACTCGGCGGACGCTCTCCGGCAGTGTGGGAGCGTCCCCATAGAACTTCTCGTAGGTTCCGAGCCTGGTTCGTAGCTCAAAGGCTTCGTAGGCAGCCGAGGCCAAATGGTTATCCTGACCGACACCGGCTCGGGCATGAGCGATTGCGCGCGTCACGTGGTTGTTGAGCGATTCCCCGGCCATGACAACCTCGGCAGTCTCGACGATCCGTCCGGGAACCCTCGACCACGTCGTCTCGCGACCGCCGGGAAGCGTCACCAACGCGTCATTCGCTAGCGCATCGGCCGCGCTAGCGAAGTGGCCGGGACGTACCTCAATCTCTTCCCCGACTGGGTAGATCAGGTCCCACATCGAAACATGCAGAGCATCAGCGAGCATCGCGAGTTCAGTAATGGATAGCGTCTTCCGCTTGCCTGCGAACAGGCCATTGAGCGTCGCCTTCTTGACAGACCCCACCTCACCCATGAACACGGAGCATCGTTCAGCCAGCTGCTCAGTCGTGAGTTTCCGAGACTCCTTGCGCCGCAGGACTTCCCGAACGATCTGCTTAGTTCGCCGAACCTCCCACCCATCTCCATCGAGCGGTTCCAGGGAGTACTTGGCCGGAGTATTCACATTCCCCATACTACAGGCGGCGATCTGTTCCGAAAGGAGTTGCAATCTGTCACACCGAGAGTTATGGTGATTTCGAACACTTTCGGGGGAAACTCTTCCGAACGATCACACGAAGGAGTCTTCATGACCGCGACCGATGGTCCGACGTCCACACCATCATCCCTGCTCTTCGTTGCGGAGGCGGCGGCCCGCCTCCGGCGCTCGCCGGCGCAACTGTATTGGATGATCCAGTCCGGCACGGCGCCTAAGCACGCAAAGATCGCCGGACGCATTGTGTTCCGCGAGTCCGACATTGAGGAGTACATCGATGCCGCGTTCGCAGAAGCGGGATGAAGCGTCGTCAACTCGCGCGCCCGATGCCGTAGGCCGGGCGGTGCCGGCGGAGGATTCGGGACTTCTCCCGTATGCGGACCCAACTGGCGACCGCGTGGTGCAGTTACTCACGGGCCGCGACGTGACGATCTATGCCGATAGCGCGCCCATCTTCGTCATCAACTCGGCGTTGCTGCTCGACCTGATCCAGAAGCACGTGACGTTCGCCCCGACGCGGAGGGGGAACCGCATCCGCGCCCACAAGAGGAACGCCCCGTTAGCCGTTGCAGCGGCCCGGGGCGAGAACCAGAACCCAATCGACAGGAAAGAGAACTGACTATGCCAACGACTTTAGCAGAGGCAAGTGGTGAACCGCAGACGTGTCAAGACAGACTGGCGGTGATCGATCAGGAGCTCGCGGCTCTGACTGCGAAGCGTGAACGTGTCTTTGTCGACGAGCGCAACCATTGGCGTAGCCGTGGATACGAAGCGCACATCGTGCCAAGCAAGAAGGGCATGAACCCGCGCCATTGCGTGCTGGTGAGCGAGTTCTTGTGCTGTTACGGCAGAGGCACAGGTTGGCGCAGTAGTTGGGTAGTCGAGCAGCGGTACGTGGGTGACGACGATGACTACGCGCTTGGCGTGTATGCCGAGGGCCCGTTCGTATGGATCCGCCGCGGCGAGTTTGTAGTAGCGCTCAGCGATGGAAAGCGTGCTGTGGTCGTGAAGGCGAAGAGGAGCACGCCGACCAAGGCGCAGCTCGGCAGATGCCTCGCGAGGATTCGCAATGCAGCCCGGCGTGAGCACATGCGAGTGTCGGTCCGCGGAGATCTGGTGAAGCTCGTGAGTCCCATGAACGACATCGTCTTCGAAGGGGATGCGACCAGTGCCGCGTTGTGGCTGGCGGGCATCACGGCGGACACCGTCATCGACCCGGAGGTGATTGGGCAATGAGCGCTGGCAGGTGCCGTTTCGACTGGTGTCAGACCGACGCCCTCGAGCACAGAGTAGACCCGAGCCATCACACCCGTGATCTCGGCCACGGCATGCTCCTCTCGGTCGACATGGAAGGGCGGCCGATCGCCAACTGGATGCCGGACTGGTCCGAGTGGTGGATCAACCACCCCGAGGACGTGACCGAATTCGACGGAGTTACCGACATGCTCCGCGGTCTCAAGCGTGACTACGAGAACTTCCGCAACGCACTCATGGCCGACCCTAAGTTCGCCGTCGAGGTCGCGATAGTGCGGATGCGGGATCAGCGAATCGGGAGCGACAGTTGATGCGCTCGCCATCGCCATTCCATGCACCGCCTGCCCTGGCCAAGGCGCGTGCCTACAACAGTCTGAAGCTGCTGCGCTCCGAGGCCCCAGCCTGGGTGTTCGAGCTACTCATTCCGTACATCGATGCACGCATCGAGGAGCAAGCCGAACGAACGCCGAGGCGCGCGGCGCCAAGGCACGCCACTCCCCCGGTTACCGACGAAGACCGAATCCTCGACTTCCTCGGAGTCGACCTGACGAAACGAAGGAAGCGATGACTCTTCCCACCTACAACCCCGACAAGAAGTACGAAATGATGGCCGCCCTACTCCCTTCTGAAGGTCAGAACATGCCCGATCCTGAGTCGATCATCGAAGACCTGCGGCAGATCCTGATCCTCTGTTATGAGTACACAATCAACCGCGACCAGCCCTTTGAGGCGCCTGCTGGCGACCTGGCGGATGCCATCGTGGCGTATCTGTTCAACGCCTGGGCCGACAAAACGCATGACTTCGAAACCGAGCTCAGGCAGTGGTACCTCAGCCGCGGGCTACTCAGAGCAGAAGATCAGCCTGATTCGCCCTCCGGACAGGCGTCGCCTGCAGAGCCGGTAGTCGAAGCCGACAGCTGACCTCGAAGCCCTCGAGGCCCGCACTCCAAGTCCAGGGGTGCGGGCCTTCATCTTGGAGGTGAAACATGACATGGACACGACTCGATGACACGTGGACTGACAAACCTCAACTAGAGGAGCTCGATTTCGCAACCCGGTGGCACTACCTGGCCATGATTCAGTTCTGCAGTCGGAACGAGCGCCATGACGGGCTGGTTCGCAACATCGACGCCCGACGCTGCTCTGACGTTCCCGATCCAGCCCGGTGCCTGGCCGAGTTGGCGACGGCGAACCTCATCCGCGTCGAAGGAGGCGCGTATCGCATTCTCGGGATCGCGGAGCACGTTCCGCCCGAGTGGGTCGCCAAGAAGCGAGAGCGTGACCGCGACAGGAAGCGGCGCGAACGAGCCCACAAGGCCGGCGACCACTCGCTCTGCGGAGAGACATGTGTCTCAGCGAATGTCACAACGACAGTCGCAACGAATGTCACGGCGAACGCCGGGACGGGACGGGACGGGACGGGACGGGCTGATACAGCAGGGGGTTCTACGGAGACGATCGAATGGGAAACCGCGGTGCCTGGTCGTCCTGATCTGAAGGTGGTGGCCGGATGAAGCTCACCGCAACCGAACCACCCGCGCTCGCATACACCATTCCTTCTGCCTCTCGTTGGACTCAGCGGTTCGAACAGCATCTCGACCAGGTGCCGATGCTCCTCGAGGTTCTTCGCGGCGCACGCGGCGGCGTGCACGCCGCTCGGACAGGCTCGGAACGTGTTTCCGGTGGCGGAGGTGTAGCCCCATCACCCCTGAGGGAAACGCCGGTGGACGATGCCGACGATCTGTGGGCCGCACTGGTGGAGTACACCGGGGAGGTCGCAGAGCGTCTTCAGGATCCCGCTCCGGCCGCTGTCGGAGCCACGTGGGCGATCGATGAGAGCGTGCGCGGTCTTCCATCCTGGATGAACAGCGAACTCGCATACACAGCCGGATTCGCGATCGTCTCGTGGCTTATTGATCGCGTGGTGGACATCGCCGAGCTGCGGATGAACGACGCCGAGGAGTTCCTGTTCTCGCTGATCCGGAAGCTGCAGTCGCGTTACGTGCTCGACCCAATCGAGCGTCCGGCGCATGCCCGGACATGCAGTGTCTGTGGCGAGCGAGCGGTGGTGGTGTCGTGGGTCAGTGATGAGACGGGAGAGGCGTCTTGTCGGGTCTGCGGCGCCACCTATGCCCCTGACGAGGATGAGGATGGTGCATCACGTGGATAAGGCGCTGACATACCGCCAAGCGGCTCGACGGGTGCGACGCTCAGTGCGGACGCTCAAGCGTTGGAGGCGCAACGGCATGCCGATGGAATGGCAGGACGGGCATCTTGTCGTAGAGGAGTCCGTCCTGCTCGCCTGGTGGCGTGATCGAATGTCCGCCGATCCCGTTCACCAGCAGCGGATCAGGCGTATGGGCAGCGGCGTCTAATCGCGAACCGTCACCAAGCCGTCTTGCGCTTCCCGGCCCGCGGTGGCTGAGCCCAGTCGTCGACCGGGTCTTCCTCGAAGATCACGTCGGCGGCTGGGTCGGCCTGGGAAAAGCGCTCGCCCATGAGTGCCGATTCGAGCAAGTCCGGCAATCTGATCCCGATGTACTCCGCGACCAGCTCGAGCTCATGATGTGTGAACTCGTAGGCGCCGTTCAACCGCCCAGAGACGGTCGGCTTGCTCATCCCAAGGACAGTCGCCAGCCCCGATGCCCGAAGGTCGCGTCGTGCCAGCTCGGCTCGGACAGCCGCCGCAATTGCCTTGGGCGGCAGCGCATATCTAGCCGCCATGGGAAACCTGCGCCCATCCAACTCCTCGCGCACGATTGCGCGGATAGCTTCTTCAAGCGAGCTACTCACGTTCATCGTGTAACCCATAACCACACCGTAGGCGTCGCCTCGGACACGCACAGTGTGGTTGGCGCCGCTGACCGCTAGCCACTAGGCGTACGTGTGGTGCACATGCCATCCGTCCTCGCTCTTGTAGAGGTCGAAGACGTACGATTCTCCGTCTTCATTCGTGCCCTGGAAGCGCCATCCGTGCAGGGGCCGGAGAGCATCGAGCGGGACGGACCACAGGGAATCCCGGATCCGAGTGGGGGTATCTGTCACGCGCCATCGCTTCCCGGCGAAGATCATTCGGGCGGGTACATCGTTGACCATCCACAGCGTCACCGGCTGTTCGACTGTTCGCAGGCTCATGGGTTAACACCCTAGAACACATATTCGAATCGAGCTATAGTGCGAGCGTGCACGTGATCCAGCTCGCCCGCTCCCAGTGGCTCGTGGTGGACAACCACTACCGGGCCCGATTTCTCATCGTCGAGGGACCGCTGGTGCTGCGCGAGACGGGCGAGACGCACGTCAAGCATCGGGTCGAATGGTGGGCGCCGGATCCGAAGAAGCGGCATGTCCTCACCGTGTGCGATGGGCTCCTTGCCGCAGAGAACTGGTGTCGAGACGAGATCGTCAATGCCGACGCGGAGAAGGCATCGATATCCGCATCGGTCGCGCGCATCGGGTTCTGATCACGATGGGGACGAGCCAGCGCGAAGCAAACGCGGCCGCGGACCACTTCCTGCTCAAGGTCGCCCGCGAGAACCCGCTGCAGACCCTCTCTGACAAGGAATTGCGGCTCGACGTCGCCCCGCTCACGACCTACCCGAAACCGATCCGTGCGAAGACGTGGGTGCGGTTTGCCGCGATCCCTGTGGGCGTGGACTACTGGATCCACCGGCACCACCGCGGACGCCGCCGCGATCTCCTTCCGGATCCGCGACAAGACGTTCCGCCGCTGGTGTGGCGCAACGCCGTCAGCATCCCGTAGGACGAGCGGAGACCACCACGGGAGACGACCCCTCTCTGAGGGGTCGCCTCCCCGGGGTTCTCCCCGTTGCGAGGTCCCCGCCGAGAGGAGTGGAGTCTGGGAATCCCACCCTCTCACCTCAGTCTTCAACCTCTCTCCCGCGCGCAAGGGGAGGGTAGAGCCCGCGGGAGAGAGGCACCTTTCAGGCTCTACGCCTCTATGTATTGGGGGGCTTGTGTGTCAGGCCACGACGAAGATCTGGCCCGACTGATGCACGCCGCCGTTGTTGCTCGTATTGCTCTCGCCGCCGGTCACTTCGAGGTTCATCTCGAAGGCGTACGACGTGTTGACCGGGCCGGCGACGACGTGCGCCCACCGGAAGTCATACTGACCGACGGGGACCGGGGCCATGAGGAACGTGTAGTAGTCGCGGCCCCCCTGCTGGAACGTGTTCACCAGTGTCCAGCCAGCGGATGCGCCGTTGTTGGGAAGCGCGAGCGTGGCCGTCGGGTCGTTGTTGACCGAGGGAACGCTGACCGTGATCTGCACGCTGGGTGCCGGATCGGGCCCGGCGCTCTGGAAGATCAGATCCGCCCATGGCGTCTGACCCCGCGCCACCTGAGTGGTGTTCGCCGTCGGTCCTGACACGTACACCAGGTCAAAGTTGAGGGTGACCGATGCGGACGCGAGAGGTGTCGCCGCCGCAGCGGCGATCACCGGGACGCTCCATGCCGCGCCCTTGACGAGGGTTCGGCGGTCGATGTGCTTGGTTCCCCCGACGCGAGGTGTCGTGCCCGTTGATCCGGCCGTGCTTCTTAGTTGGTTACTCATGTCTGCTCTCCCCTTGCTAGCGGGCACTGCCCGTCGTGTCTCGCGCAAAACCTTGGCATGTGACCGGGCACGGGTCGCGAGTCGCGCAGAAACTGGCACGTTCTCGGTCAATTTCTGCGCGGGTCGAGGCCGGCCTTCGGAGTCCCCGTAGCGTTCTGCGGGCGTGCTCGTCGTGCCCGCTGACATCAGCACTGCGCGGTCGTCGGGCGGGAGCATGTGATCGCTCCCGACGACAAGAGGACTTGCATGACTGCTCGGCGTGTATCCGTGAGTCAACGGCTGCGTGAGGGCCGGCGGCGTCGCCGTGCTCGGCGCAGCCGCCGCTACTATGAGGGGCCGAGCCCGCTGTTAACACGGATTTTACGCATCGCTGCGGGCGTGTTTGTTGTTGCCGGCGTCATACTGGCCGTGTACGCATTCTTCTTCTACCGCTAGATCCTCGAAAGGTTCGTGGGTGGCCACTGAGTTGAGCCGTAAGGCGCAGCATGAGCGTGACGAGCAACGACGTCGCCATGCACTCAAGATGGGGGACGAAGCAGCAGAGCAGTGTGATGACTTCGGGTGGACGCCGACGGGTGAGATCGATCCGACACTCGTCGCGAAGGTGGCTCAGCAGCCCGGTTACGGGGTAGGGCGGGCGTGGTCAGCGAAAGCGACTTACGACCTCTCCCACGCGCCGAGACGGATCTACCTCGTGCACACGGTGGAAGGCGGTTTCGACTTCACCGTCGACAGCAAGACCGTCACGACTGAGGCCGGGCAATTGGTCCTCCTCGACGGAGACGCGCCCACCTCTGCGCGCACGCGCGCGGCGACCGCCCGCTTCGTCTGGCACCTGACGCCGACGTTCCTGAACCCGCGACAGCACCGGTTCCGATTCCACGAGCCCGTCGCGATCAACAACGGGACCATGCAGGGCATCATGGCCCTCACCAACGCGACGCTCACCCAATCCGACACAGGACCCGCGAGTGCGCACATCGGACACGCTCTGGAGCACCTGATCGCCGGAGCCCTGCAAGAAGCCGGGACGCTCCGCAACTCGGCCGATGCCCTGCACCGCGACGACCTCTTCACCGCCGCGCAGACCGTCATCGAGACGCACTTCAGAGACCCCGCCTTCGACGTCAACCAGCTCGCCCGCGAACTCTCCAGCACCGTGCGACACGTGCACCGTGCCTTTAGAACGTTCGGGACCACGCCCCGGCGACAGATCCAGGAACGACGTCTCGCCGAGTTCGACCGGCTCGCCCCACAGATCCTTACCCTCAAACAGGCCGTCGAGCGCTCCGGCTTCACCTCGGTCCGCCAGTATGCGCGGGCCGTCGCAAGCCAAGCCGACACACAGCCCAACTAGGCACGTCGGCGTCCTCCTCGGCTCTCGACCACGCTCCGCGCCGCTGTCGAGAGCGCACGCCACCCGGAGATCCGGTCAATGTTCCCCGGCGGCGGAGCGAACGAACCCGTCGCACGTGAGGACCGATCACGGTGGGTCGCGGACATCACCGCGAGATACCGGGGTGCCCGACCGGGCGGCTCGGCGTAGGGTGTCGGGCATGTGCGGACGATTCGCGATGAACGCCAAGACGGACGAACTGATCCAGGAGTTCGTCGCGCATGGCGGCGACCCTCAGGAGTGGTGGAAGGAATGGCACGGCTCCTACTCGATCGCCCCCACCGACTCAGCGCCGATCGTCCGCGACCGCGGCGACGGCCGATTCCTTGAACTCGTGCGATGGGACTGGGAGAAGCCCAAGAACATGCGCCCCGGTGCGCCCCTCATCAACGCCCGGGTCGAGAAGCTCGCGACCGGGTTCTGGGCTCCCGCGTTCACCGCGGCGCGCTGCGTCGTCCCGATGCGCGGCTACTTCGAGTGGACAGGCGAAAAGGGCGCGAAGATCCCGCACTACCTCCACGGCGACGGACTCCTCGCCGCCGCCGGACTCACCTGGTCGATGGACCTGCACGGCGAACCGACGCGCTGCTTCGTCGTCGTCACCAGAGAAGCACGTGACGCCGGCGGCGAGGTCCACGACCGAATGCCCGCCTTCCTCACCCCCGACGCCATGGACGCATGGCTGGAACCGGTTAAGCTCGACCGCGGCGGCCGCGAGGACATGCTCGCCCTGCTCGACGGATCCTCGCAGGCGGTCGCCTCGACGATCGAGCAGTACGTCGTCGACCGGAAGGTGAACAACTCCCGCACCGTCGACCGCGACGACCCATCCGTCATCGCGCCGGCGGCCTAGGCTGTCCTGGTGCTCATTGGAATGATCCGCCCGCGCGAGACGCGCACCATCACCGTCCAGGCCGAGGAACTCGACGAGATCCAGGACCTGATCCGCGCTCAGACGCCGGCCGGGTGGGAGACGATCTCCGCCCCGGTGACGATGGCGAAGAAGGACACCACGATGACGGCCGCGGGCACGATCGCGCGGCGTGACGGCGTGACCGAGATCGAGGCCGACGACATGGCTGCGCTGCAGGCGAAGGTGCCGGAGGGCTACCAATTGCTCTCCGTCCGCCGCCTCTGATGCCAACGACGAAACCGCCCCGCCTCTCCGAAGAGAAGCGGGGCGGTTTCGTTTGCTGGTCAGCGAACGTTGTTTACTACGTTGATTACTGCAACTCCGCGGTGGTTCTCGATGATCTTGAATGCTGCCGTCTCCGTCAGCGTCTGTGAAGCTGCGTGATGGATCGCCAAGACCCTGTCCTGCAACTTCTGATCGTCCTCGAGAGCAGTTACCTTGATCCCGAGGCTCTTCGCCTTAGCTAGAGAGATGTGCCGGTTGTGGGCCAGGGTCAGCGCGTGGCTTCCAAGCTCTTCTACGATCTTCTTCGCACGTTGCTCACGCTCCGCGTCGCCGAGGTCCGCGAACATACGCGTCTGGAGCCACACAAGAACCATGTCCTTGGACCAGTCAATCGCCTTCTGAGCGACGCCGATCAACGTTGGGTTGTACTTACCAATGATCGGCTGCCAAAGCGGAATGCATGCAGGATCCTTGCGGATCTCGTCTCGAGCACGCTCGAACTCCTCAATAATCCCGTGCGCCGGGACTCCGCCGAGTTGGGGATCGATCGGTCCGAGACTCGACTGCTTACCCATCACGATTTCGTTCGCGGCGAGCGCCATCATCGTGCCGCAAGACATGGCCAGTTGCGGGACGATCACTCGGATGTCAGTGAACATCGTCCGCAAGTACTCAACTAGTGACTCACACGCCGCGATGTCGCCACCCGGTGTGTGCAGGATGAGGTCGAGCCCGTCGTCACGCTTCAGATTGTGAATCGTGCTCATGAAGCCGGTCTTGTCGCTGTCGTTGATGTCAACGCCACGCAGCCCCTGCTCGACGAGCGATTGCTTTTCGAGCCATCCCGAGTAGTAGATGATCACGTTCCGCCCGGTGTAGTCCGCGAGCTCCTTCAGGTAGGACCGCCGCACAACATCGTGGGGGCCACCGTTTTGCTGGATCGCGGTCTGGACGTCAGGCCAACTATTCACGCGGGCCAGTGTGGTTGGTACGGCTCACCTCAAAGACGCGCGCGGGAGCGCCAGAGTTACTGAAGTACTGATAGCCCGTCGCGGGCAAGGTCGCCTGATTGAGCAGATCGAACGTCTCCTGGATCTCCGCGTCTGTCAGTCGTGTTGATCGATCGTGAAGAGTCGCAGACACCACAATCACCGTTCCATTCCAGTCCCGGATGGGTACGACTCAGACGAGCCCACCCACGCCACCCATTGCGGTCATCATACACAGAATGTCAGGCGGGCCTGACATTCCAACTGGCGCCAGCTTCTCGTGTTTGCGAAACGGGGGACGGCTCTGGACAGATGATGCTCAGCATGCGGCGCCCTTCTCGCCGATCTTCGCTCCGTCGAGCATGGCGCGGTACTGGCGTCGGGTCATCGGGACAGGGGTGCCGTCAAAGTCGGTGTGGATGATCGCGCCGGCCGGGGCAGACCCAGCGCCGAACTTCCTAAGCCACTGGTCGACGATGGGGATCGCCATCACGCGGGAGATCGCGGCGCTGATCGCGGCGAGCGTCGCGATCAGCGCGGTCAGCCACGCGACCGCGGGCCCGGGGAGGACGTCGGCGACCGCGGCGAGCACCTGCGGGGCCACCGTTACGAAGATGCCGAGCAGCGCTATGCCGGCGAGCACGACCTGCACGGCCGTGCGGATCCACCGCTGATTCGGGAACCAGATCCGGTTCATGATGCTCCTATCGGGGAAGGCCCTCGGGCCAGTCAGGAAGTGGGATGCCGTGCGCGGCCATGTGATCTCGCTGCACGCCGATGAACGCGCGGTAGCCGCGGTTCTCCTCGGTGAGGCTGTCGACCTTCGCCTCGAGCCGGTTCACGCGTTGGTCGTTCTCGTCCCGGTAGCGGCCGAGCTCTTCCTGCAGCTGGTCGATGAGCCGGTCCTGCGCGGTGCTCTCCGCGGTCGAGGCGGCCGCGACAGCGTTTGCCTCAGCCACGGCCGCTTCGCGGCGAGACTTCCGCTCGGCCGCCCAATAGCCACCGAGCGCGCCGATGATCGCGGCGACGGGAACGAGCACGCCAGCGGTCGCCCCCAGGACGGCTACGAGGTCGTCCGGGTTCATCCGGCCACCATCTGCCACACGCCGTCGACGACCACGGCGAGAGCGAGCACGAGCGCCGAGAACGCGATCAGGATCGCGCTGTGGGACACCGGCCGTTGGCGCTTCTGCCCGTGCTGGATGTTCGACGGCCGCGAGCGCGCCCCGTCCTGCTCGTCCATCACGACTGCAGGCGCTTCGCGAGCTCGTCGGCCACCTGCTTCGCCATGTCGTCGGGGATGGCGTCAGCGATCGCGGCCGCGACCTGCTGCGGGTCGATGGTGACGCCGGACGCTGCGGCCTGGATCTGGTTCAGGCGCTCCCAGACAGTCGGGCCGAGCTTCCAGTCCGCGCCGGCACCGTTCGGGCGCACGTCGAACTTCAGCGCGCGTTGAAGCATTGTCTTGAACGCGTCGTAATCACGGTTTGCATCGAGCATGTCGTCCTCCTCGGACAGTGAGACGCCGGCGGGGACCGGCAGGAAGATGTTCGGGAACTTGTAGTGCCAGGCCTCGCCGAAACTGAAGCCCTCGGGTTCCATGCCGTAGTCACCGGCATGGGCGCGCAGCCACTCAGATCGGGCGGAGCCCATCGTGGCGATGCCCGCGTCCTCTCCGATGTCGCGCAGATCGACAGCACCGGCGGTGCCCTGGACTTCATGGTTCGAGGTCCCGGGCTGCGCGGCGGTGCCGGACGGGTCGTATCGGACGTAACGGACGCCCTGCCACCAGCGCACGTCCCCGAATGGGCCGTCGCCATACGCCTGCGGGGTGTACGTGTCCAGGAAGATGTCAATCTGCTCCTGGTTGGTGCGGATCCCGGAAGTCACGAGCACCTCCACGCCGAACAGTCGGACCATGTCTGCGCTCAACCGTCGGATCTGGTACGCCATGTAGGGCGTGAGCCGGGAACCGTCCCGCCACACGAAGTCGGTCATCAGGTGTCCTTTCGGGAGGAACGACGAAGCCCCCGCCGAGTGGCGAGGGCTAGGAACGACGAAGGCCCCCACCTTTCAGTGAGGGCCCTCGGTGAGGTTGAAGCGCCGGAGTTCCCGGCTTGATTGGCTCAGATCAAGTGGGCCAGCTGACAATCTCCGTGTTCACGGTGACGTCTGCTCTGTTGTCGGTACCGGTCGAGTCGGTCACCAGCGACAGCATCCTGAAGGACAGCTTCCCGTAGGGACTGGAGCTTCCCGGATACCAAAGGTCCGGCGCCCAGGGTGCGTCGAATCCGTAGGTCAGCGGGAGTTCGATCACGTCGCCAGGCATGATCGTCTCCTGCCATGTGTAGTAGTAGGAGTCCCGATCTTCGGGGAACAGCCCCTTCATGAGAGAGCCCCGAACGGTTCCGTTCACCCGGACGTTGGCGACGTCGACGAGGAATTTCGGCCACGCGAATTGTGTCATGCCGGTGCGCGCCGCACCGGATCCGCCTCCCGCTGCGACGACGTACGGCGTGGTCTTCTGCGCTCCTGGCACGAACGGATCCGGTCCGGTGTACGTCACCACTGCCCAACTCGGAAGGTTGCCGTCGCTCGTGACCCCGTACCCACTCCACATTGTCGGGACGACGACGCTGAAGTCCTCGAACACGACTGTGAAGTTGAACGCAGGCGTAGGCGGAACGCTCGAGGCCGCCAACGGCACGGCAACTGCCTTTTGCACGACCGGCGTGCTCCAGGCAAGCGCCGCCGCCACTGGAGTTGCTGCCGCACCAATCAACAGAGCACGACGCCCAACGCTAGATCCCCCGGTGTCTGACATGCCCCCAACCCTAGTCACCGATCGCGTCGTGCTTCAGTCGCGTGCGCCTCGGCAGATGGACCGCTCGAATCTGCTCGACCCGCGCTAGTCACAATCAGATGCCGTTCTCGCTGCGGAGGTGGGCGGCGAGGAGGGCGCGTTGTGCGGCGGTGAGTGCGGTCGGGTACACGATCACGTCGTAGATGCGGCCGCGGATGACGTTGGTGTTGTCGCCGCCGAACAGCAGCACCTCGGTGAGGTGGTTCGTGCCCGCGTTGCCGGTCCACTCCGTGCCGTCGACGCTCATGGCCGAGGATGCGCCGTTGGCGGTGAAGATGAACACGTGCGGGACCGTGTTTGTCGCCAGGGTCGGGATTGACGTGCCGGCTCCGCCGTAGAACTTGCCCGCGTTGACGCCGACCGTCACGTTCGGGGCGACCGATCCGACGAACAGGCCGACACCTGTGGGGACGGTGTCGACCTTCGCGACGACCGCGATCGTGCACACGGCGAGATCCATGACGTCGGTTGCCGTCGTGAGCCGATCCGCTGCAGCGTTGACGAGGTAGCGCCGGCCGTCCGCTTCCGTGCCGAGCGTCGGCGCGGTGTTCGCGACGGTCATGTGCGTCGTACCGATCAGGTCCGGCAGCTGGTACACGCCGGCCCCGTCGAGCAGCGACAACGCGGACGGGTTCCACCGGTGCGTGTATCCGGCGACCGGGAGCGACTTCACCCCGCGGATAGCGAGGCGCCGCGGGGTCGTGATCGGGGTGGTGGGGCGAAGCTGAAGCGAGCTCATCGCGGCCTCCTTAGGCGTCGATCAGGTTGCGGGCGACGAGCTCGGCGAGCACGCGCGGAGCGAACGCCGCCTGGGTGGCGGCGTTCATGTGGATCTGGTCCGCCAACAGCAGGGACGGCGGGGTGCGGTACGAACGGCGGGCTGTCTCATCCCCAGCGGTCGGGGTGATCCCGGTGACGACATCGAGGGCGTCCTCGATCAGCCACCGCATCAGGGACCAGTAGTGCTCAGGCCACAGCCGGGACAGTTCCCGGTCGATCTCGACGTTGTAGTTCCACACCTGCGTGTAGGGGACGCTGTTGCCGCCGAGGACCAGGCCCATGAACAGGGCGTGCGGGTTGAGCGCGAGACGAGACTCGATCAGAGCCGAGTACCCCTCCACGACCGGGCCCACGTTCCCGGGGGTCGTGATCTGGTCGTTCTGGCCCATGATGACGAGCATCGTGTCGGCGGCGTTGTTGTCCCACGTCGCCGCCCGGAACCGGACCGGCCCCGTCACCGCGGAACCCGGGGTCGTGCGGGTCAGCAGGAACGTCGCGCTGTTCGCGGCGCGGCTCAGCGTCGCCGGGATCTCCCCCGCCGATGTGATCGCCATTCCTGCCGTCGCCGGCAGAGGCACCTCAGGCCGGTAGCGCAGCGGGTCGGTGAGCGTCGCGGACACGCTTCCCGATGCCGGGAACGTGTCGCCGTCGAGCGTGAAGGACGGTTCGATCCCGCCGGCCATCAGCGCGACCATGTGCGCGGTGGAACCGCCCATGGACGCATGCGTGAGCGTCAGGTCCGGGCGGGCCTGGCTGAGCAGGTAATGCCACCGCGACGTCGCCGGCACATCCGCGGCCTGCGCGTGCGAATCCCCCGTGATGAGCAGCCGGGTCCGCGAGGACACCAGCGGCCGAGACCCGGACGGCGTCGGCACCCGCACGGACGTGCGTGCGAAGGTGTTGATCCGCGACCGCGGCGACCGGATCGACTCCCGCAGCAGGTCTGCGCCATCTGTGGTCAGAAGACCCGTCGCAGGGTCGGCCGTGAGCGCTGTCGGCTCCCCCGACGAACCGGAGAACCCGACTCCCCCGCCATCGATGGGGACCATGCGGAGTCGGTCGCGGACGATCTGCTCCGCCGCTTCCGACCAGCCACCGTCCGACAGGCGCAACGTCGCCGCCGTCGGCTCACCCCGGGCACCGAACGTCCCGAACGTCGCCTCACCGTCGACTCCGTCGACCTGGGTCAGCGTGCGAGGATCGGTGGTCTGCATCAGCGCACCCGACGCGGCAGCGTCCGCGACAGCCGATGCGGCAGCTGCCGTGACCGCGGGGTTGTCGGCGATCGCGGCCGTGGCGGCGTCACGGGCGGGGATCTCCACCCGCTCGTCGACCGCGAGCTGCGCCTCGGTCTGGTTGCGGATCGCGAGCGCCATCGAACGCGGCGTCGCGACCTGCAGCCGTCCCACCGGGACCATCTGCGAAACCATGTCAGTTCCTCTCCGGCGCGTACACGAGCGCGCCGTCCTCGGTCTGGTCGGTCATGTCCACCCACGCGACATTCGTGACGCCGGACAGGGGCGGGCCGAGCGCGACGATGATCGTCCCGGGTGGGAAGTTGTTGATCAGGTCGGAGATGTTCCCGCCCAGACCGGGCACGACCAGGAACTCCCACTCGGCGTACCGATACGCCCAGTTCTGCGGATCCTGCTCCGAAGGGTTCGTCACCCACCGCATGAACGGCCGGTAGAAGATCCCGGCGTCGGACTCGAGCTCCACCGTGAACGACCCGTCCGCGGCGAGCGTCGCCTGCACCTCGACGGCCGCCAGCAGCCCGTCGGATCCGAGCGCGCTCGCCTGCGGCCGGAACCACAGCTCCGGGTGCATCGCGGCAGGGATCGGCTGGCCGGCGTGCGTCCAAGCGTTGCCCGTCACGGTCACCGTAGACATGGCGGCTCCTTCTCTGGCGCGTTCGCTCGCGCCCGCGTTAGACGACCTCGAACACCTTCCCGGTGCCGTCGGTCCAGATGGTTCCTACGGGCGCGTGGTTCGCTGAGGCACTCGGGATGGTGTCCATCCCGAAGAACGAGATCCCACTTCCAGACAGCACGATCGACACCCCGCCGCGCTGGATCGCGACAGCGCCCGTTCCGACGTAGACGCGGTTGGTTCCAACGTTCATCCGCACGCCGCCGTTGGTGACGTCGGCCTCGACGACGCCGCCGGTGCCGAAGGACATGCGTCCGTCTTCGAGCGTCGCCGGCGAGGCGCCGCCCGTGATGCGGATCAAGCCGGGGCTGTTCACGATCACGGATCCGGTGATGACGGTGTTGCCCTGGATCTCGCCGTTGCCGATGAGCTTCCAGGTTCCGACGACGTTGAGCGGGCCGTTGACGGTCGTGGTCCCGTTGATCGTGGTGTTGCCGTTGATGGTGAGCGTGCCGTCGAACACGGTGGGGCCGGTGACGTGCTGGCTGCCGGTGAGGTTCATGTCGCCGGACCAGTTGAAGTCGCCGTCGCCGTGGAGTATCCCGGAGACGTACGCGGAGCCTTCGACGAGCAGGCCCTCGGGCGACGCGACCCGCAGCGCGCCGCGTGTGATCGAGCTGAACCCGATCGGGGACTGCGTCTCGAGCGCGCGGATGCGGCGGAGGATCTCGGGGATCTCTGAGTCGTTCGGGTTGTCGCGGCGCGTCATGCGATCTCCATCCCGATGGTCTCGGAGAGATTCCCGGACATGCCGACCAGGGTGCCGCCGTACCAGCCGTCGTCGAGGAACTCGTCACCCTCAACCCACGCGCGCAGCGTGGATCCGAGGACCATGCTGGGCAGAACGTCCGACGCGAGTGCACCCAATGTCACGACCCGTGACGGTTCACGAAACGCCTGCAGCTCGGCCAGCGCCGCGGCGTCCAGTTGGGCGTCGTCGGCGAGGGTCTTGAACGACCTGGTCGCGTCGAGATTCGGAATCCGGGTGCCGGGGATCCCGGTGAACGGGGACTGGCCGACCTTCATGTCGGCCTCCGACCCGGCGCCGATTGAGAACACGCCTGTCAGCTGCTTCGCCGCGTCCTTCGTGACAGTGAAGTCGGCGAGCCCATGCTCGGACGCCGTCGAGTCCCACTCGAACGCCGGCCCCGTGAGAGTACCGATCCGCGACTCCCACTCCAAAGCGCCTGTCGCGCCCCACCTGGGCCGCAGATGCAGGTCCGGACCGCCGTTGGTGCCCTCGATCTGCTGCAGCAGCTGCTCCACAGTCTCGAAGTTGTACATCTGCCAGGACCGCGACTGCGATCCGCTCTCGTCGGCGGGAAGGACTACGGGCAGGCTCCAGTCGTTCGAACCGGGCCGCTTAGTTCCCCAGTCGAGCACCTGTCGCATGATGCCGCGCAGCGACTTCCCGATCACGGCACGGACACCGTTCGGGTCGTACTCGGGGACGGTGAACGGCATCCGGATCGCGAGTACCTGACGGATCTCCACCGTCGACAGCTCGAGCACCCCTGTGAACCGGCCGTACTTCTGGGTGCGGATCAGACCCGCGTACTGCGGGACATCCGCCCAGCACGACACGACCGTGCGCGCCCATGGCGTCGCGAGATCCTGCCACGTCGCCCGCGGCAGCCGGGTCTCCTCATCCCGCAACTGGAACTGGTGCGACCCGGATCCCACGCCGGTGAACGACGTGCGCCAGTTCTCCCCGGACGGGAACACCTGCTGCATCCGCGAACCGGTGAAGGTGTCACAGATCCAGTGCGACCACACGGGCACCCCCTAGATGTACGTGTCGGTGACGATGATCGACATCGGCCCGGCGGCGCTGATCGAATGCACGATCCCCGGTGAGGTCGGCGGGATCGTCCAGGTGCCGCCGGCGGTGATCGCGCCGGTCTGCAGCACGCCGTCCCGGTAGAGGCGGCCGGTGCGCATCTCGATCCGGTGCTTCTGCCCCGTCGCGAGGGCCTGACCGATCGTGATGCTCTTGCCGGTGTCGGTGCTGATCGTGTACGCGGCGCGCGGGCCGGTGACCTCGATCACCGGATCCGCCGGGAAGTTGCCGCGCTGGAACACCTGCTCGCCGGCCGCGAACGTCCGCTCGGTGCCGTACATGCGTGGGTTCGGCGCCCAGAACTGGACGTCGAACGTGGCAACCCGAGGGTCGGATCCGCTGATGGCGACTGTGGGCTGCGAGGCGACCGCGACGTTCATCCACACGAATAGGCCGTCCAGGTCCACGTCCAGCCGCCGGGTCTGGCCGTCACCGAGCCCGATGAGCCGGTGTCGCATGTTCAGCGTGGCGTCCGCGGTTCGCTGGATGAGGTGCCCAGCGAAAGGCAGCACCCGCGCGGACAGATACCCTGGGGTGCCGAACGACCCGTGCGCGCCTGGGCGCGGCACCTCGTCGCGGCGGATCGCGAGACCCCCCTCGATGCCGTCCCACGTTGTCGCGACGACCGCCTGATACCGGTCCAGAGGGACGGCCTCGAAGGTGATCCCACCGATGCGCGCTTCTCGACGTCCCACAGGGTGCCTCCTAGCTGCGCAGTAGCGCGTTCAGCTTGTTCGCCGCGACCTGCCCGATCGTCTCCTCGGACATGCCCTCGGACGGCTGCACGATGAGCTGCACGCCACCCTGGCCGCTACCGCCGATGCCCTCCTCGAGTGCACGGTTCAGCAGCCCGGTGTCGACGACGGACTCGGGGCGGCCGGCCTCGGCGAGCACGGCGAGCGTGCCGCCCGGCTTGGGGAGCACGGTCGCGCCCTGCGCCAGGTGCGGGATCTTGCCGACATTGAAGTCGATCGCCCCGCCGGTCACGTCCGAGACGAAGTTGCCGACCTCGTTCAGCGACCCGAGGAACCCGTTGATCAGGTCGATCATCGAGTTGATGACGCCCTTACCGATGTCGAGGATCCCGTTCCACAGACCGGAGAAGATCTGCACGATCCCGTTCCACGCCTGCTCCCAGTTGCCGGTGAACACACCGGTGAGGAAGGTGATCACTCCGCCGAGCACGTCGACGAGCATGTTCACGATCGGGAGCAGCAGAGACGAGATGGCGTTCACGACGCCCTCGATGATCGGGATGACCGCCTGGATCACCGCCGCCAGGATCGGGAAGATCGCGGAGATCAGCTGCATCAGCGGATCCAGGAGCGGCGTCACTGCGGTGAGGATCTGCCCGATCAGCCCGGCGAGCATCGTGATCAGCGGTAGCAGCGGTGGCAGCACCGTGGCGAGGAACTCGGAGAACACGCCGACGAGGGTCTGCAGCACCGGCAGCAGCGCCGAGATCACGGTCTGCAGTGCCGGCCCGAGGGCCGCCATGATGTCCGGGAGCAGAGGCTGGATGGCCTTGAAGATCAGGCCCAGCGGGCTGAGATAGCCGAGCAGCTCCCCGAACTGGGAGAAGTCCATGTCGGCGGTGAGCGAGTTGATCCACTCCATGCCCTGACCGAGCAGGTTGAAGATCGCCGACCCGATCGGCTCGATCGCCGTCAGCGCCCGGTTCTTGAACACCTGCCACTGCTCAGCGAAGTCGGCGGTCTCCGCCGCGGTGCCGAGGATCGTGTCCCCGGTGGCGCCGACGGCGGCCTGCATGTCCTGCAGGTTCACGACCCCGGACTGCAGCGCCCCGACGAACTGTGCGGCGCCGCGGGTGCCGAAGATCTGCGATGCGAGGTCGAGCGCGGCGGTCGTGTTGCCCTGATCGACGAACGCCTGCATCTCGCCGGTGACGCGCTGGAACGCGGCCTGCGGTTCCTCGCCGTCCTTCGCGAGGGTGACGAGCCCCTTCGACAGGGACGCCATCACCTGCTGGCTGTTCAGGCCCGCCTTGTCCAGCGAGCCGAGCAACGCGACCGAGTCCTGGAAGGAGAAGCCGAGGTTCTGCAGCGCCGGCGCCGCGGCCTGGACCCCCGAGGCGAGCTCGTTCATGCCGACGCCGGTCGCCTGCGACACCTGGAACAGGTTGTCCATCGCGCCCGAGACGGCGTCGCCCTCGATCTTGAAGGCGTTGAACGCGGCCGATGTGGCGTTGATGTCGACGTCCTGGCCGAGGATGTGCCCGGCCTCGAGGTACTGCGACGCGACCGTCGTCAGCGTCTCCCCGGTGAGCCCGAGCCGGGTGTTCAGATCCGCGACGGCCGGGCCGATCTTGTCGAACTCGACGGGGACGTTCTGGCCGACGTTCTTCGCGACCTGCACGAGCCCTTCGAGCTCGGCTCCCTGCGCGCCCGTTCCGACACGGATCGTGTCCGTGACGTCGTCGAAGATCGACCCGACCTCGTACAGTCCCTTGAACGCTCCGACGACGGCGGTGCCGATGGCGGCGACGCCCAGGGCGCCCTTGAGGCCGGCGGTGAAGCCGGCCCCCGAGCGTTTCCCGGATTCCGCTGCGGCGGACTCGGCGCCGCCGAGCTCGCTGGCGAGGGTGTCCTGGATGCCTTCGACGGTCGGGACCAGACGGATCCACGCGGTTGCGAGCTCGACGCCGTCAGCCATGAGCGCCCCCTCACTTGCGGCCGGCGGACTCCCACCAGTCGTCGAACTGCGACAGCGGGATCGGGTCGCGCCCGAACCGCTTCTTCACGGACTCCCACCAGCGCTGAAGCCGCTTGGGCCGTTGCCCCTTGCCTCGCCGCAGGTTGAAGTTCATGGCCTGCAACTGGTCGACGGCGACGGCGAGGACCTGCTCGATCCACGACGGGACCTCATGCCCGTGGATCGCCGCGGCGACCGCGTTGCCGGGGAGCTTCTGCCACCGCCGGGTCAGCACGTACAGGTCCCGCCAGGAGAGATCCCCGCCGAGCTCGTGGATGCGATGCCCGGCGAGGATCAGCTCGAACTCGAACGCCTCCTGATGCTCGTCGATCAGCTCGAGGAGGCCGAAGATTCCCCCACGCCGATCGAGGACCCTTCACGCCACGCCTTCACGAGGTCGTTGAACTGCGCCCGGTCGAGGAGGTCGACGTGTTCCAGGTCCTCCGGGCTGATCAGCTCTTCGAGAATCGTGAACACCTGGTCGACCTGCGGCAGCTGCCGGGTCTTGCGGATGATGCCGACCGGGACGTTCTCGAACCGGGGCAGCTCGATCTCGTGGCCGTCGGGCAGGGTGTGGTGGAACTTCTCCATCATGGGAACCTCGCTCTCGGGAACCAGGGATTTGGCGTCGCGGCGGGAAGGGTTCCCGGCTTCCCGCCGCGACGGTCATGCAGCTCAGGCCGACGCGACGCCGTCGTCGAGGTAGATGTAGACGGACTTGCCGGCGGCGTCCGGGTAGGACGTGAGGGTGACCGGGAGGGTGACGGCGGCGGACGCGAGCAGGGCGATGTCGCCGCGCTCGGTGATCTGCCCGTGCGGGACGAAGATCAGGGCGCGGCGGTGGCCGTCCTTGATCTTGAAGTACCAGGCCTTCACCGGGCGCATCTCGCCGGCGATCGCGGCGCGGGTGAGCGTGCCCTTCGTCGATGTCGCGGGCGTCACATCGACGTTGTCGTCGCCCATGTAGTTTTTCAGCGACGCCTCGTTCAGCTCGAGGTGCGCCCATGCGAGCGTCGAGTCGAACTCGGTGAGGATCTTGCGGATCACCCGCAGCGACCAGTCCTTGATCGACTCGGTCGACTCGGACGGGGTGATCGTCACGCCGTCCTCGTTCACGTACCCGGAGTCGTCGAGACCGGTGAGGACGAAGTCGTCGATCGTTGCCGGGATGACGTCGGTCTCCGGACCGGTGAGGATTGCACCGGTCACCGCCTGGTCGGGCGCGCCGACGAAGACGTTGTTGCTGTTCACGCTCATGAGCGCTGCCCCTTTCAGGCGTGGTTCAGCAGCGCCCCGGTCGGGACGCCGCGAGGGTGGGAACTCAGGCCGTGGTCCTGCGGAGGTCCACGGAGACGGTCGCGGTGAACCGGAATCGGTCCGGCACCTGTGGGTGAGGGAGGTTCGCGGGGAGGCCGACGATGCGGGCGGCGTAGATGACGGCGCCGCCGAGCGTCCCGGCGCGCGCGGCGCGCTCGATGATCGCTACCATCAGCGCGCACAGGTCGCGGGCGCGCTGCTCCTTCTTCGCGAACGCCTCCAACGTGAGCAGCGGCGAGTCCGTCACGAGGTCGCGCCCCGCGCCTCCCACGCCGACGACACGGCCGAACTCGTCCGGCTTGGTGGTCGATGTGGGGATCTTCGTTCCGAGCGTCTGAGCGGCCTTGGTGATGCCGGGGAAGCCGTGCACGGGCAGAGCCTCGGACAGCTCATCGAGGGCTGCGACCTCGGCGTCGGTGGGGATCAGCAGCTCCACGACGTCACCGCCCAGCGTCGATCGCGCGGGTCAGTGCCCGGTCTGTCGCCTCGGCGCGCTGTGCCTGCGGGGTCGCGGTGCGCACGAACGCGATCGCGCGGTCCCGGTTGCGGGTCACCTGCACCTCGTTGCCGTCGCCGGCGGCCGCGGCGATCGCCTTCGCCCGGGATCCGAGATCCGCGGACACCTCGCGGGATGTGAGCAGTGCGATGATGCCCTTCTGGTTCAGCTTGATGCGCATGCTCGACGCCATCTCAGCCCTCCCAGTTCTTCAGCAGCAGGATCGTGTGCGACGTCCGCGGTGACGGTCCCGGTTGGCGCACGACGGCGCCGTCGATCTGGAACTTCTCACCGAAGACGGTGATCCGGTCATGCCGTTGGACGTCCGCGTCGAACGGGCCGCGGGCGGTCCACTGGATGAGCGCCCCGTCGCGGTTCTGCAGGTCGGCGACGGTCGCTCCGGCGTCCAGCGCCCACCCGGGCAGATCCACGGGCGTCGCCGTGGTGGAGTCGGGTTCGAGCCCGCCGCGGCCGTCGTCGACCATGACGGGGCGTTCCCGGACGAGGGTGTGCCGGTCGACCAGTCCGCCGATCACGGCAGCCACCCCAGCCGGTAGGCGGCGAGGCGGTCCTCGTCGGCGGGCTGCAGCGCCCCGGACGTGCGCGTATACGACACGGACACGCCGCCGGCCTGTTCACGGCTGATGCCGAGCGGGGATCCGAGCGCGCCGGCGGCGAGCTCGAGCGTCAGCGTGACCAGATCCTCCGGGATCTCCTCGAACCCGGCGGTGAACTTCACCTGCCGGATCCGGCCGCACAGCGACGTCCACCCGGTGTCGAAGTCGAACTCCACACCGGCCGGGTCGATCGCGACGCCGTCGATCGTGATCTCGTCCAGGGTCGCGATCTGCATGGCGGGGAGCCACACCGGTTCCGCGAACGGGCCCGACCGGCGGAACGTCAACTGCTCTACGGCGGCGATGTGCCAGCGGCAGTGATTCCGGATCGTGCGGGTCGCGGCGGCGAGCTCCTGATCGAGGAACGGGGTGGTGGCGGGGATCGCACCCTGGGAGCGCTGCTCCATCTGGTCCTTCGTCGCGAACGACGTCGTGCTCAGCGCCATCCCCGCCACCCCCTCGTTACTCGCTCGCGTCCGGGTCGGACGCGTCCTCGATGCCCGCCGGCGCGGGCGGCGTCTGCTCTGCCTCCGCCGGCGTCTTCGCGGCCGCCTTGGCGGGCGCCTTCTTGTTGGCGGCGGGCTGGCGCGACTTGTTCGTCGGCGTCTTCGCGGCCTTCTCCGCGCTGCCGAACACGCCGAGGCGCTTCGCGTCCGCGTCGTTCAGCAGCATGGTCGTCTTGTGCGGGTGGCGACCTTCGGTCATCACCTCGTACTCCTTCAGTCCCATCGCTCCTCCTGAGGATGTCGTGATCGTCTGGTCGACGGGGATCACCGTGGTCCTGGGACCACATGCTCGGTGCGGTGCGCCGCACACGGGACACTTCGCCACGGTGACCCCCGATCGGTCAGGACGCGATCGTCGCCTTGACGAACGCCTTCGGGCGGGTCACGCCGAACGCGACCCGCTCCTCGCCGAGCACGGCGACGAGGTTGCGGATGAAGAAGTCCGCGTGCGAGTCGGTCGCGGTGATCGACGCCTGCTCGCGATCCCACAGGACGGCCTTGGAGAAGTCGCCGATGAGCGCGGTCTTCACGGCGATCGCCTCGGACTCCACGATCGGCAGACCCCACACGGTGGGGATGTTCGCGTTCGCGAACGGTCCGGGGCCGTAGAACTGGCCGTCGCCCGAGGTGGGCTTGGACAGGTCGAGTGCCTCGACGTCCTCCGGGTTCATCAGGATGCCGTTCGGGATGACGCGGCCGACGGTGCGGACCTTCGTCTTCGCCTTGCGGATCGTGGTGAGCATGTCGGTGACGAGCGCCTGCGTCTGGATGCCGGAGGTCTGCAGGATGCCGGTCAGGTTCTCACCGGTGCCGTCACCGTTGAGGATCTGGTCCTCTTCCTCCTCCGCCAGGTCGGCGCGCAGCTCGTCGTCGATCAGGCCGCGCAGCTGCTTCGCGTCGGCGAGACCGCGCTTGGTGGCCGGCACCCACTCGGCGATCGTCTTCACGGTCGCGGTGACCTTCTGGAACGCGAGCGTCCCCTCCGGCTTGTACCCGCCGCCGGCGGCCGGGACGAGGGCGCCCGCGGTGCCCGGTGCGGTCGGGGCGGCGGCCGTGGTGGCCTCCGGGACCGGCGCGGCGCTGGACAGCTGCGTCGTCTGCTGCACGAACTCGACCGTGTCCGACTCGGTCTGGCGGACCGAGATCAGGTCACGGAGGGTGAGCGGGCGGCGGCCGAGCAGCTCGAGGATGCCGGTGACGTCCGTCGGCACGAACGCGCCACGGGAGGTGTCCGACGCTCCGGTGATGAGCGCCTTAACGCCCATCGGCTGCGACTGAACACGGGCCTTCTCGTTGATCTGGCCGCCGTGGAACTGGCCCATCAGGCCCTTGTACTCGGCGGACTCGATGAACATCTGGCCGATGCTCTTCAGCTTCGTCGGCTGACGGTACGAGTCGGCCTTGGCCTTCTCGCCGTCCGGGGTGCGCTCGAGGCCGAGGTCGAACCCGATCGCATCGAGCGCGGCCTTGACGTCCGCGGACGCCTGGCCCTTCTCGAACTCGGCCTTTGCGTCCTCGTACGCCTTGATGTGGGTGCTGGCCTGAGCGACCTCGTCGGGGGTCAGGTCGCGACCCTCCGCCTCGGCCTTCGCAGCGATGTCGCGGGCGGCCTTCAGCTCGGCCCGCATCTTCTCCTTGGGGTCCATCGCGGATCCTTTCGTTTCAGAGGTTCCCGAGCTCGCACCGTGCGAGCTCGATTCGGAGACAGGTGAGGGCGGACGGGCTGACGCGCAGATCGTCCGACTTGACCCCGTCCGGGCCCTCGTCGTTGATCCCCGCTTGACCGACGGCCTTCGGTTCCTGGTTGCCTGCCTCGAGCTGAGACAGGACGCTCTTGAGGTCGGCGACCGTGACGCCGAGGGTGTCGACCACGGCGCGCAGCGTTTCCTCGTTCTTGGCGGACAGCACGCGTCCGGCCTTCACGCCGTCGAGCAGTGCGTCGACGGCGGACTTCACGGCGACGACCGAGGTGTCGCGGTTCGCGCCGATCGGGACGAAGCTGAACTCGAACACCTCGAGGTCGCGCAACTCGTTCGCCTTCGTGCCGTCGTCGAGCTGCACCTGCCCCTCGTCGAGGGTGTCGAACGCGAACGACAGCTCGCGCAGCCTGCCCGACTTCACGAGCCGGTACGTCTGCGGTCCCTTCGGTGAGTCCATGTCGAACATGCCGCGCACGCGCCACCCGTGGTCGTCCTCGGACTCCTCGGTCGCGCCGGCGACGAAGTAGTCTGGATCGTCCAGGCGGTGCCCGTACAGGCCCGGCAGGCTGATCCCTGCCTCCTTCCGTGCCGCGATGCCGCGCGCGAACGCGCCCTTCGCGACGACGTCGCCGTAGCTGTCGGGCGTGCGGGTGAACGTGGACGGGTAGACGATGAACTCGCCCTCGGCGAGGCCGTCGTCGGGGCCGGCCTTGAAGCTGACCGGCAGGCTCTTGATCTTCACGACAAGCTCCCTATTCGAAGTTGATCTGGACGGTGCAGGAGCACCCGGCGACCTCGTCGACGTCCAGCGCCGAGGAGTCCCCCGGCCACTTCGCGCCGTTGCTGAACACGGAATCGATGGGAACCGTCTCGCCCGCCATCTGGGCGTGCGAGGCGCGCGGGTTGCCGGAGGTGACGACCCACGTCTTCGTCGCGCCGCGCTGTCCGCGGACCTGCTGAACTGCCTCGACCGACGCGAAACCGGCGAGCGTCGTGGCGAGCGTCTGCCCGCCCTGCTGCGCCCGCGCCGTCTTCGCGACGTCGAACACATGCCCGACAGCGTCCGGGTCGTCGTCGGATTCGAGGGCGGTTTCCAGCGCCGCCTCGGTCGCCGCGTTGATGCTCGTCGCGTTCGCGTCAGCGACGGTGCGCATCCACGCCATCGTCCGGTCGACGTCGTACTCGTCCGGGTCTACGCCGAGCTGCTCGAGCTGCTTCCGCGCGACATCCAGCGTGATGGACGACGAGAGCGCGAGCAGCGCGCCGCCGAGCTCCTTGTCCCAGCGAGCACCGTCCCACCACCCCGCGGCTTTCGCGCCGAGCGCCGAACGCACGGAACGCTCCTGCCGGGCGAAGAACTCGGCGAGCACCTGCGCGGCCTTCGCGCTCTGCGCCGCCGACGGCCGCGCCTTCGTCTTCAGACGAGCGATCAGCGCCTTGGCTTCGTCCTCCGTCGGGACGGAACCGCCCCCGGATCCGGCCGGGACCTGATCCGTCGGCGACGCGAGTCCGCCCACCAGCACGTTCAGCGGTACGACGAGCTCGTCGGCGCCGTCGATGCGGGGCAGGTTCAGCCGTGCGCGTGCCTCGTTCCGGGTGAGGAACGGGGCGCCGACCGAGGTCTGCAGCTGCGACGCCTGCTCCTCGAACGAGCCGCGCAGCTTCTCGAGCATGTTGAACTCGACGTACAGGCTGTCGGCGTCGTCGGGGAACTCGGCGCGGATGAGCTGCAGGTAGATCTCCTGCTGCACCTCCTGCAGGATCGGCCCGAGCGTGTCCTGGTAGAGCATCTTGTGCTGCTCTTCGATGTTCCCGAACGTGGCGTTGTCGAGGATGCCGACCATCGGCGGCGGGATGAAGTACGCCGACGCTGCCTCCTCGCGGGAGAGCTTGCGCGACTCGATGTACTGCATGTCCGCAGCGGAATGGCCGGCGGCGACGAACGTCATGCCGTCCTCGAGGACCGGTGTCCCGCCGCCCTCGGTCGCGGTCTGCCCGGTGTACTGGGCGCGCCACCCGGTCGCGAAGCGCTCGCGTGCGGGATCAGACCATGCCGGCGCGTCCCCGGGGCGCTGGATGTAACCGCCGATGCGGGCGCCGTTGCGCAGCGACTGCTCGCGCATCTGGCCGGCGGCGAACTCCTCCGACAGGATCCGACGCAGCGACTCGATCGGTGAGAGCCCGTACCGCTCGTCCTCCGGGTTGTAGCCGCGGAAGTAGACGCAGCTCTCAGCGGGGATCTTCGTGGATCCGCGGTTGCCTTTGATCACGAACCCGCTGGGCGAGAGCCAGTTGTCGTCGTCGTCGATCTTCCACAGACGCGGCGGGATCCGCGTGAGCGCCATCCCCGACTTCTCCCGAGTCTTCACCCAGAGCGCGCGGTCGTAGATGCCGCGGTCGGCGATCAGGTCGCGGATGAGGCGGTACCCGGTCGTGTACGGGTTCGGGGAGCGCATGAGCTGCGCGAACGGATGATCGGTGATGCGGCGGCGGTCACTGTCGTCGATGCGCTCGAACGTGTGCAGCGACAGCTGGGCGATGTTGCGGGCGAGGAAGTCGACGACGGTGCGCACGCTCTGCTGCCTGCGGTACAGCTCGGCGTAGTCCATCGACAGGTCATCGCTCAGCCGCAGCGTCGACGGCGCCTGGTAGGACGGCTTCTGGACGGCGCGGAGCGTTCCCTCGGAGACAGCGAAGACCATCGTCTGCTCCTTCCTACGGCGCCTGCACGAACAGGACCCGTGCTCGGTCGATGACGGTGTCGCCGTCGAGCGGCGCCGGCTCTGCGCCAGGCTCGTGATAGATCGCGTTCTTCAGCACGAGGAGGTTCCCGGGGTCGCGGTACAGCACCCCTTCGATCGAAGAGCCGTCGTCGAGATTCACGACCACCCGGCGCAGCAGCAGCACCTTCCGGAATGCGCCCACGTCGGGCCCCCTCTCTCACACGACCATCAGGTCGTTCGTCTCGTACGCGGAGACCGTCTCGCCAGATGCCGGATTCGTCAGCAGAAGCCCGACAGCCGCGATGAACGCGACCAGCGGTGAAGCGTCCGCGGGCGACGACTTCCGGTCGATAACCCAGCCGCCGTCGCCGACGGCCTTGATCTGCGCCGAGGCTGCGGCGACGTCGAGCGCCGGCTGCACGCCGTGGGAGATCCGCACCCGCTCACGGAACTGCTCCGGCGTCTCCCCATCGGGGGCGTCGTCCGCCGCCGCGACCTTGATCAGGTGGTAGACCTTCGGGTGACAGCCCGCGAGCTCCGAATCGCCCCAGGGTGTGACTTCGAGGTCAGCGTCCTCGAAGTCCTTCCACAGCGCGGAGATCGGCGCGCCGCGCCGCTGGAACGCGATGTGCTTCGCGGGCACCTTCCGCAGCGGTGACTTCAGCCATGGGATCACCCAGTCCGGGCCGGCGCGGTGCGCGACGATCTCGCCGCGGATCCGGCCCTCGGTGTCCCAGAACGCGAGGGCGACGTAGGTCATGCCGTTCTCGGACATGTCGACGCCGTAGCAGGCGACCCGGTCGACGTCGCGCGTGACTCCGCGCGCGGCGCGTTCGTCCTTCGTGTCGAGGATCGCCGCCCACGCTCCGGTCGGGAACGGGCCGGATCCGAGCATGTTCACGAACTGGCACATCACCTCAGTGCGGAACACCCACTCGGGGTCGGTGCTCGCGGCCGCCGCGATGGAGCGCAAGTCGATCGTGTAGCCGAGCGAGGGGTTCGCCTCCGCCCATCCCTCGCGATCCCACACGCCACGGCCTGGCGCCGCGGACCATTCGAAGATGCCGAGCGAGTCGTCAGCCTCGGTGCTGTCGTCAGTGGCGTCCCCGGTCGAGTCGAGGTCGTCCATGCCGTCTTTGCCGTCCGGCCACCCGAGCGCACGGTGCGCGAGAGAGCGGAGGCGGCGCAGCACCACCGACGCCATGTCGCCGGCGTTCGACGCCGCCCAGATCTGCGCGAGCTTGCGGGCCATGGTGGTCTTCGTGACCGCGCCCCACGCCTGCCAGTTCTGGTGCTCGCGCAGCTCGTCCAGCAGCACGAGGTCGCCGGAGAGCCCGCGGCCGCCGCGGCGGGATGCGGCGGCGACCTTGTACCGCTCGCCGGTGTCCAGGCGCAGCGCCTTCTTGCCGTTCGTGCGGTCGACGTGATCGATCAGCTCGGCGAGCTCCGGGATCCCCTCGGCGATCTCGACGGCGCCCGACCACTGCTCCTCAGCGATGTCGAGCGACTGCGCCGTGCCGATGACCAGCGGCGCGCCCTCGGCGTACATGCGCCACAGGGACAGCACCTGCATCAGCGTGGACTTGCCGTTCTGGCGAGCGACCAGCAGCAGCACCGTCTTGAACCGGTACGTGCCGTCGGGGTTCAGCTCGAGCGCCCGGATCAGGAGCGCCCGCTGCCACGGCAGCAGCTCGATCTCGAGGATCTCCTCGGCGAACTCGATGCACGCGAAGCCCTTCGACGTCGCCGGCGTGAGCTCGCGCAGCGGCGGCGTGCAGATCCGAGGCTCCGTGCAGCCCACGCGGCGGCGGAACGACTCGGCGCGTGACGGCCCGCCGACGGCCCGCTGGTATGCGGCGCCCGGCCCCCTGGTGGCGCTACGCCGACTTCCCGCCGCGGAGCGCGTGGAGCTTGGCCTTCTTCCCACCTGCGCCCCCATCCTTCACCCCGAGCGCCTTCCGGCCGACCGGGGAAAGGCCGAGCTGATCGCAGTACTTCAGGTACGCCGAGATCGACACGTTGTCGTTCTGCGGCACCGCCGGCCGCGCGCCCTTCGTCTGTGCGGCGTCATCGAGCGCCCACTCGACGATCACGTCCCACGCGTCGATCTTCCGGGCGAGCGCGCGCAGCGCCTCGATCGCCCCGGCGTCCGCGTCGGTCAGGTGCGCGGATCCCGCTTCGATCGCCTTCTCCGTCGCGGCGACCATGTTCACAGGGCCGCGGGTCGTCACGATCGACGGCAGCACCCCCGGCACCAGTGCGTCGCGCATTTCCGGAGTCAGCGACGATGCCTCCATGATCCGGTCAGCGACCACTCCCTGAGCAGCGTTCGGCGTGCGCGGGGTGACGACAGCGACAGGGGTGATGTCAAGGTTCTTCGCCTCGGCCATCCCGTCGCGCTTCGTCGCGGCGATCACGATGACTCGCATCAGGGATGCTCCTCTCGCGCGCGCGACCCCCTCCCATCACCTCGGGGGGAGAGAGATCACTGCCGGAGAAATGGCCGGTGGTCGGGGGTCGTAGAGATTCGGACGCCCCTCCCCTATGCGGGAGAGAAGGTCACGGTGACTCGCGGTGTGGTGATGGGCGGCAGGTAGGCCCACCACATGCGCTTGAGGTGATCGGCGAACTCGTCGGGCTCGAACAGCGTGATGGGTTCCTTCATGAAGCCGATGTCGGCCCATGCGTAGGTCTCTCCCTGGTGTTCGACGATGCGGGGGCAGTCGGTGATGACCGGCACGCCGACCTGGTCTCGTACGTCGATCATCACTCGACGTCCTTCGTCTTCGGTGCAGCGTGCCACGTCGCGCCCTTCTCGGTCAGTTCGTAGTGACCGGGCGCGACGTGCGTGGTGAACGTCTTCTGGGTCTCGTCCACGAGCACCGTCTTGCCCTTCAGCGGGCCGGACGTGAGCTTCACCCTGCGCATGTTCTCCATGGTCACCACTCCTCCGTGGTCTCGCCGATCTTCACTGGCCCGTCGCCGTGCTGCTTCGAGCGGTTGCAGCGGACATGGCTGGGCTGGCAATTGCCCGGGTCGAGGATCAGCTGCGGCTTCCCCATGGCGAGGCACCGCTTCCGGCTGATCTTGTGGTCCAGCTCGAACGAGTCCGGCTCGTTCTTCACCCCGTCGTACTGGATATCCGCCTGACCACACAGGGCGCACGGTGCGTTCCTGCCACGCCACTGGGCCTTCAACGTCTCGCGCAGCTGCCGGTACTCCCGAGAATGGATCAGATCGGCCACGACTACCTCCGTGCCGGTGTATCCCCACGGCTCAGCGCCCAACCCAGGAACGCACGCCAGGTGCGCAGCCAGACGACCACGGCCGTGATGCCGATCGCTACGCCGGCGAGTAGCTTCACTGCAAGGCCAGGCGCGCGGTGGTGAGGTTCTCGTCCCACTCATGATCAGGGTGCGAGGCGGTGAACGCATGGATCGCGTCGAGCGCGTTATCCCGCTCAGCCTGCAAACGACTGATCTCGTCCAGCGCCCCGTTCAACGTTCGCTCCCATGTCACCCCGAGCATGACGCCTCCCCGGGGAACGACGAAGGCCCCGCCCGTAGGCGAGGCCTTCTAGATCGCCCGTAGGCGAGGCCTTCTAGATTGAGAATGAGGTTATTAACGAACCACATGCAGTGATTGCTTATGCGCCGCCCGGCTGAGTGTGGCGTCAGAGTTTCAGGATCCCGGTCAACCAGGTCGTGACCAGTGTTCCTAATATCGAGACCGGAGCGACCAGGACCGCCGTGAGCAGGGAGACGCGAGTGTTAGCGTGACGATTCGCTCGAGCGGCGTTCGTCTCGCGTCGCGATTGGCCCCGTACCAAGATGGGTCCGCGAGCTAGTTGCTGGTCTCGCAAAATCTTCATCAACCACGTGACGGCGGGAACTGCGGACGTGACGACGAGGGCCGCTAGCAACAAGTGCGCATACACGCTGAGCGCCACGGTGGACACGACCCCTACGTACCCCACTGCGATCCCAAGCAGGCCAATGATGGGCACCATTAGGCGCAAGCAGCGCCTCCACCTCGGCAGTATCGAACTGTTCCGGATTAGGTAGTCCGCGGCGAACTGATGGTCCTCCAAGGCGCTTACCGCTTGCACCGACACGTATCCGCCGCGACAGTCGATGTCGACTCGACGGACTTGGCCGTCACGGGTCTCGAATGTTCGGGAGAGACGCAAGTTGTTCCGGTCGTACACACCCAAGTCGACGAGTTGGGCGCGGGGTATCTCTCCCCGAACCGAGGTGAATTGGTCCACCACTGTACCCCCGTCGGCGCGCTGGGCACCTTCAGGATCCCAGCGCTCGACAAGCGCGTCGAGCATATCCAAGAGGACCTCTAGATCAGTTAGCAGGCGCCTGTGCATGTAGACGGACAGGTCATCCAGCGCATTGCGTGTTTGCCCGAATAGCCGTCGAAGTTCCATGGCCGAACACTATCTTCTGGCTGAACATCTGCGCATCGTGACGCTGGCGTTGGGAGGCACGCGCTCGAACCAACGTCCCCCGCGCTGCGACGATGGGCAATCCACCATTGCTTAAACCGCTGCTAGTGGGCTACAAAGATCGCTCATTCTGAGGCTAAGGGGTGACACCGGCGGAGCTACAAGCGCGACGCGCCGACAGCGGTCGGGCACCATCTATCAACGCCAGGGCGGGAACGAAATCGACGGGATCGAGAGAACGCTACACGGCTAGGTCTGACGCTATGCTCACGCCATGAACCGCACACGCCCTGTCGCGACGCTGGCACTAGTTGCGGCACTCATACTCGCAGGATGCGCCACAACTTCGCCTGCGGCCACTCCGACGCCATCTGTCACCGGTGTACACAAGATCGCTGCCTCGGACATCAAGACAATCGACGATGGGATCGCCTGGGCTCGCGGGCTAGACAAGTCGGTATCTGCAACGGAGCTGAGTCGCGGGATCAACGCGATCGGTGACCTCGTCCCGAAGCTCGATATCTGGTTCGCCACCAACAATAAGATCGGTCAAGCGCTCATCAAACTCAACCTCGAAGTCCTTGATAACCCCTCGAACGCCGGGTCCAAGGTCGACGATCTCAACGACATCGTGGACGACATCGAGGCCGCCATTGCCAAGGGTGACGCACCATGACCGGCGCATCCGAGATATCGGATGACGACGTAAGTACGGCCGCGCGGCCTCACGAGATCCTCGCGCGCCGTGGAATACTCGACCTCGCGAGCGGTATCAAGGCTGCGTCGGACCACTTTTGGTCGTTCCTTCAGGCCGTACAGCCGCACGTGCAGGGGGATGCGAGCAGCATTTCGATGGGTCTACTCTCTATGGTCACGCGCGCCCAAGCGTTCCATCACGGCACCCTTGACATGCTTCGCGCAGGCAATCCGTTCGGCGCGTATGCCCTGGTGCGCTCGTACGCGGAGAACGCCGCTGCCCTCGTGTGGATGCACCGCAAGCCTGGCGACCTAGCGCGCTTGTCGCTCTCCGCAAGGCGAGACGAGAAACTAGTCGTTGGGAGGATCGTCGCAGAGGCAACCAAGCAGTACCCCGCATTCAAGGCCCTCTACGAGGGCCTTAGCGAGTACACGCACCCTGTTGCGTCGGCGTTCCACGCCGCGTGGACCCCGTCCGACAATGTCGAAGACCGTGTGTCCTGGGCCTCATCTCCCCGCTTCAAGTCCGATGAAGGACCGCTGTGGGTTGTCCTCTGGCTGATGGAGATCACCGACATCCACATCGCTGTGTGGCCGGGGCTGTACATCCAGGCCACACGAGCGGCTGAGGACTCGCCGGCTTTAGGCATGGATCGCTAGACCGAGCGGCTGGGGTGTTAGCGACGTCGGGCGCCAGTCGCCTGTTGTGTGATCAAAGACTGGTGATCATGCGGCTCTTGCTTCGTTCGTGATTCCTCGCGACCACGGGCCACGCAGGTCATTGATCAGCGACATCGTCGCCGAATCCGTGTCAGTGCGCTTGGGTTTCGGTGCGGGCGGATCGTCGTCGATGATCTCCGCTTCGATCACGTCATCTCGGAAAGGCACTTTTGTGCCTTTCCGCGGTTGATACGTCGGCTGGTCGTTCCGCTTGACGGTCTCGCGGCTAACCCCGAGCGTGTCGGCGGTCTCTGTCTGTGTAAGGCCGGCGGCCCGAAACCGGGAGACAAGCTCAGGCCGTTCGGCACGAGGGGGAGTGACGTTCGTCAGCCCGCCGTACCCCTCGCGCCGCATCTCATCCCAGGACGAATAGCCCTTGATGAGCCATGTCCGGTTCTCGACCTGCCAGGCCCACTCATCACAGATCGACTCCGCATGGCGGCTGACGAAAGTCACCGCCCCTCGTGCTGATCCGGCTAGGCGCCCACAATGCGTACGTCGAACGAATCGGCCGGAACGTCGAGGGTGACGGCGATGTAATCCTTCGCCATGTCGTGCGCATCCTTCGCCGAACGGGCTTGGGTGAGCCCGTCGAGCTCTGGGATGGACACCATCCACCACTTGCCCACAGGCCGGATCACTGCGTCGTACGTCTTCATTGGCGCTCCACTCTACGCGCCCGGCGCCAGCGTTTCGGCCGCCGGCGAACGTCGCGCCATGACGGCCCGCCTGGCGCGCGCCCACTTCTTGTCGACCCAGCGTGCCGTAGCCCTGTCACGCCTTCTCTGACGTGCGCGCCAAACTCGCGCCCTCCTGATTTCGGCGGTCTCGACGACCACTGGGATCTGGAGCAGTTGCTTGTACACCAGTTCCTCTCGGAAGTGCTGTTCGAGGTAAACCACGGCGGTCGCGCCCAATCCGACGTATGCAACAATCGCGGCCAGTGCAGCGACAGCGTTGAATAGCTTGTCGGCGCTCATCTCCGACTGGAAGATGCTCAAGAAGATCGCCGCAAACATCGCGGCGAAGATCAAGCCGCTAACGGTGAGCACGAGGACCAAACGCACACGTTGCCCCGCGCTCCTCGTCCAGAAGACCGGCGCTGCGAGCCGCACAGTCGTTGTCGCAATGGCTTGGTCCAAGACGGCCATTGCATGCGACCCCGGCTCCGCGACTTCTCGCGCCACCTTCGCATCATCGAGAAAGCGGCGAGCCTTCGACTGGCGGCTCCGGTTGATCAGTGCCGTGATCAGCGAGATCAGCCCAGCGCTGCCAAAGACCGTGCTGATGAGAGATACGAAGAACTCCATGCTGGGAACGATAGACGTTGCCTTCGACAATCAAGGAGCACGGCGGCAGCCGTGAGCTCAACACCGATGTGAGAGATCCAATGGTCAGAAATGGCCTGTCGCGGGTCATGTCTGACCTGCGTAACACGCGACCTTTGGCGACTCGCGGCATCGCGCCGTATCTTCCCAATCATGGGCGAGCGGCGAGCCAGAGGATCCGGCAGCGTATACCTGGACCAGCGGGGCTACTGGACGGTAGTGATCCCGCTACCGAGCATTGACGGGAAGCGCCGACGGAAGGTGTATCGCTCACGAAGCCGCGAGAAGGTGATGGTTCAGCTCCGAGCGTTCGAGGACGCGAGGCGTGGCACCGACCTCCCCCAGACCAATGTCTATCCGAACGGGTCAGGAACGACCGTTGAAACATGGTTTGAGTATTGGCTCACGGAGTGCGTCTACCCGCAACTGCGACCGAAGACCGCAGAGGGATACAGGTCGATCGTCAAGAACCGGATAGTTCCGGCACTCGGAGCTTCGACGCCGATCAGCTCCGTGCGGGCGTCAGACATCCGCCGGATGCACCATCTGATCCGTGAGTCCTGCTCATCGACTACTGCCCTCAACGCCCACGCCGTGGCGGCGAGAGCATTCGAGGTCGCCGTCCGCGAGGACGAGATCGAACGCAATCCAGTACGGCTCGTCGATCCGCCGCGGCGGAACTACACGCCGCTCGATGTGCCGAGCACGACTGAGGTACGGGAACTCCTGAGGATGCTGCAGTCTCATCCGGACGGTCTGCGATGGACCACGTTCATCCTGACTGGGGCCCGGCGCGGCGAGGTCCTCGGACTAGAAACCGACAGGGTCTCCGAGTCGCACATCGACATCAGCTGGCAGCTTCAGCGCCTAAAGCGTGGTCCGAGCGGTCGGCCGATCGCTCCCCCGGACTTCCAGTACCGACATCTCTACGGGGGCTACTACTTCACCCGCCCGAAGACGAAGGCCGGTTGGCGCGTAGTCCCGCTCATTCAGCCGCTCTCAAGCATGATGCGAGCGCACCTCGCGGAGATGGAACCAAACAAGTGGGGATTGGTCTTCACGCGCAAAGCGCGGCCCATCGATCCTGACTCGCAGACGAAGGCGTGGCGCGAGATCTCGCGCGCGCACTTCGGCCCAGGCAGACACGTTCGGCTCCATGACCTTCGCCACGCGACCGTCGACTTGCTCTACGCGGCCGATGTCCCAGAAGACGTGATCATCGAGCTAGTCGGGCACACGACACGAGCCATGACGCGCTCATACAAGAGTCCGGCGAAGTTGGACCGGCTGAGCACGGCCATGAGCAGAGTCGAAGGCCTCCTTGACGATTCGGCTGAGCAGCCGAGAACATTCGAAGATGGACGATGACTTCGAAGCGATGTTGCGGCGCGTAGTTCGTGAGGAGCTTGGACGCGTGGTCGACGATGTCGCCGAACGTCGCTTCTCAAACGAGTCACTCGCTGCCGCGGTAAGAGCCGAGATGGCGCGAGCCCGTAAGAAGCACACAGAACTCGTTCCAGTGCTCGGTTGGACCGACCCGACGGTTCGGGGGCGCCTTAAGGGGCACTACGAATTCAAGCCCGGCGAACTCGAGAAGATCGCTGCGTTCCTCGGCATCGGCGTTCGCAACCTGCTCGAATCGGCTGCGCTCGGAGAGCGCCTGGAGGTACTCAGGAAGGCCCAGTTGTACTCCCCCGAACCACTCGAGACAGATATCTGGGCCCAGCCTCCCGGGTCTCGAAGGCGCCGACCGAACGTGCACCCATAGTCCGCAAGAAGTCCGCAGAACGTCCACAGACATGCAACATCAGCCATCATCCGGCCTCCAAGAATCCGCATAATTCCGGGCCTGACACGACTCGACCATAACTACCCACACCGTCTCGACAGTACGAGCTCTATTACGGCGTCTGACGCACGAGTACACCTGTGAGGGCCCGGCCGGTGATGAACCGGTCGGGCCCTTCGCCTATCCGGTCGCGCCCGGCTGCCGCGCTGCAGCCACGGCCTCTCGGCGATCCGCGAGGGCCTTCTCCGTGGCCTGACGCCTCTCCTCCGCGGCCGCCTGCACCGCGCGCGCCTCGTCGGCGGCCGTCCGGGCGGCGGTGAGCTGGGACTCGAGCTCGGCGATGCGCGCGGCGATCTGCTCGGTGCGCCGGGCCGCCTCACGGGCGTCCCGCTCCGCCGCGGTGTGATCCCGCTGCGCCGTCGCAAGCGCCCGCTCGGCCTCCTGCAGCGCATGCTGCGCACGGCGGCGCTCCCGCATCGCCGCCACCTCGTCGGCGGGTGCCGGCGCGAGCTCCGGCGCCTCCGGAGGCGCGCCTGCGACCACCGTCGACGGATCGAGGGATTCGCCGTCGCCGACATCGAGCTCGGTCACGAGCCGGCCCGACGCGACGGCCGCGGCCGCACCAGGATCGAAGAACGCCGCCGACAGCGTCTGCTGCACCGCCTCCCGCGTCGCGTCGGTGACGCGTCCTCCGCGCGCCCGCGCGAGCTCGGCGGCGTCCGCGGCGAGCCGCGCGGTGAGGGCACGGCGCTCTCGCCCGAGCTGCGCCAGCGCGGCCGCATCGAGGTCGGCCTGTGCGTCGCGGAGTTCGGCCGCGAGCCGCAGCGCCTCCTGCAGCTGGGCAGCCCGTTCCCGTGCGAACACGTTCACGACCCAGGCGGCGGTCGTCGGCTTCCGGAGCGCGCGAATGCTCGCCGCGGTCTGCGCGTCAGCAGCACCCTTGGCACGAGCGTCGCGCGTGGAGACGAAGTCCGCGGGCGCGCCGGAGTACAGCTCGTCCACGATCGTGTCGAAGTCGCTCATCCCAGGAGTCAGCCCGGACAGGGGCGCTCCTGTCAAGCCCCCGCGTCCGACACACCCCTCCGCTTCCGGATCCGGCAGGTGCCCGCGCATGCTCCGCGAGCACCTGCAGTCCGGTCAGCAGGGCAGAGGCGGGAAGCTGGGGATCGGGATCGGCTTCTCCGCGCGATGCTCGAGAGCATCCATGCGGGCCTTCGTCTCCGGGCTGGGCACGTAGGGATGCCAGTGCCGGGCGACCTCGCGGTCCCAGTCCGATACGTCAGCGTGGGGCGCGCCGGGCGCCGGATCCGTGATGCTCATGACGCGACGGTAGTGACCGTTAACCGCCCCGCAAAGGGGCTTGCGCTCGGCGAACCGATGTGCAGACGACCCGCAGGCGTCGCGATCGGGTCACGCGCGAACCAGCAGCGCGCCCTCCCGGACCCCCGCCGTGAACGAGCGCACCCGGCCGCGCTCCTCGCCGTCGATCTGGAACGGCTGCGCCGCGCCCAACTCGACGGCGACCGTGCGGGCCGACGCGTGCCGCACCACGTCCGTGCTGGTGGTCTCGCCGCCGAACAGCCGGCGCAGGCCGTTGTCCCAGACGACCGTGCGCACCGTCTCGAACCAATCGGCCACGCCGTCCGCGCTGATGAGCAGCAGATCCAGCTGCCCGTCGTCGGGCGCGGCGTCCGGAAGCAGGGTGATGCCGCCCTGGATGGTGCCGCAGTTGCCGATCATGAGCGTGTGGATCCGCGCATGATCGGCCGGCTCTCCGTCGAGGGAGAGCTCGACCGGCACGAGCTCGGTACCCGCAGCGGCGGCGCCGAGGGCCTTCACGTAGGCGAGCCAGCCGGCCTTCGCCTTGAGCTCGTCGTCCGTCTCCTCGAGCATGCGTGCGTCCAGACCCAGTCCCGCCATCACGACGAACACGTGCTCTCCCGGATCGTCGCCGTCGGTCACCTCGATGGTGCCGACATCGATCCGGCGCGGCTCCGCGGACAGGGCGTGTGCAACCGCAGACGCGGTGCCGTCGAGCGGCACGCCGAGATTGCGGGCGAGCAGGTTGCCGGTGCCGTGCGGGAGGATGCCCAGCGCCGCGCTCGTCCCGGCGAGCACCTCTGCCACGGCGCGGACGGTGCCGTCGCCGCCGGCGGCGAACACGAGCTCGCAGCCGGCGTCGAGAGCCTGCTGCGCCATCCCCCGCCCGGGGTCGTCCTCCGTGGTGTCGAAGAAGCGGACCTCGGCGTCCGGGAGGTGCTCCCCCACCGCCGCGCGCACCTCCTCCTCGGACTCGAGCTTCACAGGGTTGCGGACCACTCCGATCTTCGTCATGTCCCCAGCCTGCCTGCTCTCCCCCGCGACCGGTGGGATCGCCGCCGGTCAGCCGCAGAACGGGCTCGGCCGCAGAACAGGGTCAGCCGTAGAACAGTGTCTCGAAGGCCTTCCTAGCCCGGCGCGTGACGCGGAGGTACTCCTCCTCCACGGCGATCGCGGAGCGGTCCGGGTACCCCAGGATCCGGCCGACGCCGTCCAGCTCCCGCGGATCGGAGGGCAGCACGTCCTTCGTCTGCCCTGTGAGCAGGGTCATCGCCGAACGGAGCCGGCTCGACAGGCGCCAGGCCTCCCGCAGCCGGTCCGCCGCTTCGGCCGGCACGAAGCCCGCCTCGGCGGCAACGTCGAGCGCCGCGAGCGTCGAGGTGGTGCGCAGCGCCGGCACCGCATGCGCATGCTGCAGCTGCACGATCTGGATCAGCCATTCCACGTCGCTGAGCGTCCCCGGACCGAGCTTGAGGTGCCGGCGCGGATCCACACCCTGCGGCAGCCGCTCCCCCTCCACGCGCGCCTTGATGCGCTTGATCTCCCGCAGCGAGGCGAGGTCGAGCGACGCCGGATAGCGCACCCCGTCGGCCAGGGCGATGAAGCGCTCGATGAGCTTGTGGCTGCCCGCCACTCCCCTGGCTCGCAGCAACGCCTGCGCCTCCCAGGACAGCGACCAGCGTCGGTAGTACTCCGCGTATGCGTCGAGACTGCGCACGAGAGGCCCGTTGCGCCCCTCGGGCCGCAGATCCGCGTCGAGCTCCAGGGGTACGCGGTGGTCGGTCAGATGCTCTCTGAGCCCGGTGACCATGCGCGCAGCCAGCTGGTGCGCCCGCTGCGGATCCACGCCGTTCGCGTCGTAGACGAACAGCACGTCGGCGTCGGATCCGAAGCCCAGTTCCGCGCCGCCGAAGCGCCCCATCGCGATGACCGAGAAGTCCAGCGCATCGTCCTCGGGCGGCACCACGTCCCGGCGCACGGCGCGCAGGGCCGCCTGGATCGTCGCCTCCGTGATGGCGGTGAGGGCGACCGCGACGTCGTCGATGGTGAGCACGTCCAGCACGGCGCCCATGGCCGTGCGCAGCAGCTCGCGCCGGCGCAGCGCCCGCACCGACCGCATCGCGTGCACCACCGTGTCGTGCCGGGTCTGGATCGCCCGTGCCTCCTCATCCAGCGCCTGCCAGGGCCGCGACCGCAGCTGTTCGGTGCTCTCCAGCCAGGCGACCGATTCCGGGATCCACTCCATGAGCTCGCCGATGTAGCGAGAGGTGGACAGCACCCGCGTGAGCCGCTCCGCCGCCCCCGAGGAATCGCGCAGCATGCGCAGGAACCAGGGCGTGTCGCCGAGGCGCTCGCTGATCCGCCGGAACGCGATCAGGCCGTAGTCCGGATCCGTCCCGTCCGCGAACCAGCGCACCATGACGGGCATGAGATGCCGCTGGATCGTGGCCTTGCGGCTGAGCCCCGAGGTCAGCGCGCCGATGTGCCGCAGCGCGCCGGCGGGGTCCCGGAACCCGATGGCCGCGAGACGGTCGCGCGCCTGGTCGGTCGAGAGCGTGCGCTCCTCCTCCGGCAGCGATGCCACGGCACTCAGCAGCGGGCGGTAGAACAGGCGCGTGTGCAGGTCGCGGACCTCGCGGCGCACGTCCTCCCACACCCGGGTGATGCCGTCCGCCGTGTCGGCGAGGGCGGTGGCGCGGCCGAGCACCCGCAGCGCCTCCTCCTCCCTGGGCACGAGGTGGGTGCGCTGCATCTCGCGCAGCTGCAGGCGGTGCTCGATCAGGCGCAGCACGCGGTAGTCGCGTCCGAACAGCGCGGCCTCGGCACGCCCGATGTAGCCACCGGCGACCAGGGCGTCGAGGGACTCGAGCGTGCCCCGGGTGCGGATGTCGGGATCCGTCAGGCCGTGGACCAGCTGCAGCAGCTGAACCGTGAACTCGATGTCGCGCAGCCCGCCGGGGCCCAGCTTGAGCTGATACGGCACGTCCTCGGGGGCGATGTGCTCGGTGACGCGCTCGCGCATGCGCTGCACGCTGCCGACGAAGTCCTCGCGCGCGGCGCTGGACCACACCTTGGGCTGCACGGCGTCGATGTAGTCGCGGCCCAGATCGGCGTCCCCCGCGATGGCTCTCGCCTTGAGCAGAGCCTGGAACTCCCAGCTCTTCGCCCAGCGGTCGTAGTACGCGACGTGGGAGGCGAGCGAGCGCACCAGCGCGCCCTGCTTGCCCTCCGGCCGCAGGGCGGCATCGACCTCCCAGAGCGGCGGCTCCGCCTCGATCCCGCTGAGCACCTGCATGGTCTCACGGGCCAGCCGGGTGGCGATGTCGATCGCACGCGCCTCGGACAGTCGCTCCTCGTCCGCGGTGCCGGCGACGTAGATCACGTCGACGTCGCTGACGTAGTTGAGCTCGCGGGCTCCGGTCTTGCCCATGCCGATGATCGCGAGCCGGGTGAGCGCCACGTCGCGGCGCGCCTGCGCGGAGGCACCCGCGACAGCGGTCCGCGCGACGGCGAGAGCCGCTTCCAGGGCGGCCGCGGCGGCGTCCGCGAGTGCCGACGAGACGGCGGCGACCGCCTCGACCGGATCGGCTGCGGCGAGGTCCCACACCGCGATCCCGACCACGGCGCGCCGGTACGCCACCCGGAGGCGGATCCGCGCCGCCGCATCACCGGACTCGGCGAAGCCGTCCTGCGCCCCCACGGCGGCCAGGAGCTCGGCGCGCAGGGCGTCGCTCGTCGCCAGCCCCGCGCCGTGCTCGCGCAGCACCGCCAGCTGCTCCGGGCGGCGCTCGAAGAACCGGCCGAGGCCCGGCGACGCGCCGAACACCGCCCACGCCTTCGCCCGCGCCTGCTCGTCGCCGAGCACCGCGGCGACGGCGGCCGGATCTCGACGACCCACCCGGATGAGCCCGGCGAGCGCCTCGTCGGGGTCTGCGCTGCGCAGTCCCTCGATCAGCGCGACCGGCGCGACTCCGGCGATCTCGGCGAGTTCGCGCAACCCCGCCGATGCCGTGGAGAGACCGACGAAGCCGAGCCGTGCGAGCGCGGACAGCGACAGCGAGTCATCGAACCGGGGCACCGCACGCCCCGATCAGAGCAGCTCGAGGTTGCTCTTGAGCTCGAACGGCGTGACCTGTCCCCGGTACGCTTCCCACTCCTTGCGCTTGTTCAGCAGCACGTAGTTGAAGACCTGCTCGCCGAGCGTCTCCGCCACGAGCTCCGATTCCTCCATGTACTCCAGCGCGTGATCCAGGCTCGCCGGCAGCGGCTCGTAGCCCAGCGCGCGCCGCTCGGCATCGCTGAGCGACCACACGTTGTCCTCCGCCTCCGGCGGCAGCTCGTAGCCCTCTTCGATGCCCTTGAGCCCGGCGGCGAGCATCAGCGCGTACGCGAGGTACGGGTTGGTCGCCGAGTCGAGCGCACGGTACTCGATGCGCGTGGACTGGCCCTTGTTCGGCTTGTACATCGGCACCCGGATCAGCGCGGAGCGGTTCGCGTGACCCCAGGTGACGAAACTCGGCGCCTCGTCCCCGCCCCACAGCCGCTTGTAGGAGTTGACGAACTGGTTCGTCACGGCCGCGATCTCGTTGGCGTGCCGCAGCAGACCGGCGATGAACTGGCGCCCGGTGCGCGACAGCTGGTACTTGGCGCCCTCTTCGTAGAACGCGTTCAGGTCGCCCTCGAACAGCGACATGTGCGTGTGCATGCCGCTGCCGGGGTGGTTGCTCAGCGGCTTCGGCATGAACGTCGCGTAGACGCCCTGCTCGATCGCCACCTCCTTGACCACGGTCCGGAACGTCATGATGTTGTCGGCCGTGGTGAGCGCGTCTGCGTAACGCAGGTCGATCTCGTTCTGGCCGGGTCCACCCTCGTGGTGGCTGTACTCCACCGAGATGCCGAGGTCTTCGAGCATCCGCACGGAACGCCGGCGGAAGTCGTGCGCGGTGCCGCCCGGCACGTTGTCGAAGTAGCCTGCCGAGTCGACCGGCACCGGACCCTCGGGACCGAACTGCGACGACTTCAGCAGGTAGAACTCGATCTCGGGGTGCGTGTAGAACGTGAAGCCCGCGTCCGCCGCCTTGGCCAGCGTGCGCTTGAGCACGTGCCGCGGATCGGCGACCGCCGGACGGCCGTCCGGAGTGGTGAGGTCGCAGAACATGCGCGCCGTCGGGTCGATCTCACCGCGCCACGGCAGGATCTGGAACGTCGTCGGATCCGGCTGCGCAAGCAGGTCGGATTCGAACGTGCGGGTAAGACCCTCGATCGCGGAGCCGTCGAAGCCGATGCCCTCCGCGAAGGCGCCCTCGACCTCGGCCGGGGCGATCGCCACGGACTTCAGGGTGCCGATGACGTCCGTGAACCAGAGACGGACGAACTTGACGCCCCGCTCCTCGATGGTGCGCAGGACGAAGTCGCGCTGCTTGTCCATTCCGCTCATCGAGCGCCGTCCGAGCGGCCCCAGTCGTCCTCGGCCGCGTCCTCCTCAGCCCAGAGCCGGGAGCGCTCCTTGAGCACCTGCGGCGCACGGGCCGCCTCGGCTGCGGTGTCGAACGGGCCGATGCGGTCGATCGACGAGGACAGCATGCCGTGCTCGACCTGACCGGTCTTGCTGTTGAACCAGTACTTCTCGTCGCCGAAGTCCTCGCCGTCGTACCTGTCGTCGCGCTGCGCGTCGCTCATCGCTGCTCCTCCTGTGTGCTTGTCACGATCCTACTGGGGAGCCCGCCTCTGGCTAGGCTGTTGCGCATGGCAAAAGCGATCGGCGTCGACATCGGCGGCACGGGTATCAAGGCAGGAATCGTCGACCTCGAGCACGGGACCATGGCGTCCGACCGCGTTCGCGTCCCGACCCCCGAGGGCGCGTCGCCGCAGGATGTGCTGACGGCCGTCCAGACGGTGCTGCGCACGCTCGACGTGCACGATTCCACGCTGCCGCTCGGCGTCGCCTTCCCCGCGATCGTCAAGCGCGGCAAGACGCTGTCCGCCGCCAACGTGTCGAAGCAGTGGATCGACTTCGATGCCGAGCGCTTCTTCCGCGACGGGCTCGGCCGCAACATCGTCTTCGTGAACGACGCGGACGCCGCCGGTGTCGCCGAGGCGCGCCACGGCGCCGCGCGCGACGTCATCGGGCTCACGCTGATGACCACGCTCGGCACCGGCATCGGATCCGCCTTCCTCTACAACGGCGTGCTGATCCCCAACTCCGAGCTCGGGCACCTCAACTTCCGCGGCTACGACTCCGTGGAGACCTGGGCGGCCACCTCCGCCCGCGAGCGCGAGGGGCTCAGCTGGGCCGAATGGGCCGAGCGCCTGCAGGCGTTCTACTCGCACATCGAGTTCCTGTTCAGCCCCGACCTGTTCGTCGTCGGCGGCGGCGTGTCGAAGAACGCGGGCGACTTCCTCCCGCTGCTGGAGCTCAAGACCCCGATCGTCCCGGCGATCCACCGCAACAACTCCGGCATCATCGGCGCCGCCTCGCTCGCCGGCGACTGAGCGGGAACGGGATCAGGGCCGCGGATCCTCCGACACCAGATAGCCCGCGCGTGCCGACGTACGCCGCTCGCGACGCCAGACCACGACGGCCCCCGTGGCGGCGATCACCAGGACGACGCCGGACGTGATGAGCCAGCCGCTCTGCGTGCGATGGAGGTCGTCGGAGACCGCGGCCATCTCCTCATAAGAGCGGCCCTGATCCTGGTACGCCGAGAACGTGGTCTTCATCGGAGCGCATCGATCGCCGGGGCTCATCACCTCGTCTCCGCACCGGACTCCGCTGGTCTGGTTCAGACCGAGTCCCGCGAAGACCATGACCGCGATCGCGGCTGCCGACACGATGAGAAGAAACCGGAATATCAGTCGCACATAAGAAGCCCATCACAGCCGAGCGGGTGCGATCAAGACACGAAGGGCCGACCAGGGTGATCCCGGTCGGCCCTTCGTGGAACGGGCCGGCCTGTACGCCGGGTTCAGCACATGCAGTAATAGCTCAAACTAGGGTCTCGTTGAGATTTGTTGTTATCCCAGATCAGCCAATAGATTCTCCCGTTGGGGTTCGACGGCGGAAATAGCCCTCCGTGGGCACTTCTGCGGACTCGCAAATGCCTTCAGCGCGTCGGCGCTGGCGTGTAGGGCTGCATTCGATTCATGAATTCGTCGTACGGCAGAGGATCCGAGTAGTCGGCGACGTTCTCGTACCAATCGCGCGCTTCCTCCTCGATGTAGACCACGAGCCAGCTCGCCCGATCGCAATGGCTGGGCATCGACGACCACTCCGGGCGCGGTTCCTCATCGTCGAGGGACCGCTGGTGCTACGCGAGACCGGCGAGACGCACATCAAACACAGGGTCGAGCGGTGGGCCCCGGACCCGAAGAATCGTCACGTCCTCACGGTCTGCGACGGACTCCTCGCGGCCGAGAACTGGTGCCGCGACGAGATCCTCAACGCCGACGCGGAGAAGGCCGCGGTCGCCGCATCAGTTGCACGCGTCGGGTTCTGAGTGCGGTGCGAGGACGAGCCAGTGTAGATCGGGACGTGCAGTGAGGCTCCGAGCATGTAGCTCGGAGCCCCACTGCTGCCTTCAGCGGTGGATGATTCGGGCTACTGGTGGACCTGTGCCCGGGGTTTGGTGGCACGCCAGACGTAGGTGCCGTAGGCGGCCCAGAACACAATGAAGACGAAGGCCGCGATGCCCAACCAAGCAGGCAGGGCGCCGGTCATAGTGAAAGGCAGCATCACCGCTGCGATGACCGCGAAGCAGATAGACAAGATCCTGTAGCTCCGCCGGGTTGGGTACTTGTGCGCCACGATGCTCGCTTCCTCTCCTAGTAGCAGTGCGCGGTTCCGCGCGGTTCGATGAACGGGTTGGACCCGACGGGGGTGAAGAACAGGCCGATGCAATCACCAGTGGAGTCCGCGGCAATCGCCATTCCGACGACCCCTCCGGTGGCGATCGCGCACCCGAGGCCTGCCCAGGGGTTGATCGCCACGCATGCGCCGGAGATCAGCGTCGCGGCAAGCGGCCCGCCAGCCGCGATCTGCTTGGTCTCGGTGCGATTGAAGTACGCGGAGCACCACCCGACGCCGCACTCTGATGACGGGTCTGCCACGACAGGGAAGGCCGCACCCGTTGTATCAATGTGCTGGGTGATGTTGTTCCCCTCGACCGAGTAACTGGTCGGCAGGTCACGATTATTCGCGTCACGCGCCCAAGGCGCGGAGAGATAGTTGACGAACTGGCCGTTCGCGTTGAGCACGGTGACTGTACCGTCGTCGTTGAGCCTGAGCGTCGTTCCTGGATCGCCGATCGTGAACCGATAGGTGCTGGCGGCGCTGGCGTCCCTCAGGACGAGGAAGCCTGCGTTCGTACCGTTCGTGTTTTTACCGGTGACGACTCCGTAGTTGCCCGCCTCGTACACGGTGGCTCCGTCGCGTGCTACGCCCGGAGTCGACGTCACCGGTGTGATGGACACGGGGACGATGCTGCTCACTCCTTGGGCAGGTGGCTGTTCCGCGGCGGATCGCGCCTGAACACTCGGAGCCTTTGTCGAGGGCTGCAGGAGCCCTTGAGACTCGACGATGCTGTATGGATCGAAGGTGTCCGCAGATGCCGGAGGCGCGGCCAGAAGCGGAGCAGCCAGAAGCGCGAGTGCCGCGCCGACCAGGACTTGGGAATGCCGTACTTTCACGTCGTGCACCTTTCGTCAGACCGGCCAGTTTTCGGCTGATAACTCGAACGTACAGAAGACTCATAGCCACGCGCGTCGGTCATTTGGGGGACACCGGCTAGCCGCGTGTCGTCGGGCGTAGGGGTAGCGGTCATGTGCGGACGATTCGTGATGAACGCCGAGGCGGACGAGCTGATCCAGGAGTTCGTCGCGCACGGCGGTGCCCCACAGGAGTGGTGGAAGGAATGGCACGGCTCCTACTCCATCGCCCCCACCGACTCCACGCCGATCGTCCGCGACGGCGGCGACGGCCGTTTCCTCGAGCTCGTGCGGTGGGACTGAGAGAAGCCGAAGAACATGCGCCCCGGCGCGCCGCTCATCACCGCGCGGGTCGAGAAGCTCGCCACGGGGTTCTGGGCGCCGGCATTCACCGCGGCGCGGTGCGTCGTCCCGATGCGCGGCTACTTCGAGTGGACGGGCGAGAAGGGCGCGAAGATCCCGCACTACCTCCACGGCGACGGGCTCCTCGCCGCGGCCGGGCTCACCTGGTCGATGGACCTGCACGGCGAACCGACGCGCTGCTTCGTCGTCGTCACCCGCGAAGCACACGACGCCGGCGGCGAGGTCCACGACCGGATGCCCGCGTTCCTCACCCCGGAGGCGATGGGCGCGTGGCTCGAGCCGGTGAAGCTTGACCGCGGCGGCCGCGAGAACATGCTCGCGCTGCTCGACGGATCCTCGCAGGCGGTCGCGTCGACCATCGAGCAGTACGTCGTCGACCGGAAGGTGAACAACTCCCGCGCCGTCGACCGCGCTCCAGAAGCAGCCCGAATACAGCGTTCCGTTAATTCAGCAAAGCCTGTACATTTGCTGCCATGTCGACCGTCACCGCATCCGTCACGCACACCGCCGCTCTGGCCCGCCTCGGGTACGCACTCTCCGACGCGACGCGGGCAGGCGTCCTTCTGGCACTTCGCGAGGCTCCCGCATACCCCTCCGACCTCGCCGATGCACTCGGCGTCTCCCGGCAGGTCATGTCGAACCAACTGGCATGCCTGCGCGGATGCGGGCTCGTCGAGGCCGTCCCGGATGGGCGTCGCACCTGGTACCGCCTGGCCGATCCGCACCTCGCGCCGGCACTCAATGAGTTGCTGCAGGTCGTCCTCTACGTCGATCCCAGTTGCTGTGCCGGTGAGAGCTGCAGTTGCGCATGACCACCCGTACACCGTCACCGTCCGCCGATCGCAAGCGCACGCTGGAGCGTCGGATCCGCTGGATCGTGGGCGTCACGATCGGGTACAACCTCATTGAAGCCATAGTGGCCATCGCGGCTGGCAGCCTTGCTTCCTCGTCCGCTCTGATTGCATTCGGATTGGACTCGACGATCGAGGTGCTCTCCGCGGCCGCGGTCGCCTGGCAGTTCACGCGGCGAAACCCCGAGCGTTGGGAGAAGGGGACGCTGCGAACCATCGCGGTGGCGTTCTTCCTCCTGGCCGCTTACGTGACCGCGTCATCGTTGCTCGCACTGCTCCTGAAGGCAGAGATCGAGAAAAGTCCGCTAGGACTTCTCATTACCGCGCTCAGCGTGCTCGTGATGCCCTTTCTCTCCCTTGCAGAGCGCCGAGCCGGTCAGGAGCTCGGCTCGGCCACAGCCGTCGCGGACTCGAAGCAAACCCTCATCTGCACCTATCTCTCCGCCGCCGTGCTAGTTGGTCTCGCGCTCAATAGCCTCTTTGGTTGGTGGTGGGCCGACGCCGTCGCCGGCCTCGTCATCGCCGGCTTCGCGATACGCGAGGGGCTAGAAGCCTGGCGCGGCGACGCGTGCGCCACTTCTGTCGGCATGCTCCTCGAGGACGAGCACGAAGACCACAGCCACGCGACCACTCACTAGCAGCCGTCGCGCGCCAACTTGCTGACTCCGATCACGAAGTGCATTGGCTCCACGAGAGCAAGCCCCGGTCGACCGTGGACGGTCGACCGGGGCTTGCTGCCATGCTTAAACCACATCGTGTTGCAACGATCACTGGAATTCGCCGTGGAGAAGCGGGGCCGATTTCGGATCTGGGGTGCCTGAGCGCGATCAGCAGACGAGCTGGTGCGTGTAGGTCACGATCGGGTAGGTGCCTTCGTAGAGGTGCACATCCGCGCTCGTCACTGCGACGTCGAGGACGATCGGCGCGTTTGCTCCGGCGTTGTAGTAGACCAGCTGGCCGTCCGGGGCGAGGAAGGTGGCGTGGCCGACGACCGCAGAGTTTGAGGGGACCCCCGTTGCCGTCTGATACGTCCCGTTGATCACGTCGTAGACCGCGGGGATGCCGGTAGTCACGTAGGTCACATAGGGCTGGGTGCCGCCGTATAGGGCCGTTGTTGCGCTGGAGACCCCGGAACTGACGACGACCGCGGTGTTGGTGGCTGCTCGGAAGACATAGAGCATTCCATCGGGGGTGAGGTACGTGGCGTGTCCAACGGCGGTGGATCCGGCTGGGACTCCCGTCGCGGTGACGAAGCTAGCCGTCGCCGCGTTGTACGCCATCGCCGTACCGTTGGAGACGTAGGTCACCACGGGCTGGGTTCCGTTGAGGAGCGCCACCTTAGCGCTCGAGACTCCGGAGCCGATGAGCACCGATGTGTTCGCCCCCGAGTTGAAGTAGTACAGATCGCCGTTCGGCGCGAGGAACGTCCCATGGCCGACGACCGTGGAGCCGTTCGGGATCCCAGCGGCGGTAATCGTGGTCCCAGTCGCGACGTCTTGCACCATCGCGATCCCACCGGACACGTACGTGGCGTAAGACTGAGTTCCCCCGACGAGGACGGTAGTGCCGCTACTCACGTCGGTGGCGAGAGGCATCGCGACGCCTGCGCCGGTGTTGAAGTACACGAGGTTACCGTCACCCGTCAGGTACGTGCCGTGCCCGACAGCGACAGATCCGAGCGGAATCCCGGTGGCCGGCGGGTTCTCAGTGGAAACGACGTTGTAGATCTTCGCGCCGACCTGGGCTGTCACGGTCACTGGAGCTGTCGCGTTCGCTCCAGGGATGGAGCCGCTCAGCGTGACAGAGGCGTCGCCGTTGACGGCAGTAATGGCGGGAAGCACAACCCTGCCGTTCTGATCGGTCGTGAACGTGCGTGCACCGGTGAAGCCGTCGGCCCACTTAAGACCGCTCGGAAGCAGGATGGTCACTGTCGTGCTCGCGGCTGGCGTTGTCCCGTTCGTCGTCGCCGCGAGCGTCACGTTGGTGAGATCGCCGCAGCCGCCCACGCTGTACGGCCCGTTGACGAACGTCAGAGTCGGCGCTGCAGCAGAGGCACTCGCCAGAGGAGTGGCGGCCGCAGCAGCGATCACGGGAACAGACCAGATGGCCCCTTTCGTAACGGTGCGACGAGATAGCTTCACTTCTTGGTCAGGGGACAACTGCGGCTCCTTGAAGGCTTTAGCGTGGCGAACTGAGTACCGATATTTCGGACCCTATCGAAACGCTATGGACCGTTCAAATCAGGACTCCAGCACCTCTTCGCATATCGGATCAACATGGTCGAAAGCGGATCGAGTCGCTGAAGCGATTGATTCAAGAGGCCGCCTTGCGACGGCGACGACAGCTCTAGGCTGTTCTGGTGCTCATTGGAATGATCCGTCCGCGGGAGACCCGCACCATCACCGTCTAGGCCGAGGAGCTCGACGAGATCCAGGACCTGATCCGCGCGCAGACGCCGGCCGGGTGGGAGACGATCTCCGCCCCGGTGACCATGGCGAAGAAGGACACGACCATGACCGCGGAGGGCACGATCGCGCGGCGTGACGGCGTGACCGAGATCGAGGCCGACGACATGGCCGCGCTGCAGGCCAAGGTCCCCGAGGGCTACCAGCTGCTCTCCGTGCGCCGCGTCTGATCCCAACGACGAAACCGCCCTGCCTCTCGAAGAGAAGCGGGGCGGTTCGACGATGGGGCCTCAGCGGAGGTCGCGGCGCAAGGTGTCTGGGCCAATCGGGCCCGGGTTCAGGGTGTCGCTTCCGACATCGAATCCAACGTTGATGCGGATTCTAGGCCCATGCAGGGTCCATCAGTGATCACATCGACGCCTGACCGAGCAGGGGGACTCAGTGAGAGTTGACCTGCCCTTGATAGTGCCAGACATGGATCCCGTGTTCTGATTCTTGCTCCGCAGCCTGTTCGCGCCCGGTGGCAGTCGACTCGCGGGTGAACGGGCAAGTCTACGGAGCCCTCAGGGCGCGTCCCCCTTGAGGATGTGAGGCAAGAATCCGATCTCGTCGAGGCGCCGCACCAGGAGAGGGCCGAACGCTGCTCCGAGAATGTTCAAGCGATAGGTTCGCGCTCCCGGGCGCTCAGCTACGAGCAAGCCTCTCTCCAACAAGCTACGGATCGCATGAGAACGTTGCGACGCCGTGCCAGGCAATGCAGGCGCGAGATCACCGGCTCGGACGATTACCTTACGCATTGCTTCCTTGAGCGCTTCGCCCTCTCTCAGTGAGGCGCCGCCCGTTGCAACTAGGCGATCAATCGCCGGTTCGAGCAGCGAAGACTTGACGAAGGTGAAGTCCTGGATCTGGGACAGCCTCTCCAGGTCTTCATGGATCCCACGCACGAAAAACGTGCACCATTCGACCGTTCCCTCGTTAGACAGTGAGTCAGCCGCAGCGAGCGCGTTGTAGTAGCCATCACGGTCGTTGCCGAACACAGCCGTCGGGTTGACCGCGCGCAGTCCGACCGGGCTGACGAACCCATGACGCCGCAGCATCGCATACGACAGCAAACGAGATACACGTCCGTTGCCGTTGCGAAACGGGTGGATCCAGAGGAAGCGATGATGCGCGATCGCCACATGAAGCATGTGCTGCGAGGTAGGCAGATCACGGTTCGCGAAACTGATCCACTCCGTCATCTCGGGATGTACGTAAGGGTGCGACGGGGGCATGTGCTCTGCCCGGGAAATCTCGACGTCCTGCCTTCGATATTGCCCGGGCGTTGGGTCGCCCTCCCGTGTCAAGTTCTGCACGGATATACGATGCAACTCTCGGATCGTCACGTGGCTTAGCGGAGCGCCCGGTTCCAAACCGTCGATGAAGGTCATCGCCCGCCGGATGTTCTGGATCTCCTGCTCCCCTTCCGAGAGGTCGGGCTTTGAGATCGCTCGGACAGCATCGTAGACCGTAGTCCGGTTCCCCTCGATCCGAGCTGACACGACACTCATCAGGATCTGGAAGAGGGAGTGCAAGCTCACGAGAAAATCTGGCGGCGTGGTCGCAGTGACTCCGAAGTTCCCTCGAAGTCTCTCGAGCTCGAACGCTCGCACGATCAGTTCTGAGTCAGTCGCGACCTGGGGAAACTCATACTTGTCACGACCGAAGTCGGAGTCTTGCACCTGCAACCACCTCAGATTTGTCTCTGTGCCTGAAAAATCAAGCCATCAGAAGGGTACTCCGGCGAAACTATTTGCGTGAGCGCCACTGCCATATTTGTCATGATGAACTGACTGAACTCGCCGTTCGATTGGCGTAGCCTGTCGATCAAATCGAGTCGCCGGGTTAGGCAGCCCAGGAGTGGGACGGTTGGCACGATCGTTGAGACCGCCGGGCGGGAACACGAGCGCATACTTCGGCCCGAGCCTCGGGTCATGCACACCGCGTTGGACGCTTCGTACATTCGCGTGACCGCAAGGACTACGACAGGCACTGAACGACGAAACCGCCCCGCCTCTCGAAGAGAAGCGGGGCGGTTCGCATGTTGTGGTTCAGCGGAGGTCGCGGCGCAGGGTGTCGGGGCCGATCGGGCCGGCATTCAGGGTGCGCTCGACCTTCGCTGCGGTATCTCGCGTGAGCAGGCCGTACGAGGTCTGCGCGACGACGATCGCGAGCAGAGCCAGCGCCGGCCAGTCCGGTACGACTTCGCCTGTCGCGGCGTAGTAGAACGCGAGCACGAGGCCCGTGAGCACAATTGCGAGCACGACCGAGAGGACGCGCTTCACCTACGGCCGCCACGATGGCCGCTGGATGATCGCCTGCAGGTATGGCGCCACGAGCCCGAACAGTACGAGCACGCCGGCGGGGATGGTGGGGAGTTCGATGTTCATGAAGTCGTTCCCTTCGTGATTGCGTCGGCGACGTGACCGATGTCTTTGCGGATGCCGCGGATGTCCGAGGCCTGGCCCGAGAGATCCGCACGGGTCTGCTGCTGGTCCTCGCGCAGCTGCACGATGTCGATACCCTGCTGGCGGTGAGCGCGCTCGAGGTGAGCGACCGCGTCCACGAGCGCGTCGACCTTCTGCTCGGTGCGGTTCGTGGAGTCGCGCATCGAGCTCCCGGAGTTTGGCTTGACTTCGTGCTCGACGGCTCGCGTGCGCTGCAACACAAGCCCGAGGATCGTTCCCGTCGCGGTGAACAGGGCGATGAGGATCGGGGCGGTGTCCTTGTCGATCAGGGCGTCGCCGGTGTCGTCGTGGAGGCCGAACGACCAGATGAGGGCCGCGATGCCGACGGCGGCGCCGATCGCGATGATCAACCACTGCGGGATCTGGCGGTGCTTACGGTGCCCGGTCATCCGGCGGCCTGCTTGTCCATCACGACTGCAGGCGCTTCGCGAGCTCGTCGGCCACCTGCTTCGCCATGTCGTCCGGGACGGCGTCAGCGATCGCGGACGCGACCTGCTGCGGGTCGATGGTGACGCCGGACGCTGCGGCCTGGATCTGGTTCAGGCGCTCCCAGACGGTCGGGCCGAGCTTCCAGTCGGCGCCGGCACCGTTCGGGCGCACGTCGAACTTCAGCGCGCGCTGGAGCATTGTCTTGAACGCGTCGTAGTCGCGGTTTGCATCGAGCATGTCGTCCTCCTCGGACAGTGAGACGCCGGCGGGGACCGGCAGGTAGATGTTCGGGAACTTGTAGTGCCAGGCCTCGCCGAAACTGAAGCCCTCGGGTTCCATGCCGTAGTCACCGGCATGGGCGCGCAGCCACTCGGATCGGGCGGAGCCCATGGTGGCGATGCCCGAGTCTTCTCCGGTGTCGCGCAGGTCGGCGGCACCCGCGGTGCCCTGGATCTCGTGGTTCGACTCACCGGGAGGCGCGGCGGTGCCGGACGGGTCGTATCGGACGTAACGGACGCCCTGCCACCAGCGCACGTCCCCGAATGGGCCGTCGCCATATGCCTGCGGGGTGTACGTGTCCAGGAAGATGTCGATCTGCTCCTGGTTGGTGCGGATCCCGGAAGTCACGAGCACCTCCACGCCGAACAGTCGGACCATGTCTGCGCTCAACCGTCGGATCTGGTATGCCATGTACGGCGTGAGCCGGGAACCGTCCTGCCAGACGAAATAAGTCATCAGATGTCCTTCCGGGAGGAACGACGAAGCCCCGCCACATGGGATGGGGCTTCGAGGGGTGCTGCGAGGCTCAGATACCGTTCTCGCTGCGGAGGTGGGCGGCGAGAAGCGCGCGCTGCGCGGCGGTGAGCGCGGTCGGGTACACGATCACGTCGTAGATGCGGCCGCGGATGACGTTGGTGTTGTCGCCGCCGAACAGCAGCACCTCGGTTAGGTGGTTCGTGACGGCGAACTGCTGTTCACGATCGACGGCAAGGGCACCACCCGGCAGAAGAAGTTCGGACACTTCTGGCGCCCTGCTGCAACGGCCGCGCGACTCACCGAAGGGACCGGCAAGGGCATGCACGCGCTTCGGCACTACTACGCGAGCCTGCTGATCCGGTACGGCGAGTCCGTGAAGGTGGTGCAGGAGCGCCTCGGGCACGCCAGCGCCGCCGAGACGCTCGATACATACAGTCACCTGTGGGCGGACTCCGACGACCGGACGCGCGAGGCGGTGGACTCGGTTCTGCTGAATCGACCGGATTCTGCGGACTCTCCGCGGACAGAAACGACCGGCCGACCAGGGAATTCCTGATCAGCCAGTAGTTAGTGAACGGGCCGGCCTGTACGCCGGGTTCTGTTCCGGGGCGGAGCCCCTTCGACGGTCATCTCTCTCGGCGACGCGTTGCCGCGCCGCTCCAGCGGCCTACCCGGGGACTCGGCGGGCCGCGTCATCATCCCCTGTCTGGCCTTGCTCCGGGCGAGGTTTACCTGGCGGGCCGTGTCACCACGGCCCCCGGTGGTCTCTTACACCACCCTTTCACCCTTACCCCGGTCCGTGCGGACCGGGGCGGTCTTCTCTCTGTGGCACTGTCTCGCGGATTGCTCCGGGTGGGTGTTACCCACCGCCCTGCCCTGTGGAGCCCGGACGTTCCTCGGTGCGGTCTCCCGCCACGCGACCGTCCGGCCGACCCGTTCGGATCCAGTCTACGAGGCCTTGCCCGCGTCCTCCGCGATGCGCAGGTCGAGAGGGATGTCGATCTCGAACCCCAGGAAGAGCCTGCGGGTGGCGGCGTCCGCGGATTCCTGCACGGCGCGCGCCGCCTCGGCCGCGAGTTCGGCCGGCGCATGCACGATCACCTCGTCGTGCAGGAAGAACGCGAGGTGCGCACGATCGGAGAACACGGGACCGGATCCGGTCGCGGGCCGAGCGGCCCCGGGCAGCGCGCTCAGGCGGTGGCGGATTTCCGCGAGCCACAGCAGCGACCACTCCGCCGCGGTGCCCTGCACGACGAAGTTGCGCGTGAACCGACCGCGATCCCTCGCCCTGCTGCGCGCCGCGCGCTCGTCCGCGCCGTCGGCCTCCGGGTCGCTCGCCCGGAACTGCGCGGCGGTCCACGCCGCATCCGGCCGGGGCGAGCTCCGGCCCAGCAGCGTCGACACCACTCCGCCCTCCTCGCCCGTCTTCGCCGCGCCGTCGACGAGCGCCATGGCGCGCGGGAACACGCTGCGCAGTCTCGGCCCGAGCCGGCCGCTGGGTCCCGTCGTCGCCCCGTACATCGCGCCGAGCACGGCGTACTTCGCCTCCTGCCGCGTCTGCACGGCACCGGAGCGCACCACTCCCTCGTACAGGTCAGCGCCGCGCGCCGCGTCCGCCATCGCGCGGTCCTTCGACATCGCGGCGAGCACGCGGGGCTCCAGCTGCGCCACGTCGGCGCACACCAGCACCCATCCCTCGTCAGCGCGCACCGCCGGGCGCAGACTCCGCGGGATCTGCAGCGCTCCCCCGCCGCTGGACGCCCAGCGCCCGGTCACCACACCGCCGGTCAGGTAGATCGGGCGGAACCGCTCGTCGTGCACCCACTCCGCCAGCCAGTGCCAGCCGTTCGCGGAGTACAGCCGGGCGAGCTTTTTGTACGCGAGCAGCGGCTCCACCACCGGATGCTCGATCTCACCGAGCTCCCAGCGGGAGGTGGAATCCACGAGGATCCCAGCGCGGCGCAGCGACTTCAGGAGCCGGGGCGGGCTGTCCGGGTTCACCGACGGATCCTCCAGGGACGCCGCGATCGTCGCGGCGAGCTCGGCCATCCGCGCCGGCCGGGCTCCGGTCACCGGCCGCGGCCCGAGCGCATCCGCCAGCAGGCGCTCGTGCACGGCGGTGCTCCACGGGAGCCCCGCGGCGGTCATCTCCTCCGCGATGAGCGCGCCGGTCGACTCCGCTGCGCAGAGCAGGGCGAGGCGACCATCCGGGGCGCGGCGCAGCGCTGCCCGCTGCCGCGCGTATTCGGCGAGCAGTTCGTCGATCTCCGGGGCCTCGTCGACCGCGGACGTCTCGTCGTGGAGGTCGAACAGCGCGGGCGACGAGACCGGGACCGCCGACGGATCCGCGCGCAGCCAGCGCGGCGACGCGGGGACCGGATCCGCGAGGCTCGCGGTGTCGCGCAGGATCGCATGGCACAGCAGCAGGTCGTGAGCGCGGCGGATCCGGATCCCGGCGGCCAGCAGCGGCGGGTAGATCTCGCGGAGGCTCCGCACCACCCAGCGCGGATGCGCCTGCTCCTCGACCGCGCGGATCAGGGCGTGCAGCGCGGCGCCGGGGACCTCGCGCGTGTCCTGCTCCGCGCCATCTTCCCCGTACGCCACGAGGCACCAGTGGCCCGGCCGGGCCGACCGTCCCAGCACGATCTCATGCGGGAGGTCCGATTCGATCATGCATTCGAATCTACGCCCTCGCGGGGGCGGCCCCCGACACGGCCCTCGCTCGCGCTCCGGAGCCTTGGGTGTGTCGGCGTGTATCACGGCCCCGCGCGCGCGAGGGCGGCGACGATTAGCGTGGGAGCACCGGAGAGGAGACCCCATGTCCGACGCATCCCCCTTCATCGCCCACAACGGCTTCACCCTGCCGGTACAGGGCCTCGGCACCTACGGCTTCCGTGGCGAAGCCGGCGCGGACGCCGTCCGCAGCGGGATCGAGAGCGGCTACCGCCTCATCGACTCGGCGTTCAACTACGAGAACGAGGGCGCCGTCGGCTGGGGCATCTCGGGAGCCGCCGTCGACCGCGCGGAGCTCATCGTGACGTCGAAGCTGGCCGGCCGCCACCACGCCAGGGCGAAGGCGCTGGACGCGATCGAGGAGAGCCGGTTCCGGCTCGGCCTGGACGCGATCGACCTGTTCCTCATCCATTGGCCCCTGCCGCGCCGGAACACCTACGTCGAGGCGTGGCAGGCGCTGATCGAAGCGCGCGATCGCGGCCTCGTGCGGCAGATCGGGGTGTCGAACTTCCTGCCGGAGCACCTGGAGCGCATCGAGGATGAGACCGGCGTGCGCCCGGTCGTCAACCAGATCGAGCTGCACCCGCGCTTCCCGCAGGAGGAGGCACTGGCCTACCACCGGGCGCAGGGGATCATCACCGAGGCCTGGAGTCCTCTGGGCCGCGCCGGCGCCCTGCTCCAGGATCCCGCGATCACGGCCGTCGCGACCGCGCACCGCATCACGCCCGCGCAGGCCGTGCTGGCCTGGCACGCTGCGCGCGGCGTCGTCGCGATCCCGAAGGCGGCGTCCCCCGAGCACCAGGCGCTGAACCTCGCCGCGGCCGAGGTGCGGCTGTCCGAGGACGAGGTCGCCGCGATCACCGCTCTCGGCACGCCGGACGGGCGCCTGTGGGAGTCCGACCCCGCCACGCACGAGGAGTTCTGAAGCGCGCCGGGCGGGCGCGCCGCGTCGTTCAGTCCGCTGCGTGCGCGCTCGCGCTGCTGGTCAGCCCCGACTCCTCGGTGCGGACGAGGATGCAACCGCACTCCGGGCACGACACCACGTCGTCGTCCGCGGCCTGACGGATCACGTTCAGATCGGTGCCGGAGAGCACCATGCGGCACCCCTCGCACGTGGCGCGACGCAGCAGAGCGGCTCCGGCGGTCCTTCCGACCCGGCGCTGGTACTCCGCCATGAGCGACGGGGAGACGGAGTCGACGAGCGCCGCGCGATCGCGGGCGAGCTGCTCCCCCTCGGCGGTCGCGGCCGCGATGAGCGCCTTCGCCTCGGTGGTCAGCCGGGTGCCCTCGGCGACGGTCTCGTCGATGAGCGCCTGCTGGGCCGCCACAGCCGCCTCCGCGTCCTCGAGCCGCGCCATGATCTCGAGCTCCGCGTCTTCGAGGTCGCTGATCCGGCGACCAAGACTCGCGATCTCCTGCTCGAGGGCGACCGCGTCCTTGGGATTCTGCGTGGCCGCGAGCCGTTCCGCGTCGCGGTCGCGGCGCTGCGTCGCGAGGGCGACGTCGGACTCCACGCGCTTGAGCTCGGCCTGCACGTCATCGCGCGCACCGGACAGCACGGTCAGCTCGCGCAGCTGCCCCTGCCGCTGGGCGGCGAGCTCGTTGATCCGCTCCCCCTGCGCCGGGTGCGTGCGCGCGTAATCGGCCTGCAGGATGCGGCGGTCGATGTCGGCGATGTCGAGGAGCACGAGCTGGTGCGCGGGGTTGGCTTTCACGACGTCAAACCTACGCCAGCCGGGCGCCCGCCCGCGCGTGCGGGAAGCGCGTGCGGGGAGGCGTCAGGCCACGACGCCGTCGACGTAGTACCACTGTCCGTCCTCGCGCACGAAGCGGCTGCGCTCGTGCAGCACTCCGCGACCGGTCGGATCCCGGTGTATCGCCTCGAACTCGACGACGCCCTCCGTGTCGAACGGGCCGCCGCCGGTCTTGCCGAGGATGTCGAGACGCAGCCAGCGCACGTCGTCGTCGAGGTCCAGGCGTTCCGGGCGGGTGGACGGGTGCCAGGAACGCAGCAGGTACCCGGCATCACCGCGCGCGAACGCGGTGTACCGCGACCGCATCACGCGCTCCGCGGTCGGCGCAGGACGGCCCGCGAGGATCGGCGCGCAGCACGCGTCGAACAGGTCGCCTCTGCCGCACGGGCAGCGGTCCGCCGCTGCGCTCACACGCCGATCCGGTCCAGCGCGTCGCCGAGGCGGCGCGCCGTGCCGTCCACGTCGCCGAGCTTGTCCAGGCCGAACAGTCCGATCCGGAACGTGGAGAACGAGTCCGGCTCGCCGCAGTGCAGCGGCACCCCCGCAGCGATCTGCAGTCCCTGCTCCCGGAACAGCGCTCCGCTGCGCAGACCCGGATCCGTCGTGTGCACGACGGCGACGCTCGGGGAGGCGAAGCCCTCCGCCGCGACGGACGGCAGGCCCCGCTCCGCGAGCAGCGCCCGCACCCGCCTGCCGAGGTCCCACTGGGCGGCGCGGAGCGCATCGAACCCGCGCTCACGCGTCTCCGCCATGAGCACGGCGTTGTGCGCGAGCGTGTCCGTGGGCATGGTCGCGTGGTACGGCGCCCTGCCCTCGCGGTACTCCTCCGCGATCCACAGCCACTTCGCCAGGTCGATCGCGAAGCTCGAGGAGGCGCGCGAGGTCACCGCGTCACGGCCGGCGTCGTTGAGCATCACGTATCCCGCACCAGGGGATCCGCTCCAGCCCTTCTGCGGAGCGCTCAGCAGAACGTCGACGCCGAGTGCGTCCATATCCACCCACAGGGCGCCTGAGGCGATGGAGTCGAGCACCAGCAGGCCGCCGGCCTCGTGCACCGCATCGGCGAGAGCCCTCACGTACGCGTCGGGCAGCACGATCCCGGCAGCGGTCTCGACGTGCGGCGCGAACACGACCTCGCTGCGCTGCGCCCGGATCGCGGAGACGACCTCCTCGATCGGCACCGGCGCCCACGCGGCCTGCGCATCGTCCGAGGCCGGGCGTGCCGCGCACACCACGGTGCTCTGCGCGATGTCGCCGGCATCGAGGATCTGCGACCACCGGTAGGAGAACAGCCCGTTGCGCACCACGAGGCAGCGTCGCCCCGTGGCGAGCTGGCGCGCGACCGCTTCCATCGCGTAGGTGCCGCCGCCGGGCACGATCGCCGTCGTCGTCGCCCGGTACGCGGCGCGCAGATCGGCCTGGATGCTCTGCATCACCCCGACGAAGCGCGCGGACATGTGGTTCAGGGAGCGATCCGTGAAGACCACCGAGTACTCCAGCAGGCCCCCGGGATCGACATCGTCGTGCGGAAGGTTCATGGCCCCACCCTGGCACATCGGCACCGGTAGGCTGGAGCTCACGCGCCTATAGCTCAGTTGGTAGAGCACGTCGTTTACACCGATGTGGTCGGGAGTTCGAGTCTCTCTGGGCGCACCTCGAAGCTCGTCATCGCGTGCACCCACGACGCTGGATCGGGGCTAGGCTGACTCCCGCGCGCTTTGTGCGGAGCCGACAACACCTCCCCGCGTCGCATCCCGATTTCGTTGGCACGACCTGCCAGACAGACGAAAGGCCTCCTGTGACTGTTCACGACCAGGATCCGTACTCCCAGGGCCCGCTCGACAGCGACCCGGAGGAGACCAGCGAATGGCAGCAATCGCTCGACGAGCTCGTCGACGCCAAGGGCCACGGCCGCGGTCGCGAGATCATGCTCAGCCTGCTGAAGCGCTCCAAGGAGCTGCACCTGGGCGTGCCGATGGTGCCGACCACGGACTACATCAACACCATCGCCTCCGAGAACGAGCCGGCCTTCCCCGGCGATGAGGAGCTCGAGCGCCGGTACCGGCACTGGATCCGCTGGAACGCGGCTATCACGGTGCACCGCGCGCAGCGCCCCGGCATCGGCGTCGGCGGTCACATCTCCACCTACGCCTCGGCCGCCTCCCTGTACGAGGTCGGCTTCAACCACTTCTTCCGCGGGCAGGACCACCCGTCCGGCGGGGACCAGATCTTCTACCAGGGGCATGCCTCCCCCGGCGCGTACGCCCGTGGCTTCCTCGAGGGCCGGATCACCGAGCAGCAGCTCGACGCGTTCCGCCAGGAGAAGTCGGGCGCTCCGAACGGGCTGCCCTCCTACCCGCACCCGCGGATGATGCCGGAGTTCTGGCAGTTCCCGACCGTGTCGATGGGTCTCGGGCCGATCAACGCGATCTACCAGGCGATGACGAACAAGTACCTCGCCAACCGCGGCATCAAGGAGAACGACTCGCATGTGTGGGCGTTCCTCGGCGACGGCGAGATGGACGAGGTCGAGTCGCGCGGTCAGCTCCAGGTCGCGGCCAACGAGGGCCTGGACAACCTCACGTTCGTGATCAACTGCAACCTGCAGCGCCTCGACGGCCCGGTCCGCGGCAACGGCAAGATCATCCAGGAGCTGGAGAGCTTCTTCCGCGGCGCCGGCTGGAACGTCATCAAGGTGGTCTGGGGCCGGGAGTGGGACGACCTGCTCGCCCGCGACACCGACGGCGCCCTGCTGAACCTCATGAACGTCACGCCGGACGGCGACTTCCAGACGTTCAAGGCGGAGTCCGGCGCCTACGTGCGCGAGAACTTCTTCGGCCGGGACGAGCGCGCGCTCGCGCTGGTCAAGGACTACTCGGACGACGACATCTGGCGCCTGCGCCGCGGCGGCCACGACTACCGCAAGGTGTACGCGGCCTACAAGGCGGCCATGGAGCACAAGGGCCAGCCGACCGTCATCCTCGCCAAGACCGTCAAGGGCTACGGCCTCGGTCCGCACTTCGAGGGCCGCAACGCGACCCACCAGATGAAGAAGATGACGCTGGACGACCTCAAGCTGTTCCGCGACACGATGCACATCCCGATCACCGATGCGCAGCTCGAGGCCGACCCGTACCGGCCGCCGTACTACAACCCCGGACCCGGCGACGAGACGATCCAGTACATGCTGGAGCGCCGCCGCGAGCTCGGCGGCTTCCTGCCCGAGCGCCGCACCACCCACGTGGGGCTCAACCTTCCGGAGGACAAGGACTACGCCCTGCCGAAGAAGGGTTCCGGCAACCAGGAGGTCGCCACGACCATGGCCCTGGTGCGCATGATCAAGGACCTCATGCGGGTGAAGGGCTTCGGCGAGCGGATCGTGCCGATCATCCCCGACGAGGCGCGCACCTTCGGCATGGACGCGTACTTCCCGACCGCGAAGATCTACAACCCGAACGGCCAGAACTACACCGCGGTCGACCGGGAGCTGCTGCTCGCCTACAAGGAGAGCCCGCAGGGCCAGATCATGCACGTCGGCATCAACGAGGCGGGAGCCGCGGCGGCGTTCACCGCGACGTCGACCTCGTACTCGACGCACGGCCAGCCGCTCATCCCGATCTACATCTTCTACTCGATGTTCGGCTACCAGCGCACCGGCGACGCGTTCTGGGCCGCCGGCGACCAGATGGGCCGCGGCTTCATCATCGGCGCCACCGCCGGCCGCACCACCCTGACGGGTGAGGGCACCCAGCACGCCGACGGCCAGTCGCCGCTGCTCGCCTCCACCAACCCCGCCACGCTCGTGTACGACGCGGCCTACGGGTACGAGGTCGCGCACATCGTGCAGGACGGCATCGAGCGCATGTACGGCGGGAACCACCCGGATCCCGACGTCATGTACTACCTCACCGTGTACAACGAGCCGATGCGCCAGCCGGCGGAGCCGGAGGACGTGGACGTCGAGGGGATCCGCAAGGGGCTGCACCGCGTCTCGGTCGGATCCGGCGACGGGCAGCGCGTGCAGCTGCTCGCCTCGGGTGTGGGCGTGCCGTGGGCCATCGAGGCCCAGGAGCTCCTGCTCTCGGACTGGGGCGTGTCCGCCGACGTCTGGTCGGTCACCTCGTGGACCGAGCTGCGCCGCGACGGTCTCGCCGCCGACGAGCACAACTTCCTGCACCCGGAGGAGGAGCCGCGCACGGCGTACCTCACCGAGAAGCTGAAGGACGCGCAGGGCCCGTTCATCGCGACGAGCGACTACATGCACGCCGTGCAGGACCAGATCCGCCAGTGGGTCCCCGGTGCGTACTACACGCTGGGCGCCGACGGCTTCGGGTTCGCCGACACGCGTGCGGCCGCCCGCCGGTTCTTCAAGATCGACGGCCCGTCGATGGTGGTGCGTGCGCTGCAGGCTCTGGCGGACCAGGGCCGCATCGACCGCTCGGTCGTGGGTCAGGCGATCGCGAAGTACGACCTGTACAACGTGAACGCGGGCACCAGCGGCAACGCCGGCGGCGAGAGCTGACCCGTCCGCACGATGAGCAGACCCTCGGAGATGACCAAGGAGGAGACGCTGGCGTGGCTGCGCCGCATCTCCGGTGATCTCGCCACGGCGACCCTGCAGCGTCTCGAGGATTCGCTGCCGTGGTACGCCGAGATGCCGCCGGCCCGACGCTCCGCCGTCGGGCTGGTGGCGCAGGCCGGCATCACCTCGTTCATCCAGTGGTATGACGACCCCACGTCGACGCCCTGGATCGCCGCGGACATCTTCGCCGCCGCGCCCCGCGAACTGCTGCGCAGCGTCAGCCTGCAGCAGACCCTGCAGCTCATCCGGGTCACCGTCGAGGTGACCGAGGAGCGGGTGGCCGGCAACGGCGGGCACCTGCGCGACGCGATCCTGCTGTACTCGCGCGACGTGGCCTTCGCCGCGGCGGACGTCTACGCCCGCGCCGCGGAGGCGCGCGGCCTCTGGGACGCTCGCCTGGAGGCGCTCGTCGTGGACTCCATCCTCACCGGCGAGGCCGATGAGGAGCTGCCCAGCCGCATCGCGGCGCTCGGCTGGCACGGCCACGGCGAGGTGTGCGTGATCGTGGGCACCACACCGCCGCAGTTCGACGTCGACCAGGTGCGCCGCACCGCGCGCAAGCTCGCGGTCGACGTGCTGATCGGGGTGCAGGGATCCCGGCTGGTGCTCGTGGTGGGCCGCTCCAAGCCCACTGCGGCCGAGGAGGATCCCGAGGAGTTCTCGTTCGCCGAGATCGCCCGCACCTTCGAGCCGTCTTTCGGCCCGGGGCACGTCGTGGTGGGTCCTGCGGTGGCCGCCCTCGTGGATGCCGGGCAGAGCGCTCGTGCCGCGCTCGCGGGCTTCGCGGTGGCGCGCGCCTGGCGCGGTGCGCCGCGTCCGGTCGACGCCGACGAGCTGCTCCCCGAGCGTGCGATCGCCGGCGACCCGCTGGCGAAGCAGACGCTGATCGAACGCGTGTTCCGCCCGCTCAACGACCACTCCAGCGACCTCGTCACGACGCTGTGGAGCTACCTCGACAACGGTCGGTCGCTCGAGGCGACCGCCCGCGAACTGTTCGTGCACCCCAACACGGTGCGCTACCGGCTGAAGCGGATCAGCGAGGTCATCGGCTGGGACGCGACCGGCCCGCGCGAGGCGTTCATCCTGCAGACCGCCCTCGTGCTGGGCACCATCGGCACAGCCGATCCGGTGCGCCGCGGCCTGCGCCCCCGTCGCCTGCGCTGACCCCTCGCCTGCCCGCCGACTGTCGATCGGAGACAACCGATCTGCGGATTGTTGTGAGGGTTGAGCCACCGAAACCGGCGGATCGTTGGCAGACTGGGAACGTGATCGTCTTCGCATGCCCAGGACAGGGCTCCCAGACCCCCGGTTTCCTCTCCCCCTGGCTCGAGCTCGACGGCGTGGCCGATGACCTGGCGGCGTACTCCGACGCGGCCGAGGTCGACCTGGTCCAGCACGGGACCGTCTCGGACGCCGACACCATCCGCGACACCCGCATCGCGCAGCCGCTCATCGTGGCCGCCTCGCTCATCGCGGAGAAGGCGCTGCGCGAGCGCGCCGGACGCGCCGCCGACGGCATCGCCGGGCACTCCGTCGGCGAGTTCGCCGCCGTGGTGGGCGCCGGCGTCATCGACGCGGTCACCGCGATGCGCCTCGTCGGCATCCGCGGCCGGGCCATGGCCGACGCGGCCGCGAAGACCCCGACCGGGATGAGCGCCGTCCTCGGCGGCGACGAAGAAGCGGTGCTCGCCCTGCTCTCCGACCTCGACCTCACCCCCGCCAACTACAACGGCGGCGGCCAGATCGTCGCCGCCGGTGCCCTGCCCGCGCTCGCGGCCCTCGCCGAGGCGCCGGTGCGCGGTTCCCGCGTGATCCCGCTCCAGGTGGCCGGCGCATTCCACACCGACTACATGTCCTCCGCGGTCGCGACCCTGCGCGAGGCCGTGGCGGATATCGCACCGGCGGACCCCGCCATCACCCTGTGGACCAACAAGGACGGATCCGTCCTCACCGACGGTGCCACGGCGCTGGAGAACCTCGTCACGCAGGTCTCCTCCCCCGTCCGCTGGGACCTGTGCATGGCGTCGTTCGCCGACAACGGCATCACCGGTCTCATCGAGCTGACCCCCGCGGGTGCCCTCACCGGCCTCGCCAAGCGCGGTCTGCGGGGCGTCCCCGCCGTCGCCGTGAAGACCCCGGACGACCTCGACGCGGCTGTGGCGCAGCTGGTCGGCACGAACAACGGAGAAGCAGCATGACCACGCTCAAGCAGGCCACCGGCCCGGCATACACGCGCATCTACTCCGTCGGCGCGGCCCGCGGTGAGAACGCGGTGCCCAACGACGACCTCATCGGCCCGATCGATTCGAGCGATGAGTGGATCCGCCAGCGCACCGGCATCGTCACGCGCGTCCGCGCGAACGCCGAGACCGACGCGATCGACCTCTCCACCGCGGCCGCGGCAGAGGCCATCGAGCGATCCGGTGTGGCGCCGTCCGACATCGACCTCGTCATCGTCGCCACGATCAGCAACCCCAAGCAGACGCCCTCGGTGTCGGCGATCGTCGCCGACCGCGTGGGTGCGAACCCCGCGGCCGCCTACGACATCAACGCCGCCTGCGCCGGCTACGCGTACGCGGTCGCCCAGGCCGACGCGCTGATCCGCGCGGGGGCCGCGAAGTACGCCGTCGTCATCGGCGCCGAGAAGCTCTCGGACATCGTCGATCCCACGGACCGCAGCATTTCGTTCCTGCTCGGCGACGGCGCCGGCGCCGTCGTGATCGGGCCGAGCGACACCCCCGGCATCTCGGGCACGGTGTGGGGCTCTGACGGTTCGAAGGCCGACGCCGTCGGTATGAACCACACCCTCACCGAGTTCCGCGACGGTCAGGCCCCTTGGCCCACCCTGCGTCAGGAGGGTCCGACGGTGTTCCGGTGGGCCGTGTGGGAGATGGCCAAGGTCGCCAAGCAGGCCCTCGAGCAGGCCGGCGTCGAGGCCTCGGATCTCGCGGCGTTCATCCCGCACCAGGCCAACATGCGCATCGTCGACGAGTTCGCCAAGCAGCTGAAGCTGCCCGAGACGACCGTGATCGCCCGCGACATCGAGACCACGGGCAACACGTCCGCCGCCTCCATCCCGCTCGCGACGCATCGTCTGCTGGAGGAGCACCCCGAGCTGAGCGGCGGCCTCGCCCTGCAGATCGGCTTCGGCGCCGGGCTCGTGTTCGGCGCGCAGGTCGTCGTCTTGCCCTGACCGCGCACTGCGGACTCCTAGACTGTTCACCGGTTCCGAAACCACCCCATAGAAAGAGGAAATCATGGCTTTCAGCAACGACGAGGTCCTCGCCGGCCTGGCAGAGCTCATCACCGACGAGACCGGCATCGACGCCTCCGAGGTCGCTCTGGAGAAGTCCTTCACCGACGACCTGGACATCGACTCGATCTCGATGATGACCATCGTCGTCAACGCGGAGGAGAAGTTCGGCGTCACCATCCCCGACGACGAGGTCAAGAACCTCAAGACCGTCGGTGACGCCGTGAACTTCATCGTCGCCGGCCAGGAGTGACACCTGTGGATGCCACCCCCGGCCCGAGGGCACGGGGCGTGGCATCCTCCGCTCCTCAACTCCACCCGCTCCCTGAGAAGGATCACGCATGACCAAGCGCATCGTCGTCACCGGCATCGGTGCCACGTCCGCCCTCGGCGGCACCGCCCCGGAGAACTGGGCGAACCTGCTCGCCGGCGTCTCCGGCACGCACACCCTGACCCACGACTGGGTCGCAGAGCACCAGCTCCCGGTGACGTTCGCGGCCGAGGCCTCCGTCCGCCCGGAGGAGGTGCTGCCCCGGCACGAGGCCAAGCGTCTGGACCCTTCGGTGCAGTTCGCCATGATCGCCGCACGCGAGGCGTGGGAGGATGCAGGAGCCCCCGAGGTCGATCCCGAACGGCTCGGAATCGACTGGGCCACCGGCATCGGGGGCCTCTGGACGCTGCTCGACGCCTGGGACACGCTGCGTGAGAAGGGCCCCCGCCGCGTCATGCCGCTGACGGTCCCGATGCTGATGCCGAACGCCGGAGCCGGAAACCTCTCCCTCCACTTCGGAGCGAAGGCCTACGCCCGCACCGTGGTGAGCGCGTGCGCCTCCAGCACCGAGTCGATCGCGAACGCCTATGAGCATCTGCAGGACGGTCTCGCCGACGTCGTCATCGCCGGCGGGGCTGAGTCGGCGATCCACCCGATCACGATGGCCGCCTTCGCCTCCGCGCAGGCCCTGTCCCGCCGCAACGACGACCCCGAGCACGCCTCGCGTCCGGGCGCCATCGACCGCGACGGCTTCGTGATGGGCGAGGGCGGTGCGGCACTCGTGCTCGAAACCCTCGAGCACGCGCAGGCCCGCGGTGCCAAGATCTACGCGGAGCTCGTGGGCGGCGGCGTCTCCGCCGACGCGTACCACATCACCGCGAACGACCCGAGCGGCGCCGGCGCCACGCGCGCCGTCCAGGAAGCGCTGGCTCAGGCCGGCGCGACGCCCGACGAGGTCACCCACGTCAACGCGCACGCCACGTCCACTCCGGTCGGCGACCCGAACGAGTACGAGGCGCTCAAGAGCGTGTTCGGCGACCGGATCAACGACATCCCGGTCTCGGCGACGAAGGCGTCGACCGGGCATCTGCTGGGCGGCACCGGAGCGCTCGAGGCCGTGTTCACGATCCTCGCGCTGCGCGATCGCGTCGCTCCGCCGACGATCAACATGACCGAGCCGGATCCGGCCGTGCCGTTCAAGCTGTCGGTCGAGCCGCAGCCGCTGGGCGACGGTCCGCAGCTCGCGATCAGCAACTCGTTCGGGTTCGGCGGCCACAACGCCGTCGTCGCGTTCCGCTCCTACGACGGCTGAGCCAGGCAGAGAATCGCCCCGGTCGCTTCGCGCTCGAAGCGGTCGGGGCGTTTCTCATCCCTGTGCGGTTGTGCTGTTCTGTTATCTCTCCGGTGGTGGACCGGGGATACGCTTTCTCGGTTTCCGGGTCCCTGCTCTCCGACTCCCGATAGTCGCGCCTCCTCCGGTCCTCGTCCCTTCGTGTGATCCGGTCCCTGAGCTTGTCGAAGGGCCCGGATCACACGAGTTCTCGTCAACCGACCCGCCAGCGCAGCGGCCTATCCAACCTTGTGCAGCCACACGACGCGCGCGTCGTCGCTCGCGTGCCGGAACGGCTCCAGCTCCTCGTCCCAGGCGGTGCCGAGCGCCACGTCCAGCTCGCGCTGCAGCTCGACCGGGCTGCCCGCGGCGATCTCCATCGCGTAGCGGATCCGGTCCTCGCCGACGACGATGTTCCCGGCCGCATCCGTCTGCGCGTAGTGCACGCCGAGATCGGGCGTGTGCAGCCAGCGTCCGCCGTCGCTGCGCGGCGTGGGGTCCTCGGTAACCTCGAACCGCAGGTGCTCCCAGCCGCGGATGGCGGTCGCGAGCGCGGCGCCGGTGCCGACCGGGCCGTCCCAGTAGAACTCCGCCCTGCGGGCGCCCTCGAGGACGGGCTGCTCCGTCCACTCGAAGTTCACGGCGCGCCCGATAGCGCGTCCGACCGCCCATTCCAGGTGCGGGCAGAGCGCGCGCGGTGCGGAGTGGATGTACACCACTCCGCGTGCTTGTGCTGTCGCCATGGGATTCTCCGTTTCATCAGGTGCGTCTTCCCCTACGACCTGATCCGCGAAGCACGGCGGGTATGCGGTTATGCGCCCATTCTCACCGATGCCTTCGGAAATCACAAGCATGTAACTCATTGCGAAACGGCAACGACCCCCGGCGTGTGATGCCGGGGGTCGTGATATCGCAGCCGGTCAGGGCCGCGGGTGCCGCGGGAGGCTCAGGCCTCGCTCATCGCGATCTTCTCCTTCTGACCCTTGGCCGCGTAGTACGCGGCGCGGGCGGCGTCGCGACGCGCCTGCTCCTCGTAGCCCGCGTCCAGGATCGCCTGGTCGACCGGGTAGTTCTCCACGTCCTGGGTGCCGTGGTACTTCTCGATGTACGCGTCGAGCTCGGGGCCGGACGTCCACGAGGTGATCAGGCAGTAGCGCGGCTCGGTGCCGTTGTGCGTGGCGGCGTGCCAGAGACGCTGGGTGTCGACGATCAGCTGCGCGCCGGCCGGGAGGGCGATACGGTACTCGACACTCGGGTCAGTGCGGTTCTCGCGCAGGACGAAGTAGCTGTCCTTGTCGTCGGTGAGGTTGAAGAAGCCGCGCACGACCCAGCCGGTGCCGTCGGGGTTCAGGCGGTTGTTGTCGTCCTGGTGCAGGTTGTAGAGGCACTCGCCGTAGGGCGTGGGCTGCAGCTCGATGACACGGCAGCGTCCGACGTTCGCTCCGGGCTCCTGGGCGCGACGGGTGAGGTTCGGCGCCTTGGCGACCTGCGACTCGATCCAGACGCCGTCCTTGTCCGTGCGCGGCGGGACGTGGTTCCAGAAGCCGTTGCACTCGATCTCGCCCTTGGCGCTGGCCAGCGGAGCGAACCGGGTGTCGCCGGAGGACTTCCAGTCGTTGTACTCGAGGTCGAGCCACTCCTTGGGGTCGAGCTCCTGGTTGTAGCTGTCGAGGACGACGAAGCCCTTGTCCTCGAGGGCGGCGGACTTGATGTATGCCATGAGCGAGTCATGTCCTTTCATAAGGGGCCAGCACGTTTTAACAGGCCCTTCTTAGGACAGCCTAACAGCGGGCCTTCGCCGGCCTCCGGGACCGGGCCGTGAATATCCGGGCCTACCGGCCGCTGAATAGACTGGAGGGCATACCGCCCACGAGGAGAAGCACAGCGAGCATGAGCACGGCCACGAACGTCGAAGCAACCGCAGTCTCAACGATCGAGTGGCTCTCCTCCCCCACGACCACGATCGTCGTGCCCGTCTATCAGCGCCAGTACCGCTGGGACATCGGCGGCTGCGAGAAGCTGCTCTCGGACATCCGGGCGGTCGCCGACGAGGACGACCTGCATCGGCACTTCCTCGGCTCCATCCTCTCCGCCGAGGACTGCGCTCATCCCGACGCCGACCTCATCCTGATCGACGGGCAGCAGCGCATCACCACGCTCATGCTGCTCATCGCGGCACTGCACCACTCCGTGCGCGACACGGATCCGGCTCTGGCGGCGGAGCTCGAGCGGGTGCTCGTCCGCCCCGACGACCCCGCCCGGACGAAGCTCCGCCCGCACGACGCCTGGGCCGGCCTGTTCGAGTCCGTCGTCCTGGACCGCCGCAGCCCGGACCAGCCGGAATCGCGCTTCGACGACAACTACGCGTTCTTCCGCTCCCAGGTGCACGCCGATGAGGCGCCGCGGATCTGGCGCGGTCTGCAGAAGCTGGAGCACGTGTCGATCACGCTCGGCGTCGCCGCCAGTGCGCAGCAGATCTTCGAGAGCCTGAACTCGACCGGAGAGCCGCTGCGCGATCACGAGCTGATCCACAACTACGTGCTTATGGGCCTCTCGCACTCGGAGCAGCAGCAGGTCGAGGACGAATTCTGGCTGCCGATCGAGCGCAGCACGGGCGAGGCGATCGGCGCCTTCTGGCGGCATTACCTGATCATGACCACCGGACGCGAGGTCGCCGTCGACGGCGAGCACGGCGTGTACAGCGCGTTCCGGCACGAGTTCCCCCGCCCGGAGCTCCAGACGCTGCGCGCGCAGGCGCTCGTCTGGCGGGAGTACGCGGAGATCTACGGCGTGCTGCAGGATCCCGCGCAGGAACCGGATCCGGAGATCCGCCGGCAGCTCGCGTACGTCAACACGTTCGGCCGTTCGACCTACCCGCTCGTGATGAACGTGTACCGCGACCACCAGCGCGGCGCGATCAGCAAGGACGAGCTCATCCGCACTCTCGAGCGGATCCAGTCCCTCCTGCTGCGACGCGCCGTCGTCGGCGTCCCGACCGATCGCCTCATCGCGCGGCTGTGCCGGGCCAGGGCCGAGGGGCCGGAGCAGCTGCTCAAGGCCTTCGCCCGCATCACGCCCTCCGACGAGCGGATCCGGGTGGCGCTGAAGTTCGCCGACCTGCCGCACGCGCTCTACGTGCTCGGGCGCATCCAGGGCGCGAAGGACCCGGGGGGCTACGACGTCGAGTACGTGGTGCCGCCGGCGCCGCACAACAACTGGTCCGGCGACGGGGTCCGGCTGTGGAGCGAGTACACGGAGGACGAGCAGAACAGCCATCGTGCTCTCGCCTCCACGCTGGGAAACCTCACCCTGATCGAGGAGTCGCTCGCGGAGCGCGTCTTCGGCGACTCCTTCCCGAGCAAGCGCGACGCCTACCGCCGCAGCCGGATCGCGGGCACCGCGGCGCTCGCGGAGCTCGACGCGTGGGGCACTGCCGCGATCTCCCAGCGCACCGCGGCGCTCACCGACGACTTCCTGCGCATCTGGCCGCGGCCCGCCGTCACCGACATCGACGACGACGGCCTGACGCCGATCCTCGACGCCGTGCGCCGCCGCGGCTGGCCGGCGGGCTGGGAGCGCGAGTTCGAGTACGTGGAGTATCGCGGCGAGCGCTGGGACGTGCCCGATGTGAAGTACCTGTTCAACCGCGTCTTCCGCCGGGGCTGGGCGGACACCCGCGAGGCGCTCGAGGCGTTCAACGCGCGCAACGGCGGTCCGATCTACGACGAGAAGGCCTGGAACGGCCCCTGGGACCAGCTCGACGAAAGCCACTTCCTCTACATGGGCTGGGACTCGAAGTACATGATGAGCGCCGTGCAGGGCCTCCTCGAGGAATCGGGACTGGCCGAAGAAGTGTTCGTGAAGTACTCCTACATCGGGAATGTGATGTGATGACGATCTCCGCCGCCCCCGTCCTGCGCCGCCGGATGATGGACCTGACCCTCGAGGAGCACACGCTCACGGTGCCGCTGGTGTGGTCGGATCCCGACGACGGCCGCACGATCGATGTCTTCGCCTCCGTGGTGACCCGCGAGGGCGGCGAGGACCTGCCGTATCTGGTGTTCCTGCAGGGCGGCCCCGGATCCGAGGCGCCGCGCGCGCTGCACGCGCCGGCCGCGCCCTCGTGGCTGGATCAGGCGCTGGCGCACCACCGGGTGGTCATGATCGACCAGCGCGGCACCGGACGCTCCACGCCCGTCGGCGACGGGATCCTCTCACGCGGTACGGACGCGGTCGCGGAGCATCTGACGCACCTGCGGGCGGACGCGATCGTCCGTGACTGCGAGGCGATGCGCGCGCACCTGGGGGTCGAGCGCTGGAACGTCCTCGGGCAGTCGTTCGGCGGTTTCACGACCCTGGCCTACCTGTCCACGGACGCGGCCTCGATCGATCGCGCCTATCTCACGGGCGGTCTCAGCACGGTCACGCGCACGCCCGACGAGGTGTACGCGCTCTGCTACGACAAGATGCGCGATGCCTCCGAGCGCTACTACCGGCGCTTCCCCGAGCATCGCGACCGCATGCGCCGCCTCGTGGATCTCGCCGCGGCCGGCGACATCGTGCTGCCCGGCGGCGAGGTCGTCTCGCCGTCCCGACTGCGTTCGGTGGGCTCGGCCCTCGGCACGAACGACGGCTGGCAGAGCCTGTGGCAGCTGCTCGAGCAGGATCCCGACACGAACGCGTTCCGCTACGACCTGGCCGCAGCGATGCCGTTCGGCGGGCGCAACCCGCTGTACTTCGTGTTCCACGAGTCCAGCTACGCGAACGGCCACGTCACGGCGTGGTCGGCGGAGCGCGTCGAGCCCGCGGACTTCGTCGAGGACGTGACGCTGTTCACGGGCGAGCACATCCGGCGGGAGTGGACCGAGACCGTCCCCGCGTTCCAGCCGTGGCGCGACGTCGCGCTGTCGCTGGCGGAGCACGCGTGGCCGAGGATCTACGATCCCGCCGCGCTCGCCGCGTCCGACGCGCGCGGGGCCGCCTCCGTCTACGTCGACGATCCCTACGTGCCGTTGGAGTACTCCCTGGAGACGGCCGCGCTGCTGCCCGGCATCCGCCTCTGGGTGACCAGTGAGCATCAGCACAACGGTCTGCGTGCCGGCCCCGTGCTGGAGCACCTGGTCGACCTCGCGCACGACCGCCGCATGCGCTGACGCCGCGCGTGGGCCCGGCGATAGCGAGCCGCCCGCGCCGCGTCAACCCCGTCGCGCCGAGCCCGCGGAGTTGCGATCGTGGTGTCCTCGACCACAAGGAGAGGAGCACGCCCATGAGCGCTGCCAATCACGTGAAGCACACCGGCGAGAAGATCGCGGGCAAGGCCAAGGAGGCCGCCGGCAAGGTCACCGACAACGAGAAGCTCGAGAACGAGGGCCGCCTGGATCAGACCAAGGCCGACCTCAAGGAGAGCGGCGAGCACCTCAAGGAGGGGTTCGAGAACGCCCGCGACCACGCCAAGGACGCGCTGGACGACTGAGGTCCGCGACGACTCGCCCCGCCCGGCATCGCGCGATGCCGGGCGGGGCGGTGCGCGCACCGGCTACGCCCGGCTGTTCGCCCACGCAGCGGCGCGCTGGGCGCTCTCGTCCGGCGAGATGCCGTCCGGGTGATCGACCTCGATGACGACCCATCCGTCGAAGTCCTCCCCCAGCGCAGCGAGGACGCGGTCGTTGTCGATGTCACCTCGCCCGGGTTCGGTGAGCACCCGCTGAGCGATCACCTGCGAGTAGCTCCCGGTCGCCGCGCGGAGGCGATCCTGATGGATGTCCTTCAGATGCAGGCCGCGCACGCGATCGGCGTGCTCGCCGAGAAACGCCACGGGGTCGATCCCGGCCCAGGTCAGATGCCCCGTGTCCGGGCCGAGGAAGACGGCGTCGGCCGGGGTCCTCTCGAGAAGGTGGAGCAGCTCCCCCTCCGTCTCCACCCACGTGCCGATGTGCTGGTGGAAACCGGCACGGATGCCGGCGTCCAGGAACCGCTCGGAGACGGCCCTCACGTTGCGCGCGATCAGCTTCTCGCGCTCTTCGTCCGCGGCGACGCCGACGGCGGGGACAGCCATGCGCTCCGGGACCGCGCTGCCTGCGAGGAAGATCTCGCTCAGACCCAGCGCGCGATGAGCACGGGCGAGGTGGTCGACGGTCTCGAAGACCGGGTCGAGATCGGTCGTCGTGAGATCGAAGCTCACGTAACCGGGCGCCGGAGCGAGACCGGCGTCCTCGAGCTCCTGGGCGTATTGCTCGACCGCCGCGTCATCCAGGACCGCGATGCTCATGGCGCGGAACCCCGACGCGGCGACGCGAGCGATGAGCTCCTGCCGTTTCGGAGCGAGGGCCCGATCCAGGTTTCCGTCGGGGCCTGCCAGCCACTGCAGCGGGTTGATGGCGAACTGATGCATGAAGGGTGACTTTCTCTGAGGGGTGAGGTTCAGGCTCGTCCGACGCCGACCGGCGTGGGGAGCAAGGCGTTGCGGCCCTGGGCGGCCAGCGGCCGCGGGCGCTCTGCGCGGCTCGTGATCGCGACCGGCGCCCGTGTCTCACCGGCCTCCGCGATGGCGGTGATGATCTCGACCACGTGTGCGGCGAGGTGCGCGGAGCAGCGCGGCTGCCGGCCCTCGCGAATGGCTTGCGCCGCCTCCGCGATGCCGAGGCCGCGCAGGTTCGCGCGCAGGGCCGCGGGTTGCCGGCTGTCGGCGATCTCGGATCGCTCGTCGGTGCCGTACCGGGTGAGGAACGCCGGGTCCCCGAAGTTGTTGGGGTTGGGGAAATGGATGATGCCCTCCGCGCCGAACACGTCCAGGCGTGTCGTCTCGGGATGCGGCGTCGTCGCGGTCCAGGCGAGCGTCAGCATCGCGGTCGCCCCGCTCGCGAATCGGATGATCGCGTCCGCGCCGAGCTGCGCCCCCTCCGACGCCTCGACGGGCTTCTCACCGGGCTGCCAGAGCGTCGACCTCGCGGTCACCTCCACGGCGGATCCGAAGAGCGACACCAGTGCGGTCACGTAGTACGGCGCCATGTCCAGCAGGGGCGTCGCGCCTGCGGTGTACCAGCTGGACTCGTTCACCCTGCCGCGCACCATCACGGCCGACGCGAATGCGGGTCGGCCGATGGCGCCGGCGTCGAGCTCTGCGCGCGCCGCGCTGAAGCCCGAGCCGAGCAGGGTGTCCGGGGCCGCGGCGAGGACCAGCCCGCGACGATCGGCCTCGTCGGCGAGGGCGCGCGCCTCCGGGTAGGTCGGGGCCAGCGACTTCTCGGTGTACACGTGCTTGCCGGCCTCCAGCAGACGGCGCGTGGTGCCGACGTGCGCGTGGATGGGCGTCAGGTTCACGACCAGTTCGACGGATGCGTCCTCGAGCAAGGCGTCCGGAGCGACGGCGCGCACGCCGTACTGCCGGCCCACCTGCTCGGCGAGGGCGGAGTCGAGGTCGGCGATGGCGACGAGGTCGACGATCGGGGATTCGACGAGGTTCGGCAGGTACATGTGACTGACCAGGCCGCAGCCGAGCACGCCGATGCGCATTCGGGGCGGTGCCGTCGTGCCCTCGTCGAGGGGCGAGCCGCTCCCGGAGAGCTGGCGTTCGGAGGGCGTGGAGGGGGATCCGGTTCGGGCGCTGCCCATGTCGAAGGTGTTCCGTCCTGTGAGTGTTCGGGTGGAGGGTTACTTGCCCACGCCTGCGGTGAGCCCTGCCAGCAGCTGCCGCCGGCCGAAGATGTACACGACGACGATCGGCAGCGTGGACAGGACGACCGCGGCGAGCACGGCGGGGACGTTCGTCGTGAACTCCCCCTGGAACGTCCACAGCGCCAGGGGCAGCACCCGCTTGTCGGGGCTCTGCGTCAGCACGAGCGGGAAGATGAACCCGTTCCAGACGTTGAGGCCGTTGTAGACCGCGACCGTCGTGAGCGCCGGCCGGGCGAGCGGGACCACGAGGGTGGTGAGCGTGCGCCAGTCCCCCGCGCCGTCGACGCGCATGGCCTCGTACAGCTCACCCGGGATGTCGCGGAGGAAGTTGACGAGGATGATGATCGTCAACGGCAGCGCGAACGCGACCGAAGGCAGGATCAGGGCGACGAGGCTGTCGTAGAGACCGGCGCGGATGATCATCAGGTAGACCGGGATGATGACGGCCTGCAACGGGATCGCGAGGCCCACCAGGATGAACGAGAACGCCCGGCGCAGCCACGGGTTGGACCGCGAGCCGCGCACGATCGCGTAGGCCGCCCCCAGCGCGAAGGCCACGGTGAGGACGACGGTCCCGATCGTGACGATCACGCTGTTGAGGAAGTAGGTCGTGAAGCCGCTGGCGAGCACCAGCCCGTAGTTGTCGAGGGTGGGGTGCGACGGCGGCAGCAGCGCGTTCTCGGAGAAGAACCCCTTCTGCGTCTTGAAACTCGTGATGACGACGTAGTAGACCGGCACGATCGCGAAGATCAGCCAGAGCGTCGCCGCCAGCCCGCCGAGCACGTTCGGACGCTGGCGAGCGGTGCGGGAGGGTGTCGACGCCGCCCGCTCGGCGCCGACGATGATCGCCTGGGTTGTCATCATGCCCCCTCGAGGTCGCTGGTCATCCGGCTGAAGCCGGTCAGTCTGGTCAGGGTGAGCGACAGGATCAGTCCGAGCGCGACGAGGATGATCGCCAGCACGCTCGCCGCGCCCATGTTGGAGCCCACGAAACCGGTCAGGTACATCTGCAGCGGCAGGATCCGCGTGGACGTTCCGGGGCCGCCCTGCGTCAGCACGTAGACGATGTCGAAGTACGTCAGCGAACCGACGAGGATGAGCGTCGACGACGTGATGACCGTGTTCCGCAGCTGCGGCAGGGTGATGTGGAAGAACTGTGCGATCCGCCCCGCGCCGTCGAGCGTCGCCGCCTCGTACATCGACTCGGGGATCTGCTGCACGCCACCCTGGTAGAGCAGCGCATGGAACGGCACGTACTGCCACGCGATGATGATGACGACGACGTAGAGCACCGTGTCCGGGTTGCCGAGCCAGTCACGAGCGAGCCAGCGGAGCCCGGACGAGGCACCGAGGCCGAAGTTCGGATCCAGCAGGGCACGCCACGCGATGGCGATCGCCGCCGAGGAGATGAGCAGCGGGACGAAGAAGAGGACCGCGAAGACGGCGCGGTACTTCTGCTTGCCCGCGGTGAACACGCCGAGCAGCAGCGCCAGCGGGGTCTGGATCACCCAGCACAGCACCATGACCAGCAGGGTCAGGCCGAGGGAATGCCAGGTCTCGGGATCGCCGAGCGCCGCGATCCAGTTGTTCAGCCCGGCAGGGGTGATCACGCCGATGCCGTCCCAGTTGGTGAAGCTGAGGCCCGAGACGACGACCAGAGGGATGATCGCGAACGCGACGAACATCACGAGCGCGGGAACGGCGTACAGGAAGCTCGGGCCGGCGGCGAGCCGGCGGCGCGAGGCGCGCTGCGGCCGACGTGTCCCGCCGGGGCCGGCCGTCGTGGCCGGCCCCGGAAGTGCGGTTGCAGAAGTCATGATCGTTACTTGATGGTCGCGTTCATCGCTTCGGCGAACTGCTGTGGCGTCATCTGCCCCAGGAACACCTGGTCGAGGTTCGTGAGCAGCGCCGCCGCGGCTGCGGGAGCGATGGCCTGGTCCCAGGACAGGGTGAAGGCCGGTGCGTCCTTGGCCAGGTCGTAGACGTCGAGGAGGAAGTCGGCATTCGGACTCGCCTTGATCTTGTCCTCGATGCCCTTCACGGGCGGCACGGCGCCGCCCTTGAGCACGTCGTCGACGTAGGCGTCGGTCATGTTTCCGGTCGCCAGGTATTTCTTCGCCGACTCCTGCTGTGAGGGGGATGCGTCCGCCGAGATGGACCAGTAGTTGGAGGCGTTGCCGACGACGTTCTTCGGGTCGCCCTTGCCGCCGGCGACGGTCGGGAACTCCGCCCATCCCAGGGAGGACTTCGCGAATGCGGGGTCGGTGGTCTGGAAGCTCGCGTACGCCCATGCGCCCTGCAGGATCATGGCTGCCTTGCCCGTCTGCACGAGCGCCGTGTCGGCGCTGCTGTCCGTGGCCACGGAGGCGTACCCGTCGATGAAGCCACCCGCCTTGACGAGCTGCTGGATCTTCTGCAGCGCCTCGAGGACAGCCGGGTCGGACCACGCGCCCTTCCGGTTCTCCTGGATCGCCTGGAACACGGACGGCCCGCCGATCCGCTCGGTGAGGTACTCCAGCCACATCAGCTGCGGCCACTTGCTCGCGCCGCCCATCGCGAACGGTGCGATCCCCTTCGCGTTGAGCGTCGACACGTCCTCGAGCAGCTCGTCCCAGGTGGCCGGCGGCGCGGAGATGCCCGCCTTCGCGAACAGGTCCTTGTTGTAGTACATCAGGACCGGCTGGACCGAGTTGTTCGGCACCGCGTAGAGCTTCCCGTCGATCTTCCCGTTGTTCGCGATCGACGGGAAGTAGTCGCTGACCAGCGACTCGTCGAGAGGGATGACCTTCTTCGAGTCGACGTAGGTCTTGAAGCTGCCCGCCCCTCCCCAGGACCAGATCAGCGTGGGAGCGTTGCCGGATCCGATCGCGGTGCGGATCTTCTGCTTGAAGGCGTCGTTCTGGAAGAACTGGACCTTGATCGCGTCCTTCGGGTTCGCCTTGCCGAAGGCGTCGAACGCGTTCTGGATCGTGACCTGCTGCCCGGTCAACGACCAGGCGGTGGCAGGACCGCCCGAGCTGCCGCTCGGTCCGGCCGACCCGCACGCGGTGAGAGCCAGCGCTGCAGTGGCGGCGACCGCCACCAGGCTCGTGAGGCGCACGGTCTTCTGCGTGAGCTTCATCGCTCATCCTTCCTTCATTGGTGAGGAGTGCGCTTTCGGGAGAAAGTTTCGCACTGTGTTTGCGTCTCAACCCACCGTCGGCCATTGCGATCCGCGTAGTCAAGCCGATCTAGCGCGAAAGAATTTCGCTACCATGAAGTTGCCGTCGCGTTGTTTTCGCGACTAGGAATGACATCACGACCGAACGGAAGTCAACGATGACCACGACCAGCAGCACCGCCGAGAACCTCCGCCCGAACCGGGTCACGCTCGCGCGCGTCGCGGAGGAGGCGGGCGTGTCCGTCGCCACCGCGTCCAAGGTGATCAACGGGCGCGGCGGCGTCGGCGCCGAGACGCGCCGCACCATCGAGGACATCGCCGACCGCCTCGGCTACGTGAGCATCGGCGAACGGGAGCGCCCCGTCCGCGGCACCCGGGAGCCGCTCATCGAGGTGATCGTCGACTCGCTGCGCAGCCCCTACACGCTCGCCCTGCTGTCCGGGGCCGTCGCCGGGGCCGACATCGCGGAGACCGCGATCGTGGTCCGCTCGCTGTCCGCGGTCGATCGGCAGACGCCCTTGAAGTGGGCGCAGCGGCTCGCCCGCGGCGGACGCATCGGCGTCATCGAGGTCACCAGCGAGTTCTCCGCGGAGCGTGAGCGTGCGCTGCGGACCGTGGGACTCCCGGTGGTCCTGGTGGATCCGCTGGAAGTGCCGCGGATGAGTCTCGTCAGCGTCGGCGCGACGAACTGGGCCGGCGGCCTCGACGCGACCCGCCACCTCATCGAGCTCGGTCACACCGACATCGCCTACATCGGGGGCCCCGCGGGTTCCGCCTGCGATGTCGCGCGCACCCACGGCTATCTCGCCGCCATGCAGCAGGCCGGCTTGCACCCCGACCTCTCCGAGGTCATCCACGGGCCGTTCACGTTCGAGCAGGGGCTCTCCGCCGGCCTCGAGGTGCTCAGCCGCCCGGTTCCGCCCACCGCCGTCTTCGCCGCCAGCGACGTCACCGCCATGGGCGTCATGGAGGCGGCCCGCACGCGCGGCCTCAGCGTGCCGCAGCAGCTGAGCATCGTCGGCTTCGACAACACCCTTCTCGCCCACACCTCCTCGCCGCGTCTGACGACGGTTCACCAGCCCGTCGAGGAGATCGGTCAGACCGCGGTCGAGACGATCCTCAAGCTCGCCCGCGGCGAGCTGCTCCCGTCCAAGCGGGTCGAGCTTGCGACCCACCTCATCGTCCGGGACTCGACCGACGTCCCGGCCCGCCGCCCCGGCTCCGCACCGGCGCCCTGACACGCGCGCCGCCGCCAGACCCCGACCACCACGAAGGAACCCCCATGACGTCCGTGCTCCATGTCGCGCTCACCGGCTCCGACACCGCCGCCGGAACGGCGGACGCCCCGTTCCGCACGATCAACCGCGCGGCGCACGTCGCCCGTCCCGGCGACACGGTCCGCGTCCATGAGGGCGTCTACCGCGAGTGGGTCCAGCCGGTGCGCGGCGGAGTCAGCGAGCAGCGCCGCATCACGTTCGAATCCGCCGATGGCGAGCACGTGACGATCAAGGGATCCGAGAGGATCACCGGATGGGTTCCGGTGGACGGCACCGTGTGGAAGGCGACGGTGCCGAACACCCTGTTCGGCTCCTTCAACCCGTTCGCCGAGATCATCGACGGCGACTGGATCGTGCACCCCGACGGCAGTGTCCGCAAGCACCTCGGCGACGTGTACCTGAACGGGCTCAGCTTCTACGAGGCCGCCCGCCTCGACGATGTGCACCGGCCCGTCCGTCGCACGGACGCCGTCGACGACTGGACCGGATCCGCCGACCGCGTGCGCAACCCCGACCAGACGCTGCTCGTCTGGTTCGCGGAGGTGGACGAGGCCGACACGGTCATCTGGGCGAACTTCCAGGGCGCCGATCCGAACCGCGAGCTCGTCGAGATCAACGTGCGCCGCTCCGTGTTCTCCCCCGTCCGGAACCACATCGACTACATCACCGTGCGCGGTTTCGAACTGGCGCACGCCGCGTCGCCGTGGACGCCCCCGACCGCCGATCAGCCGGGACTCATCGGTCCGAACTGGGCCAAGGGCTGGATCATCGAAGACAACGTGATCCACGACGCGAAGTGCTCCGGCATCTCCCTCGGCAAGGAGGGTTCGACGGGGCACAACTTCGCCACCGAGCGCGGCGACAAGCCCGGGTACCAGTACCAGCTCGAGTCCGTCTTCGCGGCCCGGCAGATCGGCTGGGACAAGGAGCACATCGGATCCCACATCGTCCGCCGCAACACGATCTTCGACTGCGGGCAGAACGGCATCGTCGGCCACCTCGGGGCGGTGTTCTCCACGATCGAGGACAACCACATCTACAACATCGCGGTCAAGCGCGAGTTCTACGGGTACGAGATCGCCGGTATCAAGCTGCATGCCGCGATCGACACGCAGATCGTGCACAACCGCATCCACGACTGCACTCTCGGCATCTGGCTGGACTGGCAGACCCAGGGTACGCGCATCTCGCGCAACGTCCTGTCGGGGAACAGCCGGGACCTGTTCATCGAGGTCAGCCACGGCCCCTACCTCGTCGACCACAACGTGTTCGGATCCCGTGCCTCGCTCGAGGTGTTCAGCCAGGGCGGCGCGTTCGTCAACAACCTCGTCTGCGGCACCGTGTCGGTCGAGCCCGTGCTCGACCGCGCCACCCCGTATCACCTGCCGCACAGCACGCACGTCGCCGGATTCGCGCCCGTCCACGGCGGCGACGATCGCTTTATCGGCAACCTCTTCCTTGGCGGGGACCCGGACGTCGCCTACGGTGCCACCAAGCGCCCAGGGCAGATCGTGACGCATGGCACCTCGGCGTACGATGCGCATCCGGCGACGTTCGAGGAGTACCTCGAGGCGGTCGCCGACCCCGCGCTCGGTGATCACGAGCGGTTCCTGCACGCCCGTCAGCCGGTGTATCTGCGCCGGAACGCGTACGGCCCCGGGGCGATCGCGTACGCGCGGGAGGCCGACGCCGTCGTCCTCACCGAGCCCGTGCGCATCGAGGTCGCCGACGAAGGCGACGAGGTCCACCTCCTCGCCGAGCTTCCCTCTTCCTTCGACGACGCGAACGTCGGACTCGTCGACGGCGAGGAGCTGCCCCCGGTCCGTTTCGCGAACGCGCATTTCGAGAATCCGGACGGCACGTCCGTGATCCTCGACGTCGATCTCACCGGCACGCAGAAGCACGGTGGGCAGAGCTATCCCGTCGGCCCTCTCGCAGGCCTGCGCTCGGGATCATCCCGGGTGCGGGTGTGGTAACCGCGCCGACGCACGCAGCGCGCCGTGTCTGCGCATAGCGCCGCATCGGCGGGACTGCTGCCGGGCGCCGGCATCGTCGCCATGGCGCTGTCGTCGCGCGCGGCGATGACAGCCGCGTCGCCGCTGTTCGGTCCCCTCCGCGCCGAGCTCGGCTTCACCACGGCGATGACGTGGGCTACAGCGCCGCAGCGCCGCTCATGTTCGCGGCCGTGGGCATCGTCCTCGGGCTGTTCCTCGAGGTGCGCCGACCGGACGTCCTCGCCGCCGGAGCGCTCCTTCTCATCGCGATCGCCCTCACGATCCGATCCTCCGCTTCGACGGGCAGCATGTTCCTGGCGGCGACGCTCGCGGCACTCGCCGGGATGGGCGCCGTGAACGTCGCGCTGCCCCCGCTCGCCCGCGCGTGGTTCCCCCACGCCATCGCGCGCGTCACCGCCGTCTACGCTGCGGTGATCGCACTCAGCAGCGCGCTTCCGCCGATCGTGTCGAGTCTGCTCGCCGACGCGGGGTGGCGTACCGCGCTGCTCCCCTGGGCTGCGGTCGCCCTCGTCGGCGCCTGCCCGCTGCTGCTGATCGTGCTGCGCGGTCGAGGCGGATGGTCGACGCACGTCGCTCCTGAGCACGCGCCGCTCCCTCGTGGCGACCAGCGGGCGATGGTGCGGCACGCGCTGCGCATCGGGGTCGTCTTCGGCATGTCGGCGGGGAACGCGTTCGCCCTGTTCGTGTGGCTGCCCACGCTCGCCCACCAGGCGCTGGGGCTCGACGACCGCGCCGCGGCCGTGCTCCTCGCCGTCTATTCCGCCATGGCGCTCCCGGTGGCCGTGCTCACGCCCTGGCTGGTCTCGAGAGTGCGGCGTCCGGGGATCGTCGGGACCGTCGGGACGCTCTGCCTGTGCCTCGGCGGCATCGTCCTGCCCCTCGTGCCGCCACCGCTGGCCATACCCGCCGCGATCGTGGCCGGCGCCGGCCAGTGCCTGTACCCGCTGTGCCTGATCGTCATCGCGCGTGCGCCTGCGTCGCTGGGCCCCGCGACGGCGCTGTCCTCACTCGGACAGGGCATCGGGTATCTCGTCGGCGCGCTGGTGGCGGTCGTGATGACCGGAATGATCGCGTCCACCGGCAGCTGGACCGTCACCATGCTGGCGACGGCGGCGCTCACCGCGTGCGGATATCCCGCGATGCTCGCCCTGATCCGCGGGCATCGCGACGAGCACGCGGGTTCGTGACGTCGTCCAGCGTGGGGCGGGCGGGACTTGAACCCGCGATCGTTGGGTTATGAGCCCACTGCCTTCACCAGCTTGGCCACCGCCCCGGACCTTCGAGACTACCGGGCTCGGGCAGGGTCCGGTGCACGCCCCTCAGGCGGGCGTCGCCTGGCGGTGCAGCGCGGAGTGCTCGCGGTAGACCCGCGCGTTGCGCCGCAGTCCCTCGCGTTCCTCCGCGGTGAGCTCCCGGCGCACCTTCGCCGGGACGCCGGCGACGAGCGACCCGTCCGGCACCTCCGTGCCGCTCAGCACGAGCGCGCCGCCGGCGATGAGGCACTCGGATCCGATGACCGCACCGTTCAGCACGACCGCGCCCATGCCGATCAGGGAACCGTCGCCGATCGTGCAGCCGTGCACGACCGCGTTGTGGCCGATCGACACGTCGTCGCCGATCGTGACACCGTGACCCGGGTCGACGTGCACCGACACGCTGTCCTGTGCGTTGCTGCCCGCGCCGATCCGGATCTCGGCGGAATCGGCCCTCAGCACGGCGTTGTACCAGACGCTGGATCCCTCGCCGATCGTCACGGATCCGATCACCCTCGCCCCGGCGGCGAGGAAGGCGGTCGGATCGATCGCGGGCGTGCGGCCCGGCAGGGACAGGATCGTGGCGTCGTCACTCATACCGCGACCCTACCCGTCACGACCGCGCCCCGATCAGCCCAGACCCATCGCCGCCTTGAGCGCCGCGGTGTACTGCGGGGCGAGGGAGTTCGCGAAGGTCACCGTGATGTGGTCCTGATCCCGATAGATGTTCGCACCGCCCACGACGGGACGGCACGTCTCGTCGTCGCAGAACACCTTGGTGAAGTCGAGGAGCGTGACGTCCTTCTGCCCCGCCGCGGCCTCGCGCAGCGGATCCTTCTCGGTGAGCAGCTCGGACCGGGAGCCGTCGCAGGCGCTCTGCGCACGGGTCCTCAGGCACTTGTTCGGGTCGGTCTCCCACACCGGGTTGTCCACGACGGTGATCACGGGCGTGCCCTTGGCCGTCTGCGTGGCCCAGGCCTCGCGATAGCCCGCCACGGCTGCCTCGTAGGACGAGCCGTGGTCGCCGGCCGCGTAGGGCGTGGTCGAGAGGGCCGCGGTGAAGATCGCGTCGAAGTGCTTCTTCTCCAGCTGATCCGCCACCGCGCCGCGGTACTGCGTGCACGCGTCGCCGAACGCGCCTCCGGTCGACAGCGGCGTGGTGTTCCACGGGCAGGCGCCCTTGAAGTAGGTCGTGAGGTGCCACCCCTCCTTCTTCGCGATGCCCTGGAACGTGGTCAGCAGCTGGTAAGCGTGGCTGTCACCGATGAGCGCCACCTGCTTCGCCCCCGGATCCTTGGAGCCGAACTCGCAGGACACCGGACGCGCGTCGTTGAGCTGCACGAAGCACTGCGATTCCTCGGGCCGGTCCACTCCGGCGAAGCCGGGCGCGGGCAGGATCTGATCCGTCGTCTTCCCCGCGCAGGAGTCGTCGAGGATCGCGGCGGCGCCGAAGCATGCCGGCGGGTTCGCGCGCAGCTGTGCGATCGCCTGCACCCCCTGCTGGTAGGTGCCGGCGTTGGCGGCCCATCCTGCGCCTGCGGTGCCGGCGACGACGACCATCGCGGCCAAGGCCGCCCACAGCGACAGCCTCGGCTTGCGCGAGGTGAGCGGCTTCCAGGTGCGCGCCGGGTCCTCCACGAACCTCTTGGTGAGCCACGCCAGCACGAAGCAGATGCCGACGAGGGCCACGCGATGGTAGATCGTCAGGCCCCAGAACGGCACCGACGGCGCGATGATGATGAGCGGCCAATGCCAGAGGTAGAGGCTGTACGAGATGTCGCCGGTGAAGCGCATGGGACGGATGGCGAGGATCCGCGTGGGGTACCACCAGCGCTCCGTGTTCGACGCCGCGATGACGGCGGCGGCCGCGAGAGTCGGAATCGCGGCCATGTAGCCCGGGAACGGCGTCTGCCCATCGAAACGGTAGATCACGACGAGCAGCACGATGATGCCGCCCCAGCCGAGCACGAAGCTCCCGATCGCGTTGCTGATCCGCAGGCGCGGCACCAGCGCCAGCACGGCCCCCACGCCGAACTGCCACATGCGCCCGAACGTCACGAAGTACGCGGGCGCCGGGTTGGTCGCGGTGAACCACACGCAGAATGCGAACGAGGCGACCGACACCACGCCGATCGCGAACGCCGCGGCGCGGAGCCGGGAGCCGCGGAAGTACTTCACCGCGATCCATGCCGCGAGCAGCATGATCAGCGGCCACAGCACGTAGAACTGCTCCTCGAGGGACAGCGACCAGTAGTGCTGCACCATCGTCGGATCGCCCGAGTGCGCGAGGTAGTCCGCCGAGTTCAGTGCGAGGAACCAGTTCTCCACGTAGAAGGTGGAGGCGACGATCTCCTTCAGCTCCGCCGGCAGCTGCGACAGCGGGGACAGCACGGGGACGGCGGCGACGATCGCGCAGAACAGCAGCACCAGCAGAGAGGCGGGCAGCAGACGTCGGGCCCGGCGCGCCCAGAACTGGCCCAGGTTCACGCGGCCCGTCGACTCCAGCTCCCGCGCCAGGTGCGCGGTGATCAGGAAGCCCGAGATCACAAAGAAGATGTCGACGCCGACGTAGCCGCCGGTCAGCCGCCCGGGCCAGAAGTGGTAGAGCACCACGGCGAGCACGGCGATCGCGCGCAGGCCCTGGACGTGCGGGATGAAGTTCGCACCGACCTTCTGCCCAGCGGGAGCGCTCTGCGCTTCGGATGTGCGGAGTCGGCGCAGGGCCGCACGGGAGGAGGTACCAGCTGTTGCCACCTGACGAAGGTATCCCGGATCGCTGTGCGCGCCGGTCTTCCACACCGCGCCAGAGCGGATCCGCAGCGAAGGCAAGCCTTGCCGAAATAGCCCATGACCAGCGAGTTAGCGTTGCCTCAGCTTGGTTGCGGAACATTCTGCGGCGAGTAGCGTTGAGATCACAACATCAGCCGGACGGATCCGAGCGACCACCGAGGAGACATCATGAGCAACACCGACACCATCACCGCCACCTCCGTCGACCCGACCGTCGCCGCCGGCGCCGCGCAGTTCCTCACCCCGGTCGTGCTGGGCCTGCAGGCCCTCACCCTGAACGGCAAGCAGGCGCACTGGCACGTGCGCGGCGCCAACTTCGTGGGCGTCCACGAGCTGCTCGACGTGATCGTCGACCACGCCGGCGACTTCGCCGACACCGCTGCGGAGCGGATCGTCGCCCTGGGCCTGCCGATCGACGCCCGCGCCGCGGTCGTCGCCGAGAAGGCGGGCGCCACCCAGGTGCCGGCCGGCTTCACGAAGTCGGACGACCTCGTCCGCGCCGTGATCGCCGACATCGACGCGATCCTCGTCGACGTGAAGGCCGCCGTCGAGGGCCTCGACGAGATCGACCTCACCAGCCAGGACGTCGCGATCGAGATCCAGCGCGGCCTGGAGAAGGACCGCTGGTTCCTGGTGTCGCACGTCGCCGCCTGACCCCGCGGACGCCACGGGCTTCACACCGCGAAGGCCCCGCCTCTCTTCGAGGGGCGGGGCCTTCGCCGTCGCTGGAAGGGTCAGCCCTGGTGCGTCAGGCGCCCGCCGAGCAGGGTCGCCGCGACCGGCATCTCCCGCAGCGATCGCGCATCGGCGCGCTGCGGATCCGTGCCGATCAGCACCAGGTCGGCGACGGCTCCCGGGCGGATCCCGGCATCGCCTCCGGTCCCCCGATGCGCGCTGGCCGCGAGTGCCGTGCTGAGCTCGACGCGCTCCTCGGGGTGCCACGGCGCGCGGTCGTCGTCGGTGCGGAACACCGCGGCCGAGATCGCGTGCCAGGGATCCAGCGGCGCCACCGGCGCGTCGGACCCGAAGCGGAGGGCCGCGCCGGCGCGGTGCAGGGAGGCGAGCGGATACGGGATCGCCGTCTGCCCCGCCCACAGCGCATCGGCCGTGTCGCGGTCGTCGAGGGCGTGCTGCGGCTGCACGCTCGCGGCGACTCCGAGCCTGCCGAAGCGCGCCAGGTCTCCGTGCCGCACGAGCTGCGCGTGCTCGACCGTCCCCTGGGCTCCTGTCGCGGCGTACGCGTCGAGTGCCGCCGTCACGGCGACGTCGCCGATCGCGTGCAGCGCGATCTCCAGCCCGGCCCCGGCGGCGCGCAGCAGCAGCGCCTGCAGTTCGGCGGGCGGGACGGTGAGCACGCCGTGGTTGTGCACGTCGTCGGCGTAGCCGTGGCTGCACGCCGCGGTGCGCGTGCCCAGTGAGCCGTCCGAGATGATCTTCAGCGGCCCCGCATGCACCAGGCCGTGCGGATCGCCCGCCGCCGGCTGCCCGGTGCTGATCCCCTCGGCGATCGCGCGATCCAGGTCGTGCGGATAGACCGCGTATTCCACGCGATGGGTGTCGAAGCCGTTCGCAAGTCGCCGCTCCCAGGCTGCGGCGTTCCAGGCCATATCGAAGTCGACGATGCCGACCACGCCCCGCCCGGCGGCACGCTGCGCCGCCGCTGCCACGGCCTCGTCCGCGACAGCGGGATCCGCCGCGTTCAGCCGGCGGGAGATCTCGAACGCGTCCTCCTCCCGCAGCATCCCGTCCTCCGCCGCAGGGAAGCGTTCGCGCCGGAACGCCGCCGAGTTCAGCCACACGCTGTGCACGTCGGCGTTGATGAGATAGGTCGGCACCTCGCCGGTGTGCTCGTCGAGCAGCGCCAGGCTCGGATGATCCGCCCAGCGCACGTCGCGGAACCCGGTGCCGACCCGGCGCCCGTCCGCCAGCACCGGCGCGGTCGCCATCAGGGCGGCGGCCTCGACGGCGCTCGCGGTCGCAGAGAGGTCCGCGCGCTGGGCGGCCAGCGCCCACTGCACCGTGTGCACGTGGTGGTCCCACAACCCCGGCGCGATCCAGGCGCCGTGGCCCTCCAGCACTCGTCCGGGCAGCGGAAGAGCGCCGGTCGGGGCGATGTCGGCGATCCGACCGTCCGCGAGCAGCAGATCCACGGGACCGTCGACCGGGAGCAGGCGCCGGTCATCGGTCGCGATCCGCACCGCGCGCACGGCGTCCACGGTGGCGCCGCGCTCCGGCGCGGTCACGGGGCGTCCAGCCGCGCGGCGATGCGGGCGTCCTGTGCGCGGCGCATCTCGGCGGCCAGGGCCGGGTTCGCATAGACGCCGTCGCCCTGCAGTTCCAGGATCACGTTCTCGATGACGTCGTCCGGCTTGTTCTGGCTCAGCTTTCGCTTGGCGGTCACCCGCGTCGGCGTGAGCCGGAACCCGACCGTGCCCGCTTCGAGCCGGCGGACGAACGCCTCATCGTTCGGCGGCGTCCACATGCCGCGCGGCTGCGAGAGACGCCCTTCGAAGTGGCCCACCAGGTGCTCCAGCACGCGCAGGTTCTCTTCGGTGCCGAGCACCTCCGGCACGCCGGACAGGTGCACCGCGACATAGTTCCAGGTCGGCACGCCGGCGACGTCGCCGTACCAGCCCGGCGAGACGTAGCCGTGCGGGCCCTGGAAGACCACCAGGAGCTCCTGCGCGCCGAGGCCGAGGACGAGGTCGTCGGGACGGCCGACGTGCGCCACGATCGTGAGATCGTCGCGGTCGGGATCGAGCAGCACCGCGTAGTGCGAGGCGGTCATGCCGTTCTCGTCGCGACCCACGAGCGTCGCCCACGGGTTCGCGGCGATGATCCGCCGCAGCTCGGCGACATCGGTCATGGCGAAGCTGGGGTTCTGGCGCATGGCACAAGCCTACGAGCGGCGGCCGCCGCCTGGGCGTCGCCCCCGGGAACCGCGGCTCACGCCTGGCAGCGGGGGCACCAGTACAGCTTGCGGGCGCCGATCTCCTCGAGCACGATCGCCGTGCCGCAGACGCGGCAGGGCAGACCGGTGCGGTGGTAGACCCAATGCCGGTCGTCGCGGTGCGCCATGGCGGCGCGGTACTGCTCCGGCGAGAGGTCGTCCATGGTCATCATCTGACCGGTCTCGACGCCGATCGCGAGCAGTCGCACCCAGTCGCGCCAGAGGGCGCGGACCGTCTCCTCCGGCACATCTCGACCCGGAGTGTGCGGGTTCAGCCGCGCGCGGAACAGCAGCTCCGCGCGGTACACGTTGCCGATCCCGCTGACCACCGCCTGGTCCATGAGCAGCAGCGCGATGGGCGTCGACTTCTTGCGCACGGCCGCGACGAAGCGCTCCTCGCCTTCGGCGAGGTCGCCGACGAGCGGATCCGGCCCGAGCTTGGCCACGGTGGCGAGCATCTCGTCCGGAGTCTGCAGCACGCAGGCGGTCGGACCGCGCAGGTCGGCGCAGGTCACGTCGGTCAGCAGGCGCAGGCGCACCTGGCCGACGACCGGCGGGGGCCACTCGGCGCCCTCATCGGCGAGTCCCCTGGTGGCCTCGGACATGCGCACGTGCACGCGAGTCCTGCGTGGAGCGCCGATCGACGAGAGCGAGTTCTCCCCCGCCGCATCCAGGATCGGGACGTCGAGGTCGGTGCCGCGCTGGTTGGTCTGGCCCATCCGCCCGTTCGCGGACGCGATCGTCGGATCCACGAGGATCTCGCCGGAGAAGTCCCAGGCCCCGTAGAGGCCGAGGTGGACGCGCAGCCACAGATCCCCCTCCGTCTCGAGGAACATCTGCTTGCCGACGGCCTGCACGCTTTCGACGGTGCGACCGTTCAGGAGGGCGGCACCCTCTGCGAACCGCCCCTGCGGGCTGGACGCGGCGACCGGCTTGCCCACGAAGTTGCGCGCGAACTGCCGCGCGATGCGGTGGACGGAATGGCCCTCGGGCATCAGGCGCGGGGGTCGGGAAGCAGGGATCCGTCGCGCTCGAAGTCGGCGATCTGCGCGATGCGGCGCACGTGGCGCTCCTCGTTCGAGAAGGGCGTCGCGATGAACCGGTCGATGAAGGTGGTGACCTCCTCGAAGCTGTGCTGACGGGCGCCGATCGCGATCACGTTCGCGTCGTTGTGCTCACGCGCGAGCTCCGCCGTCGCGATGCTCCACACCAGCGCGGCGCGGATTCCCTCGACCTTGTTCGCCGCGATCTGCTCCCCGTTGCCGGATCCGCCGAACACCACGCCGAGCGCCTCGACGCCGGCGCGCTGGTCGGCGATGGTCGCCTGGGCCGCACGGATGCAGAACGCCGGGTAGTCGTCCAGGGCGTCGTACTCGACCGGACCGTGGTCGATGACCTCGTGCCCCGCCTCGGCGAGGTGGTGCTGCAGCTGCGTGGAGAACTCGAGACCGGCGTGGTCCGTGGCGATGTGGATGCGCATGCGTCAATCCTACGGACGACCGCGACACCGGCCGCCGCGATGACGAGCGCTCCGGCCGGCGTCAGGATCCCGTGCCGGCTGCGGTCAGGGCGCGATCCCGGCCGCGGCCGGCTTGAAACCGGCCCGGATGTTCTCGCAGCAGCCGGGGCGGCACACGTCGAAAGCCGGGCCGAGCGCGGTCACGTGCTTGCGCTCCGCCGCGGGACGTCCCTCCAGCCGCTCCTCGATGAGATCGACGATCCCGGCGACGAACGACTCCGAGACGCCCGGCGTGGGGGTGCGCACGAATGCGAGACCCGCATCGGCGGCGGCGTCCTTCGCCTCGGTGTCCAGGTCCCAGAGCACTTCCATGTGGTCGCTCACGAAGCCCAGCGGGACGACGGCCACCGCGGTGCGACCGCGCTCCGGAAGTTCCTCGATCACGTCGCAGATGTCGGGCTCGAGCCACGGCTGGGACGCGGGACCCGAGCGAGACTGGTAGACGAGCTCCCACGGCACGTCGGCCACCTCCGGGAGCAGCTCGGCCACGCGGTTCATGACCCAGGCCGCCACCGCCTCGTGCTGCGCGGCGTAGGCGCCGCCGGGGCCCCAGTCCACATCACGCGGGCCTGAGCGCAGGGCGTCGTCGGTCGGCACGCTGTGGGTCGTGAACAGCACCTGGATCGCCGCGGGGGTGACGCCGTCGGCGATGAATCCCTGGACGGCTGCGCGCACGCCCTCGACGAACGACTCGACGAAGCCGGGGTGGTCGTAGAACGGGCGGATCTTGTCGATGGTCACCGTGCCGCCGAGCCCGGTCTCGTCGAGCACCCGGGCGAAGTCTTCGCGGTACTGGCGACAGCTGGAGAACGAGCTGTAGGCGCTGGTGGCGAACGCGAGCAGGGTGGTGTCCCCCTGCTCCGCGGCCTCCGTCACGGCGTCGGCGAGGTACGGCGTCCAATTGCGGTTGCCCCAGTACACCGGGAGGTCGATGCCCCGGCGGGCGAGCTCCGCCTCGAGCGCGGCCTTGAGGGCGCGGTTCTGCGCGTTGATCGGGCTCACGCCGCCGAAGTGCCGGTAGTGGTGCGCGACCTCCTCGAGGCGTTCGTCCGGGATGCCGCGCCCGCGGGTGACGTTGCGCAGGAACGGGATCACATCGTCCTGGCCCTCAGGGCCGCCGAAGCCGGCGAGCAGCACGCCGTCGTACGCGACGGGCGTCTCGACGTACTCGGGCCCGCACGCCGCGGCGGCGGAGGCGAAGGGGACGGTGGCTTCGGTCACATCTGGGGCGGTCACCCCTCCATCCTCTCCCGGTTCTCCTTTGCCCGGGCCGAACGCCGCCGCGCGCTGTCGCGACCGACCGTGACGCCCCGCGAAACCGGGCGCGGGCGCTCTGGCGTAGGCTGGGACGGTTGCCGCCGGCGCCAGCAGCGCGGATCTTGCGGCCGAAACCCTCACCCCTGGGAGTCTGAGCAGTGCCTGGAGAGAACCTCACCCGCATCGAGGCGCAGGAGCGCCGCGCGATCGTCGACACCGAGTCGTATGAGATCGCGCTCGACCTGACCAAGGGCGCGGAGGTCTTCGGATCCCGCAGCGTCGTCCGGTTCACGGCGACCCCCGGATCCTCCACCTTCATCGATCTCATCGCGCGCGAGGTGCGCGAGATCACCCTCAACGGGGAGCAGATCGACCCGACCACCGCGTTCGCCGACTCCCGGATCACCCTGGACGGCCTCGCCGAGCAGAACGTGCTCGTCGTCGACGCCGACTGCGAGTACACCAACACCGGTGAAGGCCTGCACCGCTTCGTCGACCCGGTCGACGGGGAGGTCTACCTGTACTCCCAGTTCGAGGTGCCGGATTCGCGGCGCGTGTTCGCCGTGTTCGAGCAGCCCGACCTCAAGGCCACGTTCCAGTTCACGATCACCGCGCCCGCAGCGTGGAAGGTCGTGTCCAACTCCCCCACCCCCGAGCCCATCGTGCACGACCCGTCCACGGGCTCCGGCACCGAGGCGTCCGCGACCTGGGGCTTCGAGCCCACGCCGCGCATCTCGTCGTACATCACGGCGATCATCGCGGGTCCGTACGAGGAGACGTTCTCGGAGCTCACCAGCGCCTCGGGCCGGGTGATCCCCCTCGGCGTCTACGGCCGCAAGAGCCTGTGGGAGCACCTCGACGCCGACTACATCTTCGAGAAGACGCGCGAGGGCTTCGCCTACTACGAGGAGAAGTTCGGCGTCCCCTATCCGTTCGCCAAGTACGACCAGCTGTTCGTGCCGGAGTTCAACGCCGGTGCGATGGAGAACGCGGGCGCGGTGACCTTCACCGAGACCTACGTGTTCCGCAGCAAGGTGACCGACGCCGTCAAGGAGCGCCGCGTCGTCACGATCCTGCACGAGCTCGCGCACATGTGGTTCGGCGACCTCGTCACCATGAAGTGGTGGAACGACCTGTGGCTGAACGAGTCGTTCGCCGAGTGGGCGTCGACCATCGCGACGGCGGAGGCCACCGAGTGGACCGAGGCCTGGACCACGTTCAACGCCATGGAGAAGACCTGGGCCTACCGCCAGGACCAGCTCCCCTCGACGCACCCGGTCGTCGCGGAGATCAACGACCTCGACGACGTGCAGGTCAACTTCGACGGCATCACGTACGCGAAGGGCGGATCCGTCCTCAAGCAGCTCGCCGCGTGGGTGGGCATCGAGGCGTTCTTCGCGGGCGTCTCCGAGTACTTCAAGAAGCACTCCTGGCAGAACACCGAGCTCAGCGACCTGCTCGTCGAGCTCGAGAAGACCAGTGGCCGTGACCTCACCACCTGGTCGAAGAAGTGGCTCGAGACGGCCGGCGTGAACACCCTCGCCCCGGTCGTCGCCGAGGCCGGTGACGGCACGATCTCGCGCTTCGCCGTGACCCAGACCGCGCCCGCCGACTACCCGACGATCCGCCCGCACCGCCTGGGCATCGGGTTCTACAACCTCGACGAGAGCGGCGCCCTGGTGCGCACGCACCACGTCGAGGTGGACGTCGACGGCGACCGCACCGAGGTTCCAGAGTTGCAGGGCCTGAAGCGCCCCGATCTCGTGCTGCTCAACGACGAGGACCTCGCGTACGCGAAGATCCGCCTCGACGAGCGCTCGCTCGCGACGGCCGTCGCGCACCTCGCGGACATCAGCGACCCGCTCGCGCGCTCGCTGGTCTGGGGCGCGGCCTGGGATCAGACCCGCGACGCGGAGAGCGCGGCGAGCGACTACATCGACCTCGTGCTCGGCAACATCGGCCGCGAGACCGAGTCCACCACGGTGCGCACCACCCTGAGCCAGCTGCAGACCGCCGCCGCCCTGTACGTCACTCCGGAACACCGCGCCGAGGCGCGCACCCGCGTCGCCGACGGACTGTGGGCGCTCGCCCAGGCCGCGGAGGCCGGATCCGACAGCCAGCTGCAGTTCGTGACCGCGTTCGCGAACTCGCTCACGACGCCCGAGCACGCCGACGTCGTCCGCCGCCTGCGCGACGGCGAGCTGGTGCTCGACGGCCTCACGATCGACACCGACCTGAGCTGGCAGCTGCTCGTCGGGCTCGCCACGGTCGGCGCGGTGGACGGCGCCGCGATCGACGACGCGCTGGCGGGCGACAACACCGCCAAGGGTGCCGAGTTCGCCGCACAGGCTCGCGCCGCACTGCCGAGCCCCGAGGCGAAGCAGGCCGCGTGGGCCTCCCTGGTCGACCGCGACGACCTCTCCAACACGATCGTGCGCTCGGCCGCGCTCGGGTTCACGCACCCCGCGGGTGCCGCGCTGCTGGAGCCCTTCGTAGCGCTGTACTTCGACAGCCTGCTGGCCATCTGGGAGGGACGCACCTTCCAGGTCGCGAACTACCTGATCGTGGGGCTGTACCCGAAGGCGCTCGCCAACACGGCGCTGCGCGACGCGACCCGCGCGTGGCTCACCGCGCATCAGGACGCGGCGCCGGCGCTGCGCCGCCTGGTGTTCGAGAACCTCGCCGACGTCGAGCGGGCCCTGGCCGCTCAGGCGCGTGACGCGGACGGCGCCGAGGAGAAGGCGCAGGCCTGATCGACCGTTCCGACGACGGCGCCGCGACGGGGATCCGTCCGGCGCCGTCGTCGTGCGGAGGTGTCGCCGCTCCCGCCTTCAGTCCTCACCGAGGCACGCCGAACTAGGATCGGACGCGATGAACATGCTGCCCACTGCGCTCACCGCGGCCCCGGTCGTCGACCAATGGGCCGAGATCCTCAAGGTCCTGGGCGACGTCGGCCTGAAGGCCCTCAACTGCCTCATCATCATCGTCGTCTGCATCCTGATCGGCTACGCGCTGCGGGTCGTGATCCGCCGGGTCGTACGCCGCATCGTGTCCGGCGCGAAGTCGAAGGCCAACGTCGACGACACCCAGGCGCTCGAGCGCTCGCCCCTCGCCGACATGCGGCTCGTGCAGCGCACCCGGACGCTCGGCACGATCCTGCAGAACATCGTCAACGTCTCCCTGGTCGTCATCGCGTTCATCCTCGTGGTGAACACGGTCGACACCGCGTTGCTGGGATCGCTCACGCTGCTCACCGCGGCCGTCGGCGCCGGTCTCGGCTTCGGTGCCCAGAACATCGTCAAGGACGTGCTGAACGGGATCTTCCTCGTCGCCGAGGACCAGATCGGGATCGGCGACGTCGTCGAGCTGCGACTGGCCAGCGGCGGTGCAACCGGCGTCGTGGAGTACGTCAGCGTGCGCGTCACCCAGGTGCGCGACGTGAACGGCACCCTCTGGTACGTGCGCAACGGAGAGGTCACTCATCTCGGCAACATGTCGCAGGGCTGGGCCCGCGCCATCGTCGACCTCGGCGTGCCGGCCGACGCCGACGTCCCCGCCGTCGAGGAGGCGCTCCTGGTCACCGCGCAGGCGCTGGCCAAGGATCCGAAGTGGCGCACCCGCATCATCGAGAAGCCGGAGATCTGGGGCCTGGAGTCGGTCGAGGGCGACACGCTCGTGATCCGCGTGGTGATGAAGACCCGAACGAACGCGATGGACGACGTTGCCCGCGAGCTGCGGATGCGGTTGCGCGACACGATGCGCGGCATGGATCTCGCGATGCCGAGCCTCGAGTCCGTTCAGCTCACCGGCTCCGAAGGCGCCCGCCGGGTGCACGGCGCCAATCCCCCGCGCACCCGCCCCACCCCGATCGCGGCGCCCAGCAGCGCCCCTGAGCGCGGATTCTGGCGGCGCAAGAAGGCCGAGGAGACGCCGGCCACCGCCGCTGCGCCGCGCACCAAGCCGAACCCCGCCGCCTCGGCGACGACCAAGCCCGCCGCGCCGAAGCCGGCCGGGAAGCCGAAGAAGACTCCCCCGGACGCGCCGCAGAGCCTGCCGCTGCCGCCCCTGCCGGATCCGCAGAGCACGGCGGATCCCCAGAGCCCAGCGGATCCGCAGCGCCCGGAGGGTCCGAACAAGCCGCAGGAGCGGGGAGACGAACGATGAGCGAGCCGGTGTCCTTCTACGACGAGGTCGGCGGCCACGCGACCTTCCAGCGCCTCGTCGACGTGTTCTACCGGGAGGTCGCCCTCGACCCGGTGCTGAAGGCCATGTACCCGGAGGAGGATCTGGGACCGGCCGCAGATCGGCTCCGCATGTTCCTGGAGCAGTACTGGGGCGGGCCTACGACCTACGGCGAGCAGCGCGGCCATCCCCGGCTGCGCATGCGGCACCTGCCGTTCCATGTCGACCCGGACGCGCGCGACCGCTGGCTCCGCTGCATGCGCACGGCCGTCGACGATGCGAAGCTCTCACCCATCCACGAAGCGACGCTGTGGGACTACCTGGAGCGCGCGGCGCATGCGATGGTGAACACGTTCGAGCCGAGCCGCGCCGGCGCCGACGGCGCGCCTCCCCTCGGCGGCCGCCCGCTCCTGTAGCCCGGCAGCGAATCAGCAGACCCAGAGTTCGACGGAGATCTCATGACGGTGAAGACCAGCACGCATTCCACTGACGTCCTCGTGATCGGCTGGGGGCTGGCAGGCCTCGTCGCCGCCGCCGAGGCGGCCGCCGCCGGCCGACGTGTCGTCATCGTGGATCAGGAGCCGCGCACGAACCTCGGCGGCCAGGCGTGGTGGTCGTTCGGCGGGCTGTTCCTCGTCGACTCGCCCGAGCAGCGGCGCATGGGCATCAGGGACTCCCTCGATCTGGCGCGACAGGACTGGTTCGGCAACGCCGGCTTCGATCGGGACGAGGACGCCTGGCCACGACGCTGGGCCGAGGCGTACCTGCAGTTCGCGAGCGGCGAGAAGCGCGCCTGGCTGCGCGAGCGCGGCGTGGGGTTCTTCCCCGTGGTGGGCTGGGCCGAGCGCGGCGGCTATGGCGCGCTCGGGCCCGGGAACTCGGTGCCGCGCTTCCACATCACGTGGGGCACAGGGCCCGGCATCGTGGCGCCGTTTCAGGCCGCTGTCGAGCAGGCCGAGCGCACCGGACGGATCGTCGTGCTCCCGCGGCACCGCGTGACGACGCTCACCATGCAGGACGGCGTGGTCACGGGTGCCCAGGGCGAGATCCTCGCCTCCTCGCCCGCCGCACGCGGCGTGGCGAGCGGCCGCGAGCGGGTCGGCGACTTCGAGATCACCGCGGCTGCGACGATCGTGACGTCGGGCGGCATCGGCGGCAACCACGCCCTCGTCCGGGCGGCGTGGCCGGCGTGGCTCGGGAGCCCGCCGGCGGACATGCTCACGGGCGTGCCCGCGTACGTCGACGGCTCCATGCAGGTCGTCTCCGCGGCGGCCGGCGCGCACCTCATCAACGGCGACCGGATGTGGCACTACGTCGAGGGCATCCGCAACTGGGATCCGGTCTGGCCCGGCCACGGCATCCGGATCCTGCCCGGCCCGTCGTCACTGTGGCTGGACGCCACGGGCCGCCGCCTGCCGGTCCCGCTGTATCCCGGGTTCGACACGCTCGGAACCCTGGAGCATCTGCGCGCGACCGGGCACGACCACTCCTGGTTCGTCACGACGCGCCAGATCGTGGAGAAGGAGTTCGCGCTCTCCGGCAGCGAGCAGAACCCCGACCTCACCGGCAAGGACGTGCCCCTGCTGCTGCGCTCGCGCCTGGCCAAGGGGCCGACGGATCCGGTGCAGGCCTTCCTCGACCGCGGCGAGGACTTCGTCGTCGAGCCCGACCTGGCCCGGCTGATCGAGCGGATGCAGCAGCTTCCCGGCGGCGACGCGCTGGATCCGGACCGCGTTCGCGAGGAGGTCGTGGCCCGCGATCGCGAGATCGACAACGACTTCACGAAGGATGCGCAGATCGCGATGCTCAGGTCGGCCCGCGCCTATCGCGGCGACCGGCTGATCCGCACGGCCACCCCGCACCGTCTGCAGGACCCTTCCGCCGGTCCCCTGGTCGCCGTGCGCCTGCGCGTGATCACGCGCAAGTCGCTCGGCGGCATCGAGACGGATCTCGACGGACGTGCGCTCGGCGCGGACGGCGGTCCGATTCCCGGTCTGTACGCCGCGGGAGAGGCCAGCGGCTTCGGCGGGGGCGGGATGCACGGCTACCGCGCCCTGGAGGGCACTTTCCTCGGCGGCTGCCTGTTTTCAGGTCGTCAGGCCGGGCGATCCGCTGCACGGGTCTGAGGGGCGGGGCCGGGCGACGGCGTCGAGCATCTGGTGCGCGAGCACGGTCACTTGAGCGTCAGGGTCATCCTGCCGATCTCGGTCTGCTTCACGTTCCGCAAGGCCACAAGATCCACCGGCGTTGTCTCATCGTCGAGGGCGTAGGCCACCGCATTCGCAACCGTGCCGCCCTTCTTGATCTCCTCCATCTGCGTCTCGAGAAAGGCCTGATCGGGAAGCGAGGCGACGTGGAGTTCATTCACGGAGTCGGGGTTGTTGTCCTGGTACGCCGCGAACAGGAAGATCCACTCCATCGGATCCTTCTTCTTGTCCGAGAGGTTGGTGATGTCGTACCAGAAGGCGATGACGGGCTTGTCCCCGTATTCGTTGCCCGGCTGCCCCACCGGGATCACCTTGTGATCGGTGATGACGATCTTGATCTCGGGTGTCGTGAGAACACCGTCCTCGAAGGAGTAGCCGTTCGTGGTGCCGGGATCGCCAGAGGCGCTCGACGCGGCACCCGTGCCCGCGGGCACCGTAGCTGCCGGCTCGGCGGTCGGGGCCATTGTGCTGCAACCGCTGAGAATCACAGCGACCGCGCCGAGCGCGAGCAGCATCGAAGGCTTCTTCATGTCCAGGTCCCCTCGGGTGAGGCGCCCTCCGGCGCCAATACAGATAGCTGTACCGATAGTACAGATTCCTATGCTGACTCATTGCACCTGCGCAGGTCGACTTGAGGGGTGCCCCACACGCCGCCCGAGCCCGACATGAATCAGCTTCGAGTGGCGTTCAACAAAGCCCGTCACGCGGCCAGCCTCACCTTCGATCAGCTCGCGGAGCGCTCGGGCGTGAGCCGCCAGACGCTGATCAACCTCTCGCAAGGCCGGCACTACGGAGATCTGAAGACCTGGCTGAAGCTCTCCGCGACGTTCGGCGTGGGGCTCGATGAACTGGTCAGCCCCGTGTGGGACGGGACGTCCGCGACGGAGGCGACGGCGTCCGACAGGACCCGCCGGGCACAGGGCTGAGAACGAACGCGACCTCGGCGAGAGCGCTCAGCCGGCCGCGCCGGTCGCCCGCACGGCCGTCAGCCCGACGGCGGCCGGGCCGCGGCTCAGCACGTGGCCGCGCGCGAAGGCGAGCCGGCTCCAGCGGCCCGACGTCGTGACCGCCACCCGCTCGGCGCCGGAGATGAACCCGAACGCGTGCGCGGCGAACGCCACGCCTCGCGGCAGGCCGAGGAGGTCGTCGTCCGGCTCGCCCCAGATCGCGGCGCGGAGGGCGCGCACCGCGTCCTCGCCTGCGCCCGCGGGCGATCCGTGCGCGACCGCCGAGATCCCCCACTGCGCGCGCTGCGCGATCTCGTCGGCGCCGAGAGTGCCCGCCTGCGCCCAGCCGCCGCGCGGGGGCGCGATTCCCGCCCATGCGGGGCTGCGCCCGGTGTCCGGCAGGGCGAGCGCGCGCGGATCCTCGGTGGCAGTGAGCTCGTCGATGACGATGTCGCAGCGCAGTTCGGGGTCCGCGCGCACGATGCGCATCGCCAGGATCGTCGGGGTCGCGTCGAACAGCGTCTGCGGGGCGAGGGCGGCCGCGGTCATCGCGAGTACTCCGCCGTCGGCCTGCAGCCGTACGCCTTCGTCGCCGGCCCTGGCGGCCCGGGAGACGAAGGTGAGCGTGTCGCGCGCGGTCTCCGCGTCGGCGAGGATCAGAGGCGTGGGCACGCCCTCTAAACTAGCAATCGGCCCGCGGCGGAACCGCCCCGAGACCGCGGCGGAGAGGACCCCATGGCTTCGGATGAGGACGCCCGGCGCTCGGTGGACATGCTGCTCGGGATCCTGGATCTCGGCTCGACGGACGCCCGCACCACCGAGGACATCTTCACCGGGGCCTCGCACCCGATGCCCACGGGCAGGATCTACGGCGGCCAGGTGCTCGGGCAGTCGATCATCGCGGCGGAGCGGACGATGCCCGACGGCCGGGTCCCGCACTCCATGCACGGCTACTTCCTCCGCCCGGGGGACGCCGCACAGGGTCTCACCTTCGCCGTCGACCGGATCCATGACGGCCGCTCGTTCTCGACCCGCCGATCGCAGGCCTACCAGAACGGCGTGCCGATCTTCTCGATGATCGCGTCCTTCCAGGACGAGAACCCGGGGATCGAGCACGCCGAGCCGATGCCGGACGGCATCCCGGATCCTGAGACGCTGCTGCCGGACGAGGAGCTCTCGGACGGGATCCACCCGCTCTCGCAGCGCATGCTGGCCGAGCGTCCCGTCGACATGCGCCACGTCGAGGGGCCGATCTTCCTCGGCGCCGGGGCGGAGCGGATCCCGCGTCAGGCGGTGTGGATGCGCCTGCGCGCGCCGTTCCCCGACGACCCCGCGCTGCACCGGGCCGCTCTCGCCTATCTCAGCGACATGTCCATCCAGGAGTCGATCCTGCGCGCTCACGGGCTGAGCTGGGCGGCACCGGGACTGAAGGTCGCGAGCCTCGACCACGCCATGTGGTGGCATCGCCCTGGCCGGGTCGACGAGTGGCTGCTGTACGTGCAGGACTCCCCCAACGCCCGCGGCGGACGCGGGCTGGCGCAGGGCCGGATCTACACGCGCGACGGCGACCTGGTGGCCAGCGTGGCGCAGGAGATCACCATCCGCGTGCCCGAGGCCTGAGCCCCGCCTGCTCGGCAGTCGTCACACCCCTGCCCGTGACGCTACGGGCCCTCAGCGGTGGGCGTAGGTGATCGGCGGCCCGACGTACGGCGCCCAGGCGTCCCGCATCTCCTGCGAGATCCGGGTCGGCCGCCCCGTCGCGGCGTCGACGAGCACGATCACCGCCGTCGACCGCGCGTAGATCACCCGCTCTTCGAACGACGGGTCGTTGAACACCTCGTAGCAGACCTCGACGCTGGATCCGCCGATCTTGCCGAACCACATCTGTACCTCGAGCGGGTGCCGCTGATACGGCACCGGTGCGAAGTACTCGATCTCCTGACGTGCCACGAGCGTCAGCGCGCCCGCGTCGAGCCCCGAGTCGAGCACAGCGGTGCTCGGGCCGTGCTCCCCCTCGCCCGGGCGCCAGAACGCCCGTACCCGCGCCTCCTCGAGCAGTTTCAGCATCGAGGTGTTGTTGACGTGGTTGAACGCGTCCAGATCGCCCCAGCGCAGCTGGATCGGGATGTGCAGGCGCTCGCCTGCCGCAGCCCCGTCGGGGGCCGCGGCGTCGGGAGCGTCCGCGTCCGACACCGTCGAACGGTCAGTCACGGGTCAGCCGGCGGTGGGTGGAACGGTGCGGGTTGGCCGCATCCGGCCCGAGCCGCTCGATCTTGTTCTTCTCGTACGCCTCGAAGTTGCCCTCGAACCAGTACCACTGGTCGGGGTTCTCATCGGTGCCCTCGTACGCGAGGATGTGCGTGGCGATGCGGTCCAGGAACCACCGGTCGTGCGTGATCACGACGGCGCAGCCGGGGAACTCCAGCAGCGCGTTCTCGAGCGAGCTCAGGGTCTCGACGTCGAGGTCGTTGGTCGGCTCGTCGAGGAGCAGCAGATTGCCGCCCTCCTTGAGGGTGAGGGCGAGGTTCAGGCGGTTGCGCTCACCGCCGGAGAGCACGCCGGCCTTCTTCTGCTGGTCCGGGCCCTTGAACCCGAACTTGGAGACGTACGCCCGAGACGGGATCTCGGTCTTGCCGACGAGCATGATGTCCAGGCCGTCGGAGACGACCTCCCACAGCGTCTTGTCGGGGTCGATGTTGGCGCGGGACTGGTCGACGTAGCTGATCTTGACCGTCTCGCCGATCTTGAGGTCGCCGCCGTCCAGCGGCTCGAGGCCGACGATCGTCTTGAACAGGGTGGTCTTTCCGACGCCGTTCGGGCCGATCACGCCGACGATGCCGTTCGGGGGCAGGCTGAAGCTGAGACCGTCGATCAGGGAGCGACCGTCGAAGCCCTTCTTCAGGTTCTTGGCCTCGATCACGACGTTGCCCAGGCGGGGCCCCGCCGGGATCTGGATCTCCTCGAAGTCGAGCTTCCGCGTCCGCTCCGCCTCGGCCGCCATCTCCTCGTAGCGGGCCAGACGCGCCTTGGACTTCGTCTGGCGGCCCTTCGCGCTCGAGCGCACCCACTCGAGCTCGTCCTTGAGGCGCTTGGCGAGCTTCGCGTCCTTCTTGCCCTGGATGTCGAGACGCTCGGCCTTCTTCTCCAGGTACGTGGAGTAGTTGCCCTCGTAGCCGATGAGCCGGCCCCGGTCGACCTCCGCGATCCACTCGGCCATGTTGTCGAGGAAGTACCGGTCGTGGGTGATCGCGATCACCGCGCCCTTGTAGGCCTGGAGGTGCTTCTCCAGCCACAGCACGCTCTCGGCGTCGAGGTGGTTGGTGGGCTCGTCGAGCAGCAGCAGGTCCGGCTTCTGCAGCAGCAGCTTCGCGAGCGCGACGCGGCGCTTCTCACCGCCCGACAGGTTGGTCACCGCCGCGTCGGCCGGCGGTGTGCGCAGCGCATCCATCGCCTGCTCGAGCTGGGAGTCGAGGTCCCACCCGTCCGCCGCGTCGATCTCCTCCTGCAGTACGCCCATCTCGGCGAGCAGGGTGTCGAAGTCGGCATCGGGATCCGCCATCTGCGCGGAGATCTCGTTGAAGCGGTCGAGCTTGGCCTTGATCGCCACTCCCTCCTGGATGTTCTCCAGGACCGTCTTCGTCTCGTCGAGCTCCGGCTCCTGCATGAGGATGCCGACGCTGTACCCCGGGGTGAGCTTGGCCTCGCCGTTCGACGGCGTGTCGAGTCCCGCCATGATCTTGAGGATCGTGGACTTTCCGGCGCCGTTCGGACCGACCATGCCGATCTTCGCGCCGGGGAGGAATGCCATGGTGACGTCGTCGAGGATGAGCTTGTCGCCGACGGCCTTCCGGGCGCGGACCATGGAGTAGATGTATTCGGCCACGAGGGCGCTCCTTCTGTCGTGATGACGACGATCGTGGTGACCAGGCGGACGACTGCGGGGATTCCGGCTCGCAGCCTCGGGATCGACACTCCAGCCTACCCGGGGTGGCTACGGTCCGAGCGTCGCCGTCCTGCCGACGAGGCATGCGCCGCCGTCCAGTTGCGGCAGCACCGCGGCGACCGGGTCGCCGGTCGAGGGGCCGACCTGTCCCACGAGGCACTCGCGGTCGCCCCAGCGCACCGAGAACTGGATGCTCTCGGCCGGATTGCCGACCGTCGAATGATCCTCGGTCAGCTGCATCGCGCTGCGGTCGAACCCCGCGGCCACCAGCGCGTCGATGTAGGCACGCCCCGAGGCGCGCTGTTCGGAGGCCCAGACCCGGACGGTTACGGCACGGAACAGCGGAAGGTTGTCGTCGGCGCTGCCCGACGGCACCAGTACCGGGGCCGTCGGAACGGTCGCCGGGCGGGAGGACTGCGCCGTGGTGGACGGCATCGCAGAGGCACTCGGGCCCGGGTGCGAGACAGTGCTGCACGCCGCCAGCGTCAGGGCCAACGCCACAGCGCCGGCGGCGGCCAGGGCCGCCCGCGGCGCGGCGATCGCCGGTCGTCTGAGCACGGATCGAGTCTACGGTGCGGGCGGGCTTGCGGTTCGCAGAATTTTGCCCGATCTTCACGTCGCAAACGTCCGAAAGGACCGAGACTCATTAGGCATGGTGGAACCAACCCGCCGGGACAGCCGCTCCCGCAGCGCACCATCACACGGAGGAAATCATGACCGCTTTCCAGGACGACATCGAGGCCATCGAAGCCCTCAAGAAGCAGTACGGATCCAGCTGGGATGCGATCAACCCGGAGTCCGTCGCCCGCATGCGGGCGCAGAACCGCTTCAAGACGGGCCTGGAGATCGCCCAGTACACGGCCGACATCATGCGTCGGGACATGGACGAGTACGACGCGGACTCGTCGGTCTACACCCAGTCGCTCGGCGTCTGGCACGGATTCATCGGCCAGCAGAAGCTGATCTCGATCAAGAAGCATCTGAAGAGCACCAACAAGCGCTACCTGTACCTCTCCGGCTGGATGGTCGCCGCGCTCCGCTCGGAGTTCGGCCCGCTCCCCGACCAGTCGATGCACGAGAAGACCTCGGTTCCCGCCCTCATCGAGGAGCTCTACACGTTCCTGCGTCAGGCCGATGCGCGCGAGCTCGACCTTCTCTTCACGAAGCTCGACGAGGCCCGCGCCGCGGGCGACGAGACGGCGGTCGAGTTCATCCAGTCGCAGATCGACAACTACGAGACCCACGTCGTGCCGATCATCGCCGACATCGACGCGGGCTTCGGCAACCCCGAGGCGACCTACCTGCTCGCCAAGAAGATGATCGAGGCCGGGGCCTGCGCGATCCAGATCGAGAACCAGGTCTCGGACGAGAAGCAGTGCGGCCACCAGGACGGCAAGGTGACCGTTCCGCATCAGGACTTCCTCGCCAAGATCAACGCGGTCCGCTACGCGTTCCTCGAGCTCGGCATCGACAACGGGATCATCGTCGCGCGCACCGACTCCCTCGGAGCGGGTCTCACCCAGAAGCTCGCCGTCTCGGCGGTGCCGGGCGACCTCGGCGACCAGTACAACGCGTTCCTCGACGTCGAGGAGATCAGCGAGCACGACCTGAACGACGGCGACGTCGTGATCCGCCGCGAGGGACGCCTGCTGCGCCCGAAGCGCCTGGCCAGCAACCTCTACCAGTTCCGCCCCGGCACGGGTGAGGACCGGGTCGTGCTGGACTGCATCACGTCGCTGCAGCACGGTGCCGACCTGCTCTGGATCGAGACCGAGAAGCCCCACGTGGAGCAGATCGCCGGAATGGTGGACCGGATCCGCGAGGTCATCCCGAACGCGAAGCTCGTGTACAACAACAGCCCGTCGTTCAACTGGACCCTCAACTTCCGCCAGCAGGTGTTCGACCAGCTCGCCACGCAGGGCGAGGACGTGTCGGCCTACGACCGCGGCAACCTGATGAGCGTCGAATACGACGGCACCGAGCTCGCCCGGCTCGCGGACGAGAAGATCCGCACCTTCCAGCGCGACGGCTCGGCGCGTGCGGGGATCTTCCACCACCTCATCACCCTGCCGACCTACCACACGGCAGCGCTGTCGACCGACAACCTGGCGAAGGGCTACTTCGGCGACGAGGGCATGCTCACCTACGTCCGCGACGTGCAGCGCCGCGAGATCCGGGAGGGAATCGCGACGGTCAAGCACCAGAACATGGCGGGCAGCGACATCGGCGACAACCACAAGGAGTACTTCGCCGGCGCCGCCGCCCTCAAGGCGGGCGGCAAGGACAACACGATGAACCAGTTCAGCTGAACGCTCTCCTACCGGACCGGGTCCTGGCCAGTGCCGGGGCCCGGTCCTTTGCATGCGCCCCTCGCCGCGCGGCTCAGTAGGGCACCTGCTCGGAGCCGGGCGTCGCCCATGCATCACCGGATCCGCCCGACGCGCCGACCGCGGCGAGGCCGGACGTCTCGGGATCGGCCGGTTCCGGCGATCCCGGGTGCGCCGTGCGATGGAAGGTGCCGCGTCCGCGACGCAGGTCCGGGCCGATGCTGTCCGCATCGATCTCCACGCTCAGGTTGCGCCGGCCCTCCTTGTTCTCCCACTCGCGCAGCCGCAGACGCCCGGTGACGATGACGGCGTCCCCCTTGCTCAGGGAGGCGGCGGCGTTCTCGGCCAGGGCGCGGTACGCCTTGACCTCGAACCAGTTCGTGCTGGCATCGACCCACGCGCCCGTGCTGTCCTGGCGCCGGTGGTTGGTCGCCATCCGGAAGCTCAGCGTGGCGATTCCGGTCGTCGTACTGCCCCGCTCCGGCGCCGTGGCGATGTTGCCCACGACGGTGATGGTGTCGGCCATGGTTGCTCTCCTCTGCTGTCGCGGAGCCCGCATCGACTCCGACCTGCAGAGATCGTGACGCTCCGGCGCGGGGCATTGTGAGCGATCAGCGCAACCCGTGTGAAAGCGGCACGGCGCCGAGGCTGTGCAGGACGTCCGTTCCGTGAAGCAGCAGAACCTGTTCAGTGCACGACGAGCAGCAGCGCAGCGACCGCGATGAACAGTGCGCCGAACACGACGTTCAGCGTCCGCTGGCCCCGGCGGCCTGAGGTGAGCCTGCGGAAGCTCCGAGCGGTCGCAGCGAAGACGAACCACATCACGATCACGTCGATCACCACGGTCGTCCCGATGAGGATCAGGTACTGCGGCCAGGGGTCGCGGTCGAGGCGGATGAACTGCGGGACGAAAGCGAGGAAGAAGATGATCGCCTTCGGGTTGAGCAGGTTCACCCAGAACCCGCGGCGCAGCATCGGCCACCGGCCCTCCCGCGACCTCTCCAGATCCTGCTCCTCGACCGCATCAGGAACGCGCGCGATGATCAGCCGGATCCCGAGATAGACCAGATATGCCGCGCCGACATAGCGGATCGTCTCGAACAGCCAGGGGATGCGTGCGACGAGCAGGCCGACACCGGCAGCGACGATCGCCACGTGGACGACGAGCGCAAGCTGCTGGCCCACGATGCCCCAGATGGAACGCCGCCACCCCTCGTTCAGGGAGTTGGTCATCGTGTTGATGGCACCGGCCCCCGGCGTGAGGCTGATCACCAGGCACGCCACCACCAGGGAGAGCCACACAGTCACGGTCACCAGCACAGTGTAGGGACTTCCGCGCGCTCGCATGTGCACGGGCCGAGCCGCGGGGAGCGAATGTCGGTGGCCGTCCTTATGTTCGAAGGTGAAGGAGGAGCCATGACCACGAACACCACCCCCGCACCCACCATCCGCTGGGCCACGCCCGTTCTCAGCCGCGCCGTCGAGACCCTGCAGCCCGCCGGTGAACGACTCTGGCGCGTCGTCGACGACCGCGGGACGATCCGGGGTCACCTCCGCATCGTGCCGCACGACCTCGGTCTGCGCTACCGCGCCGAGCGGCTCCACCTGCCGTCGGGGATGTTCCGCATCGTCGGCGACTTCTGGAGCGCCGACGATGCCGTCGCGGCTCTCCGGTTCTAGCACCGCGCCCCGTCCCTCGCACCGCCCCCGTCCGTCTCTCGACGGCCGGTTCTTGGCGAATCCTTAGCGGGCCTCGGCGAACATGGATCCTCGGCGCGTCGATCGGAGCGCGCCCACGCCGGCCTCTGCGCCGCTGCAAGGGATGAGGATCCTCGATGGCCCACGCGCACAACGCCCAGCACGCGACGAGCATCGGAATCGAGCGCGCGTCCTCCCGGCCGCTCGTGGACATCGCGACCGCCGTCGTCGGCGCGGTCGCGGTCATCGTCCTGGGGCTCGTGATGAAGGCGACCCAGGCCGACGAGGGTATCGTCGTCGCGCTGAACCGGAGCCACACGGGATGGTGGGGCGCGCTCGGCTCCGCGGTCTACCGCGGGATCGAGCCCGTGCCCGCCGTCGTGATCACCCTGGTCATCGCCGTTCTGGTCTGGGTCGTGTCGCGATCTCTGCGCACGGCGATCCTGTTCGGCCTCACCGTGGCGTTCACCTGGCTGCCGGTCGCGGCGGTCAAGGTCCTCGTCGACCGACCGCGCCCCGACGCAGCGCTGCTCGCGCACCCGTTCTCGCCGCTGCAGACCGACGGGTCCTTCCCCAGCGGCCACACGGCCTACGTCGTCGCCCTCGCGATCACGTTCTGGTTCTTGCTGCGGGGCACCCGGTTCGCGTGGCTTCCCGTGGTCCTGGGCGTCATCGCCACGGCGGTCATCGGCCTCGCCGTCGTCAGCGACGGCCTGCACTTCCCCACCGACGTGCTCGGCTCCGTGATCTGGGCCCTCACCACGGCCGCAGCGGTACGCTGGCTCATCGTCGACGTGATCGCCGCGCGCATCGGCCGCCGCCGCACCGAGTGACGCACGATTCTCCCGCCGAACGTCGGAGGCCCTCACTAGCGTCGTTCGATCATCTCCCCCAGTTCACGAAGACCTTCGAGATCGCGCGCGCGATCACCGCGTCGACGCGCTCCTGGTCGACGATCGCTGAGGAGATCGCCAAGTGCGACGTGGTCTGCGCCAATTGCCACCGGCGCCGGACAGCCATGCGCGCCAGAACGCGCAAGTACCTGATCTCGCAAGCGCTGGCGGATCCTCGATCAAGCAGTCCCGATATGCTGAGCAGCGACCCCCAGTAGCTCAGCGGAAGAGCATCGACCTTCTAAGTCGCCGGTCGCACGTTCGAATCGTGCCTGGGGGACGATAGCCCGGACGCCCGAGGTCGCGTCAGTAGGATGGCGGCATGGTTTCTTCGTCCGAGAACGATCGGCTGGTCTGGATCGACTGCGAGATGACAGGGCTCGATCTCTCGGTCGATGAGCTCGTCGAGATCGCCGTCGTGATCACCGATTTCGAACTGCGCCTGGTGGATCCGGGGTTCCAGGTCGTCATCCGCGCGAGCGACAATGCGCTGAGTCAGATGAGCGAGTTCGTCACGAACATGCATCGCACCTCGGGGCTGTACGAGGAGATCCCGACGGGCGTGACCCTCGCCGAGGCGCAGGCGCAGACCCTGGAGTACATCCGCCGGTTCGTACCGCTGGAGCGCAGGGCGCCCCTGGCCGGCAACACGATCGGCACCGACCGCATGTTCCTCGCCAAGTACATGCCCGAGGTCGACCAGTACCTGCACTACCGCAACGTCGACGTCTCCAGCATCAAGGAGCTGTCGCGCCGCTGGTACCCGCGAGTGTTCTTCCACGCACCGGCCAAGGACGGCGGCCACCGCGCCCTCGCCGACATCCTGGAGTCGATCCGCGAGCTCGAGTACTACCGCCAGGCGGTGTTCGTGGAACTGCCCGGACCCACCAGTGAAGACGCGCAGGCGCTCTCCGACGCCGTCGTGTCAAAGTTCGGTCCGAACCTGTAATACACTGGTCAGGTTGCCCGCTCCGGCAGGCACATGGTGGCTATAGCTCAGTTGGTAGAGCACCGCGTTGTGGTCGCGGGGGTCGCGGGTTCAAGCCCCGTTAGCCACCCCACAGGAGGCCCGGATCCGATTGGATCCGGGCCTCTTTCTCATCGACTGAGCCGTGTCCGCGAAGACCCGGATCCGGGCCGCGCGCCCGGATCCGGCGGCTAGCATCGAGACATGGCTTCCTTCGTGCGCACCGCGACCGACGCCGACCTCGCAGAGCTCTCCCGCATCGAGGAGGAGGCCGACGCCGTCTTCGCAGAGCGCTTCGGAACAGCGCTCGGACATGCTGCGCCTTCGGGTGCCGCCCGCGCTGCGGAACGCGGGTTCCTCCTCGTCGCCGCCGAGGAGGAGGACGGCCCCGCCGTGGGATTCGCGCACGTCCTGGAGGACGACGGCATCGCCCATCTGGAGCAGGTCTCCGTGCTGCCGGCATACGCCCGCCGGGGGCACGGGCGCGGGCTGGTCGAGGCCGCTCTGGACGAGGCGGCCGAACGGGGGCACCGCAGTGTCACCCTCCGCACGTTCGCCGATGTGCCCTGGAACGCGCCGTTCTACGCGTCCCTGGGCTTCGTGGAGGCGGACTCCCCCGACTCGCCCTTCTACCGCGAACTCATGGACGCCGAGCGCCGTCTCGGTCTGGACGACCTGGGCCGGCGAGTGCACATGAGGATCGATGTGCACGGCGGGATGACGATGGATCCGGACGAGTTCGAGCAACTCGTCACCGAAGAGCTCGACCGGCTCCCGGACGACATGGTCGACGGCCTGGAGAACGTCGTCTTCGTCGTCGAGGACCGCCCCGAAGACGGGTCGCTCGATCTGCTCGGCCTGTACGACGGTCTCGCCGTCACCGAACGCGGCAACTACGGCATGGGCGAGCTGCCGGACCGGATCATCGTGTATCGCGAGCCGCATCTCGCGCAATGCGCCGACGAGCGGCAGCTCCGCGCCGAGGTGCACACCACGCTCGTGCACGAGATCGCCCACTACTACGGCATCGATGACGCCCAGCTGCACGAGATGGGGTGGGCATGAGCACGCCGCTGACCACGCCGGATGTCGACGAGAGCATCGACCTGCAGGCCGCTCCCGCCGTGCCCTGGGAGCTCGTCGTGTGGGACGACCCGGTCAACCTCATGAGCTACGTGGTGCGGGTGTTCCGCACCTACTTCGGCTATCCGAAGGATCGCGCCACCCGGCTCATGCTGGCGGTGCACAACGAAGGGCACGCGGTCGTGGCCACCGGACCGCGCGAGACCATGGAGGTGCACGCCCAGGCGATGCACGACTACGGACTGTGGGCGACCGTGCGGCGGGCCGGCGAGTGAGCGGCGTGACCGACCCCGTGCTCCGCGTGCCGATGGAGGCGATCGAGGCGGAGCAGCTCGCGAGCCTCGTGGACCAGTTCCTCGACCTGCTCCGCGACATCGAGATCGGCGAGGATGCCGCCCTGGACCGCCTGACCCCGTCCGTCTACCCTCAGGATCCCGACGCGTCGGCAGAGTTCGCCGACGCCACGAGCGCCGACCTCCTGGATCGCCGCGCCGCCGACGCGCGCGTGGTGCGCGAAGCGCTCCGAGTCGGGCCGGACGACACCGGCACCGTGCCGGGGGACCTCACGATCCGGGCCGCCGACGTCGACGCGTGGCTGCGCACACTCGCCGCCCTGAGGCTCGTCATCGCCTCGCGCCTGGGCATCGAGGACGATCCCGCACCGGATCCCGAGGATCCCCGGTTCGGGGTGTACGAGTGGCTGGGGTATCGCCTCGATCTGCTCGTCGAGGCGGCGGACGCACTCGACGAGAGCGCGCCCGACGGCTGAGGCGTCCGCTACGGGACCGACACCACCAGCGTCGCGTGACCGATGGGGTCGTCTCGCCGCAGGTGCACGACTTCCTGCAGCGCCCAGCGGTCCCAGTGCGGACGGAAGAGATCGCCGTCGCGGTCCAGCGCGCGCCGCTTGCGGCTCGCCTCAGGGGACTCCACCCACACCCGCACGTCGGCGACGCGCGCCGTGCGGCGTGTGAGCGCGCCGCACCCCTCCAGGATCACCCCGCGCGCCGGATCCACCGCGTAGCTCTCCGCGTACTCGCCGCCCTCCCAGTCGTAGCGCTGCCAGGTGCCGACGAGGTCGCGGCCGTGCGGTCGCAGGATCTGGTCGTAGGCCCGCTCGACGCCGGCGTCCATGCCGTCCCAGCCGGGGTAGATCGAGTCCAGCGCGATGAGTTGCGGATCCGTGCGCAGCGGCCAGCGGTCGGCGAGCAGCCGCGCCAGCGTGGACTTGCCGGCGCCGCTGCGCCCGTCGATGAGCACGACCGGATTGGACGCCTGCACAGCCCGCACCGCATCGGCGACGCGGGCGACCGCCTCGCTCAGCGCACGTGCGACCGGATCGTCACTTCTTGAGGGCACGGATGATGCGGGAGATCGCGCGGCCGGTCACCCACACGAAGGGCACCGCCACCGCCAGCAGCGAGACGAAGTTCGGCTCGAACCGCAGACCTTCCTCGCGTCGCACGTAGACGCCCAGCGGGATCGCGATCCCGCCTCCGCCGCCGCCTTCCCCCTCGGCCGTCCCCTCGGCGCCTCCGGATCCGCCACCGAAGCCGGAGATCGTCAGCGCCACCGGGGTGAACTGCGCGCCGTCCACCTCCTGTGGTTCGCCATAGGCGCTCTTGACGCCGAAGGACGCGGAGTTCTTGCCCAGTTCGAGTGCGATGTGCGGCATGGGTCCACGCTAACCCACCCCGGCGGCGACGACCACCGCCCGGTCGCGGGCCCGCGGGGCCGTCAGTCGAGCCCGTGCGCGCGGGGGTGCGGTGCCGAGCCGCGGCCCGGTCGGGCGCCAAGGTGGCGGGCGCGCGTGACGGTGCCGGATCCGAAGCGCGCCTGCGCGCTGTCCAGCGCGTCCTCCACGCGCCGCCACTCGGCGTCGTCGTCCCAGAGCCCGAGCGCTCCTCCGGCGTCGGTCAGGCGCTCGGCGCGCACGCCGACGAGACGCACAGGGTCCCGACGGTCGATCGCGTCGAACAGCGTGCGCGCGACCTCGCCGATGCGCTGCCCCACCGACGTCGGCTCGGGCAGCGTCTGGGAGCGGCTGATCGTGGTGAAGTCGGAGAAGCGCACCTTGATCGCCACGGTGCCGGCCTCCCAGCCCGCGCGGCGCAGGCGGGCGGCCACGCGGTCCGCAAGTCGCAGCAGCTCCGACCGCAGCGCCTCGCGGTCGGCGACGTCGACGTCGAACGTCTCCTCGTGCCCGACGCTCTTCTCCACCCGACTGGTCTCGACGCCGCGCGGGTCCCGGCCGGCGGCGAGTTCCTGCAGCCGCTGGGCGAGGGCGGGACCGACCGCGCGCTCGAGCGCCGACGCGGGCGTCGCCAGGATGTCGCGGATCAGCCGGATGCCGCGCGATTCCAGCGTCTCCGCCGTCTTCGGGCCGACGCCCCACATGGCGCGCACGGGTTTGGTGGCGAGGAATCCGAGAGTGTCGGGCTCGGCGACGATGAGCAGGCCGTCCGGCTTCGCCATCGTGGACGCCATCTTGGCGACGTGCTTGGTCGCCGCCACGCCGACGCTGCAGGTGATCCCGACCTCGTCCTGCACCCGCTGCCGGATCATCGCGCCGATGGTGCCGGGGCTGCCCCACAGCCGGCGCACGCCGCGCACGTCGAGGAACGCCTCGTCGATCGACAGCGGCTCGACCAGAGGCGTGATCTGCTCGAAGATCGCCATCACCCTCTGCGAGACGTCCCGGTACTTCGTGAAGTCGGGCGGCACGATCCGTGCGGTCGGGCACAGCCGGACGGCCTGCGACACCGGCATCGCCGAGCGCACGCCGTAGCGCCGCGCCTCGTACGACGCGCTGGAGACCACCGAACGCCCGTCCGGAGACCCGATGATCAGCGGCAGCCCGCGCAGAGAGGGGTCATGCAGCACCTCGACCGCCGCGTAGAACGCGTCCATGTCGACATGCAGGATCCCGGTGCCGGTGTCGTCAGCGCCCGGGGCCGAGACGATCCGCCCGGATCCGTCGCCTCTTCCCATGACCCCATCCTCGCCGAGGCCGCCGACATCGCGCCGACGGCCTCCGCAGCGCCTACTGGGCGGCGCGCTCCAGGATGAGCTCGCGCACCCGGGCCGCGTCCGCCTGACCCTTCATCGCCTTCATGACGGCACCGATCACGGCGCCGGCGGCCTGCACCTTGCCGTCCTTGATCTTGGCGAGCACGTCCGGCTGCGCGGCCAGGGCCTCGTCGATCGCGGCGATGAGCGCGCCGTCGTCGGACACCACCGCCAGGCCACGCGCGTCCACGACCTCCTGGGGCGAGCCTTCGCCGGCGATGACGCCCTCGAGCACCTGACGCGCGAGCTTGTCGGTCAGCGTGCCCGCATCCACGAGCTGCTGCAGAGCCGCGACGTTCGCCGCGCTGACCAGGGATGCGGCGTCGACCTCGCGCTCGTTCGCGATGCGGCTGATCTCACCGGTCCACCACTTGCGGGCGGCGTCGGCGGTCGTGCCGGCGGCGATCGTCGCTTCGACCTCGTCGAGCAGCCCGGCGTTCACCACGCCCTGGAACTCGATGTCGCCGAAGCCCCACTCGGCCTTGAGCCGGCGGCGACGGGCGACCGGCTGCTCGGGCAGCGCGGCACGCAGCTCCTCGACCAGCTCGCGCGGCGGCTGCACGGGCAGCAGGTCGGGCTCCGGGAAGTAGCGGTAGTCGTCGGCGTCCGACTTGGGACGCCCCGGCGAGGTGGTGCCGGTGTCCTCGTGCCAGTGCCGCGTCTCCTGGGTGATCGTCCCGCCCTCGGCGAGGATCGCCGCCTGGCGCTGGATCTCGTAGCGCACGGCGCGCTCGACCGAGCGCATCGAGTTGACGTTCTTCGTCTCGGTGCGCGTGCCGAGCTTCTCCTGCCCGCGCGGACGCAGCGACACGTTCGCGTCGCAGCGCAGGTTGCCGCGCTCCAGGCGCGCCTCCGAGATGCCGAGCCCGCGCACGATGTCGCGGATGGTCGCGACGTACGCCTTGGCGATCTCCGGAGCCCGGTGCTCGGCGCCGAAGATGGGCTTGGTGACGATCTCGACGAGGGGCACGCCGGCGCGGTTGTAGTCGACGAGCGAGTACTCGGCGCCCTGGATCCGGCCGGTGGATCCGCCCATGTGGGTGAGCTTTCCGGCGTCCTCCTCCATGTGCGCCCGCTCGATCGGGATCGTCACGAGCGTGCCGTCCTCGAGCTCGACCTCGACGGAGCCCTCGAACGCGATCGGCTCGTCGTACTGCGAGATCTGGTAGTTCTTGCCGAGGTCCGGGTAGAAGTAGTTCTTCCGCGCGAACCGGCACGACTCGGCGATCGAGCAGCCCAGCGCCAGGCCCAGGCTGATCGAGGACCGCACGGCCGTCGCGTTCACGACCGGCAGGGATCCGGGAAGGCCCAGATCCACCGGCGCGATGAGCGTGTTCGGCTCGGCGTCGTGGTTGCGCGCGTTCGCAGGGTTCGGGGCGTCCGAGAACATCTTGGTCTCGGTGTTCAGCTCGACGTGCACCTCGAAGCCGAGCACGGGCTCGAAGAGCTCGAGCGCCTTGTCGTAATCCATCAGCTTCACGGCGGACATCAGCGGGTTCCTCCCAGCACGGGCTTCTCAGCGAGCTCAGGTGCGCGGTCGAGCAGCGGCCCGCCCCACGCGTCGACGAGCAGGGTCTCCAGCGCGGCGCCCACCCGGTACAGGCGGGCGTCCTCGCGCGCCGGCGCGAGGAACTGGATGCCCACGGGAAGGCCGTCCTCGTCTGCGAGACCCGACGGGATCGAGATTCCGGGGACGCCGGCGAGGTTGGCCGGGATGGTCGTGAGGTCGTTCAGGTACATCTGCAGCGGGTCGCCGACACGCTCCCCCAGCTTGAACGCCGTGGTCGGCGCAGTCGGCGTGGCGATCACGTCGACCTGCCCGAAGGCGGCATCGAAGTCGCGCTGGATGAGCGTGCGCACCTTCTGCGCACTGCCGTAGTAGGCGTCGTAGTAGCCGGCCGACAGCGCGTAGGTGCCGAGGATGATGCGCCGCTTCACCTCGGGGCCGAAGCCGACCTCGCGGGTGAGCGACATCACGTCCTCGACCGTGCCTCCGCCGTCGGGGGTGACCCGCAGGCCGAAGCGCACGGAGTCGAACTTCGCCAGGTTGCTGGACGCCTCGGCGGGGAGGATCAGATAGTAGGCGGCGACGCCGTATTCGAAGTGCGGGGCCGAGATCTCCACGATCTCCGCACCCTGCTGCTGCATGCGCTCGAGCGCGGCGTGGAACGAGCTCGCGACGCCGGGCTGGAAGCCGGAGTCGGGGAGCTCGCGGATCACACCGACCTTGAGGCCCTTCAGGACCTCCCTGGTCGCCCCTTCGCGCGCGGCCGCGGTGAACGACGGCCAGGCGTCGGGCAGCGACGTGGAGTCCTTGGGGTCGTGGCCGCCGATCACGTCGTGCAGCAGGGCCGAGTCGAGCACCGTGCGCGAGACCGGGCCGACCTGGTCCAGGCTGGAGGCGAGGGCGATGGCGCCGTAGCGGCTCACCCCGCCGTAGGTGGGCTTGATCCCGACGGTGCCGGTCACGTGCGCGGGCTGACGGATCGAGCCGCCGGTGTCGGAGCCCAGCGCGATCGGAGCCTCGAACGCCGCCACGGCCGCGGCCGAGCCGCCGCCGGAGCCGCCGGGGATGCGATCCAGATCCCAGGGGTTGTGCGTGGGGCCGTAGGCCGAGTGCTCGGTGGAGGAGCCCATCGCGAACTCGTCCATGTTCGTCTTGCCGATGCCGATCAGGCCCGCGGCGCGGGCGCGGGCGACGACGGTCGCGTCGAACGGCGAACGGTAGCCCTCGAGGATCCGCGAGCCGCTCGTGGAGGGCTGGTCGGTGGTGACCAGCACGTCCTTGATGGCCAGCGGGACGCCGGCGAGCTCGCCGAGCTCTTCACCGGCGGCACGACGGCGGTCGACCTCGGCGGCCGCGTCGAGCGCGTGCTCGTTCACGTGCAGGAAGGCGTGCACATCGCCGTCGACGGCCGCGATGCGGTCCAGATGCGCCTGCGTCGCCTCGACGCTCGACAGCTCGCCGGCGGCCAGCTTGGCGCCGAGCTCGGCGGCGGTCCAGCGGATGATCTCGCTCACTGCTCCTCCCCCAGGATCGCCGTCACGCGGAAGCGGTCGCCGTCGTAATCGGGCGCGTTCTGCAGCGCCTGCGCGGTGGTCAGCGTCTGGCCCACCACGTCCTCGCGGAACACGTTGTGCATCGGGATCGGGTGGCTCGTGGCGACCACGTCGGGCGTCGCGACCTCGGACACCTTGGCGATGTTGTCGACGATGGCGTCGAGCTGACCGGTCAGCTGCGTCACCTCGTCGTCGGTGAGCTGGATGCGCGCGAGCACGCCGAGATGGCGTACAAGATCGGGGGTGATTTCAGACACCCGCCCAGTCTAGCCAGCGGCCGCGTCCCGCCCTGTCGCCCGCGGGAGCGGTCGGGGCACCGCGCTGCGCCGGTTCAGTCCTCGAGCACGAGCGCGAACGTCGTGTCGCCGCAGCGCACCGCCCTGGTGCCGCCGGATGTGCCGACCCCTCCCTCATCGCGCACGATGGTCAGCGCGCGCTGCACGTCCTGCCCGCGCAGCAGCGTGCCGGTCACCCGGTGCGAGTCGTTCGAGGCGACGACGCGACCGGATCCGTTCACGACCGTGCCCGTGCCCGCAGCATCGCGAAGGATCGGGAGGATCGCGCGCTCGAGCCGGGACACGTGCACGTCGATGCCGACGACGCCCACCATCCGCCCCTCGTGGGCGACGGGCGCGGTCACGGTCACCGTGTAGTCGTCGGTGCAGAGGTAGTCGACGTAGGGCCCCGTGACGTGTCGTCCGCCGGTGCGCTCCGGCACCTTCCACCACTCCAGCTGCCGGTAGTCCCGGAACTGATCGGACTCGGGGTCGTCGACCGTGTCCAGGCGGCGCACGCTGCCGCGATCTCCCCGGTCCAGCCCGTGGATCTCCCGCAACCACCACGCCAGATGCCACGGCGCATCGGCCAGTACGCCCGGTGTCGCGACGAAGCCTGATCCGGTGACCAGTCCGCCGGGCGCGCTCAACGCCGGCCGTGCCAGCGCGTCCATGAACGGATCCAGCGCCGCGGCGGTGGGCGCGGTGCCCTGCCCGGCGAAGGAGCGGAACTGCTCCTCGACCGCGCTGCGCCAGGTGTCCACGAGCGCGAACAGAGGGGCGAACGTGCCCTCGATCCGCGCGGCGATGCGCTCATCATGCTCGGCGACGGTGCCGGTCATCTCCCGCTCCTTCTGTAAATGGGAATCCTGTGAATGGGAATCCGTCAGCGCGGCGACCGCACGGGCTGCACGGCGGACTCCGCCGCCGCCTCCAGCCGGGTCTTCTCGTCCAGCAGCCATTCGACGCCTCCCGCGATCCGGCGAATGGCCATGGCCCGCGCCGCTTCCGTGTCCGCGTCCGCGATGGCGTCCAGCTGCGCGCTCCTCAGGGCGCGGCTGCGGGCGCGGTTGTCCGCCTCGCGCAGGCCGAGCCAGATCAACGAGCCGATCTCGGCCTGCAGGCGCAGCTCCTCCCGCACCAGCCGCGGCGACTGGCTGAGCGCGGCGACCTCGAGCTGGAATCGCGCGACGGCCCGCCGTGCTCCGCCTGCGCTCTTCAGATCCTCGCTGTCCACGAGTTCGCGCAGCCCCCGCACGTCCTCCTCGCCGGCCCGGTCGGCGGCGAGCTCTGCAGCCATGCCCGCGATGGCCGAGTAGTGCGTGGACGCGTCGCGGAGCTCGACCCTGCTCAGCGCACGGATCCGCTCGTCGGTGAAGCGGCGCGCCGTGTCCGGGTCGAAGGTGACGAAGCTGCCGCCGTCGCGTCCACGACGGGTCTGGATGAGTCCGGCATCGCGGAGCGCCTCGAGCGCCTCCCGCACGGTCACGACGGCGACCCCGAGCCGGCGGCCGAGCTGCGATTCGCTGGGAAGGCGCTCCCCGTCGTGCAGCACGCCCGAGGTGATCGCGTCCTGCAGACGCCGCTCCACCAGCTCCGCCCGGCCGAGATCCGTCAGCGGCGCGAACACGGCGGATCTCGCCGGATCCACTCCCGCCGACACCTGCGCCACGCCGCTCTCCTCTCGAGGCCGTGAGACGACCGTAACACGAGTGTTGACAAAATCCTCTGTTCCCATATGATTCCAAACATCTACTAGCAGAGGATTCGTCCTCGCATCGAAGGGGATGTGATGACCGGCAAGCCCGTCGCGATCAGACTCAGCGGACTCACCCGCGCCTTCGGATCCGTCACCGCCGTCGACGGCGTGGATCTGGAGATCGCCGAAGGAGAGTTCTTCTCCATGCTCGGGCCGTCGGGATCCGGCAAGACCACCGTGCTGCGCCTCATCGCCGGCTTCGAGCAGCCCACCTCCGGGAGGGTCGAGCTGTTCGGAGAGGATGTGACGCGCAAGGCGCCGTTCGACCGCGACGTGAACACGGTCTTCCAGGACTACGCGCTGTTCCCGCACATGACCGTGCTCGAGAACGTGGCGTACGGACTGCGCGTGCGCGGCGTCGGCAAGAGGGAGCGCCGGGAGCGCGCCCGGAAGGCGCTGGCGAGCGTGCGGCTCGAGCACGTGGCCGACCGCAAGCCGAGTCAGCTGTCGGGTGGACAGCGCCAGCGAGTGGCGCTCGCCCGCGCCACCGTCGTCGAGCCGAAGGTGCTGCTCCTGGACGAGCCGCTGGGCGCGCTGGACCTGAAGCTGCGCGAGCAGATGCAGGTCGAGCTCAAGCAGATCCAGCGCGATCTCGGCATCACGTTCATCTTCGTCACTCACGACCAGGAGGAGGCGCTCACCCTGTCCGACCGCATCGCGGTCTTCAGCGCGGGACGGATCGAGCAGCTCGGCACCCCCTTCGAGCTGTACGAGCGGCCGGTATCCCGCTTCGTCGCCGACTTCGTGGGCACCTCGAACCTGTTCGACGATGCGACCAGCGAGCTCGTGCTCGGCCGCCGAGGACACCACTCGCTCCGCCCCGAGAAGCTCCTGGTCGCCTCCGGGCCCTCCGCGGAACCCGGGTTCCGCTCCGCCGCCGGCGTGGTCGCCGAGGCGATCTACCTGGGCTCGGGCGTGCGGCTGGTCGTGGATCTCGACCAGGGTCCGCGGGTCGCGATCCTGCAGCAGAACATCGGCGGGCACGCCCACAACGACCACGGCGACCGCGTGTTCGTCTCGTGGCGCGACGCCGATGTGGTCGCGCTCGGGGACGCGCCGGCGGCCGAGCAGAACGACACCCCCTCCCGCACCATCCGCACGGTCGGCACCCGCTGACCAGTCCTCGCATCCGCGAACGCAGAAGAACGAAGGAGTATCCCATGCGCAAGACCGCTCTCACGACCCTCGCCGCCGTCGGCTTGTCCGCCGCGGTGATCGCGGCCCTCACCGGCTGCGGGACCGCCGGCTCGTCCGGCGGAGGCGGCGCCGGCCCGGTCGACAAGCTGGGCAAGAACGAAGGCGCCGTCAAGATCCTCGCGTGGCCCGGCTACGTGGAGGACGGCTCGAACGATCCGAACGTCGACTGGGTCTCGGAGTTCACGAAGAGCACCGGCTGCAACGTCGAGGCCAAGACGTTCGGCACCTCCGACGAGGCGCTCAATCTGATGAAGACGGGAGACTACGACGTGGTGTCCGCGTCCGGTGACGCGTCGCTGCGACTCATCGCGTCGGGCGACGTGGTCGAGGTGAACACGAAGCTGCTGAAGAACTACGACGGCATCTTCCCGTTCCTCAAGGACCGGGCATGGAACACGGTCGACGGCAAGCACTACGGCGTTCCGCACGGCTACGGCGCCAACCTGCTGATGTACAACACCGAGACGTTCCCGACGGCGCCGACCTCCTGGGACGTCGTGTTCGACAAGGCGTCGGAGCACAAGGGCAAGATCACGGCATACGACTCGCCGATCTACATCGCCGATGCCGCGCTCTACCTCATGGCGCACAAGCCGGAGCTCAAGATCACCAACCCCTACGCCCTCGACCAGAAGCAGTTCGACGCGGCGGTGGACCTGCTCAAGGAGCAGCGCCCGAACATCAGCGAGTACTGGGGCGACTATCTCAAGGAGGTGCAGTCCTTCCAGTCGGGTGACAGCGTCGCCGGCACCACGTGGCAGGTGATCCAGAACACGCTGGAAGGCGAGGGCGGGAAGACCGCCGTGGTCCTGCCCGACGAGGGCGCGACAGGCTGGAGCGACACCTGGATGATCTCCTCCAAGGCGAAGAACCCGAACTGCGCCTACGCGTGGCTCGACTACATCTCCAGCCCGAAGGCCAACGCGCAGGCCACGGCGTTCTTCGGCGAAGCGCCGTCGAGCGAGAAGGCCTGCGACTTCCGCGACGACTGCGCCGCGTACCACGCCGGCGACGCCGAGTACGCGAAGAAGATCTGGTACTGGACCACGCCGATCGCGAAGTGCCTGGACGGGCGGACCGACGTGAAGTGCATCGACTACGCCGGCTGGACCACGGCCTGGCAGCAGATCCGCAACTGAGCGGATCCGGTCGCCCGGGGCGTCGTGCTCCGGGCGACCGGGACCGGTCTTCGAAAGGACCCTTCATGAGCGCCATCGTCTCGACGGAGCCGCCGCGCACCGCGGTGCCGTCTCCGCGCCGCACCTCGGCGCGGCGCGGATCCGCCTTCCTCACCGCGCACCCGCGCGCCCGCCTCGCCCTCCTGCTCTCCGCTCCCCTGTTCTGGCTCTGCGCCGTGTACGTCGTGGCGCTGGCGCTGCTGCTCGTCACGGCCTTCTGGACGACCGACACCTACACCGGGCAGATCCGCACCGAGTTCACGGCCGACAACGTCGTGACCGTCGTCACGGACGCGTTCTACCAGGGCATCACGCTGCGGACCGTCGGGATCGCCCTCGCGGTCACGGCTATCGACGTCGCCCTGGCCCTTCCGATCGCCTACTTCATGGCGATGGTCGCCTCGCCGGCGCTGCAGCGTGTCCTGGTGGTGCTCGTGCTCACCCCGCTGTGGGCCTCGTATCTCGTGAAGGCGTTCGCCTGGCGCTCCGTGCTCTCCAGCGACGGGATCCTGGAGTGGCTGCTGCGACCGCTCGGCGGTCACACGCCCGGCTACGGCATCGCCGCCACGATCATCACGCTGTCGTACCTGTGGCTGCCCTACGTCATCCTGCCCATCTACGCCGGCCTGGAGCGCGTGCCGAGCTCGCTGCTGGAGGCGTCCGGCGACCTCGGCGGGCGGAGCTGGGCCACGCTGCGTCTGGTGGTCTGGCCGATGGCGCTGCCCGCCATCATCGCCGGCACCATCTTCAGCTTCTCGCTCTCGCTCGGCGACTACATCACGATCGGCATCGTCGGCGGCGGCGCGCAGATGCTCGGCACGCTCGTCTTCCAGGACATCGGCGCGGCGAACAACCTGCCCCTCGCGGCGGCCATCGCGCTGATCCCGATCGTCATCATCTTCGGCTACCTGTTCCTCGTGCGCCGCACCGGCGCCCTGGACAACCTCTAGGAGGCACTCGTGCGCATCTCCCCCGGCACCAGGGTGACCCTCGGTGTCATCACGGCGGTCATCCTGGCACTCGTGTACGTGCCGCTCCTCGTGGTCCTCGTCAACTCCTTCTCCACGTCGGCGTCGCTCACCTGGCCGCCGCCGGGGTTCACCCTCCAGTGGTGGGGCAGGGCGTTCCGCAGCGACGGCGCGCTCGAGGCCGTGGGCACCAGCGCCCTCGTCGCACTGATCTCGTCGATCCTCGCCCTCATCCTCGGGACCATGCTCGCCTTCGCCCTGCAGCGCTTCTCGTTCTTCGGAAGGAACACGGTGAACCTGCTGGTGATCCTGCCGATCGCGCTGCCCGGCATCATCACCGGCATCGCGCTGAACAACCTGTTCCGCACCATCCTGGGCGTGCCGCTGTCCATCTGGACCGTGATCGTCGCGCACACGACGTTCTGCATCGTCACGGTGTTCAACAACGCCGTGGCGCGGCTGCGCCGCATGGGCACGTCGCTGGAGGAGGCATCGGCGGACCTCGGCGCGGGGATCTGGACGACGTTCCGCCTCGTGACGTTCCCGCAGCTGCGCTCCGCCCTGCTCACGGGTGGGCTGCTGGCGTTCGCGCTGTCGTTCGACGAGATCGTGGTGACCACGTTCACGGCGGGATCCGGCGTGCGCACCCTGCCCATGTTCATCATCGACAACGTCGCGCGCCCGAATCAGGCGCCCATCGTCTCGGTGATCGCCGTGGTGCTCGTGGTGGTGTCCATCGTTCCGATCGCCCTCGCCCAGAAGCTGTCCGGCAGCGAGCAGCAGCGCCGGTGAGGCGTTCCCCGCGAGCGGCATAGGCTGAGCACGTGACGACGTTCGTTCCTCCGCGCCCCTGGACCGCCAGCTACGCCGAGGGGGTGCCGGAGGACCTCGAGGAGGTCACCGGATCCCTGGTCGACATCGTGGAGGCGTCCGCGCGCGACTATCCGGATGCGCCGGCGCTGCAGTTCTTCGGCCGCACGACCTCGTACCGCGACCTGCAGGCGTCGATCGAGCGGGCCGCCGCCGGCCTGCGGGCGCTCGGCGTCAAGGCCGGGGATCCGGTCGCGATCGTGCTGCCCAACTGCCCCCAGCACATCGTGGCGTTCTACGCCGTGCTGCGCCTGGGCGCCGTGGTGGTCGAGCACAACCCGCTCTACACGCCGCGGGAGCTGCGCAAGCAGTTCGAGGACCACGGCGCGAAGCACGCCATCGTCTGGAACAAGGTTGTCGCCACCGTGCAGGAGTTCCCGTCGGACCTCGCCGTCACGAACCTCGTCTCCGTCGACGTGACGCGCGCGATGCCCGCGCTCACCCGGCTCGCGCTCCGCCTGCCGGTCGCGAAGGCGCGGGAGTCCCGCCATGCCCTCACGACGAAGGTGCGCGGCACCGTGGCCTGGGAGTCGGTGGTCGGCCATGCCCCACTGCCCGCGGCGCATCCGCGCCCCGTGACCGACGACCTCGCGATCATCCAGTACACCTCCGGCACCACGGGCACCCCGAAGGGCGCCTCCCTGACGCACCGCAACCTGCTCGCCAACGCCGCACAGGCGCAGGCGTGGGTGCCGTCGATCACCCGCGGAGACGGCTGCGTCGTCTACGCGGTGCTGCCGATGTTCCACGCGTACGGGCTCACCCTGTGCCTCACGTTCGCCATGTCGATGGGCGCGCGGCTCGTGCTGTTCCCGAAGTTCGACCCTGAGCTCGTGCTCGAGGTCACGAAGAAGCACCCGGCGACCTTCCTGCCGCTCGTTCCCCCGATCGCGGACCGGCTGCTGGCCGCGGCCACCGCGAAGGGCGTGTCGCTCGCCGGCACGGAGATCGCGATCTCCGGCGCGATGGCGCTGCCGCACGAGCTCGTCGTGCCGTTCGAGCAGGCGACGGGCGGGTACCTCGTCGAGGGGTACGGACTCAGCGAGTGCTCCCCCGTGCTGATGGCCAACCCGGTCGCCGCGAACCGCGTGCCGGGCACGGTGGGGCTGCCGCTGCCGGGAACCGAGTGCCGTGTCGTGGATCCGGACGAGCCGACGAACGACGTCGAGCCGGGCCAGCCCGGCGAGCTCGTCGTGCGCGGACCGCAGGTGTTCTCCGGCTACTACGGCAAGCCCGAGGAGACCGAGGCCGTGTTCGTGGACGGCTGGTTCCGCACTGGCGACATCGTCACGATCGACGACGCCGGCTTCGTCCGGATCGTCGACCGCATCAAAGAGCTGATCATCACGGGCGGGTTCAATGTCGCGCCCACCGAGGTCGAGGGGGCGCTGCGCCAGCACCCCGACGTCGTGGACGCCGCCGTCGTGGGCCTTCCGAACGAGCACTCCGGCGAGGAGGTCGTCGCGGCGATCGTCGTGGATCCGGGCACGGACGTCGACGTCGAGGCGATCCGCGAGTTCGCCCGCGGGATCCTCACCCCGTACAAGGTGCCCCGGCGCATCTTCGTCGTCGACGAGCTGCCGAAGTCGCTGATCGGCAAGGTGCTGCGCCGGCAGGTGAAGGAACGCCTGGTCGCGCTGACCTCCGGGAGCTGAGCGCCGGCGGGTGCGCTCCCAGCGTCGGCACCGGCCGGGACGGTACTCTGAGATGTGACTGAAGACGCCGCGACTCACGAAGACGCCCCCGCCGAGACCGAATCGACCCCAGGATTCGAGGAGCTCGGCATCACCGGTCCCGTGCTCGCCGCCATCAAGGCCCTCGGCTACGAGACCCCGTCCGCCATCCAGCGCGAGACCATTCCGCTGCTGCTTGGCGGCCGCGATGTTCTCGGCACCGCACAGACCGGGACGGGCAAGACCGCCGCGTTCGCGCTTCCGATCCTGGAGAACCTGGATCTGCAGCAGCAGAAGCCGCAGGCGCTCGTGCTCGCCCCCACCCGCGAGCTCGCCCTCCAGGTGGCGGAGGCGTTCGAGGCTTACGCGGCCCAGATGCCCGGCGTGCACCTGCTGCCCGTTTACGGCGGCCAGGGCTACGGCGTGCAGCTGTCCGCGCTGCGCCGGGGCGTGCACATCGTCGTCGGCACTCCGGGCCGCATCATGGACCACCTCGCCAAGGGCACGCTCGACCTGTCCGAGCTGAAGAACCTCGTCCTGGACGAGGCCGACGAGATGCTCAAGATGGGCTTCGCGGAGGACGTGGAGCAGATCCTCGCCCAGACGCCGGAGGACAAGCAGGTGGCGCTGTTCTCGGCCACGATGCCCGCGACCATCCGCCGCCTCGCGCAGCAGTACCTGCACGACCCCGAGGAGATTTCGGTCAAGGCGAAGACCACCACCAACGCGAACATCACGCAGCGCTATCTGGTCGTCTCCTACGCCCAGAAGGTGGATGCGCTCACGCGGATCCTCGAGGTGGAGAACTTCGAGGGCATGATCGTGTTCGTCCGCACCAAGAACGAGACCGAGACGCTCGCCGAGAAGCTCCGCGCCCGCGGTTACTCCGCCGCCGCGATCAACGGCGACATCCCGCAGCCCATGCGCGAGCGCACGGTGAACCAGCTCAAGGACGGCAAGCTCGACATCCTCGTCGCGACCGACGTGGCCGCGCGCGGCCTGGACGTGGAGCGGATCAGCCACGTGGTGAACTTCGACATCCCCACCGACACCGAGTCGTACGTGCACCGCATCGGTCGCACCGGCCGCGCCGGCCGTTCCGGCGACGCGATCAGCTTCATCACGCCTCGCGAGCGTTACCTGCTCAAGCACATCGAGCGCGCCACCCGACAGCAGCCCGCGCAGATGCAGCTGCCGACGACCGAGGACGTGAACAGCACGCGCCTGGCGCGCTTCGACGACGCCATCACCGCGGCGCTGGAGGAGACGGGCCGGATCGAGGGGTTCCGCGACATCATCGCCCACTACGTGCGTCACCACGACGTGCCGGAGGCCGACGTCGCCGCCGCACTCGCGGTGGTCGCCCAGGGCGAGACCCCGCTGCTGCTGGATCCCGAGGACGACGCGCTGTCCGCCGCCGTCGCCGCGGACAACCGCCCGCCGCGCGCGGACCGCGCCGAACGGTCCGGCGGCCGCGATGCGCGGGATCGTGACGACCGCGGTCCCCGGCCGGAGCGGCGCAGCCGCGGCGACTACACCCCGTACCGGATCGAGGTCGGCCGACGCCATCGCGTCGAGCCCCGGCAGATCGTGGGCGCCCTGGCGAACGAGGGCGGTCTCGGCCGCGACGACTTCGGCGCCATCACGATCCGCCCGGACTTCTCGATCGTCGAGCTGCCGGCGAACCTGGATCCGTCCGTGCTGGACCGGCTGCGCGACACCCGGATCTCGGGCCGGCTCATCGAGATCCAGCGCGACGGCGGCCGCCCCAACCGCGGCCCGCGCCGGGACCGGGACGACCGAGGACGCGACGACCGGGGGCGCGACGACCGCGGCTTCCGCGAGCGGCCGCGGCGCGACGACCCCGGGTACGGCGACCGTCCGCGGCGCGACGACCGCGGTCACGGTGAGCGTCCGCGCGACGACCGGCGCTCGGACGAGCGGCCCCCGCGCAAGCCGCGTCACAAGGACTGAGCCGGGCGGCTCGGCACTGAGCGATCAGGGCGTCGCGGCGGCCGGCCGCTCCTCGTCGCCGTGCCGGTGCACGACCTTCCACTCTCCGTTGTCGCGGCGGTACACCTGGGTCACGCGCAGGACGTGGTCGCCCGGACGTCCGTTCACGCTCAGCGAGAAGAGCTCCCTGTGCGCGGTGTAGGCGAGGTCGCCGTGCACCTCGGCGGCGATGAGCTCGACGGTGATCGAGGTGAGATCGGAGAACGACTCCCCCAATCGCCGGAACACGTCGCGCACCTGATCGGCGCCGGATGCGCTGAGAGAGGCGCCGAAGAGGGTGACCGGCTCCCGCGACGACCACGTCTCCGAGCGGGGCGCGGCGTCGCCTCGATACAACGCGGTCTCCGCCGCCTGCCAGGTCGTGCCGAACCACTGCAGGAACTCGTCGCGTTCATCCATGGGAGTATTCAACGCTTCCCGGACCGGTCGTAGAAGGGGCTCGCCCCCGGCCTGCTCTCCGACCGGCAGCGATCAGCGCAGGACGACGGGTTTGGTGCGGACCGGGCCGAGCCAGCTCGCGATCAGCACCGCAGTGATCGATCCTGCGGCCATGATCGCGGCAAGCACGACGATCTGGAAGCGCCCCGCCTCCAGTGGGGACAGACCTCCGAAGATCGCGCCGACGAAGGCTCCGGGCAGCACCACGAGGCCCGTCGTCTTCGTCTGATCGACCGAAGGGATGAGCGCTTCACGCACTGCCCTGCGCGCGAGATCGAGCGTGGAACGGCGCGGAGTGGCGCCCAGGGCGAGCCAGCCTTCGACCTCCTCCCAGCGATCGACCACCGACGCCGTGAAGCGTCGCCCGGCGAGCGTCGCGATGCTCATCGAGTTGCCGATCAGGATCGCCCCGATCGCGAGCAGGTAACGGGGCGTCGGCTGCAGGGCGCCGGTTGCGAAGACCGTCCCGATCGACACGACCGCGCCGGCGCCGATCGAGGTCGCCATCACGAGGATGGTCCGGCGGCCGCCGCCCGTGCGCCGGACGGCGACGCCGGTCGCGATCGAGAACATCACCAGCAACGCGACGCCGATCCATGCCGGCTGCGTCACGATGCCGGTGAGGACGACGCTGATGGCCGCCAGCTGCACGGCACCCCGCAGGATCGCAAGCGCGGGGGCCCACCGTCCCGGCACGCGGAAGAGGGTCAGAGCGATCGTGGCGATCGCGGCGAGGGAGATCACACCGATCACCGTCGGCGCCAGCGCGATCCCGTTCACCGTCATGCGTCCTCCGGGACAACCCTATGTCCGGGAGCGGATCCGAACGACGAGCGGCCCTAGAAGGGTGGTGGGTCGGTGGTGTGGTGGCCGGTGGGTGTGGTGACTTCGACGGTGCGGTCGGGCCGGCTGCGGTAGATCATCCGGGTGCGGTGGTGGCGGGTGTGATCCGCCGGGCACAGCGGACGCAGGTTCCCGATATCGGTCGGCCCGCCGCGGGCCCACATCCGTTCGTGGTCGAGGTCCGCGTCCAGGGCGAGCCGGTCGCAGCCGTCGCGGGCGCAGGTGCCGTGCTGCAGCACCAGCCAGTCCCGCTGCGCCTTCGTCGGCCGGTAGGTGCGGCGGTCCATGTCCAGGACCACCCCGCGGACCGGATCCGTGATCACCCGCCGGAACCCGGACGCATCCAGGAACGCCTGCCGCGCGGTCACCGCATCGATCGGCCCGTGCCCGACCAGCTGCGCCCGCGTCGCCGACGCGACCGGGTTCCCGAACGCGCCCGACGCGGTGGAACCGCACCCGCATCCAGAGCCGGCACCGGTGAGCAGGCCGACCGGGACCGTGACGAACACGGTCGTGGTCACCGCCTTGTCCGTGCCCGTCCCGGTGAGCCAGTCGCAGAACAGATCCGCACGCACCTGATCCCGGGTACGCCCCTCCCGCCGGTCCTTCTGCAGGTGCTTCGCCGCGGACGTCAACCGGCGCTTGATCGCGACCGCCTGCACGGTCGGCACCAACGCCATCAACCAGGTCATGCCATCGTCGGCCTCCTCCACCACGACGCGCCGATCTGCCATCCCGCGCGCATGCTTCTGCTCCGCCAGGGCCGGATCGAGCCGCTCCACAAGCACCCTCAAACGCCGCCGGAACGCGCCGACCGGCAGGTGCAGCGCCCACTCCGACGCCGCCCGATCCACCAGCCCGATCGCCTCCGCCGCATACTCTCGCGCCACCGGATCCGCCCCCACCGGGGCCCGCAACCGCAGCACCGCACCGACCGCGGCCTCCACGAACCGCAACCCGGCGAACCCGTCCCGCGCCCGCTCCCACAACAACGGCAGGAACTCCCGCGCCGTCTCCGCGGTGCACAGCAGCGACCGCACCTCGTTCTCCGACACCTGCAACCGCAACGCGATATCGAACACCACCGCCCGCACCGCATGCTCCACATCATCCGCACGATCGCCGACCGTGTAGATCTCCGGATGCCGACGCGTCAACGCCACCGCCTCGAGGATCCCCTCCGCCCGCGCCACGGCACGCCGGTTGATCGCGACGTCGTCCTCCTGCAACCGATCCAGCAGCACCCGCGCGACCACATCCTCCCCCACGACCTCACGCACACCCGCAGCATGCGGGGCGGGGATCGGAGTGGTGGAGGCCATGCCCCAGTTTAGCACTTATGTTCGAAGAACAGAAGAACTGATCCGCAGAACCACACGGAAGTCCGCGGGAAGACAACGCCACTCAGCCGAGCGCGTCCGGCCCCTCAGTAACGAGGACATGGAACTGTGCGGCGTCCAGGATCCGGATGCCCAGCTCCTCCGCCTTCGCGAGCTTGGACCCGGCTCCCGGACCGGCCGCGACGAAGTCGGTCTTCTTCGAGACGCTCGAGGCCGCCTTGCCTCCGGCCTTGATGATCGCCTCCTGCGCCCCCTCACGCGTGTAGCCCTCGAGGGAGCCCGTGGCGACGACGGTGAGCCCGTCGAGCACTCCGCCCTCCGACACGGCTGCTCCGGGTCCGGGGTGGCCGGGCGTCGCCCACTGCACACCCGCGTCGGCCCAGCGCTGCACGATCTCCTGGTGCCAATCCACGGCGAACCAGTCCAGGAGCGAGTCGGCGATGATCCCGCCGACGCCCTCGACCGCGGCCAACTCCTCCCGCGTGGCACCACGGATCGCGTCGAGCGAGCCGAACCACTGCGCGAGCGCCCGGGCGGCGACGGGACCGACGTGGCGGATGTTCAGCGACACGAGCAGGCGCCACAGCTCCTTGGTCTTCGCCTTCTCCAACTCCGCCAGCAGCTTCACCGCCTGGGAGGACGGCTGCGGCCCGGTGATCCCGTCCTTCTTCTCCGCTGCCGTCGGGTTGCGCCGGAACGGGGCACGCGTCTTCACGACGCCGTCCTCGTCCTCCTTCGGCAGCCCGGTCTCGGCGTCGCGGACGACCACCTCGATCGGCACGAGCTGCTCGAGCGTCAAGGTGAATAGGCCCGCCTCGGTCTCCAGCGGCGGAACGGCGGGATGGCTCGGCTGGGTGAGCGCCGCGGCCGTCACCTCGCCCAGAGCTTCGATGTCGAGAGCCCCGCGGGATCCAATGTGCTCCACCCGGCCGCGCACCTGCGCGGGGCAGGAGCGCGTGTTCGGGCAGCGCAGGTCGATGTCGCCTTCCTTCGCGGGCGCCAGGACGGATCCGCACTCGGGGCAGCGCTCGGGCATCACGAACTCGCGCTCAGTGCCGTCGCGCCGTTCGACCACCGGGCCGAGCACCTCCGGGATCACGTCGCCGGCCTTGCGCAGCACGACGGTGTCGCCGATCAGCACGCCCTTGGCCTTCACCACGTCCTTGTTGTGCAGCGTGGCCTGACGCACCACCGAGCCCGCGACATGTGCGGGCTCCATCACGGCGAACGGGGTGGCCCGCCCGGTGCGCCCGACCGAGACGACGATGTCGAGCAGCTTCGTCTGCACCTCCTCCGGCGGGTACTTGTAGGCGATCGCCCACCGCGGGGCACGGCTCGTGGCGCCCAGCTCCTCGTGCAGCTCGAGCTCGTCGACCTTCACGACGATGCCGTCGAGCTCGTGCTCGATGTCGTGCCGGTGCTCGCCGTAGTACGCGACGAAGTCGGCGACCTCGTCGATCGTGGCGCAGACCTTCGTGTGCGGGCTCGTGGGAAGGCCCCACTCCGCGAGCAGGTCGTAGACCTGGCTCTGCGCCGCGACCGGCGGGTCCGGCCACGCGCCGATGCCGTGCACATACAGCGCCAGCGAGTCGACCCGCAGCAGGCCGGCCTCGAGCTCCATGCCGTCCTTCTTGTCCAGCTGCTGGCGTAGCCCGCCGCTCGCCGCGTTGCGCGGGTTCGCGAACGAGGGGAAGCGCCGCGCGGCGGCGGTGCGCGCCTTCTCCTCGTCGAACGGCTTCTTGGTGCCGGCCCGCGCCTGGAACCGCTCCAGGGCCTCGGCGTACGCGCGGTCGCGGAAGGCGGCCTGCGCAGCGTTCAGCCGCTCGAAGGCCGCGACCGGGATGAACACCTCGCCGCGCACCTCCACGACCGGAGGATGACCGGATCCGCTCAGGCGCTCGGGGATGCCGGCGACGCGCAGGGCGTTCTCCGTGACGATCTCGCCGACCCGACCGTCCCCGCGGGTCGCCGCCGAGGTGAGCACGCCGTTCTCGTAGCGCAGGTTGATCGCGAGTCCGTCGATCTTGAGCTCGGTGAGCCAGGCCACGTCGCGCCCCGCCGCGGCGCGGGTCTTCGCGGCCCAGTCCCGCAGCTCGTCGAGCGAGAACACGTTGTCGAGGCTGAGCATCCGCTCGGCGTGCTCGATCGTCTGCAATCCGGTCGTCTCGGCGGCGCCGACCATCTGCGTGGGCGAGTCCTGCCCCTGCAGCTCGGGGTGCAGCCGCTCGAGCTCTTCGAGCCGGTGCATCCAGGAGTCGTAGGTGGCGTCGTCCACCAGCGAGGTGTCGCGCCCGTAGTACGCGTCCTTCGCCTCCAGGATGCGGGTGGTCAGCTCCTCCGCCTCGGCACGGGCGTCTTCCAGCGAGATGTTCTCCGGCACCCCTGAAGTCTACGAGCGGGGTGGGACATCACACGCCGGCGGGCACCGCCGACACCGTGCGATCGATCGTGAACTGCCCGAGCACGCGCGTTGCGATGTAGAGCACAGCACTCTGTCCCGGCGCGACGCCGTCCAGCGGCTGGTCCGGGATCACCCGCACGCCATCGCCGGACACGAACGCGCGCGCCGGGACAGGATCCGCATGGGCGCGGATCTGCACCTGGCACGCGAACTCGGACTGCGCAGGCGCAGCGCCCGCCCAGGAGCGCCGCTCCCCCGAGATCTCGGCGATCGCGAGCGCCTCCTTGGGCCCGACCACGACGGTGTTCGAGACCGGACGCACCTCGAGCACGAAACGGGGCTTGCCGTCGGGCGCGGGCACGCCGAGGCGCAGCCCGCGGCGCTGGCCCACGGTGAACGCGTGCGCGCCGTCGTGCGTGCCGACCACCGCACCGTCGCGGTCGACGATCTCGCCCTGCTCCGCGCCCACCTTCTCGGCCAGCCACCCGCGCGTGTCGCCGTCCGGGATGAAGCAGATGTCGTGGCTGTCCGGCTTCTGCGCCACGCTCAACCCGCGCTCCGCGGCCTCCGCGCGCACGAGCGCCTTGGACGGCGTGGATCCGAGCGGGAAGTACGTGTGCGCGAGCTGCTCGGCGGTGAGCACGCCGAGCACATAGGACTGGTCCTTGGCCGCGTCCGAGGCGCGATGCAGCTCGAGGCCGTCCGGCCCGTCGACGAGGGTGGCGTAGTGACCGGTGCACACCGCGTCGAAGCCCAGCTCGAGGGCGCGCTCCAGGAGCGCCGCGAACTTGATCTTCTCGTTGCAGCGCAGACACGGGTTCGGCGTGCGGCCCGCCCGGTACTCCGACACGAAGTCCTCGATCACGTCCTCGCGGAATCGCTCCGAGAAATCCCACACGTAGAACGGGATCCCGAGCCGATCCGCCGCGCGCCGCGCGTCCATCGCATCCTCGATGGTGCAGCAGCCCCGGCTGCCGGTGCGCAGCGTGCCGCCGGCTCGGGACAGCGCGAGATGCACGCCCACCACGTCGTGACCCGCCTCGACGGCGCGCGCCGCAGCGACCGCGGAGTCCACTCCCCCGCTCATCGCCGCCAGAACACGCATGGATCCAGTCTAGGAGCGGTCGGCTGAGCGCGGACCGGGACGGCTCAACGGGCCGCCCCGGAGGCCCGTTCGTAGGCCTCGCCGATCACCGCGAGCACCGCGTCGACGTCGGCGTCGCCCGACGTGCGCCCGAGCGTGAAGCGGATGACGCTGCGGGCCTCGGCCTCGCTGCGGCCGAGCGCCTGGACGACGTGCGACGGCTCGGCGACACCGGCCTGGCACGCGGAGCCCGCGGATGCCGAGATCCCCGCCGCATCCAGGAGGAACAGCAGGCTCTCGCTGGGCGCCCCGGGGAACAGCAGGTGGGCGTTGCCGGGCAGGCGCCCCTCCGGCGCCGGGTCGCCGAGCAGCCGCGCCGCGGGAACGCGCGCGAGGACGCCCGCGACGAGCTGGTCGCGCAACGTGCCCAGGCGGGCGGCCTCCGCGTCACGCTCGGATTCGGCGAGCTCCGCGGCGCGCGCGAACGCGGCGGCGCCGGCCACGTCCTGCGTGCCCGACCGCAGGCCCCGCTGCTGCGCTCCGCCGTGCAGCAGCGGAGAAAGGCGCGCCGATCGGGCGACCACGAGCGCGCCCGTCCCCACCGGCGCGCCGATCTTGTGGCCCGCCACGCTGAGCGCGACCAGCCCGGCCCCGGCCGCGGCATCGCCCCGCCACGACCGGAACGACACGGGCACGTGGCCCAGGGCCGCCACGGCGTCGAGGTGCAGCGGAACCGCGGCCGCCGCGGCCGCGCCCGCCAGACCCGCCACGTCGTTGAGGGTGCCCACCTCGTTGTTCGCGACGAGGGCCGTGGCCAGGGCGGCACCCGACGCGGCGACCGCCCGGGCGAACTCGCCGACGGGTATGCGGCCGACCGCATCGAGGCGGACGGGGCGCACCGTCGCGCCGTCCGCGGCGAGCGCGGCGACGGTGTCGAGGGTCGCGTGGTGCTCGCCGTCCGGCAGCACGACGGCGTCGGCCGCCGCCTGCCGAGAGCGCCACAGCCCCTGCACGGCGAGGTTCACCGACTCCGTGCCGCCCGAGGTCAGCACCACCTCGATGGGATCGCAGTCGAGCACCTCCGCGAGCCGCTCCCGGGACTCCTCCAGGATCCGGCGGGCCTGCTGGCCGGCGCCGTGCGTGGACGAGGCATTGCCCGTCGTCCGCGCGACCCGCAGCCACTCGTCCGCGGCCTCGGGACGCAGATCGGTGGTGGCGGCGTGATCCAGGTAGTGCACACCTCCACTCTCGCACCTCCCGCGCCGACAGGATCCGGTCACCCCCCCTCGCGGGACCCGGTGGCAGGGATCGCGGGACCGCGTGGCATCCCGAGCCCGTCAGGCCGCGTATTCTGTCCGTCATGTGTCCGCATGCGATAGAGGACAAGGCGCCGGTACCCGACGGCGAAAGCTGCTCCTTGTGCAGCCCTTCCCTGGACGATCTCGGCGTCCGCCTCCATGACGGGGTCGCGACCTTGCGCGTCTGGTCTCAGAACGCGTCGTCGATCGAGCTCGTGATCTTCGATGAGACCGACCTGGACTGGGAGACCGCCCAGCTCGCGCTCGAGCGCCGTCCCGGCGGCGTCTGGGAGATCACGACGGAGCTCCTGCGGCCCGGCACGCGCTATGCGCTGCGCGTGGACGGCGCACACGGCCCCGGCAACACCTTCAACCCCGAGACCCTCCTCCTGGATCCCTATGCGCGCGGCCTCGCGCAGGGCGACGGCTACGAGGAGTGGCGCTCGGTGGTCATCGAGGACGGCTTCGACTGGGGCGACGTCACCAAGCCGCAGACCCCGATGGATCGCACGGTGATCTACGAAGGGCACGTCAAGGGGCTCACCAAGCGCCATCCCGGCGTGCCGCCGGCGCTGCACGGCACCTATGCCGGGCTCGCGCACCCCGCGATGATCGAGTACTACCGCGAACTCGGCATCACCGCCGTCGAGCTGCTGCCGGTGCACGCGTTCGCCTCGGAGCCCCGGCTGCTCGACCGCGGCCTGACGAACTACTGGGGCTACAACACCCTGAACTTCTTCACTCCGCATGCGGCCTACGCGACCGAGGAGGCCCGCAAGGCCGGTCCGGAGGCCGTGCTGCGCGAGTTCAAGGGCATGGTGAAGCTCCTGCACCTGGCCGGAATCGAGGTGATCCTCGACGTCGTGTACAACCACACGAGCGAAGAGGGCATCGGCGGTCCCCGCAGCAGCCTGCGCGGCATCGACAACGCCCTCTACTACCGCCAGCTCGAGGACGGCAGCTACGTCGACACGACGGGCTGCGGCAACACGCTGAACACCGCGACTCCGGCCGCCGCGCGCCTCGTCCTGGACTCGCTGCGCTACTGGGCCACCGAGATGCAGATCGACGGCTTCCGCTTCGACCTGGCCACGGCGCTCGGCCGCGACGAGTCGAACACCTACACCCCGGAGCATCCGCTGCTGCAGGCGATCAGGACGGATCCGGCGCTCGCCGACGCCAAGATCATCGCGGAGCCCTGGGACGTCGGCATGGGCGGATGGCAGACCGGCAACTTCCCGGCCGGGTGGAGCGAGTGGAACGACCGCTACCGCGACCGCGTCCGCAACTTCTGGCTCAGCGACATCGACTACGCCCGCCGCGCCTCGGCGCCGACCGGCATCGGCGGCTTCGCCAACCGTCTCGCGGGATCGGCGAACACGTTCAGCGACGAGCGGGGGCCCCTCGCCAGCATCAACTTCGTCACCGCGCACGACGGCTTCACGCTGCACGACCTCGTCGCCTACGACGTCAAGCACAACGAGGCCAACGGCGAGGACAACCGGGACGGCGCGGACATGAACCGCTCGTTCAACCACGGCGCCGAAGGTCCCACCGACGATCCCGGCATCCTCGCCGCCCGGCGCAAAGCCATGCGCAACCTGCTCGGCACGCTGCTGTTCTCGGCCGGAGTGCCCATGCTGACGGCCGGCGACGAATTCGGGCGCACGCAGCGCGGCAACAACAACGCCTACTGCCAGGACTCCGCGATCAGCTGGCTCAACTGGGACCACGAGCCCTGGCAGAAGGACCTCCTCGCGCACACGGCCCGGCTCATCCGGCTGCGGGACGAGAACCCCGCCCTGCGTCCCCTCCTGTACGCGCGGCTCGGCGAGCACATCCCGAACGCGTCGGTCATGGACTGGTTCGATCAGGACGGCGAGACGATGGAGGTCGAGCAGTGGAACGACCCGCGCAACCGCACCCTGCAGTACGCGGCCGCGTCCACGCCCGACAAGGAGGCCTTCAATCGCATCCTGCTGATCGTGCACGGCACGGAGTCGCCGATCGATGTGCGCCTGCCCGTGATCGAGGGCGTGACGCGCTACATCGCGCTCTGGTCGAGCGCGGATGAGCGTCCGTCGCCGGTCGAGACGGTGCACCGTCCGGGCGACGTGATCGCGCTTCCCGGCACGTCGATGCGACTCTTCCGCGCCGAGTGACACACGGCTACCTCCCGTCGGCTCCGGCGCGGTAGGTTCAGGGTGTGTCCGAACGAACCGCCACACAGCCCTCGCCCGATGCTCTCCGCAGCACCGCCCAGATCCCGGTGCGAGCACTGCCGGACATCGACGCCGCGGATGCTCAGACGACCCGGATCCCGCTGCTGGATCCGTCTCCGGCGGCCCCCGGAGGGTTCCACCCGAAGGCCTTCGCGGGCGAGGTGATCCCGTTCCGGGTGGTGGCGTTCCGCGAAGGGCACGACATCATCGGCGTGCACCTCCGACTGCGCACCCCGAACCACCAGGAGAGCCTGCACCGCCTGACGCCGCTGCAGGACGGCACCGACCGCTGGCAGGTCGACGTCGCCCTCGACGAGGAGCACGCCTGGACCTTCCGCTTCGAGGCGTTCGCGGACGAGTTCGCCACCTGGGCGCACGCCGCGGAGCTGAAGATCGCCGCCGGCGTCGACGTCGAGGTGATGCGCGCCCTCGGCGCGCAGCTGCTCACCCGCGCCGCCGCGGACAAGACGCGCCCCAAGCCCGAGCGCAAGCACCTCGCGGCGGTCGCGGAGTCGCTGGGCTCCCCCGACGGCACCGCGGAGGAGGCGCTCGCCGTCGCGACGGACCCCGAGCTCGCCGCACTCTTCGCGGTGCGCCCGCTGACCGCGCTCGACTCGGCGACGGCGTGGCAGACGATCGTCGTGGAGCGCACGATCGCGGGCGCCGCCGCGTGGTACGAGTTCTTCCCGCGGTCCGAGGGGGCCGTGCAGAACCCGGACGGCACGATCACGAGCGGCTCGTTCAAGACGGCCGAGAAGCGCCTGCCCGCGGTCGCCGCGATGGGCTTCGACGTGCTGTACCTCCCTCCGATCCACCCCATCGGCCGCCTCAACCGCAAGGGCCGCAACAACACGCTGGTCGCGGGCCCGGGCGACCCCGGCTCCCCGTGGGCCATCGGCGCCGCCGAGGGTGGTCACGACGCGGTGCACCCCGATCTGGGCACCCTCGCCGACTTCCGCCGGTTCGTGAAGAAGGCGAACGAGCTGAACATCGAGATCGCGCTCGACCTGGCCCTGCAGGCCGCACCCGACCACCCCTGGGTCGAGGCCCATCCCGAGTGGTTCACGGAGCTGCCCGACGGCTCCATCGCGTATGCGGAGAACCCGCCGAAGAAGTATCAGGACATCTATCCGCTGAACTTCGACCGGGATCCGGTGGGGCTGTACACCGAGGTGCTGCGCATCGTCGAGCACTGGATCGCGCAGGGGGTGCGGATCTTCCGCGTCGACAACCCGCACACCAAGCCGCTGCGGTTCTGGGAATGGCTGATCCGCACCGTCAACACCAAGCACCCGGACGTCGTGTTCCTGGCCGAAGCGTTCACCCGCCCCGCCCCCATGCGTGGGCTCGCGGCGGTCGGCTTCCAGCAGAGCTACAGCTACTTCACCTGGCGCAACACCAAGGCCGAGCTGGAGGAGTTCCTGCTCTCCGTCTCGCAGGAGACCGCGGACTACATGCGGCCGAACCTGTTCGTGAACACCCCGGACATCCTCACCGAGTACCTGCAGTTCGGCGGCCGCGCGGCGTACAAGATCCGCGCCGCGATCGCCGCCACCGGTGCCCCGCTCTACGGCGTCTACGCCGGCTACGAGCTGATCGAGAACGTGGCCCGGCCGGGATCCGAGGAGAACATCGACAACGAGAAGTACGAGTACAAGCTGCGCGACTGGGCCAAGGCCGAGGCGGAGGGACGCTCGCTCGCCCCCTACCTCACCCGCCTCAACGAGATCCGCCGCGCACATCCCGCACTGCGGCAGCTGCGCAACCTGCGCGTGCACTGGAGCGACGACGACGCGATCCTGGTGTTCTCCAAGCACCTCGACGCGACCTTCACCGGCACGGGCGCCGACGACACGATCATCGTCATCGCCAACGTGGACCCGCACTCGGTGCGGCAGACCACCGTGCATCTCGACACCCGCGCCTGGGGCGTCGAGCCGGGGACGACGTACGAGGTCGAAGACCTCGTCACCGGATCCGTCTGGACCTGGACGGACCACAATTTCGTGCGCCTGGACGCCTTCACGGAGCCGGTGCACATCCTCCATGTGAAGGGGCAGCCATGATCACCACGACGATCGATGCGGCTGTGCTCGGGGCGGTCGCGTCGGGCTCGCACCACGACCCGCATTCCGTGCTCGGCGCGCATCCGCGGCAGGACGCGGACGGCAGACGGGTCACCGTCGTGCGTGCACTGCGACCGCTCGCGAAGAGCGTCTCTGTGCTGGTCGACGGCGGCGCCGACGTGCCCCTCAGCCATCTCGCCGACGGCATCTGGGAGGGCGAGCTGAGCGGCCCCGCCGGCGCGTACCGGATCAAGGCCACTTACGCGGACGCCCCGGACTGGATCTCCGGGGATCCGTACCGGCACGTCCCCACGATCGGCGAGCTCGATCTGCACCTGATCCGCGAGGGCCGGCACGAACGGCTGTGGGAGGCGCTCGGCGCGCACCCGCGCGTGGTCGACGGCGAGCAAGGGACGGCGTTCGCGGTGTGGGCGCCGCACGCGCAGGCCGTGCGCATCGTCGGCAGCTTCAACGGCTGGGACGGCCGGCTCGACGCGATGCGCTCGATGGGCTCGAGCGGCGTGTGGGAGCTGTTCCTGCCCGGCGTGGGCGTCGGCGCACAGTACAAGTACGAGATCCTGACCCGCAGCGGGCAATGGATCCTCAAGGCCGACCCGATGGCGCAGCTCGCGGAGACTCCCCCGGCGACGGCGTCGATCGTCACCGAGTCGGGGTACACGTGGGGGGACGGCGCGTGGATGACCCGCCGCGCGGCCACGCACGCGGTCGCGCAGCCGATGAGCGTGTACGAGGTGCACCTCGGCTCGTGGCGTCCGGGGCTCGGCTATCGCGAGATCGCCGATCAGCTGATCGGGCACGTCACCGAGATCGGCTTCACCCACGTGGAGCTCATGCCGGTCGCCGAGCACCCGTTCGCGCCGTCGTGGGGCTACCAGGTCTCCGGCTACTACGCGCCCACGCACCGCTTCGGCGAGCCGGACGACCTGCGCTACCTGATCGACCGGCTGCACCAGGCGGGGATCGGCGTGATCATCGACTGGGTGCCCGGGCACTTCCCCCGCGACTCCTTCGCACTCGCGAAGTTCGACGGGGAGGCGGTCTACGAGCACCCGGATCCGCGCCGCGGCGAGCACAAGGACTGGGGCACCCTGATCTTCGACTACGGCCGCAACGAGGTGCGCAACTTCCTCGTCGCGAACGCGCTGTACTGGCTGGACGAGTTCCACGCCGACGGCCTGCGCGTCGACGCGGTCGCCTCGATGCTGTACCTGGACTACTCGCGCAACGAGGGCGAGTGGGAGCCGAACATCCACGGCGGACGGGAGAACCTCGAGGCCATCCGGTTCCTGCAGGAGGTCAACGCCACGGCCTACCGCAGGCACCCGGGCATCGTCATGGTCGCCGAGGAGTCGACGAGCTTCCCCGGCGTCACCGCGCCCACGGATCACGGCGGTCTCGGGTTCGGGTTCAAGTGGAACATGGGCTGGATGAACGACTCGCTCGTCTACATCGAGCGCGACCCGCTGTACCGCTCGCACCACCAGGGCGAGATGACGTTCTCGTTCGTCTACGCCTTCGGGGAGAACTACATCCTGCCGATCAGCCACGACGAGGTCGTGCACGGCAAGGGCAGCCTGATCTCGAAGATGCCGGGCGATCACACCGCGAAGCTCGCGAACGTGCGCGCCTACCTCGGCTACATGTGGGGGCACCCGGGCAAGAACCTGCTGTTCATGGGCCAGGAGTTCGGCCAGTTCTCGGAGTGGTCGGTCGACCGCGGCCTGGACTGGTGGCTGCTCGATCAGCCCTCGCACCAGCAGCTGCAGGGCTTCGTCGGCGCGATGAACCGCGTCTACCGGGCCAACGCGCCGCTGTGGGAGCGAGACCACGACGCGTCGTCGTTCACCCGGATCGGCGCGCCGGAATGGGATCCGAACATCGTCGCCTTCGTCCGCCGCGACGCCCACGGCGGGCACCTCGCGGTGATCAGCAACTTCTCGGGCGCGACCCGCCACGGCATGCCGCTGGACCTTCCGCTCGCGGGCGGCTGGACCGAGGTGCTGAACACGGACGCGAGCGAGTTCGGCGGCCACGGCGAGGGAAACCTCGGCCTGGTGTACGCGTCCGAGGTCGAGAACGGCTCGCCCCGGGCCACGCTGACCGTGCCGGCGCTCTCGACGATCTGGCTGCGGCACCAGAAGGATCCGCACGTCCCGATCGTCAGCAAAGGCTGAGTGAGACGAACCCGCCGCCCCCGACACTGCTAGGTGAGAGACACCGAACGGAGCCGGCATGGCACACGACGCACACGACAGGACGCTCGTCGCGCGGGCGGCGGCGGGAAGCGAATCCGCCTTCCGCTCGCTCTATCGCGCGCACGTCCGACCCGTCTACTGGATCGCGTACGGCATCCTCGGCGACGCCGGCGATGCGGAGGACGTGACCCAGGAGACGTTCGTCGTCGCCTGGCGGAAGCTGCCCGGCCTGGAGCTGGTGGGCGAGTCGCTGCTGCCCTGGCTGGCGACCGTGTGCCGGTTCCAGGCGGCCAACCGCCTGCGCCGCCGGCAGCGTGACGCGGCCCACACCACCGGGGAGGCCGATGAGCGGCTCCCCGCGCTCATCGACGTCGAGCAGCAGGTCATCGCCTCCGAGCTCGCCGAGCGCATCGCCGAGGAGCTCGGCGGGATGAGCACTCTCGATCGCGAGATCTTCCGGCTGTGCGCGACCGAGGGCTACGACTACCGCGCCGCGGCCGAGGAGCTCGGCGTCGGGCACGGCGTCGTCCGCAACCGTCTCTCCCGCGTGCGCACCCGCCTGCGCGGCGCTGTGACCGAAACGGAGCCCGCATCATGACCACCACCCCGATCACACTGCCGGAACTGTCCGATGACGCCGTGGACCGCATCGAGGAGGCCGTCTTCACCCAGATCGCCGAGGAGCGGCAGGCGCAGCAGGAGCGCGCCTCCGCGTCCCGTGGGCGTACGCGGCGGCGCCGCTGGCTCACCGCGGGCGGGATCGCCGCAGCCTTCGTCGTCGGCGTGCTCGTCACCCCGTCGATCCTGCACCTGACCGGATCCTCATCCGGATCATCCGCGATCTCCGCGCCCTACGACAGCTCTTCGGGAGCGAAGCCGATGAGCGGATCCTCCAAGGAGCTCGCGCAGAGCGCCACGGGGAACGCGGGAGGCGCCGCCTCATCCGCGACGACGCCGCGGGACGTCATCCGCACCGGATCGGCCACCGTGCAGGTGCACGACGTGCGCAAGGCTGCCGACGCACTCGCCGCGCTCGCGCAGAAGCACGGCGGGTTCATCGAGAGCGAGCAGATCGGCTCCTCCTCCGCGCCCGCCGCCACCGACGGGATCGTGCCTCCGGCCGGCGACGGCTGGGTGACGCTGCGCGTGCCCGCCGCGGACCTCCCCGCCGTGATGGACGAGCTGCGCTCGGAGGGCACGGTGCTGGCCACCTCCCTCGCCGCCAGCGACGTGACGACCACCACCACGGACCTGCGCGCTCAGGTCGACTCCCTCACCGCGTCGGTGCAGCGGCTGACCCAGCTGATGGCCCAGGCGAGCAGCGTGTCCGACCTGCTCACCGCCGAGACCGCGCTCACCGAGCGCCAGGGGCAGCTGCAGTCCGCGCAGCAGCAGCTGAAGGATCTCGAAACCCAGGTGGCGATGTCCTCGGTGCAGGTCACGCTGATGCGGCAGGCCCCGGCGGCCGCAGACCCCGGAGGCTTCGGCGACGGACTGGCCGCCGGCTGGAACGGGCTCATCGTCTCGCTGAACGCGCTGGTGATCGCGCTCGGGTTCCTGCTCCCCTGGCTCGCGGTCGCCGCCGTCCTCGCCGCGATCGTGCGGGGCGTGCTGCGGCTGCGCCGCACGGCCCGTGCCCGTCGGGCATCGGGAGCCGGCGCGGACGCCGACCGTCGCGCCTGAGCGCGGCACCGGCGTTCGGCGCCGGAGACCACGAAAGCCCTCGGCGAACCGAGGGCTTTCGTGTGCTGTCTGTGACCCCAGCGGGATTCGAACCCGCGTTACCGCCGTGAGAGGGCGGCGTACTAGGCCGCTATACGATGGGGCCGTCTTTGCGATCCGTTTCCGTCTCGCGACAACCGTTCAAGTATGACATGACGCACAGCGCCCGCCAAATCGAGGCCGCTCCGCCGCGACCCCCGGGAGTGTCGCGCTCCGCCGGATTACGCTCGGAGCATGCGCATCACGAAGCATGAGCACGCGGCACTCCGCGTCGACGACCACGGCCAGACCCTGCTCATCGACCCCGGCAGCTTCACCCTCCCCCTGGACGACCTGCACCGCCTCGTCGGCGTCGTCATCACCCACGAGCACCCGGACCACTGGACCCCCGATCACCTCGACCGGATCCTCAGGGATGCACCCGGCACGCCGATCTTCGCCCCCGCGGGCGTGGTCCGCGCGGCCGGAGACGGCTACGAGATCACCGAGGTCGCTCCCGGCGACACGGTGACCGCGGGTGAGTTCACCCTGCGGTTCTTCGGCGGCGTGCACGCGGAGATCCACTCCTCCATCCCCCGGATCGAGAACGTGGGCGTGCTCGTCGACGACGAGCTGTACTACCCCGGCGACTCCTACGCGGTGCCGGAGGGCGTCGCAGTGGGCACGCTCGCCGCTCCGGCCGGCGCTCCGTGGCTGAAGATCGGCGACGCGATGGACTTCGTGCTCGCGGTGCGCCCACGCCGCGCCTTCGGCACGCACGACATGACACTGTCCGTGATCGGCGCCAACATGCATCGGGCCCGCCTGAAGTGGGCGACGGAGCAGAACGGCGGAGAGTTCTTCGAGCTGAACCCGGGCGACGACCTCGAGGTCTGACCGGGCTCCGGCTCAGGACGGCCGATCGGCCGACGGAGCAGAGCCGGACGGCTCCGTCGGCTCGGCGGTCGTCCCCCGGGAGACCGCTGCGACGGCGGCGGTCGACGACACGACCGCCACCAGCGCGCCCAGCAGGATCGCCGCCCCCTCGCCCGGCAGGAGCGAACGCGCCTCCACGCCGAGCGCCACGGCCGCCACCGGCACGCCCAGCTGCCCTGCCGAGGCCACCGTCTGCGACCACGGCAGTCCCACCACGCGCCCCAGCAGGTGCGCGAGGACCGCCGCCGCGCCGAGCGCGAGGCCGAGCAGGACCATCTGCGGATGCGTCGCCAGCTGGCGCAGGTCGATCGAGGATCCGAGCCAGACGAAGAAGAGCGGGCCGAAGAAGCCCTCGGTCATCCCGAAGAGCTGCCGTGCCAGGCGGCGCGGCTGCCCGACCGCCGCCAGCACGAGGCCGAGCGTGAATCCCGCCATCATCACCGAGACGTGGGTGAACTGGGCGATGCCGGCCAGGGCGAAGAGCAGGAGCAGGCTCACCCGCAGCTCGAGTGCGAACTGGCGCGACTCCGACACCGCGTGCACGAGATGCAGCCGCCTCGGCCCGATCCGGCGCAGCACGATGACGATCACCAGACCGGCCGCGGCGATCCCGATCCCGCCGATCGCCACGAGCGGGACGCGCCCGGGCTGGAGCACGAGCGGCAGGGCGAGGATGCAGGCCACGTCGGCGATCGCGATCTGCGCGATCAGCTGCGCCGCCGATGCGGCCGAGACGCGCAAGGACTGCAGCATCGGCAGCACGAGCGCCGCCGACGACGAGGCGATCAGCACCGCGTACACCGCGCCGTGCCGGTTGCCGAACAGCGCAGCGACCGCGATCCCGAGTCCGACCGCAGCGACGGCGACGAGGAGCGCCCCTGACGCGCCCCTGCCCACCGAGGCACGCACCCGGCGGTCCAGGATCGGGATGTGGGATCCGATCACGAGCATGATCAGCCCGAAGCCGATCTGCGCGAGCAGGGTCAGCGTCGGCTCCGACGCATCCACCCAGCGGAAACCGGTCGCGCCGATGACGAGGCCGGCCAGCAGCTCCCCTGCGATCAGCGGCACCCGCCACGCCCGCCGTGCGGACAGCAGCGGTCCCGCCAGCCCCACCAGTACGAGGAGCGCGAGCGTCGCGAACGTCATGCGAGAACTCTAGAACCGCGTCCGCCTCCGGCCCCTTCGACAGGCTCAGGGACCGGGGCCGGCCGCTCCCCCGGCCGGGACCCTTCGACAGGCTCAGGGACCGGGGCCGGCCGCTCCCCCGGTCGGGCCCCTTCGACAGGCTCAGGGACCGGGGCGCTCAGACGAGGGCGCCCTGCGCCTGACGCACGCGGATCGCCCGCTGCTGGTGGTCCCGCTGCTCGAGCACGATGCGGCGCAGCGCGGGCGGGGCCTGCGGATGCGCGTCCAGCCACGCGTCCACCAGCTCCGTGGACTCGGTGTCGGGATACAGGCCGATCACGAGACGACGGGCGATCTCGATCGAGCGCTGCGCCCAGGCCGGTTCGATCAGCGCGAAGTAGTCGGCATCGAAGGGCTCGACGAGATCGCGGCGCCCGCCCGCCCGGAAGCCGCGGATCGTCGCGTCGAGGTGGTCGTTGCTGAGTGTCAGATCGCCCCACGCTGCGCGCCAGTCCGCGGCGCGCACGGCGGCGTTCGGCGTCGACGCGGCCGCGGCGAGCGCCGCGGTGCGGCCGCTGGCGGTGTTGTCGCGCAGCTGCTCCTCCGTGATCTCCTCCGCCCCGGCGTGACCCGTGGTGACGAGCGCGGTGAGCAGCTCCCAGCGCAGATCCGCATCCATCGGAAGCCCCGAAGGGCCCGCTCCGATGAGCAGCGTGGACACGTCGAGCCGGCGTGCATCGTCGAACGAGGCAGCGGCGGCGAACGCGCGCGCCCAGACCAGCTGCGCGTCGCTGGCAGGCTCCGCGCCCCCGAGCGCCCGCCACGTGGCGTCGAGCCACGCCCGGCGTGCCGCGGCGCGGTCCGCCTCCGGCAGGTAGTGCCCGATGGCGGAGGCGGCGTTCAGCACCACGCCGCCGAGCAGAGCGCTGTCGCTCTCGGCCGGCGCATGGGCGACGACGATCTCGAGGTAGCGCGCCACGGCGAGGTCTCCGTCCCGCACCGCGTTCCACAGTGCCGCCCAGATGAGACCGCGCGCCAGCGCATCGTCGAGCGAGGACAGCCCGCGCTCCACGGCGGCCAGAGAGCGGTCGTCGAGGCGCGCCTTGGCGTAGGTGAGATCGCCGTCATTGAGGAGCACGAGGTCGGCGTCCGGCAGCGTCACGGGGGTGCGCTCCGCGACGAGCTCGACCGGCACCCGCTCCCGCAGCACGAGCGCATCGCCGCGAAGGTCGTACAGGCCGATCTGCAGTCGGTGCGGTCGGGGGTCGCTCTGCACCACGACGGCCGCGCCGTCGGCATCCCGCTCGATACGCAGCGTGCTCATGCCGGTCGTCTGCAGCCACGCCTGCGCCCAGGCCCGCATGTCACGGCCCGAGGCCTGCTCGAGCTCGACGAGCAGGTCCTCCAGCGTCGTGTTGCCGTACGCATGCCGCGCGAAGTACCGGCGGGCGCCGTCGAAGAACGCGTCCTCGCCGACGAACGCGACGAGCTGCTTGAGCACGGCGGCGCCCTTGGCATAGGTGATGCCGTCGAAGTTCAGCTTCGCCGCCTCGAGGTCGGTGATGTCGGCGACGATCGGGTGCGTGGTGGGCAGCTGGTCCTGCGTGTACGCCCAGGCCTTGCGGCGGTTGGCGAAGGCGACCCAGGCGTCGGTGAATTCCGTGGCGGCGACGGAGGCGTGCGAGCCCATGTAGTCGGCGAACGACTCCTTCAGCCACAGGTCGTCCCACCACCGCATGGTCACGAGGTCGCCGAACCACATGTGCGCCATCTCGTGCAGGATCGTGTTCGCCCGCGCCTGCCGCTGCGCGCGCGTGGCCGCGCCGCGATACAGGTACGCCTCGGTGAAGGTGACGAGCCCGGGATTCTCCATCGCGCCGATGTTGTACTCCGGCACGAAGATCTGGTCGTACTTGCCCCAGGGATAGGGGAAGGCGAACGCGTCCGCGAAGAAGTCCAGCCCCTGGCGGGTGACCTCCAGGATCTCGTCCGCGGGAAGGTGCTCCGCCATCGAGGCTCGGCTCAGCACCGAGAGCGGCACCACGAGCCCATCACGACGCCACTCGGACGACACGCGCACGTACGGCCCCGCCGCGATGCACGTGAGATAGCTGGACAGCGGCAGCGTGGGCGCGAACTCCACGGTCTGCGCGCCGTCCTCGACGCGTGTGGACACCGGCGACTGGTTGCCCAGCACCTCCCATTCGGCCGGTGCGGTCACGACGACAGTCAGCGGCGCCTTCATGTCCGGCTGCTCGAAGCAGGCCATGAACCGGCGGGCGTCGGCCGGCTCGTCGTGGGTGTACAGGTACACGCCGCCGTCCACCGGGTCGACGAAGCGGTGCAGTCCCTCACCCGACCGGCTGTAGGCGCCGGTCGCGCGGATCACCACCGTGTTGTGCGCGGCCAGCCCGCGGAGCCGGATGCGGGCGCCGTCCCACTCCACGTCCTGCGTCGTGCCGTTCAGGACGACCTCTTGCACCGCCTCGCCGAGGAAGTCGACCCAGGTCTCGGGCGCCGTCGCGTCGAACTCCAGCGTGCTCGACGTGGCGAACCCCGTGGTCGCGGCGTCCACGGCGCCGGTCACGTCGAGCTCGAGGCGGGAACGCAGCAGAGTGACGCTCGCGGATCGCGCGGCCGTCTCGGTGCGGGTGAGATTGGCGGTGGTCATGGATCCATCGTTCCATGCTCCGCCTCCGGCATGGACGCTGTGCCAGCATGGTCGCATGACTGAGCAGGCCACGACCGAATCCCTTCCCGAACGCAGCAGGATCGTGCAAGAGCACGTGCGCGCCGCCGGGCTGGCGTCGCAGGTGCGCGAGCTCCCGGATTCCGCGCGCACCGCGGCGCAGGCCGCCGCCGCGCTGGACTGCGAGGTCGGCGCGATCGGATCCAGCCTGCTCTTCCTCGCCGACGGCGAGCCGCTGCTGGTGATGACCAGCGGGCGGCACCGGGTCGACGTCGATGTGCTCGCTGCGGCGGTCGGGGCGGAGAGCGTCGCGATGGCGCCCGCGGCCACCGTGCGCGAGGTGACCGGGCAGGCGATCGGCGGTGTCGCGCCGGTCGGCCATCCCGCGCCGGTGCGCACCGTGGTCGATGCCGCGCTGCGCGACTACGACGTGGTCTGGACGGCCGGCGGCACGCCGCACACCGTGATGCCGATGACCTTCGACGAGCTCGTGGCGCTCACCGGCGGCGAGGTCGTCGAGGTGGCGGCTAGCTGATCGCGCCGCATTCCGCAAGCCCTGGGCCCCGGCTCAGGGGGCGTCCAGACTCCGTGCCTAGCGTGGAAAGGGATGTCACGGAACGGTAACAGGATCAGTTCGCTCGACGGCCTCCGCGGCCTCGCCGCGGGGATCGTGCTCATCCACCATGCCTCCCTGATCGCGGAGCCCTGGCTGGATCCGGCCGGCTGGGCGCTGCTCACGCAGTCGCCGCTGAAGCTGCTGCTGGCCGGATCCGAAGCGGTCATGGTGTTCTTCGTGCTGTCCGGTCTCGTCGTGGCGCTGCCGGCGCTGCGGCCGGGCTTCTCCTGGGCGCGGTACTTCCCTGCGCGGCTGGTGCGGCTCTACGTGCCGGTGATCGCCGCGCTCGGCGCCGCGACGCTCTTGGTGCGCCTGGTGCCGCGCGACGCCTCGACGATGCCCGAGGACTCGTGGATGCAGGACACCCAGGCGACGCACGTCTCCGCGGCGGACGTGCTCTCGCAGATGACGCTGCTGCGCTCCGACTATCCGATCGACAACGTGCTGTGGTCGCTGCGCTGGGAGCTGTTCTTCTCGCTGCTGCTCCCCGTGTACGTGTGGCTGGCGCTGCGGGTGCGTCGCTTCGCCGTGCCCGTGGCTGCGCTGACCGTCGTCCTCATGTTCCTCGGTCGGGCCGGCGGCAACTCCGCGCTCGCCTACCTGCCGGTGTTCCTGCTCGGCACGCTCATCGCGGTGCGCTTCTCCGAACTGCGCGACTGGGCGGCCCGGCCGCAGGTGCGGCGCGTGCTGCCCTGGGTCGCCGTGGTCGCGTGCACGCTGCTGATCGCGAGCTGGCTCGCCCGGCCCCTCACCGCGGGCACCATCGCCGCCGACCTGCTGTGGGCCCTCGCCGGCGCGGGAGCGGCGCTGCTCGTGATCCTCGCGGTGGTCTGGCCTCAGGCCCAGCGCGCCCTGGGCACGGCCCCGATGCAGTGGCTCGGCCGCGTGTCGTTCAGCCTCTACCTCGTGCACGCGCCGATCCTGGCCACGCTCTGCTACCTCCTCGGCGCGGAGCAGTGGTGGCTGGCGTGCCTGGTGGGCGTGCCGCTGAGCCTCGCCGTCGCGGCAGCGTTCCATGCGCTCGTCGAGCGTCAGTCGCAGGAGCTCGCACGCCGGGCCGGCACCATCGGCGCCGCTCTCGCCGACCGTGCCGCGGTGCGTCGCATCCGCACCGCCCGGCAGGCGGCGCTCGCCCGACAATGACGGGGAGCGCCCGGGCGGGCTCCGGGATCGCCGCTCAGTGGACGGCTGCCGCCTCGCGCCGCGCGCGGCGCCGGGTGACCGCGCCGTACACGGCACGCAGCACGGCCCGGGTCGCGTAGCGCACGCCGATGCCCGCCGCGCCGAAGGCGCACGCGATGAGGACGGCGCGCGGATCGTGCAGATCGACGTCGAACAGCCGGGATCCGAACGGCGTGAGGATGGCGACGAGCATCCCGCCGATCATGGCGCCGACGAGGACGATCTTCCACGGACGGAAGGGGCGGGCGACCGTGATGAGCACGAAGAACGCCACGACGACGAGCGCCAGGAACGCGGTCGACGCGGTGAGCTTCTCGACCTCGCGTCCCGTCCCGAGCACCGCCCGCCCCGTGAGATACGCCCCGTAGGAGGCGAGCGCGGCGCCGATGCCGCCCGGCACGGCCGCATCCAGCACCCGTCGCACGAAGCCGTCCTGCGCACGGGCCGTGTTGGGCGCGAGCGCGAGGAAGAACGCGGGGATCCCGATCGTGAACCACGCGATGAGGGTGACATGCCGGGGAAGGAACGGGAACGGCACCGCCGTGACCGCGACGAGCAGCGCGAGCAGGATCGAGTACAGCGTCTTGGTGAGGAACAGCGTGGCGACCCGCTCGATGTTGCCGATCACCCGGCGGCCCTCCGCGACCACATGCGGCAGCGTGGCGAAAGAGTTGTCCAGCAGCACGATGCGCGACACGGCGCGCGCCGCGGGCGACCCGGAGCCCATCGCGACCCCGACGTCGGCGTCCTTGAGGGCGAGCACGTCGTTGACGCCGTCGCCGGTCATCGCGACGACGCGTCCGTCCCGCTGCAGCGCGTGCACCATGGCGCGCTTCTGCGTGGGCGTCACCCGCCCGAACGCGGTGCGCTCCTGCACCTCGGTGTCGAAGTGCGCCGAGTCGGGATCCAGCGCGCGCGCATCCACCGCGTCGCGGCCGTTCGGCACTCCGGCCTCGGACGCGATCGCGCCGACCGCGGCGGCGTTATCCCCGGAGATGACCTTGATGTCCACGTCCTGCTGCGCGAAGTAGGCGATCGCGCCCGGGGCCTCGGCGCGCAGGCGCTGATCCAGGATCACGAGCGCCGCGGCGCTCAGGCCGTCCGGCAGCCCGTCGCCCGCGGCATCCGTCGCCGGCAGCGGCGCATCGGTGCGCGTCAGGGCGAGCACGCGCAGCCCCTCGGACGCGAGCGCGTCGGAGCGCGTGCGCACCGCGTCGCCGTCCGCGAGCAGCACGTCCGGCGCGCCGAGCACCCAGCTCTCCACGGGCTGCGTGCCGGCGGCGGGACACTGCACGGCGGCCCACTTGCGCGCGGAGGAGAAGGCGACGGAGGTCTGCACCGTCAGGGCGGGCGCATCGCCCACGTGCTCCAGGATCGCCGCCATGCTCGCGTTGGGCTTGCCCTCGGCTCGCCCGAGCGCTGCGAGCGCGCCCTCGATGCGGTCGTCCGCCTCGCCGAGCCGCTCCACCGCACCGACCCGCATGCCGTCCTCGGTGAGGGTTCCGGTCTTGTCCGTGCACACCACGTCGACGCGGGCGAGCTGCTCGATCGCCGGCAGATCCTGCACGAGGCAGTTGCGGCGGCCGAGGCGGATCACGCCCACGGCCATCGCGACGCTCGTCATCAGCACGAGCCCCTCCGGCACCATCGGCACGAGCGCGGCGACGAGACCCCGGACGGCCTTGCGCCAGTCCTCCGAGTGCCCCCAGATCTGGTTGATGATCGTGAGCACGCCGACCGGGATGAGCGCCCAGGTGACGTACTTCAGGATCTGATCGATCCCCGCGCGCAGCTGCGAGGTCGGCTTGCGGAACTCGGAGGCCTCCTTGGCGAGACGGGCGGCGTAGGCGTGCTCCCCCACCGCCGTCGCACGGAAAGCGGCGGATCCCGCGGCCACGAAGCTGCCGGACTTGAGCTCGTAGCCGGCGCCGGCGAGCACCGGCTCGGACTCCCCGGTGAGCAGCGACTCGTCGACCTCGAGGCCCGTGGCATCGAGCACGATGCCGTCCACCGGGATCTGGTCGCCGGCCGCGACGAGCACGACGTCGTCGAGCACGAGCTGCTCCACGTCGATGTCGGACACGCCCTCGGCGCGTTCGACCCTGGCGGGCGCCTTGCTCAGCAGGGCGAGCCGGTCCAAGGTGCGCTTGGCCCGCACCTCCTGGACCATGCCGACGACGCTGTTCACGACGATGAGCAGGCCGAAGAGCCCGTCGATGAAGTAGCCGGTGCCGAGGATCAGCAGGAACATCACGAGGTAGATGCCGTTGACCCGCGTGAAGGCGTTCGCGCGGAAGATCTCGCCGAAGCTGCGGCTCGTGCGGGCCTCGATGACGTTGCCCTCGCCACGAGCACGGCGGTCCGCGACCTCGGCTGCGGTGAGTGGAGCACGGGTCGTCGCGGTGGGCCCGCCATCGGCGGAGGATTCGCCCGTCACCGGTTCCGCTTCCCCGATCCGGCCGTTCTCGCTCATGGGTTCACGCTAACAGCGCCCGGCCCGCGGGCGCTGGACGAATCAGGCCGGATCCGCGATCCGGGACGGCCCCACCGCGCCCGACGCCCGCTCCTGGCGCAGAGCCGGCAGGTAGCACAGGGCGCCGAGGATGCTGAACGCGCCTGCCACCGCCGTCGCCACGGCGGGCGACGTGGCGCCGGCGAAGGCGGTGATCACGAGCAGCCCGATGCTGTACGCGCCACCGGAGACCATCGAGTTGAGCGACAGGATCGTCGCCCGGGTGGCACGGTCGGCCTCGCGGTGCAGCAGCGCCGCGTGCATGGGTCCGGCCGCGCCATGCGCGAGGTAGGTGAGGCCGTAGCCGATCAGGAGACCGACGACGCCCGAGGACAGCCCCATCAGCACCACGAACGCGCCGTTCAGGATTCGGCTGAGGATCGCGGTCCAGGCCACGCCGATCACGCCGCTCAACCGGCTCGCGAGCAGGGACCCGACCGCGAACAGGCCCCATGCGGCGGCCGAGGCCGGTCCGAACACGGCGGCTGCAGCGTCCTCTCCCCCGAGGATCCCCTCCAGCTGGAGCGGCGTGAGCGTCTCGAAGCCGATCATCGCGACGGACCAGAACACCTCGACGAGCACGAGCCCGAGGAGCACCCGGGAGCGGACGGCACGGCGCAGCCCGTCGGCGATCGTGCGCGGGGTCTGCCGCGCGGCTCCTGCGATCGCTGCGAGAGGCCGGACGGATCCCGCGCTGCGCACCGCCGGGTCCCGCACCAGGACGACGACGAGCACCGTGTACCCCAGGTACAGGGCGATCGCCACGAGCATGGGCAGGATCAGGGCGGACAGGCCGGCAAGCGGATGCCAGGCCACGAGGAGGCCACCGCACAGCGCGCCGCCCGCGATGGCGACCCCGACCGCCGTCCCCGCGCGGGCGAGGGGCTGCGCCACCTCGGCGCGGGGATCGTGCTCGTGGACCGTGTCGACGAACCACGCCTCGAGCGATCCCGAATCGAGCACGCGGAACAGGCCCTGCAGGAGCAGCGAGATCGCGAACAGCGCATACGAGTCGGCGATCAGGAAGAGCACGCTCGCCACGACCGCGAGAACACCGGAGGCCGCGAGCACCGGCCTGCGTCCGAGGGTGTCGGAGAGCGCACCGGTCGGCAGTTCCAGGGCCAGCGCGACGAAGCCCTGGATGGCGAGGATGGATCCGATCGCCGCGATCGACATCCCGCGTTCGAGCGGAAGCAGAACGGTGAGCCCCAGCGTCACGCCGACGGGCAGCCACCGCAGCGCCGTGAGCAGCACCAATCGCCGCTGCGCCGCGGGGATGGCCGGCGGCGTCCCGGTTCCGACGGGGGTCCCGGACGTCCGCGTGGTCACGGCTGCACCGTCGGGTCGAGGTCGACCGGGATGCTCTGCACGATGAGCTGCACCCGGCGCGCGGCCGGATCCCCCTCACCGGCGCGGCGGTACTTCTCGGTGAGGGCCTCCAGCTCGTCCTGGAACGCGGCGAGCTGCCCCGGGGTGACCGTGAGCAGCGCGTCGCCGAAGCCGAGCCGGTCGACCCACTCCACGGGCCAGCCCGCCTCGGCGTCGAGCCACTGCTCCGCGCGCGCGGCGTACTGCCGCACGTAGTCGCGCCGCAGCCAGCCGAGGGCGGTCTGCGCGTCCTCGTCGTCCGCGAAGTCCGAGTTGCTCCACGAGTGATAGTCGGTGCTCGCCCGCCAGATCCGCCGCTTGCCCGCCCCGTCGCCGGTGTCTGCGACGAGTCCGACGTCCTCGAGTGCGCGCAGGTGATAGCTGGTCGCCCCGCTGTTGGTGCTCAGGGCGGCGGCGAGCTCGGTCGCGGTCGCAGGGCCGTGCAGGCGCAGCCGGCCGAGGATGCGGGAGCGCAGCGGATGCGCCAGCACGCGCACGGCCCGTTCGTCCAGGCGCATTCCCACCGGCGCTTCAGTCTCGTCCATGCCCCCAGGATCACATGCACAGATTTTTTGCACAAGAGTTGTGCAAAGAAATCATGCACGCATGGGTCAACGAGCCTCCGCGTCGGACGCCGGCTGCGCAGCCGGGAGCCCGTTGGCCTCGGACGGGATACGGCGCTCCAGCGCGAGAGCTAGCACGCAGATGAGCAGGGCGCCCAGGACCATCGCCACGATGAACCACGCCTGACGCCCCTCCCCGAGCAGCAGGCCCGCCGCGATCGGGCCGGCGATGGCACCGCCCTGGAAGGCCGCGGCGTTGATCGCGTTGTAGCGTCCGCGGCTGCGGTCGGTCGCCAGATCGTTGTAGATCGCCGGCACCGTGGGCTGCAGCATGGTCTCCCCGAACGCGAAGACGCCCATGAACAGCAGCACCCCGACAGCCGCGGCGACCGATCCCGGCAGCAGCCCGGTGAGTCCGAGGACGGCCCAGGACAGCGCCCAGGTCAGGGTCATGATCTGCATGACCCTGGTGCGCCGGCGCCCGCGGATGAGCCTCAGCACGGCGAACTGCAGCAGCACGATCACGGCTGTGTTCACCGCGAACGAGAATCCGATGATCTGCGTGGAGACGCCCGACACCTGGCGGGCGAAGGCGGGGAAGCCGCCCTCCATCTGGCCGTAGCCGATGAACACCGCGAGGAAGGTCAGCAGCGTCATCCACAGCACGGCCGGGCGGCGCAGGATCTGACGGTACCCCTCGGCCGGCTCCTCGTGCGCCTCGGCGGGGTCTGCATGGGTGCGCACATGCCGCAGCGGCCCGAGCAGCAGCGCCATCGGGATGAGGGAGCACGCGGCGTCGATGAGGAAGATGGCGGTGAAGGTCTCCGGGCGGTGCACGTCGATGAAGAAGCCGCCCACGATGCCGCCGACGCCGATGCCGAGGTTGATCAGGGCGAAGTTCACACCGAAGTACTGCTGACGGAGATCCCCGTCGACGATCGCCGCGATCACCGCATTGAAGCCGGGCCAGGACACGCCGAAGTTCACGCCCATCATCACCAGCCCGATCGCCGCGATGACCGGCGTCGTGGCGAAGGCCAGCAGGACGCAGCCCGCGATCATGGCCGTGAGCCCGGCCAGCAGCACCCGGCGGGCGCCGTAGCGGTCGATGAGCGTGCCTCCCGGGCCCGTCACGATGAGGCCGGTGACGGCGATGATGCTCATCAGCGCCCCGGACACGCTCAGGTCGAACCCGCGCACCTCGTGCAGGTAGATGATCGTGAAAGGCAGAGTCAACCCGCGACCCAGCGTCTGGATCGCGACGGTGGACAGCAGCCAGCGCCCTTCCACGGGCAGAGCGGTCCAGAACGTTCGCATACCGGTCACCGCACAAGTCTGCCGGAGGCCACCGACACTCCCGTCGCCTGCCGCGTGTCGCGAGCGTGGACGGCGGCGACGCGACGCCGGGCCGAGGTCAGCGGACGGCGGCCGCGACTCGTGCGAACGCCTGCGCGAGGTCGCCGATGAGGTCCTCCGGGTCTTCGAGTCCGATCGACAGCCGCACGATGTCCGCCCCAGGGCGCGCCTCCGCCGCCACCGGCCGGTGCGTCAGCGCTGCGGGGTGCTGCACGAGCGAGTCCACGCCGCCGAGCGACACGGCGTGGGTGAACAGCCGCACGGATCCGGTGAGCGCCTCCGCAGCCGCGTAGCCGTCGCGCAGCCGGGCCGCGATCATCGCACCGCCGCCGCGCATCTGGCGCGGGATGAGGCCCCGATCGTCGCCGATCCCGGGATAGAACACCTCGGCGACGGCCGGGTGCTCGGCGAGCCACGCCACGACCCGCTCCGCCGAGCGCTGCTGACGCTCCATCCGCACCGGCAGGGTGGCCAGCCCGCGGTGCAGCAGGTAGGCGCCGAGGGGGTGCAGCAGCGCTCCGGTGATCGCCCGCACGCGCCGCAGCGCCTGCGCGGTGTGCTCCGAGCACGCGATGACGCCGGCGATCACGTCACCGTGCCCGCCGATGTACTTCGTCGCGCTGTGCAGCGACATCGCCGCTCCGAGATCCAGCGGGTTCTGCAGCAGCGGCGTGGCGAAGGTGTTGTCCACGAGCACCGGGACCCCGCCGGACTGCGCGACGACTGCGGCGATGTCGACGAGGTCGAGCGTCGGGTTGCCCGGGGTCTCCACGACGATGAGGCCGGTGTCCTCGCGCAGGTGCGCGCGCACCTCGTCCTCGGTGCAGAAGGTCGTCTCGGCTCCCAGCAGGCCGGAGTCGAGCAGGTGGTCGGTGCCGCCGTAGAGCGGCCGCACCGCGACGATGTGGCGCTTGCCGGACCCGGTCGTGTGCGACAGGATCGCCGCGGTCATCGCCGCCATGCCGCTGGAGAACGCGACCGCCGCCTCGGCGTGCTCCAGCTCGGCCAGCCCCTCCTCGAAGCGCGCGACCGTGGGGTTCCACAGCCGGGCGTACACGTTGCCGCCGTCGGGCAGGGGGTGCCCGCCGTTCGCCATCGACTCATAGGAGTCCCCGCCGTGCACGATGTCCGGCAGCGGGTTCGTCGAGGAGAGGTCGATCGGAGCGGCGTGGACGCCCAGCGCGGCGAGGTCTGCGCGGCCGGCGTGCACCGCCACGGTCTCGGGGCGAAGGGGCGTCTCGTGCAGGGAGTCCTCGTCGATCATGGATCCAGGATCCCGCTGCGCGCAGGTCTGTGCCAGCATCCTTGCTGCGATCACTCCTGTCGCGTGAGACGATTGCGCTGAGAGCAACATCTCGCCGCGGAGAGGAGCGGATCTTGGCCGCCGGACAGCAGCACGTCGACGCGCTCGACCTGCGCATCATCGCCGCTCTCTCCGAGCATCCCGATGCGCCGATCAAGGAGCTGGCAGCCGCGCTCGGCATCCCCGCCTCCACCTGCGCGTTCCGCCTGCGCTCGCTGCGGGCGCGCGGCGTGATCCTCGGCATGCGCCTGCTCGTCGATCCCGCAGCCCTGGGTCGCCCGGTGCAGGCGGTGATCCGCGTGCGCCTCGGCAATCACAGCAAGGCGGGCGTCGAGACGCTGTTCGACGACCTCGCAGGCACCGAGGGCGTGCTGCAGGTCTTCCACATCGCCGGAGCCGACGACTTCCTCGTACACGTCGCGGTCGCCGATGCCACGGCCCTGCGCGACATCGTGCTGGAGCGCATCACCGTGCACGACGTGGTGCGCGCCACGGAGACGCAGCTCGTGTTCGAGCGCCGCGACGGAGCAGGCCTGTCGGCTGTACAACCCCGCGGACCTTCGGCACTCTGAGAACTGTCCCGGAACGACCCCGCATCCCGCGGCACCGCACGCGCATCGCAGAGAGGGCCTCGCATGACCGCCTCCGAGCACACCCCTGCCGGCACCGCCCGTCCCCCGGCGTCCGAGCCGCGTCCGGCCCCGCAGTGGGCCCGCGCGGTGCTGTCGTACCTGCGTCGCAACCCGTTCGCTGCCGTGCTCGCGGTCGTGGTCGTCGCGACGGGCTTCCTCACCGGCACCTATTTCGGACGGTTCCCGCTCGAACTCGCGGCCGGGGAGAGCACCACCGTCGGGGCGGGTCTGTGGTGGACGCCGGTGACGGCGCTGCTGTTCCCCGATTCCGTGATCGGCGGTCTTCTCGCCCTCGCGCTGATCCTCACGGCGGGCGCGTACGCCGAGCGCAAGCTCGGCACGCTGCGCGCCATCGGGGTGTTCTTCCTCACCGGCGTGCTCGGGATGGCGATCGGCCTCGGCGGGCAGGCCGTCCTGCTGTCCTGGGGGTCCCAGTGGGGCATGCTCGCGAGCTTCGACCTGGTCGCCGATCCCACCATCGGCACGGTCGGCCTGCTCATGACGGCCAGCGCCTTCGCCCCGGCGCTGTGGCAGCGACGCATCCGCGTGGTCGGCTTCACCCTGCTGGTGATGTTCGCGCTGTACGCGGCGGACAGCGACAGCGTGTTCCGGCTCCTCTCCGGCGCACTCGGCCTGCTCCTCGGCGTCCTGCTCGCCCGCGGTGCCGTGCGCGCCTCCTGGCACCGCAGCTCGTACCGCGAGGTCCGCACCCTCGTCGCGGCGATCGTGGCGGCGACGGGCCTGGGTCCGTTCATCGTGCTGGTCTCCGGATCCTTGTACGCGCCGCTCGGCCTCGTCGTTTCCGGCTTCTCCCCCGTCGACGCGCAGCCCATGGACAAGAGCTGCGCCCAGGACTTCACCGCGGACTGCTCGCGTCAGGCGGCCGCTCTCCTGCAGTCCGGGCCCGGGCCGTTCCTGATCAGCCTCGTGCCGCTGCTGCTCACCCTGCTCGCCGCGTGGGGACTGCGCACCGGTCGCCGGGCGGCGTGGATCCTGGCGCTCGTCGTGAACGCGGTCATCGCCGTGCTCACCGCCACCGCCGTCGGCTTCAACGACCTGCTCGACGACAAGGCGCGCGGCAACCTGCTGATCGAGGACGGCATCGCGATGATCCTCGCCGTGCTCGTGCCGATCGGGGTCATCGCCCTGCTGCTGATCACCCGGCGGCGCTTCCAGGTGACGGCGCCGCGTGCCGCCGTGCGACGGTTCGCGGTCACCACGATCGGAGCCTTCGCGGTGTGCGCGGGCATCTACGTGGTGATCGGCCTCATCGACGGCGACAACTACCTCGACGGTCAGCCCTCGGTCGGCGAACTCCTCGCCGACCTCGTGCGCCCGTTCGTGTCCCCCGGCCTGCTGCCCGCCATCGCCGATGCGGGGATCCCGGTCGATGGGGCGGCCCTGTTCGTCTATCAGTGGATCGGCGTGCCGTTCTGGATCGTCTTCGTCCTCGCCGCGATCCGGCTGTTCCGGGCCACGCAGGTCGGCAGCCACATCGTGGAAGAGGCGCAGTTCCGGGATCTGCTTCGCCGAGGCGGGGGCGGCACGCTCGGATTCATGGGCACCTGGTCCGGCAACACGCACTGGTTCACGCCCGACGGCCGCGGCGCGGTCGCGTACCGGGTGATCAACAAGGTCGCGCTGACGATGTCGGATCCGGTGTGCGCCCCGGGTGCGGAGCGCGAGACCATCGAGGGCTTCATCGGCTACTGCGAGGAACAGGGGTGGGCGGCCTGCTTCTACAGCTTCCACGAGCGCTTCCTGCCGATCTTCCAGTCCTTCGGCTGGCAGTACATGTCCGTCGGTGAGGAGACCGTGATCGACCTCCCGGGCTTCGAGCTCACCGGCAAGGCATGGCAGAAGGTGCGGCAGCCGCTCAACCGCGGGGAGCGCGAGGGCATCACCACTCTCTGGTCCACGTGGCACGACCTGCCGTCGCGCTACTCCCGGGAGATCACCGCCGTCAGCGAGGAGTGGGTGGCGCACAAGAAGCTCCCGGAGATGGGCTTCACGCTCGGCGGCATGGAGGAGCTCAAGGATCCGGATGTCGGGATCTTCCTCGCGATCAACAAGGACGGCGGGATCGAGGCCACCACGAGCTGGCTGCCGAGCTGGACCGACGGGAAGATCACCGGCTGGACGATCGACTTCATGCGGCGCAGCGACGGATCCATGCCCGGCATCATGGAGTACGTCATCGCGTCGGCGGCGCTGCACATGAAGGAGCAGGGGGTGCAGGTGCTGAGCCTCTCCGGAGCCCCGCTGGCCACCAAGCCCGGCGAGGAGCCCACCGACCCGACCGTCATGGATCGGCTGCTGGGATGGCTGGGCGAGATGCTCGAGCCGGCGTACGGCTTCACGTCGCTGTTCCGCTTCAAGAGCAAGTTCAACCCGCGTTACGAGACGATCTACATGGCGTACGCGGACCCTGCCCAGCTTCCCAGGATCGGAATGGCGATCGGCAGCGCCTACCTTCCGGAGGCGACGCCCAAGGAATACCTCGCGCTGATGCAGACCATCACGAACCGCGGCGGAGACCGCTGACGTCAGCGCGGCCCGCGCCACGCCGACGCTCCGGTTGCTCGGCCAATCTATGGAACTCTCAGGAACCACCCGTATTATTACGGAGTTGTAACACCCCTCCGCTCCCCCCGAACGCGGAGAAAGTCACACCCCCTCCGCTGCCCGAGGAGCACATCATCAGTTCGCGAGCCCCCGAGACCGAGCTCCCCTCTGCCCATTCCGCAGGTTCCCCCGCTGCGACCCCGGGCACCGCCGCGCCCCGTTCCCGTCGTGAGATG
>NZ_LR733284.1:2341091-2914121 GCF_902506375.1 Microbacterium sp. 8M
CCGCAAGCCGCAGCACGACGGCCCCCACCGCCTCCCGCACGACCTCCCCCTCCACGGACCGTGGGACGTTCTCGGGAGCCCGCGCCGCAGACCCCACGGCGCCCCAGTCGCGCATCCCCGCGCCCCCGCAGGCCTCCGAGCCGGCCTCGCGCTCCGCAGCCCCCGAGCAGCTGCCCGCGCACGTCGTCCCGGCCGGGAAGCGTCCGCGCCGCAACGTCCGCCACCTGAGCCGCAGCACGGGCGCGGCCCTGGCGATCTCCGCGCTGGTCGTCGGCACCGCGCTCCCCGCCATCGGGATCGTCCGGGCGAGCGACGCCCAGGCGTCCAACAGCGCCTCCGCCGACATCCGCGCGCAGTCCTTCACGGCTGCCAACGGCGTGCTCCCCGACGTCCAGGTGCACGGCACGTTCACCGCGACGACGCCGACCGAGCTCAGCGCTATGCAGGCGGCGACGGCCGCCGCCGCGCGCACCGGTGTGGCGTCCATCGCCAAGCCCGGTCAGGTCATCTATCCCATGGCCGCCGGCTCCTACACGCTGACCGACGGCTTCGGCGCTCCGCGCACCGGCCGCAGCCACATGGGCCAGGACTTCGCCGCCCCGATCGGCACGCCGATCTACGCTGCAGCCGACGGCTGCGTCACCCTCTCCCAGGAGAGCTACCAGGGCTACGGCGTCTCCGTCGAACTCTCCCACCCCGCCCTGAGCGGTCAGAACGCGGTGTCCACGCTGTACGCGCACATGGACTACGGCACCCGCGCCGTTCAGGTCGGCGAGTGCGTCACCGCCGGCCAGTTCCTCGGCCGCGTCGGCAACACCGGCTGGACAGTCGGCTCGTGCCTGCACTTCGAGGTGCACATCAACGACAGCGCGATCGACCCGCTCGCCTGGCTCCAGGCCAACGTCTTCTGATCCGTCCGCGGACCGACGAAGCCCCCGTCTCGACGGGGGCTTCGTCGTGTCAGGACGGTTCAGCGGGTCAGTGCCCCCGTGCGGGTCGACGACGACGAGCTCCGCGCCGTGGTCATGCGCCCCGTGATGCACTCCCGTATCGGTCAGCGCCAAGGCGGGCGTCGCCAGCGCGGCGACGAGGACGGCCCCGACAGCCATCCCCGCCGCCCGCAGGCGCGACATCCCGGACGGGTCCTCCCCCGATCCGCCCGGGCGCTCCGCCTTCGCCGCCATGCGCGCCGCCATGGATCCCCCGGCCACGGCGAGCGCCGACGCGATCGCGACCGCGCCGACGGGTGCACCGCCCCCGAGCGACACCGCACCCAGCACCACCGCCGCGATCGCGCCGGCAGCAGCGCCCCGCCCGCCGATGATCCGCCCGGCACGCAGCACGGCGACGCCCCACACGAGCTCGGCAGCGCCGGTCGGCAGCATCGCCGCGCACAGGAGCGCCGACGTCGCATCGCCCGAGCGCGCGACGGCCGAGGCTCCGATGGCGAGATGGATCAGGCCCGCTCCCCATGCGAGCATCGCGGGCCAGGTGCGCAGCACGACGTTCTCAGACCGTCGCCGAGCGCGGCGTGCCGCGTTCGACCCCCAGCCCCACCGCGAGCAGCAGCAGCGCGCTCGCGAGGTGCAGGAAGTGGTCGAACGTGTTCAGCGCGAGGATGTTGGCCGCCGTGCCCACCAGGAAGAACCCGACGATGCCGAGCAGCAGGTACGCCGCTCCCACGACGGTGTTGGCGCCCTTCGCCGCCCGGGTGGACGCGAGGCCCGCCACGAGCAGTGCCGCGCCGATCAGCAGATGGGCGACGTTGTGCAGCGGATTGACCATGAAGACGCCGAGCAGCATGCCTCCCCGGGTCGCCAGGAAGGAGACCCCTCCGGTGACGGCGAAGCCGAGCGCTCCGACGGCGATGTAGACGACGCCGAAGATGACGGCGATCAGACGGTTCGGTGACGAACGCATTGCTCCTCCTCGATAGGGCGGCGGGCTGCCGCGTATCCCTTGTTCGGAGTCCTCCGAGAATCGGATTGCACAGTTTCGGCAGGGCGATACCCGCAGCCCACGGCACTGCGCAGATCGAGCCGTGTGCCGCAAGCCCGTTGCCGGAATGCCACAGCGGCGGCAGGGTCGAAACCGACCGGAGCGGATCCGCCCATGCCGGCGGATGCAGGGAGGACGCGGATGGCGTTGCGGATCGTCGACAGCCAGGAACCGGGGATCCGGCGGATCCGGCGCGGACGCGGATACGAATATCGCGACGCGGACGGGCGACACGTCGACGACCCCGACACCCTCGCCCGGATCCGCTCGCTCGCGATCCCGCCGGCATGGGAGGACGTCTGGATCTGCCGCCACCCGAACGGTCATCTGCAGGCGACGGGCGTCGATGCGGCCGGTCGCACGCAGTACCGCTACCACCCGGAATGGGCGCGCAGGGCCGCGGAGGCGAAGTTCGACCGCGCGCTGGACCTCGCCCGGGCTCTCCCCGTCGCGCGGCGCTCGGTCACCCGCGACCTGCGCGCCGGCGGCACGTCACGGCCCACCGTGCTCGCCGCCGGTTTCCGGATGCTCGACGTGGCGCTGCTCCGCGTCGGTTCCGAGGAGTACGCCCAGCAGCACGGCAGCGTCGGGCTGTGCACGCTGCGGGGGTCGCACGTCGACATCGACGCGACGACCGTGCGCCTGCGATTCCGCGGCAAGAGCCGGATCCCGTGGGAGAGCGAGATCGAGGACCCCGATCTCGCCGCGGTTCTGGCGCTGCTGCGCCGGCGCGGGTCGCGCGCGCGGCTGCTCGCCTGGAGGGACGACGGGCCCTGGCGCCTGCTCCGCCCGGCCGACATCAACGAGGACGTCCGCACCCGCACGGGCGGCGACTTCACCGCGAAGGACTTCCGCACGATCCATGCGACCGTGATCGCCGCCCGCAGCCTGGCCCGCTCCGGCGTCGCCGAGACGGAGGCGGCGCGCCGCCGGGCTGTGCGTCAGGCCGTCGAGGAGAGCGCGGTCGCGCTCGGGAACACGCCGGCTGTGGCGCGCAGCAGCTACATCGATCCCCGGCTCTTCCAGCGCTACGACCAGGGCCGCACGGTGCACCCGAACGGGAGGAGCATCGAACAGCAGCTCATAGACCTGCTGCCCTGATGCCGCTCCCGCCGCCGGGCTTCACGCCGGGTCCACCTCAGGCGAGGTCGTTGTAGGACTCGCCGGCGGGAGGAGCCGCCCGCCGTTCGGGAGGAGTGCTCCCCTCATCGGGCGGGGTGCTCTCCCCGTCCACCGTCCCACGCCAGGCGCCCGTGGCGCTGCCGCGCTCCTCGATGAACTCCTTGAACCGCTTCAGGTCGCGCTCCGCGGCGCGCTCGTCGATCGACAGCGTCGCTCCGACGCGCTCGAGGAACGTCTCGGGCTCCCAGGTCATCGTGAGATCCACCCGGGTTCCCACGGGTCCGGCGGCGAAGGTGACCTGGCCGGAATGCACCTTCTCCCCCGAGCTCTCCCAGCGGATGAGGGAGTCGGGGATCTGCTCCGTGATGGTTGCCTCGAAGGTGCGCTTGACGCCGCCGATCTCCGTGTCCCAGCGGGTGCGGACGTCGTCGAGCTGCTCGACGTGGCGCACCGACTCCATGAACTTCGGGAACTCCTCGAACTGGGTCCACTGGTCGTAGGCGCGGTGGACGGGGACGTCGACGTCGACGGATGCGTTCACGGTGGTGCTCATACTTTCTCCTTCCGTTCGGGGCTGCCACGCTACGCGTGCGCAGGGTCCGCCTCGCCGGGGTTCCGCATCGGGTGGGCGTGCGCTATTGTCGCGAGTCCGCCACGCGCTGACCGCGATCGAACGCCGCGGAGTAGAGCTCGTCCGCCTCGTCCAGCACCGACTCCGCCAGCACGGCGACGGGGATCACGTCCGCGAGCAGCGGCTCAGCATCGGGCCCTCGTCCGACTTCGCTTCCGGTGAGGATCCAGGCGACGCGCCCGTCGCCTTCATGTTCGAGATGGCGGTACTTCATCAGCTGCCGCGCGGCCCACTGCTCGACGGGCCGTGTCCACCACGACTCCGGGGTGAGCGGGCTGGCAGACAGCCCGGGCAGGGGCAGCCCGCTCTCGCCGTCGATGCTCGTGCCGCCCACGTCGCCGCGGGGATCCTCGCTGTAGCGCACGTACAGCGGCTCGACGGACTCCACGAGGCACACGACCTCGCGCAGCCGTCCGTACACGGGCAGGTCGCTGTGCTTCGCACGGTCCTCCACGTCGGTCATCACCATGCTCCGTGCTCCTTCTTCAGCGAGACGGGCCTGCAGCCCGCTCTTCTCAGAGTGCCGTGACATGGCTGCCCCGTCTGCGGGCTTGACAAGCATGGCCGCGCTCATCTCGATGGAACCACCGCGCCTTCGTGCTCATCTGCGCGCCGCCATGGAGTGTTCACGTGCCGTTGTTGTCCGCGCTTCCTCGGCGTGGTTGCATCGGACTTCATGACCGATGAAACACATCTGCACCGCCACGCCGACGCTCCGGAACCCCGCTGGTGCTCGTGCGCGATTCCGGACGAGGCCGCACAGGAGCGCCGCTCCGGACTGAATCGACGAGGTTTCCTCACCGGCGTGACAGCCGCCAGCGCGCTCGCCGCCGCGGGCTGGGTCGCCACACCCGAGAAGGCGTCGGCCGCTGCCGGCGGCGTCGGCAAGTCCGTGACGATCACGATCATGGGCACGTCCGACATCCACTCGCACGCGGTGAACTGGGATTACTACAAGGACGCGGCGTACACCGACAAGGCCGGCAACGTCGTCGGCCTCTCCCGGGTGGCCAGCGTCGTGAACCAGATCCGCGCCGACCGCGGTCGCGACCGCACCCTGCTGTTCGACGCGGGCGACACGATCCAGGGCACGCCGCTGGGCTTCTACTACGCCACCGTCGAGCCCATCACGACGACGGGCGCCGTGCACCCGATGGCCGCCCAGATGAACGCGCTCGGCTACGACGCCGTCGCGCTCGGCAACCACGAGTTCAACTACGGGCTCGAGTTCCTGGACACCTGGATCTCGCAGATGGACGCGCCGGTTCTCGGCGCCAACGCCGTGCACGCCGGGACGACGGTGCCCGCGTACACGCCGTACACGATCAAGACGCTCAACGTGAAGGGGTACAAGCCGATCCGGGTCGGCGTCCTCGGGCTCACCAACCCGGGCATCGTGATCTGGGACAAGGCGCACGTGAGCGGCACCCTCGAGGTGCTGGACATCGTCGAGACCGCCAAGCGCTGGGTACCGGTCATCCGGGATCAGGGCGTCGACCTCCTCGTCGTGAGCGTGCACTCCGGTGACAGCGGCACCTCGTCGTACGGCACCGACCTGCCGAACGAGAACGCGGCAGGGATCCTCGCGGAGCAGGTGCCCGGCATCGACGCGATCCTGTTCGGGCACGCGCACAAGGACATCCCGCAGCGGTTCGTGACGAACGCGCAGACCGGACAGCAGGTGGTGCTGAGCGAGCCGATGTGCTGGGGCCAGCGGCTGAGCGTCTTCGACATCGAGCTGCAGCAGGTCAAGGGCAAGTGGACGGTGGTCTCCCGCAAGTCCACGAACCTCAACACCAACACCGTGCAGGACGACCCGGCCATGGTCGCCCTCGTCCAGGCGCAGCACGACGCGGTCGTCAGTTACGTGAACAAGCCGGTGGCGACCTCGACCGAGGAGCTCTCCGCGGCCGAGTCCTGCTGGAAGGACACCGCGATCCTCGACTACGTCAACAAGGTCCAGGTCGACACGGTGACGAAGGCGATCGCCGGCACGCCCGAGGCGGCGCTCCCGGTCGTCTCGATCGCGGCCCCGTTCAACCGCCAGGCGACGTTCCCCGCCGGCGAGGTGACGATCCGCGACGTGGCAGGGCTGTACATCTACGACAACACGCTCATGGCCTCGGTGCTGACCGGCGCCGAGATCAAGGACTACCTGGAGTACTCGGCGAAGTACTTCCAGCAGGTCGCCCCGGGCGCCCCGGTGGATCCGGCGAGCTGGACGAACGCGCTGAACACGCCCGACTACAACTACGACCAGTTCTCCGGTGTGGCGTACGACGTCGACATCTCGCAGCCGCAGGGATCCCGGATCCAGAACCTGTCCTGGAACGGCGCCCCGGTCGACCCCGCGCAGAAGTTCGTCGTCGCGGTGAACAACTACCGCCAGTCCGGGGGCGGCGGCTTCCCGCACATCGCCACGGCGCCGGTCGTGTACAACGCGCAGGTGGCCATCCGCGAGGCGATCGTCGCATACGCCTCGGCCGCAGGCACCATCGACCCCGCCGATTTCCACGTCGTGAACTGGCGGCTCACGCGCAACGGCACACCGGTGTTCTGACCCGGGACGCCCCGGCAGGTCGCACGGCGCCCCTCCGCTGATCCGGCGGAGGGGCGCCGTCGTCGTGATCGGCCACCCCTCGCCGGCGGATCCGCGACACCCGCTGGTATCAGGACGACGTCTGCGCGCTCTTGATCGTCGATGGATCCCAGTGCGACGGAAGTCAGGGGTGGTCACGATGAACGAGCTGTTCCGATTCATGCTCATGCGTCCGGCGGATCTGCCGGCGGATGCCGAGGTGCATCCGCTCGTGCCGCACGACGTCGACACCGGGGCGGGCGCACCGGTGCTGCGACGATCGGCGAAGGCGTTCCTGCAGTCCGACGCCGTGGTCCGCTCGGTCACCGAGGAGCCGCTGGGCGTCGCCGCGCGCGCCGTGGCAGACGCCCTCGGCGTCGCACGGCGGACGAACGCCGACGCCGAGGCCGCGATCCACGGCGCGACGGGGAGCTCTGCGGCGGCTCTGGCCGCGGATGCGGGATTCGCCGCCTATCGCCGGCGGGTCGAGGACACCCTCATCGCGGCGAAGGCGCTCTCCGACTCGTCGGGGACGGATGCGCGCGGCCTCGCCGCCGTCGCACAGGGCCTCGACGCGATCGCGCGGACCGCCGCGGGCGACGACGGCATCGCTCTCCGCCCGCTCGTCATGCCCGTGGTCCCCCCGAAGGGCGAGGGACCGGGGGCGCCTCCGCCGTCCACCGGTCCGCAGCGCACCCCGTCCAGTCCCGACGACGGCCGGATCCGCGCCGAGATCGACCGGCTCGACCGCGCCATCGCCGCGCTGACCGCGGTGCCGGCCTCGGGCTTCGCGCCCGAGACCCGGACCGCGCCGCCCCGTCCGCGCACCCGGGCGACACGGTCGTCCGGAGACGGTGCGGACGGCGCCGACCGTGCAGACCACGCCCGTGCGTCCCTGTCGCGGAACGGCACGGAGAGCTCCGGCTCCATCGCGCCGCGCGTCCCGTGGGTGCTCGACACGGCGGTCGCCGAGAAGCTGGCGGCGCCCGTCCGCACCACGCTGCGCAGCCTCTCCCTCGACGTCGCCGATACGCCTCTGCCGATGATGCTGCGCACGCTCGACGAGAAGCGCAGCGCGCTGCTGGCCTCGCTCGCCGTGCCGGTATCGAAGATCTCCGCCGTGTCGCTCGTCGGCAGCGCGCTGGTGGAGACGCCCGACGCCGCCGATCTGGTCGGCGCCCCCACGGCGGGGATGCCGGCAGGACACGGATCCATCCGCCCGGTGGGCGTCGGCGACCTGCTGCTCGTCAAGGAGCACGTGCTGCGCTACGAGGGCGGCGAGCTGGCGCACGTGGAGAACGTGCTGAAGTCCGAGCACCTCGATCGGGAGACGCGGCGCCTGGAGCGCACCGAGACGACGATCCTGACCGAGCACGAGACCACGAAGGAGGAGGAGCGCGACACCCAGTCGACCGACCGGTTCTCGCTCAGCCGTGAGACCAGCTCCACGATCAAGGACGACACCCAGTTCAAGGCCGGGCTGTCGGTGGATGCGAAGTACGGCCCGTTCGTGGAGGTCAAGGCGAACGCCGACTTCGCCACCAGCCATTCGTCGGAGGAGTCCGCTAAGCAGGCGTCGGAGTTCAGCAAGGACGTGGTCGCCCGCTCCGTCAGCAAAGTGGTCGACCGGGTGCTGGAGAGGCGGACCACCACCACCCTGAACGAGTTCGAGGAGCGGTACTCGCACGGCTTCGACAACAGCAAGGGCACGGGGAACATCTCCGGGGTGTACCAGTGGGTCGACAAGGTGCTGCAGGCGCAGGTCTACAACTACGGCAAGCGGATGCTCTTCGACGTGACGCTGCCCGAGCCCGGCACCGCGTTCATCGTGGCGCAGACCAAGGGCAAGCTCGAGGGGCAGACCTTCACCGCGCCGGTGCCGTTCACGCTCACCCCGGCGCAGGTCCCCGAGGGCAACTACGCGTTCTGGGCCCACCAGTACGACGTCACCGGCATCGAGGCCCCGCCCCCCTCCGGTCAAGACGTTCAGCAAGGCGTTCGACGGCACCGTGCCGCAGGATCCGTACGAGTTCAGCAAGTCGGCCGACATCGCGATCGACGACGGGTTCCAGGCCAAGTACGCGCTGTGGACCGCTGCATGGAACACCTACTCCGGAGCCGCCTGGTACCTCGTCATCGGCAACAACGCCCTGGACGTGTTCACCGACTCCACGTATGTCGGGATGGCCGGCGAGGTCGGATCCGTCTCCGTGGCCACGTACGGCTGGAAGCTGCGCGACTTCGCCGCGACGGTGGAGATCTTCTGCGAGCGCACCGCGCGGGCGATGACCGCCTGGCAGCTGAAGACGCACGCGGCCCTCACCCAGGGCTACCTCGCGAAGCAGCAGGCGTACCAGTCGCAGCTGGACGAGGCGGCAGCCGCCGCCGGCGTGGTCATCTCCGGCCGCAACCCGATGTGGAACGCCCGCATCGTGGCGAACGAGTTGCGCAAGCAGTGCCTCACGCTGCTCACGGCTCAGCAGTTCGACGCGTTCGGGGCGCTGGAGACCTCGGCGGAGGGCTACCCTCAGCCGAACCTCACCCGCAGCGAGCAGCAGATGCCGTACGTGCGCTTCTTCGAGCAGGCCTTCGAGTGGGAGCACCTCGTGTCGTTCTTCTACCCGTACTTCTGGGGGTGGAAGCCGGCCTGGTCGCACCGGATGCTGCTCGACGATGTCGACACGGAGTTCGCCGACTTCCTCCGCGCGGGCGCCGGCCGGGTCGTCTTCCCCGTCCGCCCCGGATTCGAGGCCGCCGTCGTGCACTACCTCGAGACCGGGGAGATCTGGAACGGCGGACCGGCGCCGGACATCTCGAGCTCGCTGTACGTGCCGATCGTCAAGGAGATCCAGGAGGCGACCGGAGCTCCCGGCGACGAGGTTCCGGTCGGCGACCCGTGGCTCGTGCGGCTGCCCACGACGCTGGCGAAGCTGCGCGCCGACGACGCGCTCCCGGCGTGGACGAAGGTCGGCGAGGACTGGCAGCCGGCCAACTGAGGACCGTCCGCCCGGTGGCGGACGCGCCGACGACGACCGGCAGGAGGCCGGACATGCGCAACTACATCATCATGGCCGGGGTGGACTGGGAGTTCCACGGCGTGGACTTCCAGGTGCTCGCGACGAACCGCCGCAAGTACCTCACGCGGCAGAACACCGCGAAGGCGGATCTGCGCTTCCTCATGATGGACGTCCGCGCCGGGCGGGTCACCCGGATCGACGTGACCTACCCGGGCGGCACGAAGACGGAGACGTCGAGCGTCGTGGCCACCTTCGGGCCGGTGGGCCGCTCCAGCATCGGCACGTTCACCGACTCCGCCGGAATCACCCGCACCGGCTTCACGCCGGGCCAGTTCAGCGTCATGTCGATCACCGATCTCTACGCCGCGATCCGCGACATCGGCAAGAACGCACCGGGCACGCTGCAGGAGGTGAGCTTCTTCGGGCACGGCTGGATGGGCGGGCTGATCCTGGTCAACAGCTTCGATGACCGCTCCCCCGTCGTCCCGGTGCCCTCCACCGGCGGCGCGCCCACCACGGTCGTCGCCACGCTCGGCCCGACGCAGCGCAACCCCAGCGACGAGGACTCCCGGGGCGAGTACGACTTCGTCGCGCCGACCCAGGACGCCGCCGCGCTCGCGCTGTTCAAGGCCGCCTTCGCCGCCGACGGCTTCTCGTGGCTCTGGGGCTGCGCGTTCCCGCGGGTCATCCACCACGCGATGTGGGCGATGGAGGGCGCCAAGGGCTATGCGTCCAGCGGCACCGGCGACGACACGGTGCTCACGCTCGACCGGGTGGTGAAGGAGGACGTCGACTACCTCGAGGGCTTCCTGCTGCCGATCCTGAAGACGCCGTTCCCGTCACGCTCGACGATCACCACGAAGTTCAGATTGCTCAAGTACGCGTTCTGCGCCGCCAACGCCTCGGCCTTCGCCGCGCAGCTGGCGAACGCGACCGACAAGCCGGTGCGCGCCGCCCTGCTCGGCACCTACGCCGAGTACGACGATCCGACCGACATGATGCACGTGCACACGGGATTCACAGCGCACGTCGCGTTCTACAAGAACTACATCGGGATGGCGATGGATCCCGAGGGACGCGGCTACGGCGTGTACCCGCCGGGCCTCACCTGTGCCGTGCCGACCGTGCCGTGATCCGGCACTCGACGCGGAACCGGCGCACCCCCTACTGTTCGAGTCATGGCAGCGCTTCTCGACGTGGACGGCGTCCGCGCCCTGCTCGCGGAATGGATGCCGCGGCAGCGGTGGTTCGCCGCCAAGGGGCGCCATTCGGCGCTGCGGATCGTCACGTGGTGGGACCTGCCTGCCGTTCCGGGTGACGAGGCGGTGCAGGTGCGGACCTTCCTCGTGGCGGATGACGCGGCGGTGCCGGTGGCGCTGTATCAGGTGCCGCTCGTCGCGCGTCCGGACGCTTCCGTGCCGCCGGGATCTCCGAACGCCGTCGGATCCCCGGAGCCGGGCTGGACGCTCCTCGACGGCGCGCACGATCCCGCCTTCGCGACAGCTCTGCGCCGTCTGGTGACGGCAGGCGGATCCGGCACCGGCCCGGGATCGGAGGCGCACGGGGTTCCGGTCTTGCCCGCGCCTGCCACGGGGAGGTGGACCTCCGACGTGCTGCGGGGCGAGCAGTCGAACACCTCGATCATCTTCCGCTCCGATGATGCACCTCCGATGATCGTGAAGATCTTCCGTCTGCTGCACGCCGGCGTGAATCCGGACATCGAGCTGCAGAGCGGTCTGGCCGCCGCGGGTTCCCCGTTCGTGCCGCGGGCGCTCGGGCACGTCGTGGGGCGCTGGCCCTCCCCGGACGGCACGGTGGAGGGCTCGCTCGCCTTCGCGCAGGAGTTCCTGCCGGGCGTGGAGGACGCGTGGCGGGTCGCGCTGCGGGCGGCATCCTCGGATAGGGACTTCACCGCTTCCGCCCACAGCCTGGGCGTCGCCACCGCGAGCGTGCATCGGACGCTCGCCGTGACTTTCCCCACCGTCGACGCGTCCGACGACGACCGGCGCCGCATCGCCGTGAGCTGGCAGCGGCGCCTGGACGTGGCGATCGCGGACGTGCCCGAGCTCGCCGACCTGCGCTCGGCGATCGAGGCGGTGTATGAGCGCGCGCAACAGGGGCCGTGGCCGCAGCTGCAGCGCGTGCACGGCGACCTGCACCTGGGCCAGGCGATCCTGGCTCCGCAGCGCGGGTGGATGCTGCTCGACTTCGAGGGCGAGCCGCTGCGCCCGATGACCGAGCGGGTGCGGCCCGACCTGGCCCTGCGCGACGTGGCGGGCATGCTGCGCTCATTCGACTACGTCGCCGGATCCAGCCGCCTCACCCACCCCGACCTGCCGATCGCCCCCGCCCGTGACTGGGCGAACGCGGCCCGGCAGGCGTTCCTCGCCGGGTACGCCTCCGCCTCGGAGGTGGACCTCGACGCGCAGCGTCCGCTCCGCGACGCCCTCGAGCTGGACAAGGCGGTGTATGAGGCCGTCTACGAGATCCGCAACCGCCCGGACTGGCTCCCCGTCCCGGTCCTGGGCATCCGGCGGCTCGTCCGAGCCGTCTGAGCCCCAGCGAACGGGGCCGGCCCCGCGCTACTTCACCGTCGGCGGTCCGGGGATCCCATAGCCGGACGGGGCGATGTTCGCGTCCAGCGACTTCTTCCAGGCACCCGAGGAGATGTACTCCTTGAGCGCCGAGCGCACCTGGCCGGCGCGGTCGTCGCCCTGCTTCAGCCCGATCCCGTAGTTCTCATCCGTGAACCCCTTGCCGATCACCCGCAGCACGCCCTTGTACTCGGGCAGGGCCGCGAAGCCGGCGAGGATGAGGTCGTCGGTGGAGACGGCGTCGACGGTGCCCGCCGCGAGATCCCGCACGCACTCCGACCACGACGGCACTTTCACGACGGTGATCTTCCCCCGGTAGTGAGCCGTGAGGTAGTCGATCGAGGTGGTGCCGGCGGCCGCGCACACCTTCTTGCCGTCCAGCGTCTCGGGTCCGGTGATCGTGTCGTCGTTGCGCCGGATGAGCAGATCCTGATGCGCGACGAAGTAGGGCCCGACGAAGGCGATCTCCTTCTCGCGTTCCGGGGTGATGGAGAACGTCGAGACGACGAGATCCACCTTTCCCGAGGTCAGAGCGCTCACCCGCTCGTCCTGGTCGATGCGCTGCCAGGTGATGTTCCTGGTCGGCACCCCGAGCTTGCCTGCGACGTAGTTGGCGGTGTCGATGTCGAACCCGGCGTAGCCGTCGTCGGTCTTCCGGCTCACGCCGGGCAGGTCGTCGGCGATGCCGATCGTGAGGGTGGCGGATCCGGTGGCGTTGTTGTCACCGGTGCTGGTGGGCGGGGTGGACGAGCACCCGGTGACGATCACGGATGCCGCGGCCAGTGCCGCCGCGGCGAGCGCGAGACGACGCATCACCGTCCCCCTTCACTCGTGTCCGACGGATCGGGCGGGTTCTTGTCGGGCTCGTCGAGGTTGTCCCACTCGTGCATCTCGACCTCGATCGGTCCGATCTCGATGCCCTCGTCCTCGTCGTCCTCGTCGCGCTCGTGCACGTCGAACTGCACCGTGCCGATGGCGGCGATCGATTCCGTGCGCGGGCCGGCGGGCTGCGGCGGATAGCGCAGGCCGGTGTCCGTCCATTTGCTGAGCATGCGGCCGCCGGTGTGCGCGGACACCCGCCCCTTCACGATCAGCCAGCCGAGCTCGAAGATCACCAGCAGCACCGGGATCCCGACGACCACGACGACGAATCCGGTCTTGTGCCAGAAGTACGGCGACGCCTGCCAGCCCGAGATCGCCATGCCGACGATCACGAACGCCAGGAAGGCGAGGCCCAGATAGCTCGTCCACGGGGTGCCGGGGGCGCGGAACGTGCTCGCCGGCAGCACTCCCCTGTCGCTGAGCCGTCGCAGCCGCAGCTGGCAGACGAAGATGGTGCCCCAGGTGAACACCACCGCGATGGATGCGGCCTCGAGGGCGATCTCGAACGCATCGGGGCTGACGGCGTTCAGGATGGATCCGAACACGTACACCACCGCGGTCATCACGATGCCGGCCCACGGCACGCCCGCGGCGCTCATCCGGAGCGTGAAGGCCGGCGCCTGCTTGGCGATGCCGAGGCTGCGCAGCACCCGACCGGTCGTGTACAAGCCCGAGTTCAGCGACGACATGGCCGCCACGATGAGGATCGCCTGGATCACGTTCGCCATCCACGGCATGCCCATGCGTCCGAACACCGTCACGAACGGGCTGATGCCCGGTGTGAACTCGCTCGTGGGCAGGATGCACACGAGCAGCAGCAGCGCGCCGCAGTAGAAGACGGCGATGCGGACGATGACCGCGTTGACGGCCTTGGGCACCTCGCGCCGCGGATCCTCCATCTCCCCCGCCGCGATGCCGACCATCTCGATCGCCGCGTAGGCGAAGACGACGCCCGACATCACGATGATGGGGCCGTACCAGACGAACCCGTCGCCGGTCGGCCAGAACCCGCCCGGGTTGGACCAGAGGTTCTGGACGCCGGCGCGATGGCCTCCGACGTCGAAGCTGAAGGCGACGACGATGAGGCCGACGACGAGGAAGACGACGATCGCGGAGACCTTGAGCACCGACGCCCAGAACTCGAACTCGCCGAACGCCTTCGCCGACAGCAGATTGACCACCAGCACCACGGCGAGCGCGATGAGCACCGTGGCCCAGGTCGGCATCTGCGGCCACCAGTACTGGATGTACAGGCCCACGGCGCTGAGCTCGGCGATGCCGGTGAGCGCCCAGTTCGTCCAGTACATCCAGCCCGTGTAGTAGGCCGCCTTCTCGCCGAAGAACTCGCGCATCCACGACACGAACGCACCCGAGGTCGTCCGGTACAGCACGAGCTCGCCGAGCGCCCGCATCAGGAAGTAGGCGATCACGCCGACGAAGGCGTAGCTGAGCACGAGCGCCGGGCCGTTGCTGTGCAGGCGTGACGCGGATCCGAGGAAGAGACCGGTGCCGATCGCTCCGCCGATCGCGATCATCTGCACCTGGCGCCGGTTCAGGCTCTTCTTGTAGCCCGCCTGCTCGGCGTCGTGCTCTGCGCCGTGGTCTTGGGCGTGTGTGACATTCGTGGCTTCGGTCTGCGACATGCGCTCCCCCTCATCACCGGGGCCGCGGTGGGGCGGGTCGCATCGCGGCTCGGAGCATCGGGGCCTGACGTGGAATCGAGGATGGCACGGTTCCTGGACCGAGGGCAACGGGTTCCCGACATGCCGCCGCGCGGCTCATGGCCGGCGGAGCCCACGAGCGATGAGGTGGATCGCGAGCCAGAGCTCGAAGGCGAACACCGGGAGCGCGGCCGCGCCGGCGAGAGGCCCGTTGAGGGGAATGACGGACCACAGTTGGGCGAGGTTGCTGACGAGCACGAGGAGACCGCCTCCGGCACCGAGCGCCGCGAGCGGCCGGGGCACCGCGCGAGAGTCCCAGAGGAGCCAGCCGAGGACGATCGTGTTGACGCTGATCACAAGCCCCTGGCCGAGCAGGAACGACGCGGTGTGCATCGCCGTCAGCAGCTCCGCCGAAGACCCGGCGGTCGCGGGCACCCACATCATCGCCAGCATCGGCAGCGCACCGGCGACGATGACGGCGGCTTCCACAGCGCGAAGGATGGCGAACGTCGCTGCGCGGACCGGTCCGAATGGGCGCAGCAGGTGCCACAGAAGCACGCCGGTTCCCGCGCAGCCGATCGCGAGTGCGAACTCGAGCGTGACGCCGGCGGGGACGAGCCCGGCGCCGTACGCCACGACCGCGACGACGGAGGTGACGTGCGTGACGAGATAGAGAACGCCGGCGGCACGGGCATGCCGGCGCGGCGTGTGGCGAGCTGATTCGCGGATCCCATCCGGGTATACGGCGTATGCTGTCATCCGCTCATCGTAGGTTTACGATGTATACATGTCAAGCAGCACCCCCGGATCCTCGCGCAGTCGCCTTGATCGCGATCTCATCGTCGACATGGCGATCAGCGTCGCGGACAGGCAGGGCCTGGAAGGGGCGAGCATGCGCGGAGTGGCGGAGCGCTTGAACGTCACACCGATGGCGCTGTACAAGCACGTCGCGAATCACTCCGAACTCATCGACCTCATGCTCGACCGCGTGATCGACGGCATCCCCGCTGTCCGGTCCGAGGCGGACTGGGTGGAGACGACCCGGGCGCGCATCTTCGCCGCACGGCGGACGTTCGCGGCGCACGCATGGGCCCGCGAAGCGATCGAGACGCGCCCGCGGGCGACGCCGCGGACCCTGCACTACATGGACTCGCTGATGGCCGGGATGTTCGAGGGCGGGCTCTCCGCCGACCTCGTGCACCACACCATGCACGCGCTCTCCACCCGCATGTGGGGCTTCACGCGCGATGTGCTGCCGACACCGCAGGTCCCCGAGGATCCGCAGCAGCGGGCTCAGGCCATGGCCGCCTTCGCGGCCTCTTATCCCGCGATCGTGCAGATGGCCACGACGTCCCCCCACGCCGGTGAGGCCTGCGACGACGACGCCGAGTTCGCCTTCGCGCTCGATCTCATCCTCGCCGGCGCTCAGCGCCTCCATGAACGCGGCTGGACACGCTCGGTACCCGTTCGGATGTCGTAGCAGGTGGAGGCGCAGGTGATGCCGGGGAGATCACCTGCGCCTCCGATGCCTCTGAGGGGCACCTTCCCCGCGGAGCGGGATGTCGATGCGGGAATCATCGACGATCGGCCTTGGGGCCTATCTATCAAGACCGAAACAGCAACAGATCGTGACGCTCGGCACAACACTCTCGCTCGGGGGTCGGTCGCGGTCACCCGGTTGCCGCTGCGGTGATCGCCTCGTCGTCGATGAGTTGGGCGGTGATGACCATGTTGTCGATGGATTCGGTCTGAGCCGGCGTCTGCAGGCAGGTGAACAGAACCAGGCGTCCGGGAGTGTTGACCCAGACGGTGGCATCGGCGTTGATGTCGGGTTTGTAGACCTTTCGCCACCCCGTGACGCGGTAGTGGAGTCCGTCGACGTAGACGTCTGCGCCCTCACGCAAGGACCCGGTGCCGGCGGCGACATCGATGAGGTAGTTCCCGGGGCAGATCGCCCCGCCGCGGCAGGAGTGCATCACGACGAACACCGTTCCGCCGCGCGCATGGTCCAGGTCGGCTCCGAAGTTGCGGACGAGATAGGCGGCGTCGAATCCGGGTGGGTCGATGATCCCATCGACCTCGTTCAGCTCCCCGAGCTGCACGTCGAGTCCCGTCGCGGGCACACGCAGTCGCATTCCGCGTACGCTGGAAACGGCGTCGACCGCCCTGCTCACGTCCCGGGCGGGGGCCGGAAGGACGACGGGGTTGCCGCGCAAGTCCTTGGGATACGTCTGCTCGGTCAGGTATGTGTCGAGCGTGCAGCCGCCCGCGACGAGGGCGACGACGCCCAGGATCGCCGCGATGATGATGCGGACCGCTCCGGGCCGGCGTCGATTCCCGCTGCGGGTTGCCGATGTTCGCCTTTCAGGCATCCTGGGGCGCTCCAGTCGGCAGGCCGGGACGAACGCGCCGGGATTACGCATGACGCACCGTCACGCGGGCGGTGCGATGCCGTTTCGCCGGCACGCATGCGCCTCGGGCGGGACGTCCGGACCACCAGACGTAGACGGCCGCGGCGAGCAGTGCGGTGCCGGTTCCCACGGACCACCACGGAAAGCCCGGGCCGGCGGGTGCGGCGCCTGCGCCCGCGATCGCGGACCGGGGTGTGGGGAGCACGCGTTCGCCGGTGACGAGGATGCGCTGACTGTTGACCCCGATCGGGGTGCACGTCACCAGCGTGACCAGATCTTTGCCCGGCACCGGGTCGAGCGTCTTGGTCTGGTCCGGGTCGACCACCTTGATGCTGATGATCTTGTATGTGAGCGTCTCGCCGAACACGTACAGACTGAACTTCTCGCCTTCGCGGACCTGATCCAGATTCGTGAACAGCGTCGCCGAAGCGAGCCCACGGTGTCCGGCGAGCACCGAGTGGGTGCCCTCTCCGCCGACCGGCAGCGACGTGCCCTCGAGATGCCCGACGCCCTTCTCCAAAGTGCGATCGGCAGTGCCGTGGTAGATCGGCAGGTCAGCGTTGATCGACGGGATCACGATGCGTCCCATCAGACCGTACTGGTCGGCTTGCAGGAGCTTGGTGTAGTCGAATCCGTTCGGCAGGTGAGCACCCTGATCGACCGGGATCCGTTCGTTCGCGCGGACGGCCGCCCTGCCGTCCAGCGCCGCGTTGTAGGCGGCCGCCTGCTGCAACGCCTCGGTCCGGGCATCTGGGCCGATGATCTTGACGGCGTTCCCGTACTCGGCGATCCGCTGCGTCTCCTGCACGGCGCTGAACCAGCTGGCTGTGGCGGGATACAACGCGACTCCGACACCGCCCAGGCACACGACTGCGATGAGGAGCGAGAGAACCGACACCCGCCACCGTGGACGAGATGTCCGGACGCGGGATCGAACACGGAGATCCGTCATTGCGCGCTGCTCCTGGATCGGGGACGGTGTGAAAGGGGCGACAGGGATGCCGCGGGACAGGGTCGACGCATGGCCGACCGAGACGAGGCGAGTCCAGGTGACGACGCGGTCGGACGCCGCCACCTGGACTCGTCACCCTGTGGACTACTGCTGCGAGGCGTTGTCCACGGCCGCGAGCCCATCGACCGCGCTGCGGCGGCGACGGCTCAGGATGAGCGCCGCGGCCACGGCCATCGCGGCGACAGCGAGTCCGCCGGTGATGAAGATCGTGGTGCCCGTGGAACCGGTCAGCGGCAGCGCGATCGGCGGCGCCTGAGGGTCGGTCACCGTGACCGTCGCGTTGGCGGTGCCGGGCTGGACGGTGATCGCGTATCCACCGGTGCTCTGCGCAAATGCAGGAGCCACCACGTAGCCGGCCGGGGCCTTGGTCTCGACGATGTAGTAGGTCAGGTTCGCACCGGCACCGTTGACCTGCGACTTCAGACCACTGATCGCCACATTGCCCGACGCATCCGAGGTGAAGGTCGTCGAACCGCCCACCGAGACCGGATTGGTCAGTGCCTGCGCGTCGGCCTGACTGGTGAAGACCTGGAACTCGGCACCCTGGAGAGCGTTGTTGTTCGGGTCGACCTTGTGCAGGTTCACGTCACCCCACGTGGTCTGGACCGGGTTGGTGGGCGTCGTGATCGGCGGGGTGCCGTTCGTGGCCTGGTTCTGCGTCTGGATGGTCTGGTTGGCCGTGTTCTGGATCGTACCGTCACCGACTGCGTTGACGACCGTGGCGAATCCGATGGTCACCACCGCGGACGGGTTCGCCGTCAACAGTGCGAGGCCAGAGGCGGTGAAGTCGACGACCACATCCTGGCCCGTCACGGTGACGGTGTAGTCGCCGGCGGCGAGAGTGACCGGATTGCCGTTCTTGTCCTTCACCGTGACCGTGACGTCCGCGGCGGCGGGCGGGGTCAGCCGCGAGTCCAGCGTGTCCGACACCGAGTACTGGGTGAACGGGTTGCTGGGCGTCTGGTTCGGGACGGTCGACGTGATCGACCAGTTCACGGAGTCGCCCACACCGTACGCAGCGGTGTCATCGACAGCCTTCACCGGCGCGCCCTGCACCGTGTTCTTCGGGTAGACGTAGACGTTCGTGAGCCAGTTGTTGTTCTGCGGCAGCGGCAGCGTCACCAGGAACGGCTGCGCGATCTCGGTCCCGGCGGGCGCGGCGGTCTCGATGACCTCGTACACGGCCGCGGTAGAGGTGCTGTAGGTCGTCACGCCACTGGCGTTGGTCACCGGCAGCGCAGTCGCCGTACCGGTCGTGTACACGTTGTTGGACGAGTCCACGACCTGACCGGAGCTGTTCACCGACAACGTCGCTGCCGTCGTCCACCCGGCGGGGGTCGACAGGTCGATGCCGTTGACGGGCACGATGCTGTACTGCACTCCGGCGATCGGGGTCAGCGCGCTGACGTCCTGCTGCGTGCCGTTGGTAGCCGTGCCGCCCGTGGACGGGTTCTCCAGCTTCGTGATGGTCAGGTTGTAGGGGCCGGCCGGCACATTGCCGCCCGTGGTGTCGGCGTTCGCGGGACCGGCGAGAGCCACTGCTCCCGCCAGCGCGAGCGCGGCGGCACCGACCGTCGCGGTCAGACGCCGCAGGCGGGCGCCCTTCTTCGGGTTCTCCATGATGATTCCTGTCTTTCGGGTCGGAGACTGTGAATGGTTGGGGTCTTCTTCGGATGCCGGGTTCTGTCAGGGCCCTCCCGGCATGCACGCGGGCCTCATGATCGGCCCGTCCGGCGTCGGCGGAGCAGCTGCCACGTCACCAGCGCAGACGCCGCCGCGAACAGGGAAAGGGACCACACCGCGACCACGTCCGTCCCGACTCCCCCGGTCAGCGGCAACGCGATCGCCGGCACCGACTGATTCACGAACCGGTACAGGACCGTGGTTCCGGCCACGGCGACCGCCTGATCGCCCGACACCGCGGTCCAGGTCGTCCCGCCGTCCGTGGATCTCTGCAGGCCGAGGGCGAGATACGCCGTGGTCGACGAGAGCGACTGCTCGGCGAGGGTGTAGTTTGCTCCCGGCTTCACCTCGAACGTGTTCGCGGAAGTCGCGGTCTCCGAGCCAGTGAACGTCGACGCGCCGCCGAGGCCGGAAGGCGGCGTGACGGTCAGGCTGAATTGGCCTGCGGTCAGCCCGTCGGCAGGATCTTGGATGTGCTTGAGCACGGCGATCTTCGCGGTCGTGTTCGTGATCGTGCACGTCACCGCCTGCCCGTATCCGACCGTGACTGCTCCGCTGGCGACGGGAACGGAGACTGCGCCGGCCGCGCACACCCACCCCGCGGCCGTGGGCACGTAGTTCTGCGAACCGGGCGTCGTCGACGATTCGGCCAGCGTGTACGGCACCTGCGGGGTCACGTTCACGGCGGTCGCGCCGGCCGATCCCGCGGCACCCGCGGGGCCGGGCAACGACCCGGACGGCCCCGTGGCGGTCAGGTTCCAGGATGTTGCGGCCAGGCTCCCGTAGGCGACGTTCTTCACAAGCGTGAGCTTCTGGTCGCAGGTGATCGTGTTGGTGATCGAGAACGTGTTCGGTGTCGGGGTGGCCGTCACCGCGGCCGTGTACGGGAGATTCGCCGGGGTGCCGAGAGTGGAACCGTTGACGGCGGTCATCTTCTGCGTCGTGACGGTGCAGCCAGCCGGCACCGTCACGGCACCCTCGCTGACGGTCACGCTCTGTCCGACGAGGTATCCCGCGTAGGCCCGGCCGAACACGGGGCTGACCTGACCGGTGAGCGTCGGGGAGGCGGAGAACCCCACCGGGAGGGTCTGGGCTGTGTCGGCGGGTTGCGCAGGCACGTGATAGGTGCCGACGACCGTTCCCGAGCCGTTCTTGATGATCCAGGTCTTGTTGACCTGCACGGCCTGGGTCGTCGGCTCACTCACGCTGGACGAGCATCCCGCGCCCGGCGAGGGCGGGCAGTTCGCGTCGCTGGTCCCGGCCGGAGGCACCACGGTCGCGGTGTTCGTGATGACGGTGCCTGCCGCGGTGCTCGCCGACACCGTCCCGGTGACCGTGTAGGTGACCGTCCCGCCCGCCAGCACTGTGGCGGTGGTGGATATGTTGCCGGCGCCGGAGGCCGCGCCGCAGGAAGACCCGGGAGTGGCCGAGCACGTCCATGTCGCCCCGGTCACCTGCGAGGGAATCGGATCCGTGACCGTCGCGTTGGTCGCCGTCGACGGTCCTGCATTGCTCACCTTGATCGTGTACGTGATGGGGTCGCCCGGGTTGTACTTCGTGGCGTTGGCGGTCTTCACAATCGACATGTCGACTTTGGGAATCACCGTCAGCGTGGTGCTGCCAGGCGGGTTCAGACCGACCAGGCCACCACTCGACGGGAAGTTGCCCGGCCCGTTCGTGTAACTGCCGACCGTGGTCGCGGTCACCTGCACCGACACGGTGCAGGAGGCCTGGCCCTGGTTCAGGGCGCCCCCCGTCAGCGTGACCGTGGTCGCCCCTGCCGCTGCCGTGATCGTGCCGGCCGAGCAGGTCGTGCTGTTCACACCCGTCGCTGTCACGCCGGAGGGCAGGTTGTCCGTGAAGCTCCACCCGGACTTCGCGGCGAGCTCGGACGTGTTCGTGACCGTGTACGTCAGCGTCGACGTCCCTCCTTGCGGGATCGTCGCAGGTGAGAACGCCTTGTCCAGCTGCGGAGTGACGTCCACGATCTGCGGCAAGTCGAACGCCACGTCGTTGCCGGACCCGTTGGTCTGCGCGTTGTACAACGACAGTCCGAGAGTGGCGGTCGTCCCGGCGGGGACCAGGTAGGCCGCCGACTGCAACTTCGTGACCTGCGGCCCCCAGTTCGTGGGATTGGTGCACGGGTTCAAACCCGTACTCAGCACGATCGGATTGCCGTTCACGATCAACGAGAACGTTTCCTTCGGCTGGGACAGGCCGCCGTTGGCGGGGCAGTTCACTGCGGCGAAGTATGCCGACACCGCGTAGTAGTGGCCGGCCGTAGCCGAGATCGTCTTCACCGTGCGCAGCTCCGTACCCGCGGAGATCGTCCCGGATTGCGCGTTCGTGTACTCGGTCAACGCCTGATTCGTGAGCGCCTGCGTCGCGGTCTGCCCTTGCGCGAGCCCGAGCGCCTGGGCCATGTCCTGCAGCGACGGCCAGGTGCTGCTCAGGTTGCGTTGGCACCCGGCATCCGATGTCGGCGGATTGGGTGTCGTCCAGCTCATGATCCAGCCGTTGCACTGTCCGCCCGCGGGCGTCCACTGCGAGTCCGCCGTGTATGTCGTGGACGCGGCGGCAGCGCTCCCGGTGTAATTGCGGATATCGATCGCGGCGGCCGACGCGCTCTGGTTGGAGAAGTCCTCTGTATAGACGGGCGTCCCCGGCTGGGGCACGCCCGGCGTGCCCGGAACGGTCGCCGACGCGGTGAACGCCGAAGGCGACCACACCAGCGACACGGCGACCGCCGTGAGGATGACGCTGATGCTCAGCACCCGGCGGATACGACCGCTCCGCAAGCCTTGCCTTCTCGACGACCGGTCCGAGCAGTGCCTCATGTGGTTCCCATCTCATTCGCGGAGACGCCGCGCACGCGCTGCGGAGCTCTCGAGCTACCCGCCGACTCCCCAGCCATTACGTGTGCTCCCTCGGGCGGGAGCGCCTGCACCCGGATGCTCGGGTGGCTACTCATCAAGACCGGCCAGGCCGCGCTTCGTGACGAGCAGAAGCATGATCGGTCGCCTGGAGGGGCGGGTGTCCCCACGCACCCGCCCCCAGCGCCACGGCAGGTGGCGCCTGTACTCCCTCCGGAGTACGCCGGCTCGGGTGACCGGCAAGGCGCCCTCCCGCGGGGCGCCTCATCTTTTCAAGACCATGCCCGCGCTGGATCGTGATGTGCGCCCCGCCGATTCTCACGGGACAGCGCGGGTCGTGAGGCCGGCCTGCGGTGGCTCGCGGTCACGGCGCACCGCCGCTGGCCTCGGCGTGATCGGAACTGCCGGTTGCACGGTCGATCCCGGGATCCCCGCAAAGCTTGCGGATGCGTCGTCCGTCTCGTCATCTCCGTCAGCGTCCTCTTGCACGTCCGGCGCCACGAGCTCGGGGACAGGGACGGTCAGCGGGTCGAGCGGCTCGCCGGCCGATGTCGTGGGGTCGGGAAGGGTCTGCTCGGCCGGGACACCGATAGCAGCACTGCCGACCGGGCTGGTGACAGAAGCAATGTCAGGCGTCTCCGGCTCGGTCGAGGGTGTCAAGGGTGGCACCTCTTCCGATGGCGACGGGGTCGACACGAGGACTGGCGGTGGCGGTGAGGAGCTTGTTGGAGCCGGTACCGCCACGCGGGTCGTCGCAGACTCGCCCGACGGATAGGTCGGTGCCGGTGATGCGATCGAGCTCGTGACGGCTGCCACGGCGACGCCCGCGATGATCACTGCCGCGCTCGTGCCGAGCAGCGCAGGGACGCTTGCCCAACGGCCTGTGGCCTCGGTCCCTGCCAGGGCGACTGCCGCGCTCGCGGTCGTTCCGCCGTCGAGAGCCAGGTAGGCACCGGCAGCCGAGGCGCCGAGTGAGAGCGGCAGCAGGACCGTGCGCAGATTCTGAGAGACCTGATCCAGTTCGCGGGCGGCGAGGGTGCAGCCGTCGCAGGTCGCAAGGTGGCTGGTGAGCCGGGAATGGTCCCGCAAGGGCATCGGGCGCCGCCCGCGGCGGACCAGCCGTTCGCAGACCCACCGGCACTCTTCAGGTCGGTTGGGGTCCGAGATGTGCGCGTGGAGCCATGCGCACCGGAACGCCTCGCGCGCGCGGACAGCCAGGGCGGAGATGCTGTTCGCGCTCATCCCGAGCACGGGGACGAGCTCGCGCGGCTTCATGCCGTCGACTTCGAGATACCACAACAAGGTCCGGTAGTTCTCCGGAAGCGTCCGGAACGCGGCGACGAGCGCCGTCCGGTCGGACAGCTCGTCGACGGGATCGGCGGCGTCTTCGTCAGGCAGATCGTCAATGAACTCGAGCGGGATGTCTTTGGGTCGTCCTCCCCATGTCGCAGCAGCGTTGCGGATCGCCGCGAAGAGGTAGGGCCGGAACGCGCCGGTCGGCCCGCCACCGTTGCGAATCGCGCTGAGCGTCTTGGTGAATGCTTCGCTGACGAGGTCCTCCGGGTCGATGGAGCCCGTGACCGCTCGAGCGGCGCGCAGACCGGCGGTGCGATGCCTGCCCCACAACGCGGTGAATGCGGCGACATCGCCGTCTCGGACGGCATGGACGAGTTCGACGTCCGATCGTTCGTCGGCCCTCTTCCACAGAACGGCACTGCTCATATGGCTCCCCAGCAATCTGAGCTACCAGGGTGCGCGCTTCGAGGGACCTCCTAGACAGCCTGGACCGGGAGATGAGTACTGCGGTCACGCAAATTGGGAACGGGATGGGCGGGAACTAGGCGCTTCCGCTCGCCGACAGGCGGGCATGGACGGTCACGCCAGGCGTCCGCGGACCCGCTCACCCAGTTCCTGGCGGCTCCTGGCGCCGGCCTTGCGCATCGCGTTCGAGACATGGTGCTCGACGGTGCGCACGCTGATGTTCAGTTGCGTCGCGATCTCCGCGTTGGGAATGCTCCCCGCCAAGTGCGCGATCTGAACTTCTCTGGGCGTGAGTTCGTTCCGGACATGTCGTGACGCGCCTGCATCCAAGTGCGCGCCAGCGCCGGGGAACCGTGATGCGAGCAGCACCACCGCTTCTTCGAGCAGCTGAGTCTGGGGCGACGGTCGTCCTGCCGCGCGCATCACCGTGAGGCCTCCGCGCAACAGCATCCCGATCTGGTACTCGTCACCGTCGGCTTCGTAATCCCTCACGAGGTCCAGGGCAGCCGCGCCGTCCCCGTCGACGATCGTTCGCGCGATCGCGAGCAACCTGTCGTGCGCCGTGAATCCGTGAGCCAGGAACAACGCGGCCAGTCGTTGCAGCGCCTTCGGCCCGGGCCGAAGGCAAAGGCAGAGGAGACCCCCTGCCGCCGCCTCGAGCGAAAACCCTCTCCGCACGTGTTCCTCGATACGGTCCGCCACCGCCGTGTCGAACTCTGCATCGCTCTCAGTTCTCTTCGACAGCAACTCGTATATTGCGGTCCCCACTCCCGGCAACGGTCCAAAGGTCACGGAGCCGGTGCTGGGTCGGAGGCTGTGTCGCGAGTCGTAGACATCGAAATCGGCGACTGCGCTCAGCCGCACCATGGCGTCATGGAGCATGTTCACAAGGAATCCCGGCTTCCCCAAAGCCAGAGCCCCGTCGATCACGCGCATCGCGTCGTCGAACTGCCCGCGGTAGATCAACGAAATGGCGGCGACGTAACTCGCCATCAGGTAGCCGATCGAGTCTGCGTTCCGCCGTGCGCTCGACCGAGCGCGAAGAGCGAGGACCAGTGCATCGTCCATCCGTCCGCACGCGTACAGACTCAGCGCCTCGACGAAACCCGTCAGCGCGGGGATGACGATCGGCTCATCCACCGACGCCAGGCGCGCCGCCGCCTTCGCCGGCTCGAGCGCATAGACGTCGAACAGAGCCAGAACAGTCGCAACCGTCGAACTGGGTTCCGGATCCGCCGCCAGGCGCGCCATCCGCTCCCTGGAGTTCAGATCGAGGCCTCCGCTGCCCTCGAACAGCAACCGCAGCGCGGCGATGTCGGAAGACCAATCAGGGCGATCGGCCGCGAGGCTCTCAAGCGGACGGAAGACCGCCTCGCCGACAACACCGTTCGCTGCATTCCACATCGACTCGGCAAGCGCGAGATTGAGAAGCTCCCTGCCCACGCCGTCACGCCGCGTCGCCGCGAGAACCCGCCGGGGATCACGCTTCGGGCCCGGGGTCTCCCACCAAGCGTTCAACCAGCTCGCGGCGTTCCGGGCGCTCGGGTCCGCCTCCCAGCGTGCGAATGCCGTGCGTTCACGGGTCGCGCACCGTCGCGTGAAGTACCGGGCGGTTGCCGCCGGCTCCGCATCGGACTCGCGTCGAAGGCTCGCCAGGAGTTCTCCCAGACCGTCCTCCGACTCGTACTGCCCGTCCTCCTGCAGGCCCGTCTCCGCGGATCCGCCCCCGCGCGAGAGCAGATAACTGGCGATGACAGGGGGAACGATCGTGACATGACGCGCCGGATCTACTCCTGGGATCGACTGCAGCATCCCGCGTGCGATCAACCGCAGCACCGCGGGATCCGATGACGGCGGGATCGCTCCGTGTCGCGCGATATGGGTCAACGCAGTCATTTCGTCCGCGCGAAGACCGAGCAGGAGGCCCTCCACGGTCGGCGAGAGGTCTTCCGTCCACAGCGACGTCCCCTTCATCGTCCAGCGTCCGTCGTCGAGGCTCAGCTGGCCGTTGCGTGCGGCCGCTTCGGCGATCCGCCTGACCAGCCCGACGCGTCCCGCCGCCTTCATCCGGATGTGGCCCACCACAGCTGCGTCGACCGGACCTTCGAGAATCTGGACGAGAGCGGCGTAGACCTCCGCGTAACGGAGACTCGGCACGGTCACCACGATCTCCGGCCACCGATCATAAGAGACCGGGGAGCGCTCGTCGAGCAGACCTCCTGCGTCGACCGTCGTGACCAATGGGACGCCGGTCCTGCGCTGAGCCAGATCCAGAGCGGCCAGGGACAACGGGTCGAGGAACCCCGAGTCGTCGCTGACGATCGCGCAGCGGCCGCTCCGCTGAATACGGTCGACCAACGCCTCGGCCACCCCTGCCACGCCCACGCCGGCGGGGATCGATGCACCGAGGGATGTCACCAAGGCGGCGAACGTCACGGATCTGAGGGCCCGGTCCCCCGTCACCCGATGCACCACCCACCCGGCGGCCTCCAACGAACCCGCCACACGCGACGCGATCGTGGTCCGGCCGCTCAGCCGAGGGCCGGTGATCCGCACCGAGCTACCCGCGAGGACTCCATCCAGAACCTTGCGGGTCTCCGCATCGAAGAACCGTGCATCGTCCACCGCCAGCTCCTTCCCGCACGCGGACTGTCCGCCGCCCGTTGCCGAGAACCTATCTCGCTCCCCCGGACGCCGGGCACTGCGACGTGCCGGTCGCGCCGGCGAAAGCCGCATGGCACGCGTCGAAGGCAGCAATCCCGTCAGTCGGCGTCATAAAAGCACTGGTCGCGGGTCTTATCTCGTGGATGCTGCGCATTCACGGCCCGCGTCCTTTCCATCGCCCCAGCTCAGCCCCGAAGGAATCTCCATGGCTGCTTTTCTTCTCCTGTACCGCGCCGACCCTGCCGCAATGGCAGCCCTGCCTCAGCCGACCCCCGAGGAAGGCGCGCAGATCATGAAGGCCTGGATGGATTGGGGCCAGAGCGCGGGCGATGCGATCATCGACTTCGGCAACCCCACTGTGGCCGCATCGCCCGGCGCGGACCCCACCGTCGGCGGATACTCATTGGTTGCGGCGGACTCGTACGAGGAGGTGTCCCGTCTGCTTTCCGGACACCCGCACAGCGCCATGGGCGGCACGATCGACGTCTACGAGGTGCAGCCGATCGGCGCGTGACCGCGAACGACAGAGGCCCGGATCACTGATTTCCTCAGTGTTTCCGGGCCTTCTCTGTTGGCTGGGGTACCTGGACTCGAACCAAGAACAACTGAACCAGAATCAGCCGTGTTGCCAATTACACCATACCCCAAGGGCGAAACCGGGGCCTCGCACCGAGAGTCAAGCTTACCCGAGCTCAACCCCGGATCCAAACCGGGGCGGGATCCCGCGCGCGTCGCGCTCCCCCGCCCCGGTCGGTTGGCGATCAGCCCAGAAACTCGGCCAGCGCGCGCAGGCGGCGCAGCGTCTCGTCCTTGCCGAGCAGCTCCATCGACTCGAACAGCGGCGGCGACACCCGGCGACCGGTGAGGGCCACACGCGGCGGCCCGTAGGCGACGCGGGGCTTGAGGCCGAGCTCGTCGACCAGCGCGGCGGACAGCGCCTGCTGGATGGCCTCGGGCGTGAACGTGTCGAGCGGCTCGAGCGCGGCGGCCGAGGCGGTGAGCACCTCGGCGGCGTTCGCGGGCAGGCCCTTGAGCGCGTCCTCGTCATACGAGACCTGGTCGGCGAACAGGAATCCGAGCAGGCCCGGCACCTCGCCGAGCAGCTGCACGCGCTCCTGCACCAGCGGCGCGGCGCGGAACGCCAGCACGATCTGCTCGTGCGTGGGCTCGCCCTGGAACACGTCGGCGGCGGCGAGGTAGGGCAGCATCCGCTCGGCGAAGTCCTTGCCGTCCAGCAGGCGGATGTGATCGCCGTTGATGGACTCGGCCTTCTTCTGGTCGAAGCGCGCCGGATTCGGATTCACGTTCGCGATGTCGAACGCGGCGGTGAACTCCTCGAGCGAGAACACGTCTCGGTCGGGTCCGATCGACCAGCCCAGCAGCGCAAGGTAGTTCAGCAGCCCCTCGTGGATGAAGCCGCGCTCGCGGTGCAGGAACAGGTCGGCCTGCGGGTCGCGCTTGCTGAGCTTCTTGTTGCCGGTCTCGCCCAGCACGAGCGGCATGTGCGCGAAGCGCGGCACGAACGTCGTGACACCGGCGTCGATGAGCGCGCCGTAGAGCGCGAGCTGGCGCGCCGTGGAGGGCATGAGGTCCTCGCCGCGCAGCACGTGCGTGATGCCCATCAGCGCGTCGTCGACCGGGTTCACCAGTGTGTACAGCGGAGCGCCGTTCGGGCGCACCACGACGAAGTCGGGGAAGGATCCGGCCGGGAACGTCACCTCGCCGCGGATGAGGTCGACGTAGGTGAGGTCCTCGTCGGGAACGCGCAGGCGCAGCGCGGGCTGGCGGCCCTCGGCACGGAACGCGGCCTTCTGCTCCTCGGTGAGGTCGCGGTCGTAGTTGTCGTAGCCGAGCTGCTTGGCGCGACCGTTCGCCTCGTTGCGGGCGTCGATCTCCTCGGCCGTGGAGTAGCTCTCGTAGACGGCCCCGGATGCGATGAGCTTGTCGATCACCTCGCGGTAGATGTCGCCGCGCTCGGACTGACGGTACGGGCCGTGCGGGCCGCCGACCTCGACGCCCTCGTCCCAGTCGATCTTGAGCCAGGTGAGCGCGTCGACGAGCTGGCGGAAGCTCTCCTCGCTGTCGCGTGCGGCGTCGGTGTCCTCGATGCGGAAGACGAGCTTGCCGCCGGTGTGCCGGGCGTACGCCCAGTTGTACAGCGCGGTCCGCACCATGCCGACGTGCGGCAGGCCGGTCGGCGAGGGGCAGAAGCGGACGCGGACGTCGGATCCTGAGGCGGTCGTGGTGCGGGGATCGGGAGTAGCCATAACCCTTCGATTCTAGTTGCGAGCCGCCCCTCTCCCGAGCAGGCGCGGGCGCACGAGCCGGGGCCGGACGGAGGGTTCTCCGTCCGGCCCCGGACCGCCATTCACTGCGCGACGAGCTGGTCCACGTAGCCCGGCAGGCGAGGTGCGCCCCAGCCGGTCGTCAGGTCGTAGCCGGCCGTCGTGTCGTACCCCGGAACCGGGCCCGGCGTCAGCGAGCCGTCATCGGCGAGCGCCCACATGCGGTTGTTCGCGAGGTAGCCGCTCGGCGTCGTGCCGTACTGCAGCGGAACGATGTCGCCGAACGCCGCGGCCTTGTCGAAGGATCCGCTGTACAGCGCCTTGTTCAGGTCGCCGATCGGGCCCTTGCCCGCGGCGGCGCGCGCCTGGTTGGCGATCACCGTGGCGGCCGCGGCCTGCGGCGAGGCTGCCGAGGTGCCGCCGAAGACGCCCCACGCGGGACCGCCCTCGGTGCTCGGGAAGTACGTGTGGTACACGAGCACGCCGCCGTTCACGGCCGCGTTCCATGCAAGGTCGGGAACGCCGCGCGCCCCGCCGACCACCCCTGCGACGCCGTCCTGGTAGGCAGGCCGCGAGTACACCGTGGAGAGACCGCCGCCGGTGCCGATCTGGAAGCCGCCCTCGTTCCACACGGCCTCGCTCTCACCCCCGGCGTTCCAGCCCCAGTACGCGGGATTGCGGGCGCCGCTGGCGAGGTACGGCACATCCTCGGTCGGGTTCCACGTCCAGCCCGACTGCACCTGGGTGCCGCCGACCGACGTGACGTACGGCGAGACGTTCGGGTAGCTGACCTCGGGCGTCGAGCCGACGGCGCCGGCCCGGTGCGAGCGGACGTAGCCGGTGGACCCGTCATCGCCGGAGGAGGCGAAGAAGGTGTCGCCCTTCGCGAGGCCGCGCTGGAACGTCTTGTCGAACCGGTCGAACTGCGTCTTCGCCGCGGAGGCGGATCCGAACGTCTGCTCATCGGTGCCGAACGACATCGAGAACACCGTGCCGGCAGGGTACTTCTCGATGGCCCAGTCGATGGCCTTCATCAGGTTCGGCACGCCCTGCACCCCCTGCGTCTCGGCAGGGGGCGTGGACAGCAGCACGATGTGGGCCTTGGGCGCGATCGCGTAGGCCCACTGCACGTCGAGGTTGGCCTCGCCGGCCCAGCCCGCGGCCGAGTTGGGGCCGGACTGGCCGACGCCCTTGCCGGTGGGGTTCTTGTAGTCCGGAGTGCCCAGAGGAGAGACCGCCTCGAAGTCGGGGGCCGGCCCGCCGAACGTCTGCGCGAAGAAGTTCAGGTCCTCCGCGGCGGTCGGGCTGCCGTACGCGTCGACGAGCACGATCGTCTGCCCGGCGCCGTCGTTGCTGCCCGCGAGCGGACCGAGGCCGTAGTGCGCTCGCATCTGGTCGGGCGTGTAGCAGTGGATCGTCGTGGAGACGCGGTTGTCGGGCGCGGGCCGCTGGCACGCGACGGCTCCGCTCGCGTCCGCCTGAGACGTGAACGCGCTGTCGGGCGCCTGCGCCGCGAAGGGCACGACGCTCGCCGCGGCCGGCGGGGGCGACGAGACCGGAGACAGCGCGAGCGCGGTGGCTCCCGCCATCGCCGAGACGCCGAGAACGGCGAAGAGGGTCCTGGTTCGTGACATGCCAACCTCCCTGTTGACGGATCCCCGGGCCGCCGGGTCAGCGACGCCGGGCCGAGCACGACGCTACACCCGCATCAGCGCGCTGCTATCGGATCCCCAGCCGCCTCATAAGGTCGGCGCCGGATCCCGACGCGACCCGCTCGGATGCCGTCATCTCCGGCCGAGCGGCGAGAGCACGACGATCGCCGCAACGACCACGAGCGCCGCGATCGCCAGGCCCGCATAGGAGAACGACTGCAGGATCACCCCGGCGAGTACCGCGCCGCCGGCCGCGCTCAGGCTCATCAGCGAGTCGCTGCGGCCCTGACGGCGCGTGCGCAGCGCGGGCGCCGACGCCTCGGTGAGCAGCGCCGCGCCGGCCACCGTCGCGGCGCTCCAGCCCAGCCCGAGCAGGATCAGCGCGACCATCACTCCCCACGGGGTCTCCCCCGCGAACATCGCGAAGCACAGGGATCCCACGAGCAGCGCCTGTCCGAGCAGCACCGTGCGCATCCGACCCCAGCGGTCGGCGAGGATGCCGAACACGGGCGAGAGGCCGTACATGCCCGCGACGTGCAGCGCGATGGTCACCCCGACCAGGACCGTGACATCCACCTCGGACATTCCGCCGTGGCCCATGGATCCGTGTCCCATGGATCCGTGATCCATTCCCGCCATCGCCATGTTCACCAGGTGCACGGGCGTCATCGCCATCACCGACGCCATCGTGACGTGCGACCCGGCGACCGCGAAGATCGCGTAGCGCGCGGCGACAGGGCGGTCTCCGCGTTCGACGACCCCGGCGACGGATCCGGTCTCGGGAAGGTCCCGGGCGACGAGCAGCGGATCCGGCCGCAGCGCGACGAGGTACAGCGTGAACGCGGCGATCTGGGCGACCAGGGAGAACAGGTACGACCCCGTGTGCACGGGCATGCCGATGGCACGCCCCGCCTGCTCCCCCGCGCCGAGCAGCAGCGGTCCCGCCACGCCGCCGATGGTGGTCGCCCACACGACGATCGACAGGTCGCGGCCGCGGTGCGCGGGATCCGCGAGATCGGTCGCGGCGAACCGCGACTGCAGGTTCCCGGCGTTGCCCATTCCGATGAGCACGATCCCGATCAGCAGCAGCGGGAACACGCGCACCGCCGCGGCGGTGATCACGATCGCGATGCCGACGAGCGCGAGCAGGTTGCCCGCGGTGAGGGCGAAGCGCCGCCCCCGGGAGCTCGCGAGGCGCGCCAGCGGGATCGCGGCGAGTGCAGCACCCAGGGTCACGGAGGCGGTCGCCAGGCCCGACAACGCGTCGCTGCCGGAGATGTCCTTCGCGAGGAGCGCGCCCAGCGACACGGTCGCGCCGAAGGCGACCCCGCCGAGCACCTGTCCGAGCGACAGGATGCCGACCGTGCGGCGCTGGATCCGGCTCCGCTCCTCGACCGTCAGAGCGACGCCGCTCACGAGGCGGGGAGCGCGTCGCGCACGCTGTTGCGCAGCGTCCCGATGCCGGTGATCTCCACCTCGACCGTGTCGCCGGCGACGAAGGGGCCCACCCCGGCGGGCGTGCCGGTCATGATCACGTCTCCCGGCAGCAGCGTGAACACCGCCGAGGCGTAGGCGATGATGTCGGCGACCGAGTGGATCATGTCCGTCAGCGGCGCGTGCTGGCGCACCTCGCCGTTCACTCGCGTGGTCAGTTCCGCCGCGTCGAGATCGAACTCGGTCTCGATCCACGGGCCCAGCGGGCAGAACGTGTCGAAGCCCTTCGCGCGCGACCACTGCCCGTCCTTGCGCTGCAGGTCGCGCGCGGTGACGTCGTCCCCGACGGTGTAGCCGAAGACGTACTGCAGCGCGTTCTCCGCGGACACGTTCTTGGCGATCCGGCCGATCACGACGACGAGCTCGCCCTCGTGCTCGGTGCGCTCCGAGAGCGCTGCGGGGCGCACGATCGTGTCGCCGGGCCCGATCACCGAGGTGTTGGGCTTGAGGAACAGCAGCGGCTCCGCGGGGGCCTCCCCGCCCATCTCCGCCGCATGGTCGTGGTAGTTCTTCCCCACGCAGACCACCTTGGACCGCGGGATCACCGGCGCGAGCAGGGCGACGTCGGCGAGCGGCACGCGCTCCCCCGTCGTCTCGTAGCCCGCGAACATCGGATCGCCGGTCAGCACGACCAGCTCGCCCTCGTCGAGGATCCCGTACTTGATGCCGTCGTTGTGGCTGAACCGCGCGATCTTCACACGCTCAGCCTAGCCAGACCGCCCGAGGCGGACCCGGACCCTTCGCCGCGCGTCAGCTCGTGGCTTCGGCCTTGTTGCCGCCCGCCTCGAGCACGTCGCCCGCGGGAAGCTCCTTGTGCCCGCCGAACTGCAGGCGCATCGCCGAGAGCACCTTGTTCGCGTACAGGTCCTCATCGCGCGATGCGAAGCGCTCGAACAGCGACGCGGCGAGCACCGGCACCGGCACGCCCACGTCGACCGCGGCCTTGACGGTCCAGCGGCCCTCGCCGGAGTCCGAGACCCGCCCGGCCAGGCCGTCGAGCGTGGGGTTGCCCTGCAGCGCCGCCGCGGTGAGGTCGAGCAGCCACGACGAGATGACGGATCCGCGGCGCCACAGCTCGGCGACCTTCGGGGTGTCGATGTCGAACTGGTAGTACTCCGGCTCCTCCAGCGGCGCCACCTCGGCCGAGTGCTCGGCCTCGCGGATGCCCGCATCCGCGTTCTCGAGCAGGTTCAGGCCCTCGGCGAGGGCGGCCATCACGCCGTACTCGATGCCGTTGTGCACCATCTTCACGAAGTGACCGGCGCCGGAGGGGCCGCAGTGAAGGAAGCCGAGCTCCTCGTTGGAGAGGTCGCCGGTGCGACCCGGAGTACGCTCGATCTCGCCCGCCCCCGGCGCGATGGTCTCGAGGATCGGCGTGATGGTGGCGAACGCCTCATCCGGCCCGCCCACCATGAGGCAGTAGCCGCGCTCGAGCCCGAAGACGCCGCCGCTGGTGCCGACGTCCACGTAGTTCAGGCCCTTCTCCCGCAGCGCCTTGGCGCGGCGCACGTCGTCGCGGTAGTTGGAGTTGCCGCCGTCGATGAGGATGTCGCCCGGCTGGAGCACCTCGCTGATCTCCTCGACGACGCGTCCCGTGAGGCCCGCGGGGATCATCAGCCACACCACCCGGGGGCCGTCGAGCTTGGCCGCGAGGTCGGCGTAGTCGGTCGCACCGATCGCCCCCTCGGCGACCAGCGCCGCGACCGCGTCCGGATTGACGTCGTAGACGACGCACTCGTGCCCTCCGCGCATGAGGCGGCGCACGATGTTCGCCCCCATCCGTCCGAGTCCGACCATGGCCAGCTTCATGATGTTGTCCTCTCGCAGACTCTGCAGAAACGGGCCGGGCCCTTCGACAGGCTCAGGGACCGGCGGGGATTGTCGTGCGCCGCCGCAGCGGCGTCGGTGTGCCGGGATGCGCTCCCGGCGGCGTGATCAGGCGTCCAGCCGGACGAGCCAGCCGTGCGTGTCCTCGCGGCGACCGTACTGGATGTCGGTGAGCTCCTCGCGCAGGGACATGGCCAGCTCGGTCGACTCGGGACCCTCGTGCACGATCTCGAAGTCGTCGGCCATCAGCTTGCCGATCGGCACCACCACCGCGGCGGTGCCGCAGGCGAAGGCGCCGACGATCTCGCCCGACGCCGCGCCGTCGCGCCACTCCTGGATGGAGAGCTTGCGCTGCTCGACCTCCAGGCCGCGGTCCTGGGCGAGCTGCAGGATCGACGCCAGCGTGATGCCCTCGAGGATCGAGTCGGACGCCGGGGTGAGCAGCTTGCCGTCGCGCGTGACGAGCACGAGGTTCATGCCGCCGAGCTCCTCGATGTAGTCCCCGTCGAGGAACAGCACCTGCTGGCAGCCCTTCTTGTACGCCTCCTCCTGCGGAAGCAGGCTCGAGGCGTAGTTGCCGCCGGTCTTCGCCGCGCCCGTGCCGCCGTGCCCGGCGCGCGCGTAGTCGCGGGAGAGCCAGATGTTCACCGGCTGCACGCCGCCCGGGAAGTACGCCCCGGCCGGGCTCGCGATGAGGTAGTAGGCGACCTTCTTCGCGGCGCGCACGCCGAGGAACGCCTCCTTGGCGAACATGAACGGCCGCAGGTACAGGCTCTCCTCCGGGTTGGAAGGCACCCAGGCGCCGTCGACCGCGACGAGCTGCTTGAGCGACTCGATGAACAGCTCGGTCGGCAGCTCGGGCAGCGCGAGACGCCGCGCGGAGCGCTGCAGACGGGCCGCGTTGCGGTCGGGGCGGAAGGTCCAGATGGATCCGTCGGCGTGACGATAGGCCTTGAGCCCCTCGAAGATCTCCTGCGAGTAGTGCAGCACGGCCGCGGCGGGATCGAGCTCGATGGGGCCGTAGGGCGAGACGCGCGGGCGGTGCCAGCCGCCCTTCTCCGACCAGCACAGGTCGACCATGTGGTCGGTGAAGTGCTGCCCGAAGCCCGGGTTCTCGAGGATGGCCTCGCGCTCGGCGTCGGAGCGCGCCTCCTCGTTGCGGGTGACCCGCCAGATGAGGCCGGCGGGGGAAGGAGCCTGGAGAGGGAGTTCGATGGTCATGAGTGTGTCCTGACAGGTCGAAGGGGACGGCGTCGTGCGCGTGACTTCAGGTTACGCCTGGAGCCGCGCGATGATCGCCGCGCCGGTCTGTTCGGTGGTGCGGGCGCCTTCCCGCGACGCGATGTCCTCCTCGACCGCGCGCTGGACGCGGGCGGCCTCGTCGCTCAGCCCCAGGTGGTCCAGGAGGAGAGCCGTGGAGAGGATCGCGGCGGTGGGGTCGGCCTTCTGCTGACCCGCGATGTCGGGTGCCGAGCCGTGCACCGGCTCGAACATCGACGGGAACGCGCCGTCGGGGTTGATGTTGCCCGAGGCGGCGAGGCCGATGCCACCGGTGACGGCGCCGGCCAGATCCGTGAGGATGTCCCCGAAGAGGTTGTCGGTGACGATCACGTCGAAGCGCGAAGGGTGGGTGACCAGGAAGATCGTGGCCGCGTCGACGTGCAGATAGTCTACGGCCACATCGGGGTGCTCCTGCGCCACGGCGTCGACGATCCGCTTCCAGATCGCGCCGGCGTGCACGAGCACGTTGGTCTTGTGCACGAGGGTGAGCTTCTTGCGGCGCTTCTCTGCCAGCGCGAACGCATACCGGACGACGCGCTCCACACCGAACGCCGTGTTCACGCTGGTCTCGTTCGCGACCTCCTGCGGCGTGCCCTTGCGGATGGCCCCGCCGTTGCCGACGTACGGGCCCTCGGTGCCCTCACGCACCACGACGAAGTCGATCTCGCCCGGATCCGCCAGCGGCCCGGCGGCTCCCGGATACAGCTTGGACGGACGCAGGTTCACGTAGTGGTCGAGCTCGAAGCGGAGCTTGAGCAACAGGCCGCGCTCGATGTTCGCGTCCTTGAGGCGCGGATCCCCCGGCTGACCGCCGACCGCGCCGAGCAGGATCGCGTCGTGTGCGCGGATCGCGTCGAGGTCCTCGTCGGTGAGCGTGTCCCCCGTCTCCAGGTACCGCGCAGCGCCCAGCGAGAAGCGCGTCTTCTCGAAGGTCACGTCGCTGCCCGCGGTGACCGCGTCGAGCACCTTCTCCGCCTCCGCGACGACCTCGGGGCCGATGCCGTCCCCGGGGATGACGGCGAGCTTGACGACACGGGACGAGGCTTCAGACACGGGCGCTCCTCAATTGTTGCGGGTGGAGGATCCCAGGCTATCGGGAGCACGGGATCCTCCACGCCGCAATGTCGGGATCCGGGCGTCCGGGATCCGGGCGTCCGGGATCCTCGACGAGGACGTTGCGCCGTGCGTCTCAGCTCCCGAGCCGGCGGCCGAGCGTGAGCGCCGCGATCGTCGCGGCGCCGATCACGAGCACCCCGCCGATGAGGGAGGTCACCATGACGCCCGCGCCGAACGCATCGGCCGCCGCGTCGCGCAGCGCCGCCCCGAGCGTCTCCGGCAGCTGCTCGGCCGCGGAGAGCGCCCCGGCGAGCGTCTCCCGCGCCCGATCTGCGAGCGCTCCCGGCACTCCCTCGGGGATGACGAGGGCGTTGCGGTAGAACGCGGTGATGATGCCGCCGAGGATCGTGGTGCCGAGCACCGCGCCGAGCTCGTACGCCGTCTCGGACACCGCGCTGGCCGCCCCGGCCTTCTCCGGGGGCGCCGCCGCGAGGATGAGTTCGTTGGAGACCGTCTCCGCCGCGCCGATGCCGATGCCGAGCAGCCCGAACGCGACGATCAGCGGGGCGACGCCGTGGGCGTGCGTGGTGAACGCGGCCACCAGGTAGCCGGCGAGCGAGAACGCGAGCGCGGCCGGCACGAGCGCCTGCGGGCGCACCCGGCGCGCGATCGGCACGACGACGAGGCCTGCGACGATCATCAGCGCCATGCCCAGGATGAGCGCGAGGCCCGCCTGCACGGGCGTGAGCCCGAGCACGAGCTGCAGATGCTGCGACACGTAGTACAGGAAGCCGACGAGGGCGATCACGCTGAGCAGGTTCACGAGGATCGCCCCGCTGAACATGCCGCGGCGGAACAGCGCCATGTCGAGCATCGGCGTCTGCGCACGCAGCTGGCGGCGCACGAACAGCACGCCCACGCCCACGCCGAGCACGACGAGCAGGACGACGATCGGCGTGACGCCGTGGACGGCGAACTCCTTGATCGCGTAGACGACCGGCACCATCGTCGCCATGGACATCACGATGCTGATCGGATCGATCCGGCCCGGGTTCGGATCCCGGCTCTCCGGCACGAGGATCGGCGCGAGGATCAGCAGCGGGATGAGCACCGGCACCGCGACGAGGAACACGGATCCCCAGGCGAAGTGCTCCAGCAGCACTCCTCCGACGATCGGTCCGAGGGCGGATCCGGCAGAGAACCCGGCCGCCCACACCGCGATCGCGAGGCGCCGCTGATCGCGGTTGCGGAAGATGGAGCGCAGCAGCGACAGGGTCGAGGGCATGAGCATCGCGCCGAAGAACCCGAGTGCGGCGCGCGCCGCGATGAGCAGGCCCGCCGTGGGCGCGAACGCCGCCAGCGCCGAGATCAGCGCGAACCCGGTGGCGCCGATGAGCAGGAGCCGGCGCCGGCCGAACCGGTCGCCGAGCGTGCCCATGGTCACGAGCAGGCCGGCGAGCACGAGGGGATACGCGTCGATGATCCACAGCTGCTCGATGCCGCTGGGGCGCAAGGCGGTGGAGATCTCGGGCAGCGCGAACGACAGCACGGTGTTGTCGACGGAGACGAGCAGCACGGGCAGCATGAGCACGACCAGCGCCGCCCAGCCGCGCGCACCGACGCGGGGGCCGTCCTCGGTCCCCGGCAGGGAGATCGACGCTGTGGCGGACATGATGCACCTCTCGTTTCATGGCGGATAACTTAACCGTCCAGCTGGTATAGTAACAGACATGGCCAGACCCCCGCATGCCCGCGAGCGCGTGATCGACGCCTACGAGGCCCTGCTCATCTCCGAGGGAGAGCGCGCCGCGACCCTCGATGCCGTCGCCCGCGCCGCCGGGGTCTCCAAGGGCGGGCTGCTCTACCACTTCTCGTCCAAGGAGGAGCTCGCGTCGGCGATGCTCGCCCGGCTCGCCCGGCTCGTCGACGAGGACGTCGCCGCGATGCACGTCGCGAAGACCGGCCCCGTCGAGTACTACCTGCGCACCTCGGTGATGATGGACGATGCTCTCGACCGCGCGATCATCGCGGTCTCCCGCCTCGCCCAGGGCGGCAGCCAGCCGGCCGCGGAGGCCCTGCACGGCATGCGGGAGCGCTCGGCGGCGGAGATCCGCCCGCACGTGCGGGATCAGGCAGCACTCGACCTCGTGCTGCTGCTCAGCGACGGCCTGTTCTTCAACAACGCCGTGGACTCCGACGGATCGGACGGCGTCGTCCCCTCGGGCACCGCGCTGGACGAGCTGGTCGCGCTCGTGCTGCAGGCGACCCGGCCCTGACCCGGCGCTCAGCGCTCGGGCGCGCCGGCCGCCGGGCCACCGCCCGACACTCCACCCGCAGCGCTCAGCCGGCGCTCGAGGTGGCGCCGGATCGCGCCGTCCGCGGTGCGGTCGATCGCCGCGCGGAGATCGACCTGCGCCCCGTGCGCGTCGCCGGCACGGATGCCCAGCTCGGCGCGCACGGCGAACGCCTGAGCGGCGAGCGGACCGGCGAAGAGCTCCTCGTCGGCGTCGAGCTCCAGGCGCACGCCCTCCGCGTCGTGCCCGTCGGCAAAGCCACGAGCCACCAACCGGGCGAGCCGGGCGGATGGCGACGGCCACTGCGCGACGAGCCCGTCGTAGAGCAGCGCGATCGCCGCCCAGTCGGTCGCCTCCCAGCCGGGGGCGATGGCGTGCAGGCCGGCGATCCCCGCCTGCAGCGCGAAGCGCCCCGGTGTCCCGTCACCGCCCCCGCCGCTCAGCGCGCGGGTCGCGAGCGCCTCCCCCTCTGCGATCAGCCTGCGGTCCCACAGGCTCCGGTCCGCCTCGGCGAGCGCCACGAGTTCGCCGGCCGGATCCACGCGTGACGGATGACGCGCCTCGGTGAGCAGCAGAAGCGCGAGCAGGCCGCACGCCTCGGTGTCGTCGTCGCCGGCGACGCGCAGGGCGTCGCGCGCGAGAGCGACGGCGTCCGCGCACAGCCGGCGGCTGTCGGCGCCGGTGGGTGCCGCGTAGCCGGTCGTGTACAGCAGGGCGATGACGGAGAGTGCATCGCCGAGCCGCGCGGCGACCTGCTGGTCATCGGTCATCTGGAACCGGATGGCGGAGTCGTGCAGCCGCTTCTTCGCCCGGGTGAGGCGCGCTGCCATCGTGCTCTCCGTCACGAGCAGCATCGCGGCGACGTCCGCCGTGGGCACGCCGCAGACGAAGCGCAGGGCGAGGGCGAGCCGGGTCTCCTGGGCGAGCTCGGGGTGGCACACGGTGAGGATCAGCTCGAGCCGCTCGTCACCGGTGAACGCGAAGTCCGGGAACGGGTCGGCGGGAGCGATGATCGCCTCCGACGCGAGCACCGGCAGCGCCTTCGCCGCGGTCCGCGCACGGCGGATGCCGTCCACGGCGATCCGCCGTGCCGCCGTGGTGATCCACGCAGCGGGGTTCGCCGGTGCGCGTCCTTCCCGTTCCTGGGCGATCGCACGCAGGAACGCCTCCTGCACGGCGTCCTCCGCGAGCTGCAGATCACCGGTGTACGCCGTCACCGCGCCGAGGATGCGCCCCGCGTCGGCGCGGAACGCATCCTCGATCCGGGAGGCCATGGATCGGCCGCTCAGCCCATCGCCGGGGCGCCGCTGGACATGTCCAGGACGGGGTGCACGTCGAGCCAGCCCCCGGTGGGGACCAGCGCAGCGAGCTCGCGCGCCTGCTCCGGGGAGTCCGCGGTGAACACGTAGAAGCCGGTGACGACCTCGCGGGTCTCGCCGAACGGACCGTCCGTGAAGACCGGGCCGTCGGCAGTGGGACGGATCCGGAACGCTTCGGCCTGCGGGCGCAGCGGGACGCCGGCGGTGATCCGGTGGCCCGCGGCCTGGACGGCCGCCTGGAAGGCCTTGTGACCCTCGAGATCGGCCTCGATCTGCGCCGCCGGGAGCCTGGTGGGGTCCCACTCGGGCTCGTGGATGATGATCATGTACTCGTCGGACATGGTGTCTCCTTCATCGTGCGGGCGGGAAGCCCGTGAGGTGTCGAACACCGATACGACGTGGAGAGCCCGCCGAAATCGACAACCCGGCCAGATTCTCTCAGAGAAAGTCGCCCGGGTGCGGGGCGCGCACCGCGCGCAGACGACGAACCGCCGCCCGGATGGTCCCGGGCGGCGGTTCTTCGAGGCTTCAGGGGCCGCTGGGCCGGATCAGGCCTCGACGAGCTCGATCTGGCGGAACAGGTCGGCGTCGATGGCGTCGCGGACCTCCTCGAGGAGCGTCTCCGGGATCGGCGAGTCGAGGGTCAGCACGCTGAGCGCCTGGCCGCCGGCGGTCTCACGGGCGATCTGCATGCCGGCGATGTTGATGCCGGCGTCGCCGAAGCGCTGGCCGTAGACCGCGACGATGCCGGGGCGGTCGGTGTAGAGCATGACCACGTGGTGCTTCTCGATCGGCAGCTCGACGGCGTGGCCGTTGATCGCGACGAGCTTCTCGATCTGCTTCGGGCCGGTCAGCGTGCCCGACACCGACACCTGGCTGCCGTCGGCGAGAGCGCCGCGCAGGGTGATGACGTTGCGGTACTCCTCGCTGATGTCGTCCTGCACGAGACGCACCGCGACGCCGCGCTGCTCGGCGAGCAGCGGGGCGTTCACGTACGACACGGTCTCGCTGACGATGGGGGTGAAGACGCCCTTGAGCGCGGCGAGGCGCAGCACGCCGACGTCGTAGCCGTTGAGCTCGCCGTGCACCTCGACGTCGAGGCTGGTCAGCGGCGACTGCGCGAGGGCGGAGAGGATCTGGCCGAGCTTCTCCGTGAGCGGGATCCCGGGGCGCACGTACGGGTCGATGACGCCGCCCGCCACGTTCACCGCATCCGGGACCAGGTCGCCGCCGAGCGCAAGGCGCACGGAGCGCGCGACCGAGACACCGGCCTTCTCCTGCGCCTCATCGGTCGACGCGCCCAGGTGCGGGGTGACGACGACGTTCGGCAGCGCCGTCAGGGCGCGTGCGGTGCTGCCCTCGGCGGGGGGCTCGGTGGTGAAGACGTCGAGGCCGGCACCGGCGATCTCGCCGTTCTGCAGCGCGACGAGCAGCGCCTCCTCGTCGATGAGGCCGCCGCGGGCGACGTTGACGACGTACGCGGTGGGCTTCATTGCGCGGAACTGCTCGGCGCCGATCATGCCGGTGGTCTCCGGCGTCTTCGGCATGTGGATCGTGAGGAAGTCGCTCTCCGCGACGAGCTCCTCGAGGCTCAGCAGCTGCACGCCGAGCTGCTGGGCGCGGGCGCTCGTGACGTACGGGTCGTAGGCGACGACGCGCATGTCGAACGCGGCGAGGCGCGCCGCGACGAGGGCGCCGATGCGGCCGAGGCCGACGATCCCGACGGTCTTCTCGAAGAGCTCGGTGCCCGTGAAGGAGCTGCGCTTCCACTCCCCCGCCGACAGCGACGCGTGCGCGGCTGGCACGCGACGGGCGAGGCTCAGGATGTGCCCGACCGTGAGCTCGGCGGCCGAGACGATGTTCGAGGTGGGGGCGTTCACCACCATGACGCCCGCGGCGGTCGCCGCCTTGATGTCGACGTTGTCGAGCCCCACGCCGGCGCGCGCGACGACCTTCAGCACGGGTGCGTGCGAGAGCGCCTCGGCGTCGATCCTCGTGGCGGAGCGGATGAGGACCGCGTCGGCGTCGGCGAGGGCGGCGAACAGCGCCTCCCGGTCGGTGCCGTCCACGGAGCGGATGTCGAAGTCGGGGCCGAGCGCATCCACCGTGGCGGGCGAGAGCGTCTCTGCGAGGAGGACGACGGGCTTGCGGGCGGACGAGTTCACGGCGTTCTCGGGCACAGAGAGATCCTTCGGGGCTGGGAAGGGGGATCCGGACGCGCCGCACCGTCGGGGCGCGATAGTGCGAACAGCCTACCCGAGAGCGCAGAGCCTCCCCGACCGTGTGACACCTCGCGTCATACCGCCGCTCAGTGGCCGCCGGACAGGGTGTACCCCACGACGTCCAGCCAGAACACCGCCACCACGCCGAGGCCGGCGAGCAGCACGAGAGCCAGGACGCCCAGGCCGCGGCGCCGCGTGAGCGCGACGGCCAGGGCGTACACGATCACCGGCATGACGATCGCGAGGATCAGCGCCACCCACGTCGTCGCGTCGACGGCGAGGCCCACGAGCGGGATCATGTACGCGATCGCGTTCCACACGGCGTAGGCGTACAGCAGCCCGAACACGCCGAGCAGCGTGTACAGGATCCACCGCGGCCGGCGCGGATCCGTCGTCGTCACTGCCTCAGCGCTCATGCTCCCACCGTCCCGAACATCACGAAGGGCCACGGCACGAGCAGCGCCGCGCCGGCGATCAGGGCCACGATCCGGATCCACGAGGCGCGACCCCGGGTCAGCGCCCAGGTCGCCGCGAACCAGAGCACGGGGGCGAGGGCCGCGAGCCACATCCAGGGGAAGTACGTCCAGTCGCCCAGCAGGAGCGAGGCCCGGGGCCGCAGGCGGAATCCGCCGACGATCCACCCCGCGGCGAAGAGCAGGTAGACGCCGCCGATGATCCCGTAGAACACGAGCGCGGCATTGCCTGCCCCGACGGGCTCCTCCTGCTCAGCAGAGTCCCCTGCCGAGGGGGCGCTGGCTGCCGCGCCCGTGGGCGCCTCCCGCGGCGTCGCTGCCGGCGGCACGTCGTGGTGCACGGCCTCACCGGAGGCCGGCGGCGCGGCGGCGGGCGGCGTGTTCGCCGCGGGAGCGTTCGGCGCTTCGGGCTCGTCGCCCTCCCAGCGCAGCGCGTCGTCCGGATCGGTCGTCATGAGTCCAGAGTAGCGACCGATATCCCACCTGCACGGCCTCCCCGCCGCTAGGCTCAGGGCCAGCACCAGGGGAAGGGAAAGGACCACCGTGCCTGAGAACAGCAGCAAGAAGCCCGCCCGCACCGCGGCAGCCAGGAGCGCCTCCGCCGCGGCGAAGTCCGCGGCTCCCGCCGACGGCCCGGCGGATCCGCCTGCGGGCTGGACGCCCACTCCCGAGGCGAAGGCGACCGCGACCCGGTTCCGCTGGATCGCCGCCGTGCTCTGGGTCGTCGCCATCGCCGCAGAGGCCGTCGGCATCTTCTGGCTGCTGCGGCAGCGTCAGGTCACCGGCGGAGACGGCGGTTACGTCCGCAACCCCGACACCGGTCTGCTCGAGCAGCAGGGCGCGACGGTCACGTTCCCGCAGTGGGCGTTCATCACGCTGATCGTGCTGTTCGTCGTGATCGCGGCGCTGTCGATCACCGGATCCTTCCTATGGAAGAAGGCCAACCACCTGGATCCGGCGCGTCGCTCGGACACCGTGCGGTTCTTCGTGCAGAACCAGCTCGGCGCGATCATCGCGATCATCGCGTTCGTGCCGCTCATCATCATGGTGTTCCTCAACAAGAACATGGACAAGGGCCAGAAGACGATCGCCGGCATCGTGGGCATCGCCCTGGCCGCGCTCGCGGTCGTGCTGGGCATCGACTTCAAGCCGGCGTCCGTCGAGCAGTACACGGCGGACCAGTCGACCGTGATCCAGCTGCTCGGCAAGGACCAGGTGACCTGGGTCGCCGGTGGCGCCGTCTACCACGTGTGCGACAAGGTCTCCGACATCCAGACCGGCAGCCAGATCCAGACCGGCACCACCGCCGAGGCCGTCGCGGCCGGGAAGGAGCGCCTGACGCTGAAGTTCGCCTCGGAGCTCGAGAAGTGCGGTCTGCCCGTGCCGGAGAACGCCGCGGCGATCGCCGACGCGCTGCGCCAGATCCAGGGGGGCCAGACCGTCAGCCTCCCCGCCCCGGTATGGGCGGACGGCACCCAGGCGCCGATCACGGTGCCGGACGCCCCGGCGTCCGGGTCAGAGCCCGCTCCGACCAGCACGCCGTGACCGGCGCGGCCTGAGCCACGAAGAGCGCGGTGCTCCCGAGGGGGCACCGCGCTCTTCTCATGTGCGGCGTCCGTCCCGTCGCTGCGCTCCTCGCTCAGGGACCGGTGCGCCGTGGTTGCTGCACGAGCGCAGCGCGACGAAGGGCCGCCGCGGCCCGGCGCACGATGGCCTCGTCGGTGACCTCGAAGCCCGGATCCCCGCCGCCCGGTCCGCTCGGAGCGGTGTCGCCGGAGGGCTGCCGCGCGGAGAGGTGGATCGCATCCACGCCGCACGCCAGGAGGGCGGGGACGTCCTCGACGCGCACGCCTCCGCCCGCCATGATCTCGAGCCGCCCTTGCGCCGCCGACACCAGGGCGCTCAGCGTCTCGCGACCGTCGATGCTGCGGGCAGCCGCGCCGCTGCTGAGCACGCGTCGCACCCCGCAGGCCACCAGGTCCTCGACGATCGCCGCGGGCTCGGGGAGCACGTCGATCGCGCGGTGGAACACGAGGTCCGCGTCGCCGGCGGCACGCCGCCACTGGTCGAGGGCGCGCCGGTCGAGCTCACCGGCCGCGGTCAGCGCGCCGACCACCACCGCGCCGACGCCGCGCCGCACGCCGTCCGCGATGTCGGCGGCGACGAGCCCGACCTCCTCCGGGGCGTACACGAATCCCCCGCCGCGCGGCCGCACGAGCACGGCGACGCGCTCCGGAGCGCCGGCCGCGGCGAGCACCGCGTCGATGGTGGCCGCGGAGGGCGTGAGGCCGCCGGTCGCGGCGAGCGCCTGGCAGAGCTCGACCCGGTCCGCGCCCGCGGCGAAGGCGGTGCGCGCGCCGGTGGGGCCGTCGACGGCGATCTCGAGCGCGGGAGCCGTCACGGCGCGACCGTGAGCGTCGCGACCGGCTCCGTGCGGAGCCCCTCGGGGATCCGCACGGTGCACGTGCCGTCGCCGTGCGCCTCGGTGTCGGCCGAGGATCCGTCCGCCCAGCGGGCATCTCCCCCGGCCAGCTCCACGGGCAGGCGCAGTGCACCGGACTGCGGGTCGAGCGCGTGCACGTGCACCCCTGCCGCGGACCGCGTGTAGCGGCGCGGCTCGCCGGTCTCCTCGCCGAAGCGCACCCACGGCCGGGTGCCGCGGATCGTGTCGCCGTTCGTCCGCATCCAGGCGCCGAGTTCGCGCATCGTGCGGCGCTGCAGCTCGGGGATCCGTCCGGCCGCATCGGGGCCGACGTTGATGAGCAGGTTGCCGTTCTTGGAGACCACGTCGACGAGCATACGGATCAGCTCCGGCCCGGACAGGGTCTGCCGCTCGTCCTCGGCCTGGTTGTACCCGAAGGAGTAGCCGAGACCGCGGGTGGACTCCCAGGGCGCGTCGAGGATGCCGGGGATGTGCGTGTACTCGCGGGTGAGGAAGCCGTGAAACGGCACACCCCAGCGGTCGTTGACGACGCCGTCGGGCACCCGGGCGAAATACCGCTGCAGCAGTGCGGCCACGGCGAAATCGTCGCGCCCCTTGCCCCCGTCCGGCCATTCGATGTCGTTCCAGAGCAGATCCGGCGAGAAGCGCTCGACGAGCTCGTCGAGCTGCGCGGCGGCGTACCGGGCGAAATGCCCGTCGTTGCGGCGGTAGCGGAACAGGTCCGTGTCGGACTCGATCGCCGGGAAGTCGCTCGCGTGCCAGTCCAGAGCGCCGGAGAAGTACACCCCGAAGCGCGCTCCGGCCCGCCGGGTCGCATCGTGGAGCTCCGCGATGAGGTCGCGACGCGGGCCGCGCGCGACGGCGTTGAAGCCGGTCGTGCCCGTGCCCCACAGACAGAATCCCTCGTGGTGCTTGGTCGTCGGCACGATGTACTGCGCGCCGGCGCCGACGAGCTCGCCGACGAACGCGTCCGGGTCGAACGCCGAGGCGTCCCACAGGTCTGCGAGGTCCTCGTACGACGTGCCCGGTCCGTAGAGCGCCTGGTGGCGCTCCCACGTGGGGCTGCCGGTGATCCGGACCGTGTTGCCGTACCACTCGGCGTACTGATGCCAGGCGTAGGCATCCTCCGTCGGGATGTTCACGCCTTCACCGTGCTGCACGGCCCACGCCGGCACGGAGTACAGGCCCCAGTGCACGAAGAAGCCGAGCTTCGCGTCGCGGTACCAGTCCGGCACGCCCTGCGTCGGATAGACGGGCGCATCAGCGCCGAGGTCCGGCCCGGTGCGCTTCTCGAAGTTCATCATGCGGGGATCTCCTCTCCGCGACGGCTCACGTGGGCGGTGAGGGCCGGTGCGCCGGTGGTGTCGAACGGGTAGACGCCCGGGGCGAGTCGGTGATGCCCCAGACGGAGCAGATCCTGGTCCACGCCACCGGGGGTGAGCGCGAGCGTCCAGTCGGCCGCGAGGTCGTACAGCTCCGGCTCGAGATAGCCGATCTTCACGATCACGACGTCGGCGGATTCCGGATCCAGGCCGAGCATGCGGAAGTCGTCGAGGTGGTGGAACGGCTTTCGCCGTTCCGTGATGATCGCGTGCACGCTGCCCGCCCGGATCACGACCTGGGTGCCCGCCTCGGGGTCGCCCTCCGTGATCGAGAAGACCTCGCCGGTGAGGGGCACGGGACCGCGCGGGCCCGGATCCACCCGCCCGCCCACCTCGAGGGTCACGGTCGCGCCGACGCCCGCGGCGACGGCCTGCGCCACCGCAGCCGGATCGAAGATCGAGGCGTGCACGACGACCCGGCCCGGCTCGGCGAGATCGGGGCGGGCGAGCAGCTCGCCGAGCGTCCAGGACACGTCGCCCGCGCCGCCCGCGGTGGGGTTGTCGCCCGAGTCCGAGACGACGTACGGGCGCGCGGCGTCCGGAGCGAGCGCCCGGTCGAGCGCTTCCCCGAGCGGCGCCGTCGGTCCGACGAACGCGAAGTCGGCGCGCGCGTCCCAGTACCGGCGCGCGAGGCGCTCGGCCTCGCGCGCGATGAGGGCGCGGTCGTCCCCGGTCACCATCACGATCGCCATGTTGCGCGGCTCATCGGCCCAGGCGTATCCCACCCACACCGCCGCATCCACGACGCCGTCGAGCTCCTCCACCTCTGGCACCGCGGCGTAGATCCCGCGCGCCGGCTCCAGCCGGGTGCTGGTCTTCTCCCCCGGCAGCAGCACGGGCACGGGCACCCACGCCTTGTACGGCCGGCGCCGCAGCGGGTCGGAGCCGTGCGGGCCGCGCAGGCGCGCGAGCAGGTTCCACACCGCGCGCTCCTTGGTGTTCATCCAGTCCTCGTGCGGCGCCATCCGGTAGCAGGTGAGCAGGTCCAGCGCGTCCCGCAGCACCTCGGACACGTTGCCGTGCAGGTCCATCGAGGTGGACATCAGCACATCGTCGCCGAGCTCCGCGCGCACCGCGGCGGCGAGGTCGCCCTCGGCGTCCTGCATCCCCACCACGCTCATGGCGCCGTGGATGTCGAAGAAGAACCCGTCGAACGGCCCGCCCGCCGCGATCTCGGTGCGGATGCCGCGCACGATCGCGTCCTTCATGCGCTGGTACGTGGCGGGCGCCACCGCGCCGCCGGGCAGCGAGCGGCCGTGGTGGATGGGCACCCACTCCGCCGCCTCGCGCAGCTCGCGTCCTGCATCGAGGAAGGGGTAGTAGCCGAGGAGCTCGGCGCCCTCGCGGATCGTGAACGCCTCGTCGCCGGAGATGTGCGGCGAGAACGTGCTGGACTCGATCGAGATCCCCGCGATGCCGATGCGAGGGCGGGCGAGGCCTCCCTCGGCCACGGCGGGCAGCGGCCCCATCCAGACGGTGTCGGCCTCGGGGCGGGGATGCGGCGTGGATGCGGTCATGACGTGAGCGGTTCGTTCCTTGTCGGTGGGCGGGCGGGTCGGACGGGTCAGGCGGTGGCGAGGGCGGGTTCCGCGCATCGAGCCGCGGCCAGGGCGGCGGCTCCGCGGGCGACGGCGTCGACGGCGATCTCCGCGCGCACGATGCGCAGCGGGAACCCCGACACGGGAGCGTCGGTGCGCAGGGTCTCGGCGATCACGGGCTCGAGCAGATCCCAGGCCTCGTGCACGCCGCCGCCGACGACCACCAGGTCGAGATCCAGGAGGGACGCAGCGGTGGAGGCGGCGAGCGTCGTCGCGCGGGCGGCATCGGCGAAGACTGCGAGGGCCGCGCGCTCGCCGGCCCTCGCGCGCTCGGCGATCTCGGGCGCGGACGCTCCGGATCCGGTGGCCTCGCGGTAACGGCGTGCGATCGAGGTGCCGGAGGCGAGCGTCTCCAGGTGACCGGTCTGCCCGCAGGTGCACGCCAGGTCGCCGAACCCGGGCGTGTGCCCGATCTCCCCCGCGGCTCCGTGCACGCCGTGGTGCACCACGCCGCCGAGGGCGATCGCGCCGCCCACGCCGGTGCCCAGCATGATGCCCAGCACGTCGCTCTCGCCGCGGGCCGCGCCCCAGCGCAGTTCGCCGAGAAGGAACGCGTTCACGTCGTTCTCGACCCACACCGGCACGTCCAGGCGCGCGGACAGCTCATCCGCGAGCGGGAATCCGCTCCACCCGGCGAACGTGGCGGATGCGGCCACGACGATTCCGTCGGCCTGGTCGATGACGCCCGCGGCGCCCACGCCCGCTGCGGCGGGCACCAGGTCATGCGTCCGGCACAGCTCGCGCACCAGCCCGGCCGCCGCATCGGCCATCGCAGCGCCGCCGTCGCGGGCCGGCGCCGGCACGACGCCGCGCGCCCGCACGGACCCGGCGTCGTCGACGAGGACGGCGGAGATCTTCGTCCCGCCGATGTCGATCCCGGCGATCACGCGCGCGTCCGCGGCCCGGGACGCGGGCGGCCCGGTCTCCTCAGGAGCGTTCATCGGCCGCCGAGTCCCGCCATCGCGATGCCCTTGACCAGGTGCTTCTGCAGCGCGATCACGAGGATCGTGGTGGGCACCATCGAGATGATCGCCGCCGCCATCTGCAGATCCCAGCGCGTGCCGGTGAGGCCCGAGAACGTCGCGAGACCGACCGGGAGCGTGCCGTGCGCGTTGTAGTCGACGGTCACGATGAGCGGCCACAGGTAGCTGTTCCAGAAGGAGAGGAAGGTGAAGACGCTCAGCACCGCCACCGCGGACTTCGCGAGAGGCAGGATGATCTGCAGGAAGGAGCGCAGCGGCCCCGCGCCGTCCACGCGGGCGGCCTCCTCGAGCTCGTACGGGATCCCGCGGAAGAACTGCCGCATGAGGAATGTGCCGAATGCGGTGAACGCGAACGGGAAGATCAGAGCCTGGTAGGTGTCGACCCAGTTCAGCCACTGCATGACCTGGAACATCGGGATGACGAGCACCTCGGCCGGGACCATGAGCGTCGCGAGGAACAGCACGAACACCGCGTCGCGGCCCTTCCAGCGCAGCCGGCCGAACGCGTACCCCGCGGTGGTGGAGACGATGAGCACCACGAGGGTGCCGGCGATGGCGACGAAGAACGAGTTGCCGATGTAGGTGAGGAACGGGCCGTATGCGAACACATCGACGAAGTTCGACCAGCGGATCTCGGATCCGATGAGCTTCGGCGGCATCGAGAACATCTCGTTGTTCGGCTTGAGGGCAGAGAAGAACGAGTAGACCAGAGGCGATACGAAGATCAGCGCGGCGAGGTAGACGAAGACGTGCGCGATGATCAACCGCGTCCGCTCACCCCCGGACAGCGGTGCCTTCGGGCGCTTCGCACGGTCCTCGGCGGGGACCACCACGGCCTCGGTGGACTCGGCGGTGGCCGCCTGCTGCAGATCAGTGCTCATAGTGCACCCACTTCTTCTGCGCCCCGAACTGCAGCGCGGTGATGATGATGATGAGCGCGAACAGGATCCAGGCCCCTGCGGCCGCGATGCCGAGATCCTGGAACTTGAAGCCCTGGTTGTAGATGAACTGCACCAGGGGCTGCGTGGCGTTGCCCGGTCCTCCCCCGGTGAGCAGCTGCGGCTGCGCGAACACCTGCAGCGACGTGATCATCGTCATGATGGTCGCGAAGAAGATGGACGGCGAGATCATCGGCACCACCACGCTCCACTGCATCCGCAGCCCGGAGGCTCCGTCGATGCGCGCGGCCTCGATCACCGACTCCGGGAGCTGCTCCAGCGCCGCGGAGAAGATCAGCATGTTGTAGCCGAGTCCCTGCCAGACGCTCATGATGATCACCATCGCCATGGCCCAGAACGGGTCGGCGAGGAAGTTCGGCAGCTTCATGCCGAACCAGCCCTGCGCGATGCCGTTGAACAGCCCCTGCGGCTGCAGCATCATCTTCCACACCAGGACGCTCGCGACCATGGGGGTCACGACCGGGATGAAGAACAGCACGCGCAGCGCACCGCGGCCGCGGATCCGGGGTCCGAGCGCCATCGCGAGGATGAGCGAGCACACGATGCTCAGCGGCACGTAGACGATGGTGAACACCGCGGTGTTGCGCATCGCCGGCCAGAAGTCGGGACTGGCGGTGAACAGCTTCACGTAGTTGCCCACGCCGTTGAACGTCTTGTCGCCGAAGGTGGGCCAGTTGTAGAAGCTCATCACGATGGAGAGCACGACCGGCACGACCGTGAAGACGGCGAGGCCGATCAGGGCGGGACTCGCGAATCCGAGCGCCTGACGGCCCTCCGTGCGGCTCAGGGAGCCGCGACGGGGCGAGGAACCGCGACGGCCCTGCGACGCGTGGCGGCGGGATGCGGCGATGGTCACCGTTCCTCCTTCTTCCGGGATGGTGTCCCGGCCCGGCGGACGGATCCGCCGAGCCGGGAGTCGATCACTTGCCGAACTGGTCCTGGGCGTTCTTGAGCACCTCGGACATGGGGGTCTGGCCGTTGTAGACGCTCACCAGCTGCGGCTGGATGTAGCTGCCGACCTTGGACCAGTTGTCGGTCACGTACTGACCCTGCACGTTCGAGAACGCGGCCTTGAAGACCTCCTCGACCTGCGCACGGTACTTCTCGTCGATGGACTGGAAGTACAGCGGCTGGCTCTCGGCGCGGGCCGGGTAGCTGCGCCCGGAGGACGCGATGTAGTCCTGCGAGTCCTTGCTCAGCAGGGAACCGAGCACCTTGAGCGCCGCGTCCTTGTTCTTGCAGGTCTTCGAGATGCCGTAGCCCGAGCCGAGGATGAGGCTGAGCGAGCCGTTGCCGTTGTCGGGCAGCGGGGCCATGCCCGCGGCGAAGCCGGCCTCGTTCTTGAGGTAGCTGACGGCGTTCCACGTACCGTCCACCGCCATCGCGGCGTTGCCGTTCGAGTACTGGTCCTCGCCCCAGCCGCCGTCGGAGGCGCTGGCCACAGGGAGCGCGACCTTCTGCTCGGTGACCAGGCCGGCATACCAGGTGGCGGCGTCGGAGAACTTCTTATCCGTGAGCTGCAGCTTGCCGTCCTTCGTGGCCGGCTGGACGCCCGCCTTGGCGATCGGCAGCGCCTGCCACTGGAAGTCGCCCATGCCGACGGCGAAGCCCTGCTTGCCGTCGCGAGTAGCCGCCTTGGCGGTCTTCTCGAAGTCGTCGAAGGTCCAGCCCGGCTTGGGCTCGGCGGCGCCGGCGGCCTTCAGCTGGTCCGCGTTGTAGTAGACGAGCATCGTGGCCGTGTCGAAGGGCAGGCCGTAGAGCTCGCCCTTGTTCTTGAGGATCTCGGTCGTGCCGGCGGCGAAATCGCCCTCCTTGAGACCGGCGGCCTTCAGGTCGTCCGCGGTGAGCTTCTGGAAGCCGGAGGTGTAGCTGGAGAGCATGCCGCTGTTCATCCCGGTGACGCACGCCATGTTGCCCGAGGCCATGTTGGTGGTGAGCTTCGTGAAGAAGTCGTTCCAGGGGGCGGTGCGCAGCTCGATCTTGAGGTCGGGGTTCTGCTTCTTGGCGACGTCGACCTGCGCCTGCAGCGCCTTGGTGTCGTCGGCGGATCCTGCCCACATGTCGACGACGACGGTCTTGTCATCGCTGCCGGCGCTGCTGCTCGAACCTCCGCAGCCGGTGAGGGCGAGGGCCGCGCCCACCGTGAACGCCGCCACGGGGACCAGGTGAGTCTTCTTCATTGAATGCCTCCTCAGGCACGAACGGAGCGAATCTTCGTTTGAGATCGAACGAAGTGGATCGGGTTACTGCGTTCATCCTGACAGAAGCCCATCGAAATCGCCAGACGAACATCGGATGTTTAGGTTCGATCGTGAGATTCTCGTGATATTTCTGCGACCAGTCACAGTTTCGCACTATGCTCACACTTAGTTCGAGCTTCGAAGGAAGAATCCATGTCCTCCGCCCCACCCAGCGGTACCCCTGGTGATCAGTCCCGGCACATCGTCGACCTCGTCGCCCGCGGCGATTCGCTGTCGCGCTCCGATCTGGCACGCGCGCTGAACCTCGCCCCCTCGACGGTGTCGCTGCGCGTACAGGAGCTCCTGGATGCCGGAATCCTGCAGGAATCCGGGCATGTCGCGTCGAACGGAGGCCGCAGGGCCCGCCGTCTCTCCCTCAGCGCCTCCCGCGGCAGGATCCTGGCGGCCGAGGTCGGCGGAGGGCATGCACGGCTCGGCCTGCTGGACCTGGGCGGCCATCTGCACGAGACACGCTCGATCCCGCTCACCATCGCGGAGGGCCCGGATCCGACGTTGGAACTGCTCGCCGCTGCACTCATGGAGCTCGCCGGCGAAGCAGACATCCGAGGAATCGGCGTGGCCCTTCCCGGGCCCGTGGACGTCGCCACGGGCAGCGTCGAGCAGCCCTCCCGCATGCCCGGATGGCGCGGCTTCCGCGTCGCCGACGCCCTGTCGCGCCGGGTCGGGCTCCCCGTCTTCGTCGACAACGACGCGAACCTGATGGCCCTGGGCGAGCACGACCACAGCCTGGGCCGCAGCGGGCACAGCATCACCGTCAAAGCCGGCACGTCGATCGGCGCCGGCATCGTCGTCGCCGGTGCCGTGCATCGCGGTGCCACCGGCGCCTCCGGGGAGATCACCCACACGCGGCTGGACGGCGTGGCCGACATCCCCTGCTCGTGCGGCAACCGCGGCTGCCTCGACACGATCGCGAGCGGCGCGGCCCTCGTACGGCAGATGCAGGAGCACGGCTACGAGGTCGAGACCACGGCGGATGTGCTCCAGCGCGCCCGCGACAGCGATCCCATCGCGACCACGCTCGTGCGCACGGCGGGCACGCACCTCGGGCAGGTGCTCTCCGGCGTGGTGAACTTCTTCAACCCGGATGCTCTGTTCCTCACCGGCAGCATGAGCACGAGCGAGCCGTTCATCGCCGCGGTGCGCAGCCGCATCTACGAGGCCTGCCACCCGCTCGTGACGCGGACGCTGCGGATCGAGTCGGCGCGCTCCGGCCAGGACGCCGCGCTGTACGGTGCGGCGCGCCTGGTCCGCGACCGGATCGACCCGGCCGCCCGCGACGGCGGCGGCGCGCACACGGCGGCCTGACGGCGGGGAGCCGGACGACGGGGGTCAGACGATCACGCTCCGCGGCCCGGTCCGGGGCGGTCCTGCGGCGAGCGCTCAGACGCCCGGCGCGAGCGTGAGCTCGATCACGGGGATCAGGACGTCCGGGCGCCGCACAGGCAGGTGCACGGTGAGCGTGCCCTCGGCCTCCCCCGCGGGCGTCATGAGGGTCGCCTGCTGCTCGGGGTCGGTCACCGATGTCCTGAGCCACGATCCGTCGTTCAGCAGCCGCGCGTAGGTGACTCGCCCGGCGAGCTCCTCGAGGTGCACGTAGCCGAGCGGCCAGGTGAACAGGTGCAGGTAGAGCCGATCGCCGCGGCGCGTGTAGACGCCCTCGCGCGGCGCCGGGAACGCGGCGTGGCCCGCGCCGACGATCGCGTCACGATGCAGTCGCATCCATTCGCCGATCTCCGCGAGCACCGCCTCGTCGCGCGGCGCGATGCTCCCCCGCCCGTCGGGGCCGACGTTGAGCAGCATGTTCCCGTCCATCGACACGGAGTCCGCGAGCATCTGGGCGAGCAGCAGCGCGGACTTCTGGTCGTGGTTGTCGCGATGGTAGCCCCAGGATCCGTTGATCGTCTGGCACGCCTCCCACACCTGCGGGACGCCGTCCACGACGATCGGGGCGGTCGGCTGGTACTGCTCGGGCGTGACGAAGTCACCCGGGATGCCGAGCCGGTCGTTCACGAGCATCCGCGGCTGCAGTTCACGGCACAGCGCCAGCAGCCCGTGCGCATCCCAGTCGTCGGGTCCCTTGCCGTCCCAGCCGTCCGAGGGCTCCGGGTAGGTGAAGTCGAAGAACAGGTAGTCGATGTCGCCGTACTGCGTGAGCAGCTCGCGCACCTGCCCGTGCAGGTAGGCGCGGTAGCGGCCCATGTCGCGCTCGGCGTTGCGCTCGTGCTCGATGGCATCGCCGCGGCGGGGGTGGTTCCCATCCACCGTGAAGTCGGGGTGGTGCCAGTCGATCAGCGAGTGGTACAGCCCGACGCGCAGTCCCTCGGCGCGCAGCGCGTCGACGTGCTCGCGGACGAGATCCCTGCCGCACGCGGCGACCGAGGTGTAGTCGGTGAGAGCCGAGTCCCACAGGCAGAACCCGTCGTGGTGCTTCGTGGTGAGCACGACGTATCCCATCCCGGTCGCCTTGGCTCGGCGCGCGAGCGCCACGGCGTCGAACAGGTCAGGGTCGAAGTGGTCGAAATAGACCCGGTACTCCTCCGCGGTGAGGCGCTCGTAGTTCTGCACCCACTCGTGCCTCGCGGCGCCGCTGTACAGGCCGAAGTGCACGAACATCCCGAACCGCGCCTCGTCGAACCACTGCTGTCGCATCTGTGCTCGTCCTCCCTGGACGTCGAAACCGTGCCCGCTCAGGCGGACGGATGACCGACCACGCCCTTGCGCAGCAGGGCGTTGCCGTACTTCCGGGTCTCCCCGGTGCGCACCATCAGGTACGCGCTCTTCGCGACGTCGTAATACCCGAAGCGCTCCACGAAGCGGGCGCTCTGCTCGTCGGTGCCGGCCGCGACCATGAGCTCGCGCTGCACGTCGAGCACCTCGCCGTCGGCCGAGGCCATGAGGTCCATGCCCGGTGCGTCGTCGAGCGGCAGCACGGTGCGGATCGCGGTGACGACGTCCGGCGTGGACGTGCCGGGCAGATCGACGACGCGTGTGCCCAGCGCCCAGGCAGGGAAGTGCGCGTCGGCCACCACGACGGCGTCCGAGTGCCCCATCCGGTCGAGGTGCAGCAGCAGCTCCCCGGTGAGCAGGGGGTGGATTCCTTCGAGCATGAGCTCCCCTTCGTTCGTGTTCGGCCGCACCGCCGGCTCAGGCCGGGATGAGTCCCTCGTCCGCGAGCTCCCGCCACAGGTCGGCGGGGATCTCGAGCGCCGCGAGCTCCGCGTTCTGGCGGAGCTGCTCCGGGCGGCTGCCACCGACCACGACCGACTCCACGACCGGCGACTGCAGCGGATACTGGATCGCGGCGGCGGGCAGCGGCACGCCGTGGGCACGGCAGACGTCGGCGATCCGGGTGAGCCGCTGCCAGAGCTCCTCCGGAAGGGCGCCGTATTCGTAGCGCCCATCGCGGCGGGGCTCGCTCTGTGCGAGCAGGCCCGAGTTGAACACCGATGCGGCGACGATCCGGGTACCGCGCTCGGCACATGCGGGGATCACGTCTGCGGCGGCCGGCTGCTCGAGCAGGGTGTACCGCCCGGCGACCATGATCGTGTCGAGGTCGGCGGAGCGGACTGCCGCGGTGAGCGCCTCGGCGGTCATGGATCCGATGCCGATACGGGCGACCTGTCCGTCGGCGCGCAGCGCCTCGAGCGCGGGGAACGCTTCGGCGAGGGCCAGATCCAGGTCGTGCCGCTCCGGGTCGTGCAGGTACAGGATGTCGATGCGCTCGATCCCGAGGCGCTCGCGCGACTCCTCGAGGCTGGCGCGGATCCCAGCCGCGGAGAAGTCCCACACTCGACGGAGGTCGTCGGGCACGAAGAAGTCGTTGGCCGTGTCCAGCCCGCCGGCGACGTGGTCCGGGTTCGGCCGCAGCAGCCGCCCCGCCTTGGTGGAGAGCACGTATTCGTCGCGCGGCTTCGTCTGCAGGAAGGCCCCGAGGCGGCGCTCGGACAGCCCGAGTCCGTAGTGCGGTGCGGTGTCGTAAAGCCGGATCCCGCTCTCCCAGGCGGCGTCGAGCACCGCCCATGCCTCGTCGTCCGTGAGCGGGCGGAAAAGGTTGCCGACGTTGGCGGCGCCGTACCCCAGCGACGGGATATCAGGCCGGTGCACGCCGTCCGTGAGCTCAGACATGCGCGCCCGCTCCCCGGTGCTCCCCGGTCCAGGCGAACTCGGCGCGGCTGGCGGCCTTCATCTCCATGCCGTTGCCCGGCGCCGTGGGGGCCGTATACGCGCCATCCCGGATCTCCGTCGGCGTGACGAAGTGCTCGTGCAGGTGGTCCACGTACTCGATCATGCGCCCCTCGCGGGTGCCCGAGATCGCGATGAAGTCGAACATGGACAGGTGCTGCACCGCCTCGCAGAGGCCCACGCCGCCCGCATGCGGGCAGACCGGCACTCCGAACTTCGCGGCGAGCAGCAGGTTCGCGATGTTCTCGTTGACGCCGGCGACCCGCACGGCGTCGATCTGCATGACCTGGATGGCATCGGCCTGCAGTAGCTGCTTGAAGATCATCCGGTTCTGCGCGTGCTCGCCGGTGGCGACGCGGATCGGAGCGACACCGCGGGCGATCTCGGCATGCCCCAGCACGTCGTCCGGGCTGGTGGGCTCCTCGATCCAGGCCGGATGGAACTCCGCGAGGGCGTTCACCCACGCGATCGCCTCGGACACCTCCCACCGCTGGTTGGCGTCGATCGCGATCGGGAAGTCGGGTCCGCACACCTCGCGGGCCTTCCGGAACCGGCGGATGTCGTCATCGAGGTCCGCGCCCACCTTGAGCTTGATCTGACCGAACCCCTGCGCCATCGCCTCGCGGGCGAGCCGCTCCAGCTTCTCGTCCGAGTAGCCCAGCCATCCGGGACTGGTCGTGTAGCCGGGGTAGCCCGTGGCCAGCAGCTGCGCCTCGCGCTCGCTGCGGCCGGCGACGCCGGCGCGGAGGATGCCGAGCGCGTCCTCACGGGTGAGGACGTTGCTGAGATAGCGGAAATCGACGAGGTCGACGATCTCCTCGGGGCTCATCCGGGACAGCAGCTGCCACAGCGGCAGTCCCGCGCGCTTGGCCTTGAGGTCCCAGAGCGCGTTGATCACGGCGCCGATGGCCATGTGCATCACGCCCTTCTCGGGGCCGAGCCAGCGCAGCTGCGAATCGCCGATGAGCTCGCGGAAGGCGCCGCCCATGTCATCCAGCAGCGGTTCGAGCTCACGGCCCACGAGGTGGCCGGCGAGGGCATCGATCCCCGCGACCTGCACGTCGTTGCCGCGCCCGATCGTGAACACGAAGGCGTGCCCCTCGAGGCCGTCTGCGGCGTCCGTGCGCACGATCACGTAGGCCGCGGAGTAGTCAGGGTCGGGGTTCATCGCGTCGGAGCCGTCGAGGCTGAGCGACGTGGGGAAGCGGATGTCGCTGGTCTCCAGCGCGACGATGCGGCTCACGGTTCTCCTGTTCTGGGCCTGCGTCGGGAAGCGGCCGGCTCGGATGACCGTGCTCCCGACAGTTGGAGTGTAAACATCGGATGTCTATACTGTCAACGCAGGGATCCTTCGCGCACTCTCGGTCGCCTCGGCTCCCGCCCATCCCCCCGAGAAGGCAGGAGAACCATGAAGTTCGCGCGTCTGGGCGACGTCGGATCCGAGATCCCCGTCGTCATGGTCGATGACGTCCACTACGACCTGAGGCCCGTGACCTCCGATGTGAACGGCGACTTCCTCGCCGACGACCCGGTGGGCCGCACCCGTGCCGCGCTCGAGTCGGGATCCCTGCCGGAGCTCGCCGACGCGTCGGCGCGCCGGATCGGATCCCCGATCGCGCGACCGAGCGCCGTGATCTGCGTCGGACAGAACTACGCGGCGCACGCCCGCGAATCCGGGGCGGAGCCGCCGGCGGTGCCGATCCTCTTCCTGAAGACGCCGAACACCGTGGTCGGCCCCGACGACGCCGTGACGATCCCTCGGGGCAGCGAGAAGACGGACTGGGAGGTGGAGCTCGGCGTCGTGATCGGCGCGCGCACCGCCTACCTCGACTCCCCCGGCGACGCAGAGGCGCACATCGCCGGGTACGTCGTCTGCAACGACGTCTCCGAGCGCGCCTTCCAGATGGAGGTGTCGGGCGGGCAGTGGTCCAAGGGCAAGGCGGCGTTCGGATTCAACCCCACGGGTCCGTGGCTGGTCACGCCGGACGAGGTCGACGTGCAGAACCTGCGGCTGCGCAGCTTCGTGAACGGCGAGCCCCGCCAGGACTCGTCGACGAGCGACATGATCTTCTCCGTGGCCGAGATCGTGCACCACATCTCGCAGTACATGACGCTGGAGCCCGGGGACCTCATCCTCACCGGCACCCCGCAGGGTGTGGCGTTCGGCGGGAAGTTCCCCTACCTCCGCGCCGGTGACGTCGTGGAGGTCGACATCGAAGGGCTGGGACGCCAGCGTCAGGAGTTCACGGCATGGGAGGCACAGGCATGACCGTTCAGCAGGCTCAGGCACCGCAGCTCGACGGGCTCGTCGCGATCGTCACGGGCGGCGCATCCGGGATCGGCGCGGCCATCGCCGCGCAGCTCCACGAACAGGGCGCTCAGGTGGCGATCCTGGACCGCGACGTCGCACACGCGGATCCCCGTTTCGCGGCCTTCACTGCGGATGTGTCGGACCGCGCGAGCGTGAACACGGCCGTCGCGGCGATCGCAGAGCGCTTCGGCCGGATCGACATCGTCGTGAACAACGCCGGGATCGGCGCGCAGGGGGACATCGCGGCGAACGACGACGACGAGTGGGCGCGCGTGCTGTCCATCAACGTGACCGGGATCGCCCGGGTGACCAGCGCCGCACTCCCCTGGCTGCGCAAGTCGCCGGCCGCCGCGGTCTGCAACACGGCCTCCATCGCCTCGACCACGGGGCTCCCGCAGCGCGCGCTGTACTCGGCGTCGAAGGGCGCCGTCTCGGCGCTCACCCGCGCGATGGCCGCCGACCACCTCCGGGAGGGGATCCGCGTGAACGCCGTCAACCCCGGCACGGCGGACACCCCCTGGGTGGGCCGACTGCTCGATGCCGCCGCCGACCCCGAGGCCGAGCGCGCCGCGCTGAACGCCCGGCAGCCGCACGGCCGGCTGGTGTCGCCGGATGAGGTCGCCGGCGCAGTGCTGTACCTGGTGAGCCCCGCGTCCGGATCCACGACCGGCACCTTCATCGAGGTCGACGGCGGCATGGCCCAGCTGCGCCTGCGCCCGGAGTGACGCTCTCGTGCTGAGCCGCCTTGGCCCGAGCCGTGCTCAGGCCTGGGCGGCCTGGCGAAGCCAGCGCTCCACGCCGGCGATGTGCGCCGTGGCGAGCGAGGTCGCCAGCGCCGGGTCGTGCTGCGCGATGGCGTCGGCGATCGCGCGGTGCTCCGACAGGGTTCGCTCCACGGCGCCCTGCTCGGTGAGCCCGCGCCACACCCGCGCCCGGATCGTCTGGCTGGACAGGCTGTCGATGAGGCTGGCGAGGTAGCCGTTGCCGGTCATCTGCACGATCTCCCGATGGAAGCGGATGTCGTGGGCGACCAGGTCGTCGATGGAGACGCCGGAGTCGACGCCGGCGATCTCCGCCTGCAGCGCGGCGATGGCCTCATCGCTGCCGTGCGTCGCGGCCAGCCCCGTCGCCTGCGACTCCAGCATCCGACGCACCGCGAACAGCTCGAGCAGGGAGTCGTCGTCGTGCATGTCCACGACGAAGCTGATCGCCTCCAGGAGCAGGTGCGGCTCGAGGCTGGTGACGTAGGTGCCGTCGCCGCGGCGCACGTCGAGCACGCGGATGACCTCGAGCGCCTTCACGGCCTCCCGCATGGAGTTGCGGGACAGCCCGAGCCGCTCGGCGAGCTCCTTCTCCGGAGGAAGGCGGTCCCCCGGCCCGAGTTCGCCCGACACGATCATCGCCTTGATCTTCTCGATCGCCTCGTCGGTCACTGCCATGGCGTCATCATAGGGGTACGGCGTATTCATCGGATGTCTATGCCGCGCCGCGTCCGGAACTGCGAAAGGATGTGAGCATGCGCGTGCTCGATGCCCACCTGCACCTGTGGGATCCGTCCCGGCTCGACTACGACTGGCTCGAGGGCCCGCTCGCGCGCCGCTTCGCCGCCGCGGAGCTGGCGCAGGCGCCGGTCGGCGACGAAGGCGCGGCGGTGTTCGTCCAGGCGGAATGCGTGGAGACGCAGTTCCTCGACGAGGTGCGCTGGGTGGCCGAGACCGCACCCCGCACCGGAGTGATCGGGATCGTGGCCGGGGCGCGACTGGACCGCGGCGAGGACACCGCCGCGCACCTCGCGCGCCTCGCCGAGCTCCCCCTCGTCGTGGGGGTGCGTCATCTGCTGCAGGGCGAGCCCGACGGCACCGCGATGAGCCCGGCCTTCCTCGCCGGGGCCGCGGCCGTCGCGGCGCACGGGCTCCGCTTCGACGCCTGCGTGCGCGCGCACCAGCTCCCGGACGTGGTGGCCCTCGCCGCGGCCGTACCCGAGCTCCCGGTCGTGCTGGACCACCTCGGCAAGCCTGCCGTCGGCACCGCCGCGGATCCGCGAAGGCCCGACGCCGCCTGGCTGCGGGACATCCGTGCGCTCGCCGCGCACCCTCAGGTCTCGGTGAAGCTGTCCGGGCTGCCCGCCGAGGCGGGCGGGCACTGGGATCGCGATCAGATAGCGCCGTTCCTCGACGCCGTCGCCGAGGCGTTCGGCGCGGAGCGGCTGCTCTGGGGCAGCGACTGGCCCGTGTCCTCGGTCGCCGACGACGGCTTTCGCGCCGACGCCCGAGCAGCGTGGGCGCGGGCGGTCGCGGACTGGGCGGAGCGGCGCGGTGCGGATCTCGACGCGGTGTTCTGGGGCAACGCGGCGCGGTTCTACGGCCTGCACTGAACGGGCTTGCATCGAACTTGCACGGAACGGGGCGCGGCCGGCCGAACGTCATCGAGTTGGCGGATTAGGCATGCCTTACCTATATTGGAGTCGCGACCCGCCCCCTCCTCGAAGGATCTTCCTGTGAACCGTTCGCTCCGCCTCCTCTCCGCCGCTGCGGCCGCCTCCGCCGTCGCGCTCGCTCTCACCGCGTGCAGCGGCTCCTCGACTCCCGCCGCGAGCTCCTCCAGCGGCGGCGACCTCGCTGGGCAGACCATCACGGTCTACAACGCCCAGCACGAGGAGCTCACGAAGTCGTGGATCGACGCCTTCACGAAGTCGACCGGTATCAAGGTCCAGGTCCGCAACGGCGACGACACCGAGATGTCGCAGCAGCTCATCCAGGAGGGCGACCGCTCCCCCGCCGACGTGTTCCTCACCGAGAACTCCCCCGCGATGTCGGCCGTCGAGAAGGCCGGCCTGTTCACCTCGCCCGGTGAAGAGGCGCTGAAGAACGTGCCCGCCGAGTACCGCCCCTCCTCGGGCAAGTGGGTGGGCATCGCCGCACGCTCCACCGTGTTCGCGTACAACACCGCGAAGCTCACCGAGGCGCAGCTGCCCAAGTCGCTCATGGACCTCGCCGATCCGTCGTGGAAGGGCCGCTGGGCCGCGTCGCCCTCGGGCGCCGACTTCCAGGCCATCGTCTCTGCACTCGTGCAGCTCAAGGGCGCCGACGCCGCCGAGGCCTGGCTGCAGGCGATGAAGACGAACTCGGTCGCCTACAAGGGCAACTCCACCGCGATGAAGGCCGTGAACGCCGGCGAGGTCGACGGCGCGGTCATCTACCACTACTACTGGTTCGGCGACCAGGCCTCCACCGGCGAGAACTCGAAGAACGTGCAGCTGCACTACTTCAAGAACCAGGATCCCGGCGCCTTCGTGTCCATCTCCGGCGGCGGCGTGCTGAAGTCCAGCAAGCACGAGGCGGCCGCGCAGAAGTTCCTCGCGTTCGTCACGGGCGCCGAGGGGCAGAAGATCCTGCAGACCGGCACGTCCTTCGAGTACCCGGTCGGATCCGGTGTCGCCGCGAACCCGAAGCTGGTGCCGCTCGAGGACCTGCAGGCGCCCACGATCGATCCGGCTACCCTGAACTCCAAGCAGGTCACCGACCTGATGACCAAGGCCGGCCTCCTCTAAGGGACGGACATCGCCACCACGACACCGCAGAGGGCGGGCGGAGCGCATCGGCTCCGCCCGCCCCGCGTCGTCCCCGGCGGCCTCGCCGGCGCCGTCGTGGTCGCCGCGGGCGTCGTCGTCGCGCTGCTCTCCCTGCTGCCGCTGGCGTTCGTCGTCGGCACTGCGGCGCAGATCGGCTGGGCGCAGTCCGCGGCGCTCGTCTTCCGCCCGCGCGTGGGCGAGCTGCTCACCAACACCGTGCTGCTCGTCGCCATCGCGGTGCCGCTGTGCGCGGTGATCGGCGTCGGCGGCGCCTGGCTCGTGGAGCGCACCTCGCTGGCCGGTGCGGGCGCCTGGGGGGCCGTGCTCGCGATGCCTCTCGCGATCCCGGCGTTCGTCAACTCCTACGCCTGGGTGTCGGCCATTCCCTCGCTCGCCGGGCTCGGATCCGGTGTGCTCCTGGCGACGCTGTCGTACTTCCCGCTCGTGTATCTGCCGGTGCGTGCCGCCCTCGCCCGGCTCGACCCTGCACTCGAGCAGGCGGCGGCGAGCCTGGGTCGCGGACCGGTGCGCGTGTTCTTCGGAACCGTGCTGCCCCAGCTGCGGCTCGCGCTGCTCGGCGGTGCACTGCTGGTCGGCCTGCACCTGCTCAGCGAATACGGCGCGTTCGCCCTGATCCGGTTTGACACGTTCACCACCGCGATCATGGATCAGTACCGGTCGACCTTCAACGGATCCGCGGGAAGCATGCTGTCCGGCGTGCTGATGCTGCTCTGCTTCGCCCTGCTCCTGCTGGAGAGCCGGGCGCGAGGACGGGCGCGCTACGCGCGGATCGGCTCAGGCACCGCATCTCCCCCGCGCCGCATCCGGTTGGGCATCGCGCAGCTCCCGGTGCAGCTCGTGCTGCTCGCCCTCGGCCTCGCCGCGCTCGGCGTGCCGGCCGTGGTGATCGGCAGCTGGCTCGCGCACGGCGGCGCGGCGGTCTGGCAGTCGCCGGATCTCGCGTCCACCCTGCTGCAGACCCTCACCCTCGCGCTCGGCGGCGGCGTGGTCACGGTCGCCGCCGCATTCCCGCTGTCCTGGCTCGCCGTGCGCCGGCCCGGCGCGTTCAGCCGGCTGCTGGAGCGGACGAACTACATTACGAGCTCGATGCCCGGGATCGTGCTGGCCCTGTCGCTGGTGACCGTCTCGCTGTTCTTTGCCCCGGCGCTGTACCAGACCACCGCGCTGCTGCTCCTCGCGTACGCCCTGCTGTTCCTTCCCCGCGCCCTGGTGCCGCTGCAGGCCGGCATCGCGCAGGCGCCCCGCAGCCTCGAAGAGGCCGCACAGGCACTGGGACGACGTCCCCTGCGCGCGTTCCTCGGCGTGACGCTGCGCCTGGTCGCGCCGGCGACGGCCGCCGCCCTCGCGATGGTGTTCCTCGCCGTCGCGGGCGAGCTCACCGCGACGCTGCTGCTGTCCCCGATCGGCGTGCAGACCCTGGCCACCCGGTTCTGGAGCCTGTCCAGCGAGATCGACTTCGCCGGAGCCGCGCCCTATGCGACACTGCTGATCGTGCTGTCCGCGCCCATGACGTACCTGCTGTTCCGGCAGTCCGCCGCACTCTCCACCGCGGGCCGCAGCGCGACCGGTGCCGGGTCGGCGCAGCCCGCATCCACGAAGGCGGACACCGCATGACGGCGCGCAACCTCGGATCCTTCGGCGCCGTGCCCTCCCCGGGCACCGGACCGCTGCCGACCGCGCACCTGCAGATCGCCGGCGTCACCGCCTCGTACGGCGGACGCCGGGTGCTGCACGGCGTCGACCTGGCCGTGCAGCACGGCGGCATCACCGCCGTGGTGGGCGCCTCCGGGTCGGGCAAGACGACGCTGCTGCGGATCATCGCCGGCTTCGAGCGGCCCGACAGCGGCGAGGTCGTCCTCGGATCCACGACCGTGGCGGGGCCCGGATCCTGGGTTCCGGTGCATCGTCGCGACATCGGCTACGTCACGCAGGACGGGGGTCTGTTCCCGCACCTGTCGGTCGCCCGCAACATCTCCTTCGGCCTGGACGACCTCAGCCGCACGGAGCGCCGTCAGCGGGTCTCCGACCTCCTGGACCTCGTCTCGCTGCCGCAGGACGTCGCGGAGCGCCGCCCCGATCAGCTCTCCGGGGGCCAGCAGCAGCGCGTGGCGATCGCCCGCGCGCTCGCCCGCAAGCCCGAGCTGATGCTGCTCGACGAGCCGTTCTCCGCCCTCGACACCGGGCTGCGCGCCGCGACCCGCGAAGCGGTGGCCCGAATCCTCACGGACGCCGGGACGACCACTATCCTCGTCACGCACGACCAGTCTGAGGCGCTGAGCTTCGCCGACCAGGTGGCGGTGATGCGCGACGGCCGGCTCGTGCAGACCGGTCATCCCTTCGTCGTGTACACGCGCCCCGTCGACCGCGGCGTGGCCGAGTTCCTCGGCGAGGCGATCGTGCTGGACGCCTGGCTGGACGGCTCCCTCGCCTCCTGTGCGCTGGGCTACGTGCCGGTGCGCAATCCGCCGGCGCAGGGGCACGTGCAGCTCATGCTGCGCCCGGAGCAGGTGCAGCTCGTCGCCGACTCTCCGATCCGCGCAACCGTCGAAGAGGGCGTGTACTTCGGATCCGAGACCTCCGCCCGCATCCGGCTGGAGCCCCGTCCGGACGCGGATCCCCGCCTCGACCCTGTGCCGCCGGTGATCACGATCCGGCACGCGAACACCGCCCTCGCCCGTCCCGGCCAGCGGGTCGCGCTGCGCGTGGTCGGCGAGGGCGTCGCGTTCCCCGTCTAGCCGCAGCCCGCGAAACGCAGAACAGGCGCCCCCGAAGGGACGCCCGTTCCGATGGATCGATGGGTCAGCGCGCAGCGCTGCCCTCGACACCAGGCCCGAAGGGCCGGCGGCCGCTCTGCGGCCCACCAGCACAGTCCTCGGACTACGTCGCGGGTCAGCGCGCAGCGCTGCCCTCGACGTAGTCCTCGTCCTGGGACTTCCAGGCGAACAGCGCACGCAGCTCCTTGCCGGTGGCCTCGATCGGGTGACCCTGCTCCTTCTCGCGGAGGGCGAGGAACTCGACCGCCCCGTTGTCCTGGTCCTCGATGAAGCGCTTGGCGAAGGCACCGGACTGGATGTCCGCGAGGACCTCCTTCATCCGCTCCTTGACACCGGCGTCGATGACGCGCGGGCCGGACACGTAGTCGCCGAACTCGGCGGTGTCGGAGATCGACCAGCGCTGCTTGGCGATGCCGCCCTCCCACATCAGGTCGACGATGAGCTTGAGCTCGTGCAGCACCTCGAAGTAGGCGATCTGCGGCTGGTAGCCCGCCTCGGTGAGGGTCTCGAAGCCGGCCTGCACGAGGTGGCTCATGCCACCGCACAGCACGGCCTGCTCGCCGAAGAGGTCGGTCTCGGTCTCCTCGGTGAACGTCGTCTTGATGACGCCGGCGCGGGTGCCGCCGATGGCCTTCGCGTACGAGAGCGCGGTGGCCCAGGCGTTGCCGGACGCGTCGCGCTCGACGGCGATGATGTCCGGGATGCCACGGCCCGCGACGAACTCGCGGCGCACGGTGTGGCCCGGGGCCTTCGGGGCGATGAGGATCACGTCGACGCCCTCGGGGGCGTCGATGTAGCCGAAGCGGATGTTGAAGCCGTGCGCGAATGCGAGGGTCTTGCCCGCGGTCAGGTTCGGGGCGATCGACTCGCTGTAGATGCCGCGCTGGTGCTGGTCCGGCGCGAGGATCATGATGAGGTCGGCCCACTGGGTGGCCTCGGCGACGGACTTGACCGGGAAGCCGGCCTCCTCCGCCTTGGCGATCGACTTGGAGCCCTCCTTGAGGGCGATCGCGACCTCGACGCCGCTGTCGCGCAGGTTCATCGCGTGCGCGTGGCCCTGCGAGCCGTAGCCGACGATCGCGACCTTCTTGTTCTGGATGATCGACAGGTCCGCGTCGGCGTCGTAGAAGATCTCGGTGCTCACTGTGTGTTTCTCCTTGTTGTACTTCGTCTCGCTTCGCTCGCTCAGCAACCGTGCGAAGCAGGGTGGTTTGGCGCCGGGCCCTTCGACAGGCTCAGGGACCGGCTGGGTTTCGGAAGTCCGGTGGGTCAGCTGCGCAGCACGCGCTCGGTGATGCTCTTGCCGCCGCGGCCGATCGCGAGCAGGCCCGACTGGGCGAGCTCCTTGATACCGAAAGGCTCGAGCGCGCGCAGCAGGGCGTCGACCTTGCCCTTGTCACCGGTGACCTCGACCACCAGCGCCTCGGGGGCGTAGTCCACGACGGACGCACGGAAGAGGTTCACGACCTCGAGCACGTTCGAGCGGTTGTTGTTGTCCGTGCGCACCTTGATGAGCATGTGCTCACGCTGCACGGACGCGTTCTGCTCGAGCTCGACGATCTTGATGACGTTGATGAGCTTGTTGAGCTGCTTGGTCACCTGCTCGAGCGGGAACTCGTCGACGTCGACGACGACCGTGATCCGGGAGATCCCGGGCACCTCGGTCACGCCCACGGCGAGCGACTCGATGTTGAAGCCGCGGCGCGCGAACAGGCCGGCGACGCGGGTCAGCAGACCCGGTGTGTCCTCCACCAGGAGGCTCAGCACATGCGTGGACATGGATCAGTCCTCCTCGTCGAAGGCGGGCGCGTGGTCGCGCGCGTACTGGATGTAGCTGTTGCTGACTCCCTGCGGCACCATCGGCCACACCATGGCGTCGGCGCTCACGACGAAGTCGATCACGACGGGGCGATCGTTCGTCTCGAGCGCGAGCTTGATGGCGGCGTCGATCTCCTCCTCCTTCTCCACCCGGATCGCGAGGCAGCCGTAGGCCTCGGCGAGCTTGACGAAGTCGGGGATCCGGATCGTGCCGTGACCGGTGTTCAGGTCGGTGTTGGAGTGCCGCCCCTCGTAGAACAGGGTCTGCCACTGGCGGACCATGCCCAGGGAGGAGTTGTTGATGATCGCGACCTTGATCGGGATGTCGTTGATGACGCAGGTGGCGAGCTCCTGGTTGGTCATCTGGAAGCAGCCGTCGCCGTCGATCGCCCACACCACGCGGTCCGGCTCGGCGACCTTCGCGCCCATGGCCGCCGGCACGGCGTAGCCCATGGTCCCGGCGCCGCCCGAGTTCAGCCAGGAGTTCGGGCGCTCGTACTTGATGAACTGCGCGGCCCACATCTGGTGCTGGCCGACGCCGGCGACGTACACCGCCTCGGGGCCGGTGAGCTCGCCGATGCGCTGGATCACGTGCTGCGGCGACATCAGGCCGTCCTCCGGCGGCGTGTAGCCGAGCGGGAATTCGGCACGCAGACCGTCGAGGTAGGCCCACCACTCCGCGATGTCGCCCTTGGCGCCACCGGTGAGGCCGCGGAACGCCGCCTCCAGGTCGGTGATGACCTCGCGCACGCCGCCCACGATCGGGACGTCGGCGGTGCGGATCTTGGAGATCTCGGCCGGGTCGATGTCGACGTGCACCACCTTGGCGTTCGGCGCGAACAGCTCCGCCTTGCCCGTGACGCGGTCGTCGAAGCGCGTGCCGAGGGCGACCAGCAGATCGGCCTCCTGCAGCGCCAGCACGGCCGGCACCGTGCCGTGCATGCCCGGCATGCCGACGTGCTGCGGGTGCGAGTCGGGGAACGCGCCGCGCGCCATCAGCGTGGTGACGACCGGGGCGCCGGTGAGCTCGGCGAGTGCGAGCAGCTCCTCGGAGGCGCGACCGCGGATGATGCCGCCGCCGACGTAGAGCACCGGCTTCTTGGCCTCCGCGAGCAGCGTCGCCGCGGCCTGGATCTGCTTGCCGTGCGCCTTGGTCACGGGGCGGTAGCCGGGCAGGTCGTACTTCGGCGGCCACACGAACGGGGCGGTGGCCTGCTGCGCGTCCTTGGTGATGTCCACGAGCACGGGGCCCGGGCGGCCCGTCGCCGCGATCTCGAACGCCGCCGCGATGGCGCCCGGGATGTCCTCCGGCCGCTTGACGAGGATCGAGTGCTTGGTGATCGGCATGGTGATGCCGACGATGTCGGCCTCCTGGAACGCGTCCGTGCCCATCAGACGCGAGAACACCTGACCGGTGATCGCGACGATCGGGATGGAGTCCATGTAGGCGTCCGCGATCGCCGTGACGAGGTTCGTCGCACCGGGACCGGAGGTGGCGATGGTCACGCCGACCTTGCCAGAGGCGGTGGCGTACCCCTCGGCCGCGTGCCCGCCGCCCTGCTCGTGGCGCACGAGGATGTGGCGCAGCTCGGTCGACGCCATCAGGGGGTCGTAGACCTCCATGATCGCGCCGCCGGGGATGCCGAACACATCGGTGACGCCGAGGAGCTCGAGGGAGCGGACGACGGCCTGCGCGCCGGTGAGAACGGGGGCCGCCGCCGGACGGGCGGGCGGGCGAGGGACGGCTGGAGCGGTATCAGCGGTCATCTGGGTTCCTTGCGGTGATGGACGATCGACGGAAGCGGCGGGTCAGAACCCCGCCGCGGACGGCTCTCCGACCCGGTCCGCCGGAAGCGGACCACAGGGGTCGGTAAGACAGGGCTGGAACGCCTCGGGTGCAGCGCGGAGAAGTCGGCTCGACATCGCGACGAACACCGTCGCGGTAGGAGCCCGGCTCAGGCGTCCCGGCGAGTGGGCCGAGAGCGCGAGCCGCGATATCGACCCGAATCAGATCACCATCGCGCCCGACGGCCCGCAGGACCGCCGGAGCTCTGCGTCCGACCCGGGATCCGGTTGTGCCGATCACGCATCGAACGTGCATCAAGCCTAACGCATGATCGCGGCGGGTCCTGACGCTCGCGCACGCGACGGTCGGACGACCGGATCCGTGCTGAGCGCGCATGGAAGCAGTCTATTGCGCGGCCGCCCGGGCATCGGCCAGCGCATCGAGCAGCACCGCGAAGGCTGCCGGATCCGGCACCCGCAGCGTCGCCGCGGTCTCGCCGGCACCGATCCGCACCCCCACATCCTCGCCGGAGAGGGTGCGCATGCCGTCCTCGTCGGTGACGTCGTCACCGGCGAACAGCACCGCGGTGGCCTGCACGTGCGACCGCAGCCGCGACAGCGCCACGTCCTTGCCCTCGTCGCGCCAGGAGTACTCGCGCAGGTGGTGGCCGGTGCGGCGCCGCCAGGTCGGGATCCGCTGCGGCGCCCACTTCTCGACCCGCACGAACGCGAGCTCCTCCTGACCCGGCGCCGCAGTGCGCGTGTGCACGCCGAACCCGAAGGTCTTCGGCTCGTAGACCACGCCGTCCAGATCCGCGATCAGCGACCGCAGCTCGTCGATGACCTCCGCCTTGTCGGCGGGCTCCGTGGACAGGTCGGTCTCCTCCCCGGTGTCGGGGAACCAGAACTGCGCACCGTGCGAGCCTGCGAGCAGGATCCGCGACGAGTCGTCGTGCTCGGTGACCTCGCGCAGATCGTGCAGACTCCGTCCCGACGCGTAGGCCACGAAGGTGTCCGGCAGCGCGGTGAGGCGGTTCACCGCGGCGACCGCCTCGGGCAGCGCGCGTGCGGTCATGGGGTCGGCGACGTGCGGCGACAGCGTGCCGTCGAAATCGAGCGCGACCAGCAGGCGCGGTGTGCGGGCGAGCGCGGAGAGGGCGGGATCGGTGGTGCCGGGCGTCCAGTCGCGGGTCATCGAGTGCTCCGTACGTTCTCGAGGGCCGTGAGGAAGTCTCGCGACCAGGCGTTCACATCGTTCTCCAGCACCCGCTTGCGAAGGGCCCGCATGCGCCGCGCCTGCTCGCGCGGCGGCATGTCGACGGCCCGCATGATGGCGTCCTTGAGCCCCTCGATGTCGTGGGGGTTCACCAGCACCGCCTGGCGCAGCTCGTCCGCCGCGCCGGTGAACTCGCTCAGCACGAGCACGCCCCGGTGGTCGCCGCGGGCGGCGACGTACTCCTTGGCCACCAGGTTCATGCCGTCGCGGAGCGCGGTCACGAGCATCACGTCGGCGGCGAGGTACAGCGCGACCATCTCCTCGCGCGGGAAGCCCTGATGCAGGTAGCGGATCGCGGTGTGGTCGATCGTGTCGTGGTCGCCGTTGATCCGGGCCACGGCGAGCTCGATCTCGTCCCGCAGCTGCACGTAGGCGTCGACCCGCTCCCGGCTCGGACTCGCGACCTGGACGAGGGTGACGTCCTCGACGGACACCTTGCCCTGATCCAGCAGCTCCCCGAACGCCTTGATCCGGTGCCGGATGCCCTTGGTGTAGTCCAGGCGGTCGACGCCCAGCAGGATCTTCCTCGGGCTGCCGAGCCCCTCGCGGATCTCCGCGGCGCGGGCGCGCACGTCGGGCCGCGCGGCGAGCTCGGTGTACGGCGTGGTGTCGATGGAGATGGGGAACGCGCGGGCCACGGTCGTGCGCGGCCCGCCGTACGGCACCGACACGGTCGCCCCCTTCACGTCCAGACGCAGCCGGCGGCGCACGGCCGCCAGGAAGTTGGTGGCGTCCTGCGCGCGCTGGAAGCCCACCACGTCGGCGCCCAAGAGCCCCTGCAGCACCTGGTCGCGCCACGGCAGCTGCGCGTACAGGCCGTGCGCGGGGAACGGGATGTGGTGGAAGTAGCCGATCGTGAGGTCGGGACGGCGCTCCCGCAGCATCGCCGGCACGAGCTGCAGCTGGTAGTCGTGCACCCACACCGTGCCGCCCTCGGACACCGCCTGGGCGGCCCGTTCCGCGAAGCGCCGGTTCACGCGGACATAGGCGTCCCACCATTCCCGGTGGAACTGCGGCGGCGCGATCACGTCGTGGTACAGCGGCCAGATCGTGTCGTTCGAGAAGCCTTCGTAGTACTCCTCCACGTCCTGCGCGGACAGCGTCACCGGCAGCAGGCGGATCCCGTCCTCCGTGAACGGCTTCAGCTCGAGGTCGGGCTGCCCGGCCCAGCCCACCCAGGCCCCGTCGACGGACTGCATGACGGGCTCGAGCGCGGCGACCAGTCCGCCGGGCGAACGCCGCCAGACCTCGGCTCCATCCGGGCCTGGCACACGGTCGACGGGAAGGCGGTTGGCGACGATCACGAACGGCGCGGTGTGTGTGGACGAAGGCATGGAACGCTCCTCACGGCAGCGGTGGTTGCCTCTCCAGGCTATCCACACCGGCCGCCGGAGTCGCGCGGGTCACCCCGCGGCGCGGCGGGAGAGGGCCGGCACGACGTTCACCACGCCCGCCGCCAGCACCAGGGCCGCGGCGATCACCGGCAGCAGGAGGGCCGGCGATGCGCCCGCGCTGTCGGCGACCTGCCCGGTCGCGACCGCGCCGATCGCCTGGCCCACGATCAGCGCGGATCCGAGCATCGTCATGACCGTGGCGGAGCGGTCGGCGGGGCCGAAGGCCGCGCCGAGGCTGAACTGCGTGACGAGGGTCGGGCCGATGCCGCACCCCATCACCGTCAGGGCGATCAGCATCGCCGTGACGTCGTGCACCCAGGGCAGCATCAGGCTGCCGCCGAACAGCACCGCGGCGAACAGCAGCCAGCGTGCCGGCAGAGGGAACCGCGCCGGCAGGAACGCGACTCCGAGAGCGAGGATCGCGGATCCCACGCCCATCGCGCCGTACAGCAGGCCGGCCTCCTCGGCACGCCCGTGCGCGGTCATGAACGCGGTGAGCGAGGTGAGCATGGCGCCGAAGAACAGGCCCACGCCGAACATGCCGATGAGGACGATCAGCAGTCGAGGCCGGAACAGCTCGGACGCCCGGGAGGTGGCCCGGCCGTCAGCACGGCGCTGGGCGGAGACGTGCGCGGCGGTGGGATGCAGGGCAAAAGCGCCGACGAACAGGAGGATGAGGGCGGCGGCGACCGCCAGAGGCATCCACGGGGCGATCGCGGTGGCGAGCACGCCCACCAGGAACGGCCCGAACACGAACACGGTCTCATCGGCGGCCGACTCGTACGACATCGTCGACGACGTGGTGCGAGCCTGACGCTCAGCGGGGATCCGCTCGGCGATGATCGTCACCAGCCGCGATCGCGACATCGGCGAGACCTGCGGCGCGGTGGCGCCGATCGCGAAGGCGCTCAGCAGCACGAGCGGCTCGGGCGCCGTCGAGTAGACGATGATCGTGAATCCGATCACGGCGGCGGCGTTGGCGAATGCCAGCAGGCCGAGCACGATGCGCTGCCCGCGGCGGTCGGCGGCGGCCCCGAGCAGCGGGCCGAAGCAGGCGGTCCCGACACCCACGGCCGCCGAGGTGAGTCCGCCGAGGGCCACGGACTCGCGGGCGGCGACCACCACGGTGAGCACGCCGACCACCATCATGGCGAACGGCAGGCGCGCGACGAAGGCGATGAGGAAGTACGGCAGTCCTGCGATGCGCAGCAGACTGATCTTGCTGTTCTGTGTCATGGGCTCTCACGCGTCTCCGACGCGGGGTACGGGTGCCGCCGCTGCCCGTCGGGGAGCCGACGTCCGGTAGATGCACAGCTGCGGGTCGCGAGGGACCCGCGTCCGAGGATACAGGTCGTCCCGTCCTGGCGGATGAGGGGGCGTCCCCGGTCTGGACCGCCGTGGCGACCGCGACCGAACACGCCACCGCGAGGTAGCGTGGAGGCATGCGCAACTACCTCTTCGCAAGCGGTCTGTTCGGCGCGGTCACCAGCGGGATCGCGATGCTGCGGGGCACGCGCGACGCACCGGTCACCTGGCGCGCCGTGCTGGCGTGGGTCAGCTGGGGCATCACGGTCGCACTCGCGATCGGGGCGATCGTCGACTTCCGTCGCGATCAGCGCGGCGAGCAGGTCGCCTACGACTCCCCCGTCGCACCGCTGCAGTTCAAGCGTGCCAAGAAGGAGCTCAAGGCCGCGCAGAAGGCGCGCAAATCCGGCCGCTGACCGCCCTGAGACCGTTCCGGTGGTTGCCCGGCCGGAGTCAGTGCAGGTCGATCTGGTAGTGGATGAAGCCGCTGCGCTCGGCGACCCGGTCGTAGAGAGCCCGGGCCGTGGCGTTGGTCTCGGCGGTGAGCCAGTAGAGCTTGTCGCTGCCGGCCGCCCTGGCCGCGTCGGCGACATGCGCGATCAGCGCGCGCCCGACGCCTCCGCCGCGGGCCGACGGCTCCACGTAGAGGTCCTCGAGGTAGGTGTAGCCCGTCTTCGACCACGTGGCCGGGTGCGCGAACCAGTGCACGATGCCGACCGCACGCCCGTCGTCGTCACGCGCGATCGCTCCGTGGATGGCACCGTCCGGATCCGCGATCCGCGCGAAGGTGGACGCGGTGACATCGTCGGCGAGGGTCGACTCGTAGAACGTCAGGTACGCCTGCCACAGCGGCAGCCAGTCGTCGCGGTCGGCCTCGGTGAGCGCGTGGATCGTGGTCATCCGCCGATCCTACGGGGCACCGGGGCGCACGTGCCCCGGTGCCCCTGCCGTCAGCGCGTGAGGATCAGCGCCTCGCCCTGGCCACCGCCGCCGCAGAGCGCCACGACGGCCGTTCCCGAGCCGCGGCGCACCAGCTCGTGCGCCATGTGCACCACGAGCCGGTTGCCGCTCGCGCCGATGGGGTGGCCGATCGCGATGCCGCCGCCGTGGATGTTGACGATCTCCGGATCCAGGCCGAGCGCGGCCTCGCTGCGCGCCACCACGGCCCCGAACGCCTCGTTGATCTCGACGAGATCCAGATCCTCGACCGTGATGCCGTGCTTCTCGAGGGCGCGCCGGATCGCGCTGGCCGGCTGCTCGTGCAGCGAGTTGTCCGGGCCGGCGGTCTGACCGCTCGCGCCGATCGTGGCGAAGACGGGCCAGCCCTGGCTCTCGGCGTTGCCGCGGGTCGTGACGATCACGGCGGATGCCCCGTCGGAGATCTGCGAGGAATTGCCGGCCGTGATCGAGCCGCCCTCGGCGAACGCCGGGCGCAGCCCCGCGAGCGACTCGACCGTCGTGTCCGGGCGCACGCCCTCGTCGGCGGTCAGCTGCAGCGCCGGCCCCTTCCGCTGCGGCACCGAGACGGTGACGATCTCGCCCTCGAACACGCCGGCCTCGCGCGCCGCGGCGGCGCGCTGGTGCGAACGCGCCGCCACCTCGTCCTGCGCCTCGCGAGTCATGCCGAAGCGCTCATTGTGCCGCTCCGTCGACGCCCCCATGCTCTCCGCGTCGTAGGCGTCGGTGAGACCGTCGTACGCCATGTGGTCGAGCACCTCGACGGATCCGTAGGTCCAGCCGTCGCGCGAGCCCATGAGCAGGTGCGGTGCACGCGTCATCGACTCCATGCCCGCGGCGACCACGGTGAGCGCATCGCCGGTGCGGATCATGCGTGCGGCGTCGATGACCGCGGTGAGCCCGGACAGGCACACCTTGTTCACGGAGTGCGCCGGTACGTCCCACCCGATGCCGGCGCCGATCGCGGCCTGCCGCGCGGCGTTCTGCCCGGATCCGGCGGCGAGCACCTGCCCGACGATGACCGCGTCGATGTCGGCCGGGTCGATGCCGCTCTGATCCAGCGCGCCGCGAATGGCGAGCGCGCCGAGCTGCGGGGCGGTGAAGGAGGCCAGCTGTCCCTTGAGACGTCCCTGCGGCGTGCGTGCCGCGGCGACGATGACGATGTCCTCTGCACTCATGATCACTCCAGTCCTTCGGCGACGAGCAGCGGGGGCTCCGTCGCAGCCTTCACATCCTGCACGCTCACACCGGGGGCGAGCTCCACGAGCCGGAGCCCCTCGGGCGTGACGTCGATCACGGCCAGATCCGTGATGATCCGGTGCACGACGCGGCGGCCGGTGAGCGGCAGCGAGCACTCGTTCACGATCTTGGCGGAGCCGTCACGGGCGACGTGCTCCATCAGCACGATCACGCGACCGGCGCCGTGCACCAGATCCATCGCGCCGCCCGGCCCCTTGACCATCTTCCCGGGGATCATCCAGTTCGCGAGGTCCCCCGCGGCGCTCACCTGCATCGCGCCGAGGATGGCGGCGTCGATCTTGCCGCCCCGGATCATGCCGAAGCTCAGACCGGAGTCGAAGAACGCGGCGCCCGGCAGCGTCGTCACGGTCTCCTTGCCTGCGTTGATGAGGTCGGGGTCGACCGCGTCCTCGGTGGGATACGGCCCGACACCCAGGATGCCGTTCTCCGACTGCAGCACCACCGTGACGCCGTCCGGCACGTGGTTGGGCACGAGGGTCGGCAGCCCGATGCCGAGGTTCACGTAGGAACCGTCGGCCAGCTCCTGCGCGGCGCGCGCCGCCATCTCGTCGCGTGTGAGCGCCATGTCAGGCCTCCCCGGTTCCCGCAGCGGCAGCCGCACGCACCGTGCGGCGCTCGATGCGCTTCTCGATGTCCGGACCGACCTCGACGATCCGGTGCACGTACACGCCCGGCAGGTGCACGCGATCGGGATCCAGCTCCCCCGGCTCGACGAGCCGTTCGACCTGGACGATGCAGACGCGGCCGGCCATCGCCGCGAGCGGGTTGAAGTTGCGGGCCGCCTTGTTGAAGATCAGGTTCCCGTGCCGGTCGCCCACGGCCGCGTGCACGAGCGCGAAGTCTGTCGTGATCGCCTCCTCGAGCACGAACTCGCGCGGTACCCCGTTCACTTCGAAGGTGCGCACCTCCTTCACCGGCGACGCGATCGCGACGGACCCGTCGCTCGCGTACCGTCGCGGCAGACCGCCCTCGGCGACCTGCGTGCCGACGCCGGTCTGGGTGTAGAACGCCGCGATGCCGGATCCGCCGGCGCGCAGCTTCTCGGCGAGCGTTCCCTGCGGCGTGAGCTCGACCTCGAGCTCACCGGAGAGGAACTGGCGTTCGAACTCCTTGTTCTCACCCACGTAGGAGGAGGTCATCTTGCGGATCCGCTGGGCGCCGAGCAGCAGGCCCAACCCCCAGTCGTCCACGCCGCAGTTGTTGCTGACCACGCTGAGCTCGGAGGTCCCCTGCGCCAGCAGCGCCCGGATGAGCGCGCTCGGATTGCCGGAGAGCCCGAACCCGCCGACGGCGAGCGAGGCGCCGTTCGGGATGTCGGCCACAGCCTCGGCCGCGGAGGGCCATTGCTTGTCAATGCCGCGATGGCTGGAGGGCTTGTCAATGCCGCGATGGCTGGAGGGCTTGTCGATCACGCGTCACTCCTTCGTGGGATCTCCCCTCCACTGTGCGCCGAGGCGAGGGGGCGCTCAAGCCCGCGCTTGCGATGTGGGCGCCGCCGTCGGTAGCGTCCACATCATGGAACAGCCCGCCTCGACCAAGCGCACCGTGCCCGGCGCACAGGCGATCGCCCGCGCCGCCGAGCTGCTGCGCCTCGTCACCGCGTCCCCGGAGGGCGCCGCGCTGCAGCGCCTCGCCGCGACCTCCGGCCTCAGCCGTTCCACGGCGCACCGCCTGCTCTCCGCGCTGCGTGCCGAGGGCCTGGTCGACCAGGATCCGCACACCGCCCTGTGGATGCCCGGGCCGGAGCTCTATCTCATGGGAACAGTGGCCGCGGCGCGCTACGACATCACCGAGATCGCGCGCGACATCGTGCGCTCCCTCGCGGTGAAGACCGAGGAGAGCGCGTTCCTCTCCGTGCGCCGGGCGGATGAGACGGTGTGCCTGCTGCGCGAGGAGGGCGCCTTCCCGATCCGCTCCTTCGTGCTCAGCGAGGGCGTGCGCTTCCCGCTCGGCGTCGCCAGCGCGGGACTGGCGATCCTCGCCTTCCTCCCCGACCACGATGTGGATGCCTATCTGGCCCGGCACTCCGAGCTGGGCGAGCGCTGGGGGCACACTCACGCCGAGAAGCCGCTGCGGCGACGCCTGGAGGAGACCAAGGCACGCGGGTACGCCGTCAATCCCGGGCTCATCGTCGAGGGCAGCTGGGGCATGGGCGCCGCGGTGTTCGACCGCGACGGGCGGCCGGAGTGGGCGCTGAGTCTCACCGGGGTGGAGTTCCGCTTCGGCCCGGACCGGCTGCCGACGCTCGGCCGCACACTGCTCGCCCACGCGCACCAGCTCTCCGCGCGCATCGCCGGTCGCACCGCCCGCTGACGCCGTTCTCCCGCGTCCCGGCGCTCAGGTCGCAATATCTGCTGCTCCGCACCATCCGGAACAGCAGTTATTGCGACCCGAACAGAGATGACCTTGCCATTTATATACCGACAGATATATACTTTTGGTATGAATCACGGCGAGATCCTGCAGTCGATCGTGTTCTCGGCGCACGCGCTCACCCGCATCGCGGCCCAGGAGGCCGGCAACGATGCTCCTGCGGCGCAGTGGCGGGCACTGAGCCTGCTCGACGGCCGCGACGGGCAGCGCGTGGGAGAGCTGGCGAAGGCCAGCCGCACCACGCAGCCCGGCATGACCCGCATGCTGGGCCAGCTCGAGCAGGAGGGACTGGTGCTCCGCTCCCCCGACCCCGAGGACTCCCGGGCGACGGTGGTCACGATCACCGACGCCGGCCGGCAGGCGCTGCACGCCTGGCGCGATGAGCTGCAGCGCGTCCTCGCCCCGAGATTCAGCGACCTCGACGACACGGACTGGCACCACCTGGCCCGCGCCGCGGAGATCCTGCGCACGCATTCGCTTCTGGAAAGGACAGCACGTTGAGTTCCACCGATTCCTCGGTATCGATCTGGAGACAGCCCGCCCAGGTGTGGGCCGTCGCCTTCGCCTGCGTCGTGGCGTTCATGGGCATCGGATTGGTCGACCCGATCCTGCCCGCGATCGCCGAATCCCTGAAGGCCACGCCGGTGCAGACCGAGCTGCTGTTCACCAGCTACCTGCTCGTCACGGGTGTCGCGATGCTGTTCACCAGCTGGATCTCCAGCCGGATCGGCGCCAAGGCGACCCTGCTCGTCGGGCTCGCGTTCATCGTCGTCTTCGCGCTGTTCTGCGCGCTGAGCGGCAGCGTCGACGCCATCATCGGGTTCCGCGCCGGATGGGGACTCGGCAACGCGCTGTTCATCTCCACCGCGCTCGCCACGATCGTGGGGGCGGCCAGCGGCGGATCCAGCGCCGCCATCATCCTGTACGAGGCGGCCCTCGGCCTGGGCATCGCGATCGGCCCCCTCCTCGGCGGACTCCTCGGCGAGATCGCCTGGCAGGGCCCGTTCTTCGGCGTCGTCGCGCTCATGGCGATCGGCTTCATCGCGGTGCTCACCCTGCTCCGCGGCCCGTTCGAGAAGCGCGAACCCGTGCCGTTCTCCGCCCCGTTCAAGGCGCTCGGTCGTCCCGCGCTGACCGTGCTCGCGGTCGCCGCGCTGTTCTACAACATCGGGTTCTTCGTGCTCCTGGCGTTCTCGCCGTTCCCGCTCGGCTTCGGGGCGATCGGGATCGGACTGACCTTCTTCGGCTGGGGTGTGGCCCTGGCGGTGACGAGCGTCTGGGTGGCGCCGATCCTGCTGCGCCGCATGCCGATCACGCGGATCATCCTCTTCGTGCTGCCGCTGCTCGCCGTCGACCTGATCGTGGCGGGGATCCTGGTCGCGATCCCGGCAGCGCTGGTCGTCTGCATCATCATCGGCGGCCTGCTGCTGGGCATCATGAACACGGTGCTCACCGAGGCGGTCATGGAGGCGACCGACCTGCCCCGCTCGGTGGCGTCGTCCGCCTACTCGGCGGTCCGCTTCATCGGCGGCGCCGTCGCCCCGCCGCTGGCCGCGCTGCTCTCGCACCTGTGGGGCGACACCGTGCCGTACCTCTTCGCAGGAGTGTCGGTGCTCGTCGCTGCCGCCGTGGTGCTGTTCGGCCGCCGGGCCCTCGCCCACATCGATCGCGGCTCGCACGACTCCACAGAAGACGCCGAGGCGATCCTCATCGGCGACGCCGCCTGAGGATCCGCGCCTGCCCGAGGCGCCGCGAACAGCCCGTCCCGCACACCGCTGCGCGGGACGGGCTTCGTCGTCGGCACGGGACGTCGGAGGCCGCATCCACGGCCACGCGCTCTACGCTGGAGACATGCTCATCGGTGTCATCCGCCCTGTCGAATCCAAGACCCACACCGTGCAGGCCGAGGAGCTGGACGAGATCCAGGATCTCCTCGCCGCCGAGACGCCGGAGGGATGGCAGCTCGCCTCCGCTCCGGTCGCCATGGCGAAGAAGGATACGGTCCTCACCGCTGTGGGTACGATCGTCCGCCGCGACGGAGTGCGCGAGATCGAAGCCGACGACATGACCGCGCTCGAGGCGAAGGTCCCCGAGGGGTATCAGCTCCTCTCGGTGCGCGCCGTCTGATTCCTCGCCCGAGTCGCGGTACGCTCGAACCGGACCGGCTCTCTCAGCCTCAGGATCCGCGACGACGCCGTCCGCCCACAAACCTCGCGCCGGCCATGCGCGTTCCGCTCTGATATTCCGATATGCCACATTCGCCTCGCTCGCAACAGGGCCCGCTCGCGGGCTCTGCGATCTCCCGCCGTGCCCTTCTCGCCGGAGCCGGCATTGCCGCGGGGTCTTCCATCGTCGGGCTGAGCCCTCCATCGCCCGCGGCTGCGGCTGTCGGCTGGGGCGGGTATTCGAACGGTCAGATCCCGCTCAGCGCGATGACGCAGGTTGCCGGCTTCTACTTCCGCACCGATGCCGGCGGAGCATTAGCCGCGATGCGGGAGGCCTATTCCTCCGCGGTCGGACGCGCGCTGATCATCAATGACGGCTACCGCGACCTAGCCGGCCAGTGGGCGGCGTGGAACGATTACCTGCACGGCGGGGCTCTCGCTGCCTACCCGGGGACCTCGAACCACGGCTGGGGCATCGCCGTCGACTTCGGCGGCGAAGTCTTCACCAGCTCGACGAGCGCCGGGCACCGATGGCTCCAGTCCAACGCGGCACGCTTCAACTGGTGGTGGGCCGGCCGAGATTTCAGCCAAGTCGAGAACTGGCACTGGGAGTTCAATGGTATTTACTCCCCACAAGACCCGACTCCGATCGATGAGGAAGAAGACATGTCCGTCCAGCTCTGGCTGTATACCCCGACCAACTCGCTCCTGCTCGTCGACCACCTCAACATGACGTATCGAAATCTCGGCAACGCCAACACGCTCGAGCGCTCCATCTTCGACGGCAAACCATATCGAGTCATCGGCGAGCCCGCCTGGACGCAGAACTTCGGCCGTTTCAAGGGCATCTCCAGTCCGGCCTGAGAGCGGAATCTCCGGCTCTTCGAGCAGCGACAGCCTTGCCTCGCGGTTAGTCCGTACCCGCGGCCGGCCGGATCGCCATCCGGGCGCTTTCCCATCCCTCGGAGCGCGGCGGGATTGAGCGGTGCACGCATGCAGAAGGCCCGATCGGAATGGAGTTCCGACCGGGCCTTCTGCGCTGGTGCACCCCCTGGGACTCGAACCCAGAACCCACTGATTAAGAGTCAGTTGCTCTGCCGATTGAGCTAGAGGTGCTCGGCGGGCCGGTTCCCCGACCGAGGAATCACATTACCAGCGGATCCGATGGAAGCGAAATCGGGGCCGCCTCGGCGTGCATCCCTGGCGTGTCGCCGGTTCCGATTGCGCTCCGAGCCGGATCCGGTCAGGGTGCCGCCGCTCACGCCCGTATCCTGGAGCGGTGTCTGAGACCCGCGCCGATGCCGATTTCCAGAGCGACCTCGACCTCGCTCTCCGCCTTGCCGATGCCGCCGACGCGCAGTCGCTGCCGCGCTTCGACGCCGCAGACCTCAACGTGTCGCTGAAGGCGGACCGTTCCCATGTCACCGACGCCGACCTCGCGACCGAGCGCGCGATCCGCGAGATCCTGCAGGCGGAGCGCCCGGAGGACGGGATCCTCGGCGAGGAGTTCGGCACCTCGGGAGATGCCCGCCGCCAGTGGATCATCGATCCGATCGACGGGACGGCGAACTTCCTCCGCGGTGTGCCGATGTGGGGCACGATGATCAGCCTCGCGATCGAGGGGGTCGCGCAGGTGGGCGTGGTCAGCATGCCCGCCCTCGGCCGCCGCTGGTGGGCGGCGCCGGGCCTCGGCGCCTGGGCGTCGACCGACGCCGAGCCGCGCGCCATCCGGGTGTCGGACGTCGCGACCCTCGACGACGCGAGCGTGAGCTTCCAGAGCATCGCGCAGTGGGATGAGGCAGGGCACCTCGACGCCCTCATCGCGCTGAGCCGGCGGGTCTGGCGCGATCGCGCCTACGGTGACGTGTTCTCGTACATGATGCTCGCCGAGGGGCGCATCGACATGGTCGCCGAGTTCGGCGTCAAGGAGTACGACATCGCCGCAGCGTTCGCGATCGTGACGGAGGCCGGCGGCACGGCGACCGCGTTCGACGGCACCCCCACGCTCGCCGGGCTCTCGGCCCTCGCCACGAACGGCGTGCTGCATGACGCGTTCCTGACGCAGCTGCACGGGACCGAGGCCCCTCCGGCGGCCGATCGCTGATGCGTCGCGCGTCCCGGGTGCTGGCCGGAGCGGTTCTCGCCGCCGGCGTGCTCGCGGCCGCGACGGCGTGCAGCGGGGGCGCCTCCCCCGCACCTTCCGCGACACGCTCGGCGGCGACCGCCTCATCCGCCTCGCCCTCGCCGTCCCCCGATGCGACCGACGTGCCGGCCGCCTCGCCGCGGCCGTTGAATTGCGAGACCCTGATCCCGTCCGACACCGTGGCTGCCCTGCACAAGCAGGGCTGGGCGGCCGCGCAGCGCGACTTCGTGATCGGATCCGCGACGATCCCCGGCGGCATCGCCTGCCTGTGGGCGGATCCGACCACTGCCTCCGACCACGGACTGCTGTACGGCTGGGCGCCGATCTCCGGTGCCGATGCCGTGGCTCGCGAAGCGGAGCTGGTCTCGGAGGGCTGGGTTCGCGAGGACAGCGACCGGGGCGTCTACATCACGGCCGATCCGCGCACCTCGCTCAGCAAGGATGCGGAGGGCTACGGCATGACCTACCTGTTCGGCCGCGGATGGGTGTCCGTCTCGGACACGAAACAGGGCCTCATCCTGATCGACCCGAAGGGCTGAGGAACACGACCCTCCCTGCGACCATGACTCACGAGGACCGGCCTCACCGTTCGCGCGACATTTCTCGCAATGGGTGAAGAACGCGCGTAATGAAGTCGCCTCCGCGCGGTCTCATCCATTGCACGGCTTCCGCGCCCTCGGTTCCAGATGCCGATCGGCGCATCCCGTTGCCGTGTTACGCCACTGGGGATGGCGGGTGCGGCCGGTCGTCCCACCGGCCGCACCGAATCGCCTGGCCGGGAACGCCGCGCGCTCAGCACGAAAAAGCCCCCGGATCCCATACGAGTTGGGATCCGGGGGCTTCCAACCGCGACAACGGTGTGGTGGAGCTGGGGGGAATCGAACCCCCGTCCAACGCTGAGTCTCCACGCCTTCTCCGGGCGCAGTCTGTGCAGACGTTCTACTCGGCTCCGACCTTTGTCACAGACACCTAAGTCGACAAGCCCAGCCTGGGAAGAGTCCCACGTGACGTCCAGACGCCGTCACGCAGCAAGATTCCTAGATGACGCCAGGATCCGTATCGGAATCACATACGGTCTGACGGACTATCGGGCTCGCTTAGGCAGCGAGGGCGAAGTCAGTGCGCTTTGCATTGGCACTTATTGTTTTGCAGGGGGCGTTCACGAGATAACCCTGCATCCTCGGCCCGCTTCTCGTGGATTCACAGGCGCTGTCGAAACCGATCAGCCCCGTGGACCTTCTCGCGAAGGAACCGTTGTCGCACTGTTGACTTACCAGCGGGCGCCGCAGCACCCGAGCATCACAGACTACAACGGATCCGGAGACTCCGCCATTCCCGGCCGCGCCGACAGGGTGCCCCGGCCCCTTCGCCGAGGCACCTCTGCTCACCAGTGACCGGAGTACGGCGCGATCACTTCCCGCCGCTGCCGTTGCACGCCATCCCCGGTGACGGCACGAACTCCTTCAGGCCGGCCTTCACGAAAGACCCGTAGGACTGCACTCCGTGATACCGGTCGACGCCGCCCGGGCTCTGGTTCCCGCGCATCGCGATGGCATCGTCATCGAAGCCGGGAGGGTTCGCCTCGATCGCGTCCAGCCGATCGAGTCCGGAATAGGCGCACTCGGACGCCGCATGGGACGGGCCGGAGGTCGGATCTCCATTCCCGTTCGTCTCACCTGCATAAGCCGCGCTGGATCCCGCTGCAACGAGCCCCAGCGCGATCGCACAGCCGATCGCCAGTCGTTTCATCTGGTCTTCCTCCTTCACGCAGTTTCCTTCGCCGAGGCGCGGAACTGCGCCGCGGTGGCCGAAGTCTACGCGCGCGGCCCGGCGGCGTGAAGAGCAGGCCGGTTCTCGCCGGCCCGCGCAGGCATCGGCCTCGGCGGTCGCACACGAGGCGTGCCGTAGAGTCGCGGCATGAGCGAGGTCGTCATCACCGTCCGGGGCGAGCACCAGGTGCGCATCGCGCCCGAGCGAGCCGTCGTCACACTGTCCGTCGCACTCGATGGCCCGGATCGCGAGTCCGTCATCGCGCGGACCGTGGCGCTCTCCGAACCCGTCCGTGAAGCGCTCTCCCGTCGTCAGGCCGACGGCACCGTGGAGGCGTGGTCGAGCAGACGCCTCGCCGTCCGCGCGGAGCGCCCGTGGAGCAACGACGGCACGCGCCTCGCCCTCGTGCACCATGCCTCCGTCGACTTCAGCGCGACGTTCCTCGACTTCGCCGACCTCTCGTCCTGGGTCGCCGATGTGTCCGCGGAGGAAGGGGTGTCCGTCGACGGCACGCAGTGGACTCTCACCCCGGAGACCCGCACCCGTGTCGAGCAGGAGGTCGCCGCCGAGGCCGTCCGGGTGGCCGTGAAGCGGGCGACCGCCTACGCCTCGGCGCTCGGGCTGGCCTCGGTCGAACCGATCGAGATCGCCGACGCCGGTCTGATCAGCGATTCCAGCGCCACCGACGCGTCACCGAAGGCGATGCGGGCATTCGCTGCGCCTCCGACGCCCTCGGGCCTCGAGCTGCACGGCGACGACATCACGGTGTCCGCGACCGTCGAGGCGAGGTTCGTCGCCGCCTGACCGCCGGGCACCGCAATGCGGACGGGCGCGCGCCCAGGGGCCGAGCGGTCTCAGGCGGCGTAGGGCGCGAGCTCGGCCGCGAGGCGCTCGCCCACGTGCGCGTGGATCCGGGTGCCGGCCTCCTCGTGCGCGACCTCGAGCAACAGCCCCGTCTCGTGCACCGCCGCGACCAGGTCGCCCCGGTCGTAGGGCACGACCGCGCGGATCTCGACGGCCGGCTTCGGCAGCACCTCGTCGATCGCGGCGCGTAGCTCGGCGATCCCCTCGCCGCTGCGCGACGACACGAAGTGCGCGGCCGGAACCAGTCCGCGCAGCACCATCCGCTCATCGTCGTCGAGCAGATCCGCCTTGTTGAACACCACGATCTCGGGGATGCTGCGTGCACCCACGTCGCCCATGACGTCGCGCACCGTCTTGATCTGCCCGGCCGGATCCGGGTGGGATCCGTCCACGACGTGCACGATGACGTCGGCGTCCGCGACCTCCTCCAGCGTGGAGCGGAACGCCTCCACGAGCTGATGCGGCAGGTTGCGCACGAACCCGACGGTGTCGGTCAGCGTGTAGACGCGCCCGTCAGCGGTCTCGGACCGGCTCACCGTCGCGTCGAGCGTGGCGAACAGCGCGTTCTCCACGAGCACCCCGGCACTGGTGAGCGCGTTGAGCAGGCTGGACTTCCCGGCGTTGGTGTAGCCGGCGATCGCCACGGACGGGATGGTGTGGCGCCTGCGCTCGGCGCGCTTGGCCTCGCGTGCCGGCTTGAACTCGCGGATCTGCTTGCGCAGCATCGCCATCCGGGTGCGGATGCGACGGCGGTCGAGCTCGATCTTCGTCTCACCGGGGCCGCGCGAGCCCATGCCCGCACCACCCGCGCCGACCTGGCCACCGGCCTGGCGGCTCATCGATTCACCCCAGCCGCGCAGTCGCGGCAGCAGGTACTCCAGCTGCGCGAGCTCCACCTGAGCGCGGCCCTCACGGCTCTTCGCGTGCTGGCTGAAGATGTCGAGGATCACCGTGGTGCGGTCGATCACCTTCACCTTGACGACGTCCTCGAGCGCGCGCCGCTGGCTCGCGGCGAGCTCGGTGTCGGCGATCACCGTGTCCGCGCCGACGGCGGCCACGATGTCCTTGAGCTCCTGCGCCTTGCCGCGGCCGAGGTAGGTCGCCGGATCCGGGTGCGGCCGCCGCTGCAGCAGGCCGTCGAGCACCACCGCACCAGCGGTCTCCGCCAGCGCGGCGAGCTCGCGGAGCGAGTTCTCGGCGTCCTCCTGCGCACCCTGCGGGTACACGCCGACGAGCACCACGTTCTCCAGACGGAGCTGGCGGTACTCGACCTCCGTGACGTCCTCAAGCTCGGTGGACAGGCCCGCCACGCGTCGCAGCGCGTGCCGCTCCTCCAGGTCCCACTGCTCGCCGTCCGCAGAGGTGTGCCCGGCGGTGGCTGTGTCCTGCAGCGCCTGAGCCGCTCCGAACACGTGCGATTCCGCCCGTCGTTCGGCCGCCTGCAGGACGCGCTCGACAGCGTCGCCGTGCTCGTCATGTGTTGTGGACTGCGTCATCCGCACCTTTCTTGCGCCCGACGTTTCGCGCGGGCGCCTTAACTTTATCTGGGAGTGTCCGCTACGCTCGCTGCATGGGGTCGGACCACTACTTCACTGCGGCTCCCGCAAGCCCCGAGAACCTCCGCAGGATCAGGGTGACCCTTGCGGGCCGAGAGGTCGAACTCACCACCGCGGCAGGGGTGTTCAGCCCCGATCATGTGGACGTCGGCACCTCTGTGCTCCTTGCCAACACCCCGCCCCCGCCGCCCGGCGGGCACCTGCTGGATCTCGGCTGCGGCTGGGGGCCGATCTCACTGTCCCTCGCGCTCGCCGCTCCGCACGCCACCGTGTGGGCGGTCGACGTGAACGAGCGCGCCCTCGATCTGGTTCGCCGCAACGCCGCCGAACTCGGCCTCGACAATGTCAACGCCGTGACGCCCGACGATGTTCCCGCCGACGTGACGTTCCGCACGATCCGCTCGAATCCCCCGATCCGGGTCGGCAAGAGCGAACTGCACGATCTGCTGGAGCGCTGGATCCCCCGCCTCGACGAGCGTGCGGACGGCTGGTTCGTGGTGAGCCGCAACCTCGGCGCGGACTCCCTGCAGCGCTGGCTGGCCGCGACGTTCGACGACGGCTACAGCGTGTGGCGGGCGACCACCGGCCGCGGCTTCCGAGTGCTCAAGGTCCGCCGTCACGGCACGCCGCGCACGGAGTCCATCACGCTGCCGTAGCGGTCTCAGGCGAGCTCGATCTCCCCGGAGAACGCGAGCTGCGCAGGACCGGACAGGAACACGTGCTCCCCGTCCGCACCGGGCCCCATGGTGACCCGCAGGGTGCCGCCGGGGACCTCGACGAGCCATTCGTCCGGCGCCCCGGCGCCCGCCCAATGCCGCACGGCGAGAGCGGTCGCGGTGATGCCGGTGCCGCAGCTGAGGGTCTCCCCCACGCCGCGCTCGAACACGCGCATGCGCACCCGGCCGATGCCGTCCTGCACGAGCGGCTCCGCAGGGACCACGAACTCGACGTTCGCGCCGTGCTCGGGCATCGGCGCGAGCTCGGGCCCGTGGGTCAGCTCGAGGCCGTCGAGCTCGGCGTCGGAGGCGATCGCGACCACGACATGCGGGTTGCCGACGTCGATGCCCAGGCCGGGCCGCGGCACGTCGAGCCCCGCGGCGCGGGCCAGCGGGTCGTGCCCGGACAGGCGCCAGGCGCCGATGTCCACGCGGTACCCCTCCGGACTGCGTGTGACGATGCGCACGCCCGCACGGGTGCCGATCGCGAGGGACGCCCCCTCGTCGAGGTCGGCGAGCCCGGTGCGCAGCAGGTAGTGCACGAACACGCGCACCCCGTTGCCGCACATCTCGGCGATCGAGCCGTCGGCGTTGCGGTAGTCCATGAACCACTCGGCCGCTGGGTCCTCGGCGAGCGCCGCAGTCCCCTCCGGGAGCGCTGCGGAGCGCACCACGCGCAGCAACCCGTCGGCGCCGATGCCGAAGTGACGGTCGCACAGCGCGGCGACCTGATCGGCGCTGAGGTCCAGGGAGCCGTCGGGGTCGGCGATGATCACGAAGTCGTTGCCGGTGCCCTGCCCCTTGGTGAATGCGACCATGCGTCGATTCTAGGGTGGCGCGCCGGTGCGCCCGCCGTGCGCGACGACCGCCGCCGCCCCCTGCGGCTCCCCGATCCGGCTCTGCCTGCGGCGGATCCGCCCGGAGCAGATCCGCTGGCGCCGTCGCCGGCGGCCGCCGCACGCTGGGGGCATGACCGATGACATGCCCCGCAACCTCTTCGACGCCGAGACGCGCCGGATGCTGTTCGCCCGCCGGGTGCTCGTGCTCGACGGGGTCCTGGACGATGACAACGGCGTGCTGCTCATGACGCAGCTGCTCGCCCTCGCCGCCGAGGATCCGGACGCAGAAATCACGCTCTGGATCCACTCGCCCGGCGGGTCCGTCCCGGCGATGCTCGCGATCCGCGACCTCATGCGCACCGTGCCGTGCGACGTCGCCACCGTCGCCTTCGGGCTCGCCTGCAGCGCCGGCCAGTTCCTGCTCTCGGCCGGCACGAAGGGCAAGCGCCGCGCCCTCCCGCACAGCCGGATCCTGCTGCATCAGGGCTCCGCCGGGATCGGCGGGACGGCGGTCGACGTCGAGCTGCAGGCGGCGGACCTCCGGCACACCCGGGACACCGTGCTCGGGCTCATCGCCGAGGACACCGGACAACCGCTCGACCGGGTCTTCGAGGATTCCCTGCACGACCGCTGGTACAGCGCCGAGGAGGCCCTCGCCTATGGCTTCATCGACGAGATCGCCACCGGCTTCGCGGCGGTGCTGCCGCCCCTCACCCGCCGCACCATCGGCCTGACCGCAGAAGGAGCCTGACATGGCCTCGTTCCTCGTCCCGAACGTCATCGCGAGCTCCCCGCGCGGCGACCGCGTCCTCGATGTGTACTCGCACCTCCTCGCCGAGCGCGTCATCTACCTCGGCACCCCGCTCGACGCGGACGTCGCGAACGTCCTCGTCGCGCAGCTTCTGCACCTCGACTCCACCGGAAGCGACCGGGACATCCAGCTCTACATCAACTGCGAAGGCGGGGATCCGAGCGCCATGCTCGCGGTGTACGACACGATGCGCTTCATCCGCTCGGATGTCGCGACGTTCTGCGTCGGTCAGGCCGTGGCGGTCGGGGCGGTCCTGCTCGCCGCCGGGGCCGCCGGGAAACGGGCCGCGCTGCCGCACGCCCGGGTGATCCTGCACCAGCCGGCCGCGCAGGGCCGCGGCACCATCCCCGACCTCATCCTGCAGGCGGACGAGGTCGTGCGGGTGCGCGACAGCCTCGAGCAGATCCTCGTCGCGCACACCGGGCAGAGCGCGGAGCGTCTGCGGGCGGACACCGACCGGGATCTGGTGCTGACGGCCGCGGGCGCACGCGACTACGGCCTCGTGGACCAGGTGGTCGAGCAGGCCCCGCCGCAGCGGAGCGCGCTGCCCGCGGCGAGCGCCGGCGCGAGCGCCGGTGCCGGGGCCGGTCAGGCCGCCAGCGCGTAGGCCGCGCGAACGGGCTGCGCGGCCGCGCGCGCCGGAACGGAGGCACCCGCGGAGATCCGCTCGGCGACCCCGAGGGTGAGATCGAGCAGGGTCAGCTCGAGGGCGCCGGACACCGCGGCGAGCATCTCGCTGGACGGCTCCTTGAGACCCCGCTCCATCTCGGACAGGTACTGCGGGGAGACGCCGGCGCGCTGAGCGGTCTCGGCGAGCGTCTCTCCGCGATCGGCGCGGGCATCGCGCAGCAGCTCCCCCACCACGGAGCGCCAGAGCCGTTCCGGCTCGGTGGCACGATGCGGGCGGTCGTCCTGCGCGGTGCGGTCGATGCGGGGGATCTCCGGTGTGGCGGTCATGGCGCCATGGTAGGCACGGTGCTTCCGACGCCGCGAGCGGATCCGCTCTGAGCAGAACCCTGCGCCGCGCACGGCCGAATGCCGCCACGGCGGCCTCGAAAGATGGGTGAGTTCCCCGATCCCGGATCTGCGCTCGAGAGATGGAATCGAAGAGCGGGACAACCCCGCGATCTCACCGAAAGGAGACGCTCATGGCGCTCTACATGGATGTCCACACTCTCGACGGCCCGGTCACGATGGCCGATGTCGCCGCCGCGCACGCCGCCGACCTCGCCACGCAGGACCAGCACGGCGTGCACTACCTGCGCTACTGGGTCGACGAGTCCGCGGGGAAGATCTTCTGCCTCGTCGACGCGCCCGACGCGGAAGCCGCGAACACGGTGCACCGCGAGGCGCACGGTCTCGTCGCCGACGAGATCCATCTCGTCAACGAGGGTGTCTGAGCGGTTGAATGAGAGCGTGCTCGTCGAACGGGAGGCCCTCCTGGCCGAGCTCGTCACCGATCTCGACGACGCGCTCGCCGGATCCGGTCGCGTCGTCTTCCTGGGCGGCGAGGCCGGAGTCGGCAAGACCGCGCTGGTGCGCTCACTCGCCCGGGCCGTGCGCTCCCGCTGCCGTGTGCGCATCGGGGGTGCGGACAACATCACGACACCGGGTCCGCTCGGCGCCGTCCAGGACGCGATACCGGAGATCTCCGCCTCGGTCACGGCCGGCGGGGACCGGATCCGGCTGTTCCAGAAGCTCCGCGATCTGATCGGCTCGACGCCCGGCCTGCTCGTCCTCGAGGACCTGCACTGGGCGGATGAGGCGACGCTGGACGCGCTCCGCTTCCTCGCACGACGGATCGAGTCCGCGCCGGTGCTGGTGGTGGTCACCTACCGGCACGACGAGATCACGGCGCGGCATCCGCTCACCGCGCTGCTCGGCGACCTCGCCACGGTGAGCGAGGTGCGCCGGATGCTCGTGCCGCCGCTGACCGTCGACGGCGTCGCCCGGCTGGTCGCGGCCTCGGGCGATGCCGTCGATCCGGGCGCCCTGCATCTGCGCACCGGAGGGAACGCCTTCTTCGTGACGGAGAGCCTGGCGGTCGGAGGGGTCGCGCTGCCCGCCACGGTCAGCGACGCCATCCTCGCCCGCGTCGCACGGCTGACCCCCGCCGCCCAGGACGTGGCGGCCGCCGCCGCGATCGTCGGCCCCGGCGCGGACGCGGATCTGCTCGCGCGAGTCGGCGCGCAGTCGGTGGACGCCGTGGACGAGTGCGTCGACGCCGGCGTGCTGATCGAACTCGACGGAGCCTTGGGGTTCCGTCACGAGCTCGCCCGGGAGGCGGTCGAGGCGAGCCTCTCGGCCGTGCGCCGCCGGCAGCTGCACGGGCGTGCGCTGCACGCGCTCACCGAGCGGACTCCGGAGGACCACCGCGCCCTCGCCCACCACGCGGCAGGCTGCGGGGACGAGGCAGCGGTGGTCGCGCACGCCGCGGCCGCCGCGGAGAAGGCCGCGCATGCGAGCGCGCACAGGGAGGCGGCGGAGCACTACCGGCTCGCGCTGCGGCACTGCATCGGCAGCGCCGAGCGGGCGGCGCTGTTCGTCGCGCTGTCCTACGAGTGCTATCTGACCGACCAGCTGCCGGAGGCGCTCACCGCGAGGCAGCAGGCACTGGAACTGCACGAGCTCGTGGGCGACACGCTGCGCCGCGGAGACGACGAGCGGTGGCTCTCTCGGCTCTCCTGGTTTTCCGGGCGGGGCGGGGACGCGGAGCGGTACGGCCGCCGCGCCGTCGCGACCCTGGAACAGGAGCCACCGGGCGTGGAGCTCGCGTGGGCGTACAGCAACTACGCCCAGCTGCGGATGCTCGCCGAGGATCCGGAGGAGGTCGAGTTCTGGGGACGCAAGGCCCTCGACCTCGCCCGGGCCCTGGGCCGGCAGGACATCGAGAGCCACGCGCTGAACAACCTCGGCACGGCGGAGCTCCAGTCCGGCCGTGTGGAACAGGGGCAGCGCGACCTGACCCGCAGTCTCGAGATCGCCCGCGCCGCCGATCTTCCCGAGCACGTCGCGCGGGCGTACACGAACCTCGGCTCGTCGGCCGTGCTGCAGAAGCGCTTCGCCGACGCGCACGCCGCGCTCGACGCCGGGATCGCCTTCTGCGAGGACCGCGACCTCGACTCCTGGGCCTGCTACATGTCCGCGTGCCTCAGCCTCGCCCTCGTTGACGAGGGCCGCTTCGAGGAGGCCCTCGCCGCCGCCGATTCGCTGCTCGACCACATCGGAACCGCTCCGGTCTCCCTCATGCCCGCGGCGGGAGCGGCGGCCCGAGTGCTGGCCCGACGGGGATCCGACGCGACGGCGCGGCTGACGCTCGCCCAGCAGCTGGCCGTGGAGGCCGGCGAGCTGCAGCGGCTCGCCCCCGCGGTGTGCGCTGCCGCCGAGCACGCCTGGCTCACCGGCGACGCGGGGGCCATCGGCGCGCTGACCGCATCGACGTGGGAGCTCGCTCTCGCCCACGACGAGGAATGGGCCGTGGGTGAGCTCGCCTGGTGGCGCATGCTCGGCGGCGCGGACTTCGAGGCGGGCCGGCGCGTGGCGGAGCCGTTCGCGCTCATGCTCGCCGGAGACCCGAGGGCCGTCTCGGCATGGTCCGAACGCGGCTGCCCGGTGTGGGCCGCATACGCCGCGATGCTCGACTCGGATCCGGCCGCAGTGGACCACGGCATCCGCGTGCTCGACGGGCTCGGCGCCGCCGCCGTGGTCGACGCGATCCTCCGCACCCGGCGCGAGCGCGGTCTGGCGCTCCCCCGCCGGCCCCGGGCGCAGGCGCGCGGCAACCCGGCTCAGCTCACCGCGCGGGAGCTCGAGGTGCTGGGGCTGCTGGGCGAGGGCCTGTCGACCCCGGACATCGCCGAGCGCCTGATCCTGTCCCGGCGCACCGTCGAGCACCACATCGCCGCGGTGCTCCGAAAGCTCGGCGAACCGACACGGGGCCGCGCCGTCGCCGCGGCGACGCGTCTAGGACTGCTGCCGGTCTGAGGGCGCCTGCGCGCGGCGGCCGTTCAGACGTCGTGGATGAGGCGCTTGCCGGTGTTGCTCACCTCGAAGCGCTCGTAGCCGAGCGCGTCGTAGAAGCCGAGCACGTGCTCGTTCCCCCGGCGGACCATGAGCTGCACCTTCGGACAGCCCATCGCGAGCAGGAGCCGCTCCGCTTCGGCGACCAGCGCGCGGCCGATTCCCGCACCGCGCCGCTCGGATGCGCTCGCGAGGTAGTAGAGCCAGCCGCGGTGTCCGTCGTAGCCCGCCATCACCGATCCGACGATGCGCGTGGCATCCGTCGTCTCCGGATCCGGTTCCTCCGCTGCTGCGCCCTTCGCTCCGGCCCCGACGGGCGCCGGTTCCTCGGCGACGAGGAAGAGCTCGGGCTGCACGGCGAGCTTCCGCTCGATGTCGGCGCGGGGGTCGTTCCACGGCCGGGTGAGGCCGGCGTCCTCCCAGAGCGCGACGACCGCATCCGTGTCGCGACGCTCGAACGCCCGGATCCTGATGCCCTCACTCATCCGCTCCCCCTCCCACGATGGCGTGCACGTCGATCGGCTGAAGGGCGTCGATCCACTCCGCCTCCGTGTACCGCCGGAACCACGACACCTGCCGACGCGCATACCGCCGGGTGAGCGCCTGGGTCTCGGCGATCGCCTGGTCCTCGGTGAGGGCGCCCTCGAGCTGCGCGAGAGCCTGCGCGTACCCGATGGCGCGGCGTGCGGTCGTGCCCTGCTCGAGCCCTTCCTCGCGCAGCTGTTGCACCTCGGCGAGCATGCCCTCGGCCCACATCCGCTCCACCCGGCGGTCGAGCCGCTGCACCAGCGCGGTGCGGTCGACGCCGAGGGCCAGCACACGCGTCTGCGGGTGCCAGAGCACCGGCTGATCCGGCAACGCGGCGCCGTGCGTGCGCTCGCCCTGGGCGAGCACCTCGAGCGCGCGAACGATGCGCCGGCCGTTTCGGGGGTCGATCCGTGCAGCGGTCTGCGGATCCTGCTCCTGGAGGCGCGCCAGCAGCGGGCCCGTACCGTGCTCCTCCAGCTCCGCCTCGAGCCGGGCGCGCAGCCCGGGATCCCGCGGCGGGAAGCGGAAGTCGTAGAGCACGCTGGAGACGTAGAGCCCGGATCCGCCGACGAGGACGGCGTCGGCGCCACGGCCGTGGATCTCGGCGATCGCCTCACGGGCGCGCGGCTGGTACCAGGCGACCGCTGCTTCTGCGGTCACATCGAGCACGTCCAGGAGATGATGCGGGATCCCGCGGCGTTCCGCGACCGGGACCTTGGCCGTGCCGACGTCCATGCCGCGGTACAGCTGCATGGCGTCGGCGTTCACGATCTCGGCGCGGCGACCGCGCGCGGCGAGGGCCTCCACGAGATCCAGGGAGAGGTCGCTCTTCCCCGTGCCCGTCGCCCCGACGACCGCCCACAGCCGCGGCACGGTCGCCGATCCGTCGAGGGGAGCGGCGACCGGCACCGTTGCGGGCTCGGTCACACGCCGACGCGGAGCGTCGGCAGGCCCAGGGACACCGCCCGCGGCTTCCCGTCCGCCGCGGGCGCGGCCGGCACCGCGCAGGACTCGGACTGCGCACGGTCCCACGCGTCGCCGCCACGGGTGCGCCGGATGCGGAGCGGCGCGCCGTCGGGCGCGTCCGCGAGCAGGTGGAACGGCGCGGCGTGCGTGATGGTGACCGTGACAACGTCGCCGGGACGAGGCCGTTCGGATCCGTTCGGAAGCTCGAAGTGCACGAGCCGATTGTCCTCGGCGCGTCCGGTGAGACGGTGGGTCTCGGCGTCCTTCTTGCCCTCGCCCACGGACACGAGCACCTCGACCTCGCGGCCGAGCTGCTTCTGGTTCTCCTCGAGAGAGATGCGCTCCTGCAGGGCGATCAGGCGGTCGTAGCGCGCCTGGACGACCTCCTTCGGAACCTGGTCCTCCATCGTCGCCGCGGGCGTGCCCTCGCGGATCGAGTACTGGAACGTGAACGCGCTCGCGAAACGGGCCTGCTCGACGACGCGCATCGTGTCCTCGAAGTCCTCCTCGGTCTCACCGGGGAAGCCGACGATGATGTCCGTCGAGATCGCCGCGTTCGGGATCTTCGCCCGCACGCGGTCGAGGATGCCGAGGAACTTCTCGCTGCGATACGAGCGTCGCATGGCGCGCAGGATCCGGTCGCTGCCGGACTGCAGCGGCATGTGCAGCTGGGGCATGACGTTCGGCGTCTCGGCCATGGCATCGATGACGTCGTCCGTGAAGGCGGCCGGGTGCGGGCTGGTGAAGCGGATCCGCTCCAGGCCCTCGATCTCCCCCGCCGCCCGGAGGAGCTTCCCGAACGCCTGACGGTCGCCGAACTCGACGCCGTAGGAGTTGACGTTCTGGCCGAGCAGGGTGACCTCGATCGCACCGTCCTCGACGAGCAGGCGGATCTCGTTGAGGATGTCGCCGGGGCGGCGGTCCTTCTCCTTGCCGCGCAGGCTCGGCACGATGCAGAACGTGCACGTGTTGTTGCAGCCGACGGAGATCGACACCCAGCCGCTGTGCGCCGAGTCGCGCCGGGTCGGCAGGGTGGACGGGAACACCTCGAGCGACTCGAGGATCTCCAGTTCGGCCTCACCGTTGTGGCGGGCGCGCTCGAGCAGCCCCGGGAGCGACCCCATGTTGTGCGTGCCGAACACGACGTCGACCCAGGGGGCCTTGTCGAGCACGGCCTGCTTGTCCATCTGCGCGAGGCAGCCGCCGACGGCGATCTGCATGCCCGCGTGCTTGTCCTTGCGGCTCTTCAGGTGGCCCAGTGTGCCGTACAGCTTGCCGGCGGCGTTGTCGCGCACGGCACAGGTGTTGATGATGACGATGTCGGCCTCGTCGTCGGCCCCGGCGCGGACGTAGCCTGCGCTCTCCAGCGATCCGGAGAGCCGCTCGGAGTCGTGCACGTTCATCTGGCAGCCGAAGGTGCGCACCTCGTAGGTGCGCGGACGCCCGGCCTCATCGAGCGCCGCGGCGGAAGGCGCGATGATCGTGGGCTCTGAGAGGGGAATGGTCATAGTGCCTGCCATTCTACTTTCGCCCGGTGGGAATCGGATCGCTCGGAGCGTGCGGCGCGAACGGTCGGCGCGGCGACGTCAGCTCTCTTCGAACCGCACTCTGCCGACGCCCGCGCCGCGCTGCGCCTCGCGCCATGCGGTGCGAGCCGCCGTCAGCGCGGTGCTCCCGCCGTAGCCCCGGCGGGACAGCTGACCCACGAGGCGCCGGATGGCCGTGTCCTCGTCGTAGCGGCGCAGGCTCGAGACCTTGGACCGCGCGTAGTCGAGGGCGCGCTCGGCATCATCGTCCTCCAGCACGGAGAGCGCCTCATCGGCGATCTCGCGCGGGATCCCCCGCTGGCTGAGCGTCCGCGCGATCGCGACCCTCCCCTGGCCCTTCCGCTGCGAGCCCGAGGTCACCAGCAGTTCGGCGAGGGAGACGTCGTCGAGATAGCCGCGCTGTTCGAACTCCCCGATGATCGAGTCTCTGTCCTCTGCGGAGACGCCGAACTCGCGGAGCGCGTCCCGCGCCTCTCTGCTCGACAGCTGCTTGGAGCGCAGCCTGCGGACCAGAGACTCCGTCGCCGCCGCGATCGGATCATCCGCCGCGGCAGCCTCCGCCTCCTGGTGCCGCCCGACGGCGCGCAGACCGCGTCGCTGGCCCGAGGTCGCATGCTGCGCCTCGCCGTCCGACTCCTCGGCCGCAAGGGCCGCTGCAGCCGGGTGCCGAAGGCTGGGTCCGCGTCGTTCCGCCGCCGACTCCTCAGCCCAGGTCGAGCGCCACTCCGCCTCGGTCCTGGGCATGCCGGCGCCCGCACCTGCCGGGCCCGGTCGACCCGCAGCCTCGGACCGGCGTGCTCCGAAGAGCGGGATCACGGGGGCGAGGCGCTCGCCGTCGGACGGCGCCCCGCTCCCGTTATCCATAGCTCACCCCGGTTGTTGAGCGACGTCGAAACACGGTTGTTGAGCGAGGTCGAAACACGGTTGTTGAGCGACGTCGAAACACGGTTGTTGAGCGACGTCGAAACATCAAGCCGGGCGGCGCTGGGCCAGCTCGTCGGTCGCCGCGACGGTCGCCGCGGCGCCGCCGATGCCGAGCTTCTGCTTGATCTGCGTCTCGATCGTCTCGGCGATGTCCGGGTTCTTCAGCAGGAAGTTCCGGGCGTTCTCCTTGCCCTGGCCGAGCTGGTCGCCGTCGTAGGTGTACCAGGCACCCGACTTCTTCACGATGCCGTGGTCGACACCGAAGTCGATCAGGCTTCCCTCGCGGGAGATGCCCGTGCCGTACAGGATGTCGAACTCGGCCTGCTTGAACGGCGGAGCCATCTTGTTCTTCACGACCTTGACGCGGGTGCGGTTTCCGACCGCCTCGGCGCCGTCCTTCAGCGTCTCGATGCGACGGATGTCGAGGCGGACAGACGCGTAGAACTTCAGCGCCTTTCCACCGGCCGTGGTCTCCGGGGAGCCGAAGAACACGCCGATCTTCTCGCGCAGCTGGTTGATGAAGATCGCGGTCGTCTTGGTCTGGTTCAGGCCACCGGTCAGCTTGCGCAGCGCCTGAGACATCAGGCGCGCCTGCAGACCCACGTGCGAGTCGCCCATCTCACCCTCGATCTCGGCGCGCGGCACGAGGGCCGCGACGGAGTCGATGACGACGAGGTCGATCGCGCCGGAGCGGATCAGCATGTCGGCGATCTCGAGCGCCTGCTCACCCGTGTCGGGCTGGGAGACCAGCAGCTGGTCGATGTCGACGCCGAGCTTCTTCGCGTAGTCGGGGTCGAGCGCGTGCTCCGCATCGACGAAGGCCGCGATGCCGCCCGCGCGCTGCACGTTCGCGATCGCGTGCAGGGTCAGCGTGGTCTTACCCGAGGACTCGGGGCCGTAGATCTCGATGATGCGGCCGCGCGGCAGTCCGCCGACGCCGAGGGCCACGTCGAGGGCGATCGAACCGGTCGGGATGACCTCGACGGGGGCGCGCTCGTCGCTGCCCAGCCGCATGACCGAGCCCTTTCCGAACTGCTTGTCGATCTGGGCGAGTGCCGACTCCAGGGCCTTCTCGCGGTCTGCGGGTGAGGGCATGACGTGCTCCTTCGTGCTCGTGAACTGCCGCCTGTAGGCTGTCGCGGCCGCCCCGGCTGGGGCGAACTCTCCGACAAGGCGTATGACCTCGTGGTCATGAGGAACACGGTAGGAGGGGCCACCGACATAGCGCCGGAATCGCCTCGATCCGTGGGGAACCCGATCACGAAACCATTTGTGCAGGACGATACCCGCATCTCGAACATGTCTTCGACGACACGCCGGCACGAGACGGATCCGGGATCGAACACCGGGGAACCCGCGGTGCCGGCTCAGCGCCGCTTCGGCTCGAGCCGCCCCGCCCCGTAGCGCCGCGATTCCGGCACATCCGTCTCGGCGCACAGCGCCAGCCACACCTCACGCGGAGGCACGCCGGCCTCCATAGCCTGCGCAGCGGTGCGGCCGCCGACGGCCGTCAGCACGAGATCCGCCACGAGGGCAGCACCGCGCGAGCCGAACTCCGCGTCCACCGCGCGGAGGAATTCGCTTCGCCGCATCCGACGATCAGCGCAGGGACAGCTCGGACTCGACCGATGCCACCAGCTCGTCCGGGACGACGTCCGGGATGACCTGCAGGCCCTCGAGCACGGCGATACGGTCGCCGACCTCGCGCATGATCGTCGAGATAGGCACGTCGAGCGCCTCGGCGACCGAGGCGAGGATCTCGCTCGACGCCTCCTTCTGACCGCGCTCGACCTCGCTGAGGTATCCGAGAGCGACCGACGCCTTGCCGGCGACCTGGCGGAGGGTGCGGCCCTTCTGCAGACGGAAGTCCCGCAGCACGTCACCGATCTCCTGTCGTACGAGAATCATCGGGACCTCCTCTCCCCCATCGCCCCGGCGTGGCCGCCGGATCGGATGGTCAGTCTAACCCGACCTGACATGTTCGACACTAGTGTTTCGTCCTGTGCATTGAATGTGAGCACACTCGACTCAACTTCTCTGACAGGAAGTCTATTCCCCGTCGACGCCCCCGGGCGCGCCGCCATCCGGATCCAGCTCGGTCAGCGCCTCGACGACCAGTGCGAGCGCCGCGTCCACGGTCGCCGCGCGGATCGCCGCCCGTTCCCCGGTGAACAGGAAGGCGCGGCTGGTGGTGCGCGCCCCCGCGCTCACCCCGATGTGCACGGTGCCGACCGGCTGCCCGCCCTGCGCCGTGGGACCGGCGACCCCCGTCGTGGCGACGCCGACGTCCGCCGCGCGCCCATCGACGGCCAGCGCGACGCGGGCCCCTGCGGCCATCTGCCGTGCGACCTCCGGATCCACCGGACCGTGCGCCGCCAGCAGCGCGCGGTCCACGCCGAGCAGGGACGCCTTGACCGGCGTCGCGTAGGCGACGACCGCGCCGTTGAGCACATCCGAGGCGCCGGGCACCCCGACGAGGGCCGCCGAGAGCGCGCCTCCGGTGAGCGACTCGGCGACCGCCAGGGTCAAGCCGCGGTCGCGCAGGGCGTCGAGCGCCTCGGCCGCCGCGTCACGCATCAGGACGCCGCATCGCGGTCAGCCCGGGATCCCCGCACCTGAGCCACGATGTAGTCGATCCCGCTGAGGATCGTGAGGATCAGCGCGATCACCATGAGCACGGTGGTCGTCACGGACCACACCGGGAGGCCGATCCACACGTGCAGCGGCAGCAGCGCCCAGGAGAGCGCGATCGCCTGCACCGTGGTCTTGATCTTGCCCATCCACGCCGCGGCGACGACGTGCTCCTTGACGATCGTGAACCGGTGGATGGTGATGCCCCATTCCCGGACGAGGATGATCAGCACGAGCCACCACCACACCTCGCCGAGGATGGCGAGGCCGATGAAGCCCGCTCCGGTGAGCAGCTTGTCCGCGATCGGATCCCAGAGCTTGCCGAAGTCGCTGACAAGGTCGTATCTGCGAGCGAGGTAGCCGTCCACCCAGTCCGTCGAGATCGCGAGGATGAACAGCGCGGCGGCGACCCAGCGCAGCACGGGCTGGGCCGCGCCGTTCGTGCCGCCCAGCAGCAGGAGGACGAAGAAGACGACCGCCAGCGGGATGCGAGCGACGGTGATCGCGTTAGGCAGCTGCCGCGGGATGGCCATCAGTCGCGTCCCGTCAGACCCCAGGCGTCCTCATCCGACTCCGCCTCGACCTCAGGGAGGCCGCGGTACTGCGCCTCCAGCGGGTCCTCGCCGTAGCGATCGGATCCGTACCCCGACGCCGCCGGGACCGGATCGGCCGGACGGGGCGGCAGCGCCGCGGCCGGGGCCGCGGGGGCCGCCGCGGCTGAGGGGGCCGCCGGAACGGACGGGACATCCTCCCCGCGCAGCTTCGCCAGCACCCCGGGCAGCTGCTCCGGCGTCACGAGCACGTCGCGGGCCTTGGACCCCTCGGACGGCCCGACGATCTCGCGCGACTCGAGGAGATCCATGAGGCGCCCGGCCTTGGCGAAGCCGACGCGCAGCTTGCGCTGCAGCATCGAGGTCGACCCGAACTGCGAGGAGACGATGAGCTCCGCGGCCGCGAGCAGGAGCTCGAGGTCGTCGCCGATGTCCTCGTCGACTTCCTTCTTCTTGCCCTCGACGGCCTCGGCGACGTCCGGGCGGTACTCCGGCCGCGCCTGACCGGTGACGTGCTTGACGACGGCGTCGATCTCGCTCTCGTCCACCCAGGCGCCCTGCAGACGGAAGGGCTTCGACGACCCCATCGGGGAGAACAGCGCGTCGCCCTGGCCGATCAGCTTGTCGGCTCCGGGGCTGTCCAGGATGACCCGGCTGTCGGTGACGCTCGTCACCGCGAACGCGAGGCGCGACGGCACGTTGGCCTTGATGAGCCCCGTGACCACGTCGACGCTCGGGCGCTGCGTGGCCAGCACCAGGTGGATGCCGCTCGCGCGGGCGAGCTGCGTGATGCGCACGATCGAGTCCTCGACGTCGCGCGGGGCGACCATCATGAGGTCGGCGAGCTCGTCCACGACCACGAGCAGGTACGGGTACGGCTTGAGCACGCGCTCGCTGCCGGGAGGCACCTCGACCTCTCCCGCGCGGACCGCGCGGTTGAAGTCGTCGATGTGGCGGAACCCGAACGACGCGAGGTCATCGTACCGCATGTCCATCTCCTTCACGACCCACTGCAGCGCCTCGGCGGCCTTCTTCGGGTTCGTGATGATGGGCGTGATCAGGTGCGGGACGCCGGCATAGCTGGTGAGCTCCACACGCTTCGGGTCGATGAGCACCATGCGCACGTCCGCCGGGCGCGCCCGCATCAGCAGGCTCGTGATCATGGAGTTCACGAAGCTGGACTTTCCGGATCCGGTGGATCCGGCCACGAGCAGGTGCGGCATCTTGGCGAGGTTTGCGACGACGAAGTTGCCGCCGACGTCCTTGCCGACGCCGATGGTCAGCGGGTGGGTGCTCTTCTGCGCCGCCGACGAGCGCAGCACATCCCCGAGCGCGACCGTCTCGCGGTCGGCATTGGGGATCTCGATGCCGATCGCGCTCTTGCCGGGGATCGGCGAGAGGATCCGCACGTCGTTCGACGCCACCGCGTAGGCGAAGTTGTTGCTCAGCTGCAGGATCTTCTCGACCTTGACGCCATGCCCCACCTCGACCTCGTACTGGGTCACTGTCGGACCCCGGGAGAAGCCGGTGACCTTCGCGTCGACGTTGAACTGGGTGAGCACGTTCGTGATCTGCTCGACCACGCGGTCGTTCGCCTCCGAGCGTGCGACCGAGGGCGGGCCCGCCTTCAGCGTGGCCGGAGACGGCAGGATGTACGGCGCCACGGGCGCCTGCGGGCCGTCCTTGCCGGGGCCGTCGGTGCCGAACCCGTCGAAGCCGGCCAGCTCGAGCTCTCCGGTGTCGCCGTCGTCGAGGAGCGCGGTGGACTGCTGTTCGGCGAGGGATTCGGCGACCGCGCGCACGTCCGTGAGCACCTCGGTGGCCGCGTCATACGGATCGTCGGTGATGACCGCCTGGTCGTACGCCGTCGCCTGCGCGGCGGTGGGCGTATCGTCCGCCGCCGTGAGCAGCTCCGTGAGGTCCTGCGAGCCGAGACCGCCCTCCGGATCCTCCTCGCGGCCCGTCTTGTTGCGCCGCCACCAGGGCAGCACGTCGGGGTCGTCGACCTTGTCCGCCTCGTCGACCGCGGCGGCATCGGACGGCTCGGCCTTCGCGGGGCGCTCCGCGTCGAACATCCAGGCGTAGAGGTCCCCCAGGCGCTGCCCGATCCGGTTCGGCGGGGTCTTGGTGAGGATCAGCACGCTGAGCCCGGAGAGCAGCGACAGCACGATGTACGCGGGGATCGCGGTCAGGTAGCTGAGCGGCTGACCGAGCAGCCAGCCGAAGAGCCCTCCCGCGGCGCTCAGCGCGACCATGCCCTGCCGAGGCTGCGGCATCCCGCCGGCGACATGGCAGAAGCCGGCCAGGGCGATCACGAACAACCCGAATCCGATGCCGATCCTGCCGTTGTCGTGCACGGACGACGGGTGACGGAAGAGCCAGCCCGCGAGGAGGAGCAGCAGCACCGGCATGATGAAGGCCGCCCGCCCGATGAGGGCGCCGACCGAATAGGCGCTGATGTTGGTCGCGACGGCGTTGCCGATGAAGAACCACTCGTTCACGGCGCCGGCCACGGCGAGCAGCACGAGCAGGAACGGGAAGCCGTCGCGACGCTGGTCCTTCTCGAGAGTCTCCAGCCCGAAGGCGCGGAACAGCCCGCCGACTCCGTGCGCGAGCCCGACCCAGGCGCGCACCATCACCGGCGGCTTGTCGGGCTCGTCGACGTACTTCTTCGGGGCGGGCGCGGCCTTGGCCTGAGTGCGCGGCTTCGCCCCGGACGTGGAACGACCGCGCGTCGAGGGCCGGTCGGCCACGCTCTTGGTCGCATTCGAACTCCTGGGCATGCCTCCACGCTAGGGCCGCAGGCCGACATCACGCCGCAATGACGCGGCATTCCGGGTGATTGCAGACCGCGGATCCGGCCCGGCCCACCGCGCGTCTCGCTTCGACGCGAGCGGGATCACGCCTCGATGACGAGCGGGACGATCATGGGACGGCGGCGCAGCTTCTGGTTCACCCAGCGCCCGATCGTGCGGCGCACGATCTGCGACAGCGCGTGGTTGTCGCGCACGCCGTTGGACGCGGCCTCCTTGAGGGCCGCCACGATCTTGGGTGCGACGTCGTCGAACACCGCGTCGTCCTCGGCGACACCCCGGGCGTGGATCTCCGGGCCGGAGATGATCCGGCCCGTGGTCGAGTCGACCACGACGATGACGGACACGAAGCCCTCCTCGCCGAGGATCCGGCGGTCCTTCAGGTCGGCGTCGGTGATCTCGCCCACCGTGGAGCCGTCCACGTAGACGAAGCCGATGTCGAGCTGCCCGGCCACGCGGGCGACGCCGTCCTTGAGGTCGATCACGGTGCCGTTGGAGCCCAGGATGGTTCGTTCCTCGGGGATGCCGGTGTCCTGGGCGAGCTTCGCGTTCGCCATCAGGTGGCGGTACTCGCCGTGCACGGGCAGCACGTTGCGCGGCGAGAGGATGTTGTAGCAGTACAGCAGCTCGCCGGCGGCGGCGTGGCCGGAGACGTGCACGCGGGCGTTCGCCTTGTGCACGACGTTCGCGCCGAGCTTGGTGAGGCCGTCGATCACGCGGTAGACCGCGTTCTCGTTGCCGGGGATCAGGCTGGAGGCGAGGATCACGGTGTCGCCAGGACCGGGCTCGATCGCGTGGTCGAGGTTGGCCATGCGGCTGAGCACCGCCATGGGCTCGCCCTGGGATCCGGTCGACATGTAGACGATGCGGTCGTCGGGGAGGTCGCGGGCCTTCTTGTAGTCGATGAGGACGCCGTCGGGCACTTTGAGGTATCCGAGCTGCTCCGCGATGGTCATGTTGCGCACCATCGAGCGCCCCAGGAAAGCGACCCGGCGGCCGTGCGCGTGCGCGGCGTCGATGACCTGCTGCACCCGGTGCACGTGGCTGGAGAAGCTCGCGACGATCACCCGGCGCGGCGCCTTGCCGATGACCTGGTCCAGCACCGGGCCGATCGAGCGCTCGGTCGGCGTGAACCCCGGAACGTCGGCGTTCGTGGAGTCGACGAGGAACAGATCCACGCCCTCCTCCCCCAGGCGGGAGAACGCGCGCAGGTCGGTGATGCGGCCGTCCAGCGGGAGCTGGTCCATCTTGAAGTCGCCCGTGGCGAGCACGAGGCCCGCCGGCGTGCGGATCGCGACGGCCAGCGCGTCCGGGATGGAGTGGTTGACCGCGACGAACTCGAGGTCGAACGGGCCGACCTTCTCGTGCTGGCCCTCCTTCACGGTGAGCGTGAAGGCCTTGATCCGGTGCTCCTTGAGCTTCGCCTCGACCAGCGCGAGGGTGAGGCTCGAGCCGATCAGCGGGATGTCGCTCTTGAGCCGCAGCAGGTACGGCACGGCTCCGATGTGGTCCTCGTGACCGTGGGTGAGCACGACGCCGACGATGTCGTCGAGGCGGTCCTTGATCGGCTCGAAATCGGGCAGGATCAGGTCGACGCCCGGCTGGTGCTCCTCCGGGAACAGCACGCCGCAGTCGACGACGAGGATCTTCCCGTCGTACTCGAAGATCGTCATGTTGCGGCCGACCTCTCCGAGCCCGCCGAGGGGCGTGACGCGGAGGGTGCCGGGGGCGAGCGCTTCGGGCTCGGCAAGGGGAAGGGTCATGTGGTGCCTCCTAGGCGGGGCGCGGCGCGCCCGAAGATCTGGTCCCTGAGCCTGCCGAAGGGCACGACGGACGGCCCTCAGCGGGTGGTGCCGTGCACCTTGGGGAGAGCGCCGCCGGCGGCGGCGTTGCGGTCGGGACGGAAGTCGGAGAAGTCCGCGCCCGGGACGTCCTTGACGAGCGCGAGCTCGTCTTCGATGAGGGCGGCCTCCCACTCCTCCGGGCCCACCAGCGGCAGGCGGACGCGGGGACTGGTGATGCGGCCGAGGCCGTGCAGGATGTACTTCGCCGCGACCGTGCCGGGAACGTGCGTCATGGCGGCGCGCACGAGCGGCTCCAAGCGCTTGTGCTCGGCCGTGGCGGTGGCCAGGTCTCCGCGGTTCACCGCATCGACGATCGTGCGGTAGGGCGCGGACGTGATGTTGGCGGTCACGCCGATGAGTCCGGTGGCGCCGATCGACAGGTGCGGCAGCACGTTCGCGTCGTCGCCCGAGAAGTACATCAGGTCGGTCTGGTTGAGCACCCGGCTGACCTCGGAGAAGTCGCCCTTGGCGTCCTTCACCGCGAGGATGTTGGGGTGCTTGGCGAGGCGCAGGATCGTCTCGTACTTGATCGGCACACCCGTGCGGCCGGGGATGTCGTAGAGGATCACGGGCAGGTCGGTGGCGTCCGCGACGAGACGGAAATGCGTGAGGATCCCGGCCTGCGTGGGCTTGTTGTAGTACGGCGTGACGATCATGATGCCGTCCGCGCCGGCCTTCTCGCTGGCCTTGTACAGCTCGATCGCGTGCGCGGTCTCGTTGGATCCGCCGCCGGTGATGATCTTGGCGCGGCCCGCGGCGACGTCCTTGCCGACCTCGACCAGACGCAGCTTCTCGGCGTCGGTGAGGGTCGACGTCTCACCGGTCGTGCCGGTCACGACGATGCCGTCGGCGCCGTCGGAGATCACACGGTCGATGTGCTTCTCGACGGAAGGCCAGTCGACCTCGCCGTCGGCCGTCATCGGGGTGATGAGGGCGACGAGCACCTGTCCGAAGGGATTGCCCGTGTGCGTCATGCCTCCAGCGTATCGGGTCGGCCGGTTCTCACGTGGCCCTCGGTCCGCCGGTTAGGCTCACGCCATGGCCTGGCACACGCGGGAATCGCGCATCGTCTATGACAACCGATGGATCTCGGTCCGCGAGGATGCGGTGACCGGCCCCGCCGGTGACGGGATCTACGGCGTCGTCACGCTGAAGAACGCGGCCGTCTTCGTCGTCGCCCTCGACGAGGAGGACCGCGTGTGCCTCGTCACGATCGACCGCTACACCACGGGGCGTTCCGTCGAGGTGCCCGCCGGCGGCACCGACGGCGAGGATCCGCTGCTCGCCGCCCGCCGCGAGCTGCGGGAGGAGACGGGGCTCGAGGCGGACGAGTGGACGCCGATCGGCACCATGAACGCCCTCAACGGCGTGACCGTCGCGCCCGAGCACGTGTTCCTGGCCCGCGGGTTGCGCCAGGCGGGCGACAGCGCGCACTCCCGGGCCGAGGAGGGCATCGACGACGTGTCGTGGGTGCCGTTCGGCGAGGCCCTGGCCATGGTCGCCGACGGGCGCATCACCGACGGCGAGACCGTGGCCGCGCTCGCGTACGCCGGGATCCGGCTCGGGCGCTTCGCCTGAAGATCCGCGCCGCCGGTCCGTCGACGCCAGCGTCGTCCGCGCCGCACGTGGGGACAGGCGAACACGCCGGATCAGGCCATCGGCCGGGCGATCCGCCTGTTCTCGCGCGTCCGCCTGTTCCGGCGTGACCGAGCCGGTGATCGCCGCTACATGCGGCCGCGGCGGGCGACCCGGGCCGTGACGGCACGCGGGACGAGGCGCGAGAGTGCGACGACCGCCTTGTAGCGCAGGGACGGGATCACGACGGATCGCCCGCGGGCGGCGGCGCGCAGACCGGCGCGGACGACGTAGGGCGCGTCGAGCCAGAGCATCCCTGGCACGCCCTCCTGCCCGGCCGCGAGGCCCATCCGGGCGTGGAACGTGGTGTGCACGAAGCCGGGGCACAGCGCGGTGACGGTCACCCCGTCGCGCGCGTACTCGTCGTTGGCCCAACGGCTGAAGCCGATCAGCCACGCCTTGCAGGCCGAGTACGTCGACCGCGAGATGAAGCCGGCCACGGAGGCCACGTTGATGATTCGGCCGCCCCGGCCGCGCATCACCCGGAGCGCAGCGTGCATGAGCCGCATCGGCGCCTCCACGTGCACGCGCAGGTGCCGCACCTCGTCGGCGATGTCGTTGTCGGCGAACTGCAGCGGCAGCCCGAACCCGGCGTTGTTCACGAGCACGTCGATCGGGCGCTCGGCGTCGGCGATCCGCGCCACGACGCGGGCGACGCCCGGCTCCTCCGCGAGATCGGCGACGATCACCTCCACGGCGACGCGGTGCCGCGCGCGCAGCTCTGCGGCGAGCGCATCCAGCGCGTCCTGCGAGCGGGCGACGAGCACGAGGTCGGCGCCGCGGTCGGCGAGCTGCCGGGCGAATTCCGCGCCGAGCCCGGCGCTGGCTCCGGTGATGAGGGCTGTGGGCATGCGGATCCGTCCTCTCAGCGCTCGTAGCTCAGGAAGCGATAGCGGATCCCGGTCCTGCTGGTCTGCCACTCCCCCTGCGCCACCAGCCGGAAGCCGTCGCGCGAGGGCGCGAACGCGTCGCCCGGGACGTCGAGGTCCAGCTCGGTGACCTCGAGCCGGTCGGCCTCACCGACCACCTCGCGGAAGATCTCCCCGCCGCCGATCACCCACGCCTCGTCGAGACCGGCCAGCGCCGCCGCCACGGAGTCCGCGGTGCGCGCGCCGTCGGCCGCCCAGCCGGTCTGCCGCGTGATCACGATGTTCTCGCGGCCGGGCAGCGGACGGAACCGTTCCGGCAGCGACTCCCACGTGCGCCGCCCCATCACGACGGGCGCGCCGAGGGTGACATCCTTGAAATGCGCGAGGTCCTCCGGGACGTGCCACGGCATGGTGCCCGAGGCGCCGATGACGCCGCCGTGCGCCTCCGCCCAGATCAGGCCGACACGGGTCATACTGCGACCGCGGCGCGGATCGCCGGGTGGTGCTGGTAGTCCTCGACCACGAAGTCCTCGTACGCGTAGTCGAAGATCGAGTCGGGCTTCCGCGTGATCCGCAGCGTCGGGTAGGGGTAAGGAGGCCGGCTGAGCTGCTCGCGCACCTGTTCGATGTGGTTGTCGTAGATGTGGCAGTCGCCGCCCGTCCAGACGAAGTCGCCGGGCTCCAGACCTGTCTGCTGCGCCACCATCAGGGTCAGCAGCGCGTAGGACGCGATGTTGAACGGCACGCCCAGGAACAGATCGGCGCTGCGCTGATAGAGCTGGCAGGACAGTTTGCCGTCGGCCACGTAGAACTGGAACAGCGCGTGGCACGGTGCGAGCGCCATGTCGGGGATGTCCGCCGGGTTCCACGCCGACACGATGATGCGGCGGGAGTCGGGCGAGGTGCGGATCTGGTCGATCACCTGCTGGAGCTGGTCGATGTGACCACCATCCGGCGTCGGCCAGGAACGCCACTGCACGCCGTAGACCGGGCCCAGATCGCCGTCCGCGTCGGCCCATTCGTCCCAGATCGTGACGCCGTGCTCCTGCAGCCAGCGCACGTTGGAGTCGCCGCGGAGGAACCAGAGCAGCTCGTACGCGATGGACTTGAAGTGCACGCGCTTGGTGGTGATGAGCGGGAAGCCCTGCGAAAGATCGAAGCGGATCTGCCGGCCGAACACGCTCGTCGTCCCGGTGCCGGTGCGATCGTCCTTGTGCGTGCCGGTGGCCAGCACGTCGCGGAGCAGGTCTTCGTACGGCGTGGGGATCGCGGCGCTCATGGGTTTCAGCGTACCGGCGACGGCGGACGAACGGGCCGTGGACCGGCGGCCGCGCGCGCACGGGGACGTGCATCGCGCGCGCTGACTCGATCCGTCATATCCGCCCCACCGCCCGGGTCGCGGACGTAGCCTCTGACCATGTCCCTGCCGATCGCCCTCGTCATCGTGGCGGCGCTGCTCGCCGCCACCGTGCTCGTCGGCGTGCTGCTGCGGCGCAGAGACGGACGCGCCGTCGCCGTGCACGGCGATCGGGTCGTGGATCCTGCCGACCTCATGCGACCGCTGGGCGCCCGCGCGACGCTGGTGCAGTTCAGCACCGAGTTCTGCGCGCGCTGCCCGCAGGTGCGTCGCCTGCTGGGATCCGTCGCCGCGGAGCGCCCCGGCGTGGTGCACACCGAGGTGGACCTCACCTCGCGCGCCGACCTCGCCGCCCGCTACCGGGTGCTCGCCACGCCGACCACGCTCGTCGTGGATCCGGACGGCCGGATCCGCTCCCGTTTCACCGGTGCGCCCAGCCGCGCCGACGTCTTGACCGCACTCGACCGCGCCCTTCCCGAGGAGGCCCGCCCATGACCGCTCCCGCCGGCATCGATCCCCGCGGCCCGCGCTTCGCCGCGTGGATCACCTCCGCCCTGCTGCTCGTCGCGACGGTGCTCGGGCTGGTCGCGGCGCCGACGTCGACCGCCGCGTCCTTCGGCTGGTTCGCGTATCAGCCCCTCGCCGGCGCCGGCTTCACGGTGGGCCCCGGCCCGTGGTGGCTGCTCCTGCAGTACCGCGCCGCTCAGCCCGCGTTCCTGCTCACGCTGGTCATCGCGCTCCTGTTCCTGTGGGGCGTGGTGTCGCCGCGCACGCAGCCGTGGAGCGTGCTGTTCCGCGGCGTCGTGCGCCCCCGCGTCGCGCCGCCGGCCGAACTGGAGGATCCGCGTCCACCGCGCTTCGCCCAGGGTGTCGGACTCTTCGTGGTGACGGCCGGCCTGCTGCTCCACCTGCTCGGCGTGCCGTGGGCGCTGCCGATCGCCACGGCGCTCGCCTTCGTCGCGGCGTTCCTCAACGCGGCGTTCGGGTTCTGCCTCGGGTGCCAGATCTACCTGCTGCTGCAGCGTGCCGGCGTCCTCGGCCGCGGCGGTTCCTCCGCCCTGGGCTGATCGGTAGGCTGGCAGCCACACACCCACCCCCGACTGGAGGAACCATGTCCGTCACGAGCGAAGCCGCTGCCACCTGGACCGGAAGTCTCATCGAGGGTGAGGGATCCGTCTCCTTCTCCTCTTCGCACCTGGGCACCTTCCCCATCAACTGGAAGGCCCGCTCGGAAGGCTCCGACACGACGACCACGCCCGAGGAGCTCATCGCCGCCGCGCACTCGTCGTGCTTCAGCATGGCGCTCTCGCACGCCCTGGCCGAGAACGGGACCCCGCCCGAGCGCGTGAACACCACCGCGTCGGTCACCTTCAAGCCCGGCGTCGGCATCACCGGCAGCCACCTCAACGTGAACGCATCCGTCCCCGGGCTCGACGCGGAGGCCTTCCAGCGTCTCGCCGAGGAGGCGAAGAAGGGCTGCCCCGTCTCGGCCGCCCTCTCGGGGATCGAGATCACCCTCGAGGCGACGCTCGCCTGAGCGACGTTCCCGCACTCCGCGAAGGGCTGCGTCTCCTCGGAGATGCGGCCCTTCGTCGTGCCGGGGCCGTGAGGTCTACTTCGCCAGCCGGATCGCCGCACGGATGGCGGCGCGGGCGTCCTTGCGGTGCCCCGCGGCGTCCTGCACGACGCCGAGCCGGTACTGGGCGCGCCAGTCCGCGGGCTCCGCGGCCGCCGCAGCGCCGTACTCGGCGAGCAGCCGGTCCGCATCCTCGGGCAGCAGGCGCCCGTTGGGCCGCAGCCGGTCGGGGGCAGCGGGCATGCCGCCCTCGGCGTCCAGCGTGCGCCCCAGCCGGTCGGCGGCGAGACCGAACTGCAGCTCGCGCACCAGTGCCCAAGCGCCGATCAGCGGCATCACCAGCAGTGCCACGCCCATCGTGACGCCCAGCACCTGGCCCGAGCCGAGCAGCACCACCGCGCGCCAGCCGACCAGCGCGATGTACAGCACGAGGAGCACGGCCATGACGGCGACGCCGATGCGGGATCCCATCCCTCCATCCTAGGTCGGCGGGTTCGACGCAACCGGGTCGCTGCCGTCGACTCGGCGGGACGGCACCCCGACAGCGCCCGAAAGACCGTGACAGCGCCGCGACAGCACGGCGAAAGCGGGTCGGCGGATGCTCGGAGCATGACGAATCCCACCACCGACTGGGCCCTCGAGGCCGACGGACTCGTGAAGGTGTTCGGAACGAACCGCGCAGTCGACGGCGTCGACCTGCAGGTGCGCACCGGCGCCGTCTACGGCGTCCTCGGCCCCAACGGCGCCGGAAAGACCACGACCATCAACATGCTGGCGACGCTGCTGCGTCCGGACGGCGGCACGGGCCGCGTGTTCGGGCACGACGTCGTCCGCGAACCGCACATCGTGCGGCAGCTCATCGGCGTCACCGGGCAGTTCGCCTCTGTCGACGAGTCCCTGTCCGCCACGGAGAACCTCATGATCTTCGCCCGCCTCCTGGGGCTCAGCCGCAGCGAGGCGCGGGCGAAGTCCGCCGACCTCCTCGAGCGCTTCGGGCTGTCCGATGCGGCCCGCCGCCCGCTGAAGAACTTCTCGGGCGGGATGCGACGCCGCCTCGACCTCGCCGCCTCGCTGCTCGCGCAGCCGCCGCTGATCTTCCTGGACGAGCCCACCACGGGTCTCGACCCGCGCACCCGGGGACAGATGTGGGACACGATCCGCGAGCTCGTGAACACAGGATCCACGGTGCTGCTCACCACCCAGTACCTGGATGAGGCCGATCAGCTCGCCGACCGGATCGCCGTGATCGACCGCGGCAAGGTCGTCGCGGAGGGCACCCCCGACGACCTCAAGGCATCGGTCGGCACCTCCTCGCTGCAGCTGCGGGTGCGCGACGCCGGCGACACGGCCGATGCGCTGAAGGCCATCGAGCAGACCCTCGGCGTCCGCGGGGTCCTGTCCCCCGAGGCTTCCCGGATCACCGCCCCCATGGCGGATCCGGACCGCGTCGCCGAACTGCTGATCATGTTCCGCGAAGCCGGCATCTCGCTCGCCGAGATGAGCGTGCAGAAGCCCACCCTCGACGAGGTGTTCCTCACGATCACCGGCCACCCGGCCGAGGAGGACGCCGCCGACGCCTCCCCCCACACGCCCGCAGCCACCCAGGAGGTCCGCGCATGACCGTTCTCTCCCCCGTCGCCGGCCGCATCGTGCCGGCGTCCGAGCGCCGGCTGAGCCCGCGCGCCAGCCTGTCGCTGACCCTCCGCAACACCGTCACCATGGCGGCGCGCGGCCTCATCAAGATCCGGCGGACGCCCGAGCAGCTCGTCGATGTGACGGTGCAGCCGATCCTGTTCACCCTGATGTTCACGTACATCTTCGGCGGAGCGATCTCGGGCAACGTCACGAACTACCTCCCGGTGATCATCCCCGGCATCCTCGTGCAGACCGTCATCACGACCTCGGTCGTCACCGGGGTGCAGCTGCGCGAAGACATGGACAAGGGCGTGTTCGATCGGTTCCGCTCGCTGCCGATCGCGCGCATCGCCCCGCTGTCCGGGGCGCTGCTCGCCGACACCATCCGCTACGGGATCGCGACCGTGCTCACCTTCGCGATGGGCTTCGTCATGGGCTTCCGCCCCGCAGGCGGCCTCGGTGCCGTGATCGGCGCGGGGCTGCTGGTGATCGTGTGCTCCTGGGCGATCAGCTGGATCTTCGCCTTCGCGGGCGTCATCGCCCGCACCGCGTCGAGCGTGCAGGGCATCTCGATGATGATCCTGTTCCCGCTCACGTTCCTGTCCAACGCCTTCGTCCCCGTCGACACGATGCCTGGCTGGCTGCAGTGGTTCGTGAACGTCAACCCGGTCTCGCACCTGGTCACCGCCGTCCGCGACCTCGTCAACACCGGTGCGTTCGGCGTGGACGCCTGGGTGTCGCTGCTCGGCGCGGCCGTGATCGTGGCGGTCTTCGCCCCGCTCACCGTGCGAGCGTACATGCGCAAGGCGTGACGGACGTCGCCCCCGATCGGCCCCTGGATCCGCCGGATTCAGGGGCCGACGCGTGCACCGAGAACCGCGAGTCCGCGCACCACGCGCTCTGCGGGTTCGAGCGTTGCGGCGGCGGCACGGGCATGCGCCAGCGCGTCGGCTCCCGCGAGGCGCTCCGCATCGGCGAGGTGCGCGCCGAGGTCAAGGCTCGGCATGTTCTGCCGCCCGCCGAGCACCTCGGCCAACGCGATCGCCTCGGCCCCGCGGTCCACGAGCCCAGGACGGCGCACAGCCCAGGCCGACCAGCCCAGCAGGGCGGTGCCGAGCACCGGCCGGTCCACGCCCTCCCGCCGCAGCCGGCACGCGGCGATCGTGCGAGTGCGCAGCCGTCGTTCCCAGACGAGGAGTTCGGACTCCGCAACCCCGAGAGATCTCGCCGCGACGGAGACGTACCCCGCCAGCGCCATCAGATACCACGGAGAGCGCCGGTGCGCCGGATCCGCGAAGGCCGCCATCGCACGCGCGAAGGCATCGGCGGCGTTCGCCGTCCTCCCGTCCAGGAGCTCGGCCTCGGCGAGGCCGTAGAGCCCGATCGACGCGAGCTCGACCCCGTCCTGGCTGAGGCCCCCCTCTTGGATGAGCCGCGTGAACAGGGCCCGCGCCTCGCCGCTGCGCCCCAGGCACAGCAGCACGCCTCCGCGCACCCATTCCTGATGGTTGATCTGGTCCTGGGCGTCGAACTCCTCGAAGACCGCGGTCGCACGCTCCATCCACGTCATCGCCTCGAGGGGGCGAGCCGACTGCGCGGCGAGTTGCGCCGCGAGATCCGCCGCCATCCCCTCGGCCCAGCGCTCGCCGAGACCTCGCGCGCGCTGCCACGCTCGGCGGGCTGCCTCCATCGCGACCTCGGCCTCGCCGTCGTTCTCGGCACGATGCGAGAGCAGCACGTCCGCCGTGAGCAGGGCCCACGGATCCGACTCTTCCGGCTCTGCGGAGACCGATCCCATCGGCCCTCCGCGTCCCACGGTGAGCAGCGCGTCGGCGACGAGCGCCCAGGCCGGGGCGACCGCGTCACCCGCCGCCGCCAGCGCGCGCGCCGTGAACGCGAGGCCGCGTGCGGAGCGCGGATCTCCGCTGATCATGCTGCCCAGGGAGGCCATGACGAGAGCCATGACACGCAGATCGGGTTCGATATCACCTGACGGCACCGCATCCGCCACGTCGATCATGGGGCCGGCATAGCCGATGAACTCCGTGAACGAGCCTCGGATGAACCAGGACTGCCCGAGCACCGTGAACAGGCGCACCGCGTCGGCGCCCCGGCCGGCCGAGATCAGATGGCGCAGCACGTGGACGAGGTTGTCGTGCTCTCGCGTGATCGCGCGATGCGCCTGGGCGGTCAGCCCCGACGGCAGGACGCGCGCCCTGGCGCCGTGCTCCTCGGCGAACGAGAGCGCCCAGGCGACGACCGCCTCCCATGCGCGGTCCTCCGCGTCCGCATCGACGAGCCTGTCCCGACCGAACTCGCGCACGGTCTCGAGCATGCGGAAACGCACCGCCTGATCGGCGCCGTCGTCGATCACGTTCAGGAGCGAGTGCGAGACGAGGCGTTCGAGCACGTCGTCCGCCGGTGCCGTCAGCACCGCCTCGGCGGTCTCCTCGGAGAAGCCGCCGGGAAGCACGGAGAGCATCGCGAGCGCATGCTGAGCCTCTGCGTCGAGCAGATCCCAGCTCCACTCGATCACCGCCTCGAGGGTGCGATGCCGCTCCGGAGCCGAACGGTCTCCCGTGGTGAGCAGGGCGAACCGGTTCTCCAGGCGGCGCTCGATCTGCTCGGGCGTCATCGTGCGCACCCGCGCGGCGGCGAGCTCGATCGCGAGCGGGAGTCCGTCCAGCCGTGCGCACAGGCGCGCGACGACCTCGAGCTCCAGCGTCGCCGACGGCCGCGCCGCGCGGGCGCGGTCGAGGAACAGCCGCACGGCGGGCGCCGCATCGGTCACCGCGATCTCCAGCGGCTCCAGCGGGAGCACGCGCTCCGCCCCGATGGCCAAAGGCGCGCGACTCGTGGTGAGGATCCGCAGCGACGGCACCGCAGCGAGCAGATCGGATGACCACCATGCCACGGCGTCGATCACCTGCTCGCAGTTGTCCAGCACGAGCATCGTCTCGCGGTCGCCGAGCGCGGCGACGATGCGGGCGCCGAGGTCGGGACGCGGACGCTGCTCGGCGAGCCTGCCGCCGGGCGCATTCTCGCTGATGCCGAGCGCGGCCGCGATCGCCACAGGAACGCCCGCGCCGTCGCGCACGCCGGCCAAGGGCACGACGACGACGGAATGCGCATCCGACTCGAGCGCCAGGGCCTGCGCGAGCCGGGTCTTGCCGAGGCCCCCGGCGCCCAGGATCGTCACCACGCGGGCTTCGCGGAGCAGAGCACGGGCGCGTGCGAGCGCGTCGTCACGGCCGATGAGCTCGTTCGGGGCCGCCTGCACGCCGATGCGCACGCGCGGACCGCCGTCGCTGCTGCGCAGCAGCCGCGCGTTGAGCTCGGTGATCGCCGGTCCCGGCGAGGCGCCCAGGGCGTCGGCCAGGGCGGTGCGCAAGGCGGCGAAGACCGCGAGCGCCTCTGCGGAGCGTCCGTCGGCCGCGAGCGCCGACATCAGCGCCGCCTGAGCCGTCTCGTCGAGGGGACGCGCGGAGGCGAGCTCCCGGAGAATGCCGATGCCCTCCGCCGCGCTCCCCGTGCGCACGAGCTCCGTGGCGAGGCAGCCCCGCAGGGCGTCGTGCAGAGTTCCGGCCTCCGCGGCGAGATCCGCGCCGACCGGCGATCCGCCGAGGTCGGCGCCGGGCTCGCCGCGCCACAGTCCGATCGCCTCGCGCAGCAACCGGATCCGCTCCGGGTCGCCCTGCGGAAGCGCCTCGGCGAGCGACTGCAGCCGACGGGCGGTGTGCAGATCGGTGTCTTCGGTGCCGAGCGCGTACCCGCCCGGTCCGCTCGCGATCGCGTCGGCCCCCGCGGTCGCCCTGGCCCGGGAGACCAGGGTCTGCAGGGCCGCCCGCGGATTCTGCGGCTGCTCCTCGCCCCACACGTCGTCCGCGAGCGCCGCGACGGAACGCGTGGTCCCCGTACCCGCGAGCACGAGCGCCGCGAGCATCGCCCGCATCGGAGTCCCGCCGGCGTCGCGATCCGCGATCCGCACCGGTCCGAGCACGCCGATGCGCGTCGTCATGCGCGCGGCCGGATCCCCAGGTCGATGACGTTCTCGAGGCCCACGACGACGCCACGGAGGTCGCGCGCATACGGCAGCGCGAGGCGGATCCCCGGGGCGTAAGCTGCAGCGGACTGCACGGTGTCGTGCACGATCGAGAGCGACTCGCCCGGTCCGGACAGGATGACCTCCTGCTTGGCGATCACACCGGGGCGGCGCAGCGAGTGCACCGGCACACCGGACACCTGCTGACCGCGGGCACGCTGGTCGACGTGGGGCGCATCGACGGGACCCTGCTCCGCGCGGGCGGCGGCGATGAGCTCTGCGGTGCGCACCGCGGTGCCGCTGGGAGAGTCGATCTTGGTGTGCTGGTGCGCCTCGATGATCTCCACGGAGCGGAAGAACGGCGCAGCCAAGGTGGCCAGGGCCGTGCCCAGGACGGATCCGATCGAGAAGTTGGGAACGAACAGCGCGCCGATGCCGGCCTCGTCGATGACCGGTCGCATCTGGGCGATCCGCGCCGCCGACCATCCGGAGGTGCCGACGAGGACGTTGATGCCCCGATCCGCGGCGGCGCGCACGATCTCCACGCTCGAGGCCGGCGTGGTCGCGTCGACCACGAGGTCGGCGCCGTCGAGCTCGTCCATCGTGCTCGCGGAACCCAGCACCGCGCCGAGCTCGAAGCCGTCGAGGTGCGCGATCACGTCGCCGATGATGGAGCCGAGCTTGCCGGAGGCGCCCACCAGGGCAACGCGCGTCGTCATGCCCTCAGTCTATTCAGGCGGTCGGACGTGCCGGTCCCGCGCGGCAAGGGGCCGGACCGGCGCTCGGGGGAATAGCGTCGGAGCATGCCCACGTTCCGCATCGCCTCCCCCGAGGCCGCCGACGCCCACGCCGTGCTGGTCGAGTACTTCACGCTGCGCGCCGCGGAGTTCCCCGGCGGGACCTACTCCCCCACGTACCCGACCGCCGCCGCCTTCCAGGACCCCGACGGCGTCTTCCTGCTGCTCGAGGACGACGGCGCGATCGTCGGGTGCGGAGGCGTCCGCCGCGTCGCGATGCCGGACGGGGAAGCCGACGTGTTCGAGATCAAGCACGTGTTCTTGCGTCCCGAGACGCGCGGACGCGGCTGGGGCCGGCTGCTGCTGGACGAGCTGGAGCGCCGCGCCCGCGACCTCGGCGCCCGCGCGCTCGTGCTCGACACTCATCACACCCTCGAGGCGGCGGGCCACCTGTATCGCAAGAGCGGCTTCACCGAGATCCCGCGCTACAACGCCAACCCCAACGCTTCTGTTTGGTTACGTAAGGAACTCCCATGACGGATGGCACCCGTCTGGTTCAGCAACGTATGCGGAACCGTTTGATGGATTACCTCGAACTCGCCGGGTCGTTCGACGCGCAGCGGACCTACGACTCACACCACGTGGTCAACGTCGCCCATGAGGTGATCAACCAATGGGAAGACTGCGTTCCCGACGCGCTGTGGGAAGTCGAGTCGAACAAGACCGTCTACAGTTCGGACGAGATCGATGCGCTGAAGCAGTTCCACCGCACCTGGGCACATGCAGCCAGCGCCGTTCCGGATGGCTACCCCGACCTGGCCGACGTGCATGCCCTGCCCGAATGGTCAGAGTTACGAGTTGAGGCGCAACGAGCCTTGGCAACGTTCCTCATACGGGGCAGGTTGCCCGAGGATCACGCGATCTCATGAGCAAGAACAACGACATCCCGAACGCAACCCGGTGGTACCGGAAGGAGACGAGCCAGGCATGAGGCTCTGGTCGATGCACCCGCGCTACTACGACCGGCAGGCGCTGACGGCATGCTGGCGGGAAGGGCTGCTCGCGCAGGCGGTGATCGCTGATCCCCGGCGACGCGGCTACGCGCACCACCCGCAGCTGCAGCGGTTCCGTGCGGTACCGGATCCGCTCGCCGCGATCGGCGACTATCTGTCCGCGGTCGTGGACGAGGCGGACGCGCGCGGCTACCGGTTCGCGCGGGAGAAGGTCCTGCGCACCGGTCCCGTCGAGCGGATCCCGGTGGCCCGCGGTCAGCTCGAGTACGAGTGGGGGCATCTGCTCCGCAAGCTGGAGGTGCGCACGCCGGCGGCCTGGGAGCACTGGCGCGGCGTGCCGCTGCCCGATCCGCATCCGCTGTTCGTCGTGGTGGACGGGCCGATCGCCGACTGGGAGCGCGTCAGCTGATCCGGGCCGGCACGCACGTCGTCTCTCCATCGCGACGATGAGCACGCGATGTGACGATCTGCACGCGCATAGGTCGATCTCGTGTGCTGATCGTCACAGGGTGCGCGGATCGTCGCCGCGCCCGGGCGGAGGTCGGAGCGCGTCGGGTGAGAGGTCAGACCGCGAGCGGATCCGGCAGGCCGGTGCGCAGCTCGACCGGCAAGTGGCTCAGGTCGTTGTGCGCCAGCAGGCTCCACGGGCGCCCCTGCTTCTGCGCGATCACGGTGAGGCCGCAGTTGGCCTGATTCAGGGTCATCCAGCGCCACTCCGGCGCTTCCAGCACCTCGCGCACGAACCAGCCGATCACGAAGTTGTGCGTGATGAGCACCTCGTGCACGTCGCCCGGCTTGCGCACCAGGAACTCATTGACGGCGTCGGCCATCTGCGCCCGTCCCGCCTCGATCTCCGCCTCGGTGACGGATCCGAAGAACGGCTCGAAGGCGGCGGGGGTCTCCTCGGTCATGCCCGTGGGCACGCAGTCGAAGAGCAGGGCGGACGGCTCCGCCTCGACCGAGGGGATCCGCTCCGAGATGGCACGGGCGGTCTCCGCCGCACGCAGCAGCGGCGAGTGCCAGATGGCGTCGAGCGGCAGCCCCGACAATCGGGCGGCGATGAGCTCGGCCTGGCGCCTGCCTCGAGGCGAGAGAGGTCCGTCGGTGAGGCCGTGCTCCGCGTCCTGATGTTCGCCGTGCCGGACCAGATAGATGTAATGGGTCACAACCGCTCGCCTCGTCTCCGACTCCGTGGTCGGGGTGCCTCCAGCCTATGTCACAGATCGGACACGGCGATCGCCGCCGGGTCAGCTCGCCGCGCGGGTGAGCTCAGCGAGCTGCGCGCGGCCGAGGGCGACACCCGCGCCCTGCATGAGTTCGTCGACCTGCTCGGTGGCGAACGCGTTGACGATCGGGGCGGTCACGGTGCGCTGCGCGAGCAGCCAGCCGATCGCGACCGCGGCCACCGGGACGTGCAACTCCTCGGCGGCGAGATCGAGCGCACGCAGCACCTTGATGCCGCGACGGTTGATGTTGCTGCGCAGCTGCATGCCGCGCACGCCCTGCAGCGCCTGCTTCGAGCGGTGCCGGCCGGACAGGAACCCGTGCTCGAGGGCGTGCGAGGGCGTCACCGCCAGACCCTGAGCCGCGGCCACGAGCCGAAGGTCGCCCTCGAACTCCGCCCGGCGCACGAGGTTGTACGGCTCGTCGAGCACCTCGATGCGCGGGTAGCCGGCCGAGGCCAGGATCCGGGCCTCGACGAGGCGCTCCGCGGAGAACCCGAAGGCGCCGAGCACGCGCACCTTCCCCGTCTCCACCAGCCACTCCGCGGTGGCGAGGGTGTCCTCCAGGGGACTGCCGTCGTCGACCGTGCCGTCGAGGTAGAGCACGTCGATGCGCTCCACGCCGAGGCGGTTCAGCGACGCCTCCGCCGCGCGGACGAGGTTCACCGGGCCGATGCCCGGGTTGTCGGGGTGGCCGCCGACACGCACGGTCAGCACGATGTCGTCGCGGTTGCCGCGCGCCGCGAGCCAGCGGCCGATGATGTGCTCGCTGCGACCCGCGGCGAAGCTGTCCGCCGTGTGGACGGCGTTGCCGCCGAACTCGGCGTAGCGGTCGAGGATGCGCAGCGCGGTGTCGGCGTCGGTGTTCCAGCCGAACTCCGCGCCGCCGAGGATGAGCGGAAAGGCACGGATGCCGGTCTCGCCGATCGGCACGCGCAGACCTGCACCGACGCCCGGGCCGATGACCGGGATCGGCGCAGACGGGTGCGGCGGGACGACCGCGGGCGCCGTGGTGACGGCAGGCGCGGCACCGCCGGCTGCGGATCCGACGCTGAAGAGACGCATGCGATCACCCCCGTGTCTGCTGCGTTGCTTTCCGAGACGCACCCCCCGGTGCGCTCTCTTCGAGGGTACGGGAGGCCACCGACGCTTCCGTTCATTGAGTCGACGCGGAGGCGAACAATCGGTAACGGTTCGATCACGAATACGCGAAGAGGCCCGTCATGTCCTCCTTTCGGCGGACATGACGGGCCTCTTCTGCGGCTATCAGGCCTCGGCGGTCTCGGCGGCCGGCTCCGCGGCCTCAGCCGGAGCCTCGTCGATGACGGGCTCGAGCGAGAGCTTGCCGCGGTCGTCGATCTTCGTGATCTTCACGAGGATCTTCTGGCCGACGGAGAGCACGTCCTCGACGTTCTCGACACGCTTGCCACCGGCGAGCTTGCGCACCTCGGTGACGTGCAGGAGGCCGTCCTTGCCCGGGAGCAGGGAGACGAACGCACCGAAGGTCGCGATCTTGACGACCGTGCCCAGGAACTGCTCGCCGACCTCGGGGTTGGTCGGGTTGGCGATCGCGTTGACCTGGGCGCGGGCGGCCTCGGCCGACGGGCCGTCGGTCGCGCCGATGTAGACGGTGCCGTCCTCCTCGATGGAGATCTGCGCGCCGGTCTCGTCCTGGATCGCGTTGATCGTCTTGCCCTTGGGGCCGATCAGCTCGCCGATCTTGTCGACCGGGATCTGCACGCTGATCACGCGCGGTGCGGTCGGGGCCATCTCGTCCGGGCTGTCGATCGCGGCGTTGAGCACGTTGAGGATCGTCAGGCGCGCGTCCTTGGCCTGGGTCAGCGCGCCGGCGAGCACCTCGGAGGGGATGCCGTCGAGCTTGGTGTCCAGCTGGATCGCGGTGACGAACTCGCTCGTGCCGGCGACCTTGAAGTCCATGTCGCCGAGGGCGTCCTCGGCGCCGAGGATGTCGGTGAGCGCCGCGTAGCGGGTCTCGCCGTCGACCTGGTCGGACACGAGGCCCATCGCGATGCCCGCGACCGGGGCGCGCAGCGGCACACCGGCGTTCAGCAGCGACAGGGTCGACGCGCAGACGGAGCCCATCGACGTGGAGCCGTTGGATCCGAGGGCCTCGGAGACCTGACGGATCGCGTAGGGGAACTCCTCGCGGCTCGGCAGAACCGGAACGAGGGCGCGCTCGGCGAGGAAGCCGTGCCCGATCTCGCGACGCTTCGGCGAGCCCACGCGGCCGGTCTCACCGGTCGAGTAGGGCGGGAAGTTGTAGTGGTGCATGTAGCGCTTGCTCGTCGTGGGCGACAGCGAGTCGATCTGCTGCTCCATCTTGAGCATGTTCAGCGTCGTGACGCCCAGGATCTGGGTCTCACCGCGCTGGAAGATCGCGGAGCCGTGCACGCGCGGAATGACCTGCACCTCGGCGTCCAGCGGGCGGATGTCCGCGAGACCGCGGCCGTCGATGCGGACGCCCTCGGTGAGGATCCGGCCGCGCACGATCTTCTTCGTGACCGACTTGTAGGCGGCGGAGAACTCGCTGAGGGCGACCTCCGGCTGCTCCCCGGCCTCGACCGCGGCGACGAGCTCGGCCTTGACGCGGTCCTTGACGGCGTCGTCGGCGTTCTGGCGCTCCTGCTTGTCGGCGATCTGGTAGACGTCGACGAGCTCGGCGAACGCGCGGGACGAGACGAAGTCGTAGGTCTCCTCGCTGTACGGCAGGAAGACCGGGTACACACCCGGCTCCTTCGACGCCTGCGCGGCCAGGTCGGCCTGCGCCTTGACGAGCTGCGAGATGAACGGCTTGGCGGCCTCGAGGCCCTGCGCGACGATGTCCTCGCTGGGCTTGGTGGCGCCGGCCTTGATCAGGTTCCAGCTGCCCTCGGTGGCCTCGGCCTCCACCATCATGATGGCGACGTCCTCGGTGCCGTCACCCTTGGTGACGACGCGGCCGGCGACGACGAGGTCGAACACGGCCTGCTCGACCTGCTCGGCGTTCGGGAACGCGACCCACTGGTCGGCGTGCTCGCCCTGCCCGGGGATGAACGCGAGGCGCACACCGGCGATGGGGCCGGAGAACGGCAGGCCCGAGATCTGGGTCGACGCGGAGGCCGCGTTGATCGCGAGCGCGTCGTAGAACTCGCCCGGGGCGATGCTCAGGACCGTGATGACGATCTGGACCTCGTTGCGCAGGCCGTCGACGAACGACGGGCGCAGCGGGCGGTCGATGAGACGGCAGACGAGGATCGCCTCGGTGGAGGGGCGGCCCTCGCGGCGGAAGAACGAGCCGGGGATCTTGCCGGCCGCGTACGAGCGCTCCTCGACGTCGACGGTGAGCGGGAAGAAGTCGAAGCCCTCGCGCGGCGACTTGCTGGCGCTCGTGGCCGAGAGCAGCATCGTCTCCTCGTCGAGGTAGGCGGCGACCGCGCCCTGCGCCTGCTGTGCGAGACGGCCCGTCTCGAAGCGGACGGTGCGGGTGCCGAAGCGGCCGTTATCGAGAACGGCCTCGGTGGCAGTGATTTCAGGACCTTCCAAGAGGTCTCTCCTTCTTTGTTTAGGCTCGCTCTCCCGTGTGGAGCGCGAGCATGGACGGATGCACACAGAGGCATCCCTTCCGATCCTATCAGCGCGGCACCGTGCAACCGGCCGGAGGTCGGCACCCGCACTCCCCCGAGCCCCGAGGGCGTGCGCTCAGACGTCGCTGGTCTCGCGCACGCCGCGCTCACGCCCGAGCCGCACGTAGGCGTCGTGCTTCGGGCTGCGGCCGTCCCCCGCGGTGCGACCGTGCAGGCGGCGCCACACCCACGGCAGCGCATGGCGCCGCCACCACACGCCCGCGCTCGTGCGCTCGGTCGCATGCAGCGCCTCGTCGAGAGCGCCGAGCTCGTCGGCGAGGGGCACCCCGAGCGCGACGCCGGCGCGGTAGGCCAGGAAGCGATGCCCCCGGCTGGAGAGGTGGACGAGATCCTCGCCCCAGTTCTCCCGTCGCGCGAGCTGGGGGTGCAGGTCGGTGTCCACCAGGATCGCGCCCTGCCGGCGGGCGATGCCCGCGAGCGCCGTGGCCCACGCGGAGAACCGCCGGGCGTAGATCCGCGCCGCAGGGTTGCCCGGCAGGAACGCGGTGACGAGCAGCACGTCGGCCCCCGTCTCGCGCAGCTGCCGCACCGCGTCCTCGAGCCGGGCCGCGAGCAGGGGGATGGCGACCCGCCGCTTCACCAGGTCGTTCGCGCCGATCAGGATCGACACCAGATCCGGGCGCAGCTGCAGCGCCCGACGCAGCTGCGTGCCGCACACGTCCTCGACGCGCTTGGAGCGCACTGCGAGGTTCGCGTAGTCCAGCGGCTCGCGGGCCGCCAGCAGCAGCGCCAGCCGGTCCGCCCAGCCGCGGAGCTCCCCGTCGGGACCGGGATCGCACAGCCCCTCGGTGAGCGAATCACCCAGCGCCACGTAGCGGCGCCACCGCTTGCGCTCCCCCGGCGGCGCCGGCTCCGGCCGCACCGCCCGGGGTGCGCGCAGCGAGGCGTCGACCCGGGCGAGCTCCTGAGCCTCGGCGAAATGATCGAGCAGCTGATCGCACACGGCGCTCCAGCTGCGCTGCTCCACGGCCGCGCGCCCCGCGCGCCCGAGCGCCTGGCGCTTGCGCGCGTCGCCGGCCAGGTCACGCACCCGGTCGCGGAGATCCTGCAGGTCGCCGGGGCGGTACAGCCACCCGTCGACGCCCTGCCGCACCAGGTCGAGGGGACCGCCGCGGCCCGTCGCGACGACGGGGATGCCGCTCGCATGGGCCTCCTGCAGCGTCTGGCCGAACGTCTCGCTCTCCCCCGGATGCACGAACACGTCGAACGACGCCATGGCCTCCGCCAGCTCGGCACCGCTCAGGTGCCCCAGGAACACGGCGCTGGGCAGCAGCGCCTCCAGCCGCGGCCGGGAGGGACCGTCGCCCACGATCACCAGGCGCACCCCGGGGAGATCCGCGAGCACGTGCAGATCCTCCACCTGCTTCTCCGGAGCGAGCCGGCCGACGTATCCGACCACCACGTCCGCACCGACTCGATGCGGCCACGCGGCCGCACGGCGATCGGGGTGGAAGCGCTCGGCGTCCACGCCCCTTCCCCAGCGGCGCACCCGGTCGACGCCGAGACGGGCGAGCTGCTCCTCCGACTCCGACGACGGGGCCAGCGAGAGGGTGGCACGGCGGTGCAGACGGGCGATGTGCGCCTCGGCGAGCGTCGTCGTCAGCGCCACGCCGTACCGCGCGGCGTAGGCGGCGACGTCTGTCTGGTACGCCGCCACGGCGGGCACCCCGAGGCGCTCCGCCGCGAGCGCACCGCGCCAGCCCAGCGCGAACGGCGAGGCGAGGTGCACCACGTCGGGCTCGAAACGGGCGAGGGACGCCGCCAGGCGGTGCGCGCTCGAGGTCCCGACCCGCACGGTGCGGTATCCGGGCAGGGCGACGGACGGCACCGGCTCGATGCGGGCGTGTCCGATCATGCGCGGCATGTCGGCGGCCGCGGGCGCGTACACGCGGGCCTCGTGCCCCTGACGCTCGAGATGACGGAGGATCTGCAGGACGGATCCGGTGACGCCGTTCATGTGCGGGAGGAAGGACTCCGTCACGATCGCTGCTCTCACGGGACCAGGATCCCGCCCCGGGCCGCCCGGGATCGCCGGGAACAGCCGCCGTCGCACACTGTTCACCGGATGCACCGCGATCCGTCACCGGGCGTCCTCCGGCTCGCCCGCCGCCGGTCGCCCGCCGTTCTCCGCGGCCTCGGCGGGCAGCGGGGCTAGGCTGGCGCGCATGAGTACCGACGACACCGCCGCGGCGGACATGAAGCGCAAGTTCAAGGAGGCGCTGGACAAGAAGAACGCCCAGCAGCACCGTGGCGAGGCGCACCTGGACGGCGACTCCGCCGTCCACGGCACGCACGCCGCGCAGACCCGGCGCGAGTTCCGCCGCAAGAGCGGCTGACCGCACCCTCACGAAGGGGCGCCGGCGCGAGACGTCGGCGCCCCTTCTGCGTGAGCGGCGCCCGGCACGGCGGGCGGACCGGATCGGCGCACGCGGTGGCGAACCACAGGCAACCGGGTTAGCGTCGAACGGTGAGCGTTACGACCCGGACCGTCGCTCCCCCGCGCAGGGGCCGCGCGGCGCGCCCGCTCACGGCGCTGCTGACGGCCGCGGCGCTGGCGGCTCTGCCGGTGTTCGCGCCGCCGGCCTACGCCGATGACTACCCGTCCTGGCAGGACGTGCAGAACGCGCAGGGGAACGAGCAGGCCACCCAGGATCAGATCGCTAAGGTCGACGACGCGCTCGCCGCCACCCAGCAGAAGGCCGCGGACGCCTCCACGGCGGCGATGAAGGCGGCCGAGACCGCCAAGGCCGCGCGCGAGGCGGCCGATGCCGCCGCCACGCGCGCCGATGAGCTCACCGCCCAGGCGACCGCCGCCGAGCGGACCGCGCAGGAGGCGCACGAGCAGGTGGGGACCATCATCGCCGGTCGCGCACGCACCGAGGCCTCGTCGCCGCTCCCCGCGCGGCTGTTCACCGCGGCCGACCCGGATCAGCTGCTCACGCGGCTCGGCGTCATGCAGCGCCTCGACGCCACCTGGGCGACGCTCAGCGAACGCGCTCTCGCGGAGCAGGCGGTGGCGGGCTCGCTGCAGGACCAGGCGCAGGCCGCTCGGGTGGCACGCGACCAGCTCGCGACGAGCGCCGAGCAGGCCGCGCAGCAGGCGCAGGCCGCGGCGGACGCCGAGGCCGCCGCCGTGCGGGACCTGCAGGGGCACATCACGACCCTCTACGCACAGCTGGCGGCATTGAAGAACACGACGGCGGACGTCGAGCGGCGCTACCGGATCGGACAGCAGGTGGCCGAGCAGGCCCGTGAGCAGGCCGAGGCGGCAGCTGCAGCCGCATCCGGCGGAGGCGGGGACGGCGGGTGGACCGACCTCGGCGGCGACGGCGTGGACGTCGACCCTGCCGGAGCCCAGGCATACGCCGCCGGGCAGCTGGGCAACTACGGCTGGGGACAGGACCAGTTCCCGTGCCTCTACCGGCTGTGGATGCAGGAGTCCAGCTGGCGGGCGGACGCGCTGAACCCCGACAGCGGCGCCTACGGCATCCCGCAGGCTCTGCCGGCCGACAAGCTGGCCGCCGCCGGCGCCGACTGGCGCACCAACGGGAACACCCAGGTGGACTGGGGTCTGAGTTACATCCTCGACCGCTACGGGTCGCCCTGCGGCGCCTGGTCGCACGAGGTCGCGCACAACTGGTATTGAGCGGGCGGCCCGTCACGGCTGTGCGAGCGTCGCGCGCGCCGCGTCGAGAACGACCGGATCCGCACAGCCACGGGCGAACCCGGCGATGCGCCGACGGATCTCGTACCCGAGGACCACGGATCCGATCCTCTCCGCGATCGGTGCGAGCCAACCCGGCCGGCAGGTGAAGTTGTACTTCCAGACGGCGCGCGTGCCCGCCTCCGCGGCCTCGAAGCGCCAGCCGGCGCCGAGCGTGCGGAAGAACCAGGGCCCCTTCTCCATCGTCATCCCGACGTTCGTCGGCGGGGCGTACGAGACGTAGCGCGTGATCATCGACAGGCCGAACCGCTGCCGTGTGAACGTGCGGACGCCCTTGGCCGGCACCGTGGATCCGTCGAGGAAGTGCTGTTCGCGGATGAACCCGTCCCAGCGCCTACGCACCTGCCCGGTGGTCTGCGAGACGGCGTACGCCAGGTCGGGTGGGATCGGGACGACGACGGCGGCCTGGACGACGGGCATGCTTCGACGCTATCGCCCCGACCGGACGGACAGCACACGACCGCCGGCCGCGGCGACGAGCGGCGGGCCGGGGCAGGAGGCCTCGTCGGCGCCCCTGCCCCGGCCCGCAGCGGGGATCGTGGTCAGCCCCGCCCGCTGCGCGCGCGGGCGCGCTCCTGCTTCGCGGCCATCTCGTCGACCGCCGCCTGCCCGAGGGTCGCGGTGCTGACTCCCTCTCGGGAGCGCGGCTCATCGTGACCGTGGACGCCGTCCAGCATCGACTCGTCGAACGGCTCCGCTCCGGACAGCACGCGCCGCATCCGCTCGCCGTCGACCTGCTTGGTCCAGGAGCCGATGAGGATGGTCGCCACCGCATTGCCGGTGAAGTTCGTCAGGGCGCGCCCCTCCGACATGAAGCGGTCGATCCCGACGATGACGCCGACGCCGTTCACCAGGTCGGGACGGTACGCCTGCAGTCCGCCGGCGAGGGTCGCGAGCCCGGCTCCGGTGACGCCCGCCGCGCCCTTGCTCGCGATGATCATGAAGACGAGCAGCCCGATCTGCTCGGGGATCGACATGGGCTGTCCCAGACCGGTCGCGATGAACAGCGACGCCATCGTCAGGTAGATCGCCGTGCCATCGAGGTTGAACGAGTATCCGGTGGGCACCGTGATGCCGACGACGGGCTTCGCGACGCCCAGGTGCTCCATCTTCGCGATGAGCCGGGGCAGAGCCGACTCGGACGACGAGGTCCCGACGATCAGCAGGTACTCGCGGGCGAGGTACTTCATCAGCTGGAAGATGTTGACCCGGGCGACGAGCATCAGGATCCCGCCGAGCACGACGACGATGAACACGATGCAGGTCAGGTAGAACGCGCCGAGGAGGATCCCGAGGCTCCAGATGGCGGCGACGCCGGTCTTGCCGACCACGGCAGCGATCGCGCCGAACGCGCCGAGCGGGGCGAGCCACAGGATCATCCCGAGCACCCGGAAGACGAGGGTCTGCAGGTGCTTGATCGCCCCCATGATGGGCGCGCCGCGGTCGCCCAGACCCTGCAGCGCGAAGCCGACCAGGAGCGCGATGAACAGCACCTGCAGCACGCTCTCGCCGGTGAAGGCGCCGAAGAACGTCGCCGGGATGATGCCGAGGATGAAGTCCTGCGTGGTCTTCGCCTCGGTCGTCGTGGCCGCCTCATACGTCGCACCGGCCATGTGCAGCCCCTCACCGGGGTGGATGATGTTGCCCACGATCAGGCCGATCGCGAGGGCGAACGTCGACATGACCATGAAGTACACCAGCGCGAGGCCGCCGATCTTGCCGACCGTCGCCGCCTTGGCGATGGATCCGACGCCGATCACGATCGTGCAGAAGATGATCGGCGCGATCATCATCTTGATGAGGCTGACGAAGCCCTTGCCGATGGGCTCGAGCCCCTGGGCGAACTGCGGGAACACGAGCCCCACCACGATGCCCAGCGCCACCGCGATGAGCACGGACACATAGAGCCAGGTGTGCTTGTCCCAGGAGTTCTTGCCGCGGCGCCAGTCGTGCCGCGGGAGAGTGAAACCTTCGGTGAGAGCCATCATCGCCTCCGCTGAATGAATCGGTCGCCCGCACCACTCCGGGCGGGCCATGCCGACCATGGTGCGGATCGACGGCGCCCCGCGGCGAGTTCTGTTCGTATTGAAACCGGCGCCGACCCGGTACGCGCCTCCATCGGCGGCGCGACGTCGCGCATACTGGCTGAGGAGGTCCGGATCGGCGATGGCGACGACACGACGCGGCAGGGTGCGCAGCGCCGCATCGAGCGTGTTCGCCCTGCTGATCGGATCCGTGCTGCTGATCGGCGCCGCGATCGGAGCGTTCCTCACCTGGGAGGCGCAGACCTCGGCGCGCCAGGAGGCCGAGCACGTCACCACCGCCGTCGCCCATGCGCTCTCCGCCGCTCCGGCGATCGAGGCGGCCGTGTCCGCGCCCGACCGCGCGGCGGCCTCAACGGGGCTGCGCGCCTACGTCGAGTCGGTGCGCACCGGGGCGGGCCTGGACTTCATCACGGTGATGGACCGCGACGGCGTGCGCCTCACCCACCCGGATCCCGCGCAGGTCGGCGGGCACTACCTCGGCACGATCCCCGGCGACGGTCGCACGCTGACCGAGCAGTACACCGGAACCCTCGGGCCGTCGGTGCGCACGATCGCCCCGGTTCACGACGCGGGAGGCGCGGTGGTCGGCTGGGTCTCGGCCGGGGTGACCGTGGAGTCCCTGTCCGGCGCCCTGTTGCGCCGCCTGCCGGTGATCGCGCTGCTCACCCTGGCGGTGGTGGCCCTGGGCGCCGTGGGCGCGGTGCTCGCGCGGCTCGCCACCCGGAGGATCACCGGCGATCTGGACGCGCGGGACGTGCGCGACGCCGTCGCCGGCTACGAGTCGGTGCGCACGCTCGGCGAGGCCCTGCGCGCCCAGACCCACGAGCACGGCAACCGGCTGCACACCGCGCTCGCACTGCTCGAGCTCGACCGCAAGGACGAGGCGATCGCTCTGCTGTCGGAGTCGTCCGTGCAGAGCCAGTCCGTGATCGACCAGATGACCCTGCGCGACGGGGATCCCACCGTGGCCGCGCTCCTGCTCGGCAAGGCGTCACAGGCGAAGGAGCGCCGGGTGCACTGGCAGGTCGTCGTCGATCCGGCCGCACCGCGGGCGGACCTGGATCCCGTCGACGCCGTCGCAGTGGTCGGCAACCTCATCGACAACGCCCTGGACGCCGCCGCCCAGGAGGGCACCGACGACGCGGGTCGCTGGGTGCGCGTGGAGATCGCGCCGGCGGAGGGCGGCCAGGTGGCGATCACCGTCTCGGACAGCGGCCCGGGGATCCCGGAGGAGCTCGGTGAGCGCGTGTTCGAGCACGGCGTGTCCACCAAGCCCAGCGATCGCGCGGGCCGCGGCGTGGGCCTCGCCCTCGTCCGGGAGGTCGTGCAGGCGGCCGGCGGGAGCATCGCCGTCACGCGCGATCCCACCGCGTTCCGGGTGACGCTGCCCGCGGCACCGGTGAAGGCGGGACGCCGATGATCGGGGTCCTCATCGTCGACGACGACCCGCTGACACTCGAGCTGCACGCGGCCTACGTCGGCCGGCTGGAGGGCTTCTCCGTCGTCGGCGAGTGCACGGGGGTGCGCTCCGCGCTCACCGCGATCGCCGAGCTGGGCCCGCGCATCGACCTCGTCCTGCTCGACATCACCATGCCGGACGGATCCGGGATCGACGTGCTCCGGCGGATCCGCGCCGCGGACGCGGACATCGATGTGATCGCGGTGACGAGCGTGCGCGACGTCGACGCCGTGCGGCGGATGTCCGCGCTGGGGGTCGCCCAGTACCTGCTCAAGCCCTTCCCGTTCCGCGTCTTCCGGGAGCGCATGGAGCAGTACGCCGAGCGCCGGGCGCGCGCGATAGGGATCACCGGCGCCGCCAGCCAGGACGAGATCGACGCGCTCGTCGGCGGCCCGCCCACCGGCGCGGTGGCGCTCCCCAAGGGGCTCACCGCCGAGACGCTGCAGGCGGTGACCGCCGCCCTGCGCGCGCACGGCGAGCTGTCTGCGCGCGAGGCGGGGCCGCTCGTCGGCGTCTCGCGGGTCACGGCGCGGCGCTACCTCGAGCACCTCGTGGACGCGCGCGTCGCCACACGCGCTCCCCGCTACGGCACCCCCGGGCGACCCGAGACGGCCTACCGGCTGACGGGCGCCGGATCCTGACCGTCCGCGGTGATAGCGTCGTCCTGTCCTCAGGGCGGGGTGGAATTCCCCACCGGCGGTGACGCGGCCGATGCCGCGCGAGCCCGCGAACGGTCCCCATGGCGGGGACCGCCGATCCGGTGCGAATCCGGAGCCGACGGTCAGAGTCCGGATGAGAGAGGACAGAAGGAGCAGTCCACCATGCCCAGAATCGCCATCGTCGCCGCCCAGTGGCACGCCGAGATCGTGGAGCAGGCCGTCGCCGCATTCGTCGAACGCCTGACCGAGCTCGGCCTCGACCAGGTCGACGTCTTCCGCGTGCCGGGAGCGTTCGAGATCCCCCTGCACGTGAAGCGCCTCGCGCGCGGCGGCCGGTACGCCGCTGTCGCGACCAGCGCACTCGTCGTGGACGGCGGGATCTACCGGCACGACTTCGTCGCGGGAACCGTCGTCGACGCGCTCATGCGGGTCCAGCTGGAGACCGACGTGCCCGTTTTCTCGGCCGTGCTCACGCCGCATCACTTCCATGAGCACGCCGAGCACCGCGACTACTTCACCCGGCACTTCGCGGTGAAGGGCCGGGAGCTGGCCGACGCCGTGTCCGCCACGATCGCGAGCCTCGCCGCGATCGGCTGATCCCGACGACGATGGCCGGTGCACCCGCACGGAGTGCACCGGCCATCGCCGTGAATCGCGCCCTACTCCCCCGCGAGGCCTCCGAGGAGATGGCCGAAGGAGCGGCCCTCGCCGAGGTAGTTGCCGGGGTCGAAGGGATCCTTGTCGGCCGCCGGCTCGCGGCGGGCCATCGCCTCGGCGAGCTCGCGCGCGCCGCGCTCGATGCGCTGGCTGAGCGGCGCGACGTCGTCGGCCTTCGCACCCCAGTCGCTCGACGCGGCGAACACGCCCGTCGAGACCGGCTCCGCATGCAGATAGGTGAACAGCGGGCGGATCGCGTAGTCGATCGCGAGCGAGTGCCGCGCCGTGCCCGCGTTCGCGCCGATGAGCACCGGCTTGCCGGCGAGCGCATCCGGATCCAGCACGTCGATGAACGACTTGAACAGGCCGGAGTAGCTCGTCGAGAAGATGGGCGTGACGGCGATGATGCCGTCGGCGGACACCACGGTGTTGATCGCGGAGTCCAACGCCGGAGGCGCGAACCCGGTCAGCAGGTTGTTGGTGATGTCGTGCGCGAGGTCGCGCAGCTCGATCACGTCGACGCTGACCTCGGATCCCAGCTCGCCGAGCCGGTGCGCGGTCTCCGCCGCGAGCCGGTCGGCGAGCATCCGGGTGGAGGAGGGGTTGCTGAGCCCCGCGGAGATCACGGCGATACGACGCGCGCCCATCTCAGTTCGCCCCCTTCGTGGCCGCCGCGCCGAACGAGGAACCGGCCACGGCCGGGACCGCACCGCCGTCCTGATAGGGCGAGCCGGCGGTGAGGTTGTCGCCGCGGTTCGCGCCGGGACGCGCCTCCCGCGACGGCCCGTCGCCGTACACCGCCTTCACGCGCGCCGCGTGGGTGGGGGCGTCCGGAACGGACGCGGGGCGGTTCTGGGCGAGCTCCTTGCGCAGCACCGGCACGACCTCCCCGCCGAGGAGGTCGAGCTGCTCGAGCACGATCTTGAGCGGGAGGCCGGCGTGGTCCATGAGGAACAGCTGACGCTGGTAGTCGCCGAAGTGGTCGCGCATGGCCGCGTAGCGGTCGATCACCTGCTGCGGCGAGCCGACGGTGAGCGGCGTCATCTCGGTGAAGTCCTCCATCGAGGGGCCGTGACCGTAGACCGGGGCGTTGTCGAAGTACGGGCGGAACTCGTCGATCGCGTCCTGCGACTTCGGGCGCATGAACACCTGTCCGCCGAGGCCGACGATCGCCTGCTCCGGAGTGCCGTGGCCATAGTGCGCGAAGCGCTGCCGGTACAGCTCGATGAGGCGCTGGTAGTGCTCCTTGGGCCAGAAGATGTTGTTCGCGAAGAAGCCGTCTCCGTAGTACGCGGCCTGTTCGGCGATCTCCGGCGTGCGGATCGAGCCGTGCCACACGAAGGGTGCAACGCCGTCGAGCGGGCGCGGGGTGGAGGTGAAGCCCTGCAGCGAGGTGCGGAACTTGCCCTCCCAGTCCACGACGTCCTTGGTCCACAGCTCGTGCAGCAGGGCGTAGTTCTCGATCGCGAGCGGCAGTCCCTGTCGGATGTCCTTGCCGAACCAGGGGTAGACCGGACCGGTGTTGCCGCGGCCCATCATGAGGTCCATGCGGCCGCCCGACACGTGCTGCAGCATCGCGTAGTCCTCGGCGATCTTCACCGGGTCGTTCGTGGTGATGAGCGTGGTGGACGTGGAGACGATCAGACGCTCGGTCTGCGCGGTGAGCGCCGCGAGGAACGTCGTCGGGCTCGACGACCAGAACGGCGGGTTGTGGTGCTCGCCGATGGCGAAGACGTCGAGGCCGACCTCTTCCGCGTGCTTGGCGATCGTGAGCGTGTTCTGGATCCGCTCCCGCTCGCTCGGGGTCTCCCCGGTCACCGGGTTGCGTGTGATGTCGCTGACCGACATGAGGCCGAACTGCATGCCCGACCAGGTGCTCGACTCGCTCACTGCTGTCTCCTTCAGATTTCTATTCACTTGAATATATCTGGTGAAACGCGTGCTACGCAGAAGTATTCCCCGGTTCCGGGACGCGGACCAGGCCCGCTCAGGCGAAGAGCCCGGCTCCGACGTAGGAGCCCTTCTCCGCCCCCGGCGGGATCGCCCAGATCCCGGACCCGATGTGGCGGATGTACTCGCTCATCAGGTCGGTGGAGAGCCGCTTCTGCAGCGTCACGAACTGCTCCGGCGAGCGCTGATAGGACAGGAAGAACAGGCCGGCGTCGAGCCGTCCCAGGTCATTGTTGCCGTCGACGTAGTTGTACCCGCGGCGCAGGATCCTGATGCCGTCGTTGAGGGTGGGATGCGCGAGCCGCACGTGCGCGTTCTCGTCGATCGCGTGACCGTGGAACACCGGCTCCGTCATCTCGCCGCCGCCCGACAGCGGCGCCCCGCTGCCCTTCGCCCGGCCGATGGTGCGATCCTGCTCGGCGAGCCGCAGGCGGTCCCAGGTCTCGACGAGCATCGCGATCTTGCGGGCGACCAGGTAGGACCCGCCCGCCATCCAGGCCGGCTCGTCCTTCTCGCCCACCCAGACGTGCTCGGCGAGCGCCTTCGCGTCGTCGGCGAGGATGTTCGCCGTGCCGTCCTTGTAGCCGAACAGGTTGCGCGGCGTCTGCTGATCGGCCGAGGTGCGCGAGGTGCGCCCGAATCCGAGCTGCGACCAGCGCAGCCGGGCACGGCCGAACGCGATCCGGCTCAGGTTGCGCACGGCGTGCACCGCGACCTGCGGGTCGTCCGCGCAGGCCTGGATGCACAGATCCCCGCCGGTGTAGGCCGCGTCGAGCGCGTCGCCGACGAAGCCGGGCAGGTCGGCGAGCACAGAGGGCCGTCGGTCCGCGATCCCGAACCGGTCGCCCTCGGCGAGGAAGAGGGACGGCCCGAGGCCGAACGTGATGGTGAGCCCGGCCGCCGTCAGGCCCTGCGCCTCGCCGGTGTCGTCCGGCGGCGCCTCCGGGGAACCGTCGACGGCGCCGGAGGCGCTGACGTCCAGCCCCTTGGTGAGGCGCGATGCGGCGTAGCTCCAGTCCTGCAGCAGCGACATCAGGTCCTCGCGGCTGGCGCGGGGCATCATGTCGAAGCTCGCGAAGTGCAGATGATCCTGCACACGCGTCGTGATTCCCGCCTGATGCACGCCTTCGAAGGCGTACTCGTCCGCGACCGCGGACCCGCCGGAGGCTCCCGCGGTCGCGCCGACCGCCGCAGCGCCGCCCGCGCCGACGGCGATGCCGGCGACACCGCTGCCGAGCGCCCAGCCGATCAGGCCGCGACGGCTGATACCGGGGCGTCCGGCGCTCTCCGAGGCGGTCGCCTCGGTCGGCTCGGATGCGATCTCGGAGTGCGGGACCTGTCGTCCCCCGGGCTCGGATGCGGTCATGTCAGCCCAGGATCGTGCTGGTGAGCTTGGAGAGGGGCTCGGCGAGCGCGTTCAGCAGGTCGGTGAGGTCGCGCTTCTGGGCCTCGGTGACCGTCGCGTACGGCGCGAAGCCGTCCTTCAGCGAGCCGTGCACGGCGAGTTCCGCCTCCAGCGCCGAGAAGCCGCGGTCGATCTGCTGCACGAGCTTCTTGCCCTCGGCGCCCTTGCTCTCGGCGAACTCCCGCACGACGGAGAAGGCCATCTTGGACCCTTCGACGTTCGCCGCGAAGTCGGAGAGGTCGGTGCCGGACCACCAGTCCTCCTCACCGGTGATCTTGCCGTTGGCCACCTCGTCCAGGAGCGAGATCGCGCCGTTGGAGATGCCCGCGATGCCGTTGGACTCGAGGTCCTTGACGAACGCGTCGGAGTGCACGTGGTCGTACAGCTCCTGCAGGTCGGCGAGCAGCTTGTCCGCGAACGCCGCGCGCTGCGCAGGAGTGGACGGCGCCCAGTCCTGGGTCGCGGGCGTGGTGCCGTCGGCGTTCATCGCCCCCGGCGCGGGCGCCCACAGGTCCTTCTCGATGCGGTGGAAGCCGGTCCAGTCGATGCCCTCCGCCTTGGCGTCGAGCTCGCGGAAGTCCAGGCGGGGGTCGAGGGTGCCCAGCTGCTCGGCGATCGGCTCGATCCGCTCGTAGTACGAGCGCACGGTCGCGAACTGCGCCTTGGCCGCCGCATCGTCGCCGTCGCGGTATGCGTCTGCGAACGTCTTCGCGGCCGGGATGAGCTGACCCACCTGGTCCTTCACGAAGGCGGCGTACTGGGTGAGCGCCTTCTGCTTCTGGGCGGCGTCGCCGCCGGTCTCGGCGACCTTCGCGCCGGTCACCGAGAAAGCGGTCCTGCCGACGCCGGATCCCACCATCCCGGGCTTGCACACGGTGAAGTACTTGCCGGGCTGGGCGACGACGGTGAGGGTGCGCGAGGCGCCGGGCGCCACGTTCTCGACTTCGCCGACGATGCGCACGCCGTCCGCGGCGAGCAGGTAGAACTCGGTGACCTCGTCCCCCTTGTTGCTCACGTCGAAGGCGAGGGTTCCGCTCTTCGCAGTGCCGGCCGAGACGGTGCACGCGTCTGCCGTGGACGACACCGAGAGCCGTCCGGCTGCGGCGACGTCGCTCTTCGCGACGCAGCCGGTGAGGGCGAGACCGAGGACCGCGGCGGCGCCGAGGAGCGCGATCGGGCGGCGGGCGAGAGTCATGAGGCTCCTTCGGGTGAGGCAGCCGCCGACGCGATGCGCGTGGCCGACGGCTCCGCGGCGACGGGCGCCGACGCGGATGAGGGGACGGATTGTGAGGCGGCGGGCGCCGCGACCGCCCGCGGAGCGGTACGGCGCAGGCCTCGCACGAACAGGGTGCCGACGATCAGCAGATACAGCGCCCAGGCGATCACCTGGATCCAGCTCATCCGCGGCATGAAGCCGATGGTGGCCTGCAGCAGCACGGCGAGAGCGCTGTCGGGACGGATCGCCGCCGACACATCGAAGGCCCAGCCGAACGGAAGCCCCGCCCAGCCGGTCAGCACGGCGCCCGCAGCGTCGAGCGGCGCGGCGGCGGTGAACGGGCCGGGCACCACCCCCGCCTCCTGCAGGTCGCTGAACGCGTACGCGAGGACGCCGGCGGCGATGACGACGAGGAAGCCGCCGGTCCAGGTGAAGAAGCGGGAGAGGTCCAGACGCACCGCGCCGCGGGCGAGCAGCCAGCCGGCGAGCACGGCGACGACGAGGCCGAGGGCGGCGCCGAGGATCGCCGAGGGCGCGTCGCCGAACGACTGCACCATCGACCAGAGCAGCAGCGTGGTCTCGACCCCCTCGCGCGCCACCGACACGAAGCCGACCAGGACGAGCGCCCACACGGTGCCCGCCTCGAGGGCGCGATCGACACCGCCCTGCAGCGTGGCCTTCATGGTGCGCCCGGCCTTGCGCATCCAGAAGATCATCCAGGTGACCATGCCGACGGTGACGATCGACAGCGTCCCGCCGATGATCTCCTGCCCCTGGAACGTGAGGGCGTAGGCGCCGAAGGTGAGGACGGCGCCGATGACCAGCGCGAGCAGCACCGCCGCCCCGACTCCCGCCCACAGCCGCGGCAGCACGTCCTTGCGGTCGAGGCGCTTGAGGTAGGCGACGAGGATGCCGACGACGAGCGCGGCTTCGAGGCCTTCACGAAGGCCGATGAGGAAGGTGGCGAACACGGAGGGCAGTTCCTGACGAGTTTCTGAGGTAAGGCATCCCTTACCTGGATGACTCTATCATCCGCTCCCCCGGACTTCAGACACACGCGGACCCCGGCGGATGCGCGGCGGTAATCCTCGGCAACATTCGTCTCGACGCCGCCTCAGCCGATCTAGCCTCGCCTCATGGCCGAACTGAACCTTCCGATCCTCGATCTCTCCCAGCTCGACGCCGGCCCGGAGGCGGCGGCGCGCTTCCGCGACGATCTGCGCGCGGCGACCCATGACGTCGGTTTCTTCTACCTCACCGGGACCGGCGTGACGCCGGACCTCGAAGGGCGCCTGCTCCAGGCGGCGAAGGACTTCTTCGCCCTTCCCGAAGCCGACAAGCTCGCGATCGAGAACGTGAAGAGCCCGCACTTCCGCGGCTACACCCGGATCGGCGGCGAGCGCACGCAGGGAGCCGTCGACTGGCGCGAGCAGATCGACATCGGCCCCGAACGCGAGGCGGTCGACGGCGGCCCCGGCTACAACCGTCTGATCGGGCCGAACCTCTGGCCCGAGGCGCAGCCCGAGCTGCGCGAGGTCGTCGCGGAGTGGCACGAGCACCTCTCCGGCGTCGCACGCAAGCTGCTGCGCGCATGGGCCCTCGCACTGGGCGCGCCGGAGAGCTACTTCGAGGAGAACTTCGGCGACCCGTCGACGCTGATCAAGATCGTCCGCTACCCGGGCACGCATGAGCCGGAGCCGCAGCAGGGCGTCGGCGCACACAAGGATTCCGGCGTGCTGACCCTGCTCTGGGTGGAGCCCGGCAAGGGCGGCCTGCAGGTCGAGCGGGACGGCACCTGGGTCGATGCTCCCCCGGTCGACGGTGCGTTCGTCGTCAACATCGGCGAGCTCCTCGAGTACGCGACCGACGGCTACCTCAAAGCGACGAACCATCGCGTGGTCTCGCCGAAGGCACCGGACGAGCGGATCTCGATCCCGTTCTTCTTCAACCCCGCCCTCGATGCGCGCCTGCCGCTGATCGAGCTTCCGCCGGAGCTCGCCGCCCAGGCCCGCGGTGTCACCAAGGATCCGTCCAATCCGATCCACGCCCTGTACGGCGAGAACGCCCTGAAGTCTCGGCTGCGCGCCCACCCGGACGTCGCCGCGATCCACCACGCGGACCTGGTCGGCGCTCCGGCCTGACCGCCAGGCGCGCCCGGAAACGGGTCGAGGCCCGCCCCACACCGTGGGACGGGCCTCGCAAGAATGTTTCGCGCGATTGAACGCTGGCTGCTTAGCGGCGCAGACCGAGACGCTCGTACTTCGATACGCTCCCTCCGGTCGCTACTCAGCAACCGGAAGGCGTCTGCGTCTTATCGACGCAGACCGAGCCGCTCGATGAGCGAGCGGTAACGCTCGATGTCGACGTCCTGGAGGTAGCCGAGCAGACGACGGCGCTGACCGACGAGCAGGAACAGGCCACGACGCGAGTGGTGGTCGTGCTTGTGCTCCTTGAGGTGCTCGGTGAGGTCCTTGATGCGCTGCGTCAGCATCGCAACCTGCACCTCGGGGGATCCGGTGTCACCGGGGTGCGTCGCGTACTCTTCGATGATCGCCTTCTTGACGTCTGCATCCAGTGCCATAGGTGATCCCCTTCCTCTTTGCTGCGCGGTGCCCGACGCCGAATGCGTGGGCTCTCTTTATCCGCGGCCGATCGAACGGCAACCGCACAAGTCTATCAGCACCACGCGGCCGTGCGCGCCGCACCTCGATCCGAGGTCCTCCCACACGGATACGCTCGATCGAGTGAGTCACCTGATCGACCTGAGCCCGTTCCGGCAGAGCCCGGCATTCGCCCGGATGTGGATCGGATCCACGCTCAGCGGCATCGGCGGTCAGCTCACCGCGGTCACGGTGATGCTGCACGTGTTCGCCCTCACGCACAGCACGTTCGCCGTGTCCATGATCGCGGTGGCAGGGCTCGTGCCGATGATCCTCGCCGGCCTCTACGGCGGCATGCTCGCCGACGCGTTCGATCGCCGACGGGTGGCGCTCCTCGCCGCGGTGGTCACCTTCGCCGCCACCGCCCTGCTCGCGGTCCTCACCTGGACGCACACCGAGAACATCTGGTGGCTGTACGCGCTCAGCATGCTCATCGCCGCCGCGAACTCGGTGGGCATGGCCACGCGCACGGCGATCGTGCCGCGCCTTCTCCCCCGCGAGCTGCTGGCCCCCGCGTCGGCGCTCAACGGGGTCACCTTCGGGATGACCGTGATGGCCGGTCCGGCACTCGCCGGCGTCCTCGTGGCGCTCACCGGATACGGGTGGACCTACACGATCGACGTGGTCCTGATGCTGTCGATGTTCCTCGGCCTGTGGACGCTGCCCGCACTCGCACCGGAGGGCGAGATCGTGCGCCCGGGACTCGCGTCGCTCGTCGACGGATGGCGCTTCCTGCGGCGCGCGAGCAACATCCGCATGCAGTACGTGCTGGACCTCTGCGCGATGACCTTCGGCCAGCCGCTGGTGCTGTTCCCCGCTCTCGGCACCGTGATCCTCGGTGGCGGCGCGGTGACCACCGGCCTGCTGACCGCGGCCGTCGCCGTCGGCACCTTCCTGTCGAGTCTGTTCTCCGGGCGCATCGTGCACTACCGCTGGCACGGCCGGGGCATCGCTCGCGCCGTGCAGGCCTACGGCGCCGTGATCGCCCTGTTCGGCGTGGTGCTCGTCGCCGGGGCGCTCCTGCCGGGCAGGCATGCCGATGCGGCATCCCCGGACGTCGTGCTGATCGTGCTCGCCTGCATCGCCCTGGCGTTCTCGGGCGCCGCCGACAACGTGAGCTCGATCTACCGCAACACCATGATGCAGGCCGCCGTGCCGGACGCGATGCGCGGACGCCTGCAGGGCGTGTTCATCGTCGTCGTGGCGGGAGGGCCGCGCCTGGGCGCGCTGTACGCGGGGACGCTCGCCTCGCTCACCGCGCTGTGGTTCCCGCCGCTGCTCGGCGGGCTGGTGGTGATCGGACTCGTCGCCGTGCTCGTGCGGCTGAGCCCGCGGTTCCGCGCCTACGACGCGGAGGATCCGCAGCCCTGAGCGCTGCCTCGCCGCTCCCTCTCGCGAATGTCCCCGGCCCGGAGCAGAGTGTGCGGCATGAGCACCGCCGTCCGCACCGCCACGCTGCCCCTCGTCGGGCCGTACGACCTCCGCGAGGTCGCACTCATGGGATTCGGCCACCGCGACGAATCCGCCTTCGACGGCGTCATGCGACTGGCGTTCTGCACCGATGCCCTCGACACGCAGGTCGGCGTGGAGGTGCGCCAGCAGGATGACGCGCTCGTCCTGACGGTGCACGGGGACGGCGATCTCGACGCGATCGCGGCACAGGTCGCCCGGGTCGTGTCCGCCGACCACGACGGCGAGGCCTGGGCGCAGGTATGCAGCGCCGATCCCGTGCTCGCGCGCGTGCACGCGGCAGCGCCGGGCTTCCGTCCGTCGAACTTCTACAGCCCGTACGAGGCCGCCGTGTGGGCCGTGCTGTCGGCGCGCCGTGCGCGGCGCCAGGGGATCGCGCTGCGCGAACGGCTGTCCCGCCAGCACGGCGCGGTCTTCGAGATCGCCGGGCGCAGCGAGGCTGCGCTCCCCCTGCCCGAGCAGCTGCTCGGGATCGAGGCCTTCCCCGGTCTGCCCGCGGATCGGATCCCGCGACTGCGCGCGATCGCCCGCGCGGCGCTGGACGGCCGGCTCGACGTGCGCCGGCTCGCCGGCATGTCGCCGGCCGACGCGATGCTCGACGTGCAGCAGCTGCCCGGCATCGGACCGTTCTACAGCGCGCTGATCGTGATCCGCGCCTGCGGGTTCGCCGACGTGCTCCCCACCCAGGAGGAGCACACCCGCGCCGCGGTCCAGGCCCTGTACGGTCTCGATCACGCTCCCGACCAGGCGGAACTCGAGCGGATCGCGCAGGCCTGGCGCCCGTTCCGCACCTGGGCTGCCGTGGCGTTGCGGGCGATCGGATCCCGGCTCGTCGACGACAGGCGCGCGACCATGGCGTGACGCCTCGGTTCCCCGGCGACGACGACGAAGGGCGGACGCCGCGTGCTGCGGCGTCCGCCCTCGAATCGTGCGGGATGACGCGGAGGTCAGGCCTCCAGCGCGCCCTGCAGGTCGAGCGTGATCGTCACGTCCTTGCCGACGAGAACCCCGCCGGTCTCCAGCGCCGCGTTCCAGGTGAGACCGAAGTCCTCGCGGTTGATGACGGTCTTCGCCGAAGCGCCCGCCTTGTAGTTGCCGTACGGGTCTGAGCCGAAGCCGCCGAAGTCGAGCTCGAAGGTGACGGGCTTGGTGACGCCGTGGATGGTCAGGTCGCCATCGACGAACAGGTCGCCGTTCTCGGCGCGCGCACCGGTGGAGACGAAGTCCATCGTGGGGTACTTCTCGACGTCGAAGAAGTCACCCGACAGCAGGTGACCGTCGCGACCGGCGTCGCCGGTGCTCAGCGAGCTCACATCCACGCTCGCCTCGACGCGCGCCTCGAGCGGGTTCTCGGGCGCGACGAGGGTGGCGCTCTTCACGCCGAACGTGCCGCGCACCTTGGAGATCATCATGTGACGGACGCTGAAGGTGACCTCGCTGTGGGCGGGGTCGAGGTTCCAGGTGCCGCTGCGGTAGCCGGGGATGTCGATGGTCATGAGTGCTCCTCGTCGGAAGTTTCGTCGGTGTCGCGTGGGCGACATGATCATCCAACCTGCATTCATCTGAATACATTCCCGACTCGCCGGTTTTTTTCGGAACCGTGCCGCGGACACGACGAAGGCCCCGCCGGATGACGGGGCCTTCGCGCGATTCGTTCAGCCGACGGCGACGAGGTCGATGATGAAGATCAGGGTCTTCCCGCCGAGGAAGTGACCGGATCCGGCCGGCCCGTAGGCGAGGTGCGGGGGGATGGTCAGCTCACGGCGACCGCCGACCTTCATGCCGGGGATGCCCTCCTGCCAGCCCTGGATCAGGCCGCGCAGCGGGAACTGGATGGTCTCACCGCGGCCCCACGAGGAATCGAACTCCTCGCCGCTGTCGTACTCGACTCCGGCGTAGTGCACGGTCACGGTGTCGCCGGGCTTGGCCTCATCGCCCGTTCCCTCGATGATGTCGCGGATCACGAGCTCCGTGGGAGCGGGTCCGGTGGGGGCGTCGAACTCGGGCTTGGTGCGCTCAGTCATGCCTCCATACAACCCGAGCGCGCACGGCGAGGTCAACGCGAACGGTGCGCCGACGGCGAACAGCCCCGCGGCGAGAGCTCCGCACGGACCGATCCGCCCACGTGGAGTCCTTGACATCCCCGCGCGGCGGGTGCAACCTGTCTTCAGATCAACTCAGCGCCCGGAGGACTTGCAGGCATCGCCGCAGCACCGGGCGCTGAGTCTTGCTGCGCGAGGGCTCACATCGCCAGCAGGGCATCCCGAGCGGCGTGCGTCCGGTGCAGCAGGGCCTGCTCGTCCTGTGCAGCCAGCGGATCCCGGCCTGTGATGATGCGCTGACGCACCGAGGCCAGCGTCGTGGCGTCCTTGATGAACCCGCGCATGATCGGACGGCGGTCGCCGCGGAGCCCGGCCGCCCACTGCAGGCCCGCGCGGCGCCCCGCCGGCGTCGCCAGCATCGACACCTCCTGCGGCGTGAACCACCCGGCGGCCGCGTAGTCGCTGAGGCGCGCATAGGTGAGGCGGGACTCCTCCTTGCGCAGGAGGATGATCACGACGATGAAGCCGACGAACAGCGGCACCTGCAGCACGATGTACAGCACGAAGAAGTTGCCGATCGAGGAGGATCCGTTCCACAGCGCGTGCAGCGCCATCGCACCGAGCAGTCCTACCGCGCCGAAACCCAGCGCGCGTGCGGCGGAGGCTCCCCGCCGCGCCGCGAGACCGATCGCGAAGCCCGTCACCGAGGTGAACATCGCGTGCGCGAACGGCGACATGAGCCCGCGCAGCACGAATGTGACGGTGAGGTCTCCGGCACCGCCCTCGATCAGGCTTATCGCGAAGTACTGGATGTTCTCGGTGAACGCGAAGCCGGCGCCGACGAGAGCGCCGTAGACGATGCCGTCGATCGGTCCGTCGAAGCTGCGTCGCGCCATGAGGAAGATCAGGAACACGCCGAGCCCCTTGGCGAGCTCCTCGACGAGCGGCGCCTGGATCACGGCGGTGAGGTCGTCGCCGCGCCGCCCGAGCAGCAGCGTGAGCAGCAGATCGACCAGCAGGGCGAGCCCCACCGCGGCGATGGCACCCCAGGCGATCGCGAAGACGATGAGGGAGCGCGGCTCCGGCTCCCAGCGGTCGATGAAGAAGACCCCGAAGAACACGATCGCGAGCGGCACGAGGGCCAGCACCATGCCGATCATCGACGCCGCGGGCCCCAGCGCCCACACGAAGTAGGCGATCAGCCCCAGCAGCACGAAGCCGAGCACGCCGAACGCCCAGACCGAGGCGTGGCGCCCCTTCGCCGAGGGCACCGGCAGAGCGGGCACGGCCTGCACCGGCGCGGGCGGGGTATAGGTGGTGTAGGCGACCGCGCCGTGATGCTCGGGCCGTTGCGCGAGCACCGATCCGTACACCGGAGCGACCGGCGTGGAGGCCGTCTGCGGATAGCCCTGCGGCTGCACGAACTGGGGCTGCTGCGCGTACTGGGGCTGCGCGTACGGCTGCTGCGGGTACTGCGGCGAAGCGGGGGCGACGGGCGGGGCGTACGGCGAGGCCTGCGGGGCGGGGCGCTGCGCGGCGGGATCGCCGTGTCCTCCAAAGCTCATGCCCAAAGCCTAGAGGCTCGCTCGGGCGGCGTCGCGGGCGCGGCCGGTAGCGTGGAACCCATGCGGTTCGCTCATCTGCGCCGTCCCGAGTCCGACATCCCCGTCCTCGCCGTCCTCGACGACGCCGGCGCGACGCTCGTCTCCGATCTCGTGGATCCGGCCCCTGCCACACTCCAGCAGCTCATCGAGGGCGGCGACGACCTTCTCGCCCGCGTGCGCACCGCGCACGCGGAAGGCGCCGCCCCGGTGCACTCCCTCGACGGATTCGGGTTCAGTTCGGCGGTGCTCGCTCCCCCGGTCGTGCTGGCCGTCGGACTGAACTACGCCGCCCACTCGAGCGAGCTCGGGCTCAAGACCGACACCGCTCCCACCGTCTTCACCCTGTGGCCGAACTCGCTCACCGGGCACGAGCAGACCACCTCGTGGCCGCGGGCGCTGTCCGAGTCGGTCGACTACGAGGCGGAGCTCGGCGTGCTGATCGGGGCGGCCGCCAAGGACGTCTCCGCCGAGGACGCACTCGACCACGTCTGGGGCTACACGGTCGTCAACGACATCACCGCCCGCGACATCCAGTTCGCCGAGGCGCAGTGGTCGCGCTGCAAGTCCTTCGACGGGTTCTCCCCCACCGGGCCGGTGGTGGTCACCGCGGACGAGATCCCGGATCCGCAGGACCTGCACATCTGGACCGTGGTCGACGGCCACACCGTGCAGGACGCATCGACCGCGCAGATGGTGCGGCCCGTGTCGGCACTGATCGCGCACCTGTCCCGCTCGCTCACGCTGCGCCCCGGGACGCTGATCTCGACGGGCAGCCCCGGCGGCGCCGGATACTCCCGCGATCCGCAGATCTTCCTGCGCGACCGCTCGACCGTCACGGTCGGCATCGACGGCATCGGCGAACTCACCACGCACTGCCGGATCCTGGACTGACCTTCCGGCTGCGGGGGGCGGTTCAGCAGCCGCAGCTGCCCCCGATACGGAGATCCGTCGCCAGCCGAACGGTACGCGACGGCGCACTCCCGTCACCGGGGTCGGTCAGCAGCAGATGGGCCGCGATGCGCCCCATCAGCTCCATCGGCTGTCGCACCGTCGTGAGCGACGGCGCCGACAGCCGGCTCGCCATGATCCCATCGAAGCCGGTCACGAGCACGTCCCGCGGCACGACGACCCCTTCACCGCGGAGCACGTCCATCACGCGGAGCGCCGTCTGGTCGCTGCCGCAGACCAGCGCGTCGGGCAGGCTCCCCGCTCCCGCGCGTTCGCGCAGCACCGGGTAGGCGGGGAGGCGCTCGAGATCGGTGTCGTCGAGCGTCTCCGCTTCGGCGCCTCCGATGTCCTGCACCGCCGAGAGGAACCCTTCGCGGCGCTCGTCCAGGTCGTCCTCGCCGATCGCCCCGACCCACCCGAACGACCGCGCGCCGTGCTGCTCGTGCAGGTGCCGCACGAGCATCCGCATGCCTCCGGCGTTGTCGACCGTGACCCGATGTCCGATGCCCGCACGCTTGCTCAGCTGCACGACCGGGACACGCGCCGCCACCGCCTCGATGGCCGCCGTCGTCGAACGGCCGGGCAGGATGGCGAGGCCGTCCACCCGTCCCGCGGTGTCCGCGAGGTCGGACACTCCCACCCCGCCGCTCGAGAGCAGCACCGCCGTGCCGTTGCGCTTGCACTCGAGCACGAAGCCGCGCTGCACCTCGTCGACGTACAGCGGGAAGGTGCGCGGATCGCTCTCGCGCTCGTCCGCCGCGGCGTCCCACGACACGGGGTCGGCACCCAGGTCGAACTCGTCGAGGTCGATCCGCGCGGCTCCGCGCGCCGGCGCCGACGCCCCGGGCTCCTCGTCGAGCAGCATGTCGAAGAGATGCAGCCCGAGCACCCCGGTCCGCCCCCGTGCGAGGCTGCGCGCGGATCCGCTCGGCACGTAGCCGATCTCGCGCGCCGCCTCGAGCACGACCCGACGGGTGTCCTCGCGCACCCGGTCGGGGCGGCGGAACGCGAACGAGACCGTGGCGATCGACACGCCGGCGCGCTGCGCGACGTCATAGACGGTGGGGCGGCTCGACGCCATGAGCACCTCGCTTTCGGAGCGATTCTACTGAGCGGGCGGTCAGCCGATCCTCAGGCCCGTGCCGCGGCGGAAGACCGGATCCTCCGTGCCGTCGGGGACGTCGGCGAAGGCGGCCCGCACCGCGTCCATCGACCGCGGGATGTCGACGGGGAGGACGCCGCGCGGCGGGACCCGCCCGGAGAGCGCCGCGAGCAGGGCCGCGTCCGAGCTGCCGAACTCGACCGCGATCGCGGCGGCGAACGGCACGAGCGGCGTGAGGATCGCGGGACGGTCCAGGTTCACCACGACCACGAGCGGGCAGTGCTCCGCGATCCGGCGCAGTCGCACGATGAGCCCCGGCGGGAACTCGAGCGACCCCTGGTGGAACCAGGCCTCGAGGAAGAGGTCGTCGCGGGGCTCGAACGGCGCCCCGATCCGCACCAGGGCGAGGTCCGCGTCCTCCGGGGCCGCGACCCGATCGGCGTACTCGGCGAGCGCCGGAGTCGCGACGCCCTCGGCGTAGATCCTCGGCCTCCCGCTCCGGAACAGCGGGAGCGTGCCGTCCCGGTTCTGCAGCACGGTGAGGGATTCGGCCTGGGCTCGCTCCCCCTCGACGCGGAACTCCGCGGCGCCCACGATGCGCTCGGCCTCGTCCTCGTCCACGTACGGGTCGTCGAAGAGGCCGAGGCGGAACTTCACCAGCAGGATCCGCCGCGCCGACCGGTCGATCCGCTCCTCGCCGACCGCCCCCTCGGCGAGGAGCTCCAGGAGCAGCTCGACGCACTCCTCTCCGCCGAACTGATCGACACCCGCGTCGAGCAGCCGCAGCAGCCGCTCCCTCGGGCTCAGCTCCTCGACGCCCCAGGCGCGCGCCGGCAGCACCTGATCGCCGACGTGGTTGTCGTTGATCAGCTCCCAGTCGCTGAGGACGACGCCGTCGTAGCCCAGTTCCTCCCGCAGCAGGTCGGTGACGATCTGCCGGCTGTAGCTGAAGCCGACCTCCTCGATCGGCTCGCCGTTGCGCACCAGCCCTACCGGCATCCCGTAGTACGGCATGATCCCCGCCGTCCCCCGCCGGATCGCCTCGACGAACGGGCGCAGATGCTCCTCGAAGCGCCCGCCGGGGTACACCTGCTCGCGCCCGTACGGGAAGTGCGCGTCCTCGCCGTCGAGCTGCGGCCCGCCGCCCGGGAAGTGCTTCGTGATGCAGGCGACGCTCTGCGGACCGAGTTCGGCGCCCTGGAACCCCTCGAGGTAGGCGGCGGTCATCTCGGCCACGCGCTCGGCGTCGTAGCCGAACGTCTGCGCCTGGCGTCCCCAGCGCGCCTCGGTCGGCAGATCCACCTGCGGATGCAGCGCCATCCGGATGCCCACCGCGCGGTACTCCCGCCCGGCGATCTCGGCGAAGCGCCGCACGAGGTCGACGTCGTCCAGGGCCGCAAGCCCCAGCGGCTCGGGCCACTGCGAGAACGGACCGGCGGCGAACCCGACGCCGGAGTTCTCCACGAAGGCGTGCCGCGGATCCGTGCTGATGGTCACCGGGATGCCGTGCGGCGTGCCGGCGGCGAGCGCCTGGAGCCGGTTGTTCCACCGCGCCCCTTCGCGGGCGCTCCGCATGCCGTGCACGTTGAAGTGCGTGAGGTGCTTGCGGAGCACGACCTCCGAGGTCGGCGACTTCGAGATGGCGCCGGGCGCCTCCTGCAGCTCGCCGTCGTCGCCGATCTCGATGACGGTGTGGAACAGCAGCCCTACCTTCTCCTCGATCGACAGGCGGCCGAGCAGATCCTCGACCCGCTCCTGGGAGCTCAGCCGGGGATCCTCATACGGATCCATCACGCCGTTGCCGTTGAGGTCGCGGAAGCGCACACCCTCCGCCGTCGTCCGGTACTCGTCACTCATCCGTGTCCCTCTCGTCGTCGTTGCGTCATTTCAGGCCCGTCGTCGCGACGCCCCGGATGAACCACCGCTGCAGGAAGACGAAGAGCAGCAGGATCGGGGCGATCACGAGCACGGAGCCGGCGAGCAGCAGCCCGTAGTCGGTGGCGTTCTGGCCCGTCGAGTACAGCGACAGGGCGACGGGCAGCGTGTACATGTCCTCGGTCTGGGCCGCCACGAGCGGCCACAGGAAGTTGTTCCACGACCCCAGGAAGGTGAGGATCCCGAGCGTCGCGAGCGGGGGTCCGCACAGCGGCATCACGACCCCGCGGAAGATCCTCCACTCCCCCGCCCCGTCCAGGCGCGCCGCCTCGAGCAGCGCGTCGGGGATCCCCGCCATGAACTGGCGCATGAGGAACACGCCCAGAGGTGCGGTGATGAACGGCAGGATCAGCGCGGGATAACTGTTGACCAGCCCGAGCTTGGAGACCATCACGAACAGCGGGACGAAGGTCACCACGCCGGGCACCATGAGCGTGGTCATCACGGCCCCGAAGAGGATGCGCTTACCGGGGAACTCCATCTTCGCCAGCGCGTACCCGACCATGGAGCAGAACACGAGGTTGCCGAGGACGGTCACGAGGGCGACGATCAGGCTGTTCGCGAAGAAGTGCCAGAAGTCCAGCGGGCCGAACCACTGCGCGTAGTTCGCGCCGGTCGGCTCCTGCGGCCACCACGTGGGCGGCCGGCGCAGGATCTCCCCCTGCGTCTTGACGGATCCGAGCACCATCCAGACGAACGGGATGAGCCAGATCACGAGGCCGACGGTGAGCACACCGTAGGAGGTCGCCCTGCCGCTCAGGCGGCGGGCACGAGGCCGGCGGCCCGCGGACGGGGTCTGTGCGAGAGCCATGGATCAGTCCTTCGATCGCAGCAGGCGGAACTGCAGCAGGCTGACGAGCGCGATCACGAGGAACAGCACGTAGCTGGCCGCAGAGGCGAGACCGTATTCGCCGAACCCGAACTGCTGGTAGGTGTAGAACGCCACGGAGAGCGTCGAGTCGAGGGGCCCGCCCTTGGTCATCACGAAGGACTCCTCGAAGAACTGCAGGTAGCCGACGGAGATGAGCACGGCTCCGAGCAGGAGCGTGGGCCGCAGCAGCGGCAGGGTCACCGAGACCAGTCGCCGCCAGGGCGAGGCGCCGTCCATGATCGCCGCCTCGGTGACGTCCTCCGGGACCGCCTGGAGTCCCGCGAGGAAGATCACCATGAGGGTGCCGACGTTGCGCCACACCGCCATGAGGATGAGCGAGGGCAGCGCGAAGGCGGGATCGTTCAGCCAGTTGGGCCCGTGGATGCCGATCGCCGCGAGCGCGGTGTTCAGCAGACCGTCGGGCTGCAGGATGTAGCGCCAGACGACGGCGACGGCCACGATGCTGGTGACCACCGGCGCGTAGAACCCGACCCGGAAGAACGAGACGAGGCGCCCCTTGCCGCTGTTCAGCGCCAGGGCGAGCGCCAGCGCCACGATCATCGTCACGGGGATGCCGACCAGCACGAACAGTCCGGTGACACCCAGCGAGGTGAGGAATCGCGGATCGCGGAAGAGCGTGACGTACTGCTCGAGGCCGACGGCGTCGACGGCGAACGGCGAGCCGATGTCTCGGGCTGTGAAGTCGGTGAACGACATCGCGAACGAGCCCACGATCGGCACGATCATGAAGATCGCGAAGACGAGCACGAAGGGCAGGGCGAACCCCCACGCGATGAGGGCCCGCCGGCGACGGGCGGCGGCGAACGCGCCGCCGCCGCGCCGGTCGTTCCCGCCGCCGGAGCCCGCGCGGGCTGCGGCGGCGGGGAGGACGGTGGCCGTCATCTCACTTCAGCCCGATGGTGTCGGCATCCGACTGCAGCTTCTTGAGCGCGTCGGCGACCGATACGCCGCCGCGGCGGATCGACTCCAGGGCCTGATCGCCCTTGGCCGCCACCTGCACCCAGGAGGTCGACACGGGCGGGGCCTTCGCCGTCTTCAGCTGGGTCCCGAAGGTCGCCAGGCTCGCGTCGGAGGACACGGCCTGCTCCTTCCACGCGGCCGTCGCCGCGGGCAGGTCACCCGTCGCCGCGTAGAACTCGGCCTGCACCTTCGGCTCCGCGAGCCAGCGCGCGAGCTTCCACGCCGAGGACGCGTTCTTGCTGCCGTTGAACACCACGAGGTTCGCGCCGCCGCTGAACGACACGGACTCCTTGTCGGCGGGCAGGACTGCCGTGGCGTACTTGCTCGCGAAGTCCGCGCCGCCGACCGAGGCGAGCTGTCCTCGCAGGAACGGCCCCTCGACGACCATGGGCGTCGTTCCCGCGACGAACTCCGACTCGACCGCGCCGGCCGAGGTGTCGGCGTTCGGATCCGCGAGCTTCTTGTCGAAGAAGCTCTTGTAGTACTCGATGCCCTTGGTCATCTCCGGGGTGTCGAGCGTCCACTTCTTGCCGTCGGTGACCTCGGCGCCCGCCGACCACGGCATCCACAGCGCGCCCTGGAACGAGTCGTTGCCCGCGGGCATGCGGATGCCCCACGTGGCGCCGCCCCGGGACTTCATGTCCGCCGCCATCTGCTGCAGCTCATCCCACGACGTCGGAGCCTTGGTCCACCCGGCCTTCGCGGCGATGTCGGTGCGGTAGTAGAGCACGCGGGTGTCGACGTACCACGGGATCCCCGCGGCGCGATCGTTCACCTTTGTCGAGCTCACGGCGCCGTCGAAGAACCCGGAGGTGTCGATGCCGTCGGGCACGGTTGCGAAGGCGTCGCCGAAGTCGGCCATCCAGGTCGTGCCCATCATCGCGATGTCGGGGGTGTTGCCTCCGGCGATCGCCGTCTGGATCTTGTTGTGCGCGGCGTCCCACGGGATCGCCGTCACCTTGACCGTGACGCCGGGGTTCGCCTTCTCGAAGGTCTTGACGAAGTCGGGCAGGGCCTCCCCCTCGGCACCCATCGCCCACATCGTGATCGTTCCGGTGGCCGGTGCGTCGTCGAGCCGAACCGGCGCGGCGGACGATGCCGAGGATCCCTCACTCGTACGCCCGCATCCGGTGAGTGCTATGGCGACAGCGGCGAGGGCAGCGATGCCCGTCAGAGTCGTCCGGCGTTTCATGTCTTCCTCCTTGAAGCTCTCACGCATCTAAGCGCATAGATTTCGTCTCCTTGAGATCTAAGCGCATAGATTGAGGGATCGCAAGTGGTCGCGCGCGTTTCGTGCCATCAGCCATCAGGGGGCCATCCCCGCTCGCGTCCGCGGCGACGCGCGCCCGAGACCGACTGCGAGTACGACAGAGGGCGGGGATCCCATCGGATCCCCGCCCTCTGTCGTGTGCGGCGTCTCAGCTGCCGGACACCGCTCCCTGTGAAGCAGCGACGACGGTGAACACGATGACCAGGACGGCGGCCAGCACCCCCAGAGCCGTGAGGATCCAGCCGGCGATGATCGCGATCTTCGCCGGGACGTTGTCGTACCCGACCGCGCGGCTCTGGCTTCGGGCGACGTAGCCGAGGATGAGGCCGAGCACCGACGACACGACGAACGTGAGCACCAGGGCGACGATGCCGAGCGTCTTGCCGGGCACGGATGCAGCCGCGGGAGCGTAGGCCGGCGACGGCGCGCCGGCGGGGGGCTGAGTGGTCATGCTTCCTCCAGGTCGTTTGGGAGATCGGCCTCGGCGGCCGACCGCCCCTGACTCTATCCTGAAAGTTTCCTGAACGCGACGCCCGCGACGTGCTCCGTCACGCGAACCGATCCACCGCATGAGAACGGCCCGCCACTCGAGAAAGTGGCGGGCCGATCGGCGTGCGAGCGCTCAGGCCCCGGCGTCGACGTCCTTCGTGGGAATCACCGGGATCGCCGCCGTGATCGTCTCGAGGCCCGAGAGGCGAGCCGGCGAGAGCTGCTTGGTGACCTCCTCGCGCGACATCAGCCCGGCCTCGACGACGAGGTCGGCGACGTTGCGGTTGGTCAGCAGCGCGGTCTTGGCGAGCGCCGCCGATGCCGCATAGCCGATGAACGGCGTGAGCGCGGTGATCACACCCACCGACGATCCGACCATGGCGCCGAGACGGTCGCGGTTGGCCGTGATGCCGTCGACGCAGTTGACCCGCAGCGTCCACATCGCCTGACGCATCCAGGTGATCGACTGGAAGATCGAGTGCGCGATCACGGGCTCGAACGCGTTCAGCTGCAGCTGTCCCGCCTCGGCCGCCATCGTCACGGTCATGTCCGCGCCGGCGACCGCGAACGCGACCTGGTTCACGACCTCGGGGATCACCGGGTTCACCTTGCCCGGCATGATGCTGGATCCGGCCTGCATCGCGGGAAGGTTGATCTCGCCGAGGCCGGCCTGCGGACCCGACGACAGCAGACGCAGGTCGTTGCAGATCTTGGAGAGCTTCATCGCGTTGCGCTTGAGCGACGAGGAGAACGACATGAAGGATCCGGTGTCGCTGGTCGCCTCGACGAGGTCGGTCGCCGTCGCCAGATCCAGGCCGGAGATCTCGCGCAGGTGCTTCAGCACGGCCGGAGCATAGCCCGGGTGGGTGGTGATGCCGGTGCCGATGGCCGTGGCGCCCATGTTGATCTCGTACATGAGCCAGGCGTTCTCGGTGAGCCGCGTGTGGTCGTAGCCGAGCGTGGAGGCGAACCCGTGGAACTCCTGGCCGAGCGTCATCGGCACGGCGTCCTGCAGCTGGGTGCGGCCGACCTTGAGCACGTCGTGGAACTCGCGCGCCTTGTTCAGGAACGACACCCGCAGGAGGTCGAGCTCGTCCAGCAGCGAGCGCAGGTTGAGCGAGAGACCGATCTTGATCGCGGTCGGATACACGTCGTTCGTGGACTGGCTGCGGTTGGTGTGGTCGATCGGCGAGAGGAAGGCGTAGTCGCCCTTCTCACGGCCGGCCAGCTCGAGCGCGATGTTGGTGATGACCTCGTTCGCGTTCATGTTGGTCGACGTGCCGGCGCCGCCCTGGATGACACCGACGATGAACTGGTCGTGGAACTCGCCGTTGATGACCTTCTGCGCTGCGGCGTCGATGAGGTCGGCCTTCTCCGGGTCGAGGACGCCGATCTCCTTGTTCGCGCGGGCGCTGGCCTGCTTCACCATCGCGAGGGCTTCGATCAGCTCCGGGTAGACGGAGATCGGGCGCTTCGTGATCGGGAAGTTCTCGGCGGCGCGGAGCGTATGGATCCCCCAATACGCGTCAGCAGGGATCTCCTTGCTTCCCAGGGAGTCGGTTTCGGTTCGGGTGGCATGCGCAACGGCGGCCATGGACACATCCTCGTGGGTGATGGCGAACAGGGAAGGGGGATGCATCCATCTTAGCCGTCCGCGGTCACCGTCCCGGTTTGCGCGAGAACGCCTCCAGCCGCTGCTGCGGGGTCAGCTGCGCCATCCGGGCGACCCATTCCGGGCTGAACGTGTCCACCGGGGTCGCCTCGACCACCGGCACCACGGTGTGCGTGATCGTCTCGGGCCGCACGTGCACGAGCTGGAACGACTGCGCCGCGTCCATGCCGTTCACCCGGTCCCCCGGGCTCGCGACGTCCATCGTGTAGCACGTGGCGCTCGCGACGCTCACCGGGATCCCGGCGAACGTGGCGTGCAGCGAGTAGTGCAGGTGCCCGGCGAGGATGCCCCGCACGTCGGATCCGCGCACGATCTCGGCGAGCTCGTCCTGATGGCGCAGCTCGAGGATGTCGAAGAACGGGATGTGACTGGGCACCGGAGGATGGTGCATCGCCAGCAGCGTGCCGTGCGGTGCGGGCGTCGCCAGCTGCTCGGCCAGCCAGGCCCGCTGCGCCTCGTCCAGGTCGCCGTGGTGCCAGCCGGGGACGGTGGAGTCCAGGGCGATCACGCGCAGACCGTTCAGGTCCCAGACGGCGGTGAGCGGATCCTCGCTGGGCGGCGCGGCGAGCAGGTGCTCACGCAGCGCCGGGCGCTCGTCGTGGTTGCCCGCGACCCAGATCACCGGCGCGCCCAGACGTTCCGAGACAGGCTCCACCGCGGCACGGAGCCGCCGGTACGCGTCGGGTTCGCCGAGGTCGGCGAGGTCACCGGTGACCACGATCGCGTCGGGGCGCTCGACGGCGTTCTCGATCGCCGCCAGGGTGCGCGCCAGGGTGCGGTCCACGTCGAAGCGACCGCCCAGGGCGGCGCCACCGGCGAGCAGGTGCGGATCGCTCAGGTGCACGAGGGTGTGCGTGGGCGGCGCATAGCGACCGAACTGCACTGTCATGCCCCCAGGCTAGCCGCAGCTGCGGACGCGGGCCTGGCGCACGCGCGTCCGGGAGGGGTGCGGCTACTTCAGGACGATGAGGAGGATGCCGCCGACGACCGCCGCCGTGCACACCGCGAAGCAGGCATAGGCGGCGACGAGCGCGAGCACCTTCTCCCCCTCGCTCAGGGGGCTCTTGCGGGCGGCCTTCGCCGCGGCCTTCGCGGCCCGCTTCGCCTCCTTCTCGCTGATCACCGTGATCGCGTCGGTGAACTCCACGGGCGTGACCACGGGCACCCGCCCGGAGCGCACCAGCATGCGCAGGCCGAGCGCGTAGAACCCGACCACGATCAGCGTGCCGATCAGCGCGGCGCCGAGCACCTGGAAGAACGCCTCCCAGTGGATGACCACGGTCATCGCTCCGCCCCCTTCTCCTTGGCCTTCGCCTTCGCCTTCGCGCGTTCGCGCGCCCGCTGCGCGCGTGCCTGACGCGGAGTGAGCGGCGGCTCCTCGGGCACCTCGACGGCGCGGCCGGAGTCGGCCACCTCGCTGAAGGCGTTGTTCGCGGTGACCGCGTTGCGGCGGGAGCGCAGGAACAGCCCGATGATCACTGCGAGCGCCAGGATCGCGTCGATGAGCACGCCCCAGCCGCCGCCGATGACCACGATGAGCGCTGCGAGGGCGCCGACGGCCGCCGCAGCCGGGAGCGTGAGCACCCACCCGATGGCGATGCGTCCGGCGGTGCGCCAGCGCACGGCGGATCCGCGCCGGCCCAGTCCGGATCCGATCACGGATCCGGAGGCGACCTGCGTGGTGGACAGCGCGAAGCCGAGGGCGCTGGAGGCGAGGATCGTGGCGGCTGTGGACGTCTCGGCCGCGAAGCCCTGGGCGGGCTTCACGTCGGTGAGTCCGCGGCCGAGGGTGCGGATGATGCGCCAGCCGCCGAGGTAGGTGCCGAGGGCGATCGTGCAGGCGCAGGCGACGATGACCCACAGCTGCGGCTCGTGATGGGCGCCGGACTGCCAGCCGACGGTGATGAGGGCGAGGGTGATGACGCCCATCGTCTTCTGGGCGTCGTTCGTGCCGTGCGCGAGCGCGACCAGCGAGGACGTGAAGATCTGTCCCCAGCGGAAGCCGCTGCGGCCGTCCGGTTTGCCGTCGTAGCGGCGGGTGATGAGGTACGCGAGCTTCGTGGCGAGGAACGCGATGAGGCCGGCGGTCACCGGCGCGATCAGGGCGGGCAGCACGACCTTCGACAGCACGGCGCCGAAGTCGATGCCGTTCAGGCCGATGCCGACGAGCGTGGCGCCGATGAGACCGCCGAACAGCGCGTGCGAGGAGCTGGACGGAAGCCCCAGCAGCCACGTGAGCATGTTCCAGGTGATCGCGCCGATCAGGCCCGCGAAGATCAGGGCCGGGAACAGATCGCTGTGGATCTGGTCCTCGCGGACGATCCCGCCCGAGATGGTCTTGGACACCTCGGTCGACAGGAACGCCCCGACGAGGTTCAGGCCGGCGGCCAGCATGACCGCGGTGCGCGGCTTGAGCGCGCCGGTCGCGATCGGGGTCGCCATGGCGTTCGCCGTGTCATGGAAGCCGTTGGTGAAGTCGAAGAAGAGTGCCAGCAGGATCACCAGCACGACGATGAGGGCTGCGGTTTCCACCGTTCGCTTTCGGGAAGTGGAGGGACGTGACGAACGAAGAGTTCACCGGGAGGACAGCATCCGTTAACGGGCCGCTTTGCATCCTCCCACCCCGGCCCAGGCCGGTCAACTCGGGCCCGGTTCCCCGTACGAGCCACCTGACCCCGCCCTCGGCTAGCGTGGGAAGGTGACCTCCGTCTCCGCATCATCCGGCCCTTCTTCACTCGTCCCGCCGCGCGCCGCGCGCCGCTCCCGGATCCGCAGCCACCACGGCGACGTGTTCGACGATCCCTACGACTGGCTGCGCGCGAAGGACGATCCCGAGGTGATCGCGCACCTCGAGGCCGAGAACGCCTACACGGAGGCGCGTCTCGCGCACCTGGAGCCCTTGCGCGAGACCCTGTTCCAGGAGATCAAGGGGCGCGTGCAGGAGTCGGACCTCTCGGTGCCGACCCGCCGCGGCGACTGGTGGTACTACGGCCGCACGGTCGAGGGGCAGCAGTACGGCCTGCAGTGCCGCGCCGCGGTCTCCTCCCGCGAAGATTGGACGCCCCCGGTGCTGGATCCGGCCGTTCCGGTGCCCGGCGAGCAGATCCTGCTCGACGGCAACGTGGAGGCCGAGGGACACGAGTTCTTCGCGATGGGCGCCTTCGACGTGTCGGACGATGCCACCCGGCTGCTCTGGTCGACCGACTTCGAGGGCGACGAGCGGTACACGGTGCACGTGCGCGACCTCGTCACCGGCGAGACGCTCCCCGACGAGATCCCCGGCACATCCGGCGCGTTCTTCACGCCCGACGGCGCCTCAGTGATCTACACGACCGTCGACGAGTCCTGGCGTCCGGACACCCTGTGGCTGCACCGCATCGGCACGCCGGTGTCGGACGACGTGCAGCTGTTCCACGAGCCCGACGAGCGGTTCTGGCTCGGCGCCGGGATCACCCGCAGCCGCAAGTACCTCGTCATCGGCGTCGGATCCTCGATCACGAGCGAGGAGCTGCTCGTCGACCTGGACGATCTCACCGCTCCGCCGCGCGTGGTCTGGCCGCGCCGGGAGGGCGTCGAGTACTCCATCGAGCACGCCGTGGTCGACGGCCGCGATGAACTGCTGATCCTGCACAACGACGGCGCCCTGGACTTCGAGCTGGTCGCCGTGTCCGCCGCCGACCCTCAGGGCGAGCGCCGCGTGGTGCTGCCGCACACGCCGGGACGGCGCCTGCTCGACGTCGACGCGTTCCGCGACGTCACGGTGGTCGCGTACCGCTTCGAGGGCCTGGAGCGCATCGCGCTGATGGATCCGGCAACCGGGGCCCTGGACGAGCTCGCCTTCGACGAACCGCTGTACTCGGCCGGCTTCGGCGGCAACCCGGAATGGGCCGCCCCGTTCCTGCGGCTGGGCTACGGATCCTTCGTGACCCCGGCGACCGTGTACGACCTGGAGCTGGCGACCGGCACCCTGCACCTGCGCAAGCGCCAGCCCGTGCTCGGCGGTTACGACCCGGCCGAGTACGGACAGCGCCGCGACTGGGCGGTCGCCGACGACGGCACGCGCGTGCCGATCTCGCTGGTGTGGAAGCGCTCGTTCGGTGAGCCCGGCGCCGCCGCACGCCCGGTGCACCTGTACGGCTACGGCTCGTACGAGCACTCGATCGACCCGGGCTTCTCCGTCATGCGCCTGAGCGAGCTGGACCGCGGCGTGGTGTTCGCGGTCGCGCACGTGCGCGGCGGCGGCGAGATGGGCCGGCAGTGGTACGAGGACGGCAAGCTGGGCCGGAAGACCAACACCTTCACCGACTTCGTCGCCGCGGCCCGCCACCTCGTCTCCTCCGGCGTCACGGTCCCGGAGCGGATGGTCGCCGAGGGCGGCAGCGCCGGGGGCCTGCTCATGGGAGCGGTCGTGAACCTCGCGCCGGAGCTCTTCGGCGGCGTGCTCGCGTCCGTGCCGTTCGTGGACGCGCTCACCACGATCCTGGATCCTTCACTGCCGCTCACCGTGATCGAGTGGGACGAATGGGGCGATCCGCTGCACGACGCGGAGGTGTACGCGTACATGAAGTCGTACACGCCGTACGAGAACGTGCGCGACGGCGTCGCCTATCCGTCGATCCTCGCGGTCACGTCGCTGAACGACACGCGGGTCCTCTACGTGGAGCCCGCCAAGTGGGTCGCGCGCCTGCGCGACGCCGGGGCGGAGGACGTGCTGCTCAAGTGCGAGATGGTCGCCGGCCACGGCGGCGTCAGCGGACGGTACAACTCCTGGCGCGAGCGCGCCTTCGAGCTCGCCTGGATCCTGGACCGCCTGGGCGCCGCCGAGGTGTGAGCGGGCGCCGCGCACGCGCACACCGCTCGTGATCCCCCGCGAGAACAGGCGGACACGCGAGAACAGGCGGATCCGGGATCCGATCGCCTGATTCGGCGTGATCGCCTGTTCTCGCGTTGCCGGGTGCCACGGAGCATGTGTCCTGCACAGCCGGCGACTGAGTCCCTCCTCTCACCGGTACCGGACCAGCCGCCCCGGAGGCCGCGACGGTCGCGCACACTGGTCCGATGCGTGAAGAGGGTCCGGCGGAATGGGTGCGGGCGAGGCGGGGCATCGCCCACTCCTCGACACTGCGGCAGGCGGGGTTCACCGAGCACACCGTCCGCAACGAGGTCGCCTGTGGGCGATTGCGTCGGATCCGCCGATCGTGGCTCGTCACGCAGGACTGCGACGAACGACGTGTGCGCGCCGCCGCTGTCGGCGGTCGACCGACGTGCGTCACCGCGGCGGCACTCGAAGGGCTCTGGGACGTACCCCAGACGACCATCCTCAACGCGATCGCACAGGGCCGGCATCTGCCGCGCTGAGCGGCTTCCTCAGCCCTTCCGCGAGACTCGCGAGCGACGCGGGAACAGGCCTTCACGCGGGAACAGGCGATCGGCGCGACGTATCGCCTGTTCTGGCGTGATCGCCTGTCTTCACGCGAGGAGACCGGGATGCGCTGCAGCGACGCGCTACCGCGACGCGGCGCGCAGGGTCACCCGAAGAGCGTGGCTGCGGCGTCGTAGCGGTTGCGCGGAACCGTGTTGAGCTCGCCGAGGGCGTCCGCGAACGGCACCCGGACGATCTCGGTGGCGTGCAGGGCGACCATCTGTCCCCACGCCCCCTCGACGACCGCATCCGCGGCGTGCATGCCGAGGCGGGTCGCAAGGACGCGGTCGAAGGCGGACGGGGCGCCGCCGCGCTGGATGTGGCCGAGGATCGTCGCGCGGGTCTCGATGCCCGTGAGCCGTTCGATCTCGGGGGCGAGCAGATCGCCGATGCCGCCGAGCCGCGGGCGGTTGAAGGCATCCAGGCCCTTGTCGCTGTACGCCTCGTCCATGTCCTTGAGCTTGAAGCCCTCGGAGACCACGACGAGCGGAGCCCGCCCGCGATCGTTCGCGCTGGTCACGAGAGCGGCGATCTCCTCGAGCGACATCGGCACCTCGGGGATGCAGATGACGTGCGCGCCTGCCGCGATCCCCGCGTGCAGGGCGATCCAGCCGACGTGGCGGCCCATGACCTCGGCGACCATGCAGCGCCGGTGCGAATCGCCGGTGGTGCGCAGCCGGTCCATCGCCTCGGTCGCGATGTTGACGGCGGTGTCGAAGCCGAACGAGTAGTCGGTGGCGCGCAGGTCGTTGTCGATCGTCTTGGGCACCCCGACGACGTTGATCCCCTCCTTGAACAGGCGGTCCGCCGCCGCGAGCGTCCCCTCGCCGCCGATCGCGATGATGCCGTCGATCTTGTGTCCGAACAGCGTCTTGGCGATGTTCTCCGCCCCGCCGCGCGGGCCCTCATAGGGGTTGGTGCGGCTGGTGCCGAGGATCGTTCCGCCGACCTTCGAGAGGCCCTTGACCTCGTGCCGGGTGAGAGGGAAGAAGTCGCCGTCGACGACGCCGCGCCAGCCGTCGCGGATTCCGACGAATTCGAGGCCGTAGGCCTCGGTGCCCTTGAGCACGATGCCGCGGATGACCGCGTTCAGGCCGGGGCAGTCGCCACCGCTGGTCAGGATGCCGATCTTCATGGGTCGTCCTCGGGAAGGGATGGGGGAAAAGAAGCGCGGCACCATTGCCTCGTTCGACCCTAGTGCCCAACGGCACCCGGGCGCCATTCCGGGCCGCCGAAAACCGGGATTCTTACAAGCCTCATCCCGGACTTTCGACCTTCTTGACGAAGAACGGCGCTTCAACCCGCGAATCGCGGAGAAGAAGCGCCGTTCTTGACAGTGATCTGGCCGTTTCAGGCGCCGCCCAGTGCCTCCCGGAGCAGATGCATGAGCGCCGCCAGCTGCACCGACTCGCTCGCGCCCTCCTCCACGGCTTCGCCGTCCAGGGCACGCGCGGCGAGCCCCTGCTTCTGGTCGATGAGCTCGGCGATCTTCGTGTCGAGCGTGTGCGCCGCGATGATGCGCCATGCGGTGACCGGCTCGTCCTGGCCGATGCGATGCACACGGTCGATCGCCTGGGTCTGCTCGGCCGCTGTCCAGCTGAGCTCGGCGAGCACCACGTTCGATGCGGTCTGCAGGTTCACGCCGACGCCGGCCGCCGTCAACGAGCAGACGGCGATCCCGACCTCGGAGTCGTTGTTGAACGCGTCGATGGCCTGCTGACGCGCCGGGGTGGACTGATCGCCGCGGATCGAGACCGCGCGGATCCCGGCGGCCGCGAAGTGCGCCTCCGCCTGATCCATGACGTCGATGTGCTTGGCGAAGAACACCACCTTGCCCACGGAGCGCTGCAGCTGCGCCGCGTAGTCGGCCGCGAGCAGCGCCTTGGCCTGACCGATCTTGCGCACCATCGTGAAGACGTTGTCGCCCCCGGTGCCCGCGGCCTTCGACTCCTCCAGCTCGCCGTGGGCGACGAGGCGGACGATGTCCTCGTCGATCTCTCCGTGCGCCAGGCCGCGGTCGCCGCGCGCCTCGATGATGCGGCGGTACTTCGCCGCCATCCGCGCACCGAGCTCCGCCTCGGCCTGACGGATGCTGCGGCCGAACTCGTCGTCCAGCTGCACCGGCAGATCCGCGATGAGCTTGTCCGGCAGGTCGGCCGCGACGTCCTTCTTCTTGCGGCGCACGATGCCCATCGAGATGACAGCATCCCTGGCCTCGCTGTAGAACGCCTTGTCCGCAGGCGTGAGCCCGGTGGCGTCGAGCTTGTCCGCCAGCTCCAGAGACGGGCGCTCGCCGTTGGTCCAGCCCAGGAAGCGCCAGATGGCGTCGAAGTCCTCGACGTCGTTGATCAGCGGCGTTCCGGTCAGCGCCATCAGCAGCGGGCGGCCGTTCGAGGACTGCTCGCGGATCCGGGAGGCGAGCGCGAGCACGTTCTGCGAGCGCTGCGACGACAGGTTCTTGATGAAGTGCGCCTCGTCGACGACCATGCCGCGCAGGCCGATCTCGCCGAGCCAGGAGAGGTGACGATCGAGGATCTCGTAGTTCACGATGAAGACATCGGCGAAGGCGTCGACGTCCTGGCCGTCGCCTTGGATCACCGCGGCGCGGCGCTGCGGCGTCCACCGCTCCACCTCGCGCGCCCAGTTCATCTTCACGACGTTCGGCACGACGACGAGCAGCGGATAGGCGTTGGCGACCGACGCGGCAAGGACCGACTGCGCGGTCTTGCCGAGGCCGGGCTCGTCCGCGAGCAGGAAGGAGCGGTGCCCCGCGCGCACGGCCTCCAGGAACCGTGACTGGTGCACCATCACCTCCAGCCCCTTCGGCGAGACGTGGTCGTACTCGGGCAGAGGCGGGAGCTCCATCGACGCCATGCCGCCGCCGGCGCCCGTCTCGAACGCCTTGTAGAGCGGCCCCATCAGCTCCCAGCCGTCCAGTCGGCGGCGCGGGGTCGCGGCGGGTCGCGGCGTGAGGTCGGGGGCGCGGAACGGGTTGGCGAGCATTCGCGACTCGACCGAGGGCGGCGTCACCTGACGCTCGGCGAGCGCCGCGGGCACGACGGGCGCCTGCTGCACGCGGACGACGTCGGCGATCACCAGCTCCTCCGGGGCGAGCTCGGCGCCGGACTCCAGCAGCCAGTCGCGGCGCATCCGCTTGGCGACCGGGCTCGTGGCCTGGTCGGCCTCGAGCAGCTGGATCAGCGACGTGTCGCGCGCGGCCGTCTTCGCCAGGATGGTGGCCACCCCGTCCAGGCGCTTGAGCAGCTCCGCCCGGGCGGCGTCGCCGAGCTCGGGGTCGCTCTTGACCCTGGCGCGCTCCTCGCGCACCAGGAACGCGATCACCTGGAACTTGACGCGATTCGTGGGGCCGAGCTTCCCGTGCTGGGCCTTGGCCTCGACCTCGCGGACCTTGCGCGCGAGGATCGGGATCAGCGGCGCGTCCTCGTCTCGGCGCGACGTCTTCTTCCGCCGGGTGGCGGTCGCCGTGGTCGGCATGCTCCTCCTGAGCGTGGATGCCGTCCCACACGGACGGCGACTGGTCCGAACAATGACCGTCCGGACGGCGGTGCCTCCGGGCGATGCGATGTCCGCGGACGGCGACTGTCGGTCGGCAGTGCGCGGACCGGGCGGACGGCGAACCCCGCAGGCGTGCATCGCGCACGTCGAACACAACGGGTTCGCGGCCAGTTTACGCCACTCGCGCCGTCACTCGGTCACCCGGTGCGCGCGTCCGCGAACGTGGGCGGCGATCAGGGGCGCTCGAGCACCGGAGGCACGCCCAGCAGGTCGCGTGCCTGGGCGACGTCCGAGGCGATGCCTGCGATGAGCGCCTCCATGCTGTCGAAAGCGACCATGCCGCGCAGCCGGTGGGTGAACTCCACCGTCACGTCGTGGCCGTACAGATCGAGTCCCGCGCCGTCGATCACATGCGCCTCCACCTGACGCTGCGGCACGTCGTCGAAGGTGGGGTTCGTCCCGACGGAGATCGCGGCGGGATGCGTCTCGCCCGTCGTGTGGTCGACCAGGCGCCCGGCGTAGACGCCGTCGGCAGGCACCATCTCGTCGAGTAAGGCAGGGAGGTTCGCCGTGGGGAAGCCGAGTTCGCGGCCGCGCTTGAGACCGTGCACGACCTCTCCGCGCACGGAGACCGGGCGACCCAGCACGGCGCCGGCGAGGGTGACGTCGCCGGCCGCGAGCAGCTCGCGCACCCACGACGAGGAGACCCGGCGATCGGTGCCCGCGAGGAACACGTCCTCGATCTCGTCGACCGTGAAGTCGAAGCGCTCGCCCAGCTGCGCCAGCAGAGCGGGCGTTCCGCTGCCTCCGCGGCCGAAGCGGAAGTCCCGGCCCACCAGCACCGTGGCGACATGCAGCGCGCCGACGAGGATCGACGCTACGAACTCCTCGGCGGTGCGCGCCGCCAGCTCCTCGTCGAAGGTCAGCACGAGCACCGCATCGAGCCCGCACTCCGAGAGCAGCTCGATCTTGCGCTCCACCGACACCAGGTCGTCCGGGCAGCGATCGGGGCGCAGCACGCTGAGCGGGTTGCGGTCGAACGTCACCGCGACGGTCTTCGCGCCGATGCGGGCGGCATCCAGCTGCGCGCGTCGGAACACGGCGCGATGGCCGGAGTGCACGCCGTCGAACTTGCCGATCGCGGCCACCGTCCGGCCGAAGTCGGCGGGCACGTCGGCCGGATCCCGGAAGACGATCATGCGGCGGATCCTTCTGACGCCGGCGCGGCACCTGCCGCGGGCGGGGAGGGCCGGTGCGCGATCAGCCACCACAGTCCCACCATCGGCAGGAACAGCGGGATGAGGACGTAGCCGAGGCCGAACTGCGACCACACCGTCTGGTGCTGGAAGAGCGCGGGATGGGTGAGGCTCAGGGTGCCGACGACGAGCACCCCGACGAGCTCGAACGCGATGGCGACCCAGGCGACGCGATACCAGCCGGGGCGGCCGGAGAGGATCAGCGCCAAGGTTGCCACGATGTACACCACGGCCGAGACGGCAGACAGCGTGTAGGCGAGCGGGGCCTGGTCGAAGGCGCGCGCGATCTGCACAAACGAACGGCCGGTCGCACCGAGCGCCATCACCGCGTACACGATCACGAGCACGCGCCCGATGCCGCGCATCCGCGGCCGCACGGAAGTGGTGTCGGACGCGCCCTCCACCGGGGAGGAGGAGTCGGACGGGGTCGTGGGATGCGCGGTGCTCATGGCAGGTCCATTCTACGGAACCGCGCCGACGCGACGGCCGCCGAGGGGCACGGGCTCAACCGTGCATCGGGGTCGTCCAGATCACCTGCATCCGCCAGATCATCACCGCCAGCGAGAGGGCGACGACGCCCATGATCACCGTGCTCCATCGGGATCGTTCCAGCAGCGCCCACAGCCCGCCGCCGATCGGCAGCAGCACGGCCGACACCAGGTACACGCCGTACTCGAGTGGATCGCCGAGCGCCGGGTTGCCCGCGAACGGGGAGACGATCGCCATCACCACCTGCACGATCAGGAGGAGTTCGATGAGGGCCAGGGATCCGACCGTCCAGTCGCCGGGGCGCTTGCCCGCGAAGCCCATGATGAGGCAGAACAGGCCGGCCGCGACGGCGACCGCGATCTGCACAGCGGTGAACCACAGGATCATGACGCCCCCTCCGGCATGTTCATGGCGCTCTTCAGATCGTCGCCGCGGCGCTCCACGATCCCGATCAGCGCCCCATCGGGATCGATCGCTGCGGCACGGACGCCCTCGAGTCTGCCACGCTGCCCGACCAAGCGTTTTCCGTGGCGGAGGTCGACGGCCTCCGGCGCGGTCACCGGGAGCACGGGCAGGATCCGGCCCGCGGCCTCGGCCGCCGTGAGCGGCCGAGCGTCTGCGAGGCCTTCGAGCCCCGTCGCCTCCACGACGTCGAACGGGCCGACCCGTGTGCGCCGCAGTGCCGTGAGGTGCGCCCCGACGCCGAGCGCGGCCCCGAGGTCGCGGGCGAGCGCGCGGATGTAGGTGCCGGAGGAGCAGTCGACGATCACGTCGAGGTCGCGCGTCCCGGCCCCTGCGCCTGTGGCAGGACCCGGGCGGTCGTCGAGCACGTCGAACCGGGAGACGACCACGTCGCGGGCGGCGAGGACGACCTCCTCCCCCGCCCGCACACGGTCATAGGCCCTGCGTCCGTCGACCTTGATCGCGGAGACCGCGCTGGGCACCTGCGAGATGGCGCCGGTGAGGGCCGAGACGCCGGCATGGATCTGCTCCGCGGTGAGGGCGGCGACGCGGTCCGGGTCGGCGACGGCGGTGATGTCGCCGTCGGCATCGTCGGTGCCGGTGCTCTGGCCGAGCCGGATCGTGGCGCGATACGTCTTGTCGGCGCCGACCACGAACGTCAGGAGCCGCGTGGCGGCCTCGATGCCGATGACGAGCAGACCCGTGGCCATCGGATCGAGGGTGCCTGCGTGACCGACCTTCCGAGTGCCGAACGCCCGGCGGGTGCGGGCGACGACGTCGTGACTCGTCATCCCGCCCGGCTTGTCGACGAGCAGGATCCCGCTGGTTGCCATCCCCCTACCCTATTGGGGCCCGCGATCCCCTGCGACGCAGAGGGTCCGCCCGTGGTCCGGCTCAGCCGCAGAACTCCGACGACGGCTTCTCACGCGTCGTCACCGTCACCTGGCGCACGGTGCGGGAGTCCTCGTACAGGGTGAAGAAGATCGCCCCCTGCGCGGGGGCACCCGCGCGAAGCCACGGGCCGTACACGCCCGAACCCTCAGCCGCCCCGGGATACGCGGCGCGTACCTGATCCTCCGTCGAGCCGACGCTGATCCCCGTGTCCGTGTGCGGTCGCGGACCCGTCGTCGAGCCAAGGACGGTGATCTCGGCAATCCCGGGGTCGGTCTCGGTGGCATCACCCGCCACCGCGAGCTGCAGCTCACTATCCGCCCAGAATCCTGCCCAGCGGCAGCTGTCCTGGACCGACCAGCCGCTCAGATCCTGGACGGCTGACACCTTGTCGCCGAGCCGCACCGGGCCCACGCCCGCAGCCGTGATGATCCAGGTCGGCGGCGATGATGGATCCTCGGCCGGCGCGGCCGAGGCGGGAGGCGTGATGACCGTGTGAGTCGAGGTCGAGTTCGGCGTCGCGGAAGGTGCCGTGGCTGTCGATGAAGGAGGCGAACCCGCGGTTGTGGGCGCACAGGCGACCAATCCCGTCATCACGAGCACAGCGGCAGCACAGCACAGGAACCTCGTCGTCATCTCCGGCCTTCCATCGGATGCATGAAGCGGCCCCCCAGCCGCGCCGGCGATGCCTGCCGGCACTCGTAGGCTAGAGCCATGCCGCCTTCCTCGACGCGCGGCGCGCCAGAGCTCATCGCCTGGTACCGCGCGCATGCCCGCGACCTGCCGTGGCGGCGGCCCGAATACCTCGCGCAGTACGGCGCGTGGGGCGTGCTGGTGAGCGAGTTCATGCTGCAGCAGACCCCCGTCGCGCGCGTGATCCCGCATCTGCAGGCATGGCTCGCGCGCTGGCCGGACCCGCGCGCGCTCGCGTCCGCGACCGGCGCCGAGGTGCTGCAGCAGTGGGCGAACCTGGGCTATCCGCGGCGTGCGCTCTGGCTGCACCGGGCGGCGACGGCGATCCGCGACCAGCACGACGGAGTCACTCCTCGCGACGTGGCATCGCTGCTCGCCCTGCCCGGCATCGGCGACTACACGGCGCGCGCCGTGGCCGTCTTCGCCTTCGGGGATCGGCACCCCGTCGTCGACACCAACACCCGGCGCGTCATCGCGCGTGCCGTGCACGGAAGGGCCCAACCCGACCCGCCGTCGCGGCGCGACCTCGACGACATGCTCGCTCTGCTCCCTGCCGCAGCCGAGGATGCGGCGGTGGTGAACGCCGCGACCATGGAGCTGGGCGCGACGGTGTGCACCGCCCGCTCCCCCGAGTGCGATCGCTGTCCCCTCGCGCCGACGTGCGCCTGGCGTGCCGCCGGCTACCCCGCGAGCGAGGACCGGCGGCGCAAGCAGGCGCGCTACGAGGGATCGGACCGGCAGGCGCGCGGCGGCGTGCTGCGTGCCCTCCGGCATGCCGACGGCCATCGTCTGCCGGCCGATGTCGTGCTGGCGGAATGGCCTGATCCGGGGCAGCGCTACCGTGCTATCGACTCCCTGATCACCGACGGCCTGGTCGAGGCATCCGACGGAGAGCTTCGTCTGCCCGGTTGAGACGTGCAGGACGATCCGCCTCAGAGATGCTGATCCGTCCGGTGAGCGAGCACGGTCAGCTCATGCCGGGTGCGCACGTCGAGCTTGGCGAAGATCCGCCCTCCGTGCACCTCCACGGTGCGCACCGAGACGTGCAGGGCCCGCGCGATCTCGCGATTGCTGCGCCCCTCCGCCATCAGCAGCGCCACCTCGAGCTCGCGCGTCGTGAGAATGGGCTGCCACACGGCACGGCACACCGACAGGGGCGACGACACGCCCCCGTCGGCATCGCTTGCGTTGCCGCGCGGATCCTGCGCGGCCAGGGTGCGCAACCGGCGGTCCACCATGTCGCGCCAGGCCAGGGCGCCGGACTCTTCGAAGAGGCTCCGGGCCGCACGCAGATGCCGCACGCCACGCCCCGGGTCGCCCCGTGCCGCGCACGATGATCCCAGCAGCGCCTCCACCCTGGCGCGTTCGAAGGGCGAGCGGATCCCTCTGCTCTCCTCGGCCACGGCATCGAGGTCGGTGCGCCACGACCCCTCCCGCGCCGCACGCACCCGCTCGCGGAGCGCACGAGCGGCGGTCCCCTCCGGAGGCTCCGGCGCGCCCGGCCCTCCCAGCGGCCCGACCTCGTCCAGCGCCGGCACCCCGAACGCCTCCGCGGGCCGGTCCCGGTCGTGCCAGAGCCCCAGGTGCACCGCCGCCTCGTCGCTGCGCCCCTGCAGATAGGCGTGGATCGCACGGTCCACGAACCCGCCCGGCTCGCACGGCCATGGCACTGCGGCGTCGAGGTCGCGCGAGCTCTGACCGACCCTGCCCTCGACCGCCAGCTCGAGCCGACGGGACAGCGTGACGGCCAGCCCGGCGAACGGCAGCGCGACCGGAAGCTCGGCGGCGCCGGAGCGCAGCAGTTCCAGGGCCACGCCCATCCGTCCGGCCCACACGTGGAGCAGCACCTCGGCGACCGCACGGCGCGCCCGGAGCAGGGGCGCCCGCGCCGGCAGCCCTGCGATCGCGCCGGCGGCATGACGCGGATCCGGCTCGGCGAGGGCACGCAGCCCGGCATCCGGGTCGCCGCCCAGGCCGAGGCCGAGGGCGTGTGCGACGCGCTCGATGCCGTCGTCCGCCACGGCGGCGTCCCCGCTCCTGCGCTCCCCCGCCCGCGCTGCGGACCACACCTGCAGGGCCGCGCGCTCTTCGGCCCCGAGCGGCAGCCGCCCGCCTGCGGCGAGCCACGCCGCGCCGTGTCGCAGCGTGTGCGCGAGGACGAGCACCTCCGCGGCCGTGGCGCGAGAGGCGGCGCCGATGCGCGATGACCGCTGCGCGCACTCCAGGGCGTCGGTCACCCATCCGCCGGCCAGCGCCGCGCGCGCCGCCCACAGCAGTGCCGTCGCGTGAGCCGGTGTTCCGGACGGCGCGTGTTCCACGGCCTCCACCGCGCGAGCCCAGGCGCGTGACGCGGCTCCGCTCTGCAGAGCGGCGCGCGACTGCGCCAGCAGCGGCTCGACGAACGCCGGGTCGCCGGTCGCCGAAGCGCACGCGCGGTGCCACAGCGCCGTGTCCGCGGCTCCCGCCTCCGCGAACGCGGTCGCCAAGATGCCGTGGGCCCTGGCGCGATCCGCGGCCGTCGATACCGCCAGCAAGGACGTGCGCAGCGCCGGGTCGCCCAGCCGGAAGGCGCCGCCGTGCACCTCGAGGAGACGGCCCGACGGCGATGCCAGGACGTGATCCTCTGCGTCTTGCGTGATCTCGCGCAGCACTGTGGCCGGGCCGCGACCGCACAGCGCCAGGGCGAGCATGACGTCCGGGTCGGCGCCCACCGGCAGCACGCGCGCGAGGTGGGCCGTGTGAGCGGGCAGCTGCGGCAGCGGGACCGGCAGCGCGCGCCAGCCGCGACGGTGCTCGGGCCCCAGCGCCGCCAGCAGTGCGTCGGCCACCGCGGGATCCCCGCCGCATGCCGTGAGAACGAGGGTGCGCACGTGCGGCGCGACGGAGATCCGCTCGGCCGGCACGGCGTGGCTCGCGAACGCGCGCTGTGCTGCCGCCGCGTCGCCGCCGCCGCCGGCGGGCGGTCGCATGTCGTGGCGCGCCGCCGGGCGCGCCTGTTTCATGCCGTCCATGTCGCGCAGCCCCCCGCTGTCCTCGACTGCACGCCCCCATCGCGCGCGTTCGTCGGATGCTAGCAAGAGCCCGCCGGATCGCCAAGGTTCTTGCACCTGGTGGAAGAATGCGGGTCATCGAGTGGAAGAATGCGAGCTCCGGCCGGTGGCACGCAAGAGGCCCCGGGACCATGCCCCGGGGCCTCGACGAATGCGCGGCGCCTCCGTGCGACGAGTCAGGATCCGTCAGTCCTGCGCGGAGTCCTCCTCGACCCGATACGGGTCGGCGTCGCCCGCGTAGCGGCCCGTGGCGGCCAGCTTCGCGACCTCCTCATCGCGCTCGCGCGCCTGCCGGAGAAGATCACTGATGTGGTCAGCGTTCTCCGGGAGCGCATCGGGGATGAACTCGAGCGTCGGGACGAGTCGCACGCCGAGCTGCCGGCCGACCTCCTTGCGGAGGAGGCCCGTCGCAGAGGCAAGCGCAGCGCCGGACGCCACGCGCTCCTCCTCGGAGCCGAGCACCGTGTAGAACACGGATGCGTGCTGCAGGTCGCCCGTGACGCGCACGTCGGTGATCGTCACGAAGCCGAGACGCGGATCCCGCAGCCCCTTCTCGAGCCGCTCGGCGAGGATGACGCGGATCCGATCCGCGAGTCGTGCCTGTCGTTCTCCGGCCATGTCCCTACCCTCTCACCTCTTCTTCCGCCCGCCGCTGAATTGCTGGCGGAGCCGGCAGGCACCCTGTGGCGGCCGTTGGGGCGCCCGCATTAGCGGGCCGGGGCCCCAAAAGGCCGACACAGGGTGCCGAACGGCGAACCCGCGAGCCAATCAGCCGCGCGGCTTCTCCACCATCTCGGTCGTCTCGATCTCGTCGCCGACCTGGATGTCGTTGTACTTGCCGAGGCCGATACCCGCCTCGAAGTCCGTGCGGACCTCGGTGACGTCGTCCTTGAAGCGGCGCAGCGACTCGATGCTCAGACCGTCGGCGATGACCACGCCGTCGCGGATGACGCGCGCCTTGGCGTTGCGCGTGATCGTGCCCGAGCGGACGATGACACCGGCGATGTTGCCGAACTTCGAGGAGCGGAACACCTCGCGGATCTCGGCGACACCCGACTGGACCTCTTCGAACTCCGGCTTGAGCATGCCCTTGAGGGAGTTCTCGATCTCGTCGATCGCGGTGTAGATGACCGAGTAGAACCGCACGTCCACGCCCTCGCGGGCAGCGGCCTCGCGGGCCTTCGTGTCGGGGCGGACGTTGAAGCCCACGATGATCGCGTTGTCGATCGTCGCCAGGTTCACGTCGCTCTCGGTGATCGCACCGACGCCGCGGTGGATGATGCGCAGCTGCACCGAGTCGTCGACCTCGATCTTGAGCAGCGACTCCTCCAGTGCCTCGACGGCACCGGACACGTCGCCCTTGATGATGAGGTTGAGCGTCTCGACCTTGCCCTCTTCCAGAGCGCGGGTGAAGTCCTCGAGCGAGATGCGCTTGCGAGCCTTGGCCAGCTGCGCGTTGCGCTCGACGGCCTCGCGCTTCTCCGCGATCTGACGGGCCGTGCGGTCCTCGTCGGTCACGATGAAGACGTCACCGGCGCGCGGAACCGAGTTCAGACCCTGCACCTGCACCGGGCGGGACGGAGCCGCGGCCTCGACCGCGTCGCCGTTCTCGTCGATCATGGCGCGCACGCGGCCGTAGGCGGTGCCTGCGACGATCGCGTCGCCCACGCGGAGCGTTCCGGACTGGATGAGCACCGTCGCGACCGAACCGCGACCCTTGTCGAGCTTCGCCTCGATGGCGATGCCTCGAGCGGCCTTGTTCGGGTTGGCGGTGAGGTCCAGGCCCGCATCCGCGGTGAGCAGCACGGCGTCCAGGAGCTCCTGGATGCCGGTGCCCGCGCGTGCAGACACGTCGACGAACATGACGTCGCCGCCGTACTCCTCGGCGACCAGGCCGTACTCGGTCAGCTGCTGACGCACCTTGGCCGGGTTGGCCTCGGGCTTGTCCACCTTGTTGACCGCGACCACGATCGGCACATTCGCCGCCTGGGCGTGGTTCAGCGCCTCCACCGTCTGCGGCATGATGCCGTCATCGGCGGCGACCACGAGGATGGCGATGTCGGTCACCTGCGCACCACGGGCACGCATGGCGGTGAACGCCTCGTGCCCCGGGGTGTCGATGAAGGTGATCGCTCGCTCGATGCCCTCGTGCTCGGTCCACACCTGGTACGCACCGATGTGCTGCGTGATGCCGCCGGCCTCGCCCTCGATGACGTTGGTCTTGCGGATCGCGTCGAGCAGTCGGGTCTTACCGTGGTCGACGTGGCCCATGACGGTGACCACCGGAGGCCGGATCTCGAGGTCTTCCTCGCTCTCCGCCTCCAGCTCGGCCTCGAGGTCGAGACCGAAGCCCTCGAGGAGCTCCTTGTCCTCGTCCTCGGGCGACACCATCTGCACCTTGTAGCCCAGCTCGGCGCCGAGCACCTCGAAGGTGGCCTCGTCCAGCGACTCCGTCGCCGTGGCCATCTCGCCGAGGTTGAAGAGGATCGTGACGAGCGTTCCGGGCTGGACGGTGTAACCGTTCAGCGCCTCGAGCTTGTCCGCGAAGTCGGCGATGGAGGCACCGCGGCGCAGACGGATCGTCTCGCCATTGCCCTTGGAGACGTTGACGCCGCCGACGACCGGCGCCGACCGCATCTCGAACTCTTGCCGCTTCGCCCGCCGCGACTTGCGCTGCTTGCTCTTGCCGCCGCCCTTGCCGAACGCACCGGCGGTACCGCCGCCAGGACCGCGGCCACGGCCGCCACCGCCGGGACGACCGGCGAAACCGCCGGCCGGGGCGCCGCCGGGACGCTGGAAACCACCGGCACCGGCACCGGCACCGGGACGACCGGGGCCGCCCGTGCGCTGCTGGAACGGAGCACCGGGACGACCGCCGCCCTGACCCGGACGGCCGGGGCGACCGGCGCCCTGACCGGGGCGGGGCGCGCCGACGCGCGGGGAGCCGGGACGCGGTGCCTGCGGGCGCGGGATGTTGCCCGGGGTCGGGCGCTGGCCCATCCCCTGCTGCGACGCGAACGGGTTGTTGCCCGGACGGGGGCCCGCGGGGCGCTGGCCCATGCCCTGAGACGACGCGAACGGGTTGTTGCCCGGACGCGGCGCGCCGGGCTTGGGCGCGGCCGAGCCACCGGGCTTGGGCGCGGCCGAACCGCCGGGCTTGGGTGCCGCGGGCTTCTCCGCAGCGGGGGCCGCGGGGGCGGCCGGTGCGGAGGGAGCCGCCGGCTTGGCCGCCGCGGGCGCGGCCTCGGCCGGCTTGGCCGGGCCGGGCTTGGGACCGGGGGTCGGCGCCTTCGGACCGGGCTTGGGCGCACCAGGGGTGGCCGCGCTCTTCGCAGGGGCGGCCGCCGGGGCCGGCGCGCCGGCGGGCTTGTCGGCCTCGATGGCAGCGCGCAGCTTGCGCGCCACCGGAGGCTCGATGGTGGATGAGGGGGACTTCACGAACTCGCCGAGCTCCTTGAGCTTCGCGAGTGCGAACTTGCTGTCGACGCCGAGTTCAGCGGCGATCTCGTGCACGCGTGGTTTACCAGCCACAATTCTCCTGTCAGGGTCGGTCGGCCCTGGCAGGGCAGACCACTAGTCGCGGACGGGTCTCATTTCGAGCCGTTCACTTTGTTTCCATAGCCGTTCAGCCGTTTCTCGAGGGTCTGCATGTTCTCTGCTTCCGGGAATTCCAGGGCAGTGGACACACGGAGCGCACGGGCGAAGGCGCGGCGCCGCAGAGCGGTCTCCACGCACTCCGGCGCCGGATGCACCCACGCACCCCGTCCCGGCATCACAGCGTTCTCGTCGAAGACGAGTGAGCCGTTCCGGATGACCACCCTGAGCAGGGAGGCACGAGATGCACGAGCGCGGCAACCGACACACGTTCGTACAGGTTCCATGTTACACCTCGGATCCTGAGCGCCGGCGCGCAGCGCCGGTTCGGCGCACACCGGGTCGGGACGTCACGCGTCGAGGATCGAGTCCGGCTGGATGTCGATCTTGGCGCCGGTGAGCTTGGCGGCGAGGCGGGCGTTCTGCCCTTCCTTGCCGATCGCGAGCGACAGCTGGTAGTCGGGGACGAGCGCGCGCACGGCCTTGGTTCCCGCATCCAAGACGAAGGCGCTGGTCACCTTGGCGGGAGACAACGCGTGCGCGACGAACGTCGCCAGATCCTGGTGGTAGTCGACGATGTCGATCTTCTCCCCCGCCAGCTCCTCGGTGACGGCGCGGACGCGTCGGCCGAGCTCGCCGATGCAGGCGCCCTTCGCATTGATCGATGGGTCATTCGCCTTCACCGCGATCTTGCTGCGATGTCCGGCCTCGCGCGCGAGCGCCACGATCTCGACCAGGCCGGCCGCGATCTCGGGCACTTCGAGCGCGAAGAGCTTGCGGACCAGTCCGGGATGGGTCCGGGAGACCGTGATCGAGGGGCCCTTGGCGCCCTTGGCCACCGAGGTCACGTAGACGCGGATGCGCGAGCCGTGGGTGTACTCCTCCCCGGGCACCTGCTCCTCGGGCGGGAGGATCGCCTCGACGGATCCGAGGTCGACGTGGATCATGCGCGGGTTCGGGCCCTGCTGGATCACGCCGGCGACGATGTCGCCCTCCTTGCCGCGGAACTCGCCCAGCACCGCGTCGTCGGCGATGTCGCGCAGGCGCTGCCCGATGACCTGCTTCGCGGCGAAGGCGGCGATCCGGCCGAAATCATCCGGCGTGGAGTCCTCCTCGCCGATGATGACGCCCTCTTCGTCGCGCACCGGCACCAGCACGGCCACGTGGCCGGTCTTGCGGTCGAGCTCGACACGGGCGCCTTCGGTCAGGGAGCCCTCGTTCGACTCGTGCTTGGCGTAGGCGGTCAGGACGGCCTGTTCGATGATCGCGACCAGCTCGTCGAAGGGGATCTCCTTCTCCCGCTCGATCGTGCGCAGCAATCCGAGATCGATATCCATGACGGCCTCCCTGTTCAGCTCTCGTCGGCGCACACCCGCACGCACGACATCCGTACAACGATACCCTGGCGACACCCGCCGCGGCGAAGCCGCCGACGACCTCGATCCCGACGGCGGAGTCCGGAGGAGGATGCGTGCCCGAGTTCGACACGGTCGTCGTGGGCGCCGGTATGGCCGGTGCGACCGCGGCACGACTGCTCACCGACGCCGGGCAGCGGGTGGTCCTGCTGGAGGCGCGGACCCGTGTCGGCGGCCGGATGCATACCGACCGCGCCGCCGGCTTCCCGGTCGATCTCGGCGCGTCCTGGATCCACGGGATCGAGCGCTCCCCGCTGTGGGACCTGGTGCAGGCCCTCGGAATCCCGACGGTGGAGTTCACGGTGGGCAGCTTCCAGGCCGGCGGGCGCCCGATCGCCGATTTCGACGGCACCGGACGGCGCATGTCCGCGGCCGAGAGCGAACGCTGGGTGTCCGAGGTCGCGATGGCCGACCGCGCTGTGGAGCGCGAGATCGCACGCTCCTCCCCCGGTGACACGTATCGGGAGGTCACCGAGCGGGCCCTTGACGGCCTGGAGCGTCTCGAGGATGCGATGGATCCGGAGCGCATCGACGAGATCCGCGAGTTCTTCCGGCACCGCGTGGAAGAGCAGTGCGGCGCCTGGATCGGCGACCTCGACGCCCACGGGCTCGATGAGGATGCGATCGATGGCGACGAGGTGATCTTCCCGCGCGGCTACGACGAGCTGCCGACACGGATCGCGGCGGGTCTCGACGTGCGGCTGTCCCACGTGGTGAATCGAGTGGAGCGCGGCGCGGACGGAGTGCGGGTGGACACCGACCGCGGCGCGTTCACGGCGGAGCAGGTCGTCGTGACCGTGCCGCTCGGCGTGCTGAAAGCGGGCGGGATCGTCTTCGATCCGCCGCTGCCCGACGATGTCGCAGGACCGATCGACCGGCTCGGGATGGGCATCTTCAACAAGATCTTCCTGCAGTTCCCCGAGCGCTTCTGGGAGGAAGGGGTCTACGCGATCCGAGCCCTGGGCGAGTCCGGGGAGCACTGGCACTCCTGGTACGACGTGTCGGCGATCAGCGGGCGCCCCACGCTGCTGACCTTCGCCGCCGGTCCGCTCGGCCGCCGCATGCAGACGCTCTCCGACGACGAGGTCGTGCGCGACGTGGCACGTGCCCTTGGCTCGCTCTACGGGGACATCCCCGCCCCGGACGCGCAGTGGATCACCCGCTGGGCCCAGGATCCGTACACGCTCGGCTCCTACTCGTACCTCGCGAACGGATCCTCGCACGCAGACCACGACGCCCTGTCCGGGCCGGTCGACGGAGTGCTCCACTTCGCCGGCGAGGCGACCTGGGGCGCCGAGCCGGCGACCGTCGGCGGCGCCTACGCCTCGGGGGTCCGTGCCGCGGAGCGCATCCTGGGGCGCCCGGTGGATCTCACCGCATTCGCTGAGGGGGTCCGGCACGGCGGGGCGTGACGCTCCGTCTCACTCAGCGCTCCGGGGCGGATCCGAGGCGGTTGATCGCGCCGATGAGGCGGAACAGGCCGCCGACGGCACGCTGGTTCAGATGCAGGCAGATCCGCGGGAGTTCCAGCGCATCCTGGTCTGCGAGTTCCGCGGGCTGCGGCCCGCACGCCTCGATCCGCCCGGGCGCGAGCAGGGTCCCGAACTGCGTGTTGAGCTGCGCGATCTCGTCGGGCGTCGGCTCGGCGCGCAGCCGCATCACCAGCAGGTCGCCGACCCAGCGCAGCGAGTCGTAGTTGCGCCAGAAACCGGTGATGACCGCCGTCGCCTCAGCGACGGAGTCGGTGATCGTCACGCGGTCGAAGTCTCCCGGCGAGATCACCCCGGTGGGCGCCAGCTCCTCGCGCACGAATCGCTCGAGGCCGTGCCAGAACCCGCCGCCGGGCTGATCCAGGAGCACGATCGGCATCGGCTCGGCCTTCCCGGTCTGCTGCAGGGTGAGCAGTTCGAACATCTCGTCCAACGTGCCGAAGCCGCCCGGCAGGCAGATGAAGCCGCGCGACTCCTTCATGAGCATGAGTTTGCGCGTGAAGAAGTACTTCATCGCCACGACGTGCTCCTGCTCGGCGACGATCGTATTGGCCTTCTCCTCGAAGGGGAGACGGATGGAGACTCCGAGAGAGCGCTCCGGCCCGGCGCCCTCGGCGGCGGCCTGCATGATTCCCGGGCCGGCGCCGGTCACCACCATCCACCCCTCCGCGGCGAGCGCGGCGGCAACGTCGCGCGCCTGCCGGTACAGGGGGTCGTCCTGAAGCGTGCGAGCGGATCCGAACACCGTCACCTTGGAGACGCCGTGGAACGGCGCGAACAGGCGGAACGCATCGCGCATCTCGCTGAGCGCAGCCGAGGCGATCTTCAGGTCGAGCCGATCCGTGCGATCCTCGCCGAGCAGCACCGCGGTCTGCAGCATCCGCAGCACGAGGCGCCGGTCGGCATACACCCCGGCGTCGTCGAGCACGGCGTTGATCTCGGCGCGCAGAGTCGGCGGCAGCAGTTCTTCGGTCATGCTCCCAGCGTGTCACGCGCGCGGGAACGCGGGGTGCCGCCGCGCGGGCGGGCGCAGCGGCGCCGTCTGCGTCAGTCCGCCGCACCCCAGGGCATCGGTCGCTCGGGCAGGCGCGCGCTGTCGTCGGGAAGGTGCGGCAGCGCCTCGCCGCCGGCGCGGATGCAGAGCCAGCGCAGCTCGCCGGGGCTGTCGGGCCGGGCGCGCCAGGTGCGCGGCACGTCCTGCCCCACGCGTACGACCGTGCCGGGGCCGACCTCGACGATGTCGTCGCCGACGCCCATCTGACCGCGCCCGGCGAGGAAGACGTAGAGCTCCTCGATGCGGGAGTGGGTGTGCCAGTAGCCCGCCTCCTCCCCCGGCTCCAGCGCGTTCGCGGTCATGCCGATGTACTGCATCGACAGCTCGTGGTCGACGACGCGGCGGCCGTCGCGCGAGCGTGACGGGTCGAACCCGCCGTAGTGCGCGCGCCACTTCTCCGGCGCGCCGATCTCCGCGACCTCGTAATCCGTCATGCTTCCTCCCTCTCGTCCGTGCCCTCGTCGGTTCGTGGCCCTTCGCCCTCGCCCGTCCGCCAAGTGTGCGACCAACCGTCGCCATTCCGCGTGTAGACGATGCGCGTGTGCCGGCGGTCCTGCGCGCCCTGCCAGAACTCGATCCGGCTCGGCACGATCCGCCACAGCACCCAGTCGCCCTCGGTCACTCCCGCACGAGCCGCCGCCGAGCGCGCGGCGAGATCCGCAGCGCTCTCCTCGGCCGTCCCCTCCTGCACCGGACCGCGCACCCGTACGGCGCGCAGCACGGGCTGCCACCAGAAGTTCAGCGCCGCCGCCGGATTCGTCGCGAGCTGACGACCCTTGGCGGACGAGCGGGAACCCGCGAACGCCCAGCCGCGCTCTCCGACATCCTTGAGGATGAGCGTGCGCGCGTCCGGCACGCCGTCGGCGTCGACCGTCGCCAGGGTCGCTGCGTGCGGCTCGGCCACCCCCGCCTCGGCCGCAGTAGCGATCCAGTTCAGGAACAGGGCGACCGGATCGCCCGTCACCGACGCGGGGTGCAGCGGCGGAGCGGATCCGGTGAGCGACGGGCGTGCCCGGAGCCAGGAGGCAGGCGTGGTGTCCATGCTCCCCATCCTGCCTCTGCAGCAGGGGGCGACGGGCTCAGCGCGCCGAACCCTCGACGCTCAGCGCGCGGTGAGCTGCTGCAGCGCCTCGGCGATCGCGACCGTGTCGCGCTCCCCCGTGCGGCGGTCCCACAGCTCGACCTGTCCATCGGCCGCACCTCGCCCGACGACGAGCACGCGCGGCACGCCCACGAGCTCCGCGTCACCGAACTTCACGCCCGGGGAGACCTTGGGTCGGTCGTCGTAGAGCACGTCGAGACCCGCGGACTCGAGCTGCGCGGCGACGTCCTCGGCCACCTCGAAGGCGACCTGGTCCCGGCCCGCCGCGACGACGTGCACGTCGAACGGCGCGACCGACGCCGGCCAGATCAGGCCCTTGTCGTCGTTGTTGAGTTCGGCGATGATCGCCAGGATCCGGGTGACACCGATGCCGTACGAGCCCATGGTGACGGTGACGAGCTTGCCGTTCTCGTCGAGCACCTTCAGGCCCAGCGCCTCCGCGTACTTGCGCCCCAGCTGGAACACATGGCCGATCTCCATGCCGCGCGCGAGATGCACCGGACCGGATCCGTCCGGCGCGGGGTCGCCCTCGCGCACATCGGCGATCTCCACGACGCCGTCCGCCGCGAAGTCGCGCCCCGCGACCACGGAGTGCGCGTGCTTCTGGTCGATGTTGGCGCCCGTGATCCAGCTCGTGCCCTCGACGACCCGGGGATCGACCAGGTAGCGGATCCCGGTCGCGGACTCCTCCCCGAGAATCGCCCCGGTCGGCGACCAGGGCCCGATGTAGCCCTTCACGAGCAGCGGGTTGTTCTCGAAGTCGTCCGCCGTCGCCGGCTCGACCTCGGCGGGGGCGAAGGCCACCTCGGCCCGCTTCTCGTCGACCTCGCGGTCACCAGGGATGCCCACCACGACGAGCTCACGGGTTCCGTCCAGGTGGGTCAGCGCGAGCACCACGTTCTTCAGGGTGTCGGCGGCGGTGTACTCGCCGTCGAGGTTCGCGTTGCAGTGCGCGACGAGCGTCTCGATCGTGGGAGTGTTCGGGGAGTCGAAGATCACCGGAGCGCCGTCGGCGTCGTACGGCACGGGGTCGGGCGCCACCGTGGAGAACGCCTCGACGTTCGCCGCGTAACCGCCCTCCGAGCGCACGAACGTGTCCTCGCCGACGGGCGTCGGGTGCAGGAACTCCTCGCTGCGGGACCCGCCCATCGCGCCGGCGTCGGCCTGGACGATGACGTACTCGAGGCCGAGGCGCTGGAAGATGCGCTCATAGGCGTCGCGCTGCGCCTGGTAGCTGGTCTCGAGGCCCGCGTCGGACGCATCGAACGAATAGGCGTCCTTCATCGTGAACTCGCGCCCGCGCAGGAGCCCGGCGCGGGGTCGGGCCTCGTCGCGGTACTTGTCCTGGATCTGGTAGATCGTCAGCGGCAGATCCTTGTACGACGAGTACAGATCCTTGACGAGCAGGGTGAACGCCTCCTCGTGCGTGGGCGCGAGCAGGTAGTCGCCGCCCTTGCGGTCCTGCAGACGGAACAGCAGGTCGCCGTACTCCTCCCAGCGCCCGGTCGCCTCGTATGCCTCGCGCGGCATGAGCGCGGGGAAGTGCACCTCCTGCGCACCGGCCGCCGCCATCTCCTCACGGATGACGGACTCGATCTTCGCCTTCACGCGAAGCCCCAGCGGCAGCCACGCGAAGATGCCCGCGGCCTGCGGTCGAATGTACCCGGCGCGGATCAGGAGCTTGTGGCTCGCGACCTCGGCGCCGGCCGGGTCTTCACGGAGCGTGCGGAGGAAGAAGTTCGAGAGACGAGTCACCACGGCTCAAGTCTAGTGAGGCGCCCGTCCCGCCCCGTGCGCGTTGCAGGGCGGGACGGGCGCGCAGCGCGGGTCAGTTGAGCGCGCGCGTGCTCGGCGGGATGATCCCGCCCCCGTAGATCTCCGACGCGCTGTCCAGGAGGGCGGTGAGCGCGACGCGCTGGGGCAGCGGACCGTAGGAGATGCGGGCCACGCCGAGCGCCTCGTACTCGGTCGAGGTGAGGGCGCCGGGAAGGCCGATCACGCTGACCTTGCCGTGCCCGATGCCCTCGACCAGCGCCCGCGTCGTGTCGGCGTCGAGGATGCCCGGCACGAACACGCTGGTCGCGCCCGCCTCGATGAACGCCCTGCCCCGCTCGATCGCGTCGGCGAGGGACTCCGCGGCCGGACGCCCGCCGCCGCGCACGAACGCGTCGGTGCGGGCGTTGAGCACGAAGGGCACGCCTTCGGCCTCGCCGGCGCGGATCATCGCCGCCACGTTCGCCGCGGCCTCGTCCAGCGGGCGCAAGCGGTCCTCGACGTTCGCGCCGACGACGCCGGCGCCGATCGCCAGGCGCACGGTCTCCCCCGGGTCGCCATAGCCGTCGTCGAGGTCGGCCGTCACCGGCAGCTCGACGGCGGCGGCGATGCGCCCCACCATGTCGAGCATGAGCTCGCGCGGGATCTCTCCGTCGGGGTAGCCGAACGAGGAGGCGATGGAATGGCCCGCCGTGGCGATGGCCGTGGTCTCCGGCAGGGCGGCGACCGCCCGGGCGGAGACGACGTCCCACACGTTCACGACGCGGAGGATCTCGGGGGCCGCGTAGAGCGCGGCGAGGGTGCGGGCCTTGTCGGCAGTGGTGGTCATGGCACCACGCTAACGGCCCTCAGGGACACACGGCGCTTAGGCTGACACCATGCCTCAGCGCCGATCGCACGTCGCCCCGTCCGCCGCGCAGTCAGAGCTCGCCACGGCACTCGCGGCCCTGCGCGCGGAGCTCGACGCACCGACCGAGTTCTCGGCGGAAGCGCTCGCCGAGGCCGCCGCCGAGCCCGCCACACCGGGCGTGGACCTGCGCGACATCCCCTTCGCGACGCTGGATCCGGCCGGATCCATGGATCTTGACCAGGCGTTCCACCTGGAGCGCAGCGGCTCCGGCTACACGGTGAGGTACGCGATCGCCGACGTCCCCGCGTTCGTGACGCCGGGCGGCGCTCTCGACGCCGCAGCCCGTGCCCGGGGCGAGACGCTCTACGCCGCTGACGGGACCATCCCGCTGCACCCGCCCATCCTGAGCGAGGACCACGCCTCCCTGCTGCCCGACCGGGACCGGCCCGCCCTGGTCTGGACCTTCGGGCTCGACGCCGCCGGCTCCGTCACCGGCACCCGTCTCGAGCGCGCGCTGATCCGGTCGCGGGCGAAGCTCGACTACGCCACGGTGCAGGCCGACCTCGACGCAGGGCGCGACTCCCCCGCGGCGCTCCTGCCGGAGATCGGGCGCCTGCGCCTGGAACAGGAGGCGCAGCGCGGAGGCGCGAGCCTGAACCTGCCCGATGACGAGGTGGTCCGGCGCGACGACGGCACCTACGCGATCGAGCGCCGGACGCCCCTGCCTGTGGAGGACTGGAACGCGCAGCTCTCGCTGATGACCGGCATGGCCGCGGCACAGCTCATGCTGCAGGCCAGGATCGGGATCCTGCGCACGATGCCGCAGCCCGACGATGCGGCGTTCCAGACGTTCCGCCGCCAGACCGAAGCGCTCGGCGTGCCGTGGACCACCGGGCGGTACGGCGACTACCTCCGCACGCTGAACAAGGAGGACCCCCGCACGCTGCCCATCCTGGAGGCGGCGTCCGCGCTCTTCCGCGGCGCCGGGTACGTCGCGTTCGACGGAACCGTTCCCGCCGACACGACGCAGGCGGCGATCGCCGCGCCGTACGCGCACGCCACCGCTCCCCTGCGCCGGCTCGTGGACCGGTGGTCGCTGACCGTCGCCCTCGCCGTGAGCCAGGGCGAGGAGGTGCCGGCGTGGGTGCGCCAGAGCCTGCCACTGGTCCCCGATCTCATGCGAGCCTCCGCGCAGCGCTCGTCGACCCTGAGCTCGCGCACCCTCGACCTGGTCGAGGCGGCTCTGCTGGCGCCCCGGGTCGGCGACACGTTCGACGCCGTGGTGATCCGGCGCAACGGCGAGCACGGCACGGTGCAGATCGAGGATCCGCCGGTGACGGCCTCCCTCGCGCTGCCGGACCAGGTGACGCCGGGAGCGTCGATCCGGGTCACCCTCACCGCCGCGGACATCGCGAAGGGGCAGGTGTCCTTTGCCGTCGCCTGACGACGCGCAGGACGCGCTCGCCGCGTGGATCCGGGACAACGCGCACTCATTGCGCACGCTCGATCCCGACGATGACGACGACTCCGACCTGGAGCCGCTCCTGGACATCGTCGGCGATGCGCGCGTGGTCGCGATCGGCGAGTCGATGCACCGCGTGCACGAGTTCTTCGCGCTGCGCCACCGGCTGTTCCGGTTCCTGCATCGGCGCGCCGGATTCACCGCATTCGTGACCGAGAGCGGGATGCCGGAGGGCCGCCGGGTCGACACGTGGATCCGCACCGGGGTCGGAGGGCTGCGTGACACCCTCCGCGAGGGCGTCACCTACGGCTTCGGCGCCTGCCAGGAGATGCTCGACCAGTTGACCTGGATGCGTGCGCGAGCGGCGACCGGCCACGGCGCGCCACGCTGGTACGGGATGGACCTGCCCGATTCATCCGCCAGCGCCCTGCCCGGCGTCCTCGCGGCGCTCGATCTTCTCGACGCCGTGGATCCGCACTACGCCGCACACGCGCGCGAGACCCTGGTTCCGCTGTTCGCCTATCTGCCCGACGACCGCTCCGGGCTGGCGCAGGCGGCGCCGACGATCCAGGCGTATCTCGCCCTGCCCGCCGACCGGCGTGCGCGCATCACGGTCGGCATCGCGGACCTCGCCGCCCGCATCCGCGCCCGGCGACGCGAGGAGGTAGCAGCACTCGGCGGCGGCGCGGAGAGCCGGGAGAGGGTCGACTTCGCGATCCGGGCCGCGGAGAGCGCCCGGGCAGCGGATTCGTTCCTGCAGGCGATGACCATGGGCGCCGTCCGCGCCTGGCCCGCCGCCAACATCCGCGACGAGTGGATGGCCGACACCGTCGAGTGGGTCCTGGAGCGCGAACCGCGGATCGTGGTCGCGGCGGCGAACGGGCATGTGCAGCGCACCCCGTTCTCCGCTCCCCCGTTCGTGCCGGATCCGATGACGACGATGGGCGGTCATCTCGCTGACCGGCTCGGCGATGAAATGGTGGTCATCGGAACCGCGTTCGGCGGGGGCGAGCAGTGGCTGCACCGCCCGTCGCCCGAGGACCCGCCGGGGCATTCGCGTCCGTTCATCGCGCCGCTCGGATCCCTGGATCCTGCCAGCCTCGATGCTGCGCTCGCGCGCTCCGGTGTCGGTGACGGGGTGCTGGATCTGCGGCGCCTGCCGCTCCCTGTCTCCGCGGCCGTAGACCGCACGACGGGCTGGCAGAACGGCGACGTGCTCCAGCCCGGGTCGGCCCGCGACGCCTTCGACGCCGTCGCCTTCCTCCGACGGGTGTCGCCCTGGCACACCTGGATCGACGAGCGCGGTCTCGACCAGCGCTGAACGGCGGGACGCTTCAGAGCTCGCGGATGTAGCAGAGCATGCGGTAGTCCTTGCCCGGCTCCACGTTGACGAAGCCGTGCCGTTCGTAGAAGCGGCGTGCTTCGGTGTCGATCTCGTCGACGTTGATGTGCATCTCTCCGCCGCCGCGGGCACGGACCTCGTCGATCGCGCGTCGCAGCAGCTGCGTGCCGATGCCGCCGCCGCGCAGATCGGGGATCACGTAGAGCTCGTCGAGCACGGCCAGCGGTCCGTCGCAGTAGACCGTGGGCCGCAGGGTCACCACCGCGTATCCGACCGGATCCGTCGGGTCTCCCGCGAACAGCACGAAGGCCGCCGGGTCGGCCATCAGGGCGCGGAAGCGCCGCTCCAGCACGGGGAGCGGCGGTGACGGATCGCCGAACTCGTCGCCGAAGTCGATCTGCAGCCGGGCGGCGATCATCGCCTGATCGACCGTGCCGATCCTGATGTCGATCGACTCCTTGCCCGCCACGGTCGCGCTCCGGCTCAGCGGCTCACGAAGGCGAGCCCGCGGGAACGGCCGTCGTGGTCATGACCAGGAGCTGCGGATCCGACAGGTCCAGCGACACCCGGATGGAGGCGAACTCCGCGAGTGATGCGACGTGAGTTCCGCCGCAGAGGATCGACGCGGTGCCCTCGGGCAGTTCGCAGACCCAGCGGCGACGGTCGACGATCGTGTCGCCGTCGAACTCGATCCTGCAGACGGCTGCCGAGGCCACCCACGCGTCCAGCTGCGCGTTGATGCGCTGCTCGCGCTCGGCGAGCGAGCCCGCGAACTCCTCGGTGTCGAAGCCGGCCTTGCGCAGGCTCTTGCCGAGGCGGTACTCGTCGACCGAGCCGTCGGGGTGGATGAAGCTCGTCTGGTTCGCCCTGCCCTCGAAGTCGGGGCTTCCGAGCGCATCGGAACCGGGATCCTTGCGCCACAGGTCCGCGACGGCGAGGTCCAGCGCCAGCGAGGCGAGGTGGCAGGCGGTGTGCCCGCGGCTCAGGCCCGCCCGGTACGCCGCGTCGACGGTCGCCTCGATCGCGGCCCCCGCGGCGAGCGCGGCCGGGACGGTCTCCACCCGGTGCCCGACCAGCCAGGTCCAGCCCTCCGCGCCGCGCTTGACGGGGATGGCGGCACCGATCGCGACCTCGCCCTCGTCGCTGACGGCCGCCATCACGGCCTCCGTCACGGCGACCTCGACGTCATCCGCGCGCAGCGCGCCACGGTCCCCCGGCTGGTCCGGCCAGGTGTGGTCGACCGGGTGGAACGGGGTGCGGTCCAGGACCACGACGGCGCCCTCTTCCGCGGGATGCACGCCCACGACGTGCGCGGATTCGACGACGGCCCCCGAGGGGAAGGTGACGATCGTGGCGCCGGTCACGACGTGACGACCTGTGCGGTGCCCAGCGGGGCGTTCGGGCCCATCTCGTCGGCGATGCGATTCGCCTCCTCGATGAGGGTCGCGACGATGTCCTCCTCGGGCACCGTCTTGATCACCTCGCCCTTGACGAAGATCTGGCCCTTGCCGTTGCCGCTGGCGACGCCGAGATCCGCCTCGCGCGCCTCACCGGGCCCGTTCACGACGCAGCCCATGACCGCGACGCGCAGCGGCACGGTCATGTCCTTGAGTCCCTCGGTCACGTTCTCGGCGAGCGTGTAGACGTCGACCTGCGCGCGTCCGCAGGAGGGGCAGGAGACGATCTCGAGCTTGCGCTCGCGGAGGTTCAGCGACTGCAGGATCTGGTGGCCGACCTTGACCTCCTCCGCCGGCGGAGCCGAGAGCGAGACGCGGATCGTGTCGCCGATGCCCTCGCTGAGCAGGATCCCGAACGCGGTCGCGGACTTGATCGTGCCCTGGAACGCGGGTCCCGCCTCGGTCACGCCGAGATGCAGCGGCCAGTCGCCCATCTGGGCGAGCAGGCGGTAGGCCTTGACCATCACCACGGGGTCGTTGTGCTTGACGGAGATCTTGAAGTCGTGGAAGTCGTGCTCCTCGAACAGCGACGCCTCCCAGCGCGCGCTCTCGGCCAGGGCCTCCGGGGTCGCCTTGCCGTACTTCTCGAGCAGGCGGGGATCCAGGGATCCGGCGTTCACGCCGATGCGCAGCGAGACGCCCGCATCCTTCGCCGCCTTCGCGATGGCGCCGACCTGGTCGTCGAACTTGCGGATGTTGCCCGGGTTGACGCGCACAGCGGCGCATCCCGCGTCGATCGCCTGGAACACGTACTTCGGCTGGAAGTGGATGTCGGCGATGACCGGGATCTGGCTCTTCTTCGCGATGATGTGCAGCACGTCGGCGTCGTCCTGCGACGGCACCGCGACGCGCACGATCTCGCAGCCGGATGCGGTCAGCTCGGCGATCTGCTGCAGCGTCCCGTTGATGTCGGTGGTCTTCGTCGTGGTCATCGACTGGACGCTGATCGGGGCGTCGCCGCCGACGAGGACCTTGCCGACCCTGATCTGGCGGCTCTTGCGTCGCGGGGCGAGGACATCGGGGATCCGGGGCATCCCCAGGTTCACAGCTGGCACGTCATCCAGGTTACCGGTGCGTGGCTGGACGGGATCCGCGCGCAGCCTGAGCGGGAGCCGTGTCCTGGTCCGTCACGACGAACGACGGGACAGCGTCGTTGTGATAGTTTCGGCGCATGTCCGCGAACCGCTCTTGGTGGCCCGCCTCCTAGGCGGTGAGTTCGCGTACCACGATCCAGACCGCCTTCCGGGGCGGTCTTGTCGTTTCTGCCGCGTCGGATCCCTTGCTCAGGAGCCCTTTTGATGACCACCGCCGACCGGATCCATTCCCTCGAGGCACCGTTCGTGCTGCTCGCCCGCGAGGGCTCGGACAGCGTCGAGCTGCTCACCGGCGAGATCGTCGATGTCGCCGACCTGGCCGACATCCCTCTCGACGCCGACGGCGAGCGCCGCGAGGTGTTCGCCCTCGTCCCCTATCGCCAGGTGCGCGAGCGCGGCTTCGAGGCGCAGGACGACGGTGCGCCGCTGCGCTGCCTGCTCGTCGACGAGCACCTGCGACTGCCCGCGGAAGAAGTGCTGGCGGCTCTTCCCGCGGAGCCGCTCCCCCTGCGCGACGGCGGCTTCGACCTCAGCGACGACGAGTACGCGGAAATCGTGCAGCGCGTGATCGCCGACGAGATCGGACGCGGCGAGGGCGCCAACTTCGTGATCCGCCGCGACTACACCGCGCGCATCGACGCGCAGACCCCGGAGGCGGAGCGCACGGCGGCGCTCACCTGGTTCCGCGCGCTGTTGGAGCACGAGCGCGGCGCCTACTGGACGTTCGCCGTGGTCACCCCCGGTGTGGTGGCGGTCGGGGCGAGCCCCGAGGCCCACGTCGTCGCGCAGGGCGGCGTGGTGACCATGAATCCGATCTCCGGCACGTTCCGCCACCCGGCCGGAGGGTCGACGACCGCCGCGCTCGGCGAGTTCCTCTCCTCCACGAAGGAGACCGAGGAGCTGTTCATGGTGGTGGACGAGGAGCTCAAGATGATGAGCGCCGTCTGCTCCGACGGCGGGCGCATCACCGGCCCGCACCTGAAGCAGATGTCGCGCCTCACGCACACCGAGTACATGCTGCGCGGCAGCAGCCGGCTCGATCCGCGCGACATCCTCCGCGAGACCATGTTCGCGCCGACCGTGACCGGCTCGCCGATGCAGAACGCGTGCACGGTGATCCGACGGCACGAGCGCAAGCCCCGTGGCTACTACTCCGGAGTGGCGGCGCTGTTCACGCCGAACGACGCGGGCGGCCACGACCTGGACGCCCCGATCCTCATCCGCACCGTGTACCTGAAGGACGGTGACCTGAGCGTGCCGGTGGGCGCGACGCTCGTGCGGCATTCCGACCCGGCCGGCGAGGTCGGCGAGACGCACGGCAAGGCGGCCGGTGTGCTGGGGGCGATCGGCGCCGTCGCGCGCGACACCGTGGCCGAATCCCGCGAGGATCCGGACGCTCCCGGCTCCGGCTCCACGCCCGCGGACGATCCCGGGATCCAGGCGCTGCTCGCCTCGCGCAACGCGCGCCTGGCCGAGTTCTGGATCAACCCGCAGGACGGAGCCGCCGGCGCCGCGGCCGCCGCGCCCTTCGCCGGCCGCACGGCAGTCGTGGTGGACGCCGAGGACCGCTTCACCACGATGCTCGCGCACCAGCTGCGCCACCTCGGGCTGGACGTGCGGATCCAGCCGTGGGCGGAGGCCGACGACGCGGACATCGACGCGGCGGATCTGCTCGTCGCGGGGCCGGGCCCCGGCGACCCGCGGGACGGCTCCTCCGCGCGCATCTCGCGGATGCGGGAGCTGGTCGCGCGCCGCAGGGAGAGCGGCCGTCCGCTGCTCGCGGTGTGCCTGAGCCACCAGATCCTCGCGGACTCGCTCGGGATCGAGCTGGCGCCGCTGGCGAGCCCGCATCAGGGGCTGCAGAAGTCCGTGCCGGTGTTCGGCGAGAACGCCTCGATCGGCTTCTACAACACCTTCACGGCGCGCGTCTCGCCGGGGACGAGCACGGTCGGCGTCGCCGAGGTGTCCGCGGATCCGGAGTCCGGCGACGTGTACGCGCTGCGCGGTCCGGGGTTCGCGTCCGTCCAGGGACACCTGGAGTCGATCCTCTCCCGCGACGGCATGACGACGCTGCAGCGGCTGGTCGGGCACGCGCTGCAGGGGCGCTGAGCCCCCCGTCGCCCCGAAGTCACCGCCGCCCGAGCCAGCCCGGAGCACGCCGAGGAGGCGCCGCCGATCGCCCGGCGACGCCTCCCGTGAGGGCATCCCCTACTTGGTGTTCAGCTTGAAGCTCCCGGTCCAGGTCGCCGCGGCGTAGCGTCCGGCGATCCCGGTCCACGACACCGTGACCGGATACGTGCCCGGCTTCAGCATCAGCTTCAGAGTGGTGGCGGCGACACCGTCCGCACCGGTCTGCGCCGTCACGGTCTGGCTGCCGATCACGAAGGTGACCGTCTGGTTCGCGATCGGACGCCCGAGGACATCGGTCACGGTCGCGGACAGCGGGACCCGCGCATTCGGCTTGCTCGTCAGAGTGCCCGTGTACGCGATCGACGACGCCATCGATGTCACCGTCTGCATCACCGCCGTGGAGCTGCTGGCGACATAGCGGGCGTCACCGGCGTACGCCGCCGTGATCGGATAGGAGCCTCCGGGGAGCGCCTCCGTCACGGTCGCGGCAGCGGAGCCCGTGCCGCCGGTGGTCGCCGTGGCCAGCAGCGTCGCGCCGCCGCCTGTGGTGAACGCGACCGGGGCCCCGTTCACGGCACGGCCGAACTCGTCGATCACGGCGGCGCGGTAGGTGACCGGTGCCGAGTAGGTCGCCGTCAGGTCGCCTGTGTACGACGTGCTCGTGGTCCGCGCACGGACCGTGACCGACACGTCCTTGCCGGTGCAGCCCCCATGCCGGTCGCACACGGTCACGGTGACCAGCGCGGTTCCCGGATCCGCCCACTGGTGCGTCTCCGAGGGCCCGCCCGTCACGATGGCCGATCCGTCGTGGAAGTCCCAGGCGTAGGTCAGCGTCGACTGCTCGGCGGCGCCGGGGTCCGTCGCCTGCGCCTGCAGCGTCAAGGGGCGCCCCCACGCGACGGTCGGATCGGCCGGCGTCACGATCACGGCCGGCGGAAGGTTGTTCACTCCGACGCCGAAGGTCGTGGTGCCGGACAGCCCGGTGACGTCGGTCGCGGTGACCATGCCGGAGAACGGCCCGGAGTCCGCGAACACGTGCGTCGTCGGATTCCCGTACGCCGTGCCGCCGTCGGAGAAGCTCCAGACGAACGTGGCGCCTGCCGCGCACGGTCCCGAGGCGGCGGCGCTGAACGGGATCGCGCTTCCCTCATCCCCCGTGTAGGACGCAGCCGCGGTCACGGTCGGCGGCACGTTGTTCGCCATCGCGCTGCCGAGCGCGTAGGCCACGTCGGGTGCCGTCTCCGCGAACCCGCTGTCGTCGGTGGCCAGCGTGTCCGTCGCGTCGTAGACGGTGATGTTCGGCGCTCCCGGGAGGGAGAACGGCGGGTACGGCACCACGACCGGAATGAGCGCCGGGGCCGAGACCTCGACCGCCCAGACGAGCTCCGTCACGGTGTGCACGGTTCCCTGCAGGCCCAGCCCGGAGAGGGCGTACGTCACCGGATCGCCGACCGGCGTCGTGCACGGCACGGACACCTGATCCGTCACCGGCTGACCGGTGCCGAGGTCGAGGGATCCGGTCTGCCCGTTCAGCGACCTCGTGGCGGTGACGGCCGAGACGGAGAACGTGGCGGTCGTGCGCAGCTTCGCCGAGACCTGCGGGTTGAGCGGGCAGGTGTTGGCATCGGGGACGGATCCGGGGATGTCGGGGCACGGCGGCGGGACCACGGTCACGTCGCCCGACTCCGCGACGCAGGTGGCGGTGTCGCCGTCGGCACCGAGGGTGCACGGCGTGCTGGCGTTCATGACCGTGGGCGCGAACGCGATGGGCACGGAGCTGCCGCTCACATCCACCGTGCCGGAGAAGCCGACCGTGTGCTCCACAGTCAGCGTTCCGGCACCGGGCTGACGCGTCACCTGCGGATTCAGCGCACCGCCCTGGCGCACCGTGCTGTCGTCCCATCCGACGGAGACGCTGTCCGTTTGTGAGAACGCCAGGTGCGTGGTGAGGCTGACGGAGCCGTTCAGAGCACCGGTGACGGTGTAGTCGGCGGCGGGCAGATCCATCGCCTGGCTGAAGGCGACGGTCTGGTTCTGGCCGACCGGACTCGCGAAGGCGGGAGCCGGTGTGAGGAGCGCGGTGACGACGGCGATCGCAAGACCTGTGATCGTGGCACGTCGCACCGCTGCGACAGTGTTCATCGAGGGGCCTTTCCTAGGGGGAGGCTGCGGGTTCCCGCAGCGTATGTCCCTAGAGAGTCGGCGCATGTCCCCCTGATACACGGATCGAGGTTCCCGCCCGCGCCCCGCACGGCTCTCTCAGCCGATCGTCACCGGCCGGAACAGGTCGGCGATCAGCAGCAGCGCGCCCATCGCGATGAGCAGGCCGGCGACGACGATGGTCAGCGGCACCAGGCGCGTGGCGTCGACGGGAGCCGGCGGCGGACGGCGGAACAGCTTCGCCCAGGCGCGCTTGAGGCCGTCCCACAGCGCCACCACGATGTGACCGCCGTCCAGAGGCAGCAGCGGGATCAGGTTGAACACGAACAGGGCGATGTTCAGCGACCCCATCAGGCTCAGCAGCACGGCGAAGCGGTTCAGCAGGGGCGCGTCCGCCGCGGCCACCTCGCCGGCGATGCGGCCGACGCCGATCACGCTCAGCGGCCCGTTCGGATCGCGCGGCGTGCCCGTGACCAGCGAGACGCCGACGTCCCACAGCCGCACGGGCAGGGTGCCGATCAGCTGCACCACGGATCCGGCGTTGGCCATCGCCTGCTCGAAGCCCGCGTTCAGCGGCTGCCGCACGTAGGCGAGCTGGGCGTAGACGCCGGCGTAACCGACCGTGTGCACGACGGGATGGCCCTTGTCGTCGACGACCGGACGGCCGCTGCCGTCGACCTGCTGCCGCTGGGCGGCCACCGGCGTCAGCTGCAGCGTGACCTCGGCGCCGTCACGCTCCACGACGAGCGGGATGGTCTTCCCGGGCGACGCCTGGATGATCGCGCTCGCCTCGGCGAACGTGGACACCGCGGTGCCGTCGACCGAGATGATCCTGTCCCCCGGCTTCACCCCGGCCTCAGCCGCGGGCGCGACCGGATCCGCGGAGGTGCAGGACGTCTGCGTCGACCCGGCGGGGAGCACGCACTCCGACAGCGAGGCGACCGTGGTGGTGCCCTGCTGCACTCCGATGCCGCTGAGCAGCACGGTGAACACGACGATCGCAAGGACGAGATTCATGAACGGGCCGCCGAACATGACGATCACGCGCTTCCACACCGGGAGCAGATAGAAGACCCGGTTCGCGCGCTCAGGCTCGATGGTCTCGTCATTGGCCGCCCTGGCATCCTGGATCAGGCTGCGGAACGCGCCACGGGAGCGGCTCTGCGCCGCGCCCTCCGGCTCGACGGGTGAGGGCGGATACATGCCCGACATGGAGATGAAGCCGCCGATGGGCAGGGCCTTCACGCCGTACTCGGTCTCGCCGATCCGCTTCGAGAACAGCCGCGGCCCGAACCCGATCATGTACTGGCCGACATGCACGCCGAACAGCTTGGCCGGCACCAGGTGCCCGAGCTCGTGCAGGGCGATCGAGACGCCGAGCCCGACCAGGACGAACAACAGGCCGCCGACGTATAGCAGGATCTCCACCCCGCCACGCTACCGGTGCCGGGCTAGGAAACGGCCGTGCCGGGGCTGTGCGCGCGCCCGGTCCGCGCGCGGGCTGTGCGAGCGCGGTCCGCGCCGTTCCGCGCGCGTCAGGACGATCAGGCGATCAGGCGGTCGGCGGTCGCCCGGGCCCAGGCCTCTGCGTCGGCCAGCGTCTCGACCGTGAGCTCATCCGGCGGCTCGTGGGCGTCGACCACGCGCGCGATGGTGTCGACGATGCCGAGGAACGGCAGCCGCCCCTCATGGAACGCGTCCACCGCCTGCTCGTTGGCGGCGTTGTAGACCGCCGGGAACGTGCGGCCGGCGCGCCCGACCTGCTTGGCCAGCGCGACCGACGGGAAGGCCACCGCGTCGAGCGGCTCGAACGTCCAGGTCGCCGCCTTCGTCCAGTCCAGCGGCCGCCCGACCCCGCCGACCCGGTTCGGCCAGTCCAGCCCCAGCGAGATGGGCAGGCGCATGTCGGGCGGGGAGGCCTGTGCGATCGTGGATCCGTCCACGAACTCGACCATGGAATGGACGATCGACTGCGGATGCACGACCACGTCGATCCGCTCGTAGTCGACGTCGAACAGCAGATGCGCCTCGATGACCTCGAGGCCCTTGTTCACGAGCGTCGCGGAGTTCGTGGTCACCATGCGGCCCATGTCCCAGGTCGGGTGGGCGAGCGCCTCCGCGGGGGTGACCGCCGCCATCTCCTCGCGCGTGCGGCCGCGGAACGGGCCGCCCGATGCGGTGACGACGAGGCGACGCACCTCCGGCTTCGCGCCGGAGCGGAGCGCCTGCGCCAGCGCGGAGTGCTCGGAGTCGACGGGGACGATCTGCCCCGGCGCGGCGAGGGCGGTGACGAGAGCGCCGCCGACGATCAGCGACTCCTTGTTGGCCAGGGCCAGGGTGCGTCCTGCCGTGAGCGCGGCGAGTGTGGAGCCGAGGCCGATGGATCCGGTGATCGCGTTCAGCACCACGTCCGCGTCGACGTCGCGGACGAGCTGCTCGGCCTCGGCAGCGCCCAGGGCGGTGTCGTCGATGCCGAACTCCTCGGCCTGCTGGGCCAGCAGCTCGGCCTGCGTGCCGGCGGCGAGCCCGACCAGCTCGAACCGGTCGGGGTTCGCCCGGATGACGTCGAGGGCCTGGGTGCCGATCGAGCCGGTGGAGCCGAGGATGAGGACGCGACGCATGGCCTCAGCCTACGGTCACTGCGCCGGCGCCGCCGAAGGAACCGTGCCGAGGATGTCGATCACGAACACCAGGGTGGAGTTGGCGGGGATCGAGCCCTGCGCCTGAGCGCCGTAGCCTTCGGCGGGCGGGATGACCACGAGCACCTGGGAGCCCACCTTCTGGCCCTCGAGCGCCTTCTTGAATCCGGTCACGACGCCCGTGGTCTGGAACTGCGCCGGCGCGCCGCGCTTCCAGCTGGAGTCGAACTCCTTGCCGTCCGCCCAGGTCACGCCGCGGTACTGCACGATCACGAAGTCACCGCTCGCCACCGTCGGACCGTCGCCCTGCTTGAGCATGGCGATCTTCGTCTCGGCCGGCGGATCGCTCTTCGGGACGGTGATCTCCGGGGCGCCGCTCTTGTCGAGCTTCACTGTGGGCATGCCGTCGGTCGGAGCGACCTCCGTGCCGGTAGCGACGGTCGGCAACTTCTTGGTGGACTGCGCGTACACGACCATCGCCTTCTGCCCCTCCCCCAGCAGCTTGCCGGGGAGGGCGAGCACGACCGAGGAGCCGAGCGGCTGGCACTCCAGCGCTGCGACGAACAGAGACTGCTGGTTCGGGTCGAGCAGCACCGGCAGCTGGTCGTCGACTCCGCGCGAGCTGGAGTCGACCACGGTCCCGTCCGCGGCGGTGACGATCCGGTACTGCACGGAGACGAGGTCTCCGGCCTTGACGTCCTTGCCGTCGCCCTTCTTCAGCACCGTGCGCTCGGGGGTGCTCGCGGCGTCGATGTCCACGTCGGACGGGACGGTGACCTTCAGGTCCTTGCCCTGGCCGTCGACCTTGACCGCATCCGAAGCCTTGCCCGGCTTGGCGTCGAGCAGGCAGGACGACGACGCCGACGGGGACGGCGAGGCCGACGGCGTGCCGGCCCCGGCGCAGCCGGAGAGCAGGAGAGCCGTCGCGGCGACGGCGGACAGAGCAGCGGCGATGCGGATGCGCACGGAGGACCTCGAGACGTAGGGACGAACCCGCCTATCCTGCCCTATCGGGCTTTGCCGCCGCTGGGAGATGCGACGAGCGTCGCGCATTCCGATCGCGGAATGGATCCTGATCTAGCCTTGTCGAGTGACCCCGGAACACGAACCCGCAGCCGCTGCGGACCGCGACGGAGCGGCCGCGGAGCATCAGCCGGAAGGCGAGGTGCGGCGCACCGGCGCGACGTATCTCCTCGGCCGGATCATCCTGATCCCGCTCACGCGCCTGATCTACCGGCCTCGCATCGAGGGGCGCGCAAACGTGCCGAAGCACGGCCCGATCATCATCGCGTCGAACCACCTCTCCTTCATCGACTCGATCGCGATCCCCGTGGCCGCCCCGCGCCGCGTGCACTTCCTCGCGAAGTCCAGCTACTTCGAGGGCACCAGCCTGAAGGGCCGGTTCGTGGCGAACCTCATGCGCGCCGTCGGCGCGATCCCGGTGCGCCGCGGAGCCGGCCAGGCGGCGCTCGACGCCCTCGACGAGCAGCGCAAGCTGCTGGACCAGGGGCTCGCCGTCGCGCTGTATCCGGAAGGCACGCGCTCCACGGACGGCCGTCTCTACAAGGGGCGCACGGGTGCTGCCTTCCTCGCGCTGCAGACCGGAGCGAAGGTCGTGCCCGTCGGCGTGATCGGCACGGACAAGGCGATGCCGGTCGGCGCGAACATGCCCAAGCTCGGTGAGAAGGTGACGATCCGGTTCGGGGAGCCGCTGGATCTCTCGCATCACGGATCCGCGAACTCGGGACGGGCTCGGCGTGGCGCCACCGACGAGATCATGGCGGCCATCCACGCGCTGAGCGAGCAGGAGCTCGCCGGCGTCTACAACGAGGTGCCGGCGCACGGCGCGATCGAGAAGATCAAGCAGGCGCTGCCACACGAGCGGCGCTGACCCTCCGAGAGGGGCCCAAGCCCACGGCTTGTCGCGATGCCCGCCGCTCGCCCGCGACGTCGGCAGCGCAGCGAGCTCAGACCGCGGACGCCGCGACCAGGATCGTCGCCTCGTGGCGCACCGGGAAAGCGACCGAGTTCGCGATGAAGCACCAGGCGTTCGCCTGGACGTGCGCCGCCTCGGCGGCCTCGCGCATGGACTCGTCGGCGACGGTGACGACAGGGTGCAGGGTCACCTCGGTGAACGCTCCGCCACCGCGCCCGTCCTCCTGCATCGTTCCCGTCGCCTCGTCGCGGTAATCGACCACCACGACGCCGGCCGTCACGCAGGCGTGCAGGTAGCTCAGCAGATGACACTCGCTGAGCGCCGCCAGCAGCATGTCCTCGGGGTTCCAGCGCGTCGGATCCCCGCGGAACGGCTTGTCCGACGAGGCCAGCAGATCCGGCTTGCCCTCGACGGAGATCGTGCTCGCGCGGTCGTAGTCGCGGTACCCCGACGTGCCGGTGCCGCGGTTTCCGGTCCAGGTCGTGGTGAGGGCGTAGCGGTGGGTGCCGAGGCTCATGGATCCATGGTGCCAGGCACCGCCGCCGGCGCGGCCGAGGCGCGGCATCGGAGCGGGCATGCGCCCACTAGGCTTGCCTTCGTGGTGCAGACTCTGACCGTCCAGGATGCCGTGGAACTCGCCGTCGTCGAGAGGAACGGGTTCATCGAATCCCGCCACATCGGGGCCGCCGTGGTGCTGTCGCCCGAGGGCGAGATCATCGCCCGTCACGGCAATCCGGAGGCGCTGGTGCTGCCCCGCTCGAGCCTGAAGCCGCTGCAGGCCGTCGCATGCCTGACCGCCGGCGCGCCCCTCGAGGGCGAGCAGCTGGGATTGGCCACCGCGAGCCACATCGGCACAGACCGCCACGCGGCCGTGGTGCGCGACATCCTCGCCGCCGGCGGGCTCACCGAGGACGATCTGGCCTGCCCCGCCGACTGGCCGGGCGACTCCGCCACCCGGGACGAGCTCGTGCGCGACCATGCCGGGAAGGCGCGGATCCGGATGAACTGCTCGGGCAAGCACGCCACGATGCTGCGCACCTGCGTGGCGAACGGCTGGCCGACCGCCGGTTACCTCGACCCGGAGCATCCGCTGCAGGTGCACATCAAGGAGACCGTCGAGCGGCTCAGCGGCGAGCGCGTGGCGGCCACGGCGATCGACGGCTGCGGCGCGCCCGTGCACGCGCTCACGCTGACCGGTCTCGCCCGGGCGCTGCACCGTATCGGCAGCGCCTCGGAGCGATCCCCGTTCGCACTGCACCGGGTCGCCGGCGCGCTGGTGCGCACGGTGCGCGAGAACCCGTGGACGATCGAGGGCCCCGGCCGCCCCGACACCATCGCCATCGAGAAGCTCGGCGTCTTCGCCAAGCACGGTGCGGAGGGCGTGATGGTCATGGTCGCCCCGGACGGCACCACCCTCGCGCTGAAGATGCTGGACGGATCCGGCCGCGCCGCCACCATCGTCGCGGCGACCCTGCTCGCCCGCGCGGGCGCGCTGACCGACGCGCAGGTGGACAGCCTCGCCTCGGCCCTTCCTCTTGCCGTCCTCGGCGGCGGCAGCGACGTCGGGGCCATCCGCCCCGGCGCCGGAATCTGAGCGCCCCCAGAAGGGGCCAGAACCCGCGGGCGGGCAAGCCCATCAGGGAAAAGGAAAGGAGCCACGATGAGGATCTCGGTCCCCAGCGAGGTGAAGAACAACGAGTTCCGCGTCGCGCTCACCCCCGCGGGTGTGCACGATCTGGCGCTCGCCGGTCATGAGGTTTTCGTGCAGTCCGGCGCCGGCGCCGGCTCCTCGATGTCGGATGACGACTACCGCGAGGCGGGAGCGACGCTGCTCGACGACGCGGACGAGGTATGGGCCCGCGCGGAGCTGGTGCTGAAGGTGAAGGAGCCGATCGCCAGCGAGTACCACCGCTTCCGCAGCGACCTGGTGCTGTTCACATACCTGCACCTCGCCGCCGATCGCGCACTGACGGACCGGCTCGCCGAGTCGGGCATGACCGCGATCGCCTACGAGACGGTGCAGCTGGCTTCCGGTGCGCTTCCGCTGCTCGCCCCGATGAGCGAGGTCGCGGGTCGCCTCGCGCCGCTCGTCGGCGCCAATACGCTGATGCGCTCTCAGGGCGGCCTCGGCCTGCTGATGTCGGGTGTGCCGGGAACCCGGCCCGCGGTCGTCACGGTGATCGGCGGCGGTGTCGCCGGTGCCAACGCCGCGGTGATCGCGGCCGGCATGGGTGCCGATGTGACGATCTTCGACACCAACATCGCCCGCCTGCGCTACCTGGACGACTTCTTCGGTGGCCGGGTCAAGACCGCCGCGTCGAACCCGCTGGATCTGCGCCGTGCTGTGGTCGGATCGGACCTCGTCATCGGATCGGTGCTGATCCCGGGCGCGAAGGCACCGAAGCTGGTCACGAACGACATGGTCGCCGACATGCGTCCGGGAAGTGTGCTCGTCGATATCGCCGTCGATCAGGGCGGCTGCTTCGAGGACACCCACCCCACGACGCACGACGACCCGACGTTCCGCGTACACGACACGGTGTTCTACTGCGTCGCCAACATGCCCGGCGCCGTGCCGAACACGTCGACCTCGGCACTGACCAACGCGACGCTGCCCTACGTGCGTCAGATCGCCTCGCGCGGTTGGCAGGCGGCCCTGCGCGCCGACGCCGCACTGGCGGCCGGCCTGAACGTCACCGGTGGCAAGATCGCGAACGCCGGCGTGGCGACCGCGCACGATCTGCCCCTCACGCCGCTGGACGAGCTGCTGGGCTGACCTCCTCGCGCGGGGCGGGCAGGACCACGCGGGACGGCCTTCCGTCCACGCCTACGGTCCAGGCCCGCCCCGCGTGCGTGAGCGCGTACGGCGGGAGCTGCGCACGCCGGCGAGCGTGCGCAGCTCCCGCCCCGCCTCGGCGAGCACGAGCGCCTCCCCGGTGCGCAGTACGCGCTGCCAGAGCGCGTACTGCCGCTGCCAGGCCTCCGCGTCGCCGACGAGCATCACGAGCCCGTCAAGGCCCCTCCCGCCCTCCGCGAGAACGACGGGCGCGCCGTCGGCGAGCACCTGCACGACGCCCGGTCCGAACCGGGCCGCCAGCACTTCGGCGGTGCGCGCCGGCGCCGTGCTCACCACGCCGACGAGATCGGCCCGCGGCTGCCACAGCGGCACGCCCTGCTCCTGCGTGCCCGCACCGCCACTGCTTTCCGCATCGTCGCGGCCGTTGGCGCCCCGCCGAGCGGGCAGGGCGAACTGCACTTCCACGCCGTCCAGGATCCCCCTGCCGGGCGGGCGCGCAGCATCGTACGCGCGCGGATCGCCTCCGGCGGTGAGGTGCTCGGTGCGGCTGGAGGCGCGCAGGAGCACCCGCGCCGGCAGGAGGTCGGCGAGCACGGAGAGCTGGGCGGTGCACCGTGAGGCGCTGAGCAGCACCGTGCACCCGCGCTCGGCGGCGATTCGGAGCACCCGCTGCAGTCGCTCCCACCATGCCGAGGCGTACTCGAGGGGGAACGCGGCGAGGTGCCGATCCACGTCGTCGAGTGCCAGCAACCGCGGCAACGGACGCCGCCCGTCGGCCAGTTCGTCGAGCAGGGACCATGCCCGCTCCGGATCCCGCGGCAGCAGCAGCCCGTCGGGCACCTGTTCCACGGCGCTGCGCAGCAGGCTGCTCTTTCCGGACGCCGGACCGCCGAACACCGAGAGACCGCGGTCCTCCCCCGCGCGCAGAGTGCGGATGAGCTGGCACTGCCGCTCCGGCTCATCGGCGAGTCCCAGCAGGATCGTGCCGGGCTCGGCCGCCGGCAGCTCCGCGCGGTGCAGCCGCGAGGGCAGCGCAGGAAGCCATGGGCTGGCGGCGCGCCGGTCACTCCGCCACCGGGCCGCGATCTCCGAGAGCTCCTCGGGCGCCGTGCGCGCGACTCGGAATGCGGCGGGCGCGGTGTCCTGCGCACGCCGCACGTAGGCGAGCCCGCGTCCGGCGAGATCACCCGGCAGCGCTGCGGCCTCGTCGGTGCCGACCATGGCCCGGCTGTCGGCGGCGTCGGTGACCCGCAGCGCGATCCGCAGCGGGCAGTTCGCGGCGAGCGCGTCTCGGATCACCCCGGTGGCGCGCTGCGTGCCCAGGATCAGGTGCATTCCCAGCGCGCGTCCTCGCGCAGCGATGTCGGTGAACACCGCTGCGAGGTCGGGATGCTCCTGCACCAGCGCGGCGAACTCGTCCACGACGATCACCAGCCGTCCGAGCGCTCCTCGCGCGTCGGTGACGCTGCGCGCACCGTGTTCCGCCAGCACGGCCTCCCTGCGACGCAGCTCAGCGCGCAGGCTGCGAACCCCGCGCTCGGCGCCATCCGCATCGAGGTCGGTGATGACGGCGGCCACCTGCGGCAGCGCCCGCAGCGGTTCGAACGCGGTGCCGCCCTTGAAATCGGCGAGCACGAAAGCGAGCTGCTCGGCGGAGTACGCCGCCGCCAGCGCCGCCACCCAGCTCACGAGGAGCTCGCTCTTGCCCGCGCCGGTGACGCCGGTGACGAGGGCGTGCGGTCCGTCGGCCACGAGGTCGACGGCGACCGCTCCCTCGGCGTCGCGTCCGAGGGCCGCCGGCAGTCCTGACCATCCGGCGGTGCCCGCGGACGCGGTGCCGTCCTCCGCCGGCGCTGCCAGCACCTCGCGCAGGCTGACGGCGACGGGGATGACCGCTTCCGCACCGCGCTCCTGGACGAGACCGCGCACGATCTCCGCGGCCTGTTCACGAGAGATGCCCTCCGCGACGCAGTCACGCGTTCCCTCTGCCGTGCGCAGGACGGCACCGCACGGCTCCGTCACGTCGAGCACCGCGTGGTACCCGGCGGGCGGCGGCGCTCCGGGCTCCCGCAGACAGAGGCGCGGACCGGAGGACGCGGTTCGCCCCAGCCCGACATGCACGACGGCGCCCCCGCGGGATCCGTGCGCAGGGGTCAGTTCATCGAGCCCCAGGGCCGTCGCGCCATCCCCGTCGAGACGGATCGCCCCGCCGGCGTGGCGCAGGCTGAGCTGCAGCAGCAGCGCGCGGACGACCGCCGTCGCGACCGGCGCCGGCCCCCGCACACACAAGCCGTCCGACAGCAGCACGGTCACGGGGACGCCCGAAACCGTGCGATGCTGCGCGCGGAATCCCTCCGCCCGATCCCCCGCACCGCTGAAACGCAGCGGCGAGGGACCGTCGCCCCGCCCCACGGCGAGCTCCGTCCTCTCCGCGAGCAGGATCGGCCGGGTGGGCGGATCCGCGAGGCATGCGGAGAGATCAGGGGTCGCTCGGAGCCGTCGCGCCCGTTCCTCCGCCTCCCGGACGGTCACCGTCTCCGCCACCCGCTCCCACGCGTGCGCCTCCTCGGCCCGGCTGATGCGCAGGGCACGCCGGCGCTGGCGCACGCCGTCCAGCAACGACCCCAGGATCATCACCGGACCGAGCGCGGCGAAGCACAACGAGAGCGGCGATCCGGTGACGGCGAACAGGACGACGCCGGACACCACCGGGACGACGGCGGCGACCAGGGGCAGCGAGCCGCGGGCGGGTGGCGCCGGAGCCGCGGGAAGGGCGATCGTCTCGGCGGTTTCCATGCCGCCATCCCATCGCCTCCGACGCGAGCGCGGGAGCCCGCTCGCGCTTTCGGTGCGCTAGTCGACGGGGATCGGCGCTGTGGAGGACGAGTCCGAGCCGGCGGGGATGCGCCGCACGTCCACCACGATGATGGTCACGTTGTCGCGTCCGCCGTTCTCCAGCGCGGCGCCGAGCATCGCGTCGACCGCGGCGTCCGGCGTCGGGTTGAGACCGAGGAAGTGCTGGATCCCGTAGTCCGTGAGCTCCTTGGTGAGACCGTCGGAGCAGATGACGAAGCGGTCGCCGTCGTGCACGGCGAACTCGCGGTAGTCCGGCGGGAGCGCCTCGCTGACGCCGACGGCCCGGGTGATCACGTTGCTGTACGGATGCCCCTCGGCTTCCTCGGGGCTGAGGCGCCCTGCCGTGATGAGCTCCTGCACGACCGAGTGGTCGGTCGTGACCTGGCTGAGCGCGCCGTCGCGGAGCAGGTACACACGGGAATCGCCGATGTTGAGCGACACCCAGTGCGCGTCGTCGTCGATGACCGTGAAGAACACGCCCGTGAGCGTGGTGCCGGTGCCCTCGTCCGTGGTGTCAGGGTGCGAGGTGATGTCCTGCACGGCGGCGAGGAGCGCCGACTCGATCGTCGCCGGCGAGACCTCGCCTGCGCCGACCGCCTCCTGCAGGCGGGCGATGGTGCGCTGGCTCGCGATCTCACCGCCGGCGTGCCCGCCCATGCCGTCGGCGACGACGAAGAGCGGGAACTCGGCGAGCAGCGAATCCTGGTTGCTCTCCCGCCGGCGACCGGTGTCGGTCGCGCCCGCCCAGCTCAGGATGACCGTGTCGCCGGACGCCAGCGCGACCTCGTGCGTGTGCGCCGCAGAACCTTGGCTCACCGCGATCCTCCCTTTCCTCGGGCGATCGGAACGACCGCTGAAATCTCCCACATCGTAATGGATCCGACCAGCCTCTCGCGGCTCAGACGGCCGGATCCGCGGGCAGCGGAAGCAGCGCGTCGATCGCGGCGATCTCCTCGGCCGTGGGCGTCCACGCGGTGCCGGCGCGGGCGTTCGCCTCGATCTGCTCCGCGGAGGTCGCCCCGGCGATGACGGATGCCACGCCGGGCTGCGCGAGCAGCCAGCCGAACGTCGCCTCCAGCATCGTGATGCCGCGCTCATCGCAGAAGGCGCGGTAGGCGTCCAGCGCGTCCCACGGCGCGTCCTTCCAGAGGTGGGCCCTGGTACGCATGATGCGGCTCTGCGCCGGTCCTCCCTCTCGCGTGAACTTGCCCGTGAGCAGTCCGTTGTGGAGGGGGAAGAACGGGAAGAACCCGAGTCCGAAACGGTTCACCGCCGGAAGCACCTCTCGCTCCGCGGCGCGGGACAGCAACGAGTACTGATTCTGCGACGAGATGAACCGCGCACTGCGCGAGGCGCGCAGCTCCGCCTCCGCGATCTGCCAGCCGCTGAAGTTGGAGTGCCCGAAGTAGCGGATCTTCCCCTCCCGCACGAGCTCGTCGAGCGCATCGAGGGTCTCCTCGATCGGCGTCAGCGGATCGGGCCAGTGCAGCTGGTAGAGATCGATCCAGTCCGTGCGCAGACGGCGCAGGGACTCGGCGACCGCCTTGCGGATGTAGCGACGGGATCCGCGCGCCGCCGGGAAGTCGTACCCCAGGTCCACGCCGGCGTAGCCGAACTTGGTGGCCAGCACGACGCGATCGCGGCGTCCCTCCAGGGCCTCCCCCATCAGGGTCTCGCTGAGGCCAGGGTCCTTGCCGTAGATGTCGGCGGTGTCGAGGAAGGTGACGCCGTGGTCGATCGCCGCATCCAGGACCTCCCGCGTGCCCTGCAGCGTCTCCGTCGCCGTTCCCGCCCGTCCGAAGTTGTTGCATCCGAGCCCCACAGCGGAGACTAGGAGCCCGGACGATCCGACTCGACGTTCAGCGCTCATGCCTCCAAACTACAGGCCATGTCCGGCTGGGCGGGTCGGCACCCCGGGGACGCCGCAAGCCCCGGTCCGAGGACCGGGGCTTGCGGGAAGGGCGTCAGGCCGGGGGCTGCTCGCCCGTGGCGGGCGCGTCCGGGTTGGCGGCCGGCGGTGCGGGCGGCGCAGGCGGTGCCGGCGGCGTCGCGGGAGGAGCGGCCGGCGGCTGGAACGTCGGCGCCTGCGGAGCGGCGGGAGCCTGCGGGGCGGCAGGCTGACCGTATCCCGGCTGCGGCGGGGCGTAGCCCTGAGCGGCCGGCGGCTGGTAGCCCTGCGGGGCGCCGTAGCCCGCGGCCGGAGCCTGCGCGGACGGCTGCACCGGGATGCCCTGCCACACCGTGCGGTCCGCGAGGAAGCCGTTGCCGGCCCAGGACGCGGGCGCGATGTTCGGGTTCCAGCGCGACTTGTCGAACGCGTTGATGCCGAGCCACACGATGGCCAGGAAGATGTAGAGCACGACCCAGGGGCTGCTCTTCTGCAACTTGAGGCCCACGCGCCACGCGGCGAGCACCATGACGACGGCCATGGCGATGCTCACGAGCCAGCCGAGGACCGGCACCCAGGCCAGCAGGAAGCCGAACGCGAGCCACGGGCTCAGATCGCCGAGCTTCAGGAAGATCATCACGTTGTAGAACGGCACCCACGCGCGCCACTTGCCCTCGACGCCGGCCTTTTCGAAGATCTTCATGAGGAAGAGCGAGCCGAGCACGTAGAAGATGATGGCGAAGATGAACCACGTGAACGCGGCGATCAGATAGGCAGCCGCGAGTGCGGAACTGTCTCCGTAAGAGTCCATGTTTCCCTCCGGGAATCGGTTGTTGATGCCTTCGCATCGAGGAGCCCCGGCTGAGAATCAGCTGGGTGCTTCGACGCGAAACACCATACCGTGTCCCGGCGTCGTACTCAGCAACTATTTGCGGGCCGTCGGCTGATCGGTGACCAGATCCAGGATCCCGGAGTCGCCTGCATCCCGGAGCTCGATCCCCGAGCGAGCGGCCCAGTTCAGCAGGCTCCGTCGCGAAGCGATCCTCGGCCGCTCCTGTGCGAGGCGGCGCACGAGCGCGCCCTTCGCATGCTTGTTGAAGTGGTTCAGCGCCTTGCCCTGCGCGGTGACGACCCGCACGTACGCCGACGGCACCTCGGCCGGCACGGGTCCGAGCCCGACATAGGCCTCCGAGCGCAGGTCGAGCACGAAGCCGGGGTCCGTCGCCGCGAGCTCGGCGGTCACCGCGTCGGCCCAGAGCCGACGCAGGGCAGGAAGCCCGGGCACGGAAGCGGCCGCGCCCAGACGGTACGACGGGATCGCGTCCAGCGCACCGACGGGGCCGAACGGCGCGGAATGGATCCGCACGTGCGCGCCGAGCCACCGCCGGGCATAGCCGTCGAGCGAGGCGGCATCGAGCGCGTCGAACAGCACGCCGGTGTAGCGGTCGACGGCCGGCATGACGGGGCCGTCGCCGAGGGACGCGTTGTCGCGCACCGCCTCGTCGAGCTGCTTGTCGCTGAGCTTGAGCACCCGTCGTGTCGCCTCGGGATCCGCCGCGAGCGCCTCGAGCGCGTCACGTACCTGGGTGCGCTGCGGCAGCAGGCCGGGCAGCGCCCATGCCGCGGGAACGGCGGGGCCCCGTCTCCCGCCCGGGCGCTTGGTCTCGCTCGGGGGCAGCAGGATCATCATGGGCGGACTCCTCGGGGGCGCAGGGCGGGGAAACGCGAGCGCCGGACCCCCGAAGGGATCCGGCGCCGGCGTGAGGTGGTGGATCAGGCGACGAGCGCCGCGTTGCCCGCCACGATGGTCAGGGAGTCGCCCTCCATCGAGACGAAGCCGTCGCGCGCGCTGGCCAGCACCTTGGTGCCGTCCAGCTGCGTGATGCGGACCTGCCCCTCGGCGAGGATGGCCAGCACGGGCTCGTGCCCGGCCATGAAGCCCAGCTCGCCCTCGACGGTCTTCGCGACGACGAGGCTGGCCTCGCCGGTCCAGACCTCCGCGTCGGCGGAGACGAGGCTGACGTGCAGCGCCATGATCAGGCGTTCTCCTTCTGGATCTGCGCCCACTTCTCCTCGACGTCCGAGATCGGGCCGACGTTGAAGAAGGCCTGCTCGGCGACGTGGTCGAAGTCACCGCGGCAGATCGCGTCGAACGACTCGATCGTGTCCTTGAGCGGAACCGTGGAGCCCTCGACACCGGTGAACTTCTTCGCCATGTAGGTGTTCTGGGACAGGAACTGCTGGATGCGGCGCGCGCGGGCGACGACGATCTTGTCCTCTTCGGAGAGCTCGTCGACACCGAGGATCGCGATGATCTCCTGCAGCTCCTTGTTCTTCTGCAGGATCTGCTTGACCGTGGTGGCCACGCGGTAGTGGTCCTCGCCCAGGTAGCGGGGGTCCATGATCCGCGAGGTCGAGGTCAGCGGGTCGATCGCCGGGTACAGACCCTTCGAGGCGATCTCACGCGAGAGCTCGGTGGTCGCGTCGAGGTGCGCGAAGGTGGTCGCCGGAGCCGGGTCGGTGTAGTCGTCGGCCGGCACGTAGATCGCCTGCAGGGAGGTGATCGAGTGACCGCGGGTCGAGGTGATGCGCTCCTGGAGCACACCCATCTCGTCGGCGAGGTTCGGCTGGTAGCCCACCGCGGACGGCATGCGGCCGAGCAGCGTGGAGACCTCGGATCCGGCCTGCGTGAAGCGGAAGATGTTGTCGATGAAGAGCAGCACGTCCTGCTTCTGCACATCGCGGAAGTACTCCGCCATGGTCAGCGCAGACAGCGCGACGCGCAGACGCGTCCCCGGCGGCTCGTCCATCTGGCCGAAGACGAGGGCGGTCTTGTCGAAGACGCCCGCCTCCTCCATCTCGCCGATGAGGTCGTTGCCCTCACGGGTGCGCTCGCCGACACCGGCGAACACCGACACACCGCCGTGGTCCTGCGCGACGCGCTGGATCATCTCCTGGATGAGGACGGTCTTGCCGACGCCCGCGCCGCCGAACAGGCCGATCTTGCCACCCTGCACGTACGGGGTCAGCAGGTCGATCGACTTGATGCCGGTCTCGAACATCGTGGTCTTGGACTCGAGCTGGTCGAAGTTCGGCGCCTTGCGGTGGATCGGCCAGCGCTCGGTGACCTCGATCTGCTCGCCGGGCTCGGCGTTGAGGACCTCGCCGATCACGTTGAAGACCTTGCCCTTGGTCACGTCGCCGACGGGAACCGAGATGGGCGCGCCGGTGTCGCGCACCTCCTGGCCGCGGACGATGCCGTCGGTCGGCTTGAGGGCGATGGCGCGGACCAGGTCGTCGCCGAGGTGCTGCGCGACCTCGAGGGTGATCTCGGTCGACTCGTCGCCGATCGCGATCGTCGTCTTCAGCGCGTTGTAGATGTCGGGGATCGCATCGTGCGGGAACTCGATGTCGACGACCGGGCCGGTGACGCGAGCAACGCGGCCGACGACCGTCGTAGCAGTGTCAGTCATATTTCGTCTCTCTCCTGAGGGTCTTACTTGCTCGACGCCAGGGCGTCGGCGCCGCCGACGATCTCGGCGATCTGCTGCGTGATCTCCGCCTGGCGCGCGTTGTTGCGCAGGCGGGTGTAGTCGGTGATGAGCTTGTCGGCGTTGTCGCTGGCGGACTTCATCGCCTTCTGCGTCGCGGCCTGCTTGGCGGCGGACGACTGCAGGAGGGCGTTGAAGACACGGCTCTGGATGTACACCGGCAGGATCGCGTCGAGCACCGTGGCCGCATCCGGCTCGAACTCGTACAGCGGATAGACCGCGGTCGAGGTGTCGGACTCGTCGGCCTCCGCGATCTCCAGCGGAAGCAGGCGGACCGTCTCCGGCGACTGCGTCATCATGCTGACGAAGCGGTTGTAGACGAGGTGGATCTCGTCCACGCCGCCCTGGTCGCCACCGCGCGCGAAGGCCTCCAGCAGGGTGGCCGAGATGGCCTCCGCGGTGTGGAAGGACGGCGTGTCGGTGTCGCCGGTCCACTCCGCCGCAGCGTCGAGGCCGCGGAACTGGAAGTAGCCGACGGCCTTGCGGCCCACCAGGTAGAACACCGGCTCGCGGCCCTCGGAGCGCAGCAGCTCGGCGAGCTCCATGCCCTCACGGAGGATCTGCGAGTTGAAGGCGCCCGCGAGGCCGCGGTCCGACGAGAAGATCACGACCGCGGAGCGGCGGATGTTCTCGGGCTCACGGGTGAGCGGGTGGTCGACGTTGGAGTGCGTGGCCACGGCGGAGACGGCTCGGGTCACGGCTCGCGCGAAGGGCGAGGACGCGTTGACACGCGCCATCGCCTTCTGGATGCGCGAAGCCGCGATGAGCTCCATCGCCTTCGTGATCTTCTTGGTCGTCTGAGCAGAAGAGATCTTCTGCTTGTAGACCCGGAGTTGTGCGCCCATATCGGAAGACTCCCCCGCGCTTACGCGCGGCGACCCTTGACGATCTTCTCCTGGTTCACGTCCTCGGCGTCCGCAGCACTGTGCTCCTCGTGACCGGGAGCGCCGATGCCGTGGCCCTTGCCGCCCTGGAACTCGAGGATGAAGGCGTCGGTCGCCTTCTCCAGCTCGGCGACGGTGTCGTCGTCGAGGACGTTCGTGTCGCGGAGCTTGGTGAGGACGTCGGTGTTGCGACGCAGGTGGTCGAGCAGCTCGCGCTCGAAGCGCAGCACGTCCTCGACCTCGATCGAGTCGAGCTTGCCGTTGGTGCCGGCCCAGATCGAGACGACCTGGTCCTCCACCGGGTACGGCGAGTACTGCGGCTGCTTGAGCAGCTCGGTCAGGCGCGCACCACGGGCGAGCTGACGACGCGAGGCCTGGTCGAGGTCGGAGGCGAACATCGCGAACGCCTCGAGCGACCGGTACTGCGCGAGCTCCAGCTTCAGCGTTCCGGAGACCTTCTTGATCGACTTGACCTGGGCGTCACCACCGACGCGGGACACCGAGATGCCCACGTCGACAGCCGGACGCTGGTTCGCGTTGAACAGGTCGGACTGCAGGAAGATCTGACCGTCGGTGATCGAGATCACGTTGGTCGGGATGTACGCCGAGACGTCGTTCGCCTTGGTCTCGATGATGGGCAGACCCGTCATCGAACCGGCGCCGAGCTCGTCGGACAGCTTCGCGCAGCGCTCCAGCAGGCGGGAGTGCAGGTAGAAGACGTCGCCGGGGTACGCCTCGCGGCCCGGCGGGCGGCGCAGCAGCAGCGACACGGCGCGGTAGGCCTCGGCCTGCTTCGACAGGTCGTCGAAGATGATCAGGACGTGCTTGCCGCCGTACATCCAGTGCTGGCCGATGGCCGAGCCGGTGTAGGGGGCGAGGTACTTGAAGCCGGCCGGGTCGGACGCGGGGGCCGCGACGATCGTGGTGTACTCGAGAGCGCCGGCCTCTTCCAGCGCGCCCTTGACGGAGGCGATGGTCGAGCCCTTCTGGCCGATCGCGACGTAGATGCAGCGGACCTGCTTGTTGACGTCGCCGGACTCCCAGTTGGCCTTCTGGTTGATGATGGTGTCGATCGCGATCGCGGTCTTGCCGGTCTGGCGGTCGCCGATGATGAGCTGGCGCTGGCCGCGGCCGACGGGGATCATCGCGTCGATCGCCTTGATGCCGGTCTGCATCGGCTCGTGCACGCTCTTACGCTGCATGACGCCGGGCGCCTGCAGCTCGAGCTCGCGGACACCCTCCGTGGCGATGGCGCCGAGGCCGTCGATCGGGTTGCCGAGCGGGTCCACCACGCGGCCGAGGTAGCCGTCGCCGACGGGCACCGAGAGCACCTCGCCGGTGCGGGTGACCTCCTGGCCGGCCTCGATGCCGGCGAAGTCGCCGAGGACGACCACACCGATCTCGTGCTCGTCCAGGTTCAGTGCGAGACCCTTGGTGCCGTCGGCGAAGGTCACGAGCTCGTTCGCCATGACGCCGGGCAGTCCCTCGACGTGCGCGATGCCGTCCGCGGCGTCGATGACGGTGCCGACCTCGGTCGCCGTGCCGGACGTCGGCTCGTACGCGGCGACGAAGTCCTTCAGCGCGTCACGGATGACGTCGGGGCTGATCGAAAGTTCTGCCATTGTCTTCCCTTTGTATACAGGTGCGCGGCCTTACCGCGCGAAGTTCGTTTGTCAGCCCGCGAGCTTCTGCCGGAGATCGGCGAGGCGGGCGGCGATGCTGCCGTCGATCACGTCGTCCGCGACCTGCACGCGCAGGCCTCCGACGACGGCGGCGTCGAGCACCTCGTTCAGCGCGACCTGACGGCCGTAGCGGCCGGTCAGCACCGTGCGGAGACGGTCGCGCTGCTGCGCGGTGAGCGGCCGGGCGGTGCGCACGGTCGCGACGATGCGGTCGCGCTGCGCGGACACGATGCGCATGGCCCGGCTCAGCAGCCGGCGCACGCGACGTCCTCGCGGCAGACGCACCAGGGACGTGACGATCAGCGACGTCGCCGGGTGCAGGCTCGACCCGACCAGCTTCTGCAGGAGCGCGGCCTTGCCCTCGCCGTCGCCCAGGCGGCTGCCCAGGGCCAGCTCGAGGTCGGCGTTGTCGGCGACCAGGCGCGAGACCGAGAACAGCTCGCCCTCGATGTCGGCGTCCGGCGACGCGATCGCCGCGGCGCGCACGGCGAGCTCCTCCACACCGTCGACCAGGTCGGCGGCGGAGGACCAGCGCTGCGAGGCGACCGTGGTGAGCACGGTGCGCGCAGCCTCGGAGGCGCCGGCGAACACCCGCGACACCAGGGCGGCGCGGGCCTCGACGGGGGCTGCGGGATCGGCGAGCGCGCCGCTCAGCGCGGAGGACTCACCGATCAGGCGCGTGGCGGAGAAGAGCTCCCCGGCGACGTCGAGGGTGATCCCCTGCGCGGCGGTCAGAGCGCTGCTCGACGCCGTGAGGGCCTGAGCGGTCGCGCTGCCCATTACTTCGCCGCCTCGGAGGCCTCGAGGTCCGCGAGGAAGCGGTCCACGACGGCCGTCGCGCGTGCGTCGTCGGAGAGGGTCTCGCCGACCACGCCGCCGGCGAGGTCGAGGGCGAGGCCGCCGACCTCGTTGCGCAGCGAGACGAACGCCGTCTGACGCTCCGCCTCGATCTGGGCGTGCGCGGCGGCGGTCAGACGCGCGGCCTCGGCGGCAGCGGTCTCCTTCGCCTCGGCGACGATCTTCTTGCCGTCCTCGCGGGCGGTCTCACGGATCGTGCCGGCCTCGGTGCGGGCCTCGGCGAGCTGACGGGTGTACTCCGCCAGCGCGGCCTCGGCCTGCTTCTGCGCCTCGTCCGCCTTCGCGATGTTGCCCTCGATGGCCGCAGAGCGCTCGTCGAGCATCTTCGTGAACCGCGGAAGGGCGTAGAACCACACCACGAGCAGGATCACGAGGAACCACAGCGCCGACCAGACCAGGTCGTACCACGCGGGCAGGAGCGGGTTGTGCGCCTCACCCTCGGCCGCGAGGTTCGTGACAAGAGCGTTCAGCATCCTGTCTCCTTCGGGATTCGGGTGCGGATTACGGGAAGGGGATGAAGCCGACGGCGATGCCGACGAACGCGAGCGCCTCGGTGAAGGCGATACCGATCCACATCAGAACCTGCAGACGACCGGCCAGCTCGGGCTGGCGGGCGACACCCTCGATCGTCTTGCCGACGACGATGCCCACGCCGATGGCCGGGCCGATGGCAGCGAGGCCGTAGCCGATCGCCGCGAGGTTGCCGTTGACTGCTGCGAGAACCGTAGTAGCGTCCACGGATTTTTCCTTTCGTTGTGGGCGGCGGTCTCGCCGCCCGCAGGGGTTGTCAGTGCTCTTCTGCGACCGCGAGCTGGATGTAGACCGCGGTGAGGACGGTGAAGACGTAGGCCTGGAGGACGGCCACCAGGATCTCGAAGACCGAGAAGGCGCCGCCGAAGGCGAGGGTTCCGACGCCGAGCGCGGCCCAGCCGCCGCCCGCGGTGAAGAAGAAGAACGCGGTGGCCGAGTAGCACAGCACCAGCAGCATGTGACCGACGACCATGTTCATCAGAAGACGCAGGGTGAGGGTCACCGGGCGGATGATGAAGGTCGAGATGAACTCGATCGGCGTGACGATGATGTACACCGGCCACGGCACACCGGCCGGGAAGAGGGCGTTCTTGAAGAAGTTCTTCGGGCTCTTCTTGATGCCCGCGTAGATGAACGTCACGTAGCTGACGACCGCGAGCAGCAGGGGCACGCCGATGATGCTCGTGCCGGCGATGTTCAGGCCGGGGATGATTCCCGTGATGTTCATGAACAGCGTCATGAAGAAGATCGTGGTGAGGATCGGCAGGAACCGGTCGCCGTCCTTGCGGCCGAGCAGGTCGTGCGCGATGCCGCCGCGGACGAAGCCGAGGCCCATCTCCACGACGCTCTGGAAGCGACCGGGGACGATCTTCATCCGGCGCGTGCCGAGGACGAGGATGAGCACCACGGCCACGACGGAGACGAACTGGACCAGGTGGATGCGGTGGACCGGGACGCCGAACGCGTTGAAGAGGATGTCCGGGAAGAACTCGTCCATCGACGGGCCGTGGAAACCGCTGTCGTCGGCCAGTCGAGGAATCATGGTCGCAGCAAGATTAAACAGCGCGGGCTCCAACTTCGGGGCACCGGGGGCTACCGGGGCGTCGGTCGATGTGCTTCACAGCGCAGCGCTCGCGTGACGAGCGGGCTCGCGAACCAGCCTATCAGACATGTGAGTTGCCTGAATCCGCGTCATGACCGCGATCGGAGGGGTTGCGCTCCCCTGCCGCAGGGGCGACATCGTCCGGCGCGACGGTCGGCAGCGAGGTGTCGCTGACGTGCGGCAGCCGCATCTTCAGGAACACCACGCCGTCGATCGCGAGCGAGACCAGCACCCCCGCCAGCAGCGACCAGAAGAACACCACCGGCTCCAGCCAGGGCTGTCCCCGCAGCACCAGGATCAGCACCACGAACAGGCCGAGCTTGAGGAACCAGCCGCCCATCACGATCGCGAAGAACAGCTGGACGTACAGCTCCTGACCGAACCACCGGTTGGCGATGAGGATGCTGCCGGCGGTGATCGCGCCGAACACCACGGCGATGAGCGCTCCGATGAGCCCGCTCCACACACCGGGCGCGCCCTTCAGCACCCCGCCGATCACGGCGGCGACCGCCGCGAGCACGACGGCGGCCACCCCGGAGGCGATCAGCGCGGTGCGCAGGATCGGGGTGCTGGTGACGGGGCTCGCGGAGCTCATTTCGGTTCCTTCTGGGGGACGTTCTGCGGGACGCGGGGACGCGACGGGATGAGGGTGACGACCAGGCACGCCCCGGCGCCGACGACGCCGAAGAGCACGCCCGCGGCGTACTCGCCGTACCAGCCCTCGCGCGAGCCGATGTACATCAGCAGCACGGCGAGGGAGATGACGGCGGTCCAGGCGTAGAAGATGAGGACGGCGTCGCGGCCGCGGTGGCCGAGGTCGAGCATGCGGTGATGCAGGTGCTTGCGGTCCGGGGAGAACGGCGACTTGCCGGCGCTCATGCGCCGCAGCACGGCGAGACCGAAGTCCAGCAGCGGCAGCAGCACTACGACGACGGGGAGCAGGATCGGGATGAACGCTCCGAGCAGCTGGGAGCGCCCGATCTGCGCGTCGGTGAGTACGGTGGGATTCAGCTGCCCGGTGATCGCGACGGCGCTGGTGGCCATGAGCAGGCCGATCACGAGAGCCCCGGAGTCCCCCATGAACAGCTTCGCCGGGCTCCAGTTCATCGGCAGGAATCCGATGCAGGCGCCGATGAGCACTGCGGCGATGAACGGCGCGAGACTGAAGTAGCTGGACTGCCCGATGTCGCGGGCGATGATGTACGAGTACGCGAAGAACACGCCGTTCGCGATGAGGCACACGCCGGCGACGAGACCGTCGAGTCCGTCGATGAAGTTCACGGCGTTCATGACGATCACGATCGTGAACATCGTGATGACGATACTCAGCCAGTTGGATCCGATCACGGGCTCGGCGAGCGGGAGCGACGCGATCTGCAGTCCGCCGACGATCGTCACCAGTCCCGCCGCGATGAACTGGGCGCCGAGCTTGATCATCCAGTCCAGGTCCCACAGGTCGTCGACGACGCCGACGACCGCGATGAGGAGCACCGCACCGAGCACCGACCACATCGTCTGCGGCTGCGCCCAGATGATGTGGAAGAACGGGCTCGCCGCGCTGGCGGCGAACGCCGCGAGGATCCCGAGCAGCATCGCCACTCCCCCGAGGCGCGGCGTCGGGGTGGTGTGCACGTCGCGTTCGCGGATGCCCTGGTACAGCTTGAACCGGTGGCTCAGCTGCCACACCACCCACGAGCACGCCAGGGTCACGGCCGCCGTGAGGATCACGGTGAACAGGTACTGCTTCACGTCGTCGCTCTCATCCGAGGACCGTCAGGACGGCTCTTCGAGCAGATCCCCGAGCACGCCGGCCAGCGCGTCGCGCGAGATCGCGCCCTCGCGGAGCACCCGCACCTTCGCATCGTCGCCACCCGGACGCACGAGCGATGTGGCGTCGACGATCGTGGAGGCGACGCCACCGGTCGCCGGACCCGCATCCAGGTACACCGCGACGCTGTCACCGAGCATGCCCTGAGCGCCCTCGGCGTCCACGGCGGCGGGCCGGCCGGTCAGGTTCGCGCTGGAGACGGCGAGCGGACCGGTCTCCTCGAGCAGTGCGAGCGCGACCTTGTGGTCGGGCATGCGCACCGCGACGGTGCCGTGGGTCTCGCCGAGGTCCCAGACGAGCGACGGCTGCGACGGCAGCACGATCGTGAGGCCGCCCGGCCAGAACGCGTCGACGAGGCGCTGCACGGGCTCGGGCACCGTCTCGACGAGGGCAGCGAGGGTTGCGGTGCTGCCCACGAGCACGGGAGGCGGCTGCTGGCGCCCCCTCCCCTTCGCGTCGAGCAGGCGCTGCACGGCTGCGGGGCTGAACGCGTCTGCGCCCACGCCGTAGACGGTGTCGGTGGGGAGCACGACCAGGTCGCCGCGGCCGATCGCGAGACGGGCCTGGCGCATGCCGGTGAGGATCTGATCCGCGTCGCGGGTATCGATGAGGGAGGACATGACCGGCCCAGTCTACGGGGCGAACCCCGGCGCACTGCTGAGCGCGGCCCGCCGGCGCAGCCGCGGCGAGGGTCGGTCCCGCCTACGGCCGGATCGCCGTCGTGGCGCGATCGCGGCGCGTGAGGTCCTGGTGCGTGGCGGTCGCGCGCCAGCCGTCCGCCGCGAGCAGCTCGCGGATCGCGGCACCCTGCACCTCGGCATGCTCCAGCACCAGCGTGCCGCCAGGGTGCAGCAGCGCCCAGGCGCGCCGGCTGATGGCGCGCACGACGTCGAGTCCGTCCGGGCCGCCGTAGAGCGCCAGGGCGGGGTCGAACAGGCGCACCTCCGGGTCGCGCGGGATCGCGTCGTCGGGCACGTACGGCGGGTTGGAGATCACCACGTCCACGGTGCCGTCGAGTTCCCCCAGCGTGTCGCGGAGGTCGCCCAGGACAAGCGCGAGGTTGGGCTGACCGGCGGTGTTGCGCCGCGCCCAGGCGTGCGCCTCCGGCGACAGCTCCACGGCGTGCACCCGGGCGTGCGGGACCTCGGTCGCCATCGCCAGCGCGATCGCGCCGGATCCGGTGCACAGGTCGACCGCGACCGGCTCGGGCGAGGCCGCGGCCAGCAGAGCGTCGATCGCGAACTGCGCGACGATCTCGGTCTCCGGGCGCGGCACGAACACACCGGGCCCGACCGCCAGCTCCAGGTGGCGGAACGGAGCGGTGCCGGTGAGATGCTGCAGCGGCTCGCGCGCCGCGCGCCGCGCGACGAGGGCGTCCAGCGCCTCCGCCTGCGCCTCGTCGAGCGCGTCGCCGCGGATCGTCGCCGCCTGCACGGCCCCGCGCCCCGCGCCCAGGACGTGCCCGGCGAGCAGTTCGGCGTCCACGGCGGGATCGAGGACGCCGGCCTCGGCGAGGACGTTCGCGGCGCGGCGGAGGGCTTCGGCGAGGGGCACGGACATAGACGTCCAGCGTAATGCGGGCGTCACATTCACCGTGCGCATCGGTGGCGGTCCTAGGCTGTGCACGATCGTGTCCTCGTCCGCCGACGGGACGTGGCCTCGTCCGCCGACAGGACGGGAGCCGTCGCCCGAAGCAGTGCGTCCATCGAAAGGTCAGTCATGGCAGGCATCCACCCCGACATCACCACGGCATTCGGGAACACCCCGCTGGTCCGTCTCAACCACGTCACCGAGGGCGCGGGTGCGACGGTGCTGGCCAAGCTCGAGTACTTCAACCCTGGCTCCAGCGTCAAGGACCGCCTGGGCATCGCGATCATCAACGCTGCGGAGAAGGACGGTTCGCTCGCCCCGGGCGGCACGATCGTCGAGGCCACCAGCGGCAACACCGGGATCGCGCTCTCGCTGGTCGGCGCCGCCCGCGGCTACAAGGTGATCCTGACCATGCCCGCCTCGATGTCGAAGGAGCGCCGGGTCCTGCTCAAGGCGTTCGGCGCGCAGCTCGTGCTGACCGACCCGACGCTGGGCATGAAGGGAGCCGTCGCCGAGGCCGAGCGCATCGCCGCGGAGACGCCCGGCGCGATCCTCGCGCACCAGTTCGAGAACGAGGCCAACGCGGAGATCCACCGTGTCACCACCGCCGAGGAGATCTGGCGCGACACGGACGGCGCCGTGGACATCTTCGTCGCCGGCGTCGGCACGGGCGGCACCATCACCGGCGTGGGCCAGGTGCTCAAGCAGCGCAAGCCCGACGTGAAGGTCATCGCGGTCGAGCCGACCGCTTCCCCGCTGCTGTCGACAGGAACGCCGGGCCCGGCGAAGATCCAGGGCATCGGCCCGAACTTCGTCCCGCCGATCCTCGACACCGAGGTCTACGACGAGGTCGTCACCGTCGAGTTCGAGGACGCCCTGGCGACGTCCCGCGCCCTCGCGGCCCAGGAGGGCCTGCTCGTCGGCATCTCCAGCGGCGCGGCCGCATGGGCGGCGCTGCAGGTGGCGAAGCGCCCCGAGAACGAGGGCAAGACCATCGTCGTCGTCATCCCCGACACGGGCGAGCGCTACCTGTCCACGGCGCTGTTCGAGGATCTGCGCGAGGACTGATGCCGATCCCCGACATGTCGTGGATCGGGCGGATGCGCGAGGACGTCGCGTCCGCCCGGCTCCGCGACCCCGCCGCCCGCGGCGGACTCGAGATCGCGCTGCTCTACCCCGGTCTGCACGCCATCTGGGCGCACCGGGTGAACCACGCACTGTGGACACGCGGCCTGCGCTTCCCCGCGCGGATGGGTTCGCAGATCGCACGGTGGTTGACGGGCATCGAGATCCACCCCGGTGCGCAGATCGGGCGCCGCTTCTTCATCGACCACGGCATGGGCGTCGTGATCGGCGAGACGGCGGAGATCGGCGACGACGTGATGCTGTACCACGGGGTCACGCTCGGCGGCCGCACCCGCGACGCCGGCAAGCGCCACCCCACGCTCGAGGACGGCGTGGTCGTGGGCGCGGGCGCCAAGATCCTCGGTCCCGTGGTGATCGGCGCGCGGTCCGCGATCGGCGCCAACGCCGTGGTGACGAAGGACGCCCCGGCAGATTCCGTGCTCACCGGGGTGCCCGCCCGCGCGCGACCCCGCGTCGAGGGTGAGAGCACAGCGCGGATCCTCTCCGTGCCGGAATACTCCATCTGAGCGGAACGCCCCGGATCCGCGTAGGGTCGGGGCATGCGGTGGGTTCTCCATGTGGACCTGGACCAGTTCATCGCGGCCGTCGAGGTGCTGCGACGTCCGGAGCTCGCCGGCCTGCCCCTGATCGTGGGCGGTCGCGGCGACCCGACCGAGCGCGCCGTGGTCTCGACCGCCTCCTATGAGGCACGCGCGTTCGGCGTCGGCTCGGGCATGCCGCTGCGCATCGCGGCGCGCAAGGCGCCGGACGCCGTGATCCTGCCCGTCGACGCCCCCGCCTACCTCGCCGCCTCCGCAGAGGTGATGGACGAGCTGCGCGCCCAGCCGGGCGCCGTGGTGCAGGTGCTCGGGTGGGACGAGGCGTTCGTCGGCGTCGACACCGACGATCCAGAGGCATACGCGCGGCGCATCCAGCAGGCCGTCCTGGACCGGACGCGCCTGCACTGCAGCGTCGGCATCGGCGACACGCTCGTGCGGGCCAAGATCGCGACGGGCTTCGGCAAGCCCCGGGGCGTCTTCCGCCTCACGGCCGGCAACTGGGACGAGGTGATGGGCGAGCGCGCGGTGATCGAGCTGTGGGGCGTCGGCTCGAAGGTGTCGAAGCGCCTCGCGGGCCTGGGCATCCGCACGGTCGCGGAACTGGCGTCAGCGCCCGAGGACGCGCTCGTGTCCGAGTTCGGCCCGCGGATGGGGCTCTGGTACCGCGAGCTCGGGCGGGGCGGCGGATCCGCGGTCGTCGATGACACGCCCTGGGTCCCGCGCGGGCACAGCCGGGAGACGACTTATCAGAGCGATCTCGCCGACCGTACCGAGATCGAGCGGGCTGCGCTGGTGCTGCTCGATCAGGTGCTCGACGATGTCGCGGAGGACGGACGCGGCGTCATCGGCCTCGGGCTCAAGGTGCGCTATGCGCCGTTCACGACGAAGACCTTCACGAAGCGGATCCCGGAGACCACCGACCGGCCAGCGATCGTGGCGAAGGCGCACGAGCTGATCTCCCGGATCGAGCCTGACCGCCCCGTGCGACTGCTGGGCATGCGCGCCGAGATGGCGCTTCCGGACGACGCCAGGGAGGGGCGCACGCCCACGCGCGGCGCCTGGTGACGGGCGGCGCGTCAGGGCAGAGGTCGCGTCGAGAAGGGCTGCATCAGCGCTCCGACCGATCGGCCCGTTCAGCCGCGGACGCGTCGGCCTGCGGGTGCAGAAGGAGATTGCCGACCTTGCGACCGGAGTCGACGAGGGCGTGCGCCTCGGCGAGGCGGTCGAGCGGAAGCGATCGATCCGTGACGACGCGGAGGGCGCCCGATTCGATGAGGCCGAGCAGCGCGGCGATGTCTTCAGGGCGCTCAGGCGCCGTGCCTGTCTTCACCGGGCCGCGTGCCGTGATCATCTCGCCGAGACTCGCGACGGCCAGCAGGAGCCGTCCGCCCTCAGCCAGCAGCGGCCGGCCGCTCGCCGGGCTCAGCGCGCCGACCGTGTCGAACACGACGTCGAAGCGCTCCCCGCGCGCCGCGAGAGACTCGATCGGCACCGTCCCGTAATCGATGAGCCTGTCGGCGCCGAGGGCCGCGACGAGCTGCGCGTTGCGGCCGCTGGTGACTGCCGTGACCGTCGCCCCGAAATGCTTCGCCAGCTGCACGGCGTTCGTGCCGACCGCTCCGGAGGCACCGACCACGAGCACTCGCTCGCCGGGCTGCAGGAGCGCCTTGTCGCGCAGGTAGTGCAGAGCCGTCGTGCCGCCGAACAGCACCCCGGCGGCGTCGTCGAAGGAGACCGCGTCAGGAAGGCGCACGAGACGCGAGCCGGGGACCGCGACGAGCTCGGCGTGCGCCCCCATCCGGGCGCCCGTCATGCCGCAGACGCGATCTCCGACGGCGAAGGCTGTCATCGCCTCGGCCCGGCTCCGCGCTCGCGGGCCGCGACCGGGATCCCCTGCGCCGAGCTCGACGATGGTCCCCGCGAAGACGACGCCGAGCACCCTTTTCCGAGGGCCCCGGAGACCGAGCGCGAGCCGACCCGGCAGGGCGAACCCGCGTGGGAAGCGTGCACCACGGATGCGGGCGTCGCCGGAGTTCACGGTCGACGCCACGACCCGCACCAGACCCTCGCCTCGACGTGCGACAGGATCGGCCACCGTCGCGATCCGCACGACCGACGCAGGCCCGTACCTCTCCACAACCCCTGCCCGCATGCTCTCCCCTTACGCCTGTAAGTCTGTCGCGCCTACGATAGCCTTACATGCGTAAGGGCACAAGTACGGCCCGGAAGGGAGTCGCAGTGGCCCCGCGCGCGCCGCTCAGCCGTGAGCGCATCGTCGCCGCTGCCATGCAGGTCGCCGACGAGGGCGGCCTGACCGCCGTGAGCATGCGCAACGTCGGCAAGGCGCTCGGCGCCGAGGCGATGTCGCTCTATCACCACGTCTCCGGCAAGGACGAGCTGCTGGACCTGCTCGCGGACGCGGCGTTCACACAGATCCCGCTGCTCGAGGTCGGCACGCCCTGGCGCCCCGCCATGACCGCGCGCGCCCACGCCATGCGCGCCGTGCTCAAGAAGCACCCCTGGGCGCTCACTCTGCTCGAGTCCAGGGCGAACCCGGGACAGGCCGTGATGCGACACCACGACCGTGTCCTCGGTCTGCTGCGCAAAGACGGCTTCACCCTCACGCTCGCGGCGCACGCCTACTCGGCGCTGGACGCCTACATCTACGGATTCGTGCTCACCGAGCTCAGCCTGCCCTTCACCCCCGACACGGGGCCCGAGGCCTTCGCCGAAGGCTTGGATCTGCCGGCCGCGGAGTATCCGCACCTCGCCGAGATGCTGGAGCAGATGGTGATCGGACACGACTACCGCTTCGGCGACGAGTTCGACTACGGCCTCGACCTTCTGCTCGATCAGCTCGAGCTGCGGCTGGCGGCCCAAGGCTGACGCACCGATGCCTCAGCTCGCGCCGGGAGTGCTCAGGCCTCGCTGCCGAGTGCGGCCAGGCGCGCCTCCTCGTCCGCATGGATCGCGGACTCGATGATCGGCTCCAGCGCGCCGTCCATCACCTGATCGAGGTTGTAGGCCTTGAAGCCGGTGCGGTGATCCGCGATGCGGTTCTCCGGGAAGTTGTACGTGCGGATCCGCTCCGAGCGGTCCATGCCGCGGATCTGGGAGCGGCGGGCGTCGGACGCTGCAGCCTCGAGCTCCTCCTGCTGCTTGGCGAGCAGGCGGGCGCGCAGCACGCGCATCGCCGCCTCGCGGTTCTGCAGCTGCGACTTCTCGTTCTGCATCGACACCACGATCCCGGTGGGCAGATGCGTGATGCGCACCGCCGAGTCGGTGGTGTTGACGGACTGGCCGCCCGGTCCGGATGAGCGGAAGACGTCGATCTTGAGGTCGTTCTGGTTGATCGCGATCTCGTCGGGCTCGTCGACCTCGGGGAACACGAGCACTCCCGTCGTCGAGGTGTGGATGCGCCCCTGCGACTCGGTGGCGGGAACCCGCTGCACGCGGTGCACGCCGCCCTCGTACTTGAGGTGCGCCCAGACCCCCTGGGAGGGATCCGTCGACGATCCCTTGATCGCGACCTGCACGTCCTTGTAGCCGCCGAGGTCGGACTCGGTGCGCTCCAGGAGCTCGGTCTTCCAGCCCTTCGACGCGGCGTACTGCATGTACATGCGCAGCAGATCCGCGGCGAAGAGCGCGGACTCCGCGCCGCCCTCCCCCGCCTTGATCTCCATGATGACGTCGCGTGCGTCATCCGGATCCCGCGGGATCAGCAGCCGACGCAGCTTCTCCTGCGTCTGCTGCAGGTGCTCTTCGAGGGCGGGGATCTCCGCCGCGATCGACTCGTCCTCTCGGGCGAACTCGCGCGCGGTCTCGAGGTCCTCGCCGGCGGCGATCCAGTCGTCATGCGCCTTCACGATGCGGCTGAGCTCGGCATAGCGGCGGTTGACGCGCTTCGCCCGTGCGGCGTCGGCGTGCACCTCGGGGTCGGAGAGCTCCCTCTCCACCCTGCGGTGCTCGTCGCGCAGCGCCTCGACCTGTTCGAACATGACGACCGGATCCCGGAACGACAGCTGATCCGCGGACGCGGGTCAGCGGATGCTGTTCTCGGACGCGTGGCTGTGGCCGGTGCCGGAGGCCGGCTTGCCCAGCTGCGCGTTCTGCATCTGCAGCAGGAACTCGACGTTGGAGTCGGTCTCCTTGAGCTTGCCGAGGACGACCTCGAGGGCCTGCTGCGGGTCGAGCCCGGCGAGGGCACGGCGCAGCTTCCAGGTGATCTTGACCTCGTCGGGGCTCAGCAGCATCTCCTCGCGGCGCGTGGAGGACGCGTTGACGTCCACGGCCGGGAAGATCCGCTTGTCGGCGAGGGCGCGCGACAGACGCAGCTCGCTGTTGCCGGTGCCCTTGAACTCCTCGAAGATGACCTCGTCCATCTTGGATCCGGTCTCCACCAGAGCAGTGGCGAGGATCGTGAGCGATCCGCCGTTCTCGATGTTGCGCGCGGCGCCGAAGAAGCGCTTCGGCGGGTAGAGCGCCGACGCGTCCACGCCGCCCGTGAGCACACGGCCCGAGGCAGGCGCCGAGATGTTGTAGGCGCGGCCGAGGCGGGTGATCGAGTCGAGCAGCACGACCACGTCGCGGCCCAGCTCGACGAGGCGCTTGGCGCGCTCGATCGCGAGCTCGGCGACCGTGGTGTGATCCTCCGCGGGGCGGTCGAAGGTCGAGGCGATGACCTCGCCCTTCACGGTGCGCTGCATGTCGGTGACCTCTTCGGGGCGCTCGTCGACGAGCACGACCATGAGGTGCACCTCGGGGTTGTTCTGCGCGATCGCGTTGGCGATCTGCTGCAGCACGATCGTCTTGCCCGCCTTCGGCGGGGCGACGATGAGGCCGCGCTGGCCCTTGCCGATCGGTGCGACGAGGTCGATGATGCGCTGCGTGAGCTTCGACGCCGACGTCTCCAGGCGCAGCCGCTCCTGCGGGTACAGCGGGGTGAGCGACGAGAACTCGACGCGGGCGGCGGCATCCTCGGGGCTCAGGCCGTTGATCGAGTCGACCTTGACCAGGGCGTTGTACTTCTGGCGGCCCTGCTGCTCGCCCTCGCGGGGCTGCTTGATCGCGCCGACGACGGCGTCGCCCTTGCGCAGGTTGTACTTCTTCACCTGGCCGAGCGAGACGTACACGTCGCTGGGGCCGGAGAGGTAGCCGGTGGTGCGCACGAAGGCGTAGTTGTCGAGCACGTCGAGGATGCCGGCGATCGGGATGAGGACGTCGTCCTCGCCGATCTCGGTCTCGAACTCGTCGACGTTCTGGTTGCCGCCGCCACGGCGCTTGTTGCGCTGCCGGCCGCGGCTGCTGCCGCCCTCCTCGTCGGCGTCGGCCGGAGCACCGCCGCGGCCGTTCTGGTTGCCGTTGCCGTTCTGGCCGTTGTTCTGGTTGCCGCCGTTGTCCTGACCGCCGTTGCGGTTGCGGCTGCGGCTGCGGGAACGGCTGCGGCTGCGGCCGGTCGGCTCTTCGCCGCCCTCCGCGGGAGCCTCGGCCGGCTGCTCGGACGGAGCGGCGTCGGCGGACGCCTCCTTCACGGCGGGTTCGGCCGGCGCCTCGGCGGGGGCGGCGTCCGCGGACTCCGTCGGCGCCTCCTCGGCCTTCTTGGCACGGCTGCGACGCGGGGCCTTCGCCTTCGGCGCGTCCTCCGCCGGGGTCTCGGCGGGTGCGGCCTCGGCCGGGGTCTCGGCGGGGGCGGCGTCCGCGGACTCCGCCGGCGCCTCCTCGGCCTTCTTGGCACGGCTGCGACGCGGGGCCCGCGCCTTCGGCGCGTCCTCCGCCGGAGCCTCGGCGGGTGCGGCCTCGGCCGGAGCTGCGACGGCGGTGTCGCCCGCTTCGGCGGCCTGGGCTGCGGCGCTCGCGGAGGTCGCGCGGCGCGGCGCGCGCTTGCGCGGCGCCTTCGGCGCGTCCTCGGCGGACGCGTTCTCGGCCGGAGCCGAGTTCTCGATCTGGGTCTCGGAGATGGTCTCCACGAGTACTCCTCTTGTAAGTCGTGGGTGATTCGACGCGCACACGGCAGATGCCGGGGCGCGGCCGCACGATCATGCCGAGAACAGGCTGTCCCCTGCATGCCACCCGGAGAACACGCTCACGACGAGCCGGTGACCGGCTCGCGGTGCGGTTTCGGATGCTGTGCGGCTGACGCAGGAAGTGCGTCGCGGGCCGGGATCACGATTGTGACGAAGAACCCTCCGCTCGTTCCCTCACTGTACCACCTCGCACATCGACGGCGACCATCTGCGGGATCCACGGAGTGTCCGTCGCCGACTCGGCCACCCGCACGGCCTCCAGGCGGCTGCCCGGGCCGTCGCACAGCACGAGCACACTCGGTCCGGCGCCCGAGACGACGGCCGCGAACCCCTCCGCCCGCAGTGCGCGCACGAGGCGGTTCGTCTCCGGCATCGCGGGGGCGCGATAGTCCTGGTGCAGCCGGTCGTCGGTGGCGTCGAGCAGCACGTCGGGGCTCTGCGTGAGCGCCGCGATGAGCAGCGCGGAGCGGGACACGTTGAACACCGCGTCCTCGCTCGGCACGTGCTCGGGCTGCAGGCTGCGGGCCGCCTTGGTCGACATGGTGTACCCGGGCACCAGCACGAGCGGTGAGACGCCGCGATGCACCAGCAGCTTCTTGTGCTGCGGGCCGCGCTCGGCGGTCCATGCGATCGTCAGGCCGCCGAACAGGGCGGGGGCGACGTTGTCGGGGTGTCCTTCGAGCTCGGTGGCCAGCCGGAGCAGCGCATCGTCGTCGAGCTCGACGATGCCCTTCAGCAGGCCTTGTGCGGCCAGGACGCCCGCCGCCACGGCGGCGCCGGAGGATCCCAGCCCGCGGCCGTGCGGAACGCCGTTGCGCGCGATGAGGCGGATCCCGGGCATCGTGACGCCGGCGTCGGCGAAGACGTGCGCGATGGACCGGATCACCAGGTTCGACGCGTCGCGCGCGATCTCCTCGGCGCCGGATCCCGAGATGTCGAACTCGTAGACGCCCGGCTCGAGCGCCGTGACCTCGAGCTCGTCGTACATGCTCAGCGCGAGACCCAGGGTGTCGAACCCGGGGCCGAGGTTGGCACTGGTGGCGGGGACGCGCACCTCGACGGTGCGCCCGGGCATCGGTCCTTCGGAGGCGCTCACGTCACTCCCCCTCGACGCGCAGCACCGACACCACGCGGGTGACGGCGTCGCTGTCGGCCAGACGGGCGACAGTGTCGCTGAGGGCCTGCTCGGTGGCGCGGTGCGTGCCGATCACCAGGCGGGCGGTCGTGCTGTCCTCGCCGCGCTCCACGGTCTGCAGCGCGGTGGCGATCGAGACGCCGTGGTCGCTGAGGATCCCGGCGACGGTCGCCAGCACGCCGGTGACGTCGGCGACCTCGAGGGTGATCTGGTAGCGCGTGGTGATGTGCCCGAAGGGCGCGATCGGCAAGCTCTGCCGGGCGGACTCGCCCACGCCCACGCCGCCGGCGATGTGGCGCCGCGCGGCGGACACGACGTCGCCGAGCACGGCGGATGCGGTCTGCACGCCGCCCGCGCCGGCGCCGTAGAACATCAGCGGGCCGGCGGCCTCGGCCTCCACGAACACGGCGTTGTTGCCGCCGTGCACGCTGGCCAGCGGGTGGTCGCGGTCGATCAGCGCCGGGTACACGCGCACCGAGACGGCGTCGCCTTCGGGCTCCGGGAGCCGCTCGCACACCGCGAGCAGCTTGATCACGTACCCCGCGCGACGGGCGTCGCCGATCATGTCGGCGGTCACCGAGGAGATGCCCTCGCGGTGCACGTCGTCGATGGAGACCTGCGTGTGGAAGGCGAGGCTGGCGAGGATCGCGGCCTTCTGCGCCGCATCGAAGCCCTCCAGGTCGAGAGTCGGATCAGCCTCGAGGTACCCCAGGTCGGTCGCGATCCGCTGAGCCTCCTCGGCACTGAGACCCTGGCGGTCCATCGAGTCGAGGATGAAGTTCGTGCTGCCGTTGACGATGCCGAAGATCCGCTTGATGCGGTCGCCGGCGAGCGAGTCGCGCAGCGGACGGATGATCGGGATGGCGGCGGCGACGGCGGCCTCGTAGGAGACGGAGGCGCCCACCTGATCGGCGGCCTCGAAGATCTCCGCACCGTGCGTGGCGAGCAGCGCCTTGTTGCCGGTGACCACGTCGGCCCCGCTGCGCAGCGCCTGCAGCACGTATCCGCGCGCGGGCTCGATCCCGCCCATGAGCTCGATCACGATGTCGGCTCCGAGGATGAGTGCCTCGGCATCGGTGGTGAGCAGCTCGCGCGGAAGCTCCGTGTCGCGCGGCGCATCCACGTCGCGGACCAGGATCCCGGCGAGCTCGAGGGTCGCGCCGCTGCGCTCGGCGAGGTCGGCCTGGTGCTCGAGGAGCAGGCGTGCGACCTGCGATCCCACGGATCCGGCCCCGAGCAGGGCTACCCGGAGGGTGCGGCGGTGGCCGTCGAGTTCCGTCATGCTTCTCCTTCTCCGGTGCGGGCACCGGTGCGCTCCGCCCCCGGCGCGGCGATGCCCGCGTCCCGGGAGAGGAGGTCGGCGAGGGTCTCCCCGCGGACGATCACCCGCGCCTGGCCGTCGCGCACGGCGACGACCGCGGGGCGCGGGGTGGTGTTGTAGTTGCTGGACAGCGCGTAGCAGTAGGCGCCGGTCGCCGGCACCGCGAGCAGGTCGCCCGGGGTGACGTCGGAGGGGAGGTACTCGTGATCGACGACGATGTCCCCCGATTCGCAGTGCGAGCCCACGACGCGGACGAGCACGGGTGCCCCCGTGCCCTCCCGCGACGCGATGCGCGCGGAGTACTGGGATCCGTACAGGGCTGGGCGGGCGTTGTCGCTCATGCCGCCGTCCACGCTCACGTAGAGCCGCTCGCCGCGGTCGCCGAGCGACACCTCCTTGGTGGTGCCGACCTCGTACAGGGTCACGCCCGCCTGGCCCACGACCGCGCGGCCGGGCTCGAAGGCGAGGGTGGGCACCGGGATGCCGCGCACCTCGCACTCACGCGCGACGGCGTCCACGATCGCGTTCGCGAGCTCCTCGATGGGTGTCGGATCGTCGGCCGCGGTGTAGGCGATGCCGAATCCGCCGCCGAGGTTGAGCATGGGCAGTTCGCCGCCCTCGCGCAGCGCCGCGTGCAGCTCGATCATGCGGGAGGCCGACTCGGCGAACCCGCGGGATCCGAAGATCTGCGAGCCGATGTGGCAGTGCAGGCCGCGCAGCTTCAGGCTGGGGATCTCGCGGATCCGCGCGACGAGCGCGGGTGCCGCCTCGAGCGGCGTGCCGAACTTCTGGTCCTCGTGCGCAGTGGCGAGGAAGTCGTGGGTCTCGGCGTGCACGCCGCTGTTCACCCGGAGCAGCACGCGCTGCCGGAATCCCCGGCTCTCGGTGCCGCGGCGCTCGGCGATCGCACCGAGGCGCTCGATCTCGATCGCGGAGTCGAGGATGATCGTGCCGACGCCCACCTCGACCGCGCGCTCGAGCTCGGCGACGCTCTTGTTGTTGCCGTGGAACCCGATCCGGGACGGCTTGACGCCCGCTGCCAGCGCGATCTCGAGCTCGCCGCCACTGCACACGTCGACGCGCAGGCCCTCCTGGGTCACCCAGCGCGCCACCTCCGTGCTGAGGAACGCCTTGCCCGCGTAGTAGACGCGCGCCTTGGTCCCGTGCGCCGCCGCAGCGTCGTCGAACGCACTGCGGATCCGCGCCGCGTGCGCACGCACCTCGGCCTCGTCGAGCACATACAGCGGAGTGCCGAAGCGGGCACGCAGCTCGGCCACGCCCACACCGCCGAGCTCGAGCTCTCCGTCGGCGTCGCGGCGCGCGGATGCCGGCCACACCGCCGTGGGCAGTTCGTTCGGATCGGCCGGTACCTCCAGCCAGTCCGGGGCGAGCGCGTCGTCGGGCGATGCGGAGAGCACAGGGCACCAATCGTCGTGTGGGACTCGGGTTCGAGGCCGGCCCAGAGCGGGCCGGGTTCTGAGAATTCTAAGGCACCGGGGGTCACGGCCCGACGGCTGTGACGGGCGGCGGCGTCGCGACCTGGTTGGATGAGGACGTGCGCGGATTCCATCATGTCGAGCTGTGGGTCGTGGATCTGCATCGCGCGAGAACCGAATGGTCCTGGCTGCTGGGACGCCTCGGATTCGTGCCAGAGGACGACTGGAGCGACGGCAGCTCATGGAGAGCCGGTGATGCGTATCTGACGATCTGCGTGCCGCCCGGAGTGCAAGGCTCGCGACACGACCGGCGGCTCCCCGGACTCAACCACCTCGCTTTCCACGGTGGTTCGCGCAGCGACGTCGACCGGCTCATGGCCGAGGCGCGGGAGCACGGCTGGAAGGCTCTGTACAGCGAACGGTACCCGCACGCGGGCGGGCCCGACCACTACGCAGGGTGGCTGGATAACGGCGAGGGGTTCAAGGCCGAGGTCGTCGCGACGCAGGCCTGAGGCGCACCGGCGCCCCTGCCGCCGAGGTGGGGTAGTCAGAACGGGGCCGATTCGTCGTCGGGTGGCGGGTCCGGTTGGTGGATGGTGAAGGTGACGGGTGGGGGTGGTTTGTCGATGTAGCTCGCGCCGGTGGGGCTGGTCCATTCCAGGATCCCGGCGCCGAGTTGTTTCACTTTCCACGCGGTGTGGTGTTTCAGGACGTGGTGGCGTCGGCAGAGTCCGCCGAGGTTTCCTTCTTCGGTGGGGCCGCCGTGGGCGGCGTCCACTGTGTGGTCGAGGTCTTGGGCTCGGGGTGGGAGCCCGCAGGTGAGGAACCGGCAGCGTGAGTCGCGGGCGTGCAGGAGCCGGCGCAGGTCGGCGTTGGGGCGGTAGTGGTCGACGGCGAGGATCGCCCCGGTGACCGGATGAGTCAGCACCCGTTCCCACGCGGTGGCGCCGCCGGCGAGGATCCGGGCGGTGTCCGTGTCGATCGGCTGCCCGCCGGCGAGCTCCGCGGGCAGCTCGGTACGGACGCGGAAGGCGGCCCACTGGTCGGCGTGCTCACGCGGCTGCTCGTCCCGCTGGGTGGTGTGCACCCCGAACGCAGTTCCCGGGCGCGTGGGGGATCCGCGGTGCGGAGCCTGGTCGGGTGCCATGGCCGTGAACGCGGGCACCGTCACCTCCACCCGCGCCTGAATCGCCGACAGCAGCCCGACTGCGGTGTCGTGTCCGGACGGAGAACCGGTGAGGAGCGTGTCCGCGCACAGGTCCGCACGCAGCTGGTCGAGGGTGCGGTCATCGGCAGGGTCGCCGATGCCATCCGCATCCGGGGCGATTCCCGAGGCCGCTTCTTTCACGGCCTTCGCGTTCGCGGCCTTGATGAGGTGGGCTTGCTGGGTGAGCCGGTCGAAGATCCCGTCGATCACCGCAGCGGAGTGGATGAGGCCGAGCTGTTTCTGTCCGTCGGGGAGTTCTTCCCGCCACACGGCCCGCTTCTCCTGCGCGGCGCGGTGCCGCTGCGTCAACGACCGCGGGGCGAGGCGTTCCGCGATGCGTTCCACGATCCGCTTCGCCCGATGCGGAGTCTCACCCGAACATGCCGCGACCGCCGCCCGTTCGAACTCCGCCCGCACCTCGTCGTCGAGACGCGCCCCGGTGTCCTGGATCAGCCGGACATGCGCCGCGTTGATCCGCGCGTCCGTGAACGCCTGCATCGTGGTCGGGTACCGGGTCATCAACTCCGCCGCCCGCGACATCCGCCCCTGCACCACCCGGTCCGACATGTGCAACACCGCCGCCAGCTCCGCCGCCACGCTGCGCGCGGCGAGGTCCACCGCCTCACCCCGCACCGCGGAAGTGCCGCCGGCCGCAGCGAGGTGTTCCGCGAGACGCTGGGCGACGGCCAGGTGCGCGTCCCGCACCGCCTGCAACCGGACGATGGACGCCTCCGTCACCGCGAGCCCGGATGTCACCATGGCCAGCACCGCGACCGGATCCACCGGGTCCACCCCGGGACCCTGAACCGCGCCGACCGTGTTCGTCATACCCCCTATCCAACCCGGGGCCACCGACATTCCCGCGGCCGGAAAGTGCCTGATCGGATCCAGAAAAGATCACAATCAGATCACGAAGCAGATGCCCCTTCCGGGGATGAACTCAGGAGCCGCTCAGCACCCGAAGCCGTCGAATCGCATGCGCCCGGGCCTCGCGTCAAGCCCGCGCACCGCGCTTGCGTCGCTCGCTACGCTCGGACCATGGGCACCCGTACCGATGCCGAGCAGCCGCCCGCCGAGAAGTCGCGGCTCCAGCGCAGGATCGACGCCGTGGTGGCGCGCGTGCTGCGCTGGAGACTGGCGCGCACATGGCTGCTGTACTCCGAGAAGCACGGACCGGCGCTCGCCGACGGCATCACCTACCGCGCCCTGTTCAGCGTGTTCGCGGCGGTGCTGCTGGGCTTCTCCGTCGCTGGCCTGTGGCTGTCGGGAAACCGGCCGGCGCTCACCGCGCTCATCGACGCCGTCGATGCAGCCGTTCCCGGCCTCATCGGGCAGGACGGCCTGATCAGCATCGCGACGCTCACGGCGCCGACAGGCCTCTCCATCGCCGGCGCATTCTCGCTCGTCGGCCTCATCGGCGCCGCGCTCGGCGCGATCGGATCCCTGCGCATCGCCCTGCGCACGCTCGCCGGCCGGCTCGCCGACGATGTGCAGTGGTACTGGGTGATCCTGCGCAACCTCGGACTCGCCGCGGGGATCGGCATCGGATTCGCGCTGTCGGCCGCCGCCACGGTGCTCGGCTCGGTCGGGGTGGACTCGATCGCCGCACTCTTCGGGGCGGAGCACTCCCTGGCCGCTGCGTTAACGGAGCGGATCGTGTCCGTGGTGGTCGTCTTCGCCCTGGACATGGCGGTCGTGGCGGCGCTGTTCGCCGTGCTGTCCGGCGTGCGCGCCGACGCGAGGAACCTGTGGGCCGGAGCCGCACTCGGCGGCGCGGGCCTGCTCGTGCTGCAGCAGCTGTCCGCCCTGTTCGTGCGGGGCGCCGCGGCGAACCCGCTCTTGGCGTCGTTCGCCGCCCTCGTCGCTCTGATGCTGTGGCTCAATCTGTCGGCGCAGGTGGTGCTCCTCGCGAGCGCCTGGATCATCACCGGCGTCGAGGACGCAGAGGACCGCGCGATCGGCCGCCCGCGCTCGTTCGCCGAGCGCCGGCTCGATCGCGCCGAACGGCTGCTCGCCGCGACCACGGCAGAACGCGATGCCGCACGCGACCAGCTCGGCCGGGAGAATCCGGAGATCCTGGCAGAGCACGAGGCCCTGCGCGCGCCCCAGGAGGAGGAGCCGCGGCACCTGCCCTGGTATCGGCGCCTGCTGCACCGCCGCAGCTGACCGGATGCGCTGCCGCTGACCGGGCGACTGCTGTACCGCCGCGGCGGACCGGGCGGCGGTGCAGCCGAGCGATGCGCGGCCCGACCGAGCACGGTCAGGACGCGGGGCAGGTGCCGTTCTCGAGCAGGGCCGGATCCGTCGTGATCGCGCTGTCCGCCGTGAACGTGGCGACCAGCACGCCGTCCTTCACCCGCAGACCGCCGAGGTGAACCCCCGCGGGCAGACGGTCTGCGATGCACACCTTCTGGGTGGCGAACAGTGGTTTCAGCGCCGCGCCGAACGGCGACGACGCGACGGTATCGGGGTCGACGGTGAGCGCGCCGATCGAGGCCGACGTCGGCGTGAACGTGAGCTCGCCGCCCTCCGCGCCAGGGGTGAGCGACAGCGCGAGCGGGACCGTCGCCCCGAACAGCTCCACGGATCCGGTCGCCTTCACATCCGAGCCCGCGATCGTGACGGCGTCGATCGGCGCCGACTCCCCCGCGGCGGCCTTGACCGCAGCCTGCAGCTGATCCGCCGTGATGCGGAACGTGCCGGTGGCGCTGCCGAGGGCACCGCCGCGGAGGGGGACGCCCGTGGCATCGACCTGGACGGCACTCGTGATGGGTCCGATCGCGACACTCTTCGTGGACAGATGCACGTCGTCCAGCCGCCCCGCCACGAGCTGGGGCAGCACGATGCCGTCGACGGCGACGTCCAGCTGCTGATCCGCCGGGAGCTTCAGTGCCGTGATGACCTGCGCGCGGATCTGCTGCGCCACCACGGCCCGCGCGACGAACTCACCGCCGACCACGAGGGCGGCGAGCACGACCACGAGGATGCCGAGCACCCACGGCCAGCGCCGGCGACGACGCGGCGGCGGCACCGCGGTCGGGGCGGAGGGAAGCGGCGGGCGCGGCGGGACGACGGCGGCTCCGTTCCCGGTCTCCGTCGGCAGGGGCACGGTCGGGTGCTCCGAACCGAGATCCCGCGGATACGGCTCGGTCGGGTGCGTGCCCTCCCCCGCGCCGCTCATGTCACATCCGCTCCGGTGCCGACACCCCGAGCAGACCGAGGCCGTTGCGCAGCACCTGACCGGTGGCGTCGTTCAGCCACAGGCGCGTGCGGTGGACGTCCTCCACCGGGTCGTCGCCCTGGGGGATCACGCGGCAGTTGTCGTACCAACGGTGGTAGAGCCCCGCGAGCTCCTCCAGATAGCGCGCGACGCGGTGCGGCTCGCGCACCTCGGCGGCGAACGCCACGATCCGGGGGAACTCCTGCAGGGCGCCCAGCAGCGCCGACTCGGTCTCGTGCGTGAGCAGCTCCGGCGCGAACGCCGAACGGTCCACACCGGAGTCCGCGGCGTTGCGCGCCACGTTGTGCGTGCGGGCATGTGCGTACTGCACGTAGAAGACGGGGTTGTCGTTGGTGCGCTTCTGCAGCAGCTCCGGATCCAGGGAGAGCGGCGAGTCCGCCGGCGAGCGCTCCAGCGAGTACCGCAGCGCGTCGGTGCCGAGCCATTCGCGCAGGTCGTCCATCTCGATGATGTTCCCCGCGCGCTTGCTGAGCCGCGCTCCGCCCACCGACACGAGCTGGCCGATGAGCACCTCGACGTCCTTCTCGGGATCGTCGCCGGCGGCGCCCGCGAGCGCCTTGAGGCGGTGAACATAGCCGTGGTGATCCGCGCCGAGCAGGTAGATCTTGTGCTCGAAGCCGCGGTCGCCCTTGTTCAGGTAATAGGCGGCGTCGGCGGCGAAGTAGGTGTACTCGCCGTTGGAGCGGCGGATCACGCGATCCTTGTCGTCGCCGAAATCGGTCGTGCGCACCCACACCGCGTCGTCCTGGTCGAAGACGTGCCCCTGCGCGCGCAACCGGTCTACGGCCTGGTCGACCAGGCTCGGTCCGCCGTCCTCACCCTTCGCGTGCAGGATCCGCTCCGAGAACCAGACGTCGAAGACCACGTTGAACTTCGCGAGCGATTCCTTCTGCTCGGCGAGCTGATACCGGTAGCCGAGCTCACGGGCGACGAGCAGCTGCTCGGCCTCGTCGAGGCTGAGGAAATCGGGCCGCTCCGCGAGCACGCGCTGTGCGATGTCGGCGATGTAGCTGCCGGCGTAGCCGCCCTCGGGGGTCGGCTCGCCCTTCGCCGCCGCGACGATGGATCCGGCGAACCGCTCCATCTGCGCGCCGGCGTCGTTGATGTAGAACTCGCGCGCGACCGTCGCGCCGCTCGCGTCGAGGAGGCGCGCGATGGCGTCGCCGAGCGCGGCCCAGCGGGTGTGCCCGATGTGCAGCGGTCCGGTGGGGTTCGCCGAGACGAACTCGACGTTGATCGATCGGCCCGCCTGGGAGTCGTTGCGGCCGTAGGCCTCGCCCGCGTCGACGATCACCTTGGCGAGGGCGCCCGCAGCTCCCGCCTCGAGCCGCACGTTGAGGAATCCGGGGCCGGCGACCTCGGCGGAGGCGATGCCGTCCACCGCGGCGAGGCCGTCGGCGATCTGCCGGGCGAGCTCACGCGGGTTCGTGCCGAGCTGCTTGGCCAGTCGCATGGCGACATTGGTCGCCCAGTCGCCGTGATCGCGGTTGCGCGGACGCTCGAGAACGATGTCGGCGACGTCGAGCTCGAACGGCTCTCCCGGTCGTCGCTCGTCCGCGATCGGGGCGAGGACGGACAGGATCGCTGCGGCGAGGGCTTCGGGATTCATAGGGTTCCGATTCTACGGCGTGCGCTCCCCGCGAGCCGCCGCGGCGAGCGGCACGGTGCGCCGCGTCAGACCGGGATCCCGGCGCGCAGCCGCGCGAGCACGGACTCGTCCACGTCGACGCCCGCGTGCCGCAGGGCGAGCGTGGTCGCCCCGGCCGCTCCGCTGTCCACCAGCACGAACGGCTGGTCGCCGAACGCCGCGGCGAGGTGCTCGCGCAGCAGTCGCTGCGGCGCACCGTCGCGGGAGACGATGCTGCCCCCGGCGACGACCGGCCCCGGCTCCGCGCCGACCAGCTCGAGCGTGCGCACCAGCTGCTCCCCCGCCGCGTTCAGGATCCGCACCGCCACCGGATCCTCGTCTTCCGCTGCATCGAAGACGAGCGGCGCGAACGCCGCGAGCTGCACCGGGGCCTGCGCGTAGAGCACGCGGACGAGCTGCTCGAGCGCGGCGGGGCGTCCCTCCGCGCTGCGGTCGGAACGGTGCGCGGCGACGCCGGCCGCCTGCAGCACCAGCGGCGTCAGCGCGGTCTCCGGCCCGAGTCCGTCGAGTTCGTCGACCGCCGCCGCTGCGGCGCTGCGGCCGATCCAGAATCCGCTGCCCCGGTCGCCGAGCAGCCAGCCCAGACCGTCCGCTGTGGCGACGATGCGGCCGCCCTCCACGCGCACCGCGCTCGCCCCGGTGCCGCACACCACGCCGTAGCCCACGGGAGCGACGGCGCCGCTCGAGTACATGGCGAGCAGATCGGACTCGAACGTCAGGGTTCCCGTGAAACCCTCCTCGCGCAGAGGATCCAGGATCCAGTCCGACCGGCCTCCGCGGGCATCGTGACCGGCCATCGCGATCACGATGCCCGCGACATCCGCAAGGGTCGCTCCGCTGTCCTCCAAGGCACCGGAGATCGCGCCGCGCACGCCGGCGAGGGCCGTGGGAATGCCCGATGAAGTGGGGTTTCCACGACCGCCGCGACCGAACCCGGCACACTCGCCTGCGGCCGTGGCGAGCACCGCCCTGGTGGACGTCCCACCGGCGTCGACACCCATCACGAGCATGTTGCACCCCAATTTGTTATCTGTCCTACTTGATTTTTCCGACGAGACGCGATGAGAATGTTTTTCACCCAAACCGGGACCCGTTTTCACCGGAGGCTATGGTGCCACTCATGCAGGACGTCGGCAACGAGTTGTCGATCGCGCAGCGCATCTCACTGCGCCGTCCCGCGATGCCCAAGGCCATGGCCAAGATCGCCGACGTGATCACGGCGCACCCCACCGCGCCCGTCGAGCTCACCATCACCGAGCTGGCCGATCAGGCCGGCACCTCCGCCGCCACCGTCACCCGGTTCTGCCGCGCGATCGGCTTCGAGGGCTACACGCAGTTCCGCGTCGGCGTGGCCGCCGAGTCCGGTCGCGGCGACACCGGCACCACCTGGCGCACCGACATCGCCGAGGACATCGGCCAGGACGACCCGGCCGACCGCGTGCTGCTGACCCTGCTGGGACTGCACACGCGCAGCATGGAGACCACCACGAGCCTGCTCGACCTCGACGACGTGCAGCTCGTGGCCCGCGCCATCGCCGAGGCGCGACACGTGGACATCTACGGCGTCGGCGGCAGCGGGGTCATCGCCGACGAGTTCCGCGGCCGGCTCTACCGGATCGGCGTGAACGCGCACTCCTGGTCCGACGTGCATGACGGCCTCACCAGCGCCGTCCTCCAGGACGCGTCCTCCGTGGCCGTCGGCATCTCGAACACCGGCCGCACCGAGGAGACCATCGAGATGCTGTCTCACGCGCGGGCCGCGGGCGCGCTGACGGTCGCGATCACCACCGACGCGGACTCCTGGCTCGCCTCCAGTGCGGACGTCGCGCTGATCACGGCCTCGGAGAACCCCGCGCAGCGTCCCGACGACCTCTCCATCAAGCACTCGCAGCTGCTCGTCATCGACCTGCTCTACGTGCTCGTGGCCCAGCGCACGCTCGGCCAGGCCGCCACCCGCCTCGCGGCCAGCGCCATGGCCGTGTCCAGCCACCGCCGCACGCCGTCCGCTCCGGACGCACGTGGCACGACCCGCCAGAAGGAGTCCACCCGATGAGCGCTTCCCCCAAGGACCTGCTCCGCGAAGCCGAGACGCGCCTCGAGCGTCTCGCCGACGACGCCGAGAACGGCGCGCTCGATCCCGCGATCGACCTGCTCGTCGGGTCATTGCGCGATGGAGGCGTCATCCAGGCGTTCGGCACGGGGCACTCCGAGGCGTTCGCGATGGAGATCGCCGGACGGGCGGGCGGGCTCATCCCCACCAACCGCATCGCCCTGCGCGACATCGTGCTGCACGGCGAGCGCACCGCCGACGTGCTGACCGGCTCGCTCGAGCGCGAGCCGTGGGTCGTCGACGAGCTCATGGCAGTGTCCCCGGTGACGGAGAACGACGTGTTCGTGATCGCGTCGAACTCGGGTGTGAACGGCTCCATCGTGGGCGTCGCGCTGTGGGCCAAGGAGCATGGGCACAACGTCATCGCGGTGACCAGCCTCGAGCACACCGCCCGTGTCGAGCCCAAGCACCCCAGCGGCAAGCGCCTGAGCGAGATCGCCGACGTCGTGATCGACAACCTCGCGCCGTACGGCGACTCCACGCTGCAGGTCACCGACACGATCTCGGCGGGCGCCATCTCGTCGATCACGGCCGCCTTCATCGCCCAGCTGCTCACCCTGGGCGTCGCGCGCACCCTCGCCGAGGCCGGCGAGGTGCCCCCGATGTACATCTCCGCGAACATCCCCGGCGGCGACGAGCACAACTCCGCGCTCGAGGCCCGCTACCTCGACCGGCTCCGCCGCGGCGCCTGAGCCCCCACAGACTCATCCTCTCCTCTCCCTCACCACCCACTAGGAAGGCAAGAATCACATGGAAACCAGAGATGCTTCCATCAGCCGGCGCTCACTGCTGCGCGGCGCGGCGCTCGCTGCCGTCATGGTGCCCCTCGGCGTCAGCCTGGCGTCCTGCGCGGCTCCGGGCGGCGGTGGCGGCGGCGGCGCCGCCGGCGGCACGAAGTCGGCCGACAACCCGTTCGGCGTCGCGGCGAACTCCAAGGTCGACGCGGTGATCTTCAACGGCGGCTACGGCGTGGACTACGTCGAGAACGCGGCGAAGATCATGGAGGGCAACAAGAAGCTCGGCGGCGCGACCGTCAAGGTCTCCGCCTCGACGAAGATCGCCCAGGAGCTGCAGCCGCGCTTCGTCGGCGGCAACCCGCCGGACCTCATCGACAACTCGGGCGCCAACCAGATCGGCTGGAACACGATCCTCGACCAGCTCGAGGAGCTCGACGACGTCCTGGAGTCGAACAACCTCGAGGGCACCAAGATCAGCGACACGCTCTACGGCGGCGTCAAGGGTCCCGGCACCTTCGACGGCAAGTTCAAGGCGCTGAACTACGTCATGACGGTCTACGGCATCTGGTACTCCGAGACGCTGTTCAAGGACAACGGCTTCACCGTTCCGACGAGCTGGCAGGACCTGAAGGCGCTCGGCGAGGCCGCGAAGGCCAAGGGCAAGTACCTCTTCGTCTGGGGCAAGGAGGCGGCGACGTACTACCAGACGCTCGTCGTCGACTCGGCGGTCATCCAGGGCGGCGACGACGTGCGCCTCCCGCTCGAGAACCTGAAGGAGAACTGCTGGTCGCACCCGATCATCCAGGACATCCTCAACATCTTCTACGAGCTGATCCAGGCCGGCTACATGAAGCCCGGCGGCGCCGGCACGCAGTTCACCCAGGCCCAGTCGCAGTGGAGCCTGGACCAGGCTGCGCTGCTCTACCCCTCGGGCTCGTGGATCGAGAACGAGATGAAGAAGCAGACCGCCGACAACTTCGTCATGAAGGGCATCGGCGAGCTGCCGCTCGACGGCAACCAGAAGACGCCGAAGGGCACCCTGCGCGCCGAGGCCGGCGAGCCGTTCATCGTTCCGTCGAAGGCGAAGAACCCCGCCGGCGGCAAGGAGCTGCTGCGCACGATGCTGTCCAAGGAGTCCGCAACCGCGTTCGCCAAGAGCAAGCTGGCCCCGACCATCGTCAAGGGCATCGTCCCCGACGACGGCTTCGGCTCCACCGCTCTGGTGTCGCAGAAGGAGCTCCTGGACAAGGCGGGCGACAACGTCTTCACCATCAAGGCGTTCGGCCTCTACGGCATGAACTCCGACCAGCTGCCGCTGTGGAACTCGTTCCTTGACGGCAAGATGACGGTCGCCGATCTCACCAAGGCGCTGCAGGATCTGACCGACAAGATCCGCAACGACAGCTCCATCAAGAAGATCGAGATCAAGTAATGTCCGCCAGCGGTCCGGGAGGATACGGCGGTGGACTGGACACCGTCGCCGTGACTGCTGCTCGCACGGGGGGCCGCAAGGCCCCCCGTCTGGGGCAGCGCCGGTTGACGCTCGACTACGTGTCGTTCCTCCTGGTGTTCCTCGTGCTGCCAGTGGCACTGTTCCTCGTGTTCGTGATCTCGCCGTTCGTCCAGGCCGTCTACTACTCGATGACGAACTGGACCGGCTTCTCGCCGAACATGAGCTTCGTCGGGGTGGACAACTTCGTGAAGCTCTTCCAGGATCCGACGTTCCTGCACGCGATGGCGAACAACGCCCTGCTCGCGATCGTCGTCCCGCTCATCACGATCGTCATCGCGCTCATCTTCGCGAGCATGATCACGGTCGGCGGACCCAGCCACGGCCAGGTCCGCGGCCTGACCGGGTCGAGCTTCTACCGCGTGGTGTCGTTCTTCCCGTACGTGATCCCTGCGATCGTCATCGCGATCCTGTGGAGCATGATCTACCAGCCCTCGAACGGCCTTCTCAACGGCGTGCTCCGGGCTCTCGGCATGACCGACATGGTCGACTGGCTGGGCGACCAGCGCACGGCCATGGGAGCGACCATCTTCGTGATCGTGTGGAGCATGGTCGGCTTCTACATGGTGCTGTTCATCGCGGCGATCAAGGGGATCCCCGCGGAGACGCTCGAGGCGGCGCGCATCGACGGCGCCGGGCGGTTCCGCACCGTGGTCTCGATCCTGCTGCCGCAGATCCGCGACAACGTGCAGACCGCATACATCTATCTGGGGATCATGGCGTTGGACGCCTTCGTGTACATGGCGGGCCTGAACGCGTCCGGCGGCCCGAACAACAGCACCCTGGTGATGAGCCAGTACCTGTTCCGCACCGCGTTCGAGAAGGGCCAGTTCGGCCTCGCCACGGCCATGGGCGTCGTGCTCGCCGCCGTGACCCTGATCTTCGCCGGTCTCGTCATCGGCGCGTTCCGCCTCATCGGCGGCAAGGACGAAGGAGGACGCGCATGAGCCTGGACACGCGCGCCGCGGTGACGGTCGACCCGAAGGCCGCCAAGCGCACCCCCACCACGAAGTCGACGAACTCGGACAAGGTCGTCGGCGGCATCTCTCACGTCGTGCTGGCCATCTGGTCGCTGATCGTGATCCTGCCGATGCTGTGGACGCTGCTCGGCTCGTTCAAGACGACGAAGGAGATCTTCAAGTCCCCGTTCGGGCTTCCCGCGAACTGGAACTTCGACAACTACGTCAACGCCTGGGTGAAGAACAATTTCGGCCCGATGTTCCTGAACACGGTCATCGTGGTCGGCTGCGCGCTCATCCTGGTGATGCTGCTCGGCGCCATGTGCGCGTACGTGCTGGCGCGGTTCTCGGTCCCCGGCAGCCGGGTGATCTACTACCTGATGCTCGCCGGGCTCACGTTCCCGCCGTTCCTCGCGATCGTCCCGTTGTTCTTCATCCTGCAGGGCATGGGGCTGCTGAACACGCTGCCGGGACTGATCATCACCTACGTCGCGTTCGCGCTGCCGTTCACGGTCTTCTTCCTGTTCTCGTTCTTCAAGTCGCTGCCGTACGAGATCCAGGAGGCGGCCTACGTGGACGGAGCGAGCGAGTGGCGCACGTTCTTCCAGGTGATGCTGCCGATGGCGAAGCCCGGACTGGCGGCGGTGGCCATCATGAACTTCCTCGGCCTGTGGAACCAGTTCCTGCTGCCCATCTCGCTGAACACGAACCAGGACAACTACGTGCTGTCGCAGGGCATGGCGTCGTTCGCCTCGTCGGCCGGCTACCAGGTCGACTTCGGCGCGATGTTCGCCGCGGTGATCATCACGATCGTCCCGGTGCTGATCGTGTACATCCTGTTCCAGCGCCAGCTGCAGGGCTCGGTGTCGCAGGGCACCTCGAAGTGATCCTCGGGCGGGAGGGGGTCTCGGCCCCTCCCGCCCTTCTTCTGCCGCCCGCGACCCGGAGGATCCGCGGGCCCGCACTCCTGGAGCACGATGTCCATCACGGCGCAGAGCGCGATGCACCACCCGACCCCGACGCAGCTGCACTGGCAGCGGGCCGGGGTCGGTGTCTTCCTGCATTTCGGTCTCAACACGTTCGCCGGCGTCGAGTGGAGCGATGGGACGCTGCCTGCGTCGGCCTTCAACCCGGTTCATCTCGATGCGCGACAGTGGGTCGCCGCGGCGAAGGTCGCGGGTGCGGCCTATGTCGTGCTCACCGCGAAGCACCACGACGGCTTCTGCCTGTGGCCCACCTCCACGACGGACTACTCGGTGGCCTCGAGCCCCTGGCGGGACGGCACGGGCGACGTCGTCCGCGAGCTCGCCGACGCCTGCGCCGACGCCGGAATGGGCCTCGGCCTCTACCTGTCTCCGTGGGACCGCCATGAACCGCGCTACTCGGACCCCGCCGCCTACGACGACTTCTACTGCGCGCAGTTGACCGAGCTGTGCACCCGGTACGGCGAGCTGGTCGAAGTCTGGTTCGACGGCGCGGGCTCCGCCGGCCGGAAGTACGACTGGGAACGCATCGTCGACGTCGTGCGCACTCACCAGCCCCAGGCCGTGATCTTCAACATGGGCGACCCCGACATCCGCTGGGTCGGCAACGAAGACGGGCTCGCCGCGGATCCCGTCGAGTACGTCGTCGACGTCACGCGCAACGATGTGCACACCGACGAGATGCTCGGTTTCGGCGCGCGCTATCTGCCTCCGGAGTGCGACGTCTCCCTGCGACACAGCTGGTTCTGGCATCCCGATGATGCCCCGAAGAGTCTCGAACACCTGCTGGCCATCCACTACCGCTCCGTCGGGCTGGGAGCCAACCTGCTCCTGAACATCCCCCCGAACCGCGAAGGACTCATCGACGAGGCGGACATGGCGCGGCTGCAGGACTACGCCGAGGAACGGACGCGCCGCTTCGGTGCACCGCTGCCTGCGACGCTCACGCTTCTGGCTCCGGGGCGATGGAAGGCGGACTTCGGAGCCGGCGTCCGCATAGATCACCTCGAGCTCGCCGAGCACCTGGACGACGGTCAGCGCGTGGCGGAGCATCGCGTGCTGGTCTCCGGGGAGGAGATCTGCGCAGGCCTGAGCATCGGATCTCGCCGGCTGCACGCGTTCCCGGAGCGCACGGTGAGCACGATCGAGATCGAGGCGACCGGTCCTGCTCCGGTGCTCTCGTCCGTATGCGGCTTCCGCACCGGAGCGGAGAGCATCCCGGTCCCGCCGCCTGTCGAGGAGTACCGCGCCGGCGACGGCGACATGATCCTCATGTGATCCGCCATCCGCACGATCGTGACGGTGCCGGGTCGGAACGGAGCACCCCGACCCGGCACCGTGTGGCCCCTAGCGTGCGGTCACCGTGACGTACTGCGAGACGTCGCCCGGCGCCTGCTGCTCGAGCCGCATCCGGTCGTTCACGTACTGCAGGGACAGACCGCTGTTGCGGTTGACGAGGCGGTACGTCGTGGAGCCCTCCAGCGAGGTGCCGGTCGTCGCGACGCGCTGCAGGTACCACTGATCGCTGCCGCCCGGGGCGCCGAGGTTGGTCGAGCTCAGGGGCGTGGCGTCCGGTTCCTGATCGCCGACGGTCACGACCGCGTCCACCGCGCGCTTCTCGGCCGGGGTGCTGCCGGACACCTGCAACGTCTTGCCGGTGACGGAATCGACCACGCGGAAGAAGCCGCTGTTGTCGCCGTTCGCAGAACGCGGATCCTTCACCGGGACCAGCTTCCAGGTCGAGACGCCGGTCGCCGCTCCGTCGCCGCCGTCGAGCCCCGGCCCGCGGTTCGCCGTGACCGCCTTCCCGCCGACGCGCAGCACGTACGACGAGTCCGGGCCGACGGCGTCGCCCGCCGTGTCCTGCGGCACGTACTCGGCGCTCACCGCGGCGGCGCTCGTGCCGGAGGTCTGCTCGATGTCGTAGACCTTCGCGGTGAGGTCCGAGATCGTCAGGAACGAGCGGCCCGTGACGTTCTGGTTCGTCAGGCTGCCGTTGTCGAGCGACGTCAGGTACCCGCCGTTGGATCCGGAGGGCATGAGACCGACGACCTTCCATGAGTTCGGGTCGCCGAGGTCCGCGGTCTCGTAGACGTTGCCGTCGTAGCCGACGATGCGATACAGCCCCGAGAACGCGTTGTACGAGATCGCCGACTCGTTGTTCGCCGACGGCAGGTACAGGTGATTCGTGACCGGATCCTTGTAGTACGCGCTGTTCGTGATGAGATCCACGGTCTGCGACGCACCGGAGACCGGGTCGGTCTGCGTGACGTAGATGCCGCCCGTGACGACCTTGACGCCATTCTCGTACTTGTCGTCGACGGCCTTGAGCGTCATATCCTGGCCGGTCACCGGATCGTGGTAGCTGACCGTGCGGTTCGGCGCGGACTGCCCGGTGGCGTTATCCACGATCGTGTGCGCGAGGGTGTTCGCCGTGTAGGTGTTGCCGGAGGCGTCCGAGAACACGATGAGGTGGTCGGCCAGCACCTTGGCCGCCTCGTACGAGGCCGACGCGTCGGCGCCGGACCCCTTCCAGGCGATGGTGTCCGTGGCGGGCTCGTACGACACGTTCAGGCCGCCGACGGAGTTGACATTGCCGTCGATGCCGCCGATTCCCGGCTGCGACCAGGATCCGTTGTACCACTTCTGCCAGGTGCCGCTGGCCATGCCGCCGCTGATCGGCGCGCGCGCCATCTCGGTCCAGCTGGCAAGGGTCGATGACGCCGGCTTCTTGTAGATCTTCACGTTGTACGTGATGTAGAAGTAGCCGGTCGAGTAGTCGATGAACAGGCGGCAGCCGGAGTTGCCGAACGGGTACGACTGGCCGGGCGACGCCGTCGCGTCGATGACCTGGTCGTCATCCCACGCGGAGGTGAGCGCCGGGCCCGCGTACTGCCACGACGCGCCCTCGTCCTTCGAGGTCGCGAGCAGGATCCGGTTGTTGTGATGCCCGGTGGAGATCTTCTCGTCGATCGTCGCGGTCGCGCCCTTGGTCTGCCACGGATCGAACTGATACTCGTCGTTCAGCAGCGCGTGCCAGACGCCTTCCCCGTCCACCCAGACGCCGATGACGTCGCAGTGGTCGTCCTGCTGCGGCGACGGAATCGGGAAGGTCGGATCCTTGTCGAGCTGGTAGCAGATCGTGCCGGCGTCGGCATAGTAGGCGGGCGCCTGCACCCGCTGCGTGGTCGTTCCCATCCCGGACGACACCGTGCCCATGTCGGTGTTCGTGAAGGTGCGGGCCCACGCGTTCCCGGGGTTCGTGTTGTAGGACGTCAGGGCGTTGCTCCAATGGAACCGGCCGTCCTTGCCGAGATAGGCGGAGCCCGCGATGTCGCTGGTCAGGCCGCCCTTGAGCGTGGTGACGCCCGCCGCCGCGTATTGCGGCGGCGTGGGGGTGGTGTCGGCCTGGGCGACGGCCGGCACAGCGAGGGCCGCGACAGCCCCCATCGCGAGAGCCGGGGTCAGCCGTCGCCAGCGCGCTTTGCGCTGCGCCGTGCGGTGTTGTTTCATGGTGTTGCCCTTTCCTGTTCGTCTTCGAAGCGGTGGGTTGGGTGGTCCTTCCCGTTCCTCGGTCTCAAGCGCGGAACGGGAAGGCGCCCGCTCATGCAGGATTCACACGAGCGCGACGTCGGGGTTGGGTTCGCGCAGGGCCGGGTCGTCGCCGGCCGCCCCGAGTTCGAGGGCGAACACGACCGGCATGCCTGCGGACGCGGGCGCCGGAATGCGGAGGGAACGCCCGTCGAGGACCGTGAACGGCACATCGGCGCCGTCCGCGAGCGCGCGGATCGACCGCACCTCGACACCAGGGGGGAGCTCCACCGGGAGCACCCCGGACACCGGGATGCGGGTGACGACCGCGTGCACGACGCCGGCCCCGTGCGCGGGCTCAGCCGGGGTGTCGGAGGCGTCGGCCGGCTCGAGGGGTGCCGTGTAGAAACCCCAGCCCGGGTACTCCCAGCCGTTCGCGGGGCCCGATGCGTGCACCGCCGCGGAGTTCACGTCCATCCAGGCGCCGACCTCGCGGGCGAGCTCGACCTCGGCGGGCACGAGCGAGCCGTCGCCGCGCGGACCGAAGTTCAGCAGCAGGTTGCCGCCGAGGCTCACGGTCTGCGCGAGCTGCTCGACGATCTGCGCCGGGCTCTTGCGGCCGCTGTCGGCCCACGCCGAGTCGTGGAAGCCCCAGGTGGCCTGCGTGATCGTCGCGCACGCCTCCCAGTCGTGCGCCGTCACGGACAGATCCCACGGTGCGGGCAGACGCCGCTCGTATCCGCTCTCGTAGTCGCCCATGAGTGCGCCGTTGGAGTCGAAGTGGCGCGCCCCGAGGTCGTCCGCGCGGAGTCGGCTGTTCACGATCGCTCCCGGGATCCGCTCCTTGAGGATCCGCTCGATCTCGCACGTCCACCGGCCGTTCGCCTTCACGGATGCGTCCCACGTGCCGTCGAACCAGAATCCGCGCACCTGCGGGTACCGCTCTGCCAACTCGACGAGCTGGTCGGTGGCGAACTCGAGGTACCGGTCGAAGGCGGCGCGGTCGTCGTCCGTCTCGAGCGCGTACCGCCAGTCGGGGTGGTGCCAGTCGAGCACCGAGTAGTACAGGTGCACGGCGAGGCCCTCGGCCTGATACGCCTCGATGATCTCTCCCAGCACGTCGCGGCCCGAGGGCGTCGCCGCGACGGTGAAGTCGCTGTAGGCGCTCGGCCACAGGCAGAACCCGTCGTGGTGCTTGGTCGTGACCGTGACGTAGCGGGCGCCCATCGCCTTCGCGGTGCGCGCCCACTCGACCGGGTCGAAGCCCTCGAGCGTGAACTCGGCGGCGAGCGCGGCCCAGTCCTTGCGGCTGACGTGGGCCGAATGCATGAGGAACTCGGCGGCGAAATCGATCGTCCGCCCCTTCCAGGTGCCGGCCGGCAGGGCGTACAGCCCCCAGTGCACGAACTGGCCGAACCGGTCGGCGCGGAAGGCGCGCATGGCCGGGTCGTCGCGTCGGACCTGCGATCCGGCCCCGTAGCGCAGCGCGATCACAGAGCCTCCTCTCGTGGGCCGGTCAGCCCCGGGTGCCCGTCCCAGGGCACGAACGTGGCGAGGTCGAACTCCGATGTCGCGCCCGACGCCCACTCCAGATGCACCCGGGTGCCGTCGACGTGCGGCTGCACCCGGTCCCGCCACTTCTGCGGATCCACCTCTCCCCCGCGCTCCAGCACGTGCAGGGTGAGCACGACGGTGCGACTCACGCCGGTGTGTCCCTCCAGGGCGGGCGTCGCCGAGTGCGCTCCCATCGCGTTCGCGTCGCGATAGGCGAAGACGCGGGCGGCCGCCGGTCCGAGCCCCTGCTCGGCAGCGGCGATCGCGCTCCATCCGTGGAGGCCGACGATCGCGGCGACCAGGCCGTCGCGTCCGCGCACCCACGCCCCGTCCTCGAACACGCCGGTCTCGAGCTCGATGTCGTCGGCGATCGCCCAGCCGCCCTCCCGCATGGGCCAGGAACGATCCGTCTGCACGAGGTGCGCGCGCACCTCCGCGGGGCCCTCGCCTGCGGTGACGGTCGTCACCGCCGTGCCGGGAAGCGCGCGACGATGCAGCTGCGGCACATGCACGGATCCGGAGAGTCCGCCGTCGACGTGCGTGGCGCGCAGCGTGCTGCGCCGACTGGCGGTCCCTCCCTCATCGAGGAGCGCGAAATGCGAGTCGATCGCGTCGCGCCAGGCGGGCCCCGTGCCGGGCGCGGTGTGGGTCGAGTACGCGAACTTCGCGTAGTGCGGGTCGTCCCGGTCCTCATCCTCGCCGACGGGCAGCGTGGCGTGATCCGAACCGTGATTCGCCATGCGCACGATCCCGTCCGCCGCAGCTCGGAGCACCCAGCCCACGGGTTCGATCGGGGCGGTGAACGGCCCGTGATCGGAGGGCTGGGCCTCCTCGACAGCGACCCACACGGGAGCGGTCGGAGGCTGCGCAAGCCCGAGGAATCCGATCCCCGCCAGGTACGGAGACCCGAATCCGCTGTAGTCCTGACACATCGGTTCGAACTCGGTGTACCACCCGAGTCTCAGGGGCCCGTCCACGCCGACCCCCTGGGCGACGAAGCGCGAGAGCACGCCCGAGGCGATCCTTCGCGTCTGTCCGGGCGTGAGCGCGCTCGCGCCCGACGCGTCCGCGCACCAGAATGCGGCGAGCGCGGCCGTGCGGTAGGTCAGCGAGCGGCCCTGGTGCAGGAGCGCGCCGTCGGCGGCGATCATGTGCGCCTGGGACGCGGTGAAGTCATGGAGGCGCTCGAGGTGGCGCTGCCCCTCCGGGGTGTGCACGGTGTCCGTCATGCGGTACCAGGCCCACAGGTAGGGGTGGATCGCCCAGGCGTTGTAGTAGTCGACGGCGTGCTCCGGCCCGTCCGTGTACCACCCGTCACCGAGGTACCAGCTCTCCACCCGCGCCACGTTGCGCTCCGCGTGCAGGCCGCGCACGTCTTCATCCACCGCGCGAAGGAAACCCTCCGCCATCGCCGGGAACAGCTGCCAGTTGTTCTGCCATACCTCGCAGCGGGCGTGATGGCGCAGCCAGTCGGCGATCTGGAGCTGCTCCGGCCGCGTCAGCCCCGCCCACAGCCGATCGCGGCTGACGTGCAGGGAGAACGCGATGTTCGCGGCCTCGACGATGGAGTTCGTGATCCCGGTCAACGGCAGCCGACAGCTCACGCCGCGTGGCCACTCCTCCGCCCCGCCTGGCCTCGTTCCGGCCAGCAGCGCTCGCGAGTAGTACTCCAAGTGCTGCTGAACGGCGGGATCACCGGCATCGGGCGCGCCCGCGATCCGCGGCGCGGCCAGCAGGAACGACCGGCCAACGGCCTCCATCCCCTCGCGCCGCACGCCGTCCCCGGTGATGCGACCTGGCAGCCGCGGCAGGGCGCCCTCCGGGCTGGCGTGGCGACGCACCTCGCTGAGCCAGCCGTCCGCCACCGCCTCCCATTGCGCCCTGCCCCAGCCCGTGGACGGGGAGAGGACCGGATCCATCGCGATCGTCGTCGAGACGTCTTCCTGCACGGTTCCCTCTCCCCCGTGGTCCTCTCCCGCGTTCACGGATCCTGCGTCTCAGGCGCTCGGGGACGGGCTGGCCGTCGCGCCGCTGAGAGCCTTCTGGTATTCGGCGCGGATGGTGTCTCCGCCCGCGCTCTTCCAGTTGGCGATCGCGCTCTTCACGTCGTCGAGTGAGCCGCGCCCGGCGATGAAGTTGGTGACGGCATCGGTCACGGGCTTCATGATCGTGAGGCCCTGCTTCGCCTGCGTCGGGCTGAAGAGCCCCTGCGTCGGATCCGCGACGCCGATCGGGACGAGCTTGGTGTACGCGTCGTGCAACACCTTGATGGCGTCCGGGAACTGCGGCGAATACAGCGTGTTGGGCCCTGCGGCCAGGTATCTCCAGGGCACAGCCGTGTCCAGGGCCGCGGCCGGAGTCGGGATCGGGTTGCCCTTGTCATCGCGGGTGTAGTCCGCGCCCTCGGCGCCGTAGTTCATCAGGAGATACTCCTCGCTGCCGAAGGGGGCGGCGAGGAAGTTCGCGACCTGCAGCACGAGTTTGATGTGGTCGGCGCTGCCCTTCTTGACCATCGTCCATGCGAAGTCGATGTTGTCGAGCCAGACCATCGCCTTGCCGCCCTTGGCGCTGAACGGCAGGAACGGCGCGACCTTGTTGGCGGGGTTCGCGGCAGGCACCGTCTGCTGGTAGCCGCCGGGCTTGCCGAAGGCGGGCAGCCCGTCGTAGATCTGCGCCACCTGGCCCGAGATGAAGGCATTCGACATCTGCGACTTGGTCCAGCCCTCGCTGCCGGGGGCGTAGCAGCCGGCGGCGTAGAGCTTCTGCACGAAGCTGATCGACTCGAGGTACTCGGCCGTCTCGATGTCCTTGATGAGCTTGCCGTTCTTCATCGTCCAGTTGTACGGCACGTGGAAGATGTGGTGGAACGGCAGCAGTCCGAACTTCGTGCTGCCCAGAGCCCAGCGGCTGCCTCCGGTGAGCTGCTTGGCGAGGGCGAGGTAGTCGTCCGCGTTCTTGATCGTCGAGGTGTCGGTGACGCCGGCCTCTTCGAAGAACGTCTGGTTGATGAACCCGGATCCGCCGGTCATCGCGCGAGGGATCGGGATCCCATAGAGCTTGCCGTTCTGCACCGTCGGCTTCCAGAACGCCTGCGGGATGTTCGCGAGGTTGGGGTAATCCCTGACCTTGTCGCCCGCGAGGAACGGGGTGAGGTCCTCGCAGGACGACTGGAGGAAGCCGATGATGTCGGGGATGGCCGTGCCGTCGTTGAGCATGAGGTCGGGCAGGTCGCCGCCCGCGATCACGGTGTTCAGCTTGGTGTCGTAGTCGTCGCTGGACACGGCGGTGATGTCCACGGTGCCACCGAGGCGCTTGAAGATCGCCTGGGTCGCGGGATTGCTGTCGGCGGCGGTAGGCGGCGGACCGAAGATGTTCGTGATCGCGGTGACCTTCTTCCCCTTCATGAAGGCAGAGGGGACGGAGCGGAACGGCTTGGCGGGGTAGTTGAAGAAGGCGGCGGGGACGCCCTCCGCGGTACCGGCGAGGTCCGGGGTCACGCCCTTGAGGGGGATGTACTTCGGCAGCACCGAGCTCGACGCCGCCGATGCCGTCAGCTTGGTCTGCGTGCCGCAGCCGGCCAGGCTGCCGGAGGCCACGACGGCCAGCGCACTGAGGGCGGCGTAGGACAGGAAGGTCCGCCGGTTCGTCTCAAGAGCCACGGTGGGCTCCTTTCTGTGGGGTGGAGGGGTGGTTCGATCTGGTGGTGCGGGCCTCAGCCCTTTACGGCGCCGGTGAGGACGCCCTTGGTGAAGTACTTCTGCAGGAACGGGTAGACGAGGAGGATCGGAACGACGCTGATCACGACGACAGCCATTTGGATCGCCTGCGACGGTGCCGCGATCTCGCCGACAGAGGCCGTGTCCAGCGGGGATCCCAGCAGCACGTACTGGCGCAGGATCATCGAAAGCGGCCACTGGTCGGCTTTGAGGTACAGCATCGCGTTGAAGAACGCGTTCCAGTAGGCGACGGCGTAGAACAGGCCGACCACGGCCAGCACGCCCTTCGAGAGCGGGAGCACGATCTTCACGAGGATCCGGAAGTCGCCGGCGCCGTCGATCCGCGCGGCCTCGAAAAGCTCCTGCGGCAGGCCCATGAAGAACGAGCGGACGACGACGAGGTTGAACGCCGATACCAGCACGGGCAGCACGAGCGCCGCATAGCTGCCGATCAGGCCCAGCTGCTTGACCATGAGGAAGCTCGGGATGATGCCGGGCGTGAACAGCATCGTGAACAACGCGGTGAGCAGGATGAACTTGCCGAAGGCGAGGTCTCGGCGGGACAGTCCGTACGCCATTCCCACCGTCGCGGCGAGGGAGCACAGCGTGCCGATGACGGTGATGAGGATCGAACGCACCAGCGCAGCGGTGACCACCCCGCCGGCGAAGATCGTCTCGTACGCGGCGAAGGTGGGGTGCAGGGGGAACAGGACCAGGCCGTTCGCGTTGGCGATGTCGGTGCTGTCGGACAAGCTCGTGGAGAGCACGGTGAGGAACGGATAGATCGTCACGATGCAGATGATCGTGATCGCGATCGCCTTGCCGGCGCGGCCGAGCACCGTGGGCTTCTCCATCCATGCCGGTCGGAGAGACTCGGCCCGGCGCGCCTGCCGCCTGTCCTTGGGGGTGACGAGCGCCCGCGTCGTCAGCTGCAGATCACTTGCCACTGGAGTACACACCTTCCTGGCCGAACAGATGAGCGACCTTGTTGGCGCCGAGCACGAGTGCGAGCCCGACGACGCCCTTCACCAGCCCGACGGCGGCGGCGGGACCCCACTGCCCGTTCTGGATGCCGTTGTAATAGACCCAGGTGTCGAGCACTTCGCCCGCACCGGCGCCGACGTTGTCGCGCTGCAGCACGATCTGCTCGAATCCCACGGAGAGGATGCTGCCGAGGTTCAGGATGAGCAGCAGGATGATCACGGGCATGATCCCGGGAATCGTGATCGTGCGCATGCGCTGCCATGGGCCGGCTCCGTCGACCGCCGCAGCCTCGTACAGCTCCTGATCGATGTTCATCAGTGCCGCGAGGAAGATGATCGTGCCCCATCCCGCGTCCTTCCAGGCCGACTGGATCGAAACCAGGAAGGGGAAGAACCACGGGGTCGTCATCGCCTGGAACGGCTTCATCCCGAGTGCTTCCATGAGATGCGGCACGACGCCGGTGGCGCCGAGCACCTGGCCGAAGATCGAGACGATGATGACCCAGCCCAGGAAGTGCGGAAGGTAGACGACACTCTGCACGAACTTGCGGATCCGTCCCGACATGATGCTGTTCAGCAGCAGCGCGAGGATGATCGGGACCGGGAAGAAGAGCACGAGCTGGAGGCCGGTGATCACGAGGGTGTTGCGCAGCGCCTGCCAGAACGTCGGATCCCCGAAGATCTTCACGAAGTTGTCGAGCCCGATCCACACGCTGTCGATGAAGCCGAGGTAGGGCTGGTAGTCCTCGAACGCGACGATGTTGCCCGGCAGCGGCAGCCAGTGGAAGATCACGAAGTAGAGGAAGCCCGGCGCGATCAGCAGCAGCATCACGCGGTCGCGCTTGATGCGCGCCCACAGCGTGCGCTTGCGATGCGCGGGGACGCCGTCGACGGCGGGAGTCCGGCCACGGGTCTTCGCTGCGCGCCGGGGCTTCGCCCCCGCGTCCTCCGCGGGAGTCGTCGTGCTCTGCACGAGCGGCTCGCTGTAAGTGCTCATCTTCGACCTCGACCTGCGACGGGAAACATCTTCGTTCTTCGCAAGAGCTAGAAAGCGCTTGCTGTGCTGCGAACGTACCCGACGGATCCAGCGGTGTCAACGGCCAGGCTCGATTTGCCGAGAATCCTTGGTTTTAAGCGGGACAACAGCTCAAGCGTCAGCGCAACGCTGGACGAACCTGACAGTATGCGCTTACTATTTGGTTCGCAGAACGAAAGGACCTTCGTGGATCACAACGCCCCGTCCTCCCGCCCCTCCGCCGTGGTCGTCATGACGGAGGAGTCCTTCCGGGAGGTCTTCTCCGCCGACGCGCTCGCCCGACTGCAGAGCGCCGTCGAGATCGTGGGGCCGTTGCCGATCACCGGGTTCGCCACGCCGGCGAGCAGGGATGCCCTGCGCTGTGCGCGCATCATGCTGACGGGCTGGGGGGCGCCGCGCATCGATGCCGCCGTGCTCGACCTGGCGCCGCAGCTGGAGGCGGTCGTGCACACCGCGGGCACGGTCAAGACCTTCCTCGACGCGGAGGCCTTCCGCCGCGGCATCCGGGTGAGCACCGCCGCGGCGGCCAACGCGACCCCGGTAGCGGAGTTCACGTTCGCCGCGATCGTCTTCGGCCTCAAGCGCGCAAGTCGCTTCGCTCATCAGCTGCGCACGACGCGGCGACGACGTTCGGTGGCCGGCGTTCCGCCTCTCGGGACCAACGGCGTGACGATCGGCATCCTCGGCGCCTCGCGCGTGGGCCGGGAGGTGATCCGTCTGGTGTCCCGCCTGCAGGCGCGCATCCTCGTCTGCGACCCCTACCTGACGGCCGAAGGCGCCGAGCGTCTCGGCGTCGAAGTCGTCAGCCTGGACGAGATGTGCCGGCAGTGCGATGTGCTGACGCTGCATGCCCCGAGCACGCCCGCCACCCGGCACATCATCGGCGCGCCGGAACTGGCCCTGTTGCACGACGGCGCACTCGTCGTGAACACCGCCCGCGGCGCCCTCATCGACACCGACGCACTCACCGCGGAGCTCCTCTCCGGACGCCTGGACGCGTACCTGGACGTGACCGAACCCGAACCGCTCCCCCACGACTCTCCCTTGTACACGCTGCCGAACGTGGTGCTGACGCCGCACATCGCCGGAGCACTGGGCAATGAGATACACCGGCTGGGCGACTCCGCCGTACGGGAGGTGGAACAGTACCTTGGTCGTGGGGTCCTCGCCCACGAGCTCCGCGCCGAGGAGCTCGCGTACACGGCATGATCGGCTGAGAGCGCGATGCGAGCGGATCACTCGGTCCACGAACGGAGGTTGGGATGACGACGCAGAACGAGCGTCCCTCGGCGCGCCCGGGCCACAGCGTGACGATGACTGACGTCGCCGAGCGGGCCGGGGTGTCCACGGCCACGGTGTCGCGCGTGCTGAACGGCAACTACCCCGTCGCGCAGGCCACCAAGGATGCCGTCAAGCGCGCCATCGACGACCTCGGCTACACGGCCAACGCGCATGCCAGGGCGCTCGCGAGCGCATCCACGCACAGTGTCGGGATCATCGTGAACGACCTGGTGGATCCCTTCTTCTCCTACATCGTGCGCGGCGTGGAGCAGGAGGCCGCGACGACCGGCCGGCTCTGCATCGTCGCGGCGTCGCAGGGCGACGTGGGCCGTGAGATCGAGCTCATCGACCGGATGATCAGCCAGCGCACCGACGCCGTGATCGTGGTCGGCGGTGCCTACGACGACGCGGGAGCCCGGCGCCGGATGGCCGAGCGCGCCCGCACCTTGGCAGGGATGGGATCCACCCTGGTGCTCTGCGGGCGCCCCCCGGTCGGGGACAACGTGCCGACAAAGATCGTCGGCTACGACAACGAGGGCGGGGCCTTCGCCGTCACCGAGCATCTGCTCTCGCTGGGGCACCGGCGCATCCTGTATCTGGGCGGGCCCGTCGGGCTCTCCACGAGCGTGGCGCGCCTGGCAGGGTATCGTCGCGCCATGCAGTCGCGCGGCGTGGACGCACCGCCGGAACTGGTCCACCAGGGCGCGTTCGGCCGGCGCTTCGGCCACTCCGCGATGAGCGAGATCCTCGCATCCAAGCTCGACGTGACCGCGGTGTTCGCGGCGAACGACCTCGTCGCCGCGGGTGCGCTGGATGCGATGACCGCGGCGGGCGTGCGCGTGCCGGAGGACATGTCACTCGTCGGGTACGACGACATCCCGCAGTCCAACGAGCTCACCCCCAAGCTGACCACCGTGCATGTGCCGCTCGAGGAGATGGGACGGGAGAGCGTCCGCCTCGCTCTCACTCAGGACGACGACGCGTTCGGACGCCACGCCGAGGGCGAGATCATCGTGGGCACCCGCCTCATCGTGCGGGACTCGGTCGCCGCCCCGCGGTCGACGCCGTGGCGGCCAGGGCACTGATCCGAAACGACGACCGTGTGGTGAGGATACGACGAAGGCCGCCCCTGCGGGACGGCCCTTCGTCGTATTCGTGCCCCCGCATCTCCAGACGCTCCTCCGCACGTCGCATCCGCGACGCGCGGAGCCTCTGCGCTGGAGCCTCGCCGACCGTGTGGTGAGGATACGACGAAGGCCGCCCCTGCGGGACGGCCCTTCGTCGTATTCGTGCCCCCGACAGGAATCGAACCTGCGACCTACGGTACCGGAAACCGGCGCTCTATCCGCTGAGCTACGGAGGCGTACCGAACGAGCCTAGCATCGGATCCGCCTCCTCTCCGACCGCTGCGGATGCCGGTAGTGTCGCGAAGAGCCGACCGATCGATGAGGACCAGATGAGTGCTGCCGTTCCCCCGTCACCCTGGCCCCACGCCCCGGTGGAAGAGCCGCGCGTCCCTTCCGGGACTCCGGTGTACACCGCGTGGGGGTGGGTCGCCGCGGGGACAGCCGTCGCCGCGGTCGCCGTCTCCGCCGTCTCGATGTGGCTGATGACGGAGCCGATGCTCACCTACGCGCGGCAGGTCGCCGAGCTGAGCAGCGCGACCGCCACAGGATCGCGAGTGCCGCCCGGCGAAGTGCTCGCGATCATGCTCGACATGATGCCGGGGATGCTGACGGCGTCGGTCATCAGCACGGTCCTGGGCTGGGCGCTCTACGCGCTCGCCGTCGTCGCGGGTTACCGCGACTACGTGCAGCTCGGCCGACTCGGCTACTCGAAGCGCTTCCACTGGGCGTGGAGCTTCCTCTCGCCGGTGTATCCGATCGGGCGTGCGGTCGTCGTGCGGCGGCAGGCGGGATCGGGATCGGCCACGATGTGGATCGCGATCGCCGCGATCGCGGCGAACGTCCTGCTGAGCCTCGGATGGTCGTTCTGGCTCGTCTGGGCGATGTTCGACGCGATGCGCTCGGGCCTCGGCACTGTCGCCTGAAGCCGTCAGATCAGGGCGACGACCAGCAGAACGACGGCGAGCAGCGGGAACAGCCCCTGCACGGCAGCGGCGCGCGCCTTGGACCGATCGGAGAGGATCAGCACCAGGGCCGCGCCGAGCATGGATCCCGTCCCCGCCAGCATGAGTGCGATGCCGACCGGATCCGATCCGGCTGCAGCGATCACGATGCCGGTCACGGCGACGATCGCGAGGAACAGGTTGTAGAAGCCCTGGTTGAATGCGAGCGGCCGGGTGGCTTCGGCATCCTCCGCGGAGGTCCCGAAGATGCGCCGGGTCGACGCGTGCGTCCAGCGCACCGATTCCAGCACGAAGATGTACACGTGGATCAGCGCGGCCAGGCCGGCGAAGACGGATCCGATCAGCAGGAGCATGGTGCGATTGTCCCGCACCGGGCGGGTCTCAGCCGCGCGCGACGCGGCGGTACGCGAGGTCGCGGATGTCGCGGCCCTTCGCGATCCCCTTGCGCTCGAACGCGGTCATCACCCGCCCGTCGAAGCGCTCGGCCCACTCCCCCTCGAAGGCGCGCTCGAACTCGGGCGCCTCGTCGAGCACCTCACGCATCTGCAGCGCGTAGTCCTCCCAGTCGGTGGCCAGTCGCAGCAGGCCGCCGTCACGGATCGCCGCACCCGCGGTGGCGCCGAAGCCCGGCCGCACCAGCCGGCGCTTGGTGTGCCGCTTCTTGTGCCACGGGTCGGGGAAGAAGATCCAGACCTCGTCGGCGGAGCCCGCCGGGAGGTACGTCGCGAGGACCTCCGGCGCGTTGGCCTCGACCAGCCGGAGGTTGCGCACGCCCTCGCGGTCCGCGTCCAGCATGGTGCGCGCGAGGCCGGCCCGGAACACCTCGACGGCGAGGAAATCGCGCTCCGGGTGCGCGGCGGCGGCGGCCACGATCGCGTGCCCCTGCCCGGAGCCGACCTCCACGGTCAGCGGCGCCACCCGCCCGTAGGCCGCCGCGGGGTCGAGCCGCGCCTCGGGGTGCACCGAGGTCCAGGCCACGTCGCGGGGCACGTCGAGCACATAGAAGTCGGCGAGCTCGGCGAAGGCCCGCTCCTGCGCCTCCGACATGCGGCCGCTGCGGCGCACGAAGGAGACCGGTTCGTCACGGAAGGTGCGGGGTTCGGGCATCCCTCCAGGGTATCCGCCGTCCGGCCCCTCGGCGGGCGCCGTCGCAGCGGGCCCCGGGAGCACGGCCCTGCCCGCGGCGCGGGCGGAGCGGCCGCTCATCGCCGCGCGCCGGCGGAACCGGACACCGGCTCGGTCACGAAGTCGATCAGCTCCTCCACACGCCCGAGCAGCGACGGCTCCAGATCGCGGTAGCTGTGCACGCGGGAGAGGATGCGCTTCCAGGCGTGGGCGATGTCGGCCTGCGTCTCGGCGGGCCAGCCCAGCGCCCGGCAGATCCCGGTCTTCCAGTCCGTTCCGCGCGGGATCTGCGGCCAGGCGCGGATGCCCATGGCCGCCGGGGTCACGCACTGCCACACATCGATGTACGGGTGTCCGACGATCCGCAGATGGGGGCCGTGGGGTCCGCGCAGGATCTGCTCGACGATCCGCGTCTCCTTCGATCCGGGAACGAGATGGTCGACGAGCACCCCGTAACGGCGATCGCGGCGCGGCGGCGCCTCCGCCAGGAGCTCCTCCAGCAGATCGACGCCCTGCAGGTACTCCACGACCACGCCCTCGACCCGCAGATCGTCGCCCCACACCTTCTCCACCAACTCGGCGTCGTGACGTCCTTCGACGAGGATCCGGCTGGGCAGGGCGGTGCGAGCGCGGGCGTCGGCGACCGCGAAGGAGCCGGACGCCGTCCGCTTCGCGGCCCCGCCGCCGGCCTTCGACGGGTGCACCAGCCGCACCGGTTCGCCGTCGATCATGTAGCCCGCGCCGAGGGGGAACAGCCGGCGACGGCCCTTGTAGTCCTCCAGCTCGACCTGGCCGCCCTCGATCCGGGTCACCGCGCCGCAGAACCCGTCGACGGCGACCTCGACCACGAGATCGCGTTCGGCGGGCACGTCCACCGCGACCTTCGCGCCACGCTCCCGCCAGCCTTCGGCGAGCACATCGGATCCGTACCTGTCGTCCATCGTGATCAGCCTAGCGAGGGCGCGGCCGCGGCCGACGAGCCCGGACCGCAGGTGCAGGAGAAACACAACGTGACACACCCTAGACTCGCTCCTGGGGGCTTTCGGGGTCCCGGGAGGAGCGAAGATGCGCGCACGCTGGGCTGTCGTCGTGGCCGTGATCCTGGGTGTGCTCGGCATGTCGTCCGCCGCCGTTCCCGCGGTCGCCGCTCCGGCCGCGTCGCCTGAGGCCTCCGTCCCCGCGGCCGCTCCGGTGACGCTCGGCAATGGGTTCATCACGGACCTGGTCGGCGCTCTCGGCACCTCCGAGACCGAGGAGCTGAACAGCCGCCTCGAGAAGCTCAGCCAGACCCAGAACATCCAGTTGTTCGTCGTCTTCGTCGACACGTTCTCGAACCCGGACAACAGCCAGCAGTGGACCAACCAGGTCGCGGTCGACAACGGGCTCGGGCAGACGCAGTACCTCCTCGCCATCGCGACGCAGTCCCGGCAGTACTACCTGTCCGCGGACAAGGCGGGCCCCGTCCCGCTGTCCCGCGTCGATCAGATCTCGCAGTCGCTGGTCAACGACCTGCATGCGGACGACTGGGCGGGCGCCGTCCGCACCGCCGCAGAAGGCTTCTCGGGATCCGGTTCCTCCGATCTCGGCGGGATCCTGCTGGTCGTGCTCTGCGTCCTCGCCGTGGTCGCTGCGATCATCGTGCTGGTGGTGATGCGCCGCCGCGCGGCCGCGCGCGTCAGGCAGGCGACCCCGACCGCGACCGGCGACCCGCTCGACGCCATCAGCGACGAGGAGCTGGCGAAGCGCGCAGGGCTCGCCCTCGTGCACACCGACGACGCCATCACCTCCTCCACCGAGGACCTCGGCTTCGCCACAGCCCAATTCGGCGATACGGCGACGAGCGCCTTCACCGAGGTCGTCGCCAAGGCCAAGGCCAAGCTCGACGAGGCCTTCTCCCTCAAGCAGAAGCTCGACGACGAAGTGCCCGATTCCGATCAGCAGCGTCGCGACTGGTACCTGCAGATCATCCGGCTGTGCGAGAGCGCCGACACTGCGCTCGACGCCAACGTGGCCGCCTTCGACGAGCTCCGCAAGCTGGAGCAGAACGCCGAGGATGCGCTCGCGCAGCTGAAGGCGCACCGTGAGGCCGCTGCCCGTGCCGTCGCCGCCGCGCCCGCCGCGCTGCAGTCGCTCGCGGCGGTGTACGACGCGTCGGCGCTGCAGACCGTGGCCGGCAACCCGGCCGAGGCCGCGAGCCGCCTGGAGCTCGCCGACACGAACATCGCGCAGGCCGGCGAGCTCATCGCCCAGGGCAAGCGCGGCGAGGCCGCCTTCGCGATCCGGACGGGCGAGGAGGCGGTGCTCCAGGCGTCCCAACTCGCTGCGGCGATCACGACCCTGCAGACCGACCTGGCGACGGCCGAGAGCCAGGCGCAGGCGCTCATCGCGAATCTGGAACAGGATCTGGCCGGCGCCGCGGCGCTTCCGGCGTCCCCCGAGCTGAACGCGGCCGTCGCCGCCACCCGCGCCGCGCTGGATCAGGCGCGCACGGATGCGACCGGCACCGGACGTCGTCCGCAGGCGGTGCTCGAGTCGCTCACCGCCGCGAACACGCGCATCGACAGCACGGTCGACGCGATCCGCAACGCCCAGCAGCAGGCCGAGCGCGCCCAGCAGGTTCTCGAGCAGACCCTCACCCAGGCGCGCGCGGAGATCTCCACGGCCAACAGCTACATCACGACGCACCGCGGTGCGATCGGACCCGACGCGCGCACCAGGGCGGCCCAGGCCTCGGCGGAGTACGACCAGGCCGAGGCCGCTCGCGTCGCCGACCCGAACGCGGCTCTGCAGCACGCCCAGCGTGCGATCGCCCTGGCCCGCGAAGCCACTCAGCTCGCCGCCGGCTCCATCGATGCCTGGGGCAACGGCGGCGGTTGGGGCGGCGGCAGCGGCTGGGGCGGCGGCTGGGGCGGCGGGAACCGCAGCGGCATGGGTGACGCGATCCTCGGCGGCATCATCGGCGGCATCCTGTCCGGCGGTGGCGGCGGCAGGAGCAGCGGAGGCTGGGGCGGCGGAGGAGGCGGCGGCTGGCGCTCCAGCGGCGGAGGCGGCGGATTCAGCCCCTCCAGCTTCGGGGGAGGCGGCCGCGGCGGATCGGGCGGTCGCTTCTGACAGCAGGATCCTGAGCATCTTCCACGTACACGACCACATCGACCGGAAATCTGGAAAGGACATCCCATGACCAAGCAGTCCATCTTCGGCCGCATCTCCACCCTGGTGAAGGCCAACATCAACGCCCTCCTCGACTCCGCCGAGGATCCGCAGAAGATGATCGACCAGCTCGTCCGCGACTACACCAACAACATCGCGGACGCGGAGTCGGCCATCGCCGAGACGATCGGAAACCTGCGGCTGCTGGAGCGCGACCACCAGGAGGACGTGCAGGCCGCGGCGGAGTGGGGGAACAAGGCCCTCGCCGCCAGCCGCAAGGCCGACGAGCTGCGCGCCGCGGGCAACACCGCCGACGCCGACAAGTTCGACAACCTCGCCAAGGTCGCCCTGCAGCGCCAGATCAGCTCGGAGCAGGAGGCGAAGACGGCGGAGCCGCAGATCGCCGCCCAGACCGAGATCGTCGACAAGCTCAAGGTCGGCCTGAACGGCATGAAGGACAAGCTGACCGAGCTGAAGAACAAGCGCAGCGAGCTGCTCGCCCGCGCCAAGGTCGCCGAGGCACAGACCAAGGTGCAGGACGCGGTCTCGTCGATCAACGTGCTCGACCCGACCAGCGAGCTGGGGCGCTTCGAGGACAAGGTGCGCCGCCAGGAGGCGCTCGCCCAGGGCAAGGCGGAGCTCGCCGCCTCCAGCCTGGACGCGCAGTTCGAGAGCCTCGAGGACATCGGCCAGCTGACCGAGGTCGAGGCCCGTCTCGCGGAGCTGAAGGCCGGATCCGCGAAGCCCCAGGAAGCGCTCGAGGGCTGAGATGACCCGCTTCCTCGTCGTCCCGCAGTGGCAGGGCTCCCCTGCCCCGCGGGCGATGCTGCTCACCGAGGGGGCGTCGGCCATCGCCGGCGACCTCCCCAGCGCGCGCACGACCGTGCTGGAGGTCCCGCTGGAGGCAGGAGACGCCGAGGGCACGGGCGTGCACAGGCTCAGCAGCCTGCGCCGCACCAGGGAGCTCATCGAGGAAGCGATCACGGCGCACGCCGAGCCCACGCTCGTTGTGGGCGGTGACTGCGGCGTCAGCGTCGCCGCGGTCGCCGCCCTCCCGGGCGCCCTCCACGACGTCGCGATCGTGTGGTTCGACGCGCACCCCGATCTGCACACCCCGGACTCGTCGTCCTCCGGCGCCTACGCGGGGATGGCGCTGCGCGCGCTCATCGGCGACGGGGACTTCCCGATCGACGGGCCAGCCGGCCTCAGCCCCGAGCGCACCGTGCTCGTCGGCGCCCGGTCCGAGGACGACGCGGAGACCGAATACCTCGCCTCCTCCGGCATCGTCCGCCTCGACGGGCTCGACGACCCGCAGGCGCTCGCCGATGCGGTCGCGGCCACAGGCGCCGCGCGCGTGTACGTGCACGTCGACGTCGACGTGCTGGACCCGTCCGAGCTCATCGGCGTCTCCTCGGCCGTGCCGTTCGGCCTGCGCACCGCCGAGGTCGTCAGCGCCGTGCGTGCGCTCCGCGAGCGCCTGCCGCTGGTCGGTGCGACCATCGCGGGCTTCGCGCCGCGCTCCCCCGCCGACGCGGTGCAGGACCTGGGCGCGATCCTGCGCCTGATCGGCGCCCTGGCGTGACGGCCGGCGACGCCGCCCGGATCGCCGCCATCGAGGCCGAGGCCGCGAGGATCCTGGAGCGCGGCCGACGGCGGGACCTGCGCCTGCCCGGCGTGCTGCTGCGCTCCCCGATCAGCCGGCTCGGATATGCCTGGGGCATGGCCGTCGGCTGGATCTGGGGCGGCCTGTGGAGCACGGGTCCCGTCGAGCGGCGCGAAGGGCTGTGGATCTTCCGGGGCATGCCCGCGTGGACGTTCGCCCGCGGCGGCGTGTGCGTCGCCGGCTGCTACCTCACCGGCGATGACGTGCCGGACGACCGGGTGCTGCGGCACGAGGCCGTGCACAAGCAGCAGTGGCTGCGCTATGGGTTGCTCATGCCGGTCCTGTACCTGCTCGCGGGACGGGATCCGCTGCGCAACCGCTTCGAGATCGAGGCGGGTCTGGCGGACGGGCACTACCTCCCGCGCCGCTGATCCGATCCCCGAGCCCGTCCAGGGACCTGGCCTCCCCGGTCCCCGAGCCCGTCGAGGGACCTGGCCTCCCCGGTCCCTGAGCCCGTCGAAGGGGCCCAGCGTGCCGAAGGGCGGGGACCGCGGCTCAGAGCAGGCCGAAGCGCTCCGGAGCGGTGATCCGCTCGGCGGCGATGCCCAGCCGCTCGGTGAGGTGCTCGGCGATGTCGGCGGTGCCGAGGAAGCCGCCGAGCAGCGTCACCGATGTGCGGTCATCGGCGCCGTCGCAGAGCATCTCGTCGGCCCAGGCGATCGCCGCGCGGGCTGCCGCCTCCCCGGGAGCGCAGCGGCGTCCGTGGCCGGCTCCGGCACGCGAGGCGCGCGGCAGCCACGTGACCGTCATCCGCGGCGGCGCCGCCATGTCCGAGGCGGACGCGGCGTCCGGCACCTCGATGAACACCCGGCCCGTGGCGCACAGCGGCAGCGTCGCCAGCACCGTCTCCAGCTCGGCGAGCGACGCCTCGTCGGCGACGATGAGGTGCTGCGCCTTCGTGGAGCGGCGCAGCGCACGGCGCTCAGCGCGCGCGGTGGTGCGGGTCGCGGTGGTCATGATGACTCCACGATATCACCGGATGAAGGGTTGCCTAACCTACGCTACCGGCCGGCAGGACTCCCCTGCTTCCGCTAAGCGACCAGGGCGGATCCGAGTGCTTCCAGCTCCTGCCTGGTGAGCCCGGAGGCCAGCAGGTAGTCCGCCACCGAGCCGTATTCGTCGTCGATGCCCGCGAGCAGCTCGCGCATCACCGGTGCGGGCGACTGGGTGGCGACGGCGATCGCGTCATGCGCGATCGGAAGACGCTCCTCCAGCCACTTCGCGATCGCACGATTGCGGGATTCCGGCAGCTGCGACGCGGTCAGCGCGTAGTCCTCCACGATCGCGTCGCGATCGGCGCCGACGGCGGCCAGTGCCAGCGCGACGCTCACCCCGGTGCGATCCTTGCCGAGAGTGCAGTGCACGAGCGTCGGCTCCCCCTCGGACAGGATCCGCACGACGCGCACGACGCGATCGGCGCCGCCCTCCACGATGTGCCGGTACAGGCCCGTGAGGCTCACGTTGCCCAGCAGGAAGGACGCGACGGAGCCCGCGAACAGCGGGATGTGGTCGATGCGCAGCCCCGGCAGGGCGCACGGCTCCGCGCTGACCTCGCTGTCGTCGCGGAGATCGACCACACGGGCGACCCGTGTGGTGAGGAAGTCCTGGGCCTCGGGTCCGACGTGCGCGAGATTGCCGGAACGGAACAGCATCCCCTCGCGGATCCGCGACGTGCCCACCGGGATGCCCCCGACGTCGCGCAGATTCGTGATCCCGGGCACGGTCAGCACCGTCATCCGCGCACCCGCTCCCTTCGCCTCCCGACCATGGCTCCAGCCTAGAGTCTGGCCGCTGCGCCGGGATCGCGGGGCGTAATACGTCGTTCTCCTGAACGCGAGGCGGGTTCGCGTTCGGTGTGGGAGCATTCTGCACCCGATATGTGGACATCTGTTACAGATTCTTTCCCCATGTGTCGAGAAAGGCTGGGCATATCGATCCCGCATTTCGCCACAAAGACGTGCGGGGAGCACAATGAAGGCGTGTCCCACGTCACACCAGAAGAGACCACCGAGTTCTCCTTCCTCCCCGGGCAGGCACGCGCTCTCGGCGCCACGCTCCCGGCGGTCCAGCGCCTCTCACTGCCGCTCCCCGACGGCCGCGAGCTCAGCGCCCTGCGCTACGGCGAGGATCCGATCGAGGTGACCCTGCTGCACGGCGCGGGCCTCAACGCGCACACGTGGGACACCACCGTGCTGGCGCTCGGCCGGCCCGCGCTCGCGATCGACCTCGCCGGGCACGGCGACTCCTCGTGGCGCGACGACGCGGACTACACCGGGCGCACCCTCGCGCCCGACGTCGTCGAGGCGCTGCGCGCGTGGACCGATCGCCCCCAGGTGCTCGTCGGGCAGTCGCTCGGCGGCCTCACCGCCGCCGCCGTGGCCGCCCGGGCGCCCGAGCTCGTCCGCGACCTCATCGTCGTCGACATCACCCCCGGGGTCGACCAGAGCGTGGGGCCCGCCGCCCTGCGCGAGTTCTACCGCGTGGTGGACGGAGCGTCCCGCGACGAGCTCGTCGACCGCGCCCAGCAGTTCGGCTTCGGCGGCTCCCGCGAGGACACCGTCCGCGGCGTCTTCCTGAACACGCGCGTGCGGCCCGACGGCCGAGTCGAGTGGAAGCACCATTTCGCGCACATCGCCGCGCAGCTGCTGGCGGCGCCGGCCGCCGACGCCGGGGCCTCGGCCCGAGCCGGCATCCTCGGCGAGCACGGCTGGGCGGACCTGGATGCGGTCGCCGCCCCGGTGACGCTGGTGCGGGCCTCGCACGGCTTCGTCTCCGATGACGCAGAAGGCGAGTTCCGCACGCGCCTCCCCGCCGCCCGCGTGCAGCGGCTGGACGGGAGCCACAACCTGCAGGAGACCGCGCCCTCCGCCCTCGCCGACCTCATCCGCACCGCCATCGACACCGGTCCCGCGGCACCCTGAGGGCGGGTTTGTGACGCTGCATTCCGCACCGCGTCTGCCGTGACCCCGCGCCCGCCTAGGCTCGACAGCACAGCCCGCACACAGCATCCACAGCACCCCCGAGAGGATCCCGTCATGCACCGCACCCGCGCTGCTCTCCCCCGGCGCCGCCGCACCGGCGCCGCCCTGCTCGCCGGCCTCACCGCGGCCGCCCTGCTGCTCACCGCCTGCTCCGGTTCGTCCTCGCCCTCGAAGAGCGGCGCGACCGGAGCCGCGGACCCGAACGCCTCCCTCGCCGTCGGCCTCGTGCTCGAGCCTTCCAGCCTCGACATCCGGCACACCGCGGGCGCCGCCCTCGAGCAGGTGCTCGTCGACAACATCTATGAGGGGCTGGTCAGCCGCACTCAGGACAACAAGATCGTCGACCGCCTCGCCAAGAGCCACGAGATCTCCGCGGACGGGCTCACGTACACGTTCGTGCTGAACGAGGGCATCACGTTCCACAACGGCGCGAAGCTCACGTCCGCCGATGTCGTCTCCTCGCTGCAGACCGCGAAGGACGACAAGACCGTGCAGGGTCACGCCGATCTCGCGGGCGTCGCATCCATCGCCGCCCCCGATGACAAGACCGTGGTGATCACCCTCACCCAGCCGAGTCAGAACTTCCTGTTCAGCCTGACCGGCACCGCGGGACTGGTGTTCCAGAAGGGCGACACCACCGACCTGCAGTCCGCGGAGAACGGCACCGGTCCGTTCACCCTGACGCAGTGGAAGAAGGGCGACTCGCTCGCCTTCGCCCGCAACGACGCGTACTGGGGCAAGAAGGCGGGCGTCAAGAGCGTCGTGTTCGACTACATCCCCGACTTCACCGCCGGCGTGAACGCGGCGCAGAGCGGCACGCTCGACGTGCTCACGGCCGTCGACGCGAACCTCGCGCCGCAGCTGGACAAGAAGTTCACGGTCACCAAGGGCCGCACCACCGACAAGGGCACGCTCGCGTTCAACAACGCCAAGGCGCCGCTCAACGACAAGCGCGTGCGCGAGGCGCTGCGCCTCGCCATCGACCACAAGGGCATCATCGAGGCGCGCGGCATCGGAACGACGCTGTACGGGCCGATCCCCCAGCTCGACCCCGGGTACCAGGACCTGTCCGGTACCGCGCCGTACGACCCCGAGAAGGCGAAGGCCCTGCTGAAGGAGGCAGGCCAGGAGAACCTGTCCCTGACCCTCACCATCCCCTCGTTCTACGGATCCACCGTGCCGCAGCTGCTCACCAGCGATTTCAAGAAGGTCGGCGTCAAGCTCACCGTCAACTCGGTGGAGTTCCCGGCCTGGCTGGACTCGGTGTACACCAAGCACGACTACGACCTGAGCTTCGTGCTGCACGTCGAGCCGCGCGACTTCGGAAACTTCGCCAACCCGGACTACTACTTCGGCTACGACAACCCCGAGGTGCAGAAGCTGTACGCGCAGTCGCAGACCGAGCTCGACGCGAAGAAGTCTGCGCAGCTGCTCTCGCAGGCCGCCGAGATCGTCGCCAAGGACGCGGCCGCCGACTGGCTGTACGAGGATCAGACGCTGACCGCCGTCCGCCCCGGTGTGCACGGCTTCCCGAAGGACTCGATCAACTCGCGGCTCGACCTGCGCGGCGTGACGGTCACCCAGTAGCGTCTGGTCTGTGCTCCGCTACGCGCTCGTCCGAGGAGCCCTGCTCATCGCAGGGCTCCTCGTCGCGAGCGCCCTCATCTTCCTCGCACTGCGGGTGTTCCCCGGCGATGTGGCCCAGCTGCTCGCCGGCGACAAGGCCACGCCGGAGCAGGTCGCCCAGATCCGTCGGGCGCTCGGCCTCGACCAGCCCCTCGTCCTGCAGTACCTCGGCTGGATCGGCGGCGTGCTGCGGGGCGATCTCGGCACCTCGCAGCTGAACGGTGCCTCCGTGGCCGCCGAGCTCGCGCAGAAGGCGCAGGTCACCGTGCCCCTTGCCGCGCTCGCGCTGCTGATCGCGCTGCTGATCGCCGTGCCGCTCGGCATCGGGTCCGCGATGCTCCGCGGCCGGGCGACGGGCACGGCGCTGAACGTGGCCGCCCAGGCCGTCGCGGCGGTCCCGGTCGTCTGGGCGGGCATGATGCTCGTGGTGGTCTTCGCCGTGTGGCTGGGGTGGCTGCCCGCGCAGGGGTTCCCCAGGGACGGCTGGGCCGATCCCGGGCAGGCGATGCAGGCGCTCACGCTCCCCGCCCTGACCATCGGCGTGATCGAGGGCGCCCTGCTGCTGCGGTTCGTGCGCAGCGCGACCCTGCAGGCCGCGTCTCAGGACTTCGTGCGCACGGCCGCCGCGAAGGGCCTCACTCGCAACCGCGCCCTCATCCAGCATGGCCTCCCGGCGGTCGGGCTGTCGGTGATCACCGTGCTCGGGATCCAGGTCGCGGGGATCATCGTCGGGTCCGTCGTGGTCGAGCAGCTGTTCACCCTGCCCGGGATCGGGCGCATGCTCGTGGCCGATGTGGGCACGCGCGATCTCGTGAAGGTGCAGGGAGAGCTGCTGGTGCTCACCGGCATGGTGCTGATCATCGGCTTCGTGGTGGATCTGGTGCACCGGGCGCTCGATCCGAGGCAGCGGGAGGCCGACGAATGAGCGTCCTGCGCCGCCTCTGCTCCTCGGCCGCCGGCCTGTTCGGCGTGATCGTCGTGGGCGTGATCCTCGTCACCGCACTGGTGTCGCTGTTCTGGACGCCGTTCGACCCGCGCGCCACCGACGTGACGGCACGCTGGCGGCCGCCGGGGTGGCCGCATCTGCTCGGCACCGACCTCACCGGCCGCGACATCCTCAGCCTCATCATGGCGGGCTCCCGCACGACCGTGGTCGTCGCGGTCGGAGCAGGCGTCGTGGCCACGCTGATCGGCGTCGCGCTCGGCGCTCTCGGTGCGCTCACCGCCCGCTGGATGCGCGAGACCGTGGCGGTGCTCGTCGACATCCTGATCGCCTTCCCCGTGCTGATCATCGCGATGCTCATCTCCACCGTGCACGGCGGATCCCTCTGGGTCGTGATCTGGGCCGTCGGAATCGGCTTCGGCGTGAACGTGGCCCGCGTCACCCGGCCCGAGCTGCGTCGCGTGCAGCACAGCGACTTCGTCGTCGCCGGAAGGGCGTCCGGGCTGACGCCGCTGCAGAATCTCGTGCAGCACCTGCTGCCCAACATCGCCCCGGTGTTCATCGTGCAGCTGAGCTGGGCGATGGCGACCGCTGTCCTCGCGGAAGCCGGGCTGTCCTACCTCGGGTTCGGTGCCTCGGTCGTGGATCCGTCCTGGGGCATCCTGCTCGCCGATCTGCAGCGCTACATCCAGGTCCACCCGCTCTCCGTGGTGTGGCCGGGCCTCGCGATCACGCTCACGGTGCTCGCGTTCAACCTGCTCGGGGATGCGCTGCGCGACGCCACGGACCCCACGCTGCGCACGGCCGCACGCCGTCCCCGGCAGGCCCGCCCCGGCCCCGCTCCGCTTCCGGGGGTGACGGCATGAGCCTCGAGGTGACCGATCTCGTCGTGGAGATCGACGGCCGGCGCGTCGTCGACGGGGTCTCCTTCGCCGTGCCCGATGGAGCGCGCGTCGGACTCATCGGCGAATCCGGATCCGGCAAGTCGCTCACGGCCCTCGCGCTCATGGGGCTGCTGCCCGAGGGTGCCACCGCCTCGGGCAGCGTGCGCTGGAACGGGCGCGAGATCCTCGGGCTTGCGGACCGCGAGATCGCCGGCATCCGCGGCGACGAGATCGGGATGGTGTTCCAGGAGCCGCGCACCGCGCTCAACCCGATCCGCACGATCGGCCGGCAGATCGCGGAGACCATCCGGATCCACGAGCGCATCGACCGGCGCGAGGCGCGGACCCGTGCCGTGGCCGAGGCCGCGCGCGTGGCCCTGCCCGACCCGGAGCGGATCGTCGACCGCTACCCGCACCAGCTCAGCGGCGGGCAGCGACAGCGCGCCGCGATCGCGATCGCCCTCGCCGCCCGGCCTCGCCTGCTCGTCGCCGACGAGCCCACGACCGCGCTGGACGTGACGATCCAGGCAGGAGTGCTGCGGCTGCTGCTGTCGCTCGTGGAGTCGGACGGGATGTCGCTCGTGTTCATCACGCACGACCTCGCCGTCCTCGCTCAGGTCGCCACGGAGGCCGTGGTGCTCGCCGACGGCCGCGTCGTGGAGTCCGGTCCCCTCGGCACGCTGCTGACGGCCCCGACGTCGCCGATCACGCAGGGCCTGCTGCGCGACGCGACCGCGACGCTGTGGCGCGGGGAGGATGAGGGATGAGCGACACGACCGAACCGCGCGCGGACTCCGCACCCCCGGAGCCGCTCATCCGCGCCCGCGGACTGCGCCGCGAGTACCTCGGTCCGCGCAAGGAGCCGTTCGCGCGCCGCGCCCGGATGGTCGCGCTGGACGACGTCGACCTCGATGTCACGGCGGGGCGGGCGCTCGGCATCATCGGCGAGTCCGGATCCGGGAAGTCCACCCTCATCCGGCTGCTGCTCGCGCTCGACCGGCCGACCGCCGGCACGGTGACGATCGACGGGCGCGCGGTGGACGCGTCGGCCCCGGCCCGCGCACTGCACTGGCTGCGCCGCGAGACCGGCCTCGTCTTCCAGGATCCGTACGCGTCGCTGGACCCGAGGCAGTCGGTCGGCCGGATCGTCTCCGAGCCGCTGCGGGCCCTCGGCATCGAGAACGATCACCGCGCGCGGGTCGCCGAGGTGCTCACCCGGGTGGGACTGGATCCGGAGATGGCCGGCCGGTACCCGCACGAGTTCTCCGGCGGCCAGCGCCAGCGGGTGGCACTGGCCCGCGCGATCGCGCATCGGCCGCGGATCCTCGTCGGCGACGAGCCGATGTCTGCGCTCGATGTCACCGTACGCGCGCAGATCCTCGACCTGCTCCGGGAGCTGAGCGCCGACGGCATGACGCTCGTGCTGGTCTCGCACGACATCGGGGTGGTGCAGAACCTCTGCGACGACGTCGCGGTGATGACAGACGGCAGGATCGTCGAGCACGGGCCGACGGCGCAGGTGCTGCGCCACCCCGCACACGAGTACACGCGCCGGCTGCTGGCAGCGATCCCGGTGATCCCGGGACGCTGAGCCGGACACCGCTCAGAGACCGTCGACGCGGCGGCTGACGTGATCCGGTGCGCCGCACCTACAGCGTGCGCTGCAGGAACACCACGTCCAGTGAGCGGCCGAACTTGACGCCGACATTGCGCAAGTGGCCTGCGTCGACGAAACCGAATCGCCGGTGCAGCGCGATGGAGGCGGCAGCCGCGGTCGGCTCGATCACCGCGATGATCTCGCGCAGCCCCGCCTCGGCGCTCGCGTCCAGCAGCTCCTGCAGCAGCGCCGCGCCCAGACCCCTCCCGGCAGCCTCCGGCCGCAGGTAGATCGTGTTCTCGGCGCTGAAGCGATACGCCGACTTGGCGCGCCAGTGCTGCGCATAGGCGAACCCCAGCACCGCTCCCCCGGCGGCCTCGGCCGTGAGGAACGGCAGGCCCGTTGCGGAGAGCACCTCGTGCTTGTGCTCCCACACCGCCAGTTCGGTCTCCTCCTCGTCGAAGGTCACCGTGCTGGTGCGCACGTAGTGGTTGTAGATGTCCCGGATGGCCGCGAGGTCTTCGCGCCGGGCGGGGCGGATCCGGAAGGCATCGTCGGAGCCGGTGGTGGCCGCGGTGGGGTCGTCGCTCACGCGATCCTCCAGTCGACGGGCGCCGCGCCCTGCTCCTCGAGCAGCGCGTTGGCGCGGGAGAACGGGCGGGATCCGAAGAAGCCGCGGCTCGCGGACAGCGGGGACGGGTGCGCCGAAGCGATCACCGGGGTGTCTCCGAGCATGGGCCGCAGCCCTTCCGCGTCCCTGCCCCACAGCACGGCGACGAGCGGCGCATCACGGGCGACGAGGGCGCGGATCGCCAGCTCGGTGACCTTTTCCCACCCCCAGCCGCGGTGGGACGCAGGCGTGCCGGGGCGGACCGTGAGCACGCGGTTCAGCAGCATCACGCCCTGGTCGCTCCAGCTCGAGAGGTCGCCGTGCGGGGCCGGCGGGATCCCGAGGTCGGTCTCCAGCTCGCGGTAGATGTTCGCCAGACTGCGCGGCAGCGGCCGCACCGCCCTGTCCACGGCGAACGACAGGCCGATGGGGTGCCCCGGGGTCGGATACGGATCCTGCCCGACGATGAGCACCTTGACGTCGGCGAGCGGACGGGAGAAGGCCCGCAGCACGTTCTGCCCCGCCGGCAGGTAGCCGCGTCCCGCGGCGTTCTCGGCACGCAGGCGGTCGCCGAGCTCGGCGACCAGCGGTGCGACGGGGGCCAGCGCCTCGGCCCAGCCCGGGTCCAGCTGCCCGTCGGCGGCGAGCTCAGCGAGCGACTTCGGCATCAGAGCGCTGCCCGGTCGCTCGAGACGGTCACGCCGTCGGAGCCCGCGAAGACCCGCCACACGCTGCCTGCGCCGGCGATGCGCAGGCCCTCGGCATCCGCGATGAGCACGGTGCTCTCGTCGATGCCGACGCCGCCGTCGACCGCACCCGCCTCGGTGGCGGCGATCAGCCGGGACAGGGTGCCCCACTGCGCGACGTGCACATCGACGGACACGTCGACGAGCCCGATGCCCGGCACGACCGTGATCTCGTCGAGGTCCTCCGCGGTCTCCTCGGGGGCGATCGCGACGCCACCGATCCGCCAGCCGCCGAGGATCGCACGCTCGGCGGCGATCATCGCGCCCGCCGAGAAGCCGAGGTAGGGCGTGCCGCCCTGCACCGCGGTCCGGATGCGGTCGTAGCAGCGCTCGAGGGCCGTGTGATACGCCGGGGTGAGCCCGCCGCCGATGACGACGGCGTCGACGTCGTCGAACACCGCCGGATCCACGACGTCCGTCAGACCGACGGTCGTCACGCGGGTCTCCAGGTCGATCGCTCCGTCAGCGGTGAGTGCCGCGACGAGATCGCCGGCGTGGCGCGGATCCGCGTCCTCGCGGACGGTCACCACGGTCACGCGCGGTGTCGCGACGCCTTTCGCGGCGGCGACGGCCTGCGCCTCCGCCGCGAAGGGCGCGAAGGCGGCGCGGCCGAACCCGCCGCCGATGAGGTGCACGCCCACGCTCAGTCCTCCCCGCGCGGGCGCAGCGGCCCGCGCGCGAGCAGGTGCGCGGCGGCCTGCGCGACGGGGCGGATGACGACGAGGTCGAGGTTGACGTGTCCAGGGGCGTTCAGCGCGTACGCGATGAGATCGGCCACGTCCTCGGCGACGAGCGGCGCCTCCACGCCCGCGTAGACCGCCTCGGCCGCCACCTCGTCGCCACCGAGCCGCCGCAGCGCGAACTCCTCGGTGTGCACGAGACCCGGCGCGATCTCGGTCACCCGGATCGGCTCGCCGTTCAGCTCCTGGCGCAGCACCTGCGGGATCATCGACTCCGCGGCCTTCGCGGCGTTGTAGCCGGATCCGCCCGGGTACCCCTGCCGGGCCGCCGTGGACGTCAGGAACAGCAGGTCCGCGTGGCCGCCGCCGGCCGCTGCCGCACGCAGCTGGGGCAGCAGCGCCGCGGTGAGCTGCTGCACGGCGAGCACGTTCGCCTCGAACATCCACCGCCACTTCTCGGCGGATCCGTCCTCCACGCGCTCCGTGCCCCGGGCGCCGCCCGCGACGTGGACCACGGCGTGCAGCGGCCCCGTCTCCGCGAGGTGCGCGGCGAGGCCGGCGATCTGCTCGGAGTCGGTGAGATCGGCGGCGTACGCCGTGGATCCGGTCTCCGCCGCGAGCGCCTGCAGCCGGTCCTCACGGCGCGCGACGCCGACGATGTCCCAGCCGGTGGCGCGCAGCGCGCGCACCGTCGCCTCGCCGATACCGGTGCTCGCCCCGGTCACCACCGCTCGCCGGTGCTGTTCTGCCGCAGGATCGCCGGAGATGGACCCGGCCGTGGAAATGCTCGTCGCCATGCCTCAACGCTACGGGATCCGCCTGTTACGTCACATGTCCCGCGCCTTGTTGACAGCGACCGCGACTTCGTACTCTCGATGCAGTGCCGCGGTCCTCGAGCCGGTCGAGGAGCGGCCCACCTACCCTGCGACGCGGTTCGGTGTCGCGCATCCATGAAGGAGACATCATGACCGCTGCCGAGAACTGGCGCTTCGAGACCAAGCAGATCCATGCGGGCGCCGCTCCCGACCCGGTCACGAAGGCCCGCGCGACGCCGATCTACCAGACCACGTCGTACGTGTTCGACAACGCCGACCACGCCGCGAACCTGTTCGCCCTCGCCGAGTTCGGAAACATCTACACCCGCATCCAGAACCCCACCCAGGACGTGCTCGAGCAGCGTCTCGCCGCGCTCGAGGGCGGAACCGGCGCGCTGGTTCTCTCCAGCGGCCAGGCGGCCTCGACGTTCGCGATCCTGAACATCGCCCAGGCCGGCGACCACTTCGTCTCCAGCTCGTCGATCTACGGCGGCACCTACAACCTCTTCAAGTACACGCTCGCCAAGCTCGGCATCGAGGTCACGTTCGTCGAGAACCAGGACGACCTCGAGGAGTGGCGCCGCGCCGTCCGCCCGAACACGAAGCTGTTCTTCGCGGAGACCATCGGCAACCCGCAGATCAACGTCCTCGACATCCGCGGCGTCGCCGATGTCGCGCACGAGGCCGGCCTTCCGCTCATCGTCGACAACACGATCGCCACCCCGTACCTCATCCGCCCGTTCGAGCACGGAGCCGACATCGTCGTGCACTCCGTCACCAAGTTCCTCGGCGGCCACGGCACCACCATCGGCGGCGCGATCATCGACGGCGGGAAGTTCGCGTGGTCGCAGCACGTGGAGAAGTTCCCGGGCCTGACCGAGCCGGACCCGTCCTACCACGGCGCCAGCTACACCACCGCGGTCGGCGACGGCCTCGCCTACATCATCAAGGCGCGCGTCCAGCTGCTCCGCGACCTCGGCTCCGCCATCGCCCCGCAGAGCGCCTGGAACCTCATCCAGGGCATCGAGACGCTGTCGCTGCGCATCGAGCGCCACGTGCAGAACGCGCAGGAGATCGCCGAGTGGCTGGACGCCCGCGACGACGTGGCCAGCGTGAACTACTCCGGCCTGCCCACGTCGCCCTGGTACGCCGCGGCGAACACCTACGCGCCCAAGGGCGTCGGTGCCGTGCTCTCGTTCGAGCTGAAGGGCGGCGTGGACGCCGGCCGCGAGTTCGTGAACAGCCTGACCCTGTTCAGCCACCTCGCCAACATCGGCGACGTGCGCTCGCTGGTCATCCACCCCGCCTCGACCACGCACGCCCAGCTCACCCCGGAGCAGCAGCTGACCACGGGCGTCACCCCGGGACTGGTGCGCCTGTCGGTGGGCCTCGAGAACATCGAGGACCTGAAGGCGGACCTGGACCAGGCCCTCGCCGCCGCGCGCAAGGTCTCCGAGGCCGCCCGCGCCTGACGACTCCTCCTCAGAGACGGAACCGCCCCGGACCAGTCGATCCGGGGCGGTTCCGTGTGTGCGCGGCGGATGCGGCGTCCACAGCGCACCGCGTCGAGGCCCCCTCAGAGCGCCGAGGCCCCCTCTCAGTCGCGTGGCGGAGAGGGCGCCTCGGCGTCACGAGGGGGCGACGACCAGAGATGCACTCCGGGGATCCCGTCGCCCTGCACACTCGCCAGGCGATGCGAGGAGTCCACCGGTCCCGCGATCGGGCCGTCTCTCGCATTCCGCCGCCGCGATGCTCTCGGGATGAAGTCGATAGACATCTGGGGCGCACGTCGTCTGCTGCGTTCGCGCGAAGACCTCCTCGCACTCGGGTGCACGGAACGAGACATCGAGGCCCTCGTCGCCTCGCAGCGACTCACACGCGTGCGACGCAACCGCTACATCGATACCGCGGAGAACCTCGCGCTCTGGAACGAGGGACGCCATCTGATCCAGATCGCCGCCCTGCAGATGAACTCCGGGCCACAACGGCCCGTGTTCTGGGGTCCGTCCGCCGCCGTGCTGCACGGCCTCCCGCTGTACCGGCTCACGCCGGCACATGTGCACACCGCGATCCTCGGTGCACGCCATGGGCGCACCCGCGCCGGCACAATGCAGCACAACGTCGACGTACCAGCCGAGGACATCGTCGAAATCGAGGGAATCCGGTGCACCTCGCTGGACCGGACCCTTCTCGACCTGGCTTGCTCAACTCCTGCGACGACGGCGCTCTCCGCCGCAGATGCGGCCCTCGGCCGCGAGTCCGTCAGAGGGCACCGACAGGATTCGGAGAGAGCGATGCTCTGGCACGCCCGAATGGCAGCGCGCGCCGACCGGAGCAGAGTACGTGGCATCCGTCGCGCGCGCTGGATTCTCGAGTTCGCCGACGGTCGGGCACAGCTGCCGGGTGAGAGCGTCAGTCGCTTCCTGCTGCATCAGCTCGGCTTCCGCGAGGTGCTCCTGCAGGTGCCGGTCACTGGAGCAGAAGGACGGAACTACTGGCTCGACTTCGGCTTTCCGAGATCCCGGACATTCGGCGAGTTCGATGGCCAGGGCAAATACGCGGACGAGGAGCTGCGCGGCGATCGAACGGTGGAACAGGTCGTCCTCGACGAGAAGCGGCGTGAGGACGACGTCCGCGGCGTCACCGGATGGCGGTTCGCTCGCTGGGAAGACCGTCACATCTCGTCTGCGGACACGCTCGGCAAGCGGCTGGCCGCGTTCGGCGTCCACCCACCTGGCTGACCTGCGCGACCAGTGGATCCCCCTCGGCGAAGAACGCATCCTCGCCCCCTCCCCTCGTCCGTGCCCCCTCTCGACCACGACGGTACGAGGGGGCGTGGATGGCGCGAGGGGGCGTGGACGGCGCGAGGGGGCGTCGACGGTTCGCCGCGGCGCGCCGCACCCCTATTCGTTGACGAGCACCGGCACGCCGATGGCTGCCGACGCGGCCGTGCCGCGCAGGGCGTCCGGCACGTCGACGCGGAAGGCGGTCGCCTCGGATGGAGGGCCGGCGTGGACCTCGTGATCCTCGCCGTGCCGCTCGAACCGCGCGGTGCCGAGGAGGGCGCCCTGCGCATCGTAGAACCCTGCGACGACCATGAGTTCGAGCACGTCGCTGACGTCGGAGGTGATCTCGATCGTGCCGGTCACCGCGGAGCCGTCGAAGGCGAGATCGTGCACGACGAAGCGGTCGTCGAACGGGCCCGCAGCGGTCACCGCCTGACCGGGCTCGGGGTGCACGCCGTGCAGCGACGCGAGGTCGGGTTCGCCCGTGGGGGTCGCCAGCCCGGGCAGGGTCGTGGCCGCGACGCCGCTCTGCGCGCTCGGCGTGCCGGGTGCGGGTGCGGGCGTGCAGCCGGCAAGCGCGAGCACGGCGACGGCGACGGCGAGGAGGGCGGGCAGGAGTGGTCTCATGATGGCTCCGCAAGACGAGGGTGCGGGGGCGCCCCACGGACGCCCCCGCACCAGAGACTCGGTCAACGCAGGCGCAGCGCGTCCGCGACGATGCCGAACAGATCGGTGTTCTCGATGGTGCCCTGGACCTTGTCGGATCCGGATCCGTACGCGTAGATCGGCACGTCGGCACCCGTGTGGTTCCCGGACAGGTAGGTCAGCCACAGGCTCGCTTCCGGGCTGCCGTCGGCGACGTCGGCGGCGTCGTCCGGGGTGCGGAACGTCGCCGGCGCGAAGTTGTGCGGGTCGGCGGAACCTGCGCCGTTGACGATGCCCGTCGAGCGCGACGGATCCTTCGTGTTGCCGCCGGGGCGGGACGGAGTCGAGTTGTTGGCCGGGTTGCCGCTGTCCACGTTCACCGGCGGGTTGGCCGCCTCGGCGTTCGTGAAGCTGCCCTTCTCGATGATGTTGAATCCGGCGCACTCGTGGTCGGCCGTGACGATGACGAGCGTGTGACCGTCAGCCTTCGCGAAGTCCAGAGCGACCTTGACGGCGTCGTCGAACGCCTTGATCTCCTCCAGGGTCTGCGCCGCGTCATTGGCGTGCGAGCGCTTGTCGATGAGCGCCCCCTCGACCTGCAGGTAGAAGCCGTTGCCCTTCGCGCCCTTGCCGTCCAGCAGCGAGATCGCCTTCTGCGTGAGCTCGGCGAGCTTCGGCTCCTTCGCCTCGGCAGTGTCGGGGTGGTCCTGCTTGGCCTTCTCGACGGTCAGGTTGCCCTTGTTGAACAGGCCGAACACCTTGTCCCCGGAGGCCGCCTGCAGCTCGTCGGCCGAGGCGACCGTCTGCGATGCCGCGGATCCGAGCACCTGGTACCCCTGGTCCTTGAGCGCCTGCTCGTCGGCGGCGTCGAAGCGGCTCAGCCCGCCGCCGAAGATGACGTCGGCGGTGCCGTTGCGGGCGATCTGCTTGGCCGCGGGGACCACGCGAATGTCGCTGGTGGGAAGCTCGGATCCGGTGATCTGCGTGTCCTGGCAGGACTTGGCCGAGTACACCGGGCCCTGGCATCCGCGGGCGAGCAGATGGGTCATCTGGCCGGCCGGCGTCGCATCCGTGATCTCCGCGGTGCTGACGTTGCCGGTGCGGTAGCCCGCCTTCTTGGCCAGCTCCATCACCGTGGGCACGACCTGACCCTTGCCGTCGACGCCGAGGGCCGCGTTGTAGGTCTTCACGCCCGACGACCACGCGGTGGCCGCAGACGCCGAGTCGGTGACCAGGTTGGGCACGAAGTCCGGCTGCCCCGGCTGGCCGGAATTCTTCTGGATCGCGTAGGTCTGCACGTAGCCCTGCGCGGGCATCGTCTCCATGTTCAGCCGTCCCGCCGCGCCGTAGAAGCGCTCCCGGCCGGCGGTGACGTGCGTGCGCCCCATGCCGTCGCCGAGCAGGTAGATGACGTTCTTGATCCGGCCCTCGTCGCCGGACTTCGGCGCGGCCACGGCGGGGGCCGCCGCACCGGCGATCATCGACGCGACGACCGCCGCGATCGCGCCGGCCGAGGCCAGCGCTGCCATGCTGCGTTTCATGAGTGCTCCTTGAGGGGCGTCCAGGGGCGATCGGCTTCACCGGGGCGCGCCGATCGCGAATCTATGAGTCGGATGAACAGAAACTATGGGTCCGACGAGAGCAGGACGCGAACGACGGGTGACCGGACGGTGAACGGAGCGGGGTCGACGGGATCCGTCCGTAACCTGCCGCCGCCCCGGCAGTCCACCCGGGAGAATGGATCCATGGACTGGCAGACCACCTCGGAGGACACCGTGCCCTCGGCGCGCGTCTCGGAGGCGGACGCCCGCCTGCTGCGCGCCCGTCCGCCCGCCACCGGCGCCTGGCGGGACGGGGATCCGGCCGGCGATCGGCTGTTCGAGGCGTTCGGGCCGTTCCGCACGGAGGGTGGCGAGGAGCTGCCGCTGATCCGCCTCGCCTACGAGTCCTGGGGGACGCTGAACGCAGCGCGCGACAACGCGGTGCTGGTCCTGCACGCCCTCACCGGCGACAGCCACGTGGTCGGCGAGGCCGGCCGCGGGCACGCGACGAGCGGGTGGTGGGGCGACATCGTCGGCCCCGGCCGTGCGATCGACACCGACCGGTGGTTCGTGGTCGCCCCGAACATGCTCGGCGGCTGCCAGGGCTCCACCGGGCCGGCGAGCATCGCACCGGACGGCTACGAATGGGCGTCGCGCTTCCCGTACCTCACGATCCGCGACCAGGTCGCCGCTCAGGTGCTGCTCGCCGACGCGCTCGGCATCGCGCGCTGGGGTGCCGTGATCGGCGGATCCATGGGCGGCATGCACGCCCTGGAGTGGGCCGTCGGGTATCCCGAACGGGTCGAGCGGCTCGCCGTGCTGTCCTCTCCCCCGGTGACCACCGCCGACCAGCTCGCGCTGAACTTCGTGCAGCTGGAGACGGTGCGGATGGATCCGCGCTTCGCGGGCGGGGAGTACTACGACGCCCCGGTCGGCGAGGGCCCGCACCGCGGCCTCGCCCTGGCCCGGCGCATGGCGCTGCTGAACTACCGCAGCCCGATCGAGCTGAACCAGCGCTTCCAGCGCTCCTGGCAGTCCGACGTGTCGCCGCTCGGCCACGGCGGGCGGTACGCCGTGGAGAGCTACCTCGACTTCCACGGCAACAAGTTCACGCGCCGCTTCGACGCCAACAGCTATCTGACGCTCGTGGAGGCGATGAACTCGCACGACATCGGCCGCGATCGCGGCGGCGTCGAGGACGCCCTCAAGCAGGTGACGGCGACGACGCTCGTGCTCGGGATCGACACCGATCGGCTGTTCCCGGTGGACGGCCAGCACCGCATCGCCCGCGGCATCCCGAACACCCTCGACGGGAACGAGGCCGTGGTGCTCGCCAGCGACTTCGGCCACGACGGCTTCCTCATCGAGACCGACGCCGTCGGCATGCACCTGGAGCGCCTCCTCGGATCCTGAGCCCGCGCGCCCCTCACCGGCGTCGGCGCGCGCGGCGCCCCTCACCGGCGACGACAAGGGCGGGCGGTCAGGAGCCCTCGAACCGCCAGGCCGGAGCCTCGGCGACCAGGCGCTCCCGGGCGCCGGCTGCGGCTCCCGCCAGCTCGTCGCCGTCCCAGAAGAAGAGCGTGCCCGTCGTGGTGGCCTGCATCCGGGTGCGGAAGACCGCGGGATCCCCGGTGCGCGCCAGCGCGTCCTCGACGCCGGCCGCACCCCGCAGCGCATGCAGCGTGCGCCAGGTCGGCGGCATGAGCACGATCTCCCCCGCATCGCGGGCGGCGAGCGCCGACTCCGGTGCGAACCACCGCGCCTCGACCACCTCGTCGGGCGCAGGGCGGAGCGCTCCGCCCGGATCAGCGGCGAGGAAGAACCAGGTGCGCACGCGCTTCGGGATCCCCGCCGGCGGCACCCAGCACGACAGGGGCACGAGCCGCTCGAGCTCGAGGCCTGCCTCCTCGGCGGTCTCGCGCACCGCGGCACGCCCCGCGTCCTCCTGCTCCCCGGCGCCGTCGACGCGATCGCCGGGTTCGACCATGCCGCCGGGGAACACCCAGGCGCCCGCGAACGAGCCCCGGTCGGGTCGGCGCAGCAGCAGCGCCTCGATGCCGCCGGGCGCGTCGCGCAGGACCACCGCGGTGCCCGCGACGGGCAGGTCGTCGGACTCGGCGGAGCTCATCAGCCCATCGTAGGGCGCGCGGCCGGTCGCCGCGTCGAGGCGGCGGGCGACCTCAGACCAGGTCGCGCACCCGCACGGATCCGGTCTCGGTGTGGAACCGGCGCTGCACCGCGTAGGACGCGAGCGCGATGCCGAGCCCGATGACCGCCAGGCCCGCACCGACCCAGGACGGCGCCGCGAAGCCCCAGCCCCAGGCGATCACCAGGCCGCCGAGGAAGGCGCCGAGGCTGTTGCCGATGTTGAGCGAGGAGTGGTTCAGCGCCGCAGCGATGGACTGGTTGTCGCCCGCGACCTCCATCAGCCGGGTCTGGATCGAGACGCCGAGGACCGACGAGAGCGCCGCCATCAGGAACGCCAGCGGGACGAGCAGCCAGATCGAGAACGACAGCACGGCCAGCAGCGCGAGCAGCACCGCCAGCCCGCCCATCCCGTAGAGCAGGGTGAGCCGCAGATTGCGGTCGGCGAAGTGACCGGCGAGCAGGTTGCCCAGGGTCATCCCCAGTCCGAACACCACGAGCGTGATCGGCACCATCCACTGCGGCGCTCCCGCGCGATCGGTGACGAGCGGCGCGACGTAGCTGTACAGGGCGAAGAACCCGCCGAACCCGATCGCGCCGGTCGCGAGCGCGAACCACACCTGCGGCCGCCGGAACACGCGCAGCTCCGCGCGGAACGTGCGCCCGGGATCCCCGGCGTGCTGCGGCACGAAGAACGCGATGCACACGCTCGCGAGCGCGAAGACGATCGTGACCAGCAGGAAGGCGATGCGCCAGCCGAAGTGCTGCCCCAGGAATGTGCCGAGCGGGACGCCGACCACGTTGGCGATCGTGAGTCCGGTGAGGATGAAGGCGACGCCCTTCGCGCGCTTGCCGGGGCCGAGCACGTCGGCGGCGACCAGCGCGCCGATCCCGAAGTAGGCCCCGTGCGGCAGCCCGGCGATGAAGCGGGCGAGCCCGACGGTCTCGAAGGTCGGCAGGACGACCGCGAGCCCGTTGCCGAGCGTGAGCGCGATCGCGAGGCCGAGCATCACCCGGTGCCGCGGGAAGCGCGCCACGAGACCCGCGATCGTGGGCGCGCCGAGGACGACGCCGAGGGCGTACAGCGAGACGAGGATACCGGCGCGGCCGATCGCCTCGTCGGGGTTCTGCGCCCACAGGCCAGGGAGCAGATCCTGGGCGATGTCGGGCAGCAGGCCCATGGCGACGAACTCGGTCATGCCGATGCCGAAGCTGCCGATGGCGAGAGAGAGGAGCGCCCGCGTCGCCGCACCCCTCGAGAGGCTCGAGGGTTTCATCCCTCCAGCCTAGAGGGTGCCGGACTCGCCGATCGCACGCTCCAGGCGCTCGATCTTGCCGTCGATCTCGCCCGTGTACCCGGGCCTGATATCGGCCTTCAGCACGAGCGACACCCGGGAGCCGAACGGCATCACGGCCTCGGTCGCGCGCTTGACGACGTCCATGACGGTGTCCCAGTCCGGTCCCTCGACCTCCGTGAACATGCTCGTGGTGCGATGCGCGAGACCGGAGGCGCGGACCACGGCCACCGCGGCGGCGACCGCGTCGTGCACTGAGGCGTCGGCGCTCTCCGGACGGTCGGGGGCGGATCCGCTGGGAGCGACGGAGAAGGCGACGAGCATCAGGACCTCCGGGTTTCGGGGACTTCACGGGCGGGGGCCGCAGCGCGGCGCACCGGCGTGCGCACGATCGCGCGGATCGCGATCACGCAGATGACCACGACGAGGATGTTGCGGACGCTCAACAGCGCGATCGGCAACGCCTCTGCGCGCAGCAGACCGTCGTACACGACAGGGTAGACCGCCTGGGTGAACAGGTAGTCGACGAGGACGAGCACCGCGGGGACACGCACGCGCGGGCCGTCGAACAGCCACCACAGCAGGATCGGGGCGAGCATCCACACCTGGAACTGCGGGGATCCGACCTTGTTGCACGCGATCAGCACGGCGACGAGGGCGAGCGCCGTCGCCGGCAGCAGCCGGCGCGCGGACGCCCCGGACCGCAGCTTCCACAGCGCGAGCCCGGCGATCGCGAGCACGGCCAGGGCCATGAGCGGGGTGAGCACGGCCGCTGCGAGATCGACGCCAGGGCCGGCGAGCTGGAACGTGAGGATCTGCCGGTCGTACTCGATGCGCGTCACGCCGGTCTGGGTGAGCCACAGCAGCGGAGTCGCCCCGACCGCCTCGATCTGCAGTCCGCGCCCGCTCATCTGACTGAGGAAGCCGAGGAGGTTCCTCCCGCCGCCCAGGAGCACGAGTCCGAGCACCACGACGAAGGTGACGATCGCCGCCGAGACGATCATCCGGATCCGCCCGCGCAGCAGCGCGAGGGCGGCGACGAACAGCGCGCCCGGCCAGATCTTGATCCAGGCGCCCACCGTGAACAGCGCACTCGCGACCGCGGGACGGGAGAACAGCCACAGCCCCCCGATCAGCGCCAGCGGCACCGTGACCGCGTCGATCCGGAACATCGCGATCGGCCCGAGCGCGACCAGCGCCGCCATCCAGAACAGGGCCGCGCCGCGGCGGATCCGACTGCGGGCGGCCCGCCGCCCGCGGAGCAGGAAGGCGAACCCGACGGCGTCGAGGATCGTGATCAGGATCGACCAGGCGACGACGTAGCTCGCGGATCCGACCGCGTACGCGCCCGGGATGAGCGGATGCAGCAGCTGCGAGATCCCCTGGGCGAGGAGCATCGGCAGCAGGGCCAGCTGCGGGTACACCCAGCTCTCGGTGATCCCGACGACCGCGCCGCCCCCGAGCGCATTGCGCGACCACGGCTCGTACACGAACACGGTGTCGCCCATCGGCAGCGCCGGCATCCACCAGCCGACCGTCGCGACGTAGAGGTGAGCCAGGACGAAGGCGGCCCACAGCACGGCGAGCGGCAGCCCGGCACGGCGCACCGGCGTCGGTCCGGCGGCGGCCCGGGTCTGTGCGGCGCGGGTCGCGCCCGTCGGCTCGGCACCGCTCACGCGTGGTCCTCCTCGATCCGGTGGTCTTCGGGGTCGTCGACGCGTGCGCCGTCCGGGACGGGAGCGCGGTCGTCGGGGACCGCACCTCCTTCGGCGAGAGCCTCGGCGAACGCGGCAGGCAGCGCCTCCGCGACGTCCAGGGCGACGACGGGATGCCCCGGCGCTCCGGCGGCGACGCCGGCGGCGATCCGGCCGGCACGGCCGTGCAGCCACGCTGCCGCTGCGGCGAGCTCGGAGAGCGGCGCACCCCCGCCGCCGGCACGGTCGGCCGCCACGAGGGCGCCGATCACGCCGGCGAGCACGTCGCCGGTGCCCGCCGCGGCGAGCCAGCCGGTGCCCGCGTCCACGGCGATCGCGTGGGCGGATCCGGGTGCCGCGACGAGCGTGGTCGCGCCCTTCAGCAGCACGGTCCCGCCGAGCGCCGCCGCGGTCTCGAGGGCGGCGGCCGCGCGCCGCGCGGGGTCGTCCAGCGCCTCGGTCCCGACCGACGTCAGTCCGAGCGCCGTGCGCAGCCGAGCGAACTCGCCCGCATGCGGGGTGGCGATCACCGGCGCGCGGGCCGGCAGCAGGTCGAGGGCGCCCGCGTCGACGACGACCGGCACCGCGCCCGCGAGCAGGCGCCGCAGCCCGTCCGTCTCCTCCGGCGTGCGCAGCGCCGGATCGGTGCCCGAGCCGATCACCCAGGCGTCGGCGCGGACCTCGGCGGCGGGCAGGGGCTCGGCCACGACCGTCTCGGGCCGGCGGCCCAGCACGAGGTCGGCGGGTCGCCGCGGGCCGAGGTAGCGCACGTACCCCGCGCCGGCGCGCCAGGCCGCCTCCACGCCCAGCACCGCGGCTCCGGGGTACGCGTGGGAGCCCGTGCGCAGGGCGACGGTGCCGCGGGTGCGCTTGTCGTCGGACCGGCCGGGCACACGCAGCAGCCGGCGGACGTCATGGCGCGTCCACGCGACACGGCCGTGCGCGTCGAGCACACCGGCGGACGGAGAAGGCATGGGATCAACGGTACTGGGCCGAGCCTGTGGTTGCGGCCCGGTGCGAGACCGGATCCTGTCTCCGCGCGTCCCCACGCGCTCCGCGGCCGGTAGCGTCGTGGCGTGAGCCTTCTCTTCTCCCCGCTGCCCCTCCGCTCCCTCGTCCTGCGCAACCGGCTCTGGGTCTCCCCCATGTGCATGTACAGCGCCGTCGACGGCGTGCCGCAGGAATGGCACCACACGCACCTCGCCCAGTTCGCGTCCGGCGGAGCCGGGCTCATCATCGCCGAAGCCACGGCGGTGCTGCCCGAGGGGCGGATCAGCCCGCGCGACACCGGCCTGTGGAACGACGCGCAGCGCGATGCGTGGGCGCCGATCGTCGCGGCCGTGCACGCGCGCGGCGCGCACATCGGCGTGCAGCTCGCGCACGCGGGCCGCAAGGCGTCGACGTGGTGGCCCTGGGCGCCGGAGCAGGGCTCCGTCCCCGTCTCGGAGGGCGGCTGGCCCACGGTCGCGCCGTCGGCGATCGCGTTCGAGGGGTTCGCCGAGCCCGCAGCCCTGGACGCGGCCGGCATCGCCGCCGTGGTCGAGGGGTTCGCCTCCGCCGCCCGCCGCGCCCTGGACGCGGGATTCGACGTGCTGGAGATCCACGGCGCGCACGGCTACCTGCTGCACGAGTTCCTCTCGCCGCTGAGCAACCACCGCGACGACGCCTACGGCGGCTCGCTCGAGAACCGGGCGCGCCTGCTGCTCGAGGTCACCGAGGCGGTGCGCGCGGTCGCGGGCGAGGACGTGCCGCTGTTCGTGCGCATCTCGGCGACCGACCACGCCCCCGGCGGCTTCGCTGCCGAGGAGGCCGCGCAGGTCGGCGAGTGGGCGGTGGCGCGCGGTGCGGACCTCATCGACGTGTCCAGCGGCGGTCTCGTCGCCCACCAGCGCATCGACGTGCATCCCGGCTACCAGGTGCCGCTCGCCGCGGCCGTGCGCCGGGGCGGGCGGATCCCGTCCTCCGCGGTGGGCCTGCTGACCAGCGGCGCCCAGGCCGAGAGCGTGCTCGCCGAGGGCGCCGCCGACGCGATCTTCGCCGGACGGGAGTGGCTGCGCGACCCGCACTTCGGCCTGCGGGCCGCGCACGAGCTCGGCGACGTGATCGCCTGGCCCGACCAGTACCTCCGCGCCCGCTGGCGCTGAGTCCCGGCCGGCCCCTGAGCGTCCTTCGTCCCGCCTTCGTCCCGCCTTCGGCTCGCTCAGGAGCCGGAAGGCGGGACGAAGGGCCCCGGTTCAGCGGCCGAAGCCGCGCCGCGTGATGTCGCGCACCTCTCCGACGAGCTCCTCGATGATGTCCTCCAGGAACAGGACCGCGGTGGTCTCACCGGCCGCGTCGCGCACCTGCGCCAGGTGACGCCCCGCACGGCGCATGATCGCCAGCGCGTCCTCGAGGTCGGTGTCCTCCTGCATCGGCACCATCTGGTGGATCCGCTTCGCCGGGATGGGAAGTCCCGCCCGCGCTGCGGCCTCCGGGCCCTCCGCCGAGCGGATCACGTCCTTCAGGTGCACGTAGCCCACGGGCGCGCCCTCGGCGTCGACGATGACGTAGCGCGAGAAGCCGTGCTTGGCCACGGCGCGCTCCACGTCGTCGGGCGTCGCGCCGATCGGAAGGGTGACCAGGCCCGCCAGCGGGACGGCGACGTCGCGCGCGTCCTTGTCGGTGAACTCGACCACCGCGCTGACCGTTCCCGCGGAGTCGTCCAGCACGCCCTCGCGGCGGGACTGGTCCACGATCGTCGCGACCTCCTCGAGCGTGAACGTCGAGGCGGCCTCGTCCTTCGGCTCGACGCGGAACAGCCGCACGACGCCGTTCGCGGTCGCGTTCAGCGCCCGGATCACCGGGTAGAACACCTTCGAGACCCACACCAGCGGGGTCGCCAGGATCAGCACCGAGCGGTCCGGCACCGAGAACGCAAGGTTCTTCGGCACCATCTCGCCGAAGATGACGTGCAGGAACGACACCAGCACGAGCGTGATCGCGAAAGCCACGACGTCCACCGCCGCCTCGGCCAGGCCGATGGCGTGCAGCGGCGCCTCGAGCAGGTGGTGCATGGCGGGCTCGGAGACGTTCAGGATCAGCAGCGAGCACACCGTGATGCCCAGCTGCGAGGTGGCGAGCATGAGGGTCGCGTGCTCCATCGCGTACAGCGCGGTGCGCGCGGATCGGGAGCCGCGCTCCGCGAGCGGCTCGATCTGCGAGCGCCGCGCCGAGATCACCGCGAACTCCGCGGCCACGAAGAACGCGTTGCAGGCGAGGAGCACGAACAGCCACGCGATTCCGGCCCAATCGTTCATCGCTCGCCCCCTTCCTCGGCGGACGGCGCCGGGATGAAGCGGATCCGGTCCACTCGGCGTCCCTGCATGCGCACGACGTGCAGGGTGCCGTCGGGCACCGGCACCTCGTCGCCGGCCTTGGGCAGCCGCTCCAGCACGCTCATCACATATCCGCCGACGGTGTCGTAGACGTCGCCCTCCGGCACTTCGATGCCCGTGCTCGCGCGGAGCTCGTCCGGGCGCAGCTCGGCCGGGAAGGTGATCCCGTCGCGGCCCTTCACGACGCCCGCCCTGCTGCGGTCGTGCTCGTCGGACACCTCTCCGACGATCTCCTCGACGAGATCCTCGAGGGTGACGATCCCCGCGGTGCCGCCGTACTCGTCCACCACGATGGCCAGCTGGTACCCGCCGCCGCGCAGCTCCGCCACGAGCGCGTCCAGGTGGACGGTCTCCGGCACGCGCAGCGGCTCGGAGGAGAGGGCTCCCACCGGCACCTCGGTGCGGCGGTCCCGGGGCACCGACACGGCGGCCTTCAGATGCACGACGCCGGTGATGTCGTCCAGGTCCTCGTCGTACACCGGGAAGCGGCTGTGCCCGGTGCGCCGGGCCAGGCCGATCACGTCGTCGGCGGAATCGGCCGCCGCGATCGCGTGCATGCTGGGGCGCGGGGTCATCACGTCGCCCGCGGTGAGCCGGGCGAAGCCGAGGCTGCGGTCCAGCAGAGTCGCCGTGTCCTCCTCGAGCACGCCGGCGCTCGCCGAGCGCCGCACGAGCGAGCTGAGCTCCTCCGCGGACCGGGCTCCGCTGAGCTCCTCCTTGGGCTCGATGCCCATCGCCCGCAGCACCGCATTGGCGCTGCCGTTCAGCAGGGCGACGACCGGGCGGAACACCCAGGTGAACGCGGTCTGGAACGGGATGACCAGCTTGGCGGTCGCGACGGGCAGCGCCATCGCGAAGTTCTTCGGGACGAGCTCGCCGAGGATCATCGACAGCATCGTGGCGACCGTCATCGCCACGACCACGGCGATCGTGACGGTGACCGGCTCGGGGATCCCCCAGCCCGTCAGCACCGGACGCAGCAGGTTCGACAGCGCCGGCTCCATCGTGAAACCGGTGAGCAGAGTCGTCAGCGTGATACCGAGCTGGGCGGAGGAGAGATGCGTCGAGGTGATCTTCAGCGCGGCGATCGTCATGCTCAGCCGGCTCTCGCCGCGCTCCCGCCGCGCCTCCAGATCCGCACGGTCGAGGTTGACCAGGGCGAACTCGCTGGCCACGAACAGCCCCGTCCCGACGATGAGCAGAAGCCCCACGCCCAACCAGATGTAATCCATCACGGTGTCACCTCCGCCGAGGCGGAGAGCGGGCAGTGGGGCGAGGTACTACTGGAGGGAGGGTCGTCCATGGTGCGCACGAGTCTACTGGCACCCGGCGGTCGCGAACCTGCGCGATCGCCCCGAGCGGCCGCAGGAGAACGTCGATCCTGCAGGCGTCACCAGCTGACCGGGAGCGCCTTGCCCTCCTCGTAGCCGGCCGCCGACTGCAGTCCGACGAGGGCACGCTCGTGGAACTCCTGCACCGACGACGCGCCGGCGTACGTGAACGAGGAGCGCACGCCGGAGGTGATCATGTCGAGTAGGTCCTCGACGCCGGGGCGCAGCGGATCCAGGTAGATCCGCGAGGAGGAGATCCCCTCGGCGAACAGCTCCTTGCGCGCCCGCTCATACGCGTCGAGACGCCCGAAGCGCGCCTGCACGGCCTTCGTCGACGCCATGCCCCAGGACTCCTTGTAGATGCGCCCGTCCGCGTCGGTCTGCAGCTCGCCCGGGGCCTCGATCGTCCCGGCGAACCAGGATCCGATCATCACGGACGCCGCCCCCGCGGCGAGCGCGAGCGCGACGTCGCGGGGGTAGCGCACTCCCCCGTCGGCCCAGACGTGGGCGCCGGCGTCCGCGGCCGCCTGGGCGGTCTCCAGCACGGCGGAGAACTGGGGGCGCCCGACCGCGGTCATCATCCGCGTGGTGCACATCGCGCCCGGCCCCACGCCGACCTTCAGGATGGATGCGCCCGCCTCCACGAGGTCGCGCACGCCGTCGGCGGTGACGATGTTGCCCGCAACGATCGGGATCCCGAGCTCGAGCGCCGCGACCGTGCGCAGCGCCTGCAGCATCCCCGCCTGGTGGCCGTGCGCGGTGTCGACCACGAGCACGTCCACGCCGGCGGCGGCGAGGGCCCTCGCCTTCGCGGCGACGTCGCCGTTGATGCCCACCGCGGCGGCGACGGCCAGGCGGCCCGACGCGTCGACGGCCGGCCGGTAGAGCGTGGAGCGCAGCGCGCCGCGCGCGGTCTGCGTGCCGACCAGGCGCCCGTGCTGCAGCACCGTGACCATCTCGGCCTCGACGGCGGTGATCGCGTCGAACGCGGCACGCGGGTCGGCCACGTCCTCCGCGTCGAGCGAGGGCGAGTCCGCGCGGGTCAGGTCGCCCAGCTGCGCGTCGCGCAGGGCTGTCGCGAGGCGGGTGGCCGGCAGGACGCCGTGGATGGCGTCGGCGTGCAGTCCGTCGGGGCCGTCGGGCGCATCAGCGACGACGATGCCGCGCCCCTCGGTGGCGGGCATCAGGCGGAGCGCGTCCTCGACGGTGGCGAGGGGCGACAGCACGATCGGGGTGTCCCAGGCGACCGGCTGGCGCTTGACCCAGCGGATCGCCTCGTCCAGCTGCTGCAGGGGCATGTCCTGCGGCAGCACGCCGATCCCGCCCCGGCGGGCGAGCGTCGCGGCCAGTCGCGGACCGGTGACGGAGTTCATGTTCGACGACACCAGCGGGATGGTCGCCGGGGTGCCGTCGTGGGGCGCGAGATCCACCTGCAGCCGGCTCGTCACATCGGAGTGACGCGGCACCAGGAACACGTCGGAATACGTGAGGTCGACCATGGGGAGCTCGCCGGAGAACTGCATGGTCTCAGGGTAGCCGTCCGCTCTCCCCTCCGTCCGGCGACGTGCCCGGCCGCGGCCCGCGAGCGCGCGTGGTGGAGCGGCCCTCGAAGCCCGTTCGGATCGGACCCGCCGGAACCTCCGTGCCGGGGCCCGGTACGGGTCGTCGACACGTTAGGCTTGACACCCGGATGAGTGGCCATACCCGGAGACCACCGGGGACGGATCCCACCGATTCAGCGATGAAAGAGGGCGATCGAGCGTGTCGAGCCAGGTGACCGGCGTCGGGACTTCTGGAGATGGAGAGTTCGGGGCCAATTCCTGGCTCGTCGACGAGCTGTACGAGCAGTTCAAGGTCGACCGGAACTCCGTCGACAAGGAGTGGTGGCCGGTTCTCGAGAACTATCGTCCGTCCGAGGCGGCGACCGCCGCTCCCGTCGCTCCGTCCGCACCCGCGGCCCCCGGCACCGCCACGCCTGCGCCGGCCTCCGGTGCGCACCCGGTGACCGCGCCGGTGCCCGTGATCGGCCAGCAGCCGGTCGCCCGCACCACCACGAAGCCGGCGCGTCAGGCGCCGATCCCCGCGCAGGCCCAGGACCGCGCCACCGGCGATCCCGGCGCCGAGCAGCACGAGGACGTCGTGACGCCGCTGCGCGGCATGCCGAAGACCCTCGCCGCCAACATGGACGAGTCGCTGACCGTCCCGACCGCGACGAGCGTGCGCACCGTCCCGGCGAAGCTGATGATCGACAACCGCATCGTCATCAACAACCACATGTCGCGCACGCGCGGCGGCAAGGTGAGCTTCACCCACCTCATCGGCTGGGCGCTGATCCAGGCGCTGAAGGACTTCCCGAGCCAGAACGTCTACTACGCCGAGGTCGACGGCAAGCCCAGCGTGGTCGCCCCCGCGCACATCAACCTCGGCATCGCGATCGACATCCCCAAGGCCGACGGCACCCGTGCCCTGCTCGTCCCGTCGATCAAGCGCGCCGAGACGCTGACCTTCAGCGAGTACCTCTCCGCCTACGAGGACCTCGTCGTCCGCGCCCGCGGCAACAAGCTCACCGCCGCGGACTTCCAGGGAACCACGCTCTCGCTCACGAACCCCGGCGGCATCGGCACGGTGCACTCCGTGCCCCGCCTCATGAAGGGCCAGGGCTGCATCATCGGCGCCGGCGCGCTGGAGTACCCGGCCGAGTTCCAGGGCTCCAGCCAGAAGACGCTGGACGTCCTCGGCATCGGCAAGACCATCACGCTCACCAGCACCTACGACCACCGCGTCATCCAGGGCGCCGGATCCGGCGAGTTCCTGAAGAAGGTGCACGAGCTGCTCATCGGCGAGCGCGGCTTCTACGAGGGCATCTTCCGGGCTCTCCGGATCCCCTACGCGCCGATCCGCTGGAACAAGGACATCGCGGTCGACCTGGCCGAGCGCATCGACAAGACGGCGCGCGTGCAGGAGCTCATCAACTCCTACCGCGTGCGCGGCCACCTCATGGCCGACATCGACCCGCTCGAGTACGTGCAGCGCACCCACCCCGACCTCGAGATCGAGACCCACGGCCTGACGTTCTGGGACCTGGACCGCGAGTTCGTCACGAACGGCTTCGGCGGCCAGCGCCAGCTCAAGCTGCGCGAGATCCTCGGGGTGCTGCGGGATTCGTACTGCCGCACGATCGGCATCGAGTACATGCACATCCAGGATCCCGAGCAGCGCCGCTGGTTCCAGGACAAGGTCGAGGTCAAGTACGTCAAGCCCGGTCACGACGAGCAGCTGCGCGTGCTGAGCAAGCTCAACGAGGCAGAGGCGTTCGAGACCTTCCTGCAGACCAAGTACGTCGGCCAGAAGCGCTTCTCGCTCGAGGGTGCGGAGTCGCTCGTCCCGCTGTTGGACGAGATCCTGCAGGGCGCAGCCGGCGCGGGCCTGGACGGCGCCGCGATCGGCATGGCGCACCGCGGCCGCCTGAACGTCCTCGCGAACATCGCCGGCAAGACGTACGGCCAGGTGTTCCGCGAGTTCGAGGGATCCACCCTCCCGGGCAACCAGCGCGGATCCGGCGACGTCAAGTACCACCTGGGCAAGGAGGGCACGTTCATCGCCGACGATGGCGCCGAGCTGCCGATCCTCCTCGCCGCGAACCCGTCGCACCTGGAGACCGTGGACGGCGTGCTCGAGGGCATCGCGCGCGCCAAGCAGGACCGCAAGCCGATCGGCACCTTCACCTGGCTGCCGATCCTCGTGCACGGCGACGCGGCCTTCGCCGGCCAGGGCGTCGTCGTGGAGACCCTGCAGATGTCGCAGCTGCGCGGCTACCGCACCGGCGGCACGATCCACGTGGTCGTCAACAACCAGGTCGGATTCACCACGCTGCCGAACGACTCGCGCAGCTCGGTGTACGCGACCGACGTCGCCAAGACGATCCAGGCGCCGATCCTGCACGTCAACGGCGACGACCCCGAGGCCGTCGTGCACGTCGCGCAGCTCGCTTTCGAGTACCGCGAGGCGTTCCACCGCGACATCGTGATCGACCTCGTCTGCTACCGCCGCCGCGGACACAACGAGGGCGACGACCCGTCGATGACGCAGCCGCTCATGACCGACCTGATCCAGGCCAAGCGCTCGGTGCGCAGCCTGTACACCGAGGCCCTCGTCGGCCGTGGCGACATCACGCAGGAGGAGTACGACCAGGCCAAGGCCGACTTCCAGAACCGCCTGGAGATCGCCTTCGCCGAGACGCACGCGGCCGAGACCGGCGCCACTCCGATCGCCCCCGACCTGCCGCCGGTGGACGAGCAGATCGGTACCCCGGAGGTCACCGGCGTCCCGCTCGAGGTCATCCACCTCATCGGGGACGCGCACGCGAACAAGCCCGAGGGCTTCACGGTGCACCCGAAGCTGCAGCAGGCGATGGACAAGCGCGTCGACATGAGCCGCAACGGCGGGATCGACTGGGGCTTCGGCGAGCTGCTCGCGTTCGGCTCGCTGCTGGTCGAGGGCACCCCGGTGCGCCTGGCCGGCCAGGACTCGCGCCGCGGCACGTTCGTGCAACGCCACGCCGTCCTGCACGACCGGGCGAACGGCCAGGAGTGGCTGCCGCTGGCGAACCTCTCGGACAACCAGGCCCGCTTCTTCGTGTACGACTCGCTGCTCAGCGAGTACGCCGCGCTCGGTTTCGAGTACGGCTACTCGGTGGAGCGTCCCGAGGCCCTCGTGCTCTGGGAGGCGCAGTTCGGCGACTTCGTCAACGGCGCCCAGTCGGTCATCGACGAGTACATCTCCGCGGCCGAGCAGAAGTGGGGCCAGCAGTCGAGCGTGGTGCTGCTGCTGCCGCACGGCTACGAGGGCCAGGGGCCGGACCACTCCTCCGCCCGCATGGAGCGCTTCCTGCAGCTGTGCGCGCAGGACAACATGACCGTGGCGCGGCCGTCCACCCCGGCGAGCTACTTCCACCTGCTGCGGCGTCAGGCGTACGCCAAGCCGCGCAAGCCGCTCATCGTGTTCACGCCGAAGGCGATGCTGCGCCTGCGCGGCGCGACGAGCGCGGTGGAGGACTTCACGCAGGGCCGTTTCGAGACGGTCATCGACGACACCCGCGAGCTGGACCGCAACGCCGTCAAGCGCGTCATCTTCCACTCGGGCAAGGTGCACTGGGATCTGCTCGCCGAGCTGGAGAAGAACCCCAACCCGGAGATCGCCCTGGTGCGGGTCGAGCAGCTGTACCCGGTGCCGCTGCGCGCGCTCAAGACGATCGCCGACACCTACCCGAACGCCGAGATCGTCTGGGTGCAGGAGGAGCCGGAGAACCAGGGAGCCTGGCCGTTCCTCGCACTGCACTTCCAGACCGTGCCGGGTCCGCGCGTGGTGCGCCCGATCACCCGGCCGGCCTCGGCGGCGCCCTCGACCGGATCCTCGAAGGTGCACGCGGCGGAGCAGGCCGACCTGCTCGCGCGAGCACTGACGCTCTGAGCCCGGCTCAGACCACCGACGCGGTGTCCCGGTTCTCCGGGGCACCGCGTCGTCGTTCCCGCGCGCGGCGCACGAGGGTCACCGCCACCGCGATGACCGCGACCACGACCGGGACGACGAGCGCCGCCCCCGCGAGCAGCAGCAGGCCGACCGTGCACAGCGACGCGATCACGGCCATCCACCAACCGGGCGTGCGCCGGGGCAGGATCCGGATCGCGGCGATCATGCCGATCGTGTACACCGCGACCATGCTTGCCGTGTGGATGAGGATGAACGGCTGCAGGTCGAACCCGGTCGCCCACGACACCCCGAAGTAGGCCAGCACCAGCACCATCGACAGCATCAGCGCCCGGCGCGGGACGGCGCCGGACTCCACGCCCTTCGCGAACCAGCGCGGCAGGTCGCGGTTGGACGCCAGCGAGGCCCCCAGCTTGCCGAACGCCGCGAGGTACACGTTGAGCACGCCGAGCGCCACCACGGCCGAGACCACGCCGATGAGCGTGGGAGCGGCGCGCACCCCGCCGGACTCCGCGAGATCCAGCAGGACGACGTCGCCCTGGCCGGCCCGCTCCCCCAGCGCGCCGACGGTGACGAGCTGCAGCGCGAGGTAGCACCCGCCGGCGAGCACCAGCGTGATCGCGGTCGCCAGCGGGATCGTGCGCCGTGGGCGGGCGAACTCGCCGGAGATGTGGGTGCCCACCTCCCAGCCCGCGAACGCCCACACGAACATCACGATGGCGGTGCCCACGCCGCCCCAGCCGTGCGGTAGGAACGGCGTGAAGCTCTCCGGCCGCACCGCGGGCGCGGCGACCGCGACCACCACGACCACGATCGCGAGCAGCAGGCCCGTGAGCACGAGCTGCAGCCAGCCGGTGAGCCGCACGCCGAACAGGTTCGCCACGAACGGCACCACGAGGAATCCGAGTGCGAGCCACGGGATGCCCGCCCGATCGATCCCGACGACGGTGGCGATGTAGCGGGCGCCGAGGACGGCGACGACGGGACCGCCCGCGGCCACGCCGAAGAGGAACCAGTATCCGGTGGCCCTGGCGGCCGTGGGGCCGAGCGCGGTGCGCGCGTAACTGGCGACGCCGCCGGGATCGGGGTGGCGTGCGGCGAGGGCTGCGAAGGCGCCGGCGAGCGGCACCGCGAGCAGAGTGATCACCCCGACCGCGATGAGGCTGGCGGGTCCCGCGGTCTTCGCGGCGAGTCCCGGCAGCACGAGCAGTCCGGTGCCGAGAACGGAGGCCAGATAGAGCGCGATGCCCGGCGCGAGCCCCAGTCCGGCGCGCCCGTGTTCCGGAGTCAGTCCGGTGCCGTCGGCGCCCTCTGCCGGGCGGATCGCAGTCATGCCTCGACGGTAGCGGGAGGGTCCGACATTCAGTACCAGATGCTGAGCGCGGGGGCCGTGGGGAGGCTGAACGCGTTCTCGATCTGCTCCGCGGTCCGCGCCGTCGCGGCGAGCCGCCCGGCCGCGCGCAGGGTCGTGGCGCTCACCCCGCCGAGGCACAGCGAGCTCAGGGCGTCCACGCCGAGCTCGACATCCGGGTCCTCCGTCGTGGCGGCGGCGGTCGCCGTGCCGTCCGCCGCGATCCGCAGACGCCAGGATCCGTCGGCGAGGCCGAGCGGATCCGTCACGCGCAGCACGACGTCGAGGGGCGCCCGATACTCGCGGGACTGCAGCACGGCCGGCACGTCCAGGATCCGCAGCCAGCCGTGGTCGTGCACGACGGTCTGCACCGCGCGCTGGTCCGCCACCAGCCACGGCAGCGGGTCGTCCACCGGGCGGAGGTCGGCATGCACCGTGCGGATGAGGTCGTGATTCACGGCGAACGCCCACAGCGCACGCAGCGCCTCGGGCGTCTCCGCGTCGAGATGGCGCACGAGGAGATCGGCGCCGAACTCGTCGCGCACCTCGTCGAGCGTGTAGGCGAGCACACCGCGGGTGCCGCCGCCGGCGTCGACCGCACGGACGCCGCGCACCGCGCGCGCCTTCTCGTCGCCGGGAACGAGCCCCGCCATCCGCCGCCAGCGCAAGGGCCAGCCAGGGATGTCGCCCACGCGGGTGCGCCGGGTGCGCTCGTGCACCTCCTCGAGCGCCGCCATCAGGGCGTCCGGCTCGAGATACTCGAGCGTCGCGGCGTCGCCGTCGGGCAGGGCGATCCCGCGCGCACGCCGCGCGTCGATCTGCAGTCGGGCGACCGGGATCGCGGCGCCGAAGCCGTACCGGCCGTAGATCGTCGCCTCTGTGGCGGTGAGACCGGCGATCGGCACCCCGGCGTCCGCGGCCGCGCGCAGCTCGCCCTCCAGCAGATTCCGGGCGATCCCGCGGCGGCGGTGGGTCGCCGCGACGGTGACCGCGCTGATCGCCCACAGGGGCAGGTGCGCACCCGCCGGGCCCGGCACCGTCATCGGGGTGACCCAGGAGCTGACCGTCGCCACGGGAAGCGCGTCCGCGTCCGCATCCGCGGTGAAGACCCCGATGTTGCGCCGCTCGAGCATCATCTCGCGCATGAGCGCGATGTTCTCGTCGCGCGGTTCGCTGTCCAGGAATCCCCGGGCGTCGGCGCGCGCGAAGGCACGGGCCGCGTCCGGATCCGTCATGTCCACCACGCGGTAGTCGAGTCCGGAGAGGCTCAAGCGCTCCTGGGAGCGGGGGTCGGCCGGGACGGTGCGCGCGTCGGAGGTATGCATGACCTCAGCGTATCCAGGCGGCTGACACCCGGGATCGCCGTCGGCGGCGGGACGAGGTCAGTGAACGGTCGCCTGGACGGCGCGCAGACGCGCCAGCACCTGATCGCGCAGCTCCTCGGGCGCGGTCTCCTTGCACGCCCGCGACACGACCTCGGTCAGCGTGGTGGCCACCAGAGCCTCCTCCGCGCACGATGCGCAGTGCTCGAGATGCTCGCGGATGTCGGAGTGCTCCGTCTTGCACATCTCGTTGCGGAGGTACTCCTCCAGGTCCTGCCGCGCCTTGGCGCACCCGCAGTCCGTCATTTCGTGCTCCTCGTGCCGGCCGCGGCGATGCCTCGCTCCGCGGCGTACTCCGCCAGCAGCTCCCGCAGCATGCGGCGCCCGCGGTGCAGGCGGCTCATCACGGTGCCGATGGGGGTCTTCATGATGTCGGCGATCTCCTGGTAGGCGAAGCCCTCGACGTCGGCGAGGTACACCGCCAGCCGGAAGTCCTCCGGGACCGCCTGCAGCGCCTCCTTGACGACGGAGGCGGGCATGCGGTCGATCGCCTCGGCCTCGGCCGAGCGGCTGTGCGTGGCCGTGGTGGACTCGGCGCCGCCGAGCTGCCAGTCCTCGAGCTCGTCGATCGTGCCCTGGTAGGGCTCGCGCTGCCGCTTGCGATAGATGTTGATGTAGGTGTTCGTCAGGATCCGGTAGAGCCAGGCCTTCAGGTTCGTGCCCTGGGTGAAGCTCGACCACGAGGCGAACGCCTTCACGAACGTCTCCTGCACCAGATCCGCGGCGTCGGAGGGGTTGCGCGTCATGCGCATGGCGGCGGCGTAGAGCTGATCCATGAAGGGGATCGCCTGCTCCTCGAATTCCCGGCGCGCGGAGGACTCCGCGTCGGGCTGCGCGTCCAGCGGTGCCTGATCGTTCATCGCCAGCCAGTCTAGGCCGTCGAGATCGGGGTGCACCGAGCCGTCCACGTCGAGGGGCACTCGCTCGAGCGTCGCCAGCATGGGCCCGTCCTTCTCCGTCTTCCCGCGGTCTCCGATCGGAGGCCTTCAGTAGGGTAGGAACCGATGAGCGCTTCGACGTATTCCCCCGCACCGCGCGGCCGCTGGACGGCGCCGCGTGCCGCCGGCGCCCTGCACGCGCAGCTGCGCGTCCCCGGATCCAAGTCGCTCACGAACCGCGAGCTCGTGCTGGCCGCGATCGCAGACGGTCCGGGACTGGTCACCGCTCCCCTGCACTCCGACGACTCCGCCCGTATGATCGACGCCCTGCGCGCCCTCGGCATCGGGGTCGAGGAGGAGCGCGGCTCCGGGGAGTTCGGCCCCGACCTGCGCATCACGCCCGCCCGCCTCACCGGCGGCGGCACGGTCGACTGTGGTCAGGCGGGCACGGTCATGCGCTTCGTCGCCCCGCTGGCCGGCCTCGCCGACGGCGATGTGCTGCTCACCGCGCACGAGACCGCCCTGCACCGGCCGATGGGCGCCATGGTCCACGCCCTGCGCGACCTCGGCATCGACGTGGAGGACCACGGCAGCTGGTCGCTGCCGTTCACGATCCGCGGCCGCGGCCACATCCGCGGCGGCCGGGTGGAGATCGACGCCTCCGCATCCAGCCAGTTCGTGTCGGGGCTGCTGCTCGCCGCCCCGCGCTTCGACGTGGGCCTGCACCTCGTGCACACCGGCGAGCGCCTGCCCAGCATGCCGCACATCGACATGACCGTAGAGGCTCTGACGCGCCGCGGCATCAAGGTCACCCGCCCGGCGCCCGGCGAGTGGATGGTGGAGGCCGGCTCCCCGCGCGCCCGTGAGACCGCGATCGAGCCCGACCTGTCCAACGCCGCGCCGTTCCTGGCAGCGGCCCTCGTCACCGGCGGCGAGGTGTCGATCGCCGGCTGGCCGAGCCGCTCCACGCAGCCAGGGGCGCTCCTGCCGGAGCTGCTGGCTCACCTCGGCGCCGCGGTCCACCGCGACGGCGATGTGCTCACGGTGCGCGGCACCGGGCGGATCCGCGGCGGCGAGTTCGACCTTTCGGCCGCCGGCGAGCTCGCACCCACCTTCGTGGGGCTCGCGGCCCTGGCCGAGGCGCCGACGACGATCACCGGCATCGGCCACATCCGGCTGCACGAGACCGACCGGATCGCGGCGCTCGCCGGGAACCTCCGGGACCTCGGCGGACAGGCGGAGGAGCTCGAGGACGGCATCCGGATCGTGCCCGCCGAGCTGCACGGCGGGACCTGGCCCGCCCACCACGATCACCGCATGGCGACCACGGGAGCGCTCATCGGCCTGCGCGTCGCCGGCGTCGAGATCGACGAGATCGGCACCACCGCGAAGACGCTCCCCGAGTTCACGCAGCTGTGGGAGCGCCTGCTGGCCGGCAGCGCTCCGGGGAGCGAGACGGCGTGAGCTGGATGGACGGCGTCTGGGACGACGGGGACGGCGAGGACGACCTCGACGACTTCGACGAGTCCCAGATCCGGACCCGGCCGAATCCCAAGGCCAACCGCCCGCGCACGAAGCGCCGTCCCGCGCACGCCGACGCCGAGATCGGGCGCGTGCTGGGCGTCGACCGCGGACGGTACGCGGTGCTGCTCGGCGAGGGCACCGACGAAGAGCGCACCATCACCGCCGCGCGGGCGCGCGAGCTCAGGCGCACCCCGATCGTCACCGGCGACGCCGCCCGGGTGGTCGGCGACACCTCCGGCGAGGAGGGCACCCTGGGCCGGATCGTCGGGATCCTGGAGCGCTCCTCTCTGCTGCGCCGGAGCGCGGACGACACAGATCAGGTGGAGCGCGTCATCGTCGCCAACGCCGACCAGATGCTCATCGTGGTCGCGGCCGCGGATCCCGAGCCCCGCGAGCGCCTCGTCGACCGCTATCTGGTGGCGGCGCTCGACGCCGGGATCCGCCCGCTGCTCGTGGTCACCAAGACGGATCTGGCGGATCCGACCGAGTTCCTCACGCACTTCGCCGGGCTGGACCTGCAGGTCTTCACCAGCGCTCAGGGGCGCATGCCCGTCGACGAGATCGGCGCGGCGCTGATCGGCCACTCCACGGTCTTCGTCGGTCACTCCGGGGTGGGCAAGTCCACGCTCGTGAACGCCCTGGTGCCCGGGGCGGGCCGCGCGACCGGCCACGTGAACGAGGTCACCGGCCGGGGCCGGCACACCTCGTCGTCGACGGTGTCGCTGCGCTACGTCGCGCCGGCTCTCGCCCCCGGCGTGCCTCTGGGCTCCGGGTGGGTCATCGACACCCCGGGCGTGCGCTCGTTCGGGCTCGGGCACGTGGATCCGCAGAACATCCTTGCCGCGTTCACGGAGCTGGCGGCGATCGCAGAGAACTGCCCGCGCGGCTGCACGCACCTGCCCGATGCGGAGGACTGCGCGCTCAACGAGGCCGCCGCCGACGGCGCGCTCGGCGACGCCGGCCTGGCGCGCCTGGAGTCGCTGCAGCGACTGCTCGCGACATTCGCCGACAAACTCTGACCGGCCCGGGGTCGCACGGGCGGGTAGCCTGGAGACGTGACTGCACAGCGCCTCGAACCCGGTACCACCGCGCCCGACTTCACCCTCCAGGACCAGGACGGAGCGTCCGTCTCCCTGCACGACCTGCGCGGCCGCCGGGTGATCCTGTACTTCTACCCCGCCGCGATGACCCCCGGCTGCACCACCGAGGCGTGCGACTTCCGCGACAGCCTCTCCTCGCTGCAGGGCGCCGGCTACACGGTGCTCGGCGTCTCCCGCGACGACGTCGCGAAGCTCAAGCAGTTCGCCGAGCGCGACGGGCTCTCCTTCCCGCTGCTCAGCGACGCCGATCTCGCGGTGCACCGCGCCTACGGCGTCTGGGGGGAGAAGAAGAACTACGGCAAGGTCATCGAGGGCGTGATCCGCTCGACGTTCGTCATCGACGAGGACGGCGTCATCGAGCACGCGCTCTACAACGTCAAGGCCACCGGGCACGTGGCGCGGATCCGCAAGCTGGTCGGCCTCGCGGCCTGACCCGAGGCGGTCCGCAGTCCGCAGCGGCCGGCGTCACTCCTGCTCGGCATCGGCCTGTCGACGCGCCTCGGCCCCCGCGCGCCGGGTCAGCAGGAACAGCAGCACCACGCCGATCACGGCGGGGATGAGCAGCGACAGCACGAACACGGCCGGGAACGGCCGCACACCCACGGCGCTGAGCGCGACCGCGATGGCGAGGATCTGCGCCACCATTCCGCCGCTGCGGCCGTACGAGCGACCGCGCAGCACGGCGTAGGCGAGCACGGCGAGCCCCGCCGCGCCGACCAGGCTGAGGCCGATGAGCCCCAGTGCCGACGGCAGCGATCCGGCATCTCCCGCACTGAGGCCGAAGACCTCGATCAGCGTGATCACCAGCAGCGCGACGGCCTCCAGGGCGAGCAGGGCCGCCGCGGCGATGGTCGGTGTCGACGGGCGCATGGCGGCTCCTGGGGTGTCGGGGTCGGCGGCGGTTCGCTCGCGGTTCCGCTGCCGTTCACGCGCGGTCCAGAAAAACCTTGATCGTTAGCCTTTCATGTAAGAGAATAGAACACAGCCATGTGCTCCCACAGCGGCGTGGGGCGAGCATCCGCTCGCATCACCGATGGGCGTCGGCCCCCGAACGCCGCCTACGAATTCCGGGCACGCGAAGAAGTCGCGCGCCCACGACATTTCCACACTGAGGAGCCCCCATGGATTGGCGCGACAAGGCCGCCTGCCTCACCGTCGACCCCGAGCTGTTCTTCCCCGTCGGGAACACCGGTCCGGCCGTCGATCAGATCGAGAAGGCGAAGGCCGTGTGCGCCCGGTGCACTGTCACCGAGGTCTGCCTGCAGTACGCCCTCGAGTCCAGCCAGGACTCGGGCGTGTGGGGCGGCCTCAGCGAGGACGAGCGCCGCGCTCTGAAGCGCCGCGCCGCGCGCGCCCGTCGCGCCGGCTGACCCGCCGCGCGCTGAGGCGTCGGCCGCTGAGCGCGTCGAAGCGTCCGAGGCCCGAACGTCCGATTCCCACCGGATCTGAGCCCTTCGACGGGCTCAGGAACCGGATCCGGATCAACCGTTCACCCAGCGCATCGGGATGTCGATCGTGACGGTGGTGCCTTCGCCGTCCGAACCCTCCCAGACGATCGTGCCGCCGAGCTCGCCCTGGATCAGGGTGCGGATGATCTGCGTTCCGAGCCCCTGACCGATCCGGCCCTCGGGCAGCCCGTGGCCGGTGTCGCGGACGATCACCCGCAGGTTCTCGTCGGTGCGCTGCGCCTCGATCGTGACGAGCCCCTCCTGACCGGCCAGGCCGTGCTCGACCGCGTTGGTCACGACCTCGGTGAGGGCCAGCGCCAGCGGGGTCGCGTACTCGCTCGGAAGAACGCCGAAACGTCCGGTCGACTGCGTGCGCGCCCGGGTGCTCGGTGCCGACGCCACCTCCGCCACGAGCTTGAGCACGCGCGCGAACACCTCGTCGAAGTCGACCTTCTGCGCGAGTCCCCCGGCGAGCGTGTCGTGCACCACGGCGATCGACTCCACCCGGCGCATGGCCTGGGTGAGCGCGTCGCGCGCCTCCTCCGAGTGCGTGCGCCGCGCCTGTATCCGCAGCAGCGATGCGACCGTCTGCAGGTTGTTCTTCACGCGATGGTGGATCTCGCGGATCGTCGCGTCCTTGGTGATGAGCTCCTGCTCCTGATGGCGCAGCTCCGACACGTCACGGCACAGCACGATCGCACCGATCCGGGTGCCGTGGTCCTTGAGCGGGATCGCCCGCAGCGACACCGTGACGCCGCGCGCCTCCACGTCGGTGCGCCAGGGCGCGCGGCCGGTGACGACGACGGGCAGCGACTCGTCGACCTGCCGCGACGGCGGGACGATCCGGGTGGTCACCTCGACCAGGGACTCTCCCTCGAGCTCCTCGTCGAAGCCCATCCGGTTGAACGCGCTAAGCGCGTTCGGGCTCGCGAAGGTCACGATGCCGTCCACGTCGATGCGGATGAGCCCGTCCGACGCGCGCGGGGCGCCGCGGCGCGGCGATGTGGGAGCGGAGAGGTCGGGGAACTCGCCGACGGAGATCATGCGGAACAGGTCGTCCGCGGCCTCGTTGAACGTGATCTGCTGGCGGGACGGCGTGCGGGCTTCGCCGAGGTTGGTGTGCCGCGTGAGCACTCCGATCGGCCGGGGCGGCTCTGCATCCTTGCCCCGGGCGCGCACGATCGGCACGGCCCTCACCCGGGTCGGGGTCTCCTCGAACCAGTCCGGGTTGGCGGAGTCGACGATCTCCGCGGTGTCGAACGCTCCCTGCACCTGGGTGCGCCACTGCGGACGCACCCGCTCCCCCACGATGTCGCGGTAGAACAGCGTCGCCGCGCCGCTGGGGCGGGTGTGCGCGACCGCGATGAAGGATCCGTCGGCCGTCGCGATCCAGATGACGATGTCCGCCGAGGCCAGATCGGCCAGCAGCTGCCCGTCGCCGGCGAGACGATGCAGCCACTCGACGTCGTCGTCGTCGAGGCAGCCCTGGGCCTGGGCGAGATCACTGAGTGTCGACACCCTGACAGCCTAGGGCGTGTCCGGCGTGCGCATTCGCGCGCGACGACCGCCGCGGGCGCGTGAGGTCAGAGGATGGCGAGCGACGTCGCGCGCCAGCGCCGGTCGAGGCCTTCCAGGCGCACCGCCACGGCTCGGGCGCGACCCGGCGTCTGCACGATCAGCGTCGCCTCGACCACCCCGTCGGCGGGCTCCGACACGTGCGTGGAGAGGATCCGGAAGGTCGGCCTGGCCGGGGCGACTCCTCGTGCGCTGCGGGCCCGGGCGGAGAGATTCGCGCGGGCGGTGAGCACGACGAACGCGTCCTCGGTGAGCCAGCGCGCGAGCTGGTCCGCCTCGCGCACGCCGGCGAGCACCTCGAGCACGCCGCGCGTCAGGCTCTGCAGCAGCGGCGTCGGATCCGGCAGCTCGGCGCTCGGCGTCGGCTGCGGCGCGAAATCCTCAAGCGTCATCATCGATGTTCCCCCCAGTGCCACAGGACGTGACGTGTCTGGCATTCGAGCACATCCGCACGTCGCGCGGGGCCCACCCGGCGAGGAATGTGGATAACCCGTATGTCGGATCTGCCGGTTCCCGTACGCTCGTCGGCATGGAATGGGACCGGCTCTTCGAGGACCTCGAGGACCAGATCGCCTCGGGCTGGGAGGCCGAGCGCGCCGCGCTCGACGCCGAGACGGAGCGACTGCGGATCGCGCGGCTCGATCTGCGCACCCGGCTGGGCGTGCTCGCCGACGAGGGTTCCACCGTCACCGCCGTGCTCACCGACGCCACCCGGGTTCGGGGCCGACTGTGCGCCGTGGGCGCCGACTGGGCCGCCGTGCATCCGCATGAGGCCGCAGGGCTGTCGCTGCTGCCCTCGCACGCCGTGGAGCTGTGGTCGCTCGATCACGGGGCGCTGCTGACCAGCGGAGCCGCCGCTGAGCCGCTGTCCCCGCTGCGGGAGCGGATGACCTTCGGCTTCGTGGTGCGCGACCTCGCCCGGCGCCGCAGCGGGGTCACGCTGCGCACGCGCTCGGGGGCGGTGCTGGCCGGCACGATCGACCGTGCCGGCGCCGACCACCTCGACCTGGCGCTGCACGATGCCGGGTCCCCGCGGCGAGCGCGGGCCGTCACCGGCTTCCGCGTGGTGCCGTTCTCCTCGGTGCTCTCGATCGGCACCGACACTCCCGCTCCCGGCTCGTCCTGAGCGCCGCCGGGCCGCGCGGGTCGCCCGCCGCGGCGGACCGCGCGTTCACTCCGCGCGGTGCACGGCAGGACCCCACAGTTCGGGGAAGCTCGCCGCATTCGCCTGCCGCCACAGCGCCCTGCGCCGGGCGTCCTCCGCCTGGTCCGCGAGATACTCCGCGATCGAGTCCTCCTCGACCCGCCAGGCTCCTGGAGCCCCGAGGCGGGCGCCCCGCAGACGCCCCTGCAGGATCAGTTCGACGATCTCCTCCGCCTGCACGTCGAGGAGCTCGGCGACCTGGGCCGGAGCGAGGTAGCGCGGGGCGGCGGCGGATGCGTCGGGCATGCACCCATTGTGCTCCGCGGGGGGCGCCGGGCGGCGCGGCACCCTGCGCTGTGGATAACTTTCCCGGCAGGGATCCGGATTCTGTGACCATGGCCCGATGAGCACCGCACGAGCAGGGCGCCGGCCATGGACCGATCTGCGCTTCTTCATCGGCCTCCTCCTCATCGTCGCGTCCGTGGCCGGGGTGTGGCTGATCGCGGGCGCCGCCAAGCAGACCAGCCCCGTGCTGCAGGCCGTGCGGACGATCGTCCCCGGCGAGCCGCTCACCTCGGCGGATGTGCGCGTGGTCGATGTCGTGCTCGGCTCCGCGGGCGCCGGGTACCTCACCCCGGCCACCCTGGGACCCGGGCTCATCGCGACCCGCACGATCGCCGAAGGAGAGCTCGTCGCGTCGGCGGCCGCGGCGGACGCGGATGAGGGGCGCACCACGTCGGTCGTCGTGCGCAGCACGGTGCCGGTGCCCGCCGCGGTCGCGGCCGGTTCGGTGGTCGAGCTGTGGGACGCCGAGCCCCTGAGCGAGGGCAAGGGCTTCGCCGAGCCCCGGGTGCTGCTCTCCGAGGCCACCGTGGCCTCGGTGGACCGCGACGACGGCCCGCTCTCGGCCAGGACGACCACGCTCGAGCTCGTGGTGAGCCGCGCCGAGGTCGGAGAGGTGCTCGCCGCCATGACGGGCGGTTCATCCCTGTCCGTCGTCCCGGTCGGAGCGCGCTCGTGACCGCCGTCGTGCTCGCCCTCCCGCCCGCGCGGGCGGAGCCCCTGGCGGAAGAGCTGGAGCTCGCCGGCGTCCAGGTGCTCGCCCGGATCGCACCGGAGCATGCGGCACGCCTGACGGCGCGCGCGCAGGAGCTGCGCGACGCCGACGCCCTGCTGCTGCCCTCGGAACGGGCATGGCTCAGCGGCGCTCTCCGCGACGCCTGCGACCGCGCGGGCGTGCGGATCCTCGCGCTCGGCGACGGCCCCGCCGCGGCGCGGATCGCGCGCCGGCACGGGCTCGGCGCGCCGCTGCCGGCCGGGGCGAGCGGATGGGACGTCGCCGACGCGCTCCGCCCCCGGGCCGACCGCGGCGAGACGGCTGCGGAAGCGGCACCCGAGGTCGCGCGCACCGAGAGCCGCCTCGTCGTGGTGTGGGGTCCGCACGGAGCACCGGGCCGCAGCACGGTGGCCGTGCAGCTCGCCACGCTCCTGGCCGCACCCGACCGCGGGGTCGCGCTGGTCGACGCCGACACGCACGCCCCCGCGATCGCCCTGATGCTCGGGCTCACCGACGACGGGCCCGGCATCGCGGCCGCCTGCCGGCGCGCTGAGCTCGGGCTGCTCGACGGCGCCGAGCTCAGCCGGCTCGCCACCCCGGTCGAGACCTCCGCGGGGACCGTCGACGTGCTGGTCGGGATCAACCGCCCGGCCCGCTGGCCCGAGCTCTCCCCCGCGCGCCTGCGGGCCGCTCTGGAGGCGTGCCGGCGCTGGAGCGCGACCACGGTCGTCGACGTGGCCGCCGCCCTCGAGGCCGACGAGGAGATCGTCAGCGACCTGGACGGCCTGCGCCGCAACGCCGCCGCGCTCACCGCGCTGCACAGTGCCGATCGCGTCGTCGCCGTCGCCGCGGCCGACCCGCTCGGCATCGCCCGCTTCGTGCGCGGCTATGCCGAGCTCCGCGCGGAGGTCGGCGACGTGCCGGTCACCGTCGCCGTGAACAAGGTGCGCCCGGGCCCGCTCGGGATCGACGCACGCGGCCAGATCCGCCGCGCCCTGGATCGCTTCTCAGGCATCCGCGACGTGCACTTCCTGCCTTACGATCAGCGGGCGCTGGACGCCGCCGCGCTGCACGCGCGCCCGGTCGCCAACGTGTCGGGCCGCTCGGCGTTCACCGCCGCCGTACGCACGCTCGCGAACGCTCTGCAGCGCGACGAGCAGCCGAGTCCGGCGACCACGCGCCGGGCGCGACGACGCGAGGCCGCCGCGGTGTGAGCATGGGGCGGCCGCCGGCCGCCGGCTACTGCTTGTAGCTCGCCAGGAAGTTGCCCAGCCGCTCGATCGCCTCGGTGATCACGCGCGGCTCCGGCAGCGTCACGACCCGCAGATGATCCGGCGTCGGCCAGTTGAAGCCGGTGCCCTGCACGAGCAGGATCCGCTCCGCGACGAGCAGGTCGTAGATGAGCTTCGCGTCATCGTGGATCTCGTGGACGTTCGGATCCAGCCGCGGGAAGGCGTACAGCGCCCCCGCCGGCTTGACGCACGTCACACCGGGGATCGCCGAGAGCCCCTCCCAGGCCGCGTCGCGCTGCAGGTGCAGGCGGCCGCTCGGCGCGATCAGCGCCTCGATCGACTGCACGCCGCCCAGCGCCGCCTGCACGGCGTGCTGCGCCGGCACGTTCGGGCAGAGTCTGGTCGACGCCAGCAGCGTGATGCCCTCGATGAAGCCCTTGGCGTGCTGCTGAGGGCCCGTGATGACCATCCAGCCTGAGCGGTACCCGGCGACGCGATACGTCTTGGAGAGCCCGTTGAACGTCAGGCACAGCAGGTCGGGGGCGAGGGTCGCGGTCGAGATGTGCTGCGCGTCGTCGAAGAGGATCCGGTCGTAGATCTCATCGGAGAGCAGCAGCAGATCGTTCTCCCTGGCGACCTGCACGATGCCCTCGAGCACGTCCCGGGAGTACACCGCGCCCGTGGGGTTGTTGGGGTTGATGACGACGATGGCCTTGGTCCGCGGCGTGACCTTGGACCGGAGGTCCTCCAGGTCCGGGTTCCAGCCGTTCTCCTCATCGCACAGGTAGTGCACCGGGGTGCCGCCGGCGAGGCTGGTCATCGCGGTCCACAGCGGGTAGTCCGGTGCCGGGATGAGCACCTCGTCGCCCTCGTCGAGCAGGGCCTGCATCGTCATGGTGATGAGCTCGGAGACGCCGTTTCCGAGGTACACGTCCTCGGGATCGACGAGGGGGAAGCCCTCGACCTGCTCATAGCGGCTCACCACCGCACGGCGTGCCGAGATGATGCCCTTGCTCTCGCTGTAACCGTGCGCCGTGGGCAGCGTCGCGAGCATGTCGCGCACGATCTGCTGCGGGGCCTCGAACCCGAAGATGGCGGGATTGCCCGTGTTCAGCTTGAGCACCGTGTGACCTGCCGCCTCCAGCCGTGCCGCCTCGGCGAGCGCGTTTCCGCGGATCTCGTACAGGACGTTCTTCAGCTTGGACGACTGGTCGAAGGTTCTCGGGGTCATTGCGAAAGCCTATCCGCCGATCGCGGCTGCTCTTCGCACACGGCGCAGCCGAGAGGCCACGCGCCGCCGATTGGCCTGGTACGCGACTCGCGAGGAGGCGGGCGCCGGCGCCGGCGAGGTCAGCGATCCCCGGCGCGCAGCCCCTGGGCATGCGCGATCCGCGCCCGCTTGCTGGTCTCCACGTGCGCCGCGGCGAGGTCGGCCGCCCGCTTCCCGTCACCCGCCTGGATCGCCTCGAACAGCGCGACGTGCTCGTCGCTGATGTGCTGGAGATCGTCGTGCTGCGACAGCGCCCAGCGCAGCCGGCTGCGGATCCCGCGCATCATGTCGCTCAGCAGCCGGTTCTCGGCCAGTTCGGTGACGACGTGATGGAAGTCGGCGGCAGCCCGGCGCGACCCGATCTCGTCGCCCGCCCGCGCCCCGCTCTGCTCGGCCTCGAGGCACTGCTGCAGGCGCGCCAGGCCGTCTGGCCGGCGCCGCTCGGCGGCGAGCCGGAACGTCAAGGGCTCGAGCACGGCACGCACCTCGTCCAGGTCGGTGAGGTCGGCCTCGGTGAACTCGCGCACCACCGCCCATGTGTGCGGGCGCAACTCCACGAGGCCCTCGGCCACGAGCACCTTGAGGGCGTCGCGCACCGGAACACGGCTCACGCCGAACTCGGACGCGAGGTCGCGCTCGATCAGCCGGCTGCCGGGGGCGCGCACGCCGTCGAGGATCGCGTCGCGCAGCCACGCCGCGATCCTGGTGGATTCGAGCTGCCGTAGAGGAGTGCCGGTCACGCGCTCATTCTTCCATCGAACGAGCCTTCAACCGATGCGGCGGCACGGCGATCGACTCCGCGTAACGCGAAGAGGCCGGCACCCGAGCGGGGGCCGGCCTCTTCGCGTTCCGGGGCGGTTACTTCTTGCGTCCCTGGGCGCGGCGCTCCGCACGGTTCGCCGGGGCGGCGTCACCGCCGTCCACGCGCTGCCCGAACGCACCGCGCACGGCCGGCTGTGCGGCCTCCTCGCTGTCGGCCTGTGCTCGCGCCGCGGCCTGGCGGAGGCGGTCCGTGGCGGCCTGCTGCACCTGCCCGCGCTCGTTGCGGACCTCCACGTCGCCGGCGTCGTTGGGGGCGGAGTACTCCAGGCGCTGGTCGCCCGCCGACTCGGCGAGACCCTTCGCCTCGACCTCGGTGATGCCCTCGTCACCGGCCTGGCGCACCTCGACCTCGAGGTTGTAGAGGTAGCCGACGGACTCCTCCTTGATCTGGCCCATCATGGCCTGGAACATCGCGTAGCCCTCGCGCTGGTACTCGACCAGCGGGTCGCGCTGCGCCATCGCCCGCAGGCCGATGCCGTCCTTGAGGTAGTCCATCTCGTAGAGGTGGTCGCGCCAGCGGCGGTCCAGCACCTGGAGCACGACGCGGCGCTCCAGCTCGCGCGTGGCCGCCTCTCCGAGCGCCGCCTCGCGCTTCTCGTAGGCGACCATGGCGTCGGAGACCAGCTCGCGCTTGAGGCCCTCGGCAGTGATACCGCCCTTGCGCCCGCCGGCCTCGGCGACGACCTCGTCGATCGTCACGTCGACCGGGTAGAGCGTCTTCAGCTCGGTCCACAGCGCGTCGAAGTCCCAGCTCTCGGTGTGCCCCTCGGAGGTGTGGTCGTCGACGATCGCGCCGATCGCGTCCTCGATGAAGTGCTTGACTCGGTCGGCGATGTCGTCGCCCTCCAGGATGTGCCGGCGGTCGGCGTAGATCGCCTCGCGCTGCCGGTTGAGCACGTCGTCGTACTTGAGCACGTTCTTGCGCATCTCGGCGTTGCGGGCCTCGACCTGGCTCTGCGCGCTGCGGATCGCGCGGGTCACCAGGCCCGACTCGATCGGCATGTCCTCGGGGAAGTTCGTGCGAGCGAGGATCGCCTCAGCCGCGCCCTGCTGGAACAGCCGCATGAGGTCGTCGGTGAGGCTCAGGTAGAAGCGGCTCTCGCCGGGGTCGCCCTGACGACCCGATCGACCGCGAAGCTGGTTGTCGATGCGGCGCGACTCGTGCCGCTCGGTGCCGAGCACGTAGAGGCCGCCGGCCTCGACGACCTTCGCGCCCTCCTCCTCGACCTTGGCCTTCATGGCCTCGTAGGTCTCGTCCCAGGCCTGCTCGTACTCCTCCGGCGTCTCGACCGGATCCAGGCCCTTCGACTTCAGCTCCTGCACGGCCAGGAACTCGGCGTTGCCGCCGAGCATGATGTCGGTGCCGCGGCCGGCCATGTTCGTGGCCACCGTGACGGCGCCGAGACGTCCGGCGCGTGCGACGATCTCGGCCTCGCGGGCGTGGTTCTTCGCGTTCAGGACCTCGTGCTTGATGCCGCGCTTGCTCAGCAGGCGGGAGAGGTACTCGCTCTTCTCGACGCTCACCGTGCCGACGAGGACGGGCTGCCCCTTCTCGTGACGGGCGGCGATGTCCTCGACCACCTGCGCGAACTTCGCCGTCTCGTTCTTGTAGACGAGGTCGGGCTTGTCCTGGCGGATCATCGGCTTGTTCGTGGGGATCGGCACCACGCCGAGCTTGTACGTGGACATGAACTCGGCCGCCTCGGTGTCGGCGGTTCCGGTCATGCCGGCGAGCTTCTCGTAGAGGCGGAAGTAGTTCTGCAGCGTGACGGTGGCGAGCGTCTGGTTCTCGGCCTTGACCGGCACGCCCTCCTTGGCCTCGATGGCCTGGTGGATGCCCTCGTTGTAGCGGCGTCCGACCAGGATGCGGCCGGTGTGCTCGTCGACGATCATGACCTCGTCGTTCATCACGACATAGTCGGTGTCGCGCTTGAACAGCGCGAGCGCCTTGATCGAGTTATTCAGGAAGGAGATCAGCGGGGTGTTCGCCGACTCGTACAGGTTGTCGATGCCGAGGTAGTCCTCGACCTTCTCGATGCCCGGCTCGAGCACGCCCACGGTGCGCTTCTTCTCGTCGACCTCGTAGTCGACATCGGGCTCGAGGGTGCGCGCGATCTTCGCGAACTCGGCGAACCAGCGGTTGGCCTCCCCCGACGACGGGCCGGAGATGATCAGCGGCGTGCGCGCCTCGTCGATGAGGATCGAGTCGACCTCGTCGACGATCGCGAAGAAGTGCCCGCGCTGGACGAGGTCCTCCTTGCGCCAGGCCATGTTGTCGCGCAGGTAGTCGAAGCCGAACTCGTTGTTCGTGCCGTAGGTGATGTCGGCGTTGTACTGCTCCCGGCGCACCTCGGGCGTCTGCCCCGAGACGATCACGCCGGTGGTCATGCCCAGGGCGCGGTAGACGCGGCCCATGAGCTCGGACTGGTACGTCGCGAGGAAGTCGTTGACCGTGATGACGTGCACGCCCTTGCCGGCGATCGCGTTGAGGTAGGACGGGAAGGTCGCCACGAGGGTCTTGCCCTCACCGGTCTTCATCTCGGCGATGTTGCCCTCGTGCAGCGCCGCGCCGCCCATGATCTGCACGTCGTACGCGCGCATGCCCAGCGTCCGCTTGGCGGCCTCGCGGACGGCGGCGAAGGCCTCGGGCATCAGCTGGTCGAGCGTCTCGCCCTTCTCGAAGCGCGCCCGCAGTTCGGCGGTCTCATTGCGGAGGTCCTCGTCGCTGAGCTTCGCGAAGTCGTCCTCGAGCGCGTTGACGGCCTTGACGACGCCGTTCAGGCGACGCAGGATCCGTCCCTCGCCCGCGCGCAGCAGCTTCTCAAGAGGATTCGCCACGGATTCCATCTCCCTAGGGGTTCTGTGCCCGATCTGTCTCGGGACCCGCGCGCGTCGCGCACGGCATACGGGTTCATGTTACCGGCCCGTGACCTCCGGATCCTGTGCACGGGCGTCGGCCGCACCGCGTTCGCTGGGAGCGTCACGACCGCCCTCGTGCGCGGCGGTGACACGCCGCGGCGCCGGGAGCGGGCAGCGAGGTTTCCAGGTATGCATATACTCGGCAACAGATTCCGGAAGGGACATGCCGATGTCGGTGCGCCAGAGCCTCCTCGCCATCCTCGACCAGGGCCCCTGCTACGGGTACCAGCTGCGGGCCGAGTTCGAGCGCCGCACGGGATCCACCTGGCCCCTCAACGTCGGGCAGATCTACAACACCCTGGAGCGCCTGGAGCGCGACGGACTGGTGGAGCGCGGCGAGGCGGACGAGCAGGGGCACGTGTACTGGGCGATCACGGATGCCGGCTCTGCGGAGGTCGCCGGGTGGCTCTCCTCCCCCGTCGAGCGCGGAGGGAGCGCCAGGGACGAGCTCGCGATCAAGCTCGCCGTCGCGGCGACGCTGCCGGGCGTCGATGCGCCCGCCGTGTTCCGGACGCAGCGGGCCGCCTCGCTCGCCCGGCTGGAGGAGCTGCGCCGCGCGGCGCCGGCGGATGCGGCGGCGGACCGGCCGGAGGACCTCGCCAAGGCCCTCATCGCAGACGCCCTGATCCTCGCCGCGGAGGCGGAGGTGCGCTGGCTCGACCGTGCCGAGGAGCGCCTCGCCGCGCATCCGCAGCACACCCTGGCGCTGGAGCTCTCGACCGAGCGCCCGAAGCGCGGGCGACCCGCGCGCGTCGTCGTCTGAGCCGGCGCCCTGGCCTGCCCCTGATCGCCGACGGCGTAGCGGATCCACAGCCGCGACACGGTCCGGGACCATAGGATCGGCCCATGGCCGGTTTCTGGGGCAGACGCAAACGTGAACAGGAAGAGCTGCAGGCGCAGGACGCGGATCTGGCGCGCCGTGCCGAGCAGGCGATCGTCGCCGCGGACGAGCGGATCCGCACCTCAGCGGACGAGCTCGCCTTCGCCACCGCCGAGCTCGGCGACGAGATGACCGCCGATTTCCGCGCCGCCCTGGACGCGGTGCGCACGCACATGGGCGAGGCGTTCCAGCTGCATCAGCTCAACCACGACGAGATCCCCGACACGGCGGAGGAGCTGCGCACCCGCCACGCGCGCATCGTGCAGCTGTGCCAGTGGGCCGAAGACCTCATCGACGAGAAGTCGGCCGCGATCGCCGACGCGGTGAACCGGGTGCGCAACGCGCCCCAGGTGGTCGCCAAGGTGCGCGCGGACGCCGCGGCCCTCGAGGCGCGGGTGCCGCAGGCTCAGGCGACGGTCGACCGCCTCGCCACGCGGTACTCGGACACCGCCATGCAGCGCATCGCCAAGAGCGCCGAGGAGGCCGCGCAGCTCGTGGTGTTCGCGAACCACGGCGCCGACGTGTTCGAGCGCCGCCGGGACGCCGGCCGCAACCAGGAGGCGGTGCTCGCCCTCGAGACCGCCACCGAGGCCACGCGCCGTGCGGCCGCCCTGCTCGACGCCGTCGACGACTTCGAGATCGAGGCGCTCCGGGCCGAGTCCACCCTCGCGGAGGTCGTCGCCGACTCCCGCAACGACCTGGCGGCCCTGCCGAGTGCGCCCGATGCGCCGGCCGTGGCGGCCGCGGCGCTCGCCCTGCAGCAGGCCCTCGACGGGCTGGCGCCGGCCGGGAGCCGCACCGACCCGTTCGGCGAGCTGACCCGGCTGCGTGCCGCGAACACCGCGCTCGACGCGGCGATCGCCGCCGCCCGCTACCGTGCGGAGCACCCGCTGCCCTCCATCGACGCCGTCCGGCACGCCCTCGACGACGCCGACCGTCAGCTGGGCATCGCGCGCGGCCTGATCGAGGGACACCGCGGCTGGATCGGCGCCGACGCCCGCACCCGTCTCGCCGAAGCCGAGCGCCTGCGCGTGGACGTGCCTTCGCTGCTGCCCGCCGAGGAGACCCGCGAGGAGGCGCTGAGCACAGCCCGGCGCATCGCCCAGCTCGCCGCCGAGGCGCTGCAGCTGGCGCAGCGCGACATCGACTCCTCCCGCCCGAACCAGGGTTGGGGCGGCGGCAACGGCTGGGGCGGCGGCAACGGCTGGGGCGGCGGCGGTCGCGGCTCCGGTGGCGGTGACATCGTCTCGGGCGTGCTCGGCGGCCTCGTGATCGGCGGCCTGCTCGGCGACATCTTCGACTGATCCTCTGACACGTAGGAGCGCCCCGGGACCGAAAGTCCCGGGGCGCTCCTACGTGTCGGCGGATCCTCCGTGCGGGGATCCTCGTCACCGGGTCAGCCGACGAGCTCCTCGGCGGGAGCCGCCTGGGTCGTGAGCGAGATCACGCCGTAGTCCCAGCCCTTGCGCCGGTAGACGACGCTCGGGTGGTCGCTGCGCGCGTCCACGAACAGGAAGAAGTCATGGCCGACGAGCTCCATGCGGTCCACGGCCTCCTCGACCGTCATCCACTCGGGCTCGAACTTCTTGGTGCGGATCACGACCGGGGAGTACTCCTCCTCGACCTCCACCGTCGGGATGGATCCGGTGGACACCGCACGCAGGGTGTCGACGGAGACCGGGTGCACGTCGATGCCCGAGAGCTCGCCGGTGCCCTTCTCGAAGCGCGCGCCGCGCGGGTGGTGCCGTCCGTCGATGCGGCGCTCCTTGGCCCGTCGCACCTGCTCGATGAGCTTGTCGACGGCGAGGTCCAGCGCGACGAACTTGTCCGCGTCGCGCGCCTCGGCCCGGACCAGCGGGCCCTTGCCGATCAGTGTGAGTTCGACGGTCTCGTCCTCGACATGACCGCCACGATAGGAACGATGAGTGACCTTGACGTCCAGGCTCTGCGCCTTCGTCGCGATCGTCGCGATCCGCGCGGTCTTCTCCTCGACCACCGCTCGGAATCGATCGCTGATGCCGACTCCGACACCGACGATGTTCGTTTCCATCCTGACCTCCTTGTTCCGGTCCGCCCGGCCAAGGGCGGACCGTGGTCGCCTTTGTGAGTCCCCACCGTAGTCGCCGTTTCCCGCGATGTCATCCACTATTCATCTGTGTGTCGTAGGGATCCGCTGCACGCCCCGCAGGCCCCCGCTCGCCCGCTCACCCCCGTCGCGGCGTGGCGGCCACGGCGACCGCCCCGACCACCCGGAACCCGGCGGCCCGCAGCGCCCGCGCGGCCTCGGCGCAGGTCGCGCCGGTCGTGATCACGTCGTCGACGACGAGCGCGGTGAGGCCGGCCCCTGCGCGGTCGGCGATGAGGGCACTGGCGACGTTGCGCCGTCGTTCCCGTTCGCCGAGTCCGCGCTGATCCTGAATCCGGCGGGCCGGGACGAGGGCGCGCAGCACGGGGATGCCGGTCGTGCGCGCCAGCGCGTCGGGCAGACGGAATCCGCGCCGCCGGAACGCCGCCCGCGACGTCGGCACGGGGACTACGACGTCGATGCTCCGGGACTCTCCGAGGCCGGCCCGCACCGTCTGCACGGCCGCGGCGAGCGCCGGGCGCAGGGGCCGGATCAGCGTCGTCTGGCCGTCCTCCTTGATGGCCCGCAGCACGGCGGCCGCCGGTCCCGCGAACGCGAGGCCCGCGCACAGCGGCACGTCCCCGGCCTGCACGCGGACGGGGCGCGGCACGAGAGCGGCCGCGCATGCCGGGCACAGGGCTGTCCCCGCGACTCCGCATCCCGCGCACACCGAGGCGAAGACGAAATCGGCGACCTCGCGGACCAGTCGGAGGGCGCTGTCACGGGCTGAGGGATGAAGGAGTCGGATGGCGGAGGGCATCCCGCGATCATGCGCCGCTCCCGCGGGCGCAGCGGCGCGTCGTCCGAATCCGGTGCGCAACGCGCCCGGCGTCGCTCCTGTGCAGGGCGGCCGGGATCAGCCGCCGAGCTGCACGGCGAGCACCTTGACGCCCGCGCCCTCCTGCTGCCAGTTGGGGCCGCTGCGCTGGTACAGCACTTCCCCGCCCAGGACGCGCACGTTCGCGGTCGGCGACCCGGGGGCCAGCATCTGCGCGGCGTCGGGCGCGTCGACCGTCCGCGCGGGACCGCCGACCTGCTGTTCGCGCAGCACCAGGTTCGAGCCGTCGGCGCCCAGCACCCCCACCGTGGTGTCGTCGAGCCAGCCGACGTCCACGGCACCGCTGGGCCAGGCGATGACGTTCGCCTGCCCGAGCGCGGTCGGCGCCCCGCGGTCGTCGCGGGTGATCGCGAAGACCTCCACCCGGAACTGGCCGCCCGCGACCAGGGCCATGGCGAGCCGCGCGCCGTCCCGACTGACCGCGAACGAGGTGACCTGGGACGCGTCCTGCGGGCCGGCGATCGGTCGCGGCGCCACCGACGTCGACCACGCATCGATCGATGCCGGCGCCTGCGCGGGGACGGTCCAGATGTAGCCGAACGGATCCAGGGTCGGGGCGATCAGTCCCCCGCGGCCATCGATCTGGTCGGTCTTGCCGTCGGCGATGGCGTACACGACACCGTCCGCCCCCTGCACCGCCACCCGCTGCGCACCGGTGGCCGCGCTGATCGCCGTGATCGGCTGCGGGAACCCCTCCACCTGGGCGGAGACGCCGCCGATCGGCGTGAGCGCCCCGCCGGCGAGGAAGCCGAAGCCCTTGTCGGTGAGCACGAGCGGTCGGGGATCGACGGCCGTGGACGCCGCCGTGGCGGATCCGGCGTTCGTGTCACGGCCGGCGATCGTGATCTTGACCTGCAGCACGCCCACGCCGACCAGGCTGCGCTCGAGCTGAGTGCGCATGCGCGAGAGCGTCACGGGATCCACGTCGAGCGCCGCGTCGGTGAGCACGATCTCGGCGACCTGCGACTCGGGGGTCACCGTGTTGCGCCCCAGCGCGACATCGCCGGTGAACGCCGTGCGCACGCCGTTCGCCAGCCAAGGGCTGGGCTTGCCGCCGACGAGGGACTGCACGATGCGGCTCGCGGTGTTCTCCCGCTTCGGGAACCACCGCACATCGGGCACGAGGTACGTCCAGGTCGGGTCGAAGTACTGCAGCGAATAGGGCGCGAACACGTCGGCGGCGGCGAACGAGTCCGCGTCCAGCACGATGCCGTCCGGCGCCTGCGAGATCCGCCACTGGCCGTTCTTGTTCTTCTCCAGGACGAACGGCAGCTCGGCGGCACGACCGACGGGCTGCCCCGAGTAGGCACCGGTCTCGTCCACGGTCGCCGTCTGCTGCAGCCCCAGCCGCACGGTGGTGGAGGTCGATTCCTTCGTCACCTCGGGGGCGTCGTAGCGGCGCTCCGCAGAGCCCGTGTCGATAGTGACCCCGGCATCCGGCTTCCACTTCTGGGCCTCGCCGGAGGTGAGGAACTGCCGGGCGATGCCCCAGCTGTCCTTCGGACTGGACGCGGCATCGATGAAACCGCGCACGATCTCCTTGGGATCCATCCCGTCCGACGGCCCCTGGGGCACGAACGCGAGATCCGACCCGCCGTCGCTCTGATTCGCGGCAAGACCCGGGCGCACATCGCCGGTCACCGGAAGCGACGCGCAGGCCGTCAGCCCGAGCAGCGCCATCGCGATGACGGCGGCGCGGGCGATCCGTGCGATCCTCATGACTCCCCCTCGCCGTCCTCCGGCTGCCGGGCCGACGAGCGTGCCGCACCCGCCGGCGCGATGGTGATCGGGTCGGTGCTCACGCCGATCTCGGCGATCGCGTCGACGGGCTCCAGCAGAACCGGCGACGCCCCGTCGAGCGGCCGGGATCCGCGCGGCAGGGTGAGCACGAAGTTGGTGCCCTCCCCCGGACGGGACCACACCGCCAGGGTGCCGCGATGCAGCCGGGCGTCGCCCAGGGCGATCGAGAGCCCGAGCCCGGTGCCGCCGATCGTGCGCTGCCGCGACGGGTCCGCCCGCCAGAACCGGTCGAACACCCGCTCCGCGTCCTCGGGCGTCATCCCCATGCCCTGATCGCGCACGCCGACGGCGACCGCGTTCTGGTTGCTGTCCACCGTGACCACGATCGGGCGGCCCTCCCCGTGCTCGATCGCGTTGCCGATGAGGTTGCGCAGGATGCGCCGGACCCGCCGCGGATCGAGGTCGACCGGGGTGTGCCCTCCGGGCGCGACGAAGCGGAGTTCGGTGTCGTGCGTCTGCGCGAGCGGGCGCATCTCGTCGACCAGGTCCTCCGCGAGATGGGCGAGGCTCGTCGCCTCGGTCTCCAGCTGCACGGAGCCGGCGTCGTAGCGGCTGATCTCCAGCAGATCGGCGAGCAGGGTGTCGAAGCGGTGCACCTGGGTCTGCAGCAGCTCCGCGGTGCGCGCGGTGGTCGGGTCGAACTCCTCGCGGCGGTCGTTGAGCATCTCGGCCGCCAGCCGGATGGTGGTCAGCGGGGTGCGCAGCTCGTGCGAGACGTCGGACACGAACCGCTGCTGCACGAGCGAGAGCTCGCCCAGCTCCTTGATCTGCGCCTCGATGCTGTCCGCCATGGCGTTGAAGGAGCGCCCGAGCGTGGCCAGCTCGTCCTGGCCGTGCACGGGCAGGCGCACGTCGAAGTCGCCGCCGGCGAAGCGGGCGCTCGTGTCGGCGGCCTCGGTGATCGGCTGCACCACGGTGCGCAGGGAGAACCAGGCGATGAGCCCGATCAGGGCGACGAGCACGATACCCGCGATCCACAGGCTCCCCTGGACCAGCACCAGCGTCTGCTCGGTGTCGGCGAGGTCGTACGCGATGTACAGGGCGTACGACCCGGATCCCGCCGCGGACAGCTGCTGACCGACCAGGAGGCCGGCATGCTCGGATCCGTCCGCGTCGCGCAGGGCGACCGGCTGCCACCACTGCTTGGCCTCGTCCTTGGCGACGCGCTGCTGCAGCTGGTCGGTGACCAGCTCGTCCCGGTCGAAGCCGCCGAGGGTGAATCCCGCCGACGACGGACGCGAGTCCAGCGGGAAGACGCCGAGCACCCGCGACGACGAGACCGTCTGAACCGTGTCGCTGACGTCGCGCATGAGCCCGATCACCGCTGTCTGCGTGCCCTGCGTGTTCGCCGAGCTCAGGACCGCCTGCGCCGAGTTCGCCGCGCGCTGGGCATCGTGCAGCGCCTGGTCCTTGCGCGCCTCCCAGAGGTTGTTCTGCACGGCGAGCGCCATCAGCACGCAGGTCACCAGCACGGCGACGCTCGTCAGCGCGAGCGCGATCACCAGCGTGCGGAAGCGCAGCGACTGGCGCCAGAGCCGTGCGATCCGCCGGCCGCTGCGCCGCGCGCCGCGCACCGCCGCGTTCGCGAGCGCCACGGTGTTCGTCATCGGCGGACCTTCATCGGCGGAAGTGCTCTGCAGCGGTGGTCGAGGCGGGCGGACCGGGTCAGACCACGCTCCCGGCGCGATATCCGACGCCGCGCACCGTGGTCACGATCCGCGGGTTGTCCGGGTCGAGCTCGACCTTGGCGCGCAGGCGCTGCACGTGCACGTTGACCAGCCGGGTGTCGGCCTTGTAGTGGTAGCCCCAGACCTGTTCCAGCAGCATCTCGCGGGAGAACACCTGCTGCGGCTTCGACGCCAGCGCCACCAGCAGCTGGAACTCCAGCGGGGTCAGGGCGATCGGAGCACTGCCCCGCCGCACCTCGTGCGCGTCGACGTCGATCGTGAGATCGCCGATGCGCAGCACCTCGCTCGTGGACTGCGGGGTCGGGCGCAGGCGGGTGCGGATGCGTGCGACGAGCTCCTTCGGGTTGAACGGCTTGACCATGTAGTCGTCGGCGCCGACCTCGAGCCCTCGCACCACGTCGGCGGTGTCGCTGCGCGCCGTGAGCATGATCACGGGAACGCCGGATTCGGCCCGGATCCGGGTGCAGATCTCGATGCCGTCCATGCCGGGCAGCATGAGATCCAGCAGCACGAGGTCGGGACGCTGGCTGCGCCATTCGTCCACAGCCTTGGCGCCGTCCGCGCAGAACACGGGCTCGAAGCCCTCCGTGCGCAGCACGATGCCGATCATCTCGGCCAGGGCCGTGTCGTCATCGACCACGAGGATGCGTGAGGTCATGGGCGGGCAGTCGTCTTTCGGATCTCGTTTGTTCGGATCGCTTCGGGCGTGTGCGGGGCGCGGGTCGGCGCCCCCACGTCGGACCAGCGTACTTCACCGCCCGACGAAGTCGGCGGATCCCGCCGCGGCGTTCATCGCAGCCGGATCCCCGTCCCGGTGGTGTGACACGATGGACCCACACGCGAACCGGAGGACTCGTGAGCCAGCAGAGTGTGAACGCGCAGGGCTGGACCCCTGCCCCCAGACCGGGCCTGATCCCGCTGCGCCCGCTGGGCTTCGGCACGATCCTCGGAAAGTCGTTCGCAGCGCTCCGGCACAACCCGAAGGTGCTGTTCGGCTTCGCGGTGGTGGTGCAGCTGGTCGTGACGATCGCCGTGCTGGCGGTGGTCGGAGCCGTCGCCTTCGCGACGCTGAGCCGGCTCCGCACGGTACAGACCGGCAGCGACGAGTGGCTCACCCTCTACCTCGGGTCGATGGCGTTCATCGGCGGCGCTCTGCTCCTCACGGGTCTGTTCTCCGTCGCGTTCACCGCGATCGTGCAGGGGGTCGTGGCGGCCGACGTGCGTGCCGCCGTGCTCGGCGAGAAGGCGTCGCTCGGCGCGCTCTGGACGCGCGTGCGCCCCGCGGTCTGGCGGCTGATCGGCTACACGCTGCTCTACGGCACGGCGGCGATGCTCGCGGCCGTGGTGATCCTGGGCGTGCCGTTCGTCGTGATCGGCCTGCCGACCGGGTTCGACACCGTGGGAACCGTGTTCACGGTGCTGGCGGTGCTGTTCGGGATCCTGTGTCTCGTCGTGCTCTCGGCGTGGATCGGCACCAAGCTCATGCTCGTGCCGTCCCTGCTGGTGCTCGAGGGCATCGGTGTGCGAGAGGCGATCGTCCGGTCCTGGCGACTCACCCGCGGCCGGTTCTGGTTCGCCTTCGGGATCGTGTTCGTGATCGGGGCGATCCTCTGGGTGGTGTCGCAGACGATCGGCATGGTCGGCGGCATCGTCACCTCGCTGTTCGGCCCGGTCTTCAACCCTGTGGGCATGACGGACGCCTCGATCGACGCCAGCGGGATCGTGGGGGCGGTGATCACCCAGCTCGTGGTCGTCGTCGTCCAGTCCATCGGCGCGGTCGTGCAGTCGACGGCGGGCGCGCTCGTCTACATCGACTGCCGGATGCGGTACGAGGGGCTGGATCAGGATCTGATGGCGGCGACCGAGCGGCGCGCCGCGGGCCTCGATGACGGCTCGGATCCGTTCCGCACGGATCCGGCCCGCGTCGTCCGCGCCGGGTTCCGTCCGCCCAGGGTCGTGCCGTACCCGCTGCTTCCGGATCCTGCACAGGAGTACCCTGCGCCGACGGGATACGCGCCGTCTCAGGGCTACGCCCCGCCGCAGGGGTATCCGGCCCCGCAGGGCTACGCGGCACCGCAGAACTCACCGGCACCGCAGGGACCTCCGGCGGCGCCGTCGCCGTATGCTGCTCCGGCGCCCGCCGCCCCGCCGCCGCCTCGCGTCGCCCCGATCCCGCCGGCACAGGCGATCCCGCCCGCACAGGAGAGCCCGTGGGCGCCGGCGCAGGATGACGGCTGGGCCGCGCCCGGATCCGATCGGCCATGACCCGGATCTCCGTCCGTCTCGCACGGCTCGCCCGCCCCGGGGCAGGGGGTTTCGCGCTGGCCGCGATCCCGCTGATCCCGGATGGCGACGCGGCGCGCGAGCTCGCGGAGAAGGAGCTCGCCAAACCGGAGTACCAGGCGGCGAAGCCGACCCTCATCGACGAGTGGGCACGCGGGGTGGTGGAGTTCCTGAGGGAGCTGCTCACGCCGCAGCACGCGACCGACCTCGGCCCGTGGGCGGCGGTCGTGCTCGGTGTCATCCTCGTCGGGGCGCTGATCGTGGTGCTTCTGATCTGGGGGCGCCCGCGGCGCTCCCAGTCCCGCCCGTCGCGCTCCGTGCTGCTCGGCTCGGCCGACGACCGCACCGCCGCCGAACTGCGCGCCGATGCCGACCGCGCCGCGCGGGACGAGGACTGGACGGAGGCGATCGTGCTGCGCTACCGGGCGATCGCGCGCGCGCTCATCGAGCGCGACCTCATCGCGCCGGCGCCGGGCGCGACCGCTCAGACCATCGCGCGCGAGGCCGCCGTGCCCTTCCCCTCCGAAAGGGACGCGCTGCACGACGCCGCGGTGGCCTTCGACGACGTCCGCTACCTCGGGCGTGCCGGCACCGCCGAGCTGTACCGGTCCCTCGCCCAGACGGACGACCGGCTCCGCGCCCTGCGCCCCGTGCTGCCCGAGGCGGTGCCGGCATGACGGCGGCGCCACCGACAGCGCCGGCGCGGGCGGAAGCCGATGCGACGCAAGCCCCTCCGCCCCCGGGCACGCTCGTGCGCATCCCCGGCCGCGGGCGGCGCGCGCTGGGCTGGATCCTCGTGATCGGGCTCGTCGTGATCGCCGCCACGGCAGGGCTGCTGCTCAGTGCGCCGTCGGTCGCCGAGCGGGACGGCCTGGATCCGGAACGCCCCGGTCCCGGCGGCATGCAGGCACTCGCCCAGATCCTGCGGCAGCAGGGCGTCACGGTCGACGTCGTCCGCAGCCGCGCCGACGCCGAGCACCGGCTCGACGACAGCACCACCCTCGTGATGAGCGATCCGTACCCGCTCACCGACACGGCCGCCAGGGAACTGATCGACGAGGCGAGCGACGTGGTGCTGGTCTCGCCGAGCGCCCGGATGCTGCGGATGCTGGATCTCGGCTCGTACGCGTTCCCGTCTTCCCCGCCGACCGTCCGCGTCGGCTGCTCCGTCGCCGCCTTCGCGCACGTGGGCACGATCGCGCCCGGGCAGCTGTTCACGCCGGCGCCGGGGGTGACCGCCTGCTTCGGGGACGACGACGGCGCGGCCGTGCTGATCGCGGACGCCGACGGCGAGCGCCGGGCGATCGTCGACGGCGCCGCGCTGTTCACCAACGAGCGGCTCGCTGAACGCGGCAACGCGGCGCTCGGTCTCGCCCTGCTCGGGCACCGCCCGCACGTGATCTGGTACGTGCCGTCCCTCGACGACTCCGACCGCTCAGACATCGACGTGCCGAAGAGCCTCGCCGACCTCACCCCGGGGTGGGTGACCCCGGTCGTCGTGCTGGGCATGATCACGGCCCTGCTCGCCGCCGTGTGGCGCGGGCGCCGGTTCGGGCCTCTCGTCGCCGAGACGCTGCCGGTCACCGTGCGGGCCTCCGAGACGATGCTCGGCCGCGCCCGGCTCACGGCGAAGGCAGCCGACGCCGCACACGCGGCGGAGGCGCTGCGTGCGGGCACGCTGGCCCGCCTCGCCGCGCGCCTCGGCCTCGCTGCCCGTGCCGATCCCGGTGCCGTCGCCGACGCCGCAGCGGATCGGATCCGCGTCGATCGTGCCGCCTGCCGCGCCCTGCTCGCCGGTGACCTGCCCCGCTCCGACGCCGAGCTGGTGCCCTACGCCCGCCGCCTCGCCGAGCTGGAGAACGCCGTCGAGAACGCCGTCCGCATCGAAAGGAGCAGCCCGTGACCGACCGTGAGGGCTTCGACCCCGCACAGACAGCCGCGCCGAGCTACCCTCCGGCGCCGCCCGCGCCCCCGGCCGCGCCCGCCCCGGCCGCGCAGACCAGTGCGACGACCGCCACCGCATCCGCCCCGTCGGCGTCCGCCGCGTCCGGGTCCGAGGACGCGGCACTGCGCCAGGCCATGCAGCGCGTGCGTGCAGAGGTGGACAAGGCCGTCGTCGGCCAGGCCGGCACCGTGACCGGACTGCTCGTCGCACTGCTCGCGCGCGGCCACGTGCTCCTGGAGGGTGTGCCCGGTGTCGCGAAGACCCTCGTGGTCCGCTCGTTCTCCCGCGCGCTCGGCCTCGACACGAAGCGCGTGCAGTTCACGCCCGACCTGATGCCCGGGGACGTCACCGGATCGCTCGTCTACGACGCGCGCACCGGCGAGTTCGAGTTCCGCCGCGGCCCGGTGTTCACGAACATCCTGCTCGCCGACGAGATCAACCGCACCCCGCCGAAGACCCAGGCGGCGCTGCTGGAGGCCATGGAGGAGCGCCAGGTCTCCTCCGACGGCGCCAGCCTGCCGCTGCCGGATCCGTTCCTCGTCGCGGCCACGCAGAACCCGATCGAGCACGAGGGCACCTACTCGCTCCCGGAGGCCCAGCTCGACCGCTTCCTGATGAAGCTCGTCGTCGGGATGCCCGAGCGAGACGCGGAGGTGTCGGTGCTGCGCCGCCACGCCGACGGCTTCTCCCCACGGGAGCTCACGGATCTGCACCCCGTGGTCACCGCCGAGGAGATCCTCGCCGCGCAGCGCGCCGCCGGGCGCGTGCAGGTGACCGACGACGTGCTCGGCTACGTGGTCGACCTCGCCCGTGCCACCCGGCAGTCCCCGTCCGTGCAGCTGGGCGCCAGCCCCCGCGCCTCCACCGCGCTGCTCGCGGCGGCGAAGGCGTGGGCCTGGCTGAACGGCTCGACCGCCGTCACCCCCGACCACGTGCAGACCATGCTGATCCCGGTGTGGCGGCACCGCCTGCAGCTGCGTCCGGACGCCGAGATGGAGGGCGTCTCCGCGGACGCCGTGCTGACGAGCGTCGTGCAGCAGACCCGCGTCCCGATCTGACCCCGGAGTCACCGCATCATGTTCCTCACCGGCCGCCTGGTGATCGTCGCCGCGCTCGGCGTGGTGCCGATCGTGCTCCTCGGCGCGCTCGGAGCGCCGCCGTGGCTCGTGCTGCTCGGCTGGCTCGCGCTGTGCGCGGTGCTCGTCGGCGTCGACGTGCTGCGGGCCGCGCCGCTGGGTGCGCTGCGGATCACACGGGAGGTGCCGAACCGCGGCCGTCAGCTCGAGCCGGTGACCGTCGCGGTCATCGTGCAGAACCTGGGCGAGCGCCCGCTGCGCGGCTGGATCCGCGACGGCTGGCAGCCCACCGCCGGCGCCGCGGAGCGCGGCCGCGCGCGGCTGGACGTTCCTGCCGGCGAGCGCCGCCGGCTGCCGATCGCGCTCCTTCCCCGGCGCCGCGGGGAGCTGTCCAGCGAGTTCATCGCGGTGCGCTCGACCGGTCCGCTGGGGCTCGCCGGGCGCCAGGGCCGGCACCGGGTGCGCGGCGCGATCCGGATCCTCCCGCCGTTCACGTCGCGCCGGCATCTCCCGTCGCGGCTGGCGCGACTGCGCGAGCTGGACGGCAACACCAGCGTGCAGGTGCGCGGCCAGGGCACCGAGTTCGACTCGCTGCGCGAGTACGTGCGCGGCGACGACGTCCGCTCGATCGACTGGCGCGCCACGGCGCGCGCCGGAACGACCATGCTGCGCACCTGGCGGCCCGAGCGCGACCGGCACGTGGTGATCCTCATCGACACCGGCCGCACGGCGGCCGCCCGCGTCGGCGACGGCACGCGCCTCGATGCGGCGTACGAGTCGGCGCTGCTGCTGGCCGCGCTCGCCCAGCGCGCCGGCGATCACGTGCACCTGCTGCTGTTCGACCGCGCCGTGCGCGCCCGCGTCAGCGGCGTCGAGGGGCCGGCCCTGCTGCCCGCGCTGTCGGACGCGATGGCGCCGGTGCACGCGCGCCTCGTCGACACCGACTGGGGCGCGGCCTTCGCGGCGATCCGCACCGTCACCACCCGTCCCTCCCTGATCGTGGTGCTCACCGCGCAGGATGCGGTGGAGAGCGCGCGCTCCTTCCTCGGCGCATTCCCGAACGTCTCCCGTGCGACGACCATCCTCGTCGGATCCGCGACCGACGTCTCGATCGAGGACCTGGCGCGGGCCCGGGGCTCCAGGGAGGATGTCTACCTCGCCGCGGCGGCGGAGCGGACCCTCGCCGACGCCGGCCGCGTCGCCGACGCGATCCGCCGCGCAGGAGCCGAGCCGCTCGCCGCGGATCCCGACGACCTGCCGCCGCGCATCGCCGACCGCTATCTCGAGCTCAAGGCCGCCGGCCGTCTCTGACGCCGGGCCCACCGCGTTCCCCAGACCGCGAGACTGCAACGGAGCGACGAGACTGCGACACTCTGCTGCAGTCTCGTCGCGTGGTTGCCGTCTCGCGGATCCAGCGGGCCGACACGCCCGCCTCGCGCACCTTTTCCTGAATCATTCAGAAGAAGGGTACGGTGGAGGCATGGACACCTCGGCGATCATCCGCGGCGCAGGGCTGCGCGTCACGGTGCAGCGCATCGCCGTGCTGCAGGCGCTAGCGCTCGCGCCGCACAGTTCGGCGGATCGGATCCACAACGCGGTCGCCGGGGCCGACATCGCGCTGCCGACCGTGCACGCGATCCTCGGTGATCTCGCCGCAGCCGGGATCATCCGCCGGGTGAGCCTGCCCGACGCCGACCGCGCGCTGTTCGAGGTGGAGCCGCACGACAACCACCACCACATGCAGTGCGTGCGCTGCGGTCGTCTGGAGGTCGTCGCGTGCGCCGTCGGCGCCTCCCCGTGCCTGCACCCGTCCGAGGACCACGGCATGCGTCTGCTGGAGGCGTCCGTCACGTACCGCGCGATCTGCGCCGCCTGCGACGAGGTGCCCACCGCCGCCTGACCGAGACCCGCGTCGCCCGCTCCAGCCGCCTCCGGGCGCGGACCGGCGCTCTTGACCGACCCCAGAAGAGAAAGGACCTGCGATGTCACTCGACACTGCATCCGAGATCAGCACCGCATCCGCGAACGCCGCGGAGTGCCCGATCGATCACGCCGGAACGTCCCGCCCCGCCGGCCGTCGCACCGGCAACACCGACTGGTGGCCTGAGCGCCTCAACCTGCGCCAGCTCGCGAAGAACCCCGCGGTCGGAGACCCCTACGACGCGGACTTCGACTACCGCGCCGCGTTCGAGGCGCTCGACCTCGACGCGGTGAAGAAGGACATCGCGGCCCTGCTCACCGAGTCCCAGCCGTGGTGGCCTGCGGACTTCGGTCACTACGGCCCGCTCATGATCCGGATGGCCTGGCACTCCGCGGGCACCTACCGCGTGTTCGACGGCCGCGGGGGCGGCGGCACCGGCCAGCAGCGCTTCGCGCCTCTGAACAGCTGGCCCGACAACGTCGGCCTGGACAAGGCCCGCCGCCTGCTCTGGCCGGTCAAGAAGAAGTACGGCAAGGCCCTGAGCTGGGGCGACCTGATGATCCTCGCCGGCAACGTCGCACACGAGGTGATGGGCATGCCCACCTTCGGCTTCGCGGGCGGCCGGCCCGACGTGTGGGAGCCCGACGACGACGTGTACTGGGGATCCGAGAAGATCTGGCTCGACTCCAGCGCCCGCATCTCGACCGACGAGCAGGGCGAGCGCTCGCTCGAGAAGCCGCTCGCCGCCACGATGATGGGCCTCATCTACGTCAACCCCGAGGGGCCTGAGGGCAACCCGGATCCGCTTCTCGCCGCGAAGGACATCCGCGAGACGTTCGGCCGCATGGCGATGAACGACGAGGAGACCGTCGCCCTCATCGCGGGCGGCCACACGTTCGGCAAGACCCACGGCGCCGCCCCCGAGGCCGGCAACGTGGGCGAGTCGCCCGAGGGCGCGCCGATGGAGCAGATGGGCCTGGGCTGGAAGAGCAGCCACGGCACCGGCCACGGCATCGATGCCATCGGATCCGGACTCGAGGTCACCTGGACCTATCACCCCACCCGCTGGGACAACGAGTTCTTCCACATCCTGTTCGCCTACGACTGGGAGCTCACCACCGGCCCCGGCGGCGGCAAGCACTGGAAGCCGAAGGACGGCGCAGGCCTCGACATGGTCCCCGAGTCGCACGGCGAGGGCCGCCGTGAGCCGCGCATGCTCACCACCGACCTGGCGCTGCGCGAGGACCCGATCTACCGCGAGATCTCGCTGCGCTTCAAGGACGACCAGGCGGCGTTCACCGACGCGTACAGCCGCGCCTGGTTCAAGCTGACCCACCGCGACCTCGGCCCGAAGAGCCGCTACCTCGGCCCCGAGGTCCCCGCCGAGGACCTGCTCTGGCAGGACCCCGTGCCCGCGCACACCGGCGCGCTCATCGGGCCCGCCGAGATCGCCGATCTCGAGCAGCGCATCGCCGCCACGGGCCTGAGCGTCTCCGACCTCGTGTCCACCGCGTGGGCTGCGGCAGCCTCGTTCCGAGGCAGCGACAAGCGCGGCGGGGCGAACGGCGGTCGGATCCGCCTCGAGCCGCAGCGCAGCTGGGAGGTCAACCGTCCCGCCGAGCTCGCCCGCATCATCCCGGTGCTCGAGGGCGTGCAGGAGGCGTTCAACGCCACCGGCGGCGCCCAGGTCTCCTTCGCCGACCTCGTGGTGCTCGCCGGCAACGTCGGCGTGAAGCAGGCCGCCGCTGCGGCCGGACGCGCGGTCGAGATCCCGTTCACGCCGGGCCGCACCGACGCCACGCAGGAGCAGACCGACGTCGAGTCGTTCATGTACCTGAACCCGCAGGCCGACGGCTTCCGCAACTACGTCAGCGACGTGGCGCGCGCGATCCCGGCCGAGCAGCTCCTGGTGGACCGCGCGAACCTGCTCACCCTGTCCGCGCCGGAGATGACGGTGCTCGTCGGCGGCCTGCGCGTGCTCGGCGCCAACTGGGACGGATCCGCCTACGGCGTGCTCACGAAGACGCCGGGTGCCCTCACGAACGACTTCTTCGTGAACCTGCTCGACCTGAACACGACGTGGAAGCCGCTGGATCCCGGATCCCACGCGTTCCAGGCGACCGACGACGTGACCGGCGAGAAGACCTGGGTGGGCACGCGCGCCGACCTCGTGTTCGGCTCGAACTCCGAGCTGCGGGCGCTGGCCGAGGTCTACGCCAGCGACGACGCCCAGGAGAAGTTCGTCGACGACTTCGTGAAGGCGTGGGTCAAGGTCGCCGAGCTCGACCGCTTCGACGTCCGCTGAGCCCGGAGGATCGATCCGGATCCGGTCCCTGAGCCCGTCGAAGGGCCCGGATCCGGAACCAACGACGGCCCGTCCCGATCCCGGGGCGGGCCGTCGCCGCTGCCGGCCGCGTGGAGGCTTCGCCGGTAGTCTCGCTCACGGACGGCGGCGCAGCCCGCGCCCGAGAGCAAGGAGCCCCATGTCCTCCTCCCCCATCGACGCCCCGGCGGCGCCCGCGTCGCCTCTCGTGCCGCGCCTCGTCGCCGAGGGCCTCGGCACCTTCCTGCTCGTCGCCGCCGGAATGGGCACGGCCCTGTTCGCGTCGGGCCGGTTCACGGATCCGGGGGCGCAGGGGGCGGTCTACCTCGCCGTCGCGTTCGCCGTCGGCCTGTCGGTGCTGGTGGGCGTGTACGCGTTCGGCCCGATCTCGGGCGGTCATTTCAACCCGGCGGTGACGCTCGGCGCGGCTGCGGCGGGTCGCATCGCCTGGAAGGATGTCGGGCCGTACATCGTCGCGCAGTGCGTCGGCGGCCTCATCGCGTCCACGGTGCTCACCCTGATCGGCACGTTCGGACCCGACGGCTGGCTGCCCCGCGCGCAGGACGCGGGCTTCGCGAGCAACGGCTGGGGCACGCTCTCCCCCGGCGGCTTCGGCGCCTGGGCGGCGATCATCGCCGAGGTCGTCTTCACCGCTCTGTTCCTGTTCGTGATCCTCGGGGTCACCCACCCGGTGCGCGGTACGCCCTTCGCGGGCATCGCGATCGGCCTCACCCTGTCCCTGGGCGTGCTGGCGACGCTGCCGATCGACAACGCCTCGCTGAACCCCGCCCGCTCGCTCGCCACCGCGATCTACGGCGGCGTCGGCCCGCTCGCGCAGCTGTGGGTGTTCCTCGTGTTCCCGAGCGTCGGTGCGCTGATCGCCGGCTTCGCCTACCGCGCCCTCTTCGACGGGCGCGGCCCCGGCGAGGCGAGGGGCTGACGCGCCCGGCCCACCGCGCCCGGCCCGGCTGGTGCCCCCTCAGCCCGCGACGAGCGTCGGCGTGCCGGCCTCGAACTCGGTGAGGTCGCCCGTCTCTCCGAGGCGCTGCGCGCGGCGCCCCAGGATCAGCATGTAGGCGAGGAACACCGCCAGGGCGAGTGCGCCGATCCCGATCTTCACGGGCCAGGGCAGGCCCCAGCCGGTCACGAAACCCTCGACGAGACCCGAGAGACCGAGCGCGAAGACGAGGCCCAGGGCCACCGTGCCGAGGGAGCGTCCGGCGGCGGCGAGCGCCTCGCCCCTGCCCCGCTCCCCCGGAACGAGCCAGGCCCAGAAGATGTGCAGGCCGGCCGCGGCGGCCACGAAGATGCAGGTCAGCTCGAGCATGCCGTGCGGCAGCAGGTACAGCACGACGACGTCGCCGCGCCCGTAGGCGAACATGACGCCGACCGCCAGGCCGACGTTCACGGCGTTCTGCATGAGGACCATGACCGGCCAGATCCCGGTGATGCCGAGCAGTACGCACTGGGCGGCGATCCACGCGTTGTTCGTCCACACCATGCCGGCGAACTCGGCCGCGGGGTTCTCGGTGTAGTAGTCGGTGAAGGCGTGCTCGGTGTAGTGCTCCAGGTCGGCCTTGGATCCGAGAGCCGCGACGAGAGCCGGATCCGAGGTGATCCAGACGGCCACCAGGACGATCACACCCAGGCTGGCCAGGGCGATGACCAGGGTGGTCCAGCGCAGCCGGTACAGGGCAGCGGGGAGCTGGCGCGTGAAGAAGCGCCCGGTCTGGCGCAGCACGTTGTCGCTCTGCCCGGTGAGGCGCAGCCGCGCACGGGCGAGGATCGTCGACACGTGGGCGCTCTGCGGCGAGGAGCCGACCGAACTGCGCAGGTCCGCGAGATCGGCCGACGCGGCGCGGTAGCGTGTGATCAGCTCGTCGACGCCCGCCCCGTCCAGGCGCTGCCTGCTGAGCTCGTCCAGGCGCGCCCACTCGCGGCTCCTGGCATCGGCGAGTGCATCGGCGTCCACCTGCTTTACTGTACTCATGTCGGATGCCCCGCTCCCGAGCACCGCCGTGAGCGCGCACTCGGCGGCCCTCGACCGTGACGACGAGGTGCTCTCCGGCGAGGCGGTGGCGATCGAGGTGCAGCCGGTCGGGCTGTTCTTCCGGGCGCTCGGAGCGCTCATCGACGGCGCGCTGTGCTGGGCCGTGTTCATCGGCTACCTCGTGGTGCGGGTCTGGCTCATCGTCACCGTCGGCGATCCCGCTCTCGATCGGATCCTGAGCGTCCTGGCGCTGGTGACCGCGTTCGTCGTCCTGCCCTGCGCGATCGAGACCCTCACGCATGGACGCAGCCTCGGCCGGCTCGCCGTCGGCGGACGCATCGTGCGGGTCGACGGAGGCGCCGCGGGTTTCCGGCACGCCTTCATCCGCGCCCTCGTCGGCATGTTCGAGACCTATCTCACCTTCGGCGCGGTCGCGTTCCTCACCGCGGCGTTCACGGCGCGCTCGCAGCGTCTGGGCGACCTCGTCGCCGGGACGTACAGCCAGAAGGTCCGCACGCCGCGGCTGACCCCGCGTCCGATCGCGATGCCGGCCGGCCTGGAGTCATGGGCCGCGATCGCCGACGTCGCGCGCATGCCCGATCGCCTCGCCCGGCGCATCTCGCAGTTCCTCGACAACGCGCCGCAGCTGCTTCCCGCCGCGCGCGCCCGGATCGCCCACGAGCTGCTCACCGAGGCGTCGGCGTACATCTCGCCGGTCCCGGCGGCGCCGCCCGAGGTCGTGCTGGTCGCCGCGACCGTGCTGCGCCGGGAGCGCGAGGGGCGTGCGCTGCGCATCGCCGACGAGCGGGTGCAGAAGCTGAGCGGCGTGGACGTCGGCGCCTGAGGCCGGGCACCCAGGACCGCCCCCGCGGACGCGCGCCCTCCGGCGGATCCGTCAGGCCCGCAGCGTCTCGTGCCGGACGACGATCCAGCCGGCCGGCACGGAGAGGCGCTCGGCGTGGATCGCGCACAGGTCGTGCGCATGCGGGTCGTTCTCGACACCGAGAGGACCGAGCGCGGCCATCTGGTCGCCATAGTCGTAGGTGAGGGTCGCCACGGCCTCGCGCGCGCAGCCCACCTTGGAGCAGAGTCGTCCGTACATCCCCTTCAGGGTAGCGGCCGGCACCCGGCGTGCCGCTTAGACTTGCCGCATGCGCCGTGCCCGTGGAACCCGTCGTGCCGCCGTCACGCCGCGCCGCGGTGACCGCCACGGCCGGCACGGCCGTCTGGGCCGGAGCTCGGTCGTCCGCCCGCCGCTGCCGCCGCTGGACGGCCGCCTCGACACCTTCGACCTGCACGTCGGATCCGCGGTGGAGCTGCTGCGCTCGATGTGGCCCGAGCTTCGTCCGGTGCGCATCGAGATCGCCGCGATGCCGGCCCACGCCGACCCCGACGGCCTGCCGCGCTGGCTCGTGGACACCGCCGCACAGCGCATCGTGCTGTTCCGGGTGCCGATCGAGCGCCTGCTCGAACCCGGGCACGACGACGCCGCGCACCGGCGGGTCGCCATCGAGGGCGCGGTCTTCCGTGCGGCCGCGCAGTACATCGGCCGCGAGCCGTGGGAGATGGATCCGCGCGGGTTCGACACGGACGAGTGACGCCCCCGGCCAGAACGCGCTCCACGCGCCGGTCGGCTGCGCCCGGATCGGCTAGCGCTGATACACGGTGATCGGCGCCGCGGCGGCGTCCGCCGCCCACACCGGATAGCCCGCGAGACGCCCGATGCCGGAATAGACGACCGCCGCGCGCACCGCCGTCGGCGACGTCAGCGTGTACACGGTCGACGCGCTCACCGCGACCGTGGCTGCGCCATCGGCCTTCAGCGCGATGCTCTGCGCCTTGCCGCCCCCGACCGGCGCGATCTGCACGGTCGCGGGCTGGTCGGAGGCGTTCTGCAGATGGAGCTGCGGCGACGGGCCGTCCGCCACGGCGAACGCGGTCTCCCCCGTGACCACCGGGGCGGGTGTCATCCAGGCGAAGTCCGAGCCCTTGACGAACCCGGTCGTCTGCCAGGCCGCCGCGACGACCGGCGCGGTCGCGGTCACGTCGATGGCGTACAGTCCGGGCTTCAGCGCGGAGAAGTTCACGGATCCGACTTGGCCGGCGCTGAGCTTCACCGTCTTCGGATCCCCCACCCGGGAGCCGTCCGCAGCGCTGCGCGGCTGCAGCGTCACCACGGCATCGGCCTCCGGCGACAGCAGGCGCACGGCCGTGGACGCGTTGTCGTCATCGTCGGAGCCGACGACCGCGCGCACGCCGAGCAGCGAGAAGTTCTTCAGCGGCTGCGCGATCGCGTCCTGCACGTCCACCCCGACGGGATCCAGCGTGCGGATCAGGCTCGATTGCAGCGCCGCCCGCACGGGTGCTCCGCTGGAGGTCACCTTGACGACGGGGCTGCTCTCCCCCGCCGAACCCGCGACCAGGGGCACGGTCGACTGCGTGCCGGGGGGAACGACGAGCTCGGACGAGTGGGTGCCGCCCTGGGAGCCGTACTCGGTGAGCACGACGTTCGCGGTCACGGCGCCCGGGTTGGCGATCATCACGATGTCGCCGGAGCCGGTGGTGCCGGCGCCGCCCACGATCCAGGACTCCTGGCTGGGCGGCCGGCACGCCGACGCGGCGAAACCGGCGAGATCGTCGGCGTTGAGGGTCAGCGACTGCGCGGCCGCCGCGAGCGCGGGCTTGCGCCCGTCCGGCGGGGCGCTGAATCCGGGGGCGCCGCCCCCGTCCCGCACGTCGGACATGCTGAGCTGGATCGGGGACAGCGCGGAGGATCCGGCCGCCCCGCTGACGAGCTGCGGCGTCGCGGCCGCGCTGAGCTGCGTCGCCTGCGTGGCGTCGCGCCCGAGGGCGAGGAAGGACCCGGTGCAGCTGAGCAGCGTGTCGCCGGCGACGGGCGTGATCGTCGCGCGCGCCGGAGTGTGCGCGATAGTGGGCCAGGCGGTCGGGATGGCGACGGCGGCGCCCGCCACACATGCCGCGGAGACCACGGCGCCCGCGATGAGACGGGCACCCGTGGCGATGACGCGGGTGGAGGTCCTGGTGCTCATTCGTCGCCCTCCTTCGCGGACGCGGATCCGGACTCGCGGTGGGCGCCGCGGGTCACCTCGGCCGGTTCACCATGCTCGGGCCCGGTTTCCGCCTCGGTGCCGTCCTCTGGGTCCGCAGCCGCGCTTTGCGGCTCCTCCGGCTGCGCCTCCGGGGCGCCGGGCTGCGGCTCCTCCGGTGCGGCGTCCGTCTGCGCGTCGGGTGCGGTCTCCGGCGGCTCCGCAGGCTGCGCTTCGGGTGCGGTCTCTGGCGGCTCCTCCGGGCGCGCTTCGGGTGCGGTCTCCTGCGGCTGCTCCGGCTGCGCTTCGGGTGCGCCGTCCTGCGGCTGCTCCGGTGCGACGGCCCCGGGGATCACGAGCGATGCCGCGGGGGCCTTGCGCTTGCGTGGCGCGCGCGCCGGCCGTTCGCGCTCCGGCTTCGCCTTCGCCGCCCGGGGTGCGCGCTCAGGGAGCACGCCGACCGCGCGCGGGACGCCGCGCGCCGCCCGGCGAGACGCCCGGGTCGGGATGGACAGCAGGAGCGCCGCGATCAGCACGACGAGCTCGACGGTGACGACCAGCTGCGCGGTGGCGCGCTGGCCCGTGCTGAGCTCCGCCCGGGCCGCGGGCTCGGCCTCCATGCGCCAGAGCACGCCACGGGGCGTCTCTCCGACGCGCACGAACCCGGTGCGCTGGTCCAGCGCGGTCGCCGACTGCAGCCGCAGCGATCGCGCGGCCGAGGACTCCTTCTCCGTGGCGGACTCCACGAGCACGAAGCGCACGCCGAGCGCGCCGAGCGCCTTGGGGGCGTCGAACTGCCTCGCCGACACCAGATCCACGGACAGCTCGGAGACGTCCTGGCCCTGCACGGCGGTCGCGGTGCTGAGCATGGTCGCCTGCGCCCCGAGGGTCGCGCTCGCACCCCACACCACGGTGGTCGCGAGGGAGCCGTTCGGCTGCGCGCTCAGCACCAGAGTGCCCAGCTCGCGGTCGGCGCGGGCCTGCGCGTTTACGTAGGCGGGGAGGGTCGTCAGGGCGCCGCGGTGGATCGCCGCATCGCCGGTGACGAGCGCGACGCCGGTCGGAACCGCGCACAGCACGACTCCGGCAGCCGCGACCACCGCGGCGAGGCCGCGCCACGCCGGGCGGGTGATCGCGCAGTCCAGGGTGACGAGCGCGCCGCCGAGAGCGCCGATCCAGGCGAGGCTGAGCGCCGGACCGGGCCAGATCGCCACGGGCTGGGACTGCGTGAAGGCGACGGCGATGCCCACGACGGCGAAGGCTGTGGCGAGCCCTGCGGCGGCGACGAGGAGGGATCCGATCCCGACGCTCCAGCGCCGCGTGATCGTGGAGACCAGAGCCAGCAGGCCGAGAGGCGCGGCGAGCCAGAGCACCCAGGGGGCACTGTGCACGTGGAGCAGTGCCGGCCACCCGGCCTGATCCATCGTCGGCAGCCCGCCCAGAAGCGCCAGCCGGCCGGCGGCATCCGGCGTCGCCTGCGGCGCGGCGACGATCGCGCCCGGATCCGACAGCAGGCTCCACAGCGTGCCGTGCGCCGCCTGCCAGATCGCCAGCGGCGCGAACACCACCGCCGCCGGGATCAGCACCCACACCATGCGCACCGCGCCACGCACCGAGCGACGGGCCAGCAACCACACGATCGCGATCAGCCACAGGAGCACGAACGCCGGGGCGAGCGATGGGGCGCAGGCGAGGCCGGCCGCGGTGAGCAGAGAGGCCGCGCCCGCGGCACCCCAGGAGCGGTGCGCGACGAGGGCGGTGTGGAAGACCCAGGGCAGCAGCAGATGCAGCAGCACGGCAGCAGGGCGTCCTTCGGACAGCGCCGCGAGGAACGTCGGCGCGAGCGCCCATACGGTGCCGGCGAGGATCCGCAGTCCCGGACGGTCGGTGATCCGGGTGGCGGCGAACCAGCCGCCGAGCATCGCGAGCGGGAACGCGGCGACCCACAGCAGGACCAGGGCGAACGAGGGCGACCCGGGCCACAGCGAGCCGAGCACCGCCACCACGCCGGCGAACGGGTCGGCGGGGCCGACGACGTCGACGCCGAATCCGCGCAGGCCGTAGGCGGCGTCGCGCCAGAGCGCGGCGACGGTCTGCCGCAGGGGCAGCAGGGCGCCGCCCCCCAGCGCCGGCCACGCCAGCAGCGAGGCGAACAGCGCCACGCCGGCGACCAGCGCTGCGAGGACCGCCCACGCGCCGCCGCCGGAGAAGAAGCCGAGCTCCTCGTGCACGCCGGCCTCGGTGCCGTGGCCGTCGTCGAGGCGCTCGCGCAGCTGCGCCCGCGTCATCCGCAGCGGTGCGATGCTCGCCCACGTCGCGCTGCGATCGGCGCGGATCGCCCGGCGCGAGCGCGCCACGGCGGAGCCGGAGGCCATCGCGACCGCCGCCGCGCCCCACTCGGGCAGCACCGCGGCCGGGCGCTTGCCGGTGAGATGCGTGATCGAGCGCCAGAGCGCCAAGGGCAGCAGGGAGAGCCAGTGCAGCGGCACGGCCACGGCGGGCGCGTAGCTCAGCCGGCGGTGCAGCTGCGCACGGCGCCGGGCGAACGCGTCGGCAGCCGTGCCCTCCGTCGCCGCGGCGTCGTCGACCGCGATGCGGGCGCCGGCCGCCAGCACCATGCGTCCGCCCGCGAGGCGTGCGCGGATGCCGAGGTCGAGGCCCTCGTCGCGTCCGCCCAGACCGGGGTCGGGGCGCAACCCGCGACCGGCGCGCACCAGCATGCCGCGCACGTCCGCGCCGAGCGCGTCGTCCTGTCCGTCGTGCTGCCCCTGATCGAGTTCGCCGCGGGCGGGATCGACCGCGCGCCCGAACCGCGTCATGCTCTGACCGAAGGAGGCGATCCGGTGCTCGTCGACATCGCTGAGCAGCTTCGGCGCCGCGATCGCCGCGGCGGGCGAACGCTCCAGGGCGCCGGCGAGCTGCTCCAGGGCGGCGGGCGCGGGCGCGCAGTCCTCGGTGAGGATCCAGAGGGCCGCATCCTGCGGGACGCGAGGGAGGGCGAGCGCCACCGCCGCCGCGAGTGTCGTGGAGGCCTTGGTCTCGATGACGGCTTCCGCCGCCTGCGCGACGCGCGCGCTGCCGCGCAGCGCGGAGGAGGGCCCGCAGGCGACGATCGTCAGCGCGTCGGGCCGACGCGTCTGCGCGGCCAGCGCATCGAGGGCGCGCAGCAGGCGCGCGAGGGAGGTCGACCCCGAACGGGCGACGAGGACGGCGTGTACACGGGCAGACATGACGGGGTCAGCCTAAGCGGGCCGGCGTGGCGGGCCGGCTTCCGGCTGGGCGCGTCCCCGTTTTCTCGGCGGACGCATCGTCACGGACCGGATGCCGTGCCGGTCTCCGAGGCGGTCGACGCGTCAGACCGCGCGGCGCTTGAGCTTGCGGCGCTCGCGCTCGGACAAGCCGCCCCAGATCCCGAAGCGCTCGTCGTTGTTCAGGGCGTACTCGAGGCATTCGCCTCGGACGTCGCAGGACGTGCAGATCCGCTTCGCGTCGCGGGTCGATCCGCCCTTCTCCGGGAAGAACGCCTCCGGGTCGGTCTGGGCGCACAGCGCCTCACTCTGCCAGGCGAGAGCGTTGTCATCCTCGGTCGGACGGCGGACGCCCGGCACCCCCAAGTGGACCGGATCGACGAACCAGTCGTCGGGAACGTCTGAACGGTAAGCCGTCATGTCGCCCTCTCCCCTCGTTTCCCCCCGGGTGCCCCGCGGGCCGCGTCGCATAACTAATTACACCCGTGTCATTCGCGTGGGTCAAGTCGCGGATCGTAAACCCTCAATCATCCGTTGAACGTTCTTCGACGCATCCGGCGTGTCGCATCGGCGTGTCGGAGACCGGCCCGTGCTCCTGTCCGGCGAAGGCCCGCGGGGTACTCTGAACCACGATGGCGCAGCACTCCCGACTCTCCACGGCACCTCCGCCGAGCGCACCGGCACGCGAGTCCACCGGGCACCTGCTGCTGCGCGCGCACATCGTGCTGCTGCTGTTCGGCGTGTTCGCGCACACAGCCGTGTTCAACCTGCTCGGCCTCGACGGCGCGGCGGTCGTGCTCGGCGTGCTGCTGCTGGGCACCCTCGGGCTCGCCGTGCCGCGGATCGTGCTGGCGCGGCCGGTGCGCTTCCCCTGGCGGCGCCTGCCGTGGACCGCGCTCGGCTACCTGGCGCTCGCCCTGCTGTCCGTGCTGTGGTCGGGCTGGCCGGCGGCGACGCTGCTCACCTGGGCGCTGAATGCGCCGATCACCGTGGTCGCGCTGTTCATCGCGTTCACCTTGAGCTGGCACGAGATCGCGCGCGCTCTCGCGAGCGCGATGAAGTGGGTGATCGGGCTGTCGCTGCTGCTCGAGCTCTGGGTCGCCCTGGTGCTGCGGCATCCGCTGCTGCCGTTCTTCTCCGACCTGCCGCCGGGCCGACCCGATCCGCACTGGTACTGGGTGCGCGGGGATCTGCTGGACGGCGGCCGCGTGCAGGGCATCGTCGGCAACTCGAACACCCTGGGCATCCTGTGCGCGATCGCGCTCGTGGTGTTCGCGCTCCTGTACGCGCAAGGGGCGCGGCGGCGCCCGGCCCTGCTCGTCTGGATCCTGCTCGCCGCGTTCCTGCTCGTGCGGGCCGGGTCCGCCACGGCGTACGCCTCGCTCGCCGTCGGCGTCCTGGTTCTCGGCGGCGCGCTCCTGATGCGCCGCGTGCAGGCGCCCGGCGGTCGAGGGCGGATGTACGCGCTGTTCCTCGCCGTCGCCGCCGTCGGGGCGGTGGTGATCTGGTTCGCCCGGAATGCCCTGTTCGGGGCTCTCGGCAAGTCCAGCGACCTCACCGGCCGGGTCGAGATCTGGCGCAAGGTGTGGGAGCGGGCCGTGCAGCACCCCGTGTTCGGCAGCGGCTACTCCTCCCCCTGGGTGCCGTGGGATCCGGCGTTCCACGACTGGATCGTCGACCATCGCATCACCGTGTTCATGGCGCACAACATGTGGCTGGACGTCTTCCTGCAGCTCGGCGCCGTCGGCGTCGTGCTCATCGCGATCGTCTTCTTCGCCTTCGCGTGGCGGGCGTGGTTCTTCGCGGTCGACCGGCCGCGCTGGGACCTCGTCCGTGACCGCCCGTACGCCGCGCTGTCGCTGCTGCCGACGGTGCTCGTCGCCATGCTCCTCGTGCTCGGGCTCGCCGAGTCCACGCCGATCATGCTGTGGGGCTGGCTGCTGGTGATCCTGCTGTCGTTCAAGATGAAGATCTCGCCGTTCGTGGGATCCGGTCCTGGCGAGGGCGCGCCGCCGCAATCGCGCCGGCGGACCGCATGACGACTCCCCGGCGGCGGTTGGCGAGGACGCTCGCCTCGGTCGAGATGGCCCGCGCCTACACGACGTGCGCGCTGCTGTCGGTGTTCGGCTCGTTCGCCATCGGCGCGTTCACGTCAGCGGCCACCCGGAACACGATCATCGCCGTGCTCTGCGTGATCGGCGTCGGGATCCTGTGGGTGCGGCGCGAGGAGCTCAGCCCGCTGCGCATCGCGCCATCGACGCTGCTCGCCTTCCTCGTGTGGACGCTGACCAGCACGCTCTGGTCCACCGCGCCCACGGCGACCGTGAAGGCGTGGGCCGCCCTCGCCGGCTACGCGGTCATCGCCGTCGTCATCGGCCACATCAGGGACACGCTGCAGACGGTGCGGGCGCTCGGCGACGCACTGCGGACCCTGCTCGCCGCCTCGCTGATCGCCGAGATCATGAGCGGGATCCTGCTCGACATGCCGTTCCACTTCCTCGGCATCCAGGGCAGGCTGGCCGAGGGCGGGCCGATCCAGGGGCTGTTCGGCACGCGCAACATGCTCGGGCTCATCGCGGTGATCTCGATCATCACGTTCGTCGTGGAGTGGCGCTCGCAGTCGCTCGGCGCGGCCGTCGCGATCCCCTCGGTCGTCGTTGCCGGGTTCCTGGCGCTCTTCTCGGCCTCCCCCACCGTGCTCGTGCTGGCCACCGTCGTGGGCATCGCGAGCGTGGCGCTCGTGATGGTGCGTCAGGCTCCGCCCGCGAGGAGACGGCCGCTGCAGTGGACCATCGGCGCCGTGGTGCTGGTCGCCCTCATCGCGGCTGCGGTGCTGCGCCGGCGCATCATCGCCCTCCTCGACGCCGGGAGCGACTTCAACACCCGGGTGGAGCTGTGGACGACGCTGCTCGGCTACGTGCAGCAGCGCCCGGCGCAGGGATGGGGATGGTTCGGCCTGTGGAACGACGACCTGTACCCGTTCAACAGCATCAACTACTTCACGAACGACCATCACGGCAGCGCCCTGAACGCGTTCTTCGACGCCCTGCTGCAGGTCGGCGGCGGAGGCCTGCTGCTGTTCAGCCTGCTCGGCGGCATCGCCCTGGTGCGGTCCTGGCTCGTCGCGAGCGTGCGACGCTCGGTCGTGTACGCGTGGGCTCCTCTCGTGCTCGTGGCGCTGGCGGTGGACTCGGCGTTCGAGAGCTTCACGCTCACCGGCCCCGGCTGGTTCCTGCTCGTGCTGTGCGCCCTGCGCGCCGGGCAGTCGCGATCCTGGCGGGAGAACATCGACGCGGTGCAGACGAGCTCTACGCCGCTGCCCGATCGCTGAGCCCCGCCATCACCGGGACGGCACCGTGTGCGGCGGATTCGACGGAGGCTGACGGTATTCTTGAGGGCGGCTCGGTTCGAGTCCATCCACACCACCGGAGAGCTCCGTCTTGACCCACGTCCTGCAGCACGTCGTCTTCCCCCTCGAACGGGATCCCGATCTGCTCCCGCTGTACATGGACCCGGAGACGTGGGCGACGATCGGCGGCGCGTCGGTGCGGGTCAGCGCCCGGGCACACATCGGCGATGTGCTGGACCGGCGTTCCGTGCGCGTCGGCCGAGGTCGCAGGGTGTCGTTCGCCTCGTACTTCAACGCCTTCCCCGCCTCGTACTGGCAGCACTGGACGACGGTGGAGGCCGTCCGGCTGACGGTGCGCACCCGGGGACGAGCGACGATCATCGTGTACCGGTCCAACGGCGACGGCATCCGCCAGCGCGTCGAGAGCCGGGCGGTCGACGCCGAGGCCGAAGAGTCCTTCGACATCCGTCTCGACCGCTTCAGCGACGGAGGCTGGATCTGGTTCGATCTGGTCGCCGATCGCGAGGACACGATCCTCGAGAGCGCGCACTGGTCCACCGATCACGAGCCCGTACGGACGGGACTCGCCTCCCTCGGCATCACCACGTACAACAAGCCGGAGTACTGCATCCGCACGCTCGAGGCGCTCGCCGATGCTCCGGAGGTCATGAAACTCGTCGATCGGATCTTCTTGATCGACCAGGGCGACCAGCGCGTCGAGTCGCGTTCCGAGTTCCCCGAGATCAGCAGCCGGCTCGGCGACGCGCTGCAGGTCATCGCACAACCGAACCTCGGCGGATCGGGCGGCTTCTCCCGAGCGATGCTGGAGACTCTGAAGCGACCGGACAGCGGGTTCGTCCAGCTTCTCGACGACGACGTGCGCATCGAGCCGGAAGCGCTGCGCCGCTCCATCACCTTCGGGCGCTATGCGTCCACCCCCACGCTCGTCGGGGCGCACATGTTCGACCTGCTCGACCGGACCTCGCTGCACGCGTGGGCCGAAGTCGTCGATGAGGGCCCCTTCATGTGGCGACGGCTCTTCGAGGACGACATGCCGCACGACTTCTCCGAGTCGAACCTGCGTCAGAACCCCACCCTGCACATGCGACTCGACGCCGGGTACAACGGGTGGTGGATGTGCCTGATCCCGGTCGAGGCGATCCGTGCGGTCGGACTGGCCATGCCGGCATTCATCAAATGGGATGACGCGGAGTTCTGCCTCCGCGCGGGCGAAGCCGGTTTCCCGACGGTCTCCCTGCCCGGAGTCGCGCTCTGGCATGTCGCGTGGGTCGGCAAGGACGACCAGATCGACTGGCAGGCCTACTTCCATGCCCGCAATCGCATCGTCGCCGCGCTCTTGCACTCGACGGCTCCGCGCGGAGGCGCGCTGCTGAAGTACAGCAGGCGGGTCGATCTCAAACACCTGATGTCGATGCAGTACTACCCCACGGCGCTGCGGATGCAGGCGCTGCGCGATGTGCTGTCAGGACCGGAGCACATGCGGCGCGACCTCGCGACCGCGATGCCGACTGCGCGGGCCATCGCCGCCGACTATGCCGAGACCGTCGTGCACGTGTCCTCGGAGCGCCCGATCCGCACCGTGCGGGGCCGCCTGGAGCTGCGCCGCTCTCGCCGACGGGAGTCCGCACCGACCGGTCTGCGACTGCGCTGGATCACGGCATCGAGTCTCGTGTCGCACTGGTTCCGCGCTCCGCGTCCCCACCACCGGGATCGCCCCGAGGCCGAGTTCGGCAAGAGCGACGCCCAGTGGTGGCGTCTGGCGCGGTACGACAGCGCGCTGGTGAGCACGGCGGATGGAACCGGGCACACCGTGTACAGACGGGATCGTGCCACGCATCGCGCGCTGATGCGTGAGAGCGCTGAGCTGCATGCAGAGCTGCGGCGCCGCTGGCCGGACCTGCAGAAGACCTACCGCGCCCATCTGTCCGAGCTCGTCTCGGCGGATGCCTGGCGCACGACTTTCGAAGGACGCTCATGACGGCACCGACCACCGGGTTCGATCCCGCCACTGCGACGATCGTCATCGTCACCTTCAACCGCTCGCACCTGCTGCAGGGGCTGCTCGACAGCATCGTGCAGATGGATCCGAAGCCCGGCAGGGTCGTCATCATCGACAACGCCTCCTCGGACGACACCACGGACGTCGTGGAGTCGTACCGCGACCGCCTCGGCGCGGAGATCGTGTACCGCCGGCTCGAGACGAACACCGGCGGCTCCGGGGGGTTCAGCGAGGGCATGCGGACCGCGTACGAGCTCGGGTCCGAGTGGATCTGGATGATGGACGACGACGTCGAGGTGCTCCCCGACGGCCTCGCCCGGATGGGCGCCTGGGCGCCGCGCTTCAAGAGCATCCAGGGCCGCCGCTACGACTACGACGGCAGCGCCTTCTACTGGCAGTACCGGATCGCCGAGCGGATGGGCATCCCGATCCCGTTCGCGCCGGCCGGCTTCGACGCCACCGGCTTCAAGCCGATGAACAGCGGCTGCTTCGAGGGCATGTTCATCCACCGTTCGATCGTGAAGCAGATCGGTCTGCCCGACCCGCGGTTCTTCATCTACTGGGACGACCAGATGTACGGCTGGCTGGCCTCGCGCAAGACCCAGGCGGTGATCGTCGACGAATTCGTGCTGCGCCGCACGCGCGAGATCAAGCAGTGGGACATGGGCATCCGGCACATGAACGCCTCCAGCAACGCGTACCGGTACTACATCATGCGCAACCGCGCGTATCTGAAGCAGTACTACCGCGTGCACGGCGTCTACAACCCCGTGCTGTTCGGGCTCGGCACCGCGATGACCTTCGCCAAGGAGCTCATCCGCCTCGTGTTCGTCGAGCGCACGGTGCGGGGCACGAGCAACCTGTTCCGCGGCCTGCGTGAGGGCGGCAAGATCGGCCGAGACCGCAGCTGGCGCCCCATGCCGGCCCTGGAGGACTGATGAGCGAGCAGAAGCCGGAAGCGGTCTGGATCTTCCCCGAGGAGAAGAAGCGGCGCGGGGGCAGGATCGCCCTCGTCATCGGGCTCGTGGTGGCGGCGCTGATCGCCGCGGCGGTCGTGGCCCTGTTCCTGATCCCGCACGGCCCAGGACCCGTGGCGACGCCGACCCCGTCGGCGTCGACGCCCGCAACCCTGGGGCCCACGGTCTCCCCCAGTGCGTCCGCAGAGCCGACCATCGCCCCGACCACCGGTCCGACGACGCCGCCTCCCGTGCCCGATCCCTCGATCGATCAGTTCCGCGACCAGGTGGGCTTCCGGCTGACGACCGCGGATCAAGGGCTGGACATGATCGCCAGCGGAAACGACGCCGGTGCGACGGTCGCGAAGCTGCAAGGCGATGCTCAGCGTCTCCTGGACACGCCCGCGCCGTCATCGATCGAGCAGAAGTGGCGCGACGCGTTGCAGACGTACGCGGTGCACCTGAACGATCTGGCCGGCGACCCGTCGAATTCCGCGGCGCTGAGCGGAGCGCGGTCCGCACTCGCGACGATGAAGAGCATCATCGGCCTCTGACAGCCCGGCGGTCCTCAGCGAGCCGACGCGTCAGGTCCGGTCCGCCTCGAGCCGGCGCAGCCTCTCCTCGTAGTGCGCCGCCAGCTCGAGACGGAGACGCGCCCTTTCGTGCTCGAGCTGCGCTCGACTCAGCGCATCCTCCGGATCCATCCGGCTCGCGTCGAGCTGGAGCCGAAGCGCTTCGAAGCGCTGTTCCAGCGCGGCGAGCTGTGGCGCGATGCGGTCGAACTCGGAACGAAGGTAGGAGAAGTCGGCCTGATTCCCACCGAGTCGAGCCTCGTAGTCCCGCTGCGCACGGTCCCACTGCTCCAGAAGAGGAGCGATGCGCTCTTCGATGCGCTCCTCGATGCGCTCATCGGCACGAGCATCGACTCGGTGTCGGATCGCCGCGTCCAGGCGGCGGCGAAAGCGGTTGAGCATACAGTCCTCACATCGTTCGGGTTCGACTCGGCGGTCTGACGAAGGTCGGGGTCAGGGATGATATGAGACGAGGCCGTCGTCGATCCATCGCCTCACGAGTTCCGACTCCAGGGAGATGCGGTGCTCCGCGCCCACCGCGGAGGGATCACCGTAGGCGTGGTTCCATGACGTCTGCGTCGCGTCGTGGACGAAGGACAGACCGGCGACATCGAACGCCGCCTCGGGGAAGAGCCGGGTGGCCATCCAGAGCATCACGGTTCCCGTGGTGGCCCACTGGCCGCTGTCTCTGGGGTCCGCGCCCATCGCTTCGCCCAGCGGCAGGATCACCTCGCGATTCGGCATCGTGATCATGCCCAGATCCTTGGGCCAGAACTCCGGCAGCTTCGGGTTCTCCCATAACAGCCGACCGGGCTCGATCATGAGGTAGAGCCGTTCGGTGTATCCCTGGAAGAACCATGGCGTGGGACGCACTCCGCGGTTGAACACCACGATGTCCGTTCGCCGCCCCACCGAGGGCGGTTCGCCTTCGACATCGGTCCTGAAGCCGTTCACCCGGAAGACGAGATCGGCCGCGTCGATGACCTCTGCGCGTTCCGCCGACGGAGGCAGCGGCTGGTTCCCGACGACCGCGACCCGCTGCACGCGGCCGTCTCGGGCGTAGGTCTCGACCAGCGGACGGAGCCGATCGTAGAACGCCGTCGTGGCAGCGTTCACGCCGTCTTCGACGGGCACCGTTACGCGTCTCATATCCTCACAGCATAGGGGAAGCCGGGCGGCCGGCCGCGAACCCTCCGACGTCTAAAGTGGTCGCGTGAGCTCAGATCAGACGGTATCCCTGCAGTCCGCGGAGATCGGCAGCGGAAAGCCGATCTTCACCATCGCCGAGATGTCCGGCAACCACAACGGCGACCTGGACCGCGCGCTCGCCATCGTGGACGCCGTGGCGGCGACGGGCGCGAGCGCGTTGAAGATCCAGACCTACACCGCCGACACCCTCACCATCGACTCTGACCTCCCTCCGTTCCGCGTCGCGGGCGATCACGATCTCTGGGGCGGACGCAATCTGTACTCGCTCTATCAGGAGGCTCACACGCCGTGGGAGTGGCACGCGGAGATCTTCTCGCGGGCGCGTGCCCAGGGATTGATCCCCTTCTCGACGCCCTTCGACCCGACATCGGTCGCGTTCCTGGAGGACCTCGGGGTCGAGCTCTACAAGACCGCGTCGGCTGAGATTGTGGACATTCCGCTCCTGCGCGAAGTCGGCCGCACCGGTAAGCCGGTCATCGTGTCGACCGGAATGGCGACGCTCTCCGAGATCGACACCGCCGTCACCGCGCTGCGCGACGCGGGCTGCCCGCACGTGCTGCTGCTCGCGTGCACTGCTGCCTACCCTGCCGTTCCGGAGGAGGCTCGCCTGGGGAACATCCAGGTTCTGCGCGAGGCGTTCGACGTACCGGTCGGGCTGTCCGATCACACGCTCGGAATCGGGGTCGCCGTCGCAGCGGCCGCGCTCGGAGCCGTGGCGATCGAGAAGCACGTCACGCTGGACCGCGCCGACGGCGGAGTCGACGCCGACTTCTCGCTCACCCCGGAGGAGCTCGGAGCGCTTGTGACGGCTGCAGAGCAGGCGCGCGTGGCGGTGGCCAGCGGCACGGCGTTCGGACCGACGCCCGAGGAGCGGGCGGTGCTGGCGCTGCGCCGCTCCCTCTACGTCGTCGCCGATGTTCGCGCAGGCGACCGGGTGACCGCGGAGAACGTCCGCTCGATCCGCCCCTCGGGGGGCCTGCCCCCTGTGGAGTTCGAGCGCGTCGCGGGACGGACGTTCACGCGCGATGCCGGCCGCGGCACCCCGCTCACCTGGGATCTGCTCTGAGTCCTGGCCCGGCCAGGAACCGCCATTTGGCATAACGCGCGTAGCCGTGAGCATCGGCCGGAAGCTGCGGCAGGTAGCCGGCGCGCGCGAAGAGCCTTCGTGATGCGGAGTTGTCCTCGCGGATGTCGGCGAGGAACCGCATCGGCGCGGCGTCCGCGATCGCCTCCTCTCCGGCGGCGAGCACGGATGCCGCGATGCCCCGGCCGCGCTGCTGCGGGGCCACGGTGATGGAGGCGATCCAGTCCGCCCGGCCATCGCGGTCCCAGCGGACGGTGCCCACGGGCTCGCCGTCGTCCTCCACGACCAGCAGCGTGCGATCAGGTGATCCCAGACTCGAGCGCAGCCATTCCACGTGAGCCGCGCGATCGATCTCCCCCTGCGTCCGCGAATAGGCCCGTGTGACGGCATCATTGCGCCATTCCCGCAAGAGGTCGGCGTCAGCCATGCGCGCGCGACGAGCGGTCAAGACCTTCCCGGGCATCTTCCTCACGGGCACCTCCAGCAGCTGTTCCCAGGCGGAGACGATCCGCCAGGCGCCGAGGCCGTCGACGCTGCACCGCAGGCGTTCGCGCTGCCTCGCGCGTTCGTCAGGGTCACGGAGAATCGCCTCCAGCGCGCTCACCGCTGCCGGGGTCGCGATGTCCTTCGGCTCGCCCAGGCCGAGCGCCAGGCCGCCGGCCACGGCTTCGCGGTAGCCGTCACGCTGGTTGTCGACCACGCACACGAGCGCCATCGGCAGCCCCATGCACGCGTAGTCCCAGACCGAGGTTCCCGCCGCGGTGACGACGAAGTCGTGCTCGCCCGCCAGCGCCGGAAGATCGTCGACGAAGCCGCGGATCTCGATCCGATGCGGCGACGCGGCAGCAGCGGCCCGCACCTCGGGCCAGCTCGCGGTGTCCACGACCGTGACATCGATGGACGTTCCCACCGCGCTGAGTGCGGCGATCGCCGCTGCCGTCGCCCCCTGTGGATCCGTGCCGCCCATGACGACGAGGACGCGGGGTCGGTGCGACGTCACGGCAGCCCGATCGCGCTGACGCAGCACCTGCTGCCGGATCACGGCGGCGTCGATGCCGACGAGCCGAGCGGCCCCGTCCTCCGCTGTCACCCGGAAGGAGCGCTCCGCACCCAGCGTCCCGTCGATGACCAGGTCGGCAGAACGCGCGCCGAAAGCCCCGTCCTGCATGTTGCTCAGCAGGTGACGACCGCTGCGCAGATCGGGAAGATCAGCATATGTGTCGAGGTGCAGGACGTCGGCCGCGTCCGAAAGCTCGCCCGGACCGACCGGCCGCGACCGCACCACCACGTCAGGCGCAACGCGAGCGGCCGCGGCGAGCGCGGACGGATCGATGTCGCCGACGACGTCCGCCTCCCACCCCCTCGCTCGCGCGACCTGCGCCAGCGCCAGGCAGCGCATGAGGTGTCCCAGCCCCACTCCTGGGGCGGCGTCGCAGTACAGCACTGCCTTCCGCTTCGCCATCGGCTCCCCTCTCCGCGCGCCTCCCTGCACTCCGCGGACGCGAGCAGGCCGGGCGCCCATCGATAGGATAGGCGGATGGGTCGGCTCCCGCGTACCGACGCCGGATTCGATGAGGAGGATGTCGACGTGTCGATTCTTGAGGGATCCAGCATCCTCATCACCGGTGGGACGGGATCGTTCGGCAAGGCGTTCATCCGGTATGCGCTGGATCGCCTGAACCCGCGTCGGCTCGTGATCTTCTCGCGGGACGAACTGAAGCAGTACGAGGTTCGTCAGCTCTTCGGCAACGACCCGCGCCTGCGGTGGTTCATCGGCGACATCCGTGACGAGCGGCGTCTGTCGCGGGCCCTGCACGGCGTCGACTACGTGGTGCACGCGGCGGCTCTGAAGCAGGTCGACACGGCCGAGTACAACCCGTTCGAGTTCGTGAAGACGAACGTCCTCGGCAGTCAGAACGTGATCGAGGCGTCGATCGACGCGGGGGTGAAGAAGGTCGTCGCCCTCTCGACCGACAAAGCATCCAGCCCGATCAACCTGTACGGTGCCACGAAGCTCACCGCGGACAAGCTGTTCATTACCGGGAACCACTACGCCGCCGCGTACGAGACCCGCTTCGCGGTCGTCCGCTACGGGAACGTGATGGGTTCGCGGGGCTCGGTGATCCCGTTCTTCCGCCGGCTGGGCGAGGAGGGCAAGCCCCTGCCGATCACCGATCTGCGCTGCACACGGTTCTTCATCACGCTGCCGGAGGCGGTGCAGATGGTCGTGGAGACGTTCGAGTTCATGCAGGGCGGCGAGCTGCTGGTGCCGCGCATCCCGTCCATGAAGGTCACCGACCTCGCGCACGCCGTCGTCCCCGGCGCCGAGCTCGTCGACGTGGGTCTGCGTCCGGGCGAGAAGCTGCACGAGGAGATGATCAGCCCGGAGGAGGGCCGCCGCGCGGTGACCATCCAGGACGGGAAGTACTACATCATCCAGCCCGACCTCGCATCGTGGGGGTACCAGACGCCGGCGGGATCCGTGCCCGTGCCGGAAGGGTTCGCGTATCGCTCGGACGGGAACGATCAGTGGTACACACGCGATGAGATCGCGGCGATCATCGACGCGGGTCTGTGACGATGCTCCCCTACGGACGCCAGTCGATCTCCGAAGACGACATCGCGGCGGTCGCGGCGATCCTCCGCGGCGACTGGCTGACCACGGGACCGGCTGTCGCCGCGTTCGAAGCCGAGATCGGCCGGCTCGCGGGCGGGCACCGCGCGGTTTCCGCGACCTCGGGCACCGCAGCGCTGCACATGGCCTACGCCGCAGCAGGCGTCGGACCGGGCGACGAGGTGATCTCCACGCCCATGACGTTCGTGGCGACCACGGCGATGGCATCACTGCTCGGTGCGAAGATCGTGTTCGCCGATGTCGAGGAGGACACCGCCCTCATCGACCCCGCCGCGGTCGACACGCTGGCCTCCGACCGCACCAAGGTGATCGCCGCCGTCGACTACGCCGGCTCGCCCGCCGACTACGACGCCCTCGGAAGCATCGCAGGCAGGGTGGGCGCCCTGACCCTCGACGACGCGGCGCATTCGATCGGCAGCACATACAAAGGACGCCCGGTCGGCGACCTCGCCGACCTCACCACGTTCTCGTTCTTCCCCACGAAGAACCTGACCACCGGGGAGGGCGGCGCGGTCGTCGCCAAGGATCCGGCGCTGGCGCAGCGCGCGCACGAGTTCCACTTCATCGGCCTCGTCCGCGACCGGGAGCGGTTCCAGATCACCACCGAGGGGCCCTGGCACCAGGAGGTGCACGAGTTCGGCGTGAACTACCGCCTCACAGACATCGCCAGCGCCCTCGGCCTGGCGCAGCTGCAGCGACTCGAGCAGTTCAAATCCCGACGGGCGGAGATCACCCGGCGTTACAACGAGGCGCTGGCAGGACTCGACGGCGTCCGCATCCCGGTGCAGCGGGACGACGTCGACCCGATCCGCCACCTCTATCCCGTGCGCATCCTCGACGGCCGGCGGCGCGAAGTGTTCGAGAAGATGCGGGCCGATGGCATCGGCGTGCAGGTCAACTACATGCCCGTGTACTGGCATCCCGTCTACGCGAACGCCGGTTATCAGCGCGGGCTGTGCCCGAACGCGGAGAGGTTCTACGCCGAGGAGCTCTCCCTGCCGATCTTCCCCGACCTCACCGACGCGCAGGTCGACCAGGTCGTCGAGGTGCTCGCCCGGGCCCTGCGATGAGCCGCGTCGGGATCATCACCCAAGCGCGGATGACGAGCACCCGCCTCCCCGGGAAGGTCCTCCTTCCCGCTGGCGGGAAGCCGATGCTCGCTCACCACCTCGAACGGCTCGCCGCTGTCGGCGCACCGCTCATCGTGGCGACCACGACCAACTCCGCCGACGACCCGCTCGTCGAGATCGCCGGCTCTCTCGACGCCGCCGTGTTCCGCGGGAGCGAGCATGACGTGCTCTCGCGCTACACCGGCGCCGCGACCGCCGCGAACATCGATGTCGTCGTGCGCGTCACCTCCGACTGCCCGCTCATCGACCCGTCTCTCATCCGCCGCGGGATCGACCGGTACCTGGCGCTGGACGACCCCTACGCACACGTGTCGAACGTGATCGAACGCAGTTACCCCCGCGGATTCGACTTCGAAGTGTTCTCCGCTGAAGCCCTGCGCGACGCCGACGCACACGCGACGGCAGACGCGGACCGCGAACATGTGACGCCCTACCTCTACGCGAACCGATCAGGTCGAGCGCGACTCGAACCGATCATCCGCGACGAAGACGCATCCCGCTACCGCGTGACCCTCGACACGCACGACGACCTGGACCTTCTCACCGCCCTCATCGAGCAGCACGACGCGGCCCACAAGGACGCCGAAGGAATCATCGCGATCCTCGACCGGCACCCCGCACTCGCCGCTATCAACGCACACGTCGAGCAGAAGAAACTCGACGAATAGCCGGGGTTCAGGAGTTGTCGGCGTTGTAGCGGTCCAGCACCTCGCCGATGCCGGCGTCGAGCACGAGCCCGCCCTTGTCCAGGTACAGACCGCGCGTGCAGAACCGGCGCAGATCCTTCTCGTTGTGCGACACGAAGAACAGCGTGCGCCCGTCGGCCAGCAGCTCGTCGATCCGCCGGTAGCACTTGTCGCGGAAGGCCTTGTCCCCCACGGCGAGCACCTCGTCCACGAGCAGGATCGGCTCCTCGAGCTGCGAAACCACCGAGAACGCCAGACGCACCTTCATGCCGTTGGAGAGGTGCTTGTAGGGAGTGTCCTGGAACTTCTCCAGCTCCGCGAACGCGATGATGTCGTCGTAGCGCGCCGAGACCTCCGCACGGCCCATGCCGTGCAGCCCCGCGGTCAGCCGCACGTTCTCGCGGACGGTGAGGTCGCCGACGAATCCGCCGGTGAGCTCGATGAGCGGCGCCACGCCGCCGTGCACGCGGACGTGCCCCTCATCCGGCAGCAGGACTCCGGCGACGAGCTTGAGCAGGGTCGACTTGCCCTGGCCGTTGCGGCCGACGACGCCGATCGCCTCGCCGTGATGGACGCGGAACGACACCTTCCGCAGCGCCCAGAACTCCCCCGGGCGGTTGCGCCGGCTCTTGCCGCCGAAGAGGTCCTTGAAGCTGCGACGTCCGCGCCGTCCCAGCCGGAAACGCACGCCGAGTCCGTCGACCTCGATCGCAGGGTGCTCCTCGGCCATCACAGCTCCTTCAGCACATCGCGCTCGAGCGAGCGGAAGGTGAACAGTCCGAGAGCGAGGAACACCAGGGTGACGGCGGCGCCGATGATCACCGGCTCCGGCTGCCACTGCCCCGGGAACAGGCCGACGCGGTACAGCGTGAAGATGCCGGACAGCGGGTTGAGCGCGCCGAGGATGTGCAGCTGGTGCGGAAGGTCCTTGAAGCCGTAGATGACCGGCGAGACGTAGAACAGCGCACGCAGGATGAGCGCCGTGGTGCGCTCGAGATCCGTCCACAGCACGCACAGCGGCGCGATCAGCAGACCGAGCCCGATCAGCAGCACGGTCTGCCAGAGCATCGCGACCGGGAACAGCAGCAGCGACCAGTTCGCCTGGGCGCCGGCGAAGACGGCGAACAGGATCAGCACCGGGATCGCGAACGTGAACTCCAGCCCTTTGGTGAGGATGACGCGCACGACCCAGATCGACCGCGGGATCGCTGTGGAGCGGATCAGGCGGGCGTCCTTCTTGAAGGCGCGGGTGAAGTCGCCGACCGCCGTGTTGAACCACACCCAGGGCAGCAGCGCCGTGATGAGGAACACGATGTACGGCTGCTCGCCGACGTGCCCGCGGTGGAACACCTGAGTGAACACGAACCAGTAGATCGCGCTCATGACGAGCGGATCCAGCACCGACCACAGATAGCCGAGCACGCTCGTCGCGTAGCGGACCCGCAGGTCGCGGGCCGACAGCAGCCACAGCGAATGGAAGTAGCGCCGGGAGATCCCTCCGCCGCGCACCTCGGTCACCGTCACGATGCGATCCTATCGACGGGCCCCTGCGAACCCGCCTCGACGTGACCCGTCACGCCAGCTGGTTGTTCCACATCGAGAGAGCGGATCCGATCGCCATGTGCATGTCGAGGTACTGGTAAGTGCCGAGACGACCGCCGAAGAGGACATCCTGCTCCCCCTTCGCCAGCTCGCGGTACGCCAGCAGGCCCTCCCTGTCGGCGGCCGTGTTGACGGGGTAATAGGGCTCGTCGCCGCGCTCGGCGAAGCGGGAGAACTCCCGCATGATGACGGTCTTGTCCGTCGGGTAGCGGTCGGCGCGCTCGGGGTGGAAGTGCTTGAACTCGTGGATGCGCGTGAACGGGACATCGGCGTCCGGGTAATTCATCACGCTCGTCCCCTGGAAGTCGCCGACGTCGAGCACTTCCTCCTCGAGGTCGATGGTGCGCCACCCGAGCTCGCCTTCCGCGTAGTCGAAGTAGCGGTCCACCGGACCCGTGTACACGATCGGCAGCTGCCCGACCGTGGCCTTCTTATTCAGCGGCTGCGCCTCGTCGAAGAAGTCGACGTTGAGCTTGACCTCGATGTTCGGGTGGTCCGCCATGCGCTCCAGCCACGCGGTGTAACCGTCGGTGGGAAGCCCCTCCCACGTGTCATTGAAGTAGCGGTTGTCGTAGTTGTACCGCACCGGGAGCCGGCTGATGATGGACGCCGGCAGCTCGCGCGCATCGGTCTGCCACTGCTTGGCGGTGTAGTCCTTGATGAAGGCCTCGAACAGCGGTCGACCGATCAGGCCGATTCCGCGCTCCTCGAGGTTCTTCGCCTCGTGCGCATCGAACTCCCCGGCCTGGGAAGCGATCAGTGCCCGCGCCTCGTCCGGCGTGTAGGCGGCGCGGAAGAACTGGTTGATGGTGCCGAGATTGATCGGCAGCGGGTAGACCTCGCCCTTGTGCGTCGAGTACACGCGGTGCACGTAGTTCGTGAAGGTCGTGAAGCGGTTCACGTACTCCCACACGGTCGGGTTCGACGTGTGGAACAGGTGCGCGCCATAGCGATGGACCTCGATGCCGGTGGTCGGCTCGTCCTCGCTGTACGCGTTGCCGCCGATGTGATGACGGCGGTCGATGACCGTGACCGTGCGGCCCGCTGCGGCGGCGCGCTCGGCGATGGTGAGGCCGAAGAAGCCCGACCCGACGATGAGGAGATCCATGCTGTCACTTTCTCGGCCCGAAGACCGTGGCGTGCCGATGCGCGGCACGCGCACCGCAAATGATTCTACTGGCGCGGGCCGCCGACTCCGGGCGAGGCTCAGCTCCCGTCCCGCTCCGATACCGCGGCCAGACCGGCGTGATCCAGCATCTCGGCCAGCATCGGCGCCAACGTGAGGCCGTAGTCGCGCGTGATGTGATTGTCGTCCAGGTAGACAGCGACGTTGCCGATCTCGCCGCGGCAGATGCCGTCGGGACAGAGCCAAGGAGTGAAGTCGACGAGCGCCGCCGCACGGTCTTCGAGCGACCGCGCGGGATTCTCGTCCGCGAGCGCGGCAGCCTTGGCCACGCCGCATTCCTCAGAGGAACGCCCCGCCGCGCGGGCGTCGGCGACGCAGTCGTACATGTTGGAGGAGAATCGAGGGTTGTCTCGCACGGCGATGACGGGGATATCCGACTGCGCGAAGACATCGAGCGTCTGATCGATGCCGTCCACCTTGCGCTCGGCTGCGACAGGATCCGCGCGAGTGACGACGGTGTACACGGCGTCGGGATGCAGCGCCTCCACATACGCGATCGCCGCCTTCGCCCAGTCGTGACAGCCGCTTCCCGTGGCGCTCCGATCCTGCTCCGAGGCGCTGATCGTGCAGCCGCCCTTGAGCAGCGTGACCACACCGATGCCCCGGTTCTTCGCCACCTGGATCATCGGCACGCCGAGCTGCTGCGCATGGGAGTCCCCGACGATCACCACCACGCGATCGGCTGTCTTGGCGAGCGCGCTCTGATTGCAGCTGCCTGCGAGGACGGCTGAGGCGGGGGCGAATCGCCCGGAACATGCCGCGCCCGCACTGGACCACTGGGCGTCGAGCGCCGTCGCCACCGGAATCAGCGGCACGTCATCGGCCAGCGGGGAACCTGAGCCGATCTGAGCGGCGCCGGGATGGTTCTCGGCGGGGTGCATGGCGATGTCCGCCGCGCGAGACCGTTCGCCGATCTGCCACGCTGCCGTGGATCCGCCGACCAGCAGGATGCACGCACCGATCACGAGCAGACTGCGCCACGTCGTGCGATCGAACCAGGCAGCGCGCTGGAGCGGATGCTCCACGAACCGCGCCAGCAACCGGGCGAGAATCATGGATCCTACGATGATCGCGCCCCCAGCGAGGAGGCCTGGACGGTCGCGATCGGTCACGATCATCCACGTGATGAGGACGGGCCAGTGAATGAGATAGAGGGCGTACGCGTCGCCGGAGAAGTACTGGAGCGGTCGCGACGAAAGCAGCTTCGCGGGGCCCCCACGGTGGTCCTCGCCTCCGGAAACGATGATCGCGGCCGTGGCGAGGATCGGCCACAGCGCAAGATATCCCGGGAATCCGCCGCGGACGTCCAGCACGACGCCGCACAGCACGATACCTGCGATGCCCGTCCAACCGAGCACGGCGCGGATCATCGCCGGAACACGGATGTACGGCTGCAGCAGGGCGAGCAGTGACCCTGCGGCGAACTCCCACAACCGCGCGCGCGTGTCGAAATAGGCGAACGCCTGAGCGCTCGAGGTCTCGACGACAGAGAACACGAGCGATACGGCGAACACGAGCGAGAAGACGATCACGAGCGCCGGCCGGATCCACTCGCGTCGGTGGGCGAAGCAGAGGGCGACGAACCCGATCAGGAGCGGCCAGAGGAGGAAGACCTGTCCCTGCACCGACAGCGACCAGAAGTGCTGCAGCGGGCTGGTGGATGCGACATCGCGTGCGTAGTAGTCCACCTCTGAGAAGGCGAGATGCCAGTTCTGCACGTAGAACAGGCTCGACCAGGTGTCTGCCCACAGCCGCGGCCATTGGGTCGGCGGATAGACGAAGTACGCCGTCACGAGCAGGCCGAGCATCGTCATGGCCGCAGCCGGCAGCAGTCTCCGGAAGCGCCGGGCCCAGAACGTCCCGAGCTTCAGCTGCTCCCCGGCGATCGCCCGCTTGGCGAGGGAGCCGGTCAGGAAGAACGCCGAGATCATCAAGAACACGTCGACGCCGCCGGAGACGCGCCCGAACCATACGTGGTATATGACGACCAGCAGGATGGCCAGCGTGCGCAGTCCGTCGATATCGGTCCGACGTCGGGTGCCGACCTGATCCGACGTCGGGCGTGCGGGCGCGATGATTGCCATGGGGAGCGCGTCTCCTCACATGCGCCTTCGGGTGACGCAAACGAAGCAACAAGTTTACACGGCGTCTGCGATTCCCTTTGAGTAGCTCCTTTGAGCCGCCTCAGGACGATGGAGGCAGTGCGGAATCCACGGCGCCACGGACGAGAGGATCGAGAAGACGGACGTACTCGAGGTTCAGGTGATCCGCGTCGAAATACACGGGGATACCTCCGACGGCCGCGTAACACAGGTTCGCGTCGCAGAACCGGTCTGTCAGGTCGAGCGCAGTGACGCCGCGGACGTCCCCTCGAGCAGCGGCGACAACCGGATCGGGAGGCTGCGCTGCGCTTCGCGGACGGGCGCATGACACCGGATCCTCTTCGTTGAGGAGAAGACAGTCAGCGGGTCGAACCTCGACGTTGAGGGGTGGATCCGCCATCGCGAGCACGTGCGTGCCCCTCGCCGTCCACCGCTTCCAGTACGCCTGAAGCCCGGCGATGAACTGCTCATCGTGGCTGCGGCCGGAGCCGTCATCGACCAGCTGATGTCTGCTGGCCATCGCCGTGATCACCAGATCAGGTCGTTCCTTCTCGATCTCGTCGGCCGCATCGTGAGACCAGGTCCGGCAGCGGTCTGTCTCGGCGGGACCCCATGCCGAGCGGAAGCCCTGGAAGGCGACATCGGCGATCGGGCAGCCGCCGAGATAGCTCGTCGTCAACCGCCAGTGGCGAGCCCGCGCGAGGTCGTAGATCGCGCCCTGCCACTGCTGCGCGTGGGAATCCCCGATCAGCCAGACCTCCTGAGGACTCTTCGCACCGCCGGAGAAATCGCACCTCATCGTCGTTCGGACATCGCCGTACTGCAGCGTCTTGTCCCAGTCGCACTCGGGAGGCGTGAAGAAGTACTCGTTCTTGTTGGTCATCACGGAGTAGTCGAGCGTGGTGAAGGCGCCCGCGCAGTGCGCCCCCGGCGCGAGCGCGGCCGGGCCTTTGCACGGTCCGCCGGTCACCGAGATCGGCGGACGATCCGCCTCCGCCCGCACGGCGTTGGCGATGACCATCGTCGCGGACAGCGCGCCGACGAGAGCCATCCCGAGCACCATGAAGAGCACGGGTCGGCGCACGGTGTCACGCCAGCCGGACCAGCGCTGCGCCGGCACCTCGATGAACCGGCGCGACAGGGCGGCAAGGACGAGTGCCCCGACGAAGACCAAGCATCGCGTGATGAAGGACAACTCCGAGCCGAGGACGAACGGCATGACGACCAAGAGGGGCCAGTGCCAGAGATACAGCGAATATGAGACGTCGCCGAGCCACTGCACAGGCCTCGACGCCGTGACCCTGTCGTGCCACTGACGATCGGCGCCCGTGCCGGCGGCGATCACGGCCGCCGTCCCGAGCGTCGGCAGGAGGGCGGCGAAGCCGGGAAAAGAAGTGGCACTGTTGTACGTGACGGCCGCGTAGACGATGGCGGCGAATCCCGCGGCTCCCAGGATGCCGCGAGCGACCGCGGACCACCGCCACCTCGACGCGAGGAGGGCGACGGCTCCACCCGCGGCGAACTCCCAGGCTCGAGTGAATGTGACGAAATAGGCCTGGTTGGGCGCGACCGCCGTGAACCACACGCTCGCGCCGAGGGACACGACGCCCACGACGGCGACCGCGAACAGCCAGCCCCTCGCCCGCGCGCGCCGATCGGCTCGGCCCGCAGGTCGACCACGAGCCGCTCGAGTCGCCGCCCACGTGGCAAGCAGCAGCAGCCACGGCCAGACCAGATAGAACTGCTCCTCCACGGAGAGCGACCAGAAGTGCTGTGCCGCGCTGGCCGCGTCGTTCAGAGCGGAGTAGTTCACCGACATCGCAGACAGGAACCAGTTCTCGACGTAGGTGGCGCTCGCGAGGATCTCCCACCCGTTGCGCTCCCACCGCGGATAGGGCAGGAAGACGAAGACCAGAACCGCCGTCACCGCCAGGGCGAGGAATGCCGCAGGGAGCAGGCGCCGGATCCGACGGGCGTAGAACCTCGCCAGCCGCACTCTCCCCGTACGCGCGAGCTCGCCCGTCAGATGGCCGGTGATCAGGAATCCGGAGATCACGAAGAACACGTCGACGCCGACGTAACCGCCGCTCAGGCGGGTCGGCCAGACATGGTTGATGACGACCAGCAGGATCGCCAGCGCGCGCAGTGCCTGGATGTCGGTGCGGAACGCGGTGCGGGTGCGCGGCGCGCGCGCAGGTGCGGTCAACTGGTCGGTGCTCATCCGCGGAGGTAGGTCAGCAGCATCGCGTCGGCGTCCCGGGGCGCGAATCCGGTCGCCTCGATCGACGCGGTGTCGAGCGCGCTGTAATGCGGGCGAGGCGCGACCGGACCCTGCGCCGATGCGAAGTAGTCTGCGGTCGCGACGTCGCGTATCCGGCCCTCGTCGTGTCCGAGCACGGAGAAGACCCGGCGGGCGATGTCAGCCCAGGACAGAAGCGGACCCGCATTCGAGATGTTGTAGGTGCCGTACGGCGCCTGGACGTTGAGGAGATGCGCGATCGCGCGAGCGATCTCCGAGGCGAACGTCAGGCGCCCGATCTGGTCTGACACGACAGCGGGATCCACGCCGCGCTCGGCGAGCGACGCCATGGTCCGCACGAAGTTCTTGCCCTCGCCGATCACCCACGACGTGCGCAGGATGTAGTGGCGTGGAGCGGTGGCCACCGCGATGTCGCCGGCGGCCTTGGACTGCCCGTAGACCCCGAGCGGTGCCAGGGCGTCGTCCTCCCGGTACGGGCGCTCGGCCGTGCCGTCGAACACGTAGTCGCTCGAGACATGCACGAGAGTGATGCCGTTCGCAGCGGCGATCCGCGCCAGGCGCGCCGGTCCCTCGGCGTTCGCAAGCCACGCGTCTCGACGGCCTTCCGGGGTCTCCGCGAGATCGACGGCTGTGTAGGCGGCAGCGTTGATGATGGTGCCGTAGTCGCGCCAGCGCCGGGCGTCGGCGAGGTCGGGCGCGCCGAGATCGAGGTCGGCACGGGAGGCGTATTCGATGTGTGCGGCGTCGCCGAGTTCGGCCCGCAGCGCCAGTCCCAGTTGGCCGTTGGCACCGACGACGAGGGTCTTGCGCGGCGCGATCGGGGTGACCTCCGCCAATCGCGGGTGGTTCTTGTCCTTCTCGGAGATCTCCACGTCGGCGAGCGGGATCGGCCAGTCGATCGCCGCGGTCTCATCGGCGAGGTTCAGGAACGAGTACGTCGCCTCGGGAGACCAGTGGTCGTTCACGAGATAGGTGTACGCGGTGTTCGGCTCGAGGGTCTGATACGAGTTGCCGACCCCGCGGGGCACGAAGATCGCGCGCGACGGATCCAGTTCCGTCGTGAAGACCGTCCCGAAGCTGTCGCCTTCGCGCAGGTCCACCCACGCGCCGAAGATCCGGCCCGTCGCCACGGAGACCCACTTGTCCCACGGCTCCGCGTGGATGCCGCGGGTGGTGCCGACGGCGTCGTTGAACGAGATGTTGTTCTGCACCGGCCCGAAGTCGGGAAGACCGAGCGTCGTCATCTTCTCGCGCTGCCAGTTCTCCTTGAACCAGCCGCGGGCATCGCCGTGCACCGGCAGCTCTAGGACGATCATCCCCGGGATCGGCGTCTCGACGACCTGGAGCTGCTTGCCGAACTCGACTGTCATCACTGTCCCTTGGTGGCGTAGAAGGCTTCGGTGGCGTCCTTGGAGGGCGCCCACCAGGCCTCGTTCTCCCGGTACCAGTCGATGGTGGCGGCGAGGCCGGATTCGAAGTCGGCGTACCGCGGGGTCCAGCCGAGCTCGGTGCGGAGCTTGGTGGAGTCGATCGCGTAGCGCAGATCATGACCGGCGCGGTCGGTGACGTGATCGTACGCGTCGCGCGGCTGGCCCATCAGTTCGAGGATCAGCTCGACGACGTCCTTGTTGTTGCGCTCCCCGTCGGCGCCGATGAGATACGTCTCGCCGATGCGGCCCTTCTCCAGGATCGTGAGCACCGCGGACGAGTGGTCGTTCGCGTGGATCCAGTCGCGCACGTTCTCTCCGGCGCCGTACAGCTTGGGACGGATCCCGCGGATCACGTTGGTGATCTGACGGGGGATGAACTTCTCCACGTGCTGGTACGGACCGTAGTTGTTGGAGCAGTTCGAGATCGTCGCCTGCACGCCGAACGAGCGCACCCAGGCGCGCACGAGCAGGTCGGATCCGGCCTTCGTGGACGAGTACGGGGATGACGGGTTGTACGGGGTGTTCTCCGTGAACCGTTCCGGGTCGTCGAGCTCGAGATCGCCGTAGACCTCGTCCGTGGAGATGTGGTGGAAGCGGCGGTCGTGCTTGCGGGCCGCTTCGAGCAACGTGTACGTCCCGATGATGTTCGTGTCCAGGAACGGGCGCGGGCTGTGCAGCGAGTTGTCGTTGTGCGACTCGGCGGCGTAGTGGATGACGGCGTCGGCATCGGCGAAGAGGGTGTCGACAAGTTCCGCATCGGTGATGTCTCCGTGCACGAACGTCACCCGGTCCTCGGGGAGTCCGTCGAGGGAGGCGCGGTTTCCGGCGTACGTGAGCGCGTCGAGCACCGTGACGTGGTGGTCGGTGTTCTCCACGACGTGGTGCACGAAGTTCGAACCGATGAAGCCGGCCCCGCCGGTGACGAGCAGTCGAGCCATCAACGGCCCCTTTCCAAGATCTCGAGAAGATAGGTGCCGTACCCGGACTTGACCAGTTTCTCGGCGCGCTCGCGCAACTGGTCATCCGTGAGGAAGCCCTGCCGCCAGGCGACCTCTTCCGGGACGCCGATGCGCATGCCGGTGCGGCGCTCCATCGTGCGCACGTAATCGGCCGCGTCGGTCATCTGGTCGAATGTCCCCGTGTCGAGCCAGGCGGTACCGCGCGGGAGTACCTCGACCTGGAGCTTGCCGCGTTCGAGATATGCGCGGTTGACATCGGTGATCTCGTACTCGCCGCGAGCGCTGGGGGCGAGGTTGCGGGCGATGTCCACCACATCGTTGTCGAAGAAGTAGAGGCCCGGGACCGCATAGTTGCTCTTGGGCGCTGCAGGCTTCTCCTCCAGGGAGACCGCAGTGCCCGCCGCGTCGAATTCGACCACTCCGTAGGCGCTCGGTTCGGCGACCCAGTATGCGAACACTGCGCCCCCGTCGACATCCGCGTAGCGCTTGAGCTGCGTACCCAGTCCAGGGCCGTAGAGCAGATTGTCGCCGAGCACGAGGGCGACCTTGTCGTCACCGATGAAGTCCGCGCCGATCGTGAACGCTTGCGCCAGCCCGTCCGGCGACGGCTGCTGAGCGAAGGTGATCGAGACGCCGAACTGCGACCCGTCTCCCAGCAGCCGCTCGAAGTGCTGTGCATCGTGAGGGGTCGTGATGATCAGGATCTCCCGGATGCCCGCCAGCATCAGCGTGGACAACGGGTAATAGACCATCGGCTTGTCATACACCGGGATCAGCTGCTTCGAAACACCCAACGTGATCGGATGCAGCCGAGTACCCGAACCACCCGCGAGAATGATGCCTTTCACCCGTCAATCGTGCCACAGCGCGGCTTCGGGCTTTCCGAGGCATCGCGGGGCACTCTACAAAACAGTCGTCACCAGGCACAATAGACTCGTGCGCCCCATCCGACACTTCCGTTCGCGCTGGTTCGCCGCGCTCGCCGCAGCCCTCACCGTCGCCGGCCTGATCGCGGCCGTTCCGGTCGCCAGCTCCGCGGAGACGTCGACGTCGCACGCCGTTCTTCCGTCAGCGATCCGCCCCGCCGCGGACCTGTCACAGTTCCACGCGGGGAACATCATCTCCGACGCCGTGTTCACCAACTCGGCCACGATGACGGCCGCACAGGTGCAGTCGTTCCTGCAGAGCAAGGTGTCGTCATGCCGTTCCGGCTACACGTGCCTCAAGGACTTCCGCCAGGACACCCCGAACAAGGGCGCCGACCGATACTGCAACGGATACTCCGGCTCCGGCGGCGAGCTCGCCTCGACCATCATCGTCAAGGTCGCCCAATCCTGCGGGATCAACCCCCAGGTGCTCGTGGTGATGCTGCAGAAGGAGCAGGGCCTCGTCACCGACACCTGGCCCGTCGGGGGCCAGTACGCGGCGGCCATGGGCCAGGCCTGTCCGGACACGGCGCCTTGCGATCCGAGCTACGCGGGCTTCTTCGCCCAGGTCTACGGCGGCGCTCGGCAGATGAAGATCTACCTGGAGGGCGTGTACTTCACGTGGTACGCGCCCGGACGCACCTGGAACATCCTCTACAACCCCAACACCGGGTGTGGCTCTTCCCCGGTGTACATCGAGAACGCGGCGACCTCTGCGCTGTACTACTACACGCCGTACCAGCCCAACGCCGCCGCGCTCGCCGCCGGCTACGGTATCGGCGACAGCTGCTCGGCGTACGGCAACCGCAACTTCTACAACTACTTCACCGACTGGTTCGGCAGCACTCAGGGGTTCGCCGTGGTCGGCTCGATCTACGACACCTGGGCCGCCAACGGCGGAGGATCGGGATGGATCGGGAACCCCACGTCGGCGATGCGAGGCTACGGGGGCGCAGGCTGGTCGCAGACGTTCACGAATGCGGACATCTACGTGCAGGCCGGCCAGCCGGGGTACATCGTGTCGGGGCCGATCCGCACCGAGTACACGTACGTCGCCGGCGTCGCCAGCGGCCTGGGCTGGCCGACCAGCAACCGGGTGCCGGTCAACGGCGGCGCCTACCAGAACTTCACCGGCGGCAGGATCTACGAGCGCTCCGACGGCCGGGCCTACGCGATCGCCGCGCCGATGTTCGCCCTGCACGAGTCGGTCGGGAACATCTTCGGCGCCTACGGGTGGCCATCGAGCCGGGCGTACGTGGTGACCGGAGGTGCTGCGCAGAACTTCGACGGCGGCACGTTCTATCAGTCCGGCAACAGCGCGGTTGCCCTGCCGAGCACGTGGGTGGGCTGGTACAACACCGTCGGCGGGCCGAACGCGGGCTACGGACTCCCGGTGTCCGGTGTGACTGCCGCGGGCAGCGGGCAGACGAAGGTCCTGCTCTCGAAGGCTGTCGCGTACCGCACGACGACTTCTGTGACGGTCGTGTCGGCTCCGATGTTCGCGCCGTATGCGGCGCAGAGCTACGAGTCGGGTCCGCTCGGCAGGCCCCTCGGTGCGGCGGCGTCGTTGAACGGCGGCTCCTCGCAGGCGTTCGAGCACGGGACGATCTTCGCGTCCGCGTTCGGGGCCTACGCCGTCAGTGCATTGTCTTCGGCGCTCACCACCGCAGGTGGCGTGGGTGTCGTGGGCTTCCCGCGCGAGGACGCCAAGGGCAGCGGGACGACGTTCTCCCAGAGGTTCGACACGGTGACGCTCACCACAGGGAAGGGCGGAGCGCAGATCGTACGAGGTGCGATCCGGAACGCGTACGACGGCGCGGGGGGTGCGGCCGGCTCGCTGGGCGCTGCCACGGGTCCGGAACGCGCCGTCGGAAACGGCTTCGTCCAGGACTTCGACGGAGGGCGGATCATCTGCACGCCGTCGGTGCTCGCGGTCATCCCCGCATCGATGACGACCGTGTGGGACTCGTTGGGCGGACCCACCGGACGCCTCGGCTGGCCGATTTCGGCCCCCCTGACGACGAACGGCGTGCGCCAGCTTCCGTTCGCCTCTGGCATGATCGCCTCGGGCACGTCGGGGACTGCCTATCCGATCATCGGTCTGACGTATTCCACGTTCCGTATCGCGGGCGGGACGGATGTGCTCGGCGCGCCCACGGCTGCTGAAGCAGAAAGTGCAGCCGGATTCCAGCAGACGTTCGAACGCGGCGCTGTATTCGTACCCCGGATCGGACAGGCTTCCGCTGTAGCCAATGCCGAGTACACGGAGTACATGCGGGTCGGCGGGCCCAGTGCGATGGGCTTCGCCATCGGACCGTCGGCCCCGCTCGGGTCGGGAAAGATGCAGCCCTTCCAATCCGGAACGATCGGCACCAAGAACGGTGCTGCTTTCGCAGTCCGCGGAACGACCGCGACCACGTTCGCCAACAATGGCGGCTACACCGGTCCCCTCGGCTACCCCGTCGGCGTGGAGACCAAGGTCTCCACCGGCTACGTGCAGGCCTTCGAAGGCGGGCAGACCTACGTCTCGCCCTACGCACTCGCCGTGACCCGCGGTGTGCTCGGCCGCGAGTACGCGATTCGGGGCGGCCCCACAGGGGCCCTGGGCTGGCCGCTCGCCAACGAGACGTCCGATGGCCTCACGTGGCAACAGCGGTTCCAGAACGGGACCATCGTGCTGTACAGGGATGGCACCGTCGTCGTGAGGTGACGCGGGGCGCCCTGAAGCTCCCGGATAGACTGGGACCACTATGACGCAGACCCCCGACACGGTGCTCGTGATCGTGCCGGCCTGGAACGAGGAGCGCAACGTCGGCAACACCGTGCGCGAGATCCTCGGCACCGGCCGCGACTACCATGTTGCGGTGATCGACGACGGATCCGCCGACGACACCGCCAAGGTCGCCAGGGAGGCCGGAGCGACCGTGCTCACGCTTCCGTTCAACCTCGGCGTCGGCGGGGCGATGCGCACCGGCTTCACCTACGCGCAGCGCAAGGGCTACCGCCGCGCGATCCAGGTCGACGCGGACGGTCAGCACAACCCGGCCGACATCGAGAAGGTGCTTCGCGGCCTCGAGTCCGCGGACATCTCGATCGGCGCGCGCTTCAGCGACGTCGGAGACTACAAGGTGCGAGGACCGCGTCGCTGGGCGATGGTCGTGCTCGCGTCGATCGTCTCACGCGTGGCGCACACGCGTCTGACCGACGTGACCAGCGGATTCCGCGCTGCGAACGCCCGAGCCATCGATCAGTACGTGAGCTACTACCCCGCCGAGTATCTCGGTGACACGTTGGACTCGCTCGTCGTCGCCTGTCACGCCGGTCTCACCGTCACTCAGATTCCCGTGGCCATGCGGCCGCGCATGCACGGCACGCCGAGCCAAGGAGCGTTCGGCTCGACGGTCTACCTCGCCCGCTCCGTGCTGGCCCTGGGCCTCGCTCTTCTGCGTCGCCCGCGCGGAGCACGACCGACGGAGGGCGCCGCATGATCGCCGTCACCGGGATCGTCCTCGCGATCGTCATGCTCATCGTCGTCGTGGCCATGCTCCTGACCCGGCGCCTGCGGGAGAAGTACGCCGCGCTGTGGATCGTGATCAGCCTTGCGATCCTCGTCTTGGGGATCTTCCCTCAGCTGCTGCAGGCGATGACCTCGCTGTTCGGCGTGGTGCTTCCGGCGAATCTGCTGTTCGCGCTCGCGATTCTGCTGCTGCTCGGCGTGGCGCTGCACCTGTCCTGGGAGCTCTCCCAGGCGGAGGAGGAGATCCGCAGGACCGCGGAGGAGATCGCGATCCTGCGCGCAGATCACGACGAGCTGTCGCAGCGCATGACGCGGCTGGAGTCCGAGTCATCGCGCGGATCGGATGCCGGCGTCGCCTCCGATGAGTGAGCCAAGCCCGGCGCGGGTGCACTCGGGGAGCGGGTTGCGAGCCATCCTGCTCGCCACCGCAGTCGCGGGCGGGATCGGCTATCTGATCCAGGCGGTCGTACCGCGCCTGGTCTCGCACGAGACCTACCTGACGTTCCAGACGTTCTGGTCCTCGACCTACCTCGTGGTCTCCTGCCTCGCCGGACTGCAGCAGGAGCTGACCCGCGCGTCACGCGCGGGGCCCGACGGTTCCGGCCATCGCACCTGGCGGGCTTTCGCGCTCATCGCGGCGGTCACGTCAGCCGTCGTGGTCGCCGTCCTGTTCGGACTGATCGGGCCGCACGTGTTCCCTGCAGACACGGCGTCCCTCGTCGCCGCGATCGCCCTCGCCGCCTTGGGCTACGGCCTCATCGCCGCCGTCAGCGGCGCGATGTACGGGGTCCAGGACTGGACGGGTGTCGGCGGGATGACGATCGGCGATTCGGTGCTGCGCGCGATCGCGATCGCGCTGGCGCTGTGCGCGGGCGGAAGCGCGATCCTGCTGGCCTGGGCCGTGGCCGTCCCCTTCCTCGTGGCGGCCATCGCCATCTGGCTATGGCGGGGGCGACGGATCGCCGCACACCTGCAACTCGACGTAGGGATGTCCGCGCTCTTCCGGAACACCGCAGCGACCCTGTTGGCGTCGCTGGCCACGGGCGCTCTGATCAGCGGCCTCCCCCTGCTGCTGCGCGCCTTCGCCGCCGATGCGGGCACGGGCCTGCTCGCTTCGGTCATCCTCGCGATCTCGCTCACGCGGGCGCCCCTGGTCGTCCCGCTGGTGGCACTCCAGGGCTATCTGCTCGTGCGGTTCCGCGACGCCCGCGGTCATGTCGGCATCGTCCTGCGGTGGGTCGTCGCGCTGCTGGCGCTCATCGCAGCGCTCGCCGGCCTCGCCGCCTGGCTGGGACCTCTCGTCCTCGCCTGGCTGTATCCCGACTACGTCGCACTCGACGGCGGCGTGCTCGCTGCGATCGTCGCCAGCGCCGGCCTGACCGGCATCCTGTGCCTGACCGGACCCGCAGTGCTCGCCGCACACCGGCATCGCTGGTACGTCGCGGGCTGGCTGGTCAGCGCCTGCCTGACGGTATTGATCCTGCTGGCCCCTTGGGAACCGCTCCCCCGGATCCTGTTGGCGTTGACGGTGGCGCCGGTCATCGGTGGCATCGTTCACGTCATCGAGCTGGCGCGCATCGGGACCGCTCAGGAAGCCGGCGTCACGAGCGAGAGGTGAGCAGCGCCTCCTCGAAGACGGCACGCGTGTCCCGTGCCGTCCGCGCCCAAGTGAACTCCCGCGCACGGGCCAACCCTGCTTCGGTCATGTCCGCGACCAGGCCTGGATCCGTGCAGACCTCTGTCAACAGTCCGGCGAGGGCTTGGTCGTCCGACGGGTCGAAGTAGCGGGCGGCGTCACCGCCGACGTAGCGGTGCACCTCGATGTCGCTGAGGAGAGCGGGCAACCCCGCCTCCATCGCCTCGAGCGTGGGCAGCGAGAACCCCTCGGCGAACGATGGGATCGCCAGAGCCGTGGCGACGGAGTACAGGCGGGCCACCTCCGCGTCGTCGATCCAGCCCTTCAGTTCGACCCACTCCCCCATGCCCAGGCTCTGAACAAGGGGCGCGAGCGGATCGTCCCCACGTCCGCCCGTGATGACGATGCGGGGCCGCTGCAGCGCAGGGATCAGTGCTGCAGCCCGGATGAGCGCCCCCCAGTTCTTGTGCGGGCGGCGGTTACCCATCGCCAGGATCAGGGGCCCTTCGGAGCCCGCCAGCCGACGATCGACGTTCTTCGGCGCTTCACCGGCGAGAGGGATCACATCGATCCGGTCGGATGGGACGCCGAGGTACTTATTGATCTCGCGCTGCGAGGTCGGACTGATCGTCACCACACGTGCGGCGTTCGCGGCGGCCTTGCGCTCCATCCACTTCACCGGGGCGGTGTAGAGCGGGGTGGTCATCAGCTCCGGATGACTCCAGTACAGCATGTCGTGCATCGTCACGACGGTGGGCATCGCCGTCCGACGCGGTCCGAGCGTCGCCGGAGAATGAACCAGGTCGACCTTCTCGCGACGCGCTGCGCGGGCGACCTGGCTCAGTTCGCCCCACGCCCAGATGAAGCGGTTCTCGCCGCTGATGCCTGATTCGCCGATCCGCCCCGGAAACCACGAGAGATCGAGGTCTGCGCCCTCCTTGGAGACGTAGCCGATGTACTCCCAGTCGCCGGGCATCGCTCCCAAGGCGCGATAGAGCTCCCTGGTGTAGGTTTCCATGCCGCCCTTCGTGCCGGTGTACGAAAGGAGATCAACGAGAACGCGAGGCACCGATCCAGCCTACAAGGTCGGGCCGGAGCGCTTCAGGCGCCGGGTGCCAGGGCCGCCGCGCGCTGCGGCTTCCGGCGTACGCGCGCCATCGCCCTCCGCTCGATGAGCACCCAGCTGAGCCAGGCGAGCCCGAAGGTCACGATCACGGCCACGACGTCATAGAGCACCATGCCCAGAACGCCTGCGCCGATGCCGACGCCCAGAAGGGCGAGCAGCTGCTGCACCGGCCACGCATAGATGTAGAACCCGTAGCTGACGTCGTTGCGAGAGACCCAGGCCGGCTGCGGCACGATCGTCGACAGCCAGAGGATCCCGTACGCGAGGAAGGGCGCCGCGATCTGTCCGCCCCAGCCGGGGATGAACGCACACAGCACGACAGCGACGATGAGCGAACTCACCCCGAGCCACGCGTTGACACCGTGTCGCTCGATGAAGAAGTAGACGCAGGCTCCACCGAGGAAGAACGGGGCGAGCTTGAGGAAGAGGAGGAAGCTCGGGTCGAGACCGAACCGGACGACCAGGGGTTCGACGGCATGGGCTGCCGTGACGAGAAGGAACGAGACGATCGCGATGATCGCGTTACGGCGGAACCACACGAACGCGCCCAGGATCCAGACGAGGATGTAGCACAGGAACTCATAGAAGAGCGTCCAGAGCGAGCCGTTCCACGCAGTCGGATACGGCACAGAACTCAGCGAGCGCCCGATACCGTATTCGTTCATGTACAGGGTGATGTTGCTCCAGACGAACTGGGCCGGGGTCACCGGGGTCGTGGCGTAACCTGCGAGAGTGCCGTACTGGAGGAGCACGGCGATCGGCGCGAACACCACCGCGGTGACCACGAGGCAGGCGAGGAACGCCGGATAGATCCGCATGACCCGATGGAGCAGATAGTCGCCGGCGCCGGTACGCAGCCGGGAACGCGTGATGAGGAAGCCGCTGACGACGAAGAAGCCGGCGACGGCCCACCCGCCGATGTTCTCGCCCTGCAGATGCGGTCCTGTCCCGTTGCCCGTCGTGTAGAAGGAGTGGGCGAACAGCACCAGCGCCGCCAGGATCAACCGGAACAGGTTGAGGCTGTTGTCCCGGTAGGGAAAGGGGCGACCACGCAGGACGGCGGGAAGCGTCACTTGAGCAGCTTCCGCTCCGCCATCTCCTTGAGCGAGCGCTCGTACCCGTCGGCCTCGATCGGCTCGGTCAGAACCCATTCGGCGAACCGCTTCACGCCGTCTTCGAAGGCGACGGCCGGCGTGTAGCCGAGCACCTCGCGCAGCGCCGTCGTGTCGGCCACGTTGTGGCGGATATCGCCGAGCCGGTAGTTGCCGGAGATGTGGGTGGGCACCTCGGTGCCATAGGCCGCGAACAGCGCGGCGACGACCTCGTTGACCGAGGTGGCGACACCGGATCCGACGTTGAAGATGCCGCCGGCCGCGGCGGGGACGGTCGCGGCGCGGAAGGTGGCCTCGACGACATCGTCGATGTAGACGAAGTCGCGGCTCTCCTCGCCGTCCTCGAAGATGTTGATGTCCTTCCCCTGGCGGATCAGCGTCGAGAAGATCGAGAGGATGCCGGTGTAGGGGTTCTTCAGCGACTGGCCGGGGCCGTAGACGTTCTGGTACCGCACCGAGACGGGCTCGATGTCGATCGTCGGCGCGACCGTCATGATCAGCGACTCCTGCATCTGCTTCGTGATGCCGTACACCGATGACGGATGCACGAGCGCCGTCTCGTCCGTCGGGATGAGTCGGAGCGGCCCCTCACCCGGCATGTGCACGTCGAAGTCGCCAGACGCCATGTCGGCGTCGGAGCGGTGACCCGGGTACACCCGGCGACCGTCCTCGGTCTCGTATGCGCCTTCACCGTAGATCGAGCGGGACGACGCGATGACGATGCGCCGCACGGAGTTCTCCTCGTTCGTGAGGATGTCCAGCAGCTTGGCGGTTCCCCCCACGTTCGCGTCCACATACCGATCGATCTCGTACATCGACTGACCCGTGCCGGTCTCCGCGGCGAGGTGGATCACGATCGTCGCGCCCGAGAGCGCGCGACGCAGGTCGTCCTTCGAGGTCACGGTGCCGACGATCACCTCGGCGACTCCGTCGAGGGAGCGCAGCAGCGGGGACGTCGTGACCGGGTCATCGCCGTGCACCTGCGGGATCAGCGAGTCCAGCACGGTCACGGTGTGTCCGTCGGCGGCGAACCGCGCTGCCAGGCGGGTTCCGATGAACCCGGCCCCTCCGGTGATCAGGACGTGTTCGGGCATGGGTGTTCTCCTCGGCGGTCAGGCGGTCCTCGGCAGCGTTCGACGCATCTGCGAAGGCCTCAACCCGCGAAAATGTGCGCCAGCGTCGATTTTAGCGCAGCGCCGTTGCCGTGCTGGATGACGCCTGGCAGCTCCGTCAGCGCGTGCAGCCGCGACATCAGTCGCACGGACGCCACTCGCGCCGTCTTGCGCCACCCCTTGGCGAGAGCCAGCCCTCGGGCCGTGCGGTAATAGGCGCGCTCGTCCCGGAAGCGGCGCCCGTCCAGAATGGTCTTCTGCGAGGCGCTGGCACCGTGACGGCGGTAGGAGAACGCGATCTCGGGAGTGTAGGCCAGCGAACCGCCATCGAACGCGATGTCCATCAGCAGAGCCAGATCCTGGATGATCGGCAGTCCCTCGCGGAAATCGATCCGCTTCAGAGTCTCCGTGCGGAACACGAGTGACGGCCAGTAGAGCCAATCGCCGCGGATGAGGCTCGTCGCCATGTCCGCCCCTGTGAGCACGACGCTGCGGCCGTCGCTCTTCGGTGCCAGGAGCCCCTGCTTGACGCGGTCGACGAGGGGCGTGACCCGTGTGCCGTGCTCATCGATGACGACCACGCCGGGCTGGATCACGTCGGCCTGCGGGGCGTCGGCGATGGTGCGCAGCACCACGTCGACGTAGTTCGGGTGCAGGAGGTCGTCGCAACCCAGGATCGCGATGTACGGCGTGGTGGCCCGACGGATGGCCTCGCGGTAGTTCTCGGTGATGCCGAGGTTCTTCTCGTTGCGGACGTAGGTGATCCGGTCGTCGTCGATGGCCGCGAATCGACCGGCCACCGTCTCGTCCGGGTAGCAGTCGTCGATTACGATCAGCCGCCAGTCCTGGTTGCGCTGCGCGCGCACGGACGCCACCGTCTCGAAAAGAAGGTCCGGGTCGCCCCAGAACGGGCAGAAGATCTCGAGTGTCATTTCGCCAATCCGCAGGTAGTGATCTCGTAGAGACGGGCTCCCGGCTCCGACGCCAGCAGCTTCGCAAAGGGTGTTCCCTCGAGATCCTCGACCCCCTCGAACCCGCCTGGGTTCTTGGAGAAGGCCGGGCCGTCAAAGTCCAGGATGTAGCGCACCCCGGTCTTCTTCAAGGCGGCGCACATCTCCGGCGAGTCGCCCTCGGTCGCGAACCGACGGTTGATCTCCTCGGCTGCGGCGCTCTCGTCCATCAGCAGATGGGGCATCAGGACGCGGCGGTCGGCGATGGCGTACGCGAACGAAACGCCGCGCCATGGGTCGCCGGCGATCACGGCTCCCTCCGGCACGTACTCGTCGACCTCTTCGATGAGCTTGTACTCGCCGGCGGAGAGGATCGGACCATCGGCACCGGGACCCTGCCCGTAGACGAAGTGGAGATCCGCCGCCGCCTGCTTGAGCCCGCCGCTCTGCACGAGGAGGACCATGATCACCGCGAATCCCAGGAGCGCGAAGGCGCGCGGGCGCCGCCACGGCAGTCCCGCACGGTGACCGAGGCGTGCGATGACGCGCACGAGGAAGGAAGCTCCGAGTGCGGCGAGCGGGATCACCGACACCGCCCAGATGCTCGCCAGGCGCGGTGGATTGTTGTACCAGGGACCGGTCAGCCAATCGCGCAGCGCCTGCGAGGGAGAAGCCGCGACGACGACGTAGAGGACGGTGCCGATCAGGGCCATACCGAGGGCGATCGAGCGCGCATACGTGCGCCGCACGAGGGCGATGAACACCCCGAGACCGATGAGGACGGCGAGTCCCGGAGCGATCGGATAGCCGAAGACGGACGCAGTGACGACTTCGCCGATCGCACCGGCGAGGTTCGAGGTCACAGGCCAGTAGATCTGGTCTGCCGGCGGGCGCACGACTTTCAGGGTGAGGAGGGCCGCGCCGACGAAGAGGACGACTCCGACGACGACGACGGCGCGGTACCCGCGCGCACCATGCCGGCGCCAGAGCCAGGCGGCCAGCAGCAGCACCGCCGGGGATCCGAGTGCCAGCACGGCCAGGAACGCGCCGGGATGAGCGACCGCGATACCCGGCGTGAGCAGCACGAGCAGGAGGACGAGATCGTGGCGGCGCACGACGGGATGCGGATGCAGCGCCCGGATGACCGCGGCGATCGCGACCGGGGCGAGCGCGAGCCCCAGAAAGAGCGGATACAGCGGCCCGTAGTGCAGCGGGAGGAAAGGGAAGGCCGGGGACGCCGCGGACAGGGCCCCCGCAGCGATCGCGATGATCCGGCTGCGGCCGAACAGAGTCCGCACCAGGAGGATCGACGAGAGCGGCCACACGAACGCGGCGACCACGAGGACCAGCGCGTTGCTGGCGAGCGGGACGGCGCTTCCCGACAGCTGCGCGACGAGCGCTCCGAGTGCGTGCCAGGCGGAGGGATAGATGAGATGGGGGCTCGTCATCGTGCCGACCCACAACGGCGAGGCGTTGCCCGTGTCGAGCACGTACTGGATCGCATTGACGTGGAAGAAGTTGTCATACCGCTGGTTGACGAGGGCCGGATCCCCGAATCCACGGCACACGATGTAGGCGATCGGCACCGCCGCCACCGCGAAGGCCAGCGCCGACGCCCAGCCGCCGCCGTGGCGTGCGCGCCGCCGCGGCATCGGCCGTCCGACCCACTGCATCCATGCCCAGGCCACGACCGCTGCGACGACGGTCAGCACCAGCACGGGGAGGATGCCCCATCGCACGCCGGTCGCCCCCGCCAGCACAGAGGCGACGACGACCAAGGACACGGAGAGCGGCGCGGTCGCTGCCGCGAGCCACCAGCCCCGGAGCCGCAGCGCGAGCCCCAGCGTCAGGCCGGGGACGGTGAGGACGAGGATCGCCGCGAGCACAGGAGGGACGAAGGGGAGCCAGGTCCCCAGCAGCTGCGTCATTCCGCCCGCCTCACGCGGCGTCGAGTGACGTCGTCGCTCGCTCGTCCACGTGAGCGACCTTCGGGTTGAAGGTGATCCCGCGCAGCCAGCGTCCCATGAGCTTGGCGCGCAGATCGAGAGGCACGCGACCGCGGTGCAGACTCACGAACAGGCGGGCACCGAACTCGAGGAAGTGCAGCACTCCGCGATGGTGCAGCTGCCAGGAGGACTCGTTGCGCACACCGTACGAGAACTTCCAGAAGTTCTTGCGGTCGACCATCGAGAAGTTGACGCCCTTGTTGTCGCCCATGTCGTGCACGACGACGCTGTCGAGCACCTGCACGCCGGGGCATCGTGCCGTGACGCGCAGGGTGTACTCGCGATCGTCGAACCAGATGAAGTACTCGGAGTAAGGAAGCCCGTACTCCGCGATCGCCCAGCGCGGGATGAGGACGGAGACGAAGGAGCAGGCCGTCACCATGACGTTCTGCTGGCCCTGGACGAGCAGACGTCCCCAGTCCCAGGTGGGAACCGGGTTGTTCATCTCGCAGATGTTCCCGTCGGTGAACTTCACCACGGAGCAGGAGAAGGGGACCTCGGGCCCGAGCTCTGCGACCGCCTCGTCGAGACCGCGCACGAGAGCCTCGACCGCGCCAGGCTCGGGATAGCAATCGTCGTCCATGATCCAGACGTGGTCAGCCCCGGATCCGTATCCACGGCGCATGCCCTCGGCGAAGCCACCCGCGCCGCCGAGGTTCTCCTGCATGGTCACGACGGAGAGCGGAACGGAGCTCTCGAGCGAGGCGAGGTACTCCTTCGTCCCGTCCGTGGAGGCGTTGTCGATGATGAACAGCGTCGAGACGGGATGCGTCTGCTTCTCGATCGCCGCGACGACGTTCTTCAGCTTCTCGAGCCGGTTGAACGTCACGACGACGGCGGCGACCGTCGCGCTCACCACGTTGCGATCTCTTCCGTGAACCACTGCGTCGCCGTCTTGTTCGCCAACAACTTCTTCTCCGCTTTCCGTTCACGGCGCCACAGATCCTCACGCGCCTTCTCGTCTGCGGCGAGTGCGAGCACCGCCGCGGTCATCTCGCGCACCGCGCGGTGCACGTTACGTGATACCAGAGCCGACGCCGGGATGATGTCGGACTGCGCTCCGACGTCGGTCGACACGACCGGGACTCCATGCTGAATCGCCTCGAGCGTCGTCAGCGTGAGGCCCTCGTTGTGCGACGGGATGACGAGCACGTGCGCTTCGTCGAGCGTCTCCTTCACCGGGACGGCGGAGGTACGCCGGACGATCACATCGGACAGCCCGTCGGCCGCGATGATGTCGTCGATCCACGAGGACTGCTCCCCGTCGCCATGCATGACGAATCGCATCTCGACGCCGTGGCGGCGCAGGTTGCGCACGAGCGTCACGAACACCTCGGGTGCCTTCTGACGTGCAAGCCGTCCGATGAACGCCACCGTAAGGGGCTCGCCCGCGCCACGAGGGCGGAAGCGCGCGTCGCGCGGCTTGATGGTGAGACCGCCCAGGGGCGCCATCCTGACCTTCTCCGGCGGGACGCCCTGAACCTGCGTCATCCACGCGGCGAGGCGCGGAGAGATCACGTGGTGCACGGAGATCGAGTCGGTCACGATCGCACTGCTGCGCGGATAGCCGCCCCCGCGGTACTCCACGATGTGCGTCGAATCCAGGACCGGGATCTCGCGACGGTTGCGCCGGATCCACGCGAGCCTGTCGTACAGCCACTGATTGTGGTGGACGACGACACCGCGCACATCGTAGAGCCGCAGCAGCGTGCGCAATAGCGGTTCGACGCCGGGGGTCTGCGAGAGGTGCGTGGCCTCGGAGAACGGGATCAGCAGTGCCCCGTCGAGCTCTTCACGGCCGATCCAGGCGTGATGGGAGTCCTTGTTGGTGAGCACGATCGGGAGGAAGCCCGCCTCGCGGACGAGGCGCACCGTCTCGAACGCCCACCTCTCGGCACCTCCGAGCTCGAACCAGTGCAGCCCCAGGATCACCGCCTTCGACGCTCCGGCTTCGTGCGGTGCGGCCGGGACGATCTCGTAGTCCTCATCCACGCCGCCGGCGTCGAACTGCGCTTCGTACTGCTGTCGCGGGGCGGCCTTCGTCGTGCTCCGACGGTGCCGCAGCAGCACGAGGTCACGGGCCTCGTCGTACCACAGCGGTGCGGCCGCCTTCACCCGACGGGCTACCTGGCCGATCAGGTCGGTGCGGGGCGGCCGCGCGGGATCCTCTGCGATCACAGCGTCCGACGAGATGTGCAGGTGCCGCACGGGGGAGCCGATCAGCTCGAGCGCGCGCGCCTCGCCCTTGGCCTTCTCGCGGCGCTCTGCATCGACCAGGCTGCGCATTCGCACGGTGCGCAGCCGTCGCCGGAACTGACGCGATCCGCCGTCGAACGTCGCGTCGTCGGTGAGACGCGGAAGCGTGGTGAGGTCGCCGTCGTAGAGATGGATCTCGAGCTCGCGCTCGGGCGCCATGATCGCGTGGAAGTTAAGTGCGCCGACCAGCAGGCGGATCTCACGCTCGGAGAGACCGTCCAGCGCCGTGTCGTCGAGCTCGAAGAGCGCGGGCAGATCGTGGACTCGATGATCGGTCACAGTCAGAAGACTCCTGGAGGCACGAAACGCGGGCAGACAACGACCGCCATCCTAGCCGTCCGCTCTCGACGGATCCTGAGCGCGCCGTCCGGAGCAGGGCAGGCCGTCCCGGCTCCGCCGCGCGGCGGATTCCCTGCTCCCTCCTTCTATGATGGCTAGGCGCCTGCGAACCCGCGCAGGCAGATGGAGGTGGTCGCGCGGTGTCAGATACCCGCTTGGACGGTGTGGCGCGCCTCACGCGGCCAGGAGCCAATGGAGGGCTGCTGGAAGTATTCCGGCACCGTTATCTGCTCTCGCTGATCGTGCGCAAGGAGGTGCAGATCCGCTATCGCGGATCTGTGCTGGGCTGGCTCTGGTCCTACGTCAAGCCGCTCGTCCAGTTCGCGGTCTTCTACTTCGCGATCGGCGTCTTCCTCGGCCAGAACGGCCGCGTCCCCTACTTCCCCATCTACCTGCTGTCGGGCATCACCGCCATCACCTTCTTCAATGAGGCGTTCTCGAATGGGACGCGGTCCCTCATCGACAATGCCGCGCTGATCAAGAAGATCTATGTCCCCCGGGAGATGTTCCCGGTGGCCAGCATGCTCATCGCGGGGGTCAACATCCTTCCGCAGATCCTCGTGGTCGTCGTGATCGCGCTCTTCTTCGGCTGGACGCCGAGCTTCATCGCCGTCGGAGCGATCCTCCTCGCGCTCCTCATCGTCGCCGTGCTGGCGAGCGGACTCGGCCTGCTGTTCGGATCCGTGAACGTCACCTTCCGCGACGCACAGAGCTTCGTCGAGATCATCGTCATGGTCGCGGTGTGGGCTTCTCCCGTCATGTACGAGTGGCACGCGGTGGCTTCGGTCGTCCCCGAGTGGCTGTCGGTGCTCTACCGGTGCAACCCCCTCACGGCCGCGGTCGAGCTATTCCACTACGGCATCTGGTACCAGCTGCACCCCGCCGACGTGCAGCTCGCGCCGAACCTGTGGCTCTTCTCGGGGATCGGGCTCGCGATCTCCCTCGTCTTCCTCGCGATCGGCCAGATCGTGTTCCGCCGTCTGGAGGGTCGCTTTGCCCAGGATCTCTGACCCCCTCCCCCGCGTCGTCGTGGACGGCGTGCGCAAGGAGTTCCGTCTTCGCCACACTCACTCGATCAAGGAGACCGCGCTCGCGGCCGTACGCAGGAAGCCGCTCACCACGGCGTTCCGCGCCCTCGACGGCGTGTCCTTCTCGATCGGCGAGGGCGAATCGGTGGCGCTGCTCGGATTCAACGGATCGGGCAAGTCCACCCTGCTCAAGATGATCTCCGGGGTCCTCAGCCCCGACTCCGGCGAGGTGCTCACCCGCGGTCGGGTGGCCGGACTCATCGAGGTGGGAGCCGGCTTCCATCCGGATCTGTCCGGTCGTGAGAACATCTTCCTCAACGCCGCGATCCTCGGAATGAACAAGAAGGAGATCGAGGAGCGGTTCGACGACATCGTCGCGTTCAGCGAGATCGAGCAGTTCATCGACACCGAGGTCAAGCACTACTCCTCCGGAATGTTCCTTCGCCTGGCCTTCTCCGTCGCCATCCACACGGAGGTCGATGTGCTCCTGATCGACGAGATCCTCTCGGTCGGCGACGAGCCGTTCCAGAAGAAGTGCATCGCGCGCGTCCGCGAACTGCACGATCAGGGCAAGACCCTCGTCGTCGTCAGCCACGACCTGAACATGGTCTCCGACCTCTGCGAGCGCGGGGTCCTCCTCCGCGATGGCAAGGTGCACTTCGACGGTCCCAGCAAAGAGGCCGTCGAGATCATGCGCGCCTGACCCCCAGGGTCGTCGCGCCTCCTACAGCTCGGCGTGCAGCGTCCAGACGCGCTCGGCGGAGCCGTTCCAGGAGTAGGCCCGCGAGCGGTCCGCGGCCATCACCGAAAGACGCCGTGCGCCGTCGCCCGCCGCATCGCGCACCGCCTCGGCGAACCCTTCCGCCCCCACCAGCACGCCTCCCTCGGCGAGCACGTCCCGGTGCACACCGCCGTCGGCGGCGACCACGGGCACGCCGAGGGTCAGCGCCTCGATCATGCGCCACGGCCACGTCGCTGCCACGTCGGCGGCGGTGAACGCGAGCGCGCCGGCGAGCAGCGCCGCACGGTCGGGCGCATCGAGGCGCGCCGGGATGTGCACCCGCGGAGCGGGGAGCCCGGCGGATGCGGCGGTCTCGGCGATCGCTGCGGCGGCGCCCGCCGGTGCGTCCAGGACGAAGACGTCGGCATCGACGGCGACCGCGGCGCCGAACACCGGCTCGAGGGTGCCTGCGCCGCCCGTGGCGACGAGGTAGCGGGCCGGAGCCCCGAGGGCGGCCCGGCGCTCGGTCGCGTCGAGCGGGATGCCGAATCCGTCGGCCACGGCGCCGGGGATCACCCGGATGCGGTCCGCGAACCGGCCCAGGTCGGCGAGCCGCTCGGCCATGGCGTGCGTCGGCACCACGACGGCGTCGGCGTGCTTGACGGCGCGCTTCAGCATGCCCCGCTGCCAGAGCACGCTCGCGCGGGGCAGCTCCTCGGGCGCGGTCCACGCCCGCAGGTCCCACACCGTCACCACGGTCTGGTCGTAGTCGTTGACCCGGTCGTGCTTCACGAGCGGCGCGAACAGGGACGGCGCGTGGATCATGCCTCCGCCCACACCGGCGACCACGCCGAGCTGCCAGGCGGCTCCGAGCTCACGGCGAGCGAGCGCCAGACGGTGCACGGTGCGCGCACCGGGGACGATGCCCTCGCCTCCCGACGGCACGATCGCCTCGACCTCGCATCGGGGCGGGGCGGTCTCGGCGAGCCCGAGGACCAGGGAACGTGCCGCGTCGGCCTGATCAGGGTCCACGATGTCGTTCGCCTGATCGAGGACCACCCGCAGCACAGCCATGCTCCGAACGTACCCAGCGTCGCGCGCGCAGCCGCCGAGGCGCTCCGCCGGCCGCCGGATCCGGGCCCTTCGACAGGCTCAGGGACCGGGTGGTGCAGGCTCAGGAGCCGGATGTACCCCGGATCGGGCCCTTCGAGAGGCTCAGGGACCGGGTGGTGCAGGCCCAGGACCGGTGGTGCCGGCTCAGGGGACCGGTGGTGCCGGCTCGGGCCGGAGCCGCCGATCAGTTCGTCGGCGTCGGCGTGGGCTCCGGGTGCAGTGCCTGCTTCACCATCGCGTGGATCTGGTTCCAGTCGGGCTCGAACTCGTCCACGCCGTTCGCGGGGGTGAGGTCGATCGTGGTGAGCTTCTGCTTCTTCGCCTTCATCATGAGGTCGAAGAACTCGGGCAGCTTGTCCTGCGGCAGGTCGGTGTCGACCGCTGAGGTGCCCGCCGCGGCGATCTCGTTGAAGTGCGTGAGCACGTTCTGCGGCGTGAACTGCTTCAGCAGCGCATCCTGCAGCTCGCGCTGACGGCGCATCCGGTCGAAGTCGCTCGTGGTGTAGCGCGAGCGCGCGTACCACTGCGCGGTGTCGCCGTTCATGTGCTGCGGCCCCGGCTCGATCCACCCCGTCGCCCACTCGTCGGCGTTGTCCGGCCCGCCCCACTCCGGCACGTTGCCCTCGGGGAGCCGCTCCTTCACCGTGATGTCGACGCCGCCGAGCGCGTCGATGAGCTTCGCGAAGTCGTTCATGTCGAGGAACACGTAGTACGGGATCTTGATGCCCAGCACGCCCTCTGCCGCGTCCTTCGTGGCTTCCACGGCGGGACGGGATCCATGGTTCTTCGCGTCCGGATAGAGGGACGGTCCGGTGTGGCAGGTCTCCACGGCGTTGGTGAGCTGGTTGATGCCGCTCCCCCAGCCGCAGGTCTCGTCGTCGTGGCCCTGCAGCCCGTCGGGGTACAGGTCGTGCATCGGTCCCGGCGCGAACGGCACGTGCGGCATGTCGCGCGGGATTCCGAAGATCGTCGTCTTCCCGGTCTCGGCGTTGACCGAGACGACGGAGATGCTGTCGTAGCGCATCGAGTCGCGCCCCAGGCCGCTGTCCGCGCCGAGCAGCAGCACGTTGTAGTAGCCGTCGCTGGGCGGCAGGCTCGGCCCGCCGGATCCGAACAGCGTGCTGATCGCGTTGCGGCTGGAGCCGACGATGTTCGCGGCGGAGGCGGTCGCGCTGCCGCAGAGGCCGAGCACCAGCACGGCCACGAGCGGGATGGCGATCTTCGCGTAGTCCCTGGTGCGCACGAGCCGCACCAGGCGCAGCGTGTCGAAGGTGAGCACCACCCACAGCACGATGTACCCGAAGCACAGCACCTGGATGAGGCTCAGCACGATCCAGCTCACCCAGCCGCCGCCGACGGTGAGCCACAGCAGCGCCTGGTGCCAGAGCAGCGCGGTCAGCGCCGCGACGATCACCAGCGCCCACATGAGCAGTGTCGCCCCGAGACCGAACCGGCCGAGCCGGCGGTTGCCGGCCAGCACCTGCGCGGATCCGGGGATGAGCACGTTGAGCACCACGAGCCACCAGCCGCGGCGCGTCATCACCTGCGGCGAGCCGAAATCGGGGTCGCGCATCGGACGCGTGCGGATGAGCCCCGCGCTGGACGCGGAGACCACGCCGGGCCTGGTGAGCATCTGGGTCACAGGCTGTCCTTCAGCCGCCGGTTCTTCTCCTCGACCTGCGCCTCGAGATCGCGCGCATAGGACTCGATCCGATCGGCCAGGGCGGTATCCGCGGTGCCGAGGATCCGCGCGGCGAGGATGCCCGCGTTGCGTGCCCCGCCGATCGAGACCGTGGCGACGGGGATCCCCGCCGGCATCTGCACGATGGAGAGCAGCGAGTCCATGCCGTCCAGATACGCGAGCGGCACGGGCACGCCGATCACCGGAAGCGCCGTGACGGAGGCGAGCATCCCCGGCAGATGCGCGGCGCCGCCGGCACCGGCGATGATCGCCTTCAGCCCCCGCGCGCGCGCCTCCGTGCCGTAGCGGTGCAGCTTCTCGGGCGTGCGGTGCGCGGAGACCACCTCGACCTCGTGCGGAATGCCGAACTCGGTCAGCGCCTCGGAGGCGGCGCTCATCACGCGCCAGTCGGAGTCGGATCCCATCACGACGCCGACGAGGGGCGCGGCGGATGCGTGCAGTGTCCCAGTCACCCGTCCAGGCTACGGGGGGCGGCTGTGAGAACCCCGCTGCGGCGCGCTGGGGCGCGGAAGCGGGACTCGGGCCCTTCGACAGGCCCAGGGACCGGCGCTCAGCGCGTCAGCCGAACGCCGCCGCCGCGGCGCGGGCCTCGGCCAGCACGGCCTCGAGGTCGGACCCGTTCAGGTTCACGTGCCCGACCTTGCGGCCGGGACGCGGCGCCTTGCCGTAAGTGTGCACCTTCGCGTTCGGGCTCGCGGCGAGCGCGGCGGGGACGCGATCCAGCATCTCCGCCCCCTCGGGCCCGCCGAGGATGTTGATCATCACCGACCAGTCCGCGTGCGGGGCGGTGTCCCCGAGCGGCAGGTCGGCGACCGCGCGCAGGTGCTGCTCGAACTGTCCGGTCACGGCGCCGTCCTGGCTCCAGTGCCCCGAGTTGTGCGGGCGCATGGCGAGCTCGTTCACCAGGATCCGCCCATCCGCGGTCTGGAACATCTCCACCGCGAGCATGCCCGTGACATCGAGCCCCTCGGCGATCTCGCGGCCGATACGGGCGGCCTCGGCGAGGTGCGCGGCGTCGACGCCCGGCGCGGGCGCGATCACCTCGGCGCAGACGCCCCCCTTCTGCACGGTCTCCACGACGGGGTACGACACGGACTCGCCGCCCGGGCGCCGGGCGACCTGCTGGGCGAGCTCGCGCACGAACGGCACGAGCTCCTCGACGAGCAGCGCGTCGCCGGGGCCGAGGGTCGCGAACCAGTCCGCCGCCTCGTCCGCCGCGGAGACCACGCGCACGCCCTTGCCGTCGTAGCCGCCCCGGGGCGTCTTCACCACGCCGCGTCCGCCGTGCGCATCGAGGAAGGCCTGCAGCTCGGCGCTGTCCGTGGCCCGGGCCCAGTCGGGCTGCGGGGCGCCCAGCTCGGCGAGGCGGGCGCGCATGTCGAGCTTGTCCTGGGCGAACCGCAGCGCATCGGGCCCCGGGTGCACGGCCACGCCGTCGGCGACGAGGGCGCGCAGCACCTCCTGCGGCACGTGCTCGTGGTCGAACGTGATGACGTCGACGTCGGCGGCGAAACGGCGCACGGTGTCCAGATCGCGGTAGTCGCCCACGGCGGTCGCGGCGAGCTGCGCGGACATGCCCTCGTCCTCCGCGAGCACGCGGATGTCGATGCCCAGCTCGACCGCCGGAGCGATCATCATCCGCGCCAGCTGTCCGCCGCCGATCACACCCACACGCAACGCCATCGGATCTCCATTCCTCGGCATCCATTCTTCCGCATGCGCACGGTCGCCCGGTCCCCGGGGATCTCGCGAGCGCGGGTCGGCCGGAGCGCTCGGCCTCAGGCTCCGAAGCTCGCGGCCTGCGCGTCGCGGTGCGCGAGGATCTGACCCACCTCGATCTGGTCGGCGAGGGTCTCCTGCACCAGGGCGACGTTCGGCACGTCGCGCAGGCGCAGCGGCGCGTCCACGCCGTTGGAGAGCAGGATCGTGCCGGCGCCCACCATGCGCTGCAGCGGACCGCGGCGCACCGTGATCGTGTACCCGCGGGTGTGCGACATCTCGGTGCTGCTGCGGGATCCGATGCCGTCGCGCACGATCACGCGCCGGGTGGTGATCGTGACCTGGCGCGCGAGCCACCCGAAGTACGGCACGACGACGAGCAGCAGCACGATCACGCCCGCGGCAGCCCACAGCATCCAGTCCTTCGCCCAGCCGGCGATCGGCGCGGGGAGGTTCCCGGTGAAGTACCCCGTCGCACCGGCGACGGCGATGAGCACGAGAGCCGACCAGAACAGGTGCCGGGCGTGCGGGTGGAACCGTGCGATGAGGCGTTCCTCGGCCGGCACGCCGGGCGGCGGCGTCAGAGGCCGCCCGCTCAGACTCACCGGTTGGGTCACGGCTCCATTCTGACCGGTTCCGGCGACATCGGCGCCGCCCGGGAGGGTGTGTCCCGAGGCTCGGAACGCTCCGAGGGGTCAGACGACGAGCGCGATCGCGACGCCGTCCCATCCCTTGACGCCGACGGTCTGCAGGGCGGTGGCGTCGAAGCGCGGGTCGCTGCCGAGCAGCTCGAGCCCCGCTCTCGTGCCGAGGACCTTGGAATCGGCGGATTCCGGATCGACAATGTCGCCGTCCCGGCCGATGTTGTCGACGACCACGACGGTGCCTGGATGTCCGAGACGCGCAGCCCAGTCGAGGTAGATCGTGTTCGACTCCTTGTCCGCGTCGATGAAGACGAGGTCGAAGGGCCCCGGGTCCGCGAGGCCCGGCAGCACGTCCGCCGCCCGCCCGACGAGGATCTCGACCCGATCGCCGACGCCCGCCGCGTCGATGCTCGCCCGCGCCACCGCCGCGTTGGCGGGTTCGGCCTCGATGGTGACGACGCGACCGCCGTCGCCGACGGCCCGTGCCATCCAGATCGTGGAGTATCCGCCGAGCGTGCCGATCTCGAGCACCCGCCGCGCCCCGGAGATCCGCACCAGCAGGTTCAGCAGCTTGCCGCTGACGGGCGCGACCTCGATCGCCGGCATCCCCGCTTCCTGCTGCGCGGTCAGCGCGGCCTCGAGCGCGGGGTCGTGTCCCACCAGGGTCTCGGCGAGGTAGTCGTCTGCGGCGCGCCAGTTCGCGAGGGTCGGTTCAGCCATGCGCCCAGCTTCACCGCTTCCGGCATGAGGATCAAGAGCCTGGGACGGGAGGCGGCGCCGAAGGCAGTGTCCGGGGGCGGTCTGCGGCGAGCCCGGGCTGCCGGCGGAACTGGCCAGCGGCGATCAGGACGACGATGACCACGATGCCGACGATCCAGCCGGAGACCCCGAGCGGAAGCACCAGAGCCGGATCCGGCTTCGACCCCGCCGCGAAGAACCAGAGGTACATCGCGGCCGACGCGTTGAGCGCGCCGTGCGCGAACACGGCAGGCCACAGCGAAGCGGACCGCAGCCGCAGCCAGCCGAACAGCACGCCGAGCACGACGCATCCGCCCGTCATCAGCAGCACGCCCGTGATGTCGGTGCGGCCGAAGTTGTAGCCGAGAAGGATGAGCGGCGCGTGCCAGAGCCCCCAGATCAGCCCGCTCAGCAGGAGCGCCGGCCAGGTGCCCCAGCGGCGCAGCGCAGGAACCAGGAAGCCGCGCCAGCCCAGCTCCTCACCGAAGGCGGCGACGGCGTTGACGGTGGCTCCGGCGGCCGGGATGCTCGCCGCCTGCGCCGCGATCAGGACGGCGGTGGGCGGCAGCGGCGTGCCCGCGGGGACCTTCGCGGCGAGGAGTCCCGCGAACCCGGAGAATCCCGCGAGATCGACCGTCAGCCACCCGCACAGCACGGAGAGGGCGGTGCCGGCGAGCACGAGCACGGGCGGCACCAGCAGCCCGATCACCGCCATCCCGACCACGCGCTTCGCGGGCCGGAGCGGCCACAGCCCGAGGAAGCGCAGCCGGGATCCCCGCGGGATCGGGCGCAGCACCGCGAGCACGATCAGCACGGCGAGCGCGGGTGTGTACATCACTGCGGCCATGAGGGGCACCGCATACGGCTCCCGCAGCCCGTCGCCGAGCCAGAGCGGCAGTGCGGCCAGCCACGCCAGGCCGCACGCCAGCACCACGTACGCGACGATCGCGGCCGCGCTGATGCGGACCGGTCCTCCGGCGCCGGTCGCCTCTCCGGTATCGGTCGCGGCGCTCTTCGCCCGCAGCTCGTCAGTCATGATCCGTTCCACCTTCCTCGCGCACTGCGGTCGTCGGCGTGCGATCCAGGTACGCCCGCAGCACCGCCGCACCCACCGCGGCGCCGTCGACCGTGACCACGAGCGGGCGCCTGCCGCGTCGCTCCACCTCGATCGCGGGCCCTCGGCGCAGCACGATGCCGGTGCGCCCGTCGAGGCCGAGCCGCCAGCCGAAGCCGCCGAACTCGCCGAACGGGTTGCAATCGACGGCGCGGACCGAGACGACATCGTCGAGCGGCACATGCACGCGCGGGAAGCCGACCATCGAGCGCACCAGGAGCCCGCCCGGGCCCACGCGCACCCGGAACGACGCGGAGGTCGCGAACGCCACGCCGACCAGCAGCAGCGTCAGGGCCGGAATCCACATCCGATCCGTGAACCGGATCGCCATCACCGCGGTGACGCCGACCACGAGCACGACGATCAGTGAGACGAGGATCACCGCCGGCCGGGACAGGCTCGCGGTCGCCAGCCACACCACGCGCTCCCCGCGTGCGATCGAGTCGATATGCACGGGTTGCAGCGGAGCCGCAGGGGCCGGGCGCACGTGCGGCTGCACCAGCCACCCGACGCCGATGAGCACCACGAAGACCGCGAACGCGCCGACCATCCACCACCCCGCATCGGGCGCACGGGAGGCGTCGGCGAGACCGCGCTGCATGCCCACCGCGCTGAGCACGATCACGGCGCTCAGACCCGAGATCCCCAGGGCCATCGCGGCCAGCAGCCGCGCGGCGCCACCCCAGTGGTCGCGCACGCCGAGCAGGGTGACGGCCGTCATCGTCGCGGGCAGGACCAGGCCCAGCAGCACCGCCATCCAGACGAAGGTGGCCGGCGGACCGTAGCCGTCCGGACCGGACGGGCCCCAGTGCGTGACCGCGGGAGAGGGCAGCTCCGGCAGCCAGGACAGGATCAGCAGGGTCACGACGCCGGAGAGCAGCAGCGGGAGCACCACGCCCACGACGAGCGCGATCAGCCGCGCACGCCTCAGCTCCTGGGTCGGAACGGCCGTCACGTCCTGCGTGACCGGATCCGTGCGATCGTTCATGACCGCTTCCTCTCTCTGCGGCCAGACGCGCGACCGGGCCGGGCACTCATCGCTCCCCCGCCCCTTGCGCGGCGACGAGCGCGGCGAGCGTCGCCGGGGTGAGCCCGAGCGCTGCGCCGCGCCGGACGAGCTCCGCGATGTCATCGGCGACCTCGGCGAGAGGCGCCGCACTGGCGGAGAGCACGGCGCCACGACCCCGCCGGAGGTCCACCAGCCCCTCGTCGCGGAGTTCCTGATACGCGCGCAGCACGGTGTGGACGTTCACGTCGATCGCGGACGCCAGCTCCCGCGCGGCGGGCAGACGGTCGCCGGGGCGCAGACGCCCCGCTAGCACCTCCGCGCGCACGGATGCCGCGATCTGCTCGAACAGCGGGCGCGCGCTGTCGGCGTCGATCCGGATCAGCATTCCGCACCTCCCGCCACCGTGATCGCTTGTACGCAGTTATTCTAGGACAACTAGATCAATTGTGGGACGGATCCCACCGAATCCGCACCGGCAGGGCCGATTTGTGGAAGAGGTCCCGTCGATTCCCCATTCGTCGGCCCCGCACCGACACTGGCAGCATGCGCATGACACCCCGTCGCCTGGCCCTGGGCATGAGTCTCTGGATCCCCAATCTCTTCAGCGGCATCCGGGTCCGCGGCTTCAGCGAGGACTGGACCCGCGCGACGGTCGAGCTGCACGTCAACCTCTTCACCCGCAACTACGTGAAGACGGCGTTCGGCGGATCCATGCAGGCCATGACGGATCCGTACTTCTTCATGCTGGTCATGCACCAGCTCGGTCGCGACTACGTCGTGTGGGACACCCGTGGCGAGATCGAGTTCCTCAAGCCGGGGCGCGGCGTGCTCACGGCGCGGTTCGAAGTGCCGAAGGAACGGGTCGCCGCCATCCGTGCCCGCGCCGAGGGCGGCGCCAAGGTGCTGGAATGGTTCGAGACGGAGATCACGGACCGCTCGGGCGACGTGGTGGCGCGGGTGCGCCGCGAGGTCTACGTCCGCGAGAAGAAGCGGGTCACGGCCGCCAAGGCATGATCGAGCGCTCCGCGGATCCCGGACGGCCCCGCCGATCCCGGATGATGGAGGCATGCCTCTCGCCCGCCGCCTGACCCTCGCCGACGCCGTCGCAATCGGCCTCGGATCCATGATCGGCGCCGGCGTCTTCACCGTGTGGGGCCCGGCGATCGGCACCGCCGGATCCGGCCTGCTCATCGCCCTGGTCATCGCCGGCATCGTGGCCTACTGCAATGCGACCTCGTCCGCCCGGCTCGCCGCCGCGCACCCGGTCTCGGGCGGCGCCTACGCGTACGGGCGCGCGGAGCTCGGGCCGTGGTGGGGCTTCGTCGCCGGCTGGTGCTTCGTGATCGGCAAGCTCGCGAGCTGCGCCGCGATGGCGATGACGGTCGCCGCCTACGTCGCACCCCTCGCGTGGCAGAAGCCCGTCGCGATCGGCGTGGTGGCGCTGCTCACCGCGGTCACCTGCTTCGGAGTGACCCGCACCGCCCGCCTCACCCAGGCGCTGGTCGCGGTCACGCTGCTGGGCCTCGTCGTCGTGCTCGCCGCGGCGGGCGCGGCCCTGCCGGCGGCCTCCCCCGCACCGCTGCCGGGCGGCACCGGGTACGGTGTGCTCCAGGCCGCGGGGCTGCTCTTCTTCGCGTTCGCGGGATATGCGCGCATCGCGACCATGGGCGAGGAGGTGCGCGACCCCGCGCGCACCATCCCGCGAGCCGTCGTGCTCGCCCTGGCCGCCGTGCTGGTGATCTACGCGCTCGTCGGCGGTGCGGTCGCGCTGACGCTCGGCGGGGCGGCCGCGGGTTCCTCCGCGCCCCTGGTCGGCGTCGTCGAAGCGGCCGGCTGGACCTCCGCCACTCCAGCCGTCCGGGTCGCCGCCGCCGCTGCCGCGACCGGGGCGCTGCTGGCCCTGCTGTCGGGGATCGGGCGCACGTCGCTGGCGATGGCGCGGGAGCGCGACCTGCCGTCGGCGCTGGCCGGGATCGATCCGCGACACCACGTGCCCCGGCGTGCGCAGCTCGCGGCCGGGCTTGTCGTGATCGTGGTCGTGGCCGTCGCTGATCTGCGCGGCGCGATCGGGTTCTCCTCGTTCGGGGTGCTGCTGTACTACTTCGTCGCCAACGTGAGCGCGCTGGCCCGCGACCGGGCGGCGGCGCGCGAGCGGCGGACTCGGTGGTGGCCGAGGCCGCTGCCCGTCATCGGCGCATTCGGCTGCATCCTCCTCGTCGCGACGCTCCCGCTGGGTTCCGTGCTGATCGGGACCGGAGTGGTCGCCGTGGGCGTCGCCCTCCGGTCGATCAGGATCGCCCGGGATCGGCGGCGGAGCGGTACGACGAAGGCGTGAAGCCCAGCACCGCGCGGAAGTCGTTCGCCAGGTGCGCCTGGTCGGCATAGCCGAGCTCCACCGCGACACCCGCCAGCTCTGCCTGCGGATCCGTGCGGATCCGCTCCGCCGCTTCCTGCAGCCGGCGCCGGCGGATGATCGCGGCCGGCGAGAGGCCGACATGACGGTGCGCCATCCGCTGCAGGGTGCGCACGGAGACGGCCAGGCGGGCCGCGGCCTGCTCCGGCGTGCGCACGGACGGGTCGGACATCAGCAGCTGCGCCATCGCGTTGGCGTGCCGCGCGGGCGCGGCGACCTCGCCGACCCGGCTCCGCAGCCACGCGCACAGCACGGCGACGGCGCGCTCGCGGTGACCCTCTCCCGACGCCATGGCCCGAGCCACCGCCTCGGGCAGCCCCGGCGCGAGGAACGGCTCGACCCGGTCGAGCAGGGCGCTGGGCGCCTCTGTGAGGGCCGCGACGGCCGCCGGCCTGAGCAGCGCGCCGACGGCCCATCCGCGGCCGCTCAGGTCGCGCGAGGTCGCGCGCGTGGTGGCGCCGGACAGCACCACGCGCGGCTCCTCCACGGCGTCCGACTCGACCACGAGGTTCAGCGCCGGGTACGAGACGAGCTCCTGGCGCGAGGAGCGACCGGGCTCGATGTCCCACTCCGGGATCCAGCACCACTCCACGAGGTCCGCGGCGTCGGAGGTCGGCGGCAGGCGGTGGAACTGCGGCAGGCGCGCCGGATAGAGCACGCCGCGCGTGGGGTCGACCATCCCTCGAGCGTAGAGGGCGGCGCGGACACCGCAGAAGATCGTCAGGCCACCCGATTCGGCCGCAACCTTCGCTCAGGTCGCACTTTCTGCGCCAAGATCCGGGACTTGGGACCGAAATTGCGACCTGAACGACACGGACGCGCCCCACCCGCCCCCCTCGGCACCGCGCACGGACATCTGGCGTGAATCTGCAAGCGACCCGGCCGTGCGCACGCCTACCGTCGGAGGCATGAGCGAAGACACCACCACCACGAACCCCTCGGCCGCGGGGACCACGGGCGTGACCGGCCGGTACACCACGAACGGCCGCCCGAACTCGGCGACCTCCCTCACCCCGTTCCTGGCGATCCCCGACTCCCGCCGTGCGATCGAGTTCTACCGCGACATCTTCGGCGCCCGCGTCGTCGACGTCACCGAGTTCGGCGGCGTGGTCGCCCACGCCGACCTCGACTTCGGCCTGGGCGTGCTGCAGCTGGGCGACCCCAACCCGGAATATGGACTGATCGCGGCCCCGGCGGGCGATGCCGACTGCTACTCGATGGGTCTCTACGTGCCCGACGTCGATGCGGTCGTCGCGCGGGCGGTCGCCGCGGGCGCCACCGTGCGCGAGGCGCCGTCGACGTTCGTGTCGGGCGACCGCTACGCGAGCATCCGGGATCCGTTCGGCGTGCGCTGGTCGATCATGACCCGCGTGGAGGACCTCTCGGAGCAGGAGAGCGCCGCGCGCGTGGCCGAGTGGGCCGCGTCGTTCAGCGCCCCGCAGAGCTGAGCGCCGCCGAGCCGAGCGCCGCAGAGCCCGGGAGCCGCAGAGCAGCGCGCCGCAGAGCGCGCGCCGCAATGGCGGGGTCAGCGCGCCGCAGCGCGCAGCGCACGCTCCGCCGTCGCCGGGGCCGTCGCACGGCCGGCCGTAGCGCGCCCGTCCTGGGCGAGCGCCTCCTCAGCCGCCGCCGTCACCGCGGGAAGAAGCGCCTCCGCGGTGCGGCGGTAGCCGAGCGCGCTCGGGTGGAACCGGTCCAGGCTGAACATCTCCTCGGGCTCGTCGAAGAACATCGTGCCGACGGCCCTGCGCAGATCCACCGCCGTGGCACCGTGCTCGATCGCCGCCTGCGCCTGGGCCGCGGCCAGCCGGCGCGACATCCGCGAGGCGATCGACCGCAGCGGCTGCGGCACGGGCCGGAGCGCTCCGAGGTCGGGGCACGTGCCGACCACGACGCCCGCCCCGAGCGCATGCAGCCACCCGATCGCGTCCTCGAGGTGCTGCACCGAGAGCGAGAGCGGGATCCGATGCGTCACGTCGTTGCCGCCGACAACCACGACGGCGACGTGCGGCAGGTAGTCCGCCTCGAGCGCGGCGAGCTGCGTGTCGAGGTCGGTCGACTCGGATCCGACGATCGCTGCCGTGCGCAGGCGCACCGGCCGATGGATGCGTCGGGCCAGCCCCTTGGCGAGCCGCCCGCCGAGGGTGTCCTTGCGCCGCTGGGCGCCGAGCCCCGCCGCGAGCGAGTCGCCGAGGAGCAGGAGGTCCAGGGGCTCCCCGGGCAGGCGCGGCCGCCACACCCGGTCGGCGTCGAGGGCGTCCTCCCCCAGCGGCTTGCCGATCCGTCGCCGCGCGATGCGCGCCTGCCGCGAGAGCGCGACGCGCACCGCCACCACGGCGCCGGCGATCGCGAGCCCGGCCGCGCCGGAGGCGAGGGACGCGGAACGGATCCGATCGGCGTCGCGCGCGTGCATGCCCCGATCACACCGCATCCGGGTGAACGGCGCGTGACCGCGCGGCGACGATTCCGGGGCGCCCTCCGTCGCGAGCGGCCGCCCTCAGGACAGCGGCTTGGCCTCGAGCGTCCCCACCGCGTCGCCGGCGCGCACGGCGGCGAACGCCGTGTACCCGTCGGCTGCGGCGCGCTCCAGCAGCGCCTTGAGGTTCTTCGTCCGCCGCTCCAGCCGCACACGGGCTCCGTCCGCGATGAGCGACGCCTTGTGCGCCACGAGCTCGGCGACCGGCACATCGGCGTCGTGCACGAGCACGACGGCCTGCCCGGCAGCGTCGTCGGCGGACTCCAGCAGATCCACGATGCGCTCGAAGCCGATCGAGAAGCCCACCGCCGGGACCTGCTGCCCGAGGAAGCGGCCGATCATGCCGTCGTAGCGGCCGCCGCCGCCCAGGGAGTACGACACGGAGGGGTGCGCGAGCTCCATGATGGTGCCGGTGTAATACCCCATCCCACGCACGAGGAACGGGTCGAACTGCAGCGGGATCGGGTCGATCCCCTCGGCGGCCGGACGGGCCGCGGCGACCGCCTCGCCCAGCCCCACGAGGTGGGCGACGAGCTCGTCCGGCGCGTTCTCCGGCAGCGCCTTGCGGATCTGCCTCTCGCCGTACGGGTTGTACTCGAGGGTCTGCGGGCGGCGCAGGAATGCCGCGAACGCGTCGACGGCCGCGGCCGTCGCGCCGCGCTCACGGAGCTCCGCGACGATGCCGTCGGGCCCGATCTTGTCGAGCTTGTCGATCGTGATGAGGACGCCGGGCCGCTCCTCCTCGGCGAAGCCGAAGGAGTCGAGCATCCAGTCCAGTGCCCGGCGGTCGTTCACGCGCACCATGCCGCCGGTGAGCCCGAGCGCGTCGATCGTGTCGAGCGAGGCGACGATGAGCTCGGCCTCGGCGCGCGCCGAGTCGTCGCCGATGATGTCGATGTCGCACTGCACGAACTGGCGGTAGCGGCCCTTCTGCGGCCGCTCGGCACGCCAGACCGGACCGATCTGGATCGAGCGGAACACGCCCGGCAGCTGACCGCGGTTGGTCGCGTAGAACCGAGCGAGCGGCACGGTCAGGTCGTACCGCAGGCCGAGGTCGCTGAGGGCGGCCGGATCCTCGGCGGCGGCGCTGATCGCCTCGGCGTCGAGGCCCCGACGCAGGATGTTGAACGACAGCTTCTCGTTGTCGCCGCCGATCCCGGCGTGCAGGCGGTCGTACTCCTCGACGACGGGCGTCTCGATCTCGTCGAAACCATGGGCGCGATAGCGCTCGCGGATGACGGAGAGCACACGCTCACGACGCGCCTTGTCGGCAGGGAGGAAGTCGCGCATCCCGCGCGGAGGATTGACCGTTGCCACGGTTCCATTCTTCCAGGTCGGTCAGACCCGCTCGGATCCCTCGGCCGCGCGCACCTCGGCCTCCAGCGCCCGGATCCGCACGCGCAGCGCGCGCTCGGCGTCCCAGCCGCGGGTGCGGGCCTCCGCGACCAGCTCCAACAGGCGATCGCCCAGCTGCGCCTCGTCGAGCGGCGTCGCCTCGAGAGCGGGCGCCGGCGTCGGCCCGACGATGGCCGGCGGCGGCTCCTCGTGCGCGTGCGCGGCGGGGTCCTCGACGACCTCGATGCCGGCCTTCGCGGCGCGGCCCAGGATCTTCTGCGCGCGGGCGAGCGCGGGCATGCCCGGAGGGATGCCGTCCAGCACGCTGCGACGCTCGTGCTTCTCGGCGGCCTTCGCCGCGTTCCAGTGCACCAGCACCTCCTCCGGCGTGCGCGCGGTCGCGTCGCCGAACACGTGAGGGTGACGCCGGGTCATCTTCTCGGTGAGCGCGCGGGCGACGTCGTCGATGTCGAACGGGTCGTCGGGATCCTGCGCCGCGATCGCCGCGTGGAACAGCACCTGCCAGAGCAGATCGCCCAGTTCCTCGCGGAGCTCGGACCGGTCATCCCGCTCCACGGCGTCGATGAGCTCTGCCGACTCCTCGACGAGGTACGGCACGAGCTCGCGGTGCGTCATCGCCTGCGACCACACGCACCGCTCGCGCACCTGGCGCATGACCTCGGCGGCCGCGCGGAGCGGATCCGCGCCCGATGCGGCATCAGCGTCCATCTCCGCCCTCCTCGGCCTCGTGGGGATCATCTTCCTCCGCATCCCCGAGAGCGCGGTGTGCCTTCGCCCGCCACGACACGAGCACCGCCGCGACCAGCAGCGCGATCACGGAGCCCAGCAGCACCGCCAGGATCGCCTGATCGCGCACCGCCGGATCCGCGGCGAAGGCCAGGTTGGCCAGCAGCAGCGAGACCGTGAACCCGATGCCGCCCAGCGCGCCGGCCGCGAGCAGGTCGGGGAAGCGGATCGCCGGCGGGGCGCCGCGGGGGCGGATCGTCTGGGCGACCGCGCCGAACGCCGCGATGCCGACGAGCTTGCCGACCGGCAGGGCGACGAGGATCGCGAAGAACGCCGGGGAGAGCTCGCTCACGGGCACCTGCGGGATCACGACGAACGCGGCCACGAACGCGAACAGCGGCAGCACGAGCCCGTTCACCCAGGGCTCGAGGGTGTGCCGAGTCGGATCCGCGACGCGCGGGGCCATCACCAGCCCGAGCATGACCCCGGCGATGGTCGCGTGCACCCCGGACGCCGCGAACAGGCACCACGCGACGATCCCGACGACGACCATCAGGACCAAGAGCACGGGACGGGACCATCCGTCCCGCCGGTACAGGCGGCTGAGCACGGCGAACACGGCCACGGCGACGACGCCGAGCGCGAGCAGCAGCAGGTTCAGGCCGTGCGCGAACAGCACGGCGATGAACACGATCCCCACGATGTCGTCGAGGATCGCGAGCGCGAGCAGGAAAGCTCGCACGGCGGACGGCAGCCCGCGTCCGAAGACGGCCAGCACGCCGAGGGCGAAGGCGATGTCGGTCGCGGTCGGGATCGGCCAGCCGCCCGCTGCGCCGGTCCCTGACCCTGCCGAAGGAGCCGCGATGAGCAGGTACAGCGCGATGGGCACGAGGATGCCGCCCGCCGCCGCGATGGCCGGCTGGACGGCGACGCGCACGCTGTTCAGCTCGCCGCGGGTCAGCTCGTACTGCAGCTCGAGGGCGACGACGAAGAAGAAGATCGCGAGCACCCCGTCCGACACCCAGTGCGACACGGAGAGATCCAGCGGCGTGCCGGGGACGCCCAGATGTGCGTGGAGGACGCCGGCGATCGCGTCGTGCGTGGGCAGGTTCGCCAGCAGCAGTCCGAGTCCTGCTGTCGCGAGCAGCAGGATCGCGGGGAACTGCGGGGATCTCAGGAGGCGAGTCGTGCGGCTCATCCCTGCCACCGTATCGCGCGCGGCGGGGACCCGTGGGGTCCGCGTGGACCCCGTTCGTCATGCGTTCGTCGGCCGTGCCGCGCCGGTTTACGCTCGAAGAGTGACCCCCGACACGACCCATACCGAAGCCATCCGCATCATCGGCCGGTTCGAGGCAGGGCGCGAGCTGCCCGAGGCGATGCGCGCGGACGTGCGCATGCTCGGCGCGCTGCTCGGCCAGGTGCTGCGCGAATCCGGCGGCGAGGACCTGTTCGACGACGTCGAGCGCCTGCGCCAGGCCACGATCGAGGCCTACACCGACGAGTCCGCCGAAGCGTTCGACCGCGCGACCCGCATCGCCGAGGAGTTCTCGGTGCAGCGGGCCGACGAGGTGGCCCGCGCGTTCACCGCCTACTTCCACCTCGTGAACCTCGCCGAGGAGCACCAGCGTGTGCGCGTGCTGCGCGAGCGCGGCGACGACCCCACCTCGACCGACACCGTGGCCGGCGCCTTCGCGCAGCTCACCCGGGAGGTCGGCGAGGACGAGGCGCGCCGCCGGCTGGGCGGTCTGCGCTTCCACCCCGTGTTCACGGCGCACCCGACCGAGGCGCGCCGTCGCGCGGTCTCCTCGAGCATCCGGCGCCTCGCCGAGCTGCTCAGCGAGCACGATGCGGCCACCCCGGGCGGTCCCGAGGCGCACCGCGCCCGCCGACGCATGCTCGAAGAGGTCGACACGCTCTGGCGCACCGCGCCGCTGCGCGCTCAGAAGCCCGAGCCCACCGACGAGGTGCGCACGGTGATGGCCGTGTTCGACGAGACGCTCTTCACGACCGTCCCGCACGTGTACCGGCGGATCGACGACACCCTCCGCGGCGAGGAGTCCGGCTCGTCGGCGCCGATCGTGCCCGCGTTCGTGCGCGTCGGCACCTGGGTCGGCGGCGACCGCGACGGCAACCCCTTCGTGACCGCCGCGGTGACGCGCGAGGCCGCGGCGATCGCGTCCGACCACGTGCTGCGCGGACTCGAGCGCGCGATCGAGCGGATCGGCCGCACCCTCACGCTCGACGCCGAGGGCACGCCCCCGTCGGCCGAGGCGACGGCCCTCTGGGAGTCGCTGCAGGCCGCCGATCCCGACCTGGCGGCCGAGGTCGCCACGCGCTCGCCCGGCGAACCGCATCGCCGGATCCTGCTGCTGCTCGCACACCGTGTGGGCGCCACCCGGCGCGGCGAGGAGGGCGGCTACACCGACCCCGAGCAGCTGCTCGCGGATCTGCGCGTCGTGCAGTCCTCGCTCGACGCGGCGGGCGCGCACCGCCACGCGTTCGGCGGGGTGCAGCACCTCATCTGGCAGGTGGAGACCTACGGGTTCCACCTCGCCGAGCTGGAGGTGCGCCAGCATTCGCAGGTGCACGCGAAGGCTCTCGCCGAGCTCGAGGCGGCCTCGGACGGATCCGGCGAAGGCGGGACGGTGAGCGCCCAGACCGAGGAGGTGCTCGCGGTCTTCCGCACCATCCGGGAGATCCAGCGCACCTACGGGCCGCGCGCGGCGGGGCGCTACGTGGTGTCGTTCACGCAGTCCGCCCAGGACCTCGCGAACGTCCACCGGCTCGCCGCATACGCCTGCGGCGATGACGTGCCCGTGCTCGACGTGGTCCCACTCTTCGAGACGTTCGCCGATCTGCAGGCCGCTCCCGGGATCCTCGCGGAGATCGTCGAGCATCCCGCGTTCGCCGCCCGGCTCGCCGCGACGGGCCGACGTCTCGAGGTCATGCTCGGCTACTCCGACTCGTCGAAGGACGTCGGCCCGGTGGCCGCGAACCTGGCGCTCTACGAGGCCCAGGCCGAGATCGCCGCCTGGGCGCAGCGCGAGGGCATCGAGCTGACCCTCTTCCACGGCCGTGGCGGTGCGCTCGGCCGCGGCGGAGGGCCCGCGAACTCGGCGATCCTGGCCCAGCCGCCGCACTCGGTCGACGGCCGCTTCAAGCTCACCGAGCAGGGCGAGGTCATCTTCGCCCGCTACGGCGAGCCGGCGATCGCGATGCGGCACATCGACCAGGTGACGGCCGCCACGCTGCTCGCCTCCTCCCCCGGCGTCGAGCAGCGCAACAGCGCCGCAGCCACCCGGTTCGCCGACGTCGCCGCCACCATGGACCGCGCGTCGCGGGAGCGCTTCTTCGCGCTCGTCAAGGCGCCGGGCTTCGCGCCGTGGTTCGCCACGGTCACGCCGATGGAGGAGATCGGCCTGCTCGCCCTCGGATCCCGCCCGGCTCGCCGCGGCCTCTCGGTCGAGTCGCTCGAGGACCTGCGGGCGATCCCGTGGGTGTTCGCCTGGACCCAGGCGCGGATCAACCTCGCCGGCTGGTTCGGACTCGGCAGCGCACTGGAGGCCGTGGGCGACGAGGAGCTGCTTCGCACCGCATACCGCGAGTGGCCGCTGCTGCGCACGATGGTCGACAACGTCGCGATGAGCCTCGCGAAGACGGATCCGCGGATCGCCCGCCGCTACCTCGAGCTCGGCGACCGCGACGACCTGGCCGCCCTCGTTCTAGAGGAGATGGACCTGACCCGCTCCTGGGTGATCCGCCTCACCGGCGGCGAGCGCCTGCTGGAGAACAAGCCGATCCTGCAGCGCGCGGTCGCGATGCGCAGCCCGTACGTCGACGCCCTGTCGCTGCTGCAGCTGCGGGCGCTGCGCGCACTGCGCGCCGCCGACGAGCAGGCGCCAGCGCCGGATCCGGAGCTGCAGCGGCTGCTGCTGCTCTCGGTCAGCGGCGTCGCGGCGGGGCTGCAGAACACCGGCTGATCCAGCCCGCCCGCCGGACTCCGGCCGGACTCAGGCGCCGGTCCTCTCACCGAGGGCCGGCGCCTGCCTGCTCGCACGGCGCCCGGACCGTCTCACCAGCCCTCGGTGAGCACCCGGTCCAGCGCGCTCACAACCAGGTCGGCGCTGGCCGGGGTCAGGCACAGCGGCGGCTTGACCTTCAGCACGTTCGAGCGCTCCGACGTGGTGAGCACGATGACGCCGAGCTCTCGCAGCCTCTCGCAGATCGCCGCGGCCTCGGCCGCCGCCGGCTCCATGCTGCGCCGGTCGCGCACGAGCTCCACGCCGAGGTACAGCCCCTCGCCGTGCACGGGCCCGATCAGCGCGTGCTTCTCGGCGAGTGCGCGGAACCCCTCTGCCAGGCGTGCGCCCACGACGCGGGCGTTCTCCTGCAGGCCCTCCTCCACCATCGCGTCGAGCACGGCGATGCCGACGCGGCAGCTGAGCGGGTTGCCGCCGGCGGACGAGAAGAACTGCCCCTGCGTGGCGAGCGCGTCGGCGACCCGCTGCGAGGTGATGACGCCGCCGATGGGGAATCCGTTGCCCATCGGCTTGGCGATCGTGATGATGTCCGGGACGACGCCGGACTGCTCGAAGCCCCAGAACGTGGATCCCATCCGCCCGAACCCCACCTGCACCTCGTCGGCGATGCACAGTCCGCCCGCGGCGCGCACCCTCGTATAGGCGTCCGCAAGGTACCCGTCCGGCAGCAGCACGCCACCGGCGTTGCCGAGCACCGACTCGCAGATGAACCCCGCCGCGGGCCGGCCCTCCCCCGCCAGCCGGTCCAGGTCCGCGCCCAGATCCGCGGCGTACCTCGCGCCCGTGTCCTCGCCCCGATACGTGCCGCGGAACCGGTTCGGCACGTCGGCGACATGCACCCAGTCCGGCCGCGTGGCGAGCGCATCCGGGTTGTCGTAGGCGCTCGTGGTCACGGCATCGCTGGCCATGGTCCAGCCGTGGTAGGCCTCCCGCAGCGACACGACGGTCCTGCGCGCCGTCGCCGCCTGGGCGAGCCGCAGCGCGAGATCCACGGCCTCGGATCCGCTGTTGACGAGAAGCACCGTGTCGAGGGCGTCCCGGTCGGCGCCCGCACGGCGTGCCTCGTCCGGCAGCAGCGCGAGCAGCCGCTCGCTGTACTCGGCGAGCTCGCGGTACAGGAACCGCGAGTTGGTGTTCAGGATCCGGATCTGCCGGTTCACGGCGTCGGCGATGCCGGGGTGCCCGTGGCCGAGACCCGTGACGTTGTTGACCATGTCGATGTACGCGCGGCCCGTGGTGTCGACGAGGTGATGCCGCCAGCCGCGCTCGATCTGCGGCGGCCGCTCGTAGTAGCGCTCCTGCGCACGGGCGAAGATCCGCTCCCGGCGGGCCAGCTCGGCGGGCGCCTCGTCCTGCTGGGCGACGGAGGGCAAGCCGAGCCAGGGTGCCGGGTCCGCGCTGAGCCGGCGCCACGCGGGGACGAGGTCCGGGACCACGAACGCGGCGTCGACGGCGGGCGTCGACGGCGGCGAGACGTCCGCGCGGAGGATCGAGACGACGAGGGTGCGGGCCGTCGCACTGGCCGGGATCGTGCCGATCTCCTGCCCCGCCTGGACCGCGGTGCCGGCGGCAGGAGCGGTGTCCGCGCCGCGGAGCTCGCAGACCCAGCCGTCGTCGAGCGCGATCCGCACCGCGCCCGATGCGGACGCACCGACCCGCCCGGCGATCGGTGCGGTGATCGGCAGCCGGCCGCCCGCGGGAAGGTGGATCACCGTGCCGACCGGCCAGGTCGCCGCCGCTTCGGGGCTGTCGATGCGCGTACGCGTGAGCCGGAAGACGCCATAGGGCATGACGGCCGCCGCTGCGCCGCCATCAAACGCGGCACGGACGAGCGCGTCCTCCGCGTCGGGTGCGAGCCAGGCACCGGAAGCAAGGTCCTCGGCCTCCACTCCGGGATCCAGGATCGCGACCTCGCCCTCGAGGCCGGGCAGCAACGACGCGAGCCGGGATCCATCCAGCACCGGCGCCGAAACCGGGGAGGGAGCGGCGACACCGAGCCGGTCCAGGACGAGCTCCACGGCCTCGACGAGAGGCACGGCCGTGGCGGCGTCGAAGATCGCCTGCTCTCCGGCGATGCGCTCGCGCGCGTAGTCGTTGCCGCCGTCGATCTCGAGCTGGCGCCAGCCGCTCGCCACGAGCAGGGCCGCGCGCAGCACGATCAGCGGCCAGACGGCCCGCGCCTCGGCGTCACTGAGCGGCGCATCGGCGTGGAACGCCGCGATCGTGTCGAGTACGCGCCACGGCCGCTCGGGCTCATGGTGCAGCATCGACGACGCGCATACGGCGAGCTCCGCGACCCGCCACCCGAGTGCCAGGTCGCCCAGGTCGAGCACCGTGCGCGGGTGCAGCCGCGTGTCCGCCCCGCGCTCGCCCATGACGTTGTCGTCGGTGAGGTCGCCGTGGATCGGCTGCACGGGCAGATCCGCCGCGACGCGCTGCAGCAGCGACTCCGCCTCGGCGATCGCCGCGGAGACGCGGTCCTGCAGCGCCGGCTCCGCGATCGAGGGCAGCAGGCGCCGGGCCTCGTCCGCGGCCACCCGCATGTCCCACATGTGCGGGCGGTCGAGCCCGGGATGATCCAGCGCGGCGAGCGCGTTCACCGAGGCAGCCGCGAGCGATCCGAACTCCCTCAGCACCACGGGCGCGAAGTAGCCCGCGTCGACCATCGGCTCGCCGTGGGCGAAGGCGCTGCGCCGCACGGAGAGACCGCGCCAGCGCTGCGTGAGGGCGCCGTCGAGGCCCGGCAGCGCGGCAGGCACGGTGACACCGGCCGACCGGTACGCGTCGAGCGCCGCATGCTGCGCGTCGCGGGCGCTGTCACCGAAGACCGGGTTGTCGACCCGGAGCACGCTGCGGGCGCCATCCGCCTCGGTGAGCAGGAAGTTGCGGTCCTGGTTGCTGCCGAGCTCTGACGCCGTGACGGCGACGCCCCAGTGCTCGCGGGCGATGGCGACGGCGTCGGACACGGTGACATCGGGGCGCACGAGACCCCCAGTGGGCTGTTCGGGCACAGCAGTCCCTTCGTTCGAGCGGAGGAGAGCGGTGGAGGGCGACCCGTGGTCGCTCAGAGTGCGTGGTCGTCGGAGTGCCGGGCGAGCGATCGCGCGTAGCGCTCGGTGAGCTGCACCATGAGATCGGGCGTCGAGCGGTCCACACCGAACACGTAGCCGGGGAAGTCGAGCTCGTGCTGCGCCTCCCAGATCTCCTCGTGGCGCTCGGGCGACAGGATCCGCACGGGCGCCCCCACCGCGACCCAGCCGATCGGCACCACGGTCTCGGGCGGCAGTGTGGTGCGCAGGTGCACGACCGCGTTGATGCGCACCTCGCTGCGCTCGCCGATCACGGCGCCGTTGAAGATCCTGGTGCCGGTCGCCAGGAACACCTCATCCGCGATCGTGGCGCCGGAGATGCTCGCCATCGGGCCCACCAGTACGTGGTCGCCGATATGCACGGGGTTGGCGGCGGTGGCGCGGATGAGCGCGTTCTCCATCACGATCACGTGCTCGCCGAGGGTGATCGGACCGCCCTCGGCCGTGATCACGGCGCCGTGCAGCACCTGGCAGTTCGGGCCGATCGTCACGTCGCCGGAGATCACGGCGGACGGAGCCACGACGGCCGTGTCGTGGATACGGGGCCGAGCCCCGAGGTGCTCGTACATCATGCCGCCAGACTAGCGGCGGTTGCTCAGCTCCGGCGGCGGTTGCTCAGGTGCGGCTGCGGTTGCCCCGGATCAGGCCGAACACGAGGGTCGCGAGGAACAGCACGATCCCGAGCACGGCCAGCCAGACCAGTCCCTTGACGACGAAGCCGAGGATCGAGAGCCCGAGCCAGACGATGAGCAGGATGATCAGGAGTGTCCACATGCGATGACTCTCCCGCGCTCGAGGAACACCGGCCACCCCGTTGACGTGCCGGGCCCGGTGCGCTAGAAGTCGGGGCGCTCTTGCCCTGACCTCTCAGGGTCTGCCAGTGTGGCAACATGCAATGCCGATGACCGGATCCTTCCCCGCCGCCTCGCTTCCGTCCTCGCACGGGTGTCGCTGCTTCCCTCCGATCGAAAGTCATCGCCGTGTCCTCCTCTCCCTCTTCCCTGTCACACGCCGAGCCGCTCCCGCTGGCCGGCAGGACCGCACTGGTCACCGGCGTCTCACGTCGTCGCGGAATCGGCTACGGCATCGCGACGGCGCTCGCCGCGCTCGGCGCCGATCTGTTCCTGCACCATTACCGTCCACACGATCTCGCCCAGCAGACGGGCGCCGACGACCTCGACGCCGTGCGCGCAGGCGTCCGGGCGGCACAGGCTCACGGCGCTCGTCTCGGAGACCTCTCGGCGGACCTGCGGGACCCCGACGCGATCGAGCCTCTGTTGGACGCCGCGTCCGCGCTCACCGGGCGCCTGGACATCCTCGTCTGCAATCAGGCCATGAGTGGCGGCGACGGAAGCATCTACGACATGACAGCAGACCGACTGGACGCGCACTGGAAGGCCAACGCGCGCGCCTCGCTGCTGCTCACGGCGGGATTCGCACGGCGCCGCAGACGCGACCTGGGAGGCGGTGAGGCGGTGGCAGCCCGGCCCGGCGACCGCGGCGGAAGCCTCGGCCCCTTCCCGGCGCCGACGGGTCACGTGATCTGGATGACCTCTGGCCAGGGGCACGGCGCGATGCGCGGCGAGGTCGCCTACGCCACGAGCAAGGCAGCGCTCGCCGGCATTACGCGCACCGTCGCCGCCGAACTGCTCGAGGTCGGTCTCGTGCTGAACACCGTGAATCCCGGTCCGGTGAACACGGGCTACCTCGATCCGGAGACAACCGACCGCGACCTCACCGACTACCTCGCCTGGCTGCCGACCACCCCGTTCGGACGGGTGGGCCGCATCGATGATCCCGCGCGGCTGATCGCGTGGCTGTGCAGCAATGCCGGCTCGTGGGTCGTGGGGCAAGTGCTCACCACGGACGGCGGATTCTCGTTGTGATGACCTCGGAACGAATCGGAGATGAACTGGTTCGCCGAGTCGCTGGAAACGGCAGCCGCGCTTGCACGTCGAGGGTACGACTTCCGTCTCGTCGTCGGAGATGGAGGTCACCATCCCAACCACGGCGGCGTGCTCCTGCCCGATGCGTTGTGCTGGCTCTGGCGCTGACTCCGCTGTTCAGGCACCGACGGGCGGGAGCAGGCCCTTGGCCGCGGCCATCGTGCGGGCGATGAGCAGCGCAGGATCCGTGACCTCACCCTCGACGAGCAGCCGGTCGAGTTCGGCGAGCGGCATCCGCACGGGCTGGACCCGCTCGCTCGGGTCGACGAGGGCACGACCCTCCCGGACGCCGGGTGCGAAGAAGAGATGCGTCGCCCACACGCTGCGCCCGGGGTTGGCGAAGTACGTGTGCAGCGGGATCAGCGTGGTCGCGATGACACCGAGCTCCTCCTCGAGCTCGCGGCGCGCCGCCTGCTCGGGCACCTCGCCGAACTCGCCCCCGCCGCCCGGGAGGTCGAGGATCCAGCGATCGACCGGGTAGCGGTACTGCCGTGCCAGCAGCAGATCGGATCCCTGCTGCACGAGGGTCGCGACGGTGAACGGCACGCTGCGATCGACCTCGAACGTGGTCCGCTCTCCCGTGGGCAGCTGAACCTCGTCCACGTCGATGCGCACCCTCCCGCGGTGCGTCTCGCGCGTGGAGATCCAGCGCCAGCGCGGATCCGCGCTGGGAGCGGGACGCACCCGGGAGCGGCGCACGGGCTCGGGCGCCTCCGTCCGCGGCGGGATGTGATCCGACGCCGCCGCGGCGGCCGCCTCCGGGCGCACCGCCGCAGGTGCCTCCGGACGCGGTCGCCGGCTCTGCATCAGCTGCTCCGCGAGGGCACGCCCCTCGGCCGCCGACAGGGCCCGCCCGCCCCGCGAGCGCACGACGGAGTCGGCGTTCACGACGCCGCTCCCGCGGCGACGGGCGCCTCGGCGGGCGCCGATTCAAGGAACAGCGCGGTGAGCAGCTGGCCGGTCCACTCGACGGGATCCGCCCGGTCGGCGCCCGGCATCGGCACAACGAGCGCCTCTCCCCCGCCGACGAGCTTGGCCTGCGGGTACAGCCGCTGCAGCCGCACCTTCATGGAGTCCTCCAGGCGGGCCGGTGCGACACGCAGGTTCGAGCCCATCGCGACGACGTCGGTGAGCCCGGCGCGAGCCGCGCGGCGGCGCAGCCGGGCGATCGCGATGAGTCCCTCGACCTCGGCCGGCGGAGTGCCGTAGCGGTCGGTGAGCTCCTCGACGACGTGGTCGATCGCGTCGGCCGGCGCGGTCGCGGTGGCCGCGCTGGACAGCTTCTGGTAGGCCTCCAGGCGCAGACGCTCGCTGTCGATGTACGAGTCGGGGATGCGGGCATCGACGGGAAGCTCGAGGCGCAGCTCCGCGCCGGTCTCGGTCTCCTCGCCCCGGAACGTCGCCACGGCTTCGCCGATCATGCGCAGGTACAGGTCGAAGCCGACCCCCGCGATGTGCCCGGCCTGCTCGGCGCCGAGGAGGTTGCCGGCGCCGCGCAGCTCGAGATCCTTGAGTGCGACCTGCATGCCGGATCCGAGATCGTTGTTGATCGCGATGGTCTGCAGTCGGTCGGCGGCCGTCTCGCTGAGCGGCTTGCTGTCGTCATAGAGGAAGTAGGCGTAGGCGCGCTCCCGGCCGCGGCCGACACGCCCGCGCAGCTGGTGCAGCTGACTGAGGCCGTAGCGGTCCGCGCGGTCGATGATGATGGTGTTCGCGTTCGAGATGTCCAGGCCCGTCTCGATGATGGTGGTCGAGACGAGCACGTCGTACTTGCGCTCCCAGAAGTCGTCCACCACCTGCTCCAGCTGGTGCTCGCCCATCTTGCCGTGCGCCACCGCGATCCGCGCTTCGGGCACCAGCTCGGCCAGCTCTGCGGCTACGCGCTGGATCGACTGCACCCGGTTGTGCACGTAGAAGACCTGCCCCTCGCGGAGGATCTCGCGGCGGATCGCCGCGGCCACCTGCTTGTCGCTCTTCGGGCCCACGAACGAGAGGATCGGGTGCCGGTCCTCTGGAGGCGTCTGCAGTGTGGACATCTCCCGGATCCCGGTCACCGCCATCTCCAGCGTGCGCGGGATCGGCGTCGCGCTCATCGCGAGGATGTCGACGTTCGTCTTCAGCTTCTTCAGCGCATCCTTGTGCTCGACGCCGAAGCGCTGCTCCTCGTCGATGATCATGAGGCCCAGGTCCTTGAACATCACCTGATCGGTGAGGATCCGGTGCGTGCCGATCACCATGTCGACGGAGCCTTCCAGCAGGCCCTCGCGGACGAGGCGTGCCTCCTTGTCCGTCTGGAAGCGCGAGAGCGGACGCACCTTGACCGGGAAGCCGGCGAAGCGCTCGGTGAACGTCTCCAGGTGCTGCTTGACGAGGAGGGTCGTCGGAACGAGCATCGCGACCTGCTTGCCGTCCTGGATGGCCTTGAACGCGGCGCGCACCGCGACCTCGGTCTTGCCGAAGCCGACGTCGCCGGACAGCAGGCGGTCCATCGGGATCGGCCGCTCCATGTCGGCCTTGATCTCGTCGATCGTCTGCAGCTGGTCGGGGGTCTCCGCGAACGGGAACGCCTCCTCGAGCTCGCGCTGCCAGGGGGTGTCGGGGCCGAAGGCATGCCCCTTGGCGGCCATGCGCGCCGAGTACAGCTTCACGAGCTCGACGGCGATGTCGCGCACCGCCTTGCGGGCCTTGCCCTTTGCGGCGGCCCAGTCGCTGCCGCCCATCTTCGAGAGCGTGGGCGCCTCGCCGCCGACGTACTTCGACAGCAGGTCGAGCTGATCGGTCGGCACGTACAGCTTGTCGCCGGGGTAACCGCGCTTCGACGGCGCGTACTCCAGCACCAGGTAGTCGCGCGTCGTCTTCACCGCGTTTCGGCCGCCCGATGAGACCTCGCGCTGGGTCATCTCGACGAACCGCGCGATGCCGTGCGTCTGGTGCACGACGTAGTCGCCCGCCTTGAGCTGCATCGGATCCACGACGTTCTTGCGCCGGGAGGCGAGCTTCTTCACGACGCGGGTGTCGCCGCCGATGGTGCGACCGTAGAACTCGTTCTCGGTGACGACCGCGATCCTGGCGCTCGCGATCTGGAAGCCGGACTCGATCGTGCCGGTGACGAGCGTCGCGACGCCGGCGTCCGGGACGTCGGGCAGCGTCTCGACGACGCGCGCGGCGATGCCGCGGTCGGCGAGCACGTCGCGGGCGCGGTCGACGAGGCCTGCGCCCGACGACACCAGCACCACGCGCCACCCGTCCGAGACCCGGCCCGCGGTGAACTCGATCGCACCGTCGACGTTGCCGTGGAAGGACGGGATGGGTGCGGCGCTCACACCGTCGGCGCCCTGTTCGAAGGCGGCGTCATCGGAGCCCGCGTCGAACGCACTCAGCCGCCACCACACGCCGCCGCGGTCGTGCACCGCCGTCCGCAGCTCGGCGACGGAGAGGAAGTCGCCGGTCTGCAGGTCGATCGGGGCGGACGCCCCCGCAGTGGCCGCACTCCACGCCGCCTCGAGGAACTCCCGGTTCGTCTCGCCGAGGCTCGCCGCGCGGGCGCCGCTGCGTTCCGGGTCGACGAGCGCGACCGCGGCCCCCTCGGGAAGGTAGTCGGCGAGGGGCACCACCGGTCCGGCCACCACGGGCAGGAGCGACTCCATGCCTTCGACGGGGATGCCCTCCGCCATCTTCTGGAGCATGCCCGCGATGCCGGGGAACGCGTCGACGAGCGCCCCGGCGCGCTCGCGCACCTCGGCGGTGAGCAGCAGCTCGCGGCTCGCCGGCAGCGCCACGCTGCGCACCTCGCCGGGCAGCGAGCGCTGGTCGGCCACGGAGAAGAGGCGGATCTGGTCGATCTCGTCGCCGAAGAACTCGACGCGGGAGGGATGCTCCGCCGTGGGCGGGAAGACGTCGAGGATGCCGCCGCGCACCGCGAACTCGCCGCGACGCGAGACCATGTCCACGCGGGAGTAGGCGCGCTCGACGAGCGCGGCCGCCACGCCGTCGAGGTCGTAGCCGCGCCCGCCGACGGTGAGCTCGAGCGGCTCGACGTCGCCGAGTCCTGCCGCCACGGGCTGCAGTGCGGCGCGCACCGACGCGACGACGACGAGCGGGCGCTCCCCCGACCAGAGACGCATACGGCGCAGAACCTCGAGGCGACGGCCGACCGTGTCGGGGCTCGGGCTCAAGCGCTCATGCGGGAGCGTCTCCCACGCGGGGAAGGCCAGGATCTCGGCACCCGAGAGGTAGGACCCCAGCGCCGCGGCCAGGGACTCCGCACGCCGACCGGTCGGAGCGACCACCAGCAGCGCTGCGGGCTTGCCGCCGGCGGCACGACGCTCGAGGAGGCCGGCGAGCATCGGCGCATCCATCCCGATGCTCGCGAGCAGGTCGGCGTCGGTCTGCGCCCAGGTCAGGGCGTCGCGGAAGCCCGACGCCTCTTCTTCCAGCGCGCGCACGATACCCTGCACAGTCACCGAGAAAGTCTACGTGGCTCCGCCGACACTGGATGCCCGCGTTCTGGGTCCGGCTCTCCGGCGTTGAGCGCTGGAGACGCGACCCGTGACGTCTCCGGCACCGATGCCGCAACCTCGAACCGGGCGATGACCATGCAGAGCCGTTCGAACGAGCGCAGGCATCAGGGGCTGAGGCGGCCGACGCCGCGAGTCATCCGGGTGGTGTTCCGGCGTGGGTGAGGTCTCGGTGGATCCTCTCGGGGTCGCCGGTGCGGGTGCGGGGTCGGTGCCAGTCGCGGTAGGGGTCCCACCATGCCGGGCCTCGGATTTCGGGGACTCCGTGTCGCATCCGGACTTCCCAGCCGGAGGTGTCGAGCGTGCGGTGGTGGTGCCAGCAGAGGGCGACGCCGTTGGTGGTGAGTTCGTAATATGACCGTCATGGAGAAGCCTCGTTCGGCGGCGGTGTACGCGCGGATCTCGTCCGACCCGACCGGCCTCGCGCTCGGTGTGCAGCGGCAGTTGGAGGATTGCCGCAAGCTTGCCGCGGATCGCGGGTGGACGGTAGGGGCGGAGTATGTCGACAACGACGTGTCCGCGTTCTCGGGCAAGGTCCGCCCGGAGTATGAGCGGATGCTTGCGGATGTACGAGACGGGCTGCGGGACGCGGTGATCGTGTACAACATGGACCGGCTCACGCGCCGTCCAATCGAGTTGGAGCAGTTCGCGCAGGTCTGCAAGGCGGCAGGGGTACATCAGGTCGCGACCGTCACCACAGACGTGGACCTCGGCACGGACGATGGCTTGTTCACCGCGCGCATCTTCGCGGCGTTCGCGGCGAAGGAGTCCGGCCGCAAGTCGGAGCGGTTGCGGCGCAAGGCGCGGCAGAACGCCGAGCAGGGCAGGCCGGGCGGTGGCGCGAATCGTCCGTTCGGGTACGAGGCTGACAAGATCACGATCAACCCAACAGAGGCACAGATCGTGCAAGAGATGGCTGATCGGTACATCAGTGGGGAGTCGACGCGGTCGATCGCCACGGACCTGGAGGACCGCGGCGTTCCCACGTCCAGCGGGGCCGCGTGGCGATCCACCACGGTCCGGAACCTGCTGCACAGTGCACGGATCGCGGGCTTGCGCTCGCATCTGGGTGAGGTCGTCGGCAAGGCGATGTGGGATCCGATCATCAGCGTTGAGGACCGCGACCGAATCCTCGCCGTCGCGGTGACGAAGAAGGCGGCTGGACGACGAGCCCCGCGCCGTTACCTGTTGTCGGGGATGCTGCGGTGCGGGAAGTGCGGCGGGAAGCTGTTCTCCTCCGCCCGCGGCGATGAACGCCGCTATGTGTGCATGTCGGGGCCGGATCATCGAGGGTGCGGCGGGGTTACGGTCGCTGCGCCGCCGGTGGAGGAATGGCTCACCGCTGCCGTGCTGTACCGGCTCGATACGGCTGACATGGAAGCTGTGCTCACCGGCCAGCAGGCGCAAGACACTCGACATGCGGAACTCACCGCTGAGCGAGAGAAGCTGCAGGCGCGGATGGTGGAGTTGAGCGAGATGTTCTCTGAAGGAGAGGTCTCACGCTTGGAGTGGAAGGCTGCACGGGATCCGTTGGAGCGACAGCTCACGATGGTGGATCAGCAGCTCGCCAGAGTCCCTGGGGGCCATGCGCTGGCGCAGATCATCGGCCAAGGTGATGCGCTGCGCGCCGGGTGGGCGACCATGAACTTGGAGCGCCAACACACGATCATCCGCGCCGTGCTCGACTACGCCACGATCCAGCCCGCGGAGCGTCTTGGCCGGTTCTATCCCGACCGGATCATCCCGGTGTGGGCGGTGTAGGAGCCGCCGGCCCGCGCGCGCCCCTGCGGGGCCCCGCTCCCGGCCCGCCGGCTCCTACCACCCTCCGCACCTGGGACAGCACGCCCGGGTCAGACACGAACACCGGCACCCCCTGCGTCTGACAGGTCCGCGCCACCCATGCGGCGACAGCGAGCGGATCGACCGCAGCCATCATCGCCCCCACTGTGCCCAGACCGTCGGCGGGCCCTGCCACTGCTCCAACGCTGCCGAATCCCACACCACACCCGGAGCAGACCCCAAATGCGCGGACGCCTGCTCGAGCACCGCATCCCGGCTGGGGCCGGTGAACCGGACCCGTTCAGGTTGGAATCCCTCCGCGACGTCGTACCGGTGCGAGCCGAGCTCCCGGCCCACCGGGTCAGCGAACGACTTCGCGACGTATTTCGCGAGATACCCGCCCGCGATTCGCGCCTCGGACAGCTTCGTTGATCCGACCGGCAAGTTCCCGAGCAGTTTGATCGAGATGAACCCGTGCGGCCACGCTGCCTCGATCATGTGGCGCTTGATGAACCGGCCCACTGCGAAATGCGCGTGCAGCCCGTGGCCGGTCTTGTGCCACTCCGGCACCCACGCATACGGGAACGGGTCCCCACCGAGCGACGCCCGTAGATCACGGAAGAACGCGCCCAGATGGTCCCGTACTAGCGCCGAATCGTGGTTCCCTTCACCGCGATAGGTGAGGGTCCCAAGCCGGTTCAGCACATTCGCGGCGCAGTATCGGCGCAGTTTCGAGCGAGCACGCCGCGCTGCTTCCGCGGCCGCGCGGTCGGGATCGGACGCCTCACCGCGAGCCACGTACTCGGGAACACGTCGGAGAGACGAGCGGAACGAGCCGCCGCCCTCACCGGCAGCAGGGACAAGAGTGAACGACCAACCTGCATCGGGACGAGCCAACGACCAGGAAGCCGGGGACAGTTCGGACACCATCGAGAGACCTCACACAGACAGCACGACAGAGACGCGAACGGCCCACTTGTCATGTCAGGGTTGGCCCGGCTGTGGAGGCCTGCGTTGTTTGTCTGCGTTGTGAGGCTTGTTAGATGCCGAAGCGCTTGAGTTCTTACTCTGTGTGAGTTCCAGCCACCGTTCACCAGCAGGATAGCCAGCGAATCACAGGCGTGTCATTCGAGGAAGGCAAGCTCACAGCGACCGCACAGGCGCCGCGCTGCGGCGCGCCTGCCGCGGAATCGCTCCGCGATTCCTTGCCGACGACGCCGCAGTCGCGACCCCGAGTTATGTTGCAGATTCAAGTCAAGAGCGCCGCTATGCGGCGCTCGAGAGCGCCGCCGCCAACAACGCAACCGCACCACCGGCGACGCCACCGCCCACAGTGGCCCACACGATCACCTTGCTATCGCGCCTTGCTGATTTGTGCTCCACGGCCGCCTTCGCGAAGCCCGTGTCCATCGCAGAAACGGCAACCTCGTCATCGATGCGATCGATGTCGAACAAAACCTGCCGTCCATAGAGCGTTGCGGCATCAGAGAATCTTCGCTGTTGTTGCAGCCAATCTCGGCGCAGTCGTTCGATCCGCGCCATAGCTATCCAGATAGATCCGATGAGTTCCTGAGTTTCGCGACCCGCACCTTCCCCACGGAACCAGTGCCATGCCGCGTGCAATTGGTAACTCGCTCGTGCCCTCCAACCTTTCTTGCTGCGTGCCAGCCTCGCGTAGTCCATTGCCAGCAGTTCGTCTACCAGCTGTCGTAAATCTCCCTCAATGTCAATGATCCGGCGTGACAAGTTCTTTAGGCGCGCAAAGTGTCCGCAAGGGTCCTCGATCCGCTCATAGAGAGTCGTCGCCACATTCATGGGCTCGCCATCTCGATGGAGACGAACGCTCACGACTCTCGGGTGGGAACCCTCCAGTTTCATTGAAGGGCCATCCTGCTCACGAAACTGGTCGATGCGCAGACTGCGGTGCGCGAACATATTCGTGCATCCGGGACTGCATGCTTGAACGACCAGGCGGGCGCCTGTTCGTTCAGCGGCTGCGCGAATGATCTCCTCGACCACGTGCCCGGCGGATCTTGGAGGACGGCGCGATTCGGGTTGTCTTTTCCAGATGACCACCAGAGTGAGCCCGTCCCAGACCGCCCAGTATTGATCCGTTGGGACGTCATCAGCGTCAAGGATGACGGGTTGATTCTTGATCGGAACGTGCACGGCGAAGGCCACAGGTTCTGACAATTCGAGGGGGTGAAAGTGGTCTGAACCGCTGAGTAGCTGGTCTCGATTCGAGTCTGCTCCCGGGGGGAACGAGGTCCAGGTTCGAGTCCAGACGGCCTTGAACTCTGAATCAGCAACCTCTGTGACCCGGCTATCCGAACGGATCGCCTGGACGATTTCCTCATGGAAGACCCGCCTGGACTTCTTGGAGTGTCCCACGTCCAAGAAGAAGGTGCCGAACCTTCCGAAGTAGCAATCGATAGGTTCATCGGAAATCGAGTCTGCGGCCTGAATCGCGCGTTTTCCACTCTCGACGAGCTCGACTTCTCCTGGGCTCTTCGATGTCGCTGATATATCAGTCAAGGTTGCTCCCTCCGCAGCTATGGCAATGCTACAGATCCGAGAAGTGCGGACCAGAGAGCGCAACAGGTGTATTAACGACTTGCGACGTTGCTGGTGTGGGTGGGGCCGCCGTCCGCCCATTCCTGGACGTGGTGGATCTCGCACCAGGTGGCGGGGACGTGGCAGCCGGGGATGATGCATTCCCGGTCGCGGAGCTGGATGGCGCGGCGCTGCAGGGCGGTGAAGATCCGCGCGGTGGTCCCGATGGACACGATCTGTCCGCGCTCGTCGAACAGCACCCGCTGGATCCCACCGGCGCAGGCGGCGTGGTGCGCTACAGACAGGGGGACGTCATCGCCGGTGCCTTCGATGAACGCCCGCCCGTGTCCGGACGCGTATGCCTCCGCCGTGACCGACACCACGAGCGTCGGGGCGGCACCACCCAGGTCGGGGACACCGCCAGACGCGGCGGCGGTGAGGATCATGGCGAGGTTGTCGTGGTCGCGTTGGGTGCGGGTCCGGCGATCCTCCGGGACCGGCAGGCCGTCGATCCCGCCCGGATCCTCACCGTCCGGGTCGCCGTCAGGTTCGAAGCGTACACCGCCGACATTCGGGGAACGTTCCGGGCGATCCGCGTCGCTGCCGGGATTCACCGTGTCGGATCCAAGGTCGGGCGATCGGCCCGCCGCGGGGTTGTTCAACCCGTCCAGCAGCCGTTGCAGCAGCCCGGCGACCTCGGGGATCAGCCCACCACCGATGGGGTGGACTCCGCCGCGGAGGGGTCCCATCCAGAAGGACCGGTTGCGGTCGGCTTTCGCGTCGTCGGGTTCGGCACCATCCGGGTCCAACGCGAGCATGATCGCCCGGGCGTACTCCGCCAGCTCGTCCGTCGACGGCGCAGGACCCGGACGACCATGCTCGTCCGGCAGGTCCTCCCCATGCGCGGTCGCGGCGAGCAGCCCGTCCACCGCTTCCCGCTCCTCGGAGCGGATCCGGTTCCCCGCCCGCTCCACCGGCCCGATCGCGGCCAACAGGCCCGGAACCGACACGACCCCGTCCCGCAACGCCTCGGCCATGGCGGGGTAGCGGGCCGGCAGCAGGTCACCCGTGGACAGCACCACATCCCGATGCGTCACCCGGGCCGCCCGCACGAACTGTCGCGCGGTGCCCATGTCGGTGCGCAGGGAACGTCGCAGCAGTTCGGTCACGTCTCGGCAGCCCACCGTCGAGGAGACGCGTTCGGCGGAAAGGCGCCGGTCCCGGTCCTCGACCTGCCCCACCAACCCCGTGACCACCGCATCCAACCGGCGCCGCACAGCCCCGGCCGCCTGCAACGCCGACACCAGCTCCGAACCCGTCAGCCCGTCGAAGCACGCCGACATTTCCGACGACGCGCACAGCTCCTCCACCAGCCCGTCCAGCTGCTCGAGAACCCGTGTCGTGGTCGATGTCATACCCCCATTCAACCCGTGGCCACCGACATTCGAACACCAGATCAGCGCTAAAAACGCAACCTGTGCACAACTCGTTCAGATACTCGCCTGTGGAGGACGATCGACGGCCACCCACGGATCGGCACACTCGCATCAAGGCCCGCGTGGGAGGACCGTGATGTCCCTTCGACTAGCTCAGGGACCGACGATCGGCCGGCCTGGAGCAGGCACCGGGAGAAGACCACGACACCCGGTTCATGTCTCTTCCACAAGCTCAGGGATCGACAGGCGGGCAGCCGGTTGAGATGACGCACATATGCCGCGACCGATCGCTCCGTCGGAGCCCGCGCCTAGGATGAACGCGTGACCGATCCGCAGCAGCCCCGCCCCGTTCCGCCGGGATACACGGCTCCCCCGGCCGCGCCAGGCGGGTACGCCGTTCCCCCGGTCCCGCCGGCGCCGTACTCGCCGCAGCAGAACGCGCAGCCGCCGCAGGCGCCGCCCGGCGCGTTCGCCGGGCCTGCCGGCGGGTACGCTGCGCCGTTCCCCGCTCCCGCCGCCCGCCGGGGCGGCGCCGCGATCGGCCGCGTCGCGCTGGTCCTCGCCCTGGTCGCCACCGTCCTGCTCACGCTCGTCAGCGCGGTCCTCGCCTGGCAGATCGGCTACGGCGCCGGTTCCGGCACCAGCCTCACGGATCTCGAGAGGCAGCTCGCCGCCGAGGACCTCTCGGCGTTCACCCCGGTGCGCGACCTGGTGCTGTGGTGGGAGATCACGGCGTGGGTCGCGAGCGCGCTGGGCATCTGGGCGCTCGTGCAGGGCATCGTCGCCATCGCTCGCCGTCGCGGCCGCGGATCCGGCATCGCGGCCGTGATCATCGCGGCGCTCGGGCCGCTCGTGTTCTTCTTCGTCGCGTACGTCGTTCTGGCGATCGCGCTGGGCGTCGCCTCGACCACCCGCTGAACCGCGAGGAACGACGCGGTGAGGCGTCGCCCCGCGCGGGCCGGCGACACCCGCAGGCTCAGCGCGGCGCGTGGTGCTTCTGCTGCGCTGCGAGCAGCCCCTCCTCGACGAGCTGCTCCACGGCGTCCGCCGCGTCGGAGATGAGGATCGGAAGGTTCGGGCGCTCCGCGGCGCCGAACGGCGCGAGCACCCAGTCGGCGGGATCCTGCCGGCCCGGCGGGCGGCCGATGCCCACCCGCACCCGCGGGAAGTCGGGCGTGGTCAGCACCCGGGCGACGTCGCGGATGCCGTTGTGGCCGCCGTGGCCGCCGCCGACCTTGAGCTTGATCGTGTCGAACGGGATGTCGAGCTCGTCGTGCACGAGCACGATCCGCTCCGGATCTACGGAGTAGAAGCGCGCGAGGGCGCCGACCGGCGCACCCGAGACGTTCATGAAGCTGTTGGGCTTGGCCAGCACGAGCTTGTCGCCGCCCGGGCGCACCCAGGTCTCGACGACCCGGGCGCCGGCCTTGTGCTCGCGGAACGCCTCGCCGCGGCGGGAGGCCAGTTCGTCGACCACCATCTGCCCGACGTTGTGCCGGGTCGCGGCGTACCTCGGACCCGGGTTGCCGAGTCCCACCACCAGCCACGTCTGCGCCATGGATCCATCCTCCCGGATCACGAAGAAAGAAGAGAGACAAGAAGGGGGCGCGAACCAGTCGCGCCCCCTTCCCGGAGTTCTAGGACCGCAGGATCACTCCGCGGCGGCCTCCTCGGACTGTGCCTCGGCGACGGCCTCATCGGCAGCCGCGATCTCCTCCTCGGCGGCGATCGCCGCAGCGGGGACGGAGACGGCGACGACGAGCGTCTCCGGGTCGGCGACCAGCGAGACGCCCTTGGGCAGGGTCACGTCGGCGGCCGTGATGCGCGCGCCGTCCTCGAGGCCCTCGACGGAGACCTCTACGTGCTCCGGGATGTGGGTCGCCTCGGCCTCGACCGACAGGTGGGTCGCGTCGAGGTTGGCGATGGTGCCGGCGAACGGCTCGCCGACGAGGACGACGGGGAGCTCGACGGCGACCTTCTCGCCCTTCTTCACGACGAGCAGGTCGATGTGCTCGATGATCTGGTGCACCGGGTCCTTCTGCACGTCCTTCACCAGGGCGAGCTGGCTCTTGCCGGCGATGTCCAGCTCGAGCAGCGCGTTGGCGCGGCGCACGAGCAGGGCGACCTGGTGGCCCGGCAGGGCGACGTGCACCGGCTCGGTGCCGTGGCCGTAGATGACGGCCGGGATCTGGCCCGCGGCGCGCAGACGGCGGGCGAAGCCCTTGCCGAAGCTGGTGCGGAGCTCGGCGACAACCTTGTTGTCTTCGGTCATGATGTTCTCCTCGTTCACACGCGGCTCAGGTGCCGTGCGGTGGTCTGGGTTCGTCGTCTCGACACGACGGAAGGAGAGCCAGAGCTCACCGCGTCGATCACGGATGCGCGCACGCAGGCGCCATCCCTCGCCGAGGACCACACCATGCTACCCGAGTTCGGCGCGGCGTTCTGACGATAGGCTGTGGACCATGTTCGATGCCGCTTACATCTCCGAGGGGATCGCCTGGCTGATCGGCCTCATGGCGATCGCCGCGACCGTGCTCACGTTCGGCGCCCTGTTCTCCATGGGCCGTTCCGGCTACCGCAAGGACTGACCGTCTCCAGGAAGAACCGCGCCGCCCTTCCGGAGGACGCGGTTCTTCTCGTGTGTGCGCGGATCCGATCCGCTCGGGTTCAGCCGACGCCGAGGTAAGCCTCTTTGACGGCCGGGTCGGCGAGCAGCTCCTTGCCGGTTCCGGTGCGGGTGATCGCCCCGGTCTCCAGCACGAACGCGCGGTGTGCTCTCGCGAGAGCCTGATTCGCGTTCTGCTCCACGAGCAGCACGGTCGTGCCCTGCGCATTGATCTCCGTGATGATCTTGAAGATCTGCCGGATGAACTGCGGCGCGAGTCCCATCGAGGGCTCGTCCAGCAGCAGCACGCGCGGCTGCGACATCAGCGCGCGCCCGATGGCGAGCATCTGCTGCTCGCCGCCGGACATCGTCCCGCCGAGCTGCTTCTTGCGCTCGTCCAGCCGCGGGAACAGCGAGAACACGCGCTCGTACGACTCGGCGACCCCGGACTTGTTCTTCAAGCCGAACGTGCCCATGTCCAGGTTCTCCAGCACCGTCATGCCCGGGAAGATTCCGCGGCCCTCGGGCGACTGCGAGATCCCCTTGACGACGCGCAGGTGCGCCTTCATCTTGGTGATGTCCTGGCCGTCGAACAGGATGGACCCGCTGGACGGCTGCAGCAGGCCCGAGATCGTGCGCATGGTGGTCGTCTTGCCCGCGCCGTTCGCGCCGATCAGCGAGACGATCTCGCCCTCCTCCACCGAGAAGGAGATGTCGTGGATCGCCTTGATCCGCCCGTAGTGGACGGAGACGTCCTTCAGTTCAAGCAACGTCATCTTCAGGCACTCCCAGGTAGGCGGCGATCACGCGCGGGTCGTCACGGATGACCGCGGGCACGTCGTCGGCGATCTTCTTGCCGAACTCGAGCACCACGATGCGGTCGGTGACGCCCATCACGAGCTTCATGTCGTGCTCGATGAGCAGGACGGTGTACCCCTCGTCGCGGATGGACCGGATGAGCGCCATCAGGTCCTCCTTCTCCGCGGGGTTGAACCCGGCGGCCGGCTCGTCCAGGCACAGCAGCTTCGGATCCGTCGCGAGGGCGCGGGCGATCTCGAGGCGGCGCTGCGACCCGTAGGACAGATCGCGCGACCGCTTCTGAGCGTGCTGCGCGATGCCGACGAAGTCGAGGAGCGCCATCGCCCGGTCCACCGAGCTCTTCTCCTCGCGCACGTGCCGGGGCAGCCGGAGCAGCGCGCCGGGGACCGAGGTGCGGTGCCGCGCGTCCAGACCCACGACGACGTTCTCCAGCGCACTCATCTCGCCGAAGAGACGGATGTTCTGGAACGTGCGGGCGAACCCGAGCCGGGTGATCTGGTGCTGCTTGCGCCCCTTCACCGACTGGCCCTCCAGCAGCACGTCGCCGCTGGTCGGCCGGTACACGCCCGTCATCGCGTTGAAGCACGTCGTCTTGCCGGCGCCGTTCGGGCCGATCAGGCCGAGGATCTCGCCGCGCTTGATGTCGAACGAGACATCGTCCAGGGCTGTGAGGCCGCCGAACTTGATCGTCAGGTTCTTCACTTCGACGAGCTTCTCCCCGACCGCGACGTCGATCTCGCGCTCGGACTCCGCGCCCTCGACGAGCGGCGGATCCTGCCCGGGCACGATGTCCGGCTCCGCGCCCGAGGTCACGGGCTCCTCCGGAGCCGCGTCCTGAGGAACGCGGTTCTCGTTCGCATCGGTCATGACGCACCTCCCTCAGTGCTCGGCGTGGTGGTTCGCGGCGGTTCGGAACCCCGCGGCTGCTTCGGCGGCGCCACCCACTCCAGCGCCTTCCGTGAGTACGCCATGAGACGCATCTTCGCGGGGATCAGACCCTGCGCGCGGTAGATCATCAGGATCACCAGGGCGACGCCGAAGATCAGGTACTTGTACTCGGCGATCGCCGTGAACCGCAGCGGGATGTAGGCGACGATCGCGCCACCGAGGATCGCACCGACCTTGTTCCCCGTGCCGCCCAGGACCACGGCGGCGAGGAACAGGATCGAGGTCTGCACGTCGAACTTCTGATTGTTCACGAAGCCGATCTGACCCGCCATCAGCGCGCCGGAGAGGCCGCCGACACTGGCGCCGATCGCGAACGCCCACACCTTGTACTTGAAGGTGGGCACGCCCATCGTCTCGGCGGCGTCCTCGTCCTCGCGGATCGCGATGAACGCGCGGCCGACCCGCGAGCGCTCCAGGTTGCCCACCAGGAGCAGCACGATGATCAGGATGGTGATGGTCAACCAGTACCAGGGCACGCCGTTGGAGTTCGCGAAGACCGGGACGCCGGACGCGGTCTCCCCCGGCGGGCGGCCGATGTTCTGGAAGCCGACCTGTCCCTTCATCGCGGGGATGATCGTGGCGAGGATGCGCACGATCTCACCGAATCCGAGCGTGACGATCGCGAGGTAGTCGCCGCGCAGCCGCAGGGTGGGAACACCCAGCACGACGCCGAAGACCATTGCGACGACCATGGCCGCCGGCAGCGTCCACAGATACGGGATCTTCAGGTAGGGCGAGTCGGGGCTGGTGAACATCGCCGCCGTGTACTGCCCCACGGCGAAGAAGGCCACGTAGCCGAGGTCGAGGAGGCCGGCGTAGCCGACCACGACGTTCAGGCCGACCGCCACCAGGGCGTAGACGGCCATCGAGAACAACGCGATGGACCAGTTGGTGCCCGGCGAGGTGCTGATCGGGAAGAAGTCCAGGTACGGCAGCGCGTACGCGATCGCGACCACGGGCAGCATCCACGCCCATTGCACAGGACGCGACAGCTCGTTCCAGCGCCCGCGGAGACCGCGGAACGGACCCCGGCGCGCGGTGGCGACGGACTCGGTCTCGATCGTCTCGCGGGCCGACTCGGCCGTGGGCAGCGGGCGCGGCCCGTCAGCGGAGGTGCTCATGCCTTGCTCCTTCCGAGCGTGGTGCCCAGGATGCCGGTCGGGCGGACCAGCAGGACGAGGACGAGGATGACGAAGGCGACGACGTCGGCCCACTGGGCGTCGCCGAGCAGGATCTGCCCGTAGTTGCCGACGATGCCCAGCAGGATGCCGCCGAGCAGCGCCCCGCGGACGTTGCCGATGCCACCCAGGACCGCCGCGGCGAAAGCCTTGACGCCGAGGATGAATCCGCCGTTGTAGATGACGCCGGACGGCACCAGCATCACGTAGAACAGGGCGGCCGCACCGGCGAGCAGACCGCCGATGATGAACGTGATCACGATGGTGCGCTCCTTCGAGACGCCCATCAGCGTGGCGGTGTCCGGGTCCTGAGCCACGGCGCGGATCCCGCGCCCGGTGCGGCTGCGGCGGATGAAGATGTCGGTCCCGACCATCAGCAGGATCGCGGCCACCACGATGATGATCTGCTGGTTCGTGATGATCGTCCCGAAGACGTCGAACACCGGATCCGGGATGAACATCGTCACGGCGGGCTGCGCATTCGCGCCGCCGACGAACGGCAGGAAGATGATGTACTGGATCGCGAACGACACGCCGATCGCCGTGATCAGAAACGCCAGCCGTGGCGCGTTGCGTTTGCGCAGCGGTCTGTATGCGACGCGCTCCACCAGGAACGCCGTCACGGCGGAGGCGAGCATGCCGACGATGAGCGCCAGCAGCAGATCCATGATGATCTCGGCCGGCCCGATCGTCGGGGCGCTCGGACCGAAGCCGAGCGTGGTCAGCGTGACGACCACGCCGTACGCACCCACGATGAAGACCTCGGAGTGCGCGAAGTTGATCAGGCTGAGCACGCCGTACACGAGCGTGTAGCCGACCGCGATGAGGCCGTACACGGCCCCGAAGGTCAGGCCGTCGAATGTCGCACTCCAGAAGTTCTGGAAGAGCGCATTGACGTCGAAGTTGATCCAGGAGTTGTCCGCGTGCACGACGGACTGAGCGAGGAGATCCAGCATTCGGGTTCGCTTCCACAAGGGGGGCGCTCGTGGCGCCCGGAGAGAGCAGAGGAAGAGAGCCCCGCGACGCTGCGTTCGCGTCGCGGGGCTCGTGGATCACTGACCGATCGGTCCGACGTAGACGATCTTGCCGTTGTCGACCTTGTAGCCGTACACCGCGGGGGCCTGCAGCTCACCCGTGGAGTCCCACTTGTAGTGCTTGCTCAGTCCGTCCTTGTCGTAGTTCTTCACCCAGTCCTTGAGGTCGGCGCGGGTCTGCTTGCCCGCGTCGATGCCCGCCAGCAGCACGGTGGCCGCGTCGTAGCCCTCGATGGAGTAGGTGCCCGGAGCGGCGTTGGACGCCTCCTGGTACTGCTTCGCGAAGTCGGTCAGCAGCTCACCCGGGATGCAGGGGCAGGTGAAGTAGGCGTTCTTGGACGCGTCACCGGCGAGCTTGATGAACTGGTCGTCCTTCACGCCGTCGGGGCCCACGAAGGCGCCCTTGTAGCCCTTGGCGACGAGCTGCTGGTCGAACGGCGCGCCCTCCGCGTAGTAGCCGGCGTAGTAGACGGCGTCGGGCTTGGCGTTGAGGATCTTCGAGATCGTGGCCGAGAAGTCCTTCTGGCCGGTGGTGACCTTGTCGGTGCCGACGAGGGCCTTGCCCAGCGCGTCGCTGGTCGCGGTGCCGAGGCCGATGCCGTAGTCGGAGTCGTCCTGGACCAGGTAGACCTTCTTGGCCTTCAGGGTGTCGGTGACGAACTTCGCCGCCGCGGGGCCCTGCTGCGAGTCGTTGCCGAGGGCGCGGAAGAAGGTCGTCCAGCCGTTCTTGGTCAGGCCGGGGTTGGTGGCCGACGGCGTCAGGTGCACGAGGCCCTGCTGCTCGAAGATGTTGCCGGTCGCCTTCGACTCGCCGGAGAACGGAAGGCCGATGACGCCCACGATGTCGGCCTCGCCGACGGCCTGGGTCACCGGGCCGGTCGCCTTGTCCGGCGTGCCCTCGGTGTCGAACTTCTTGAACTGCACCTGGCAGTCGGGGTTGGCCTTGTTGTGCTGGTCGATCGCGAGCTGCACACCGTTGAAGATGTTGATGCCGAGCTGGGCGTTCGCGCCGGTCTCTGCTCCGATGTAGGCGATCGTGGTGGTCGGCGCGCACTTGCCCTTGCCGTCGCCCGCCGGGAGGACCGCGTCCTTCGGGGTGTCGACCGAGGTGACCGCCGGAACGTCGATCCCGCCGCCGCCGCTCGTGCTGCTCGGGCTGCCGGCCTTGTTCGCGCAACCTGCGAGCAGAAGCAGTGCCGCTGCCGCCGCGACGCCCGCTGTGAGGGCCTTCTTTCGCATCATTTTTGTGATTGCCTTCCGATTCGGGTCATCGACCGCTCCTTGCGAACGTCGATGTCATCAAGGGTGTGGTGAGCGTACCTCTTTGCACGCGCTCCGCGAACGACACTAGTCCGACGGCGTCCAGTTTTTCGCTCCCTGAGGCCGAACGGGTATTCGGATCGTTACACGTTGTTCTCGGGCACGACATATTGGATCCGCGGCGCGCCCGACGCGCGCAGCGCCGATGGCGGGCCGTCGTGCCGGCGCGCCGCGCAGCGCCGAGTCCGCTGGATGCCGCCCTTGCAGCTCAGCCTGCAGGCCGTTCCGTGAAGTCCAGCAGCACCTTGGACGAAGCGCCCGGATCCGCCGCGACGCGGAAGGCCTCGCCGGCGTCTTCGACGCGGAAGGCGTGGGTGACGATGCCCGTGACGTCGAGGGATCCGGCCGCGAGCGCGGCGATCACCTCGTCGAGCTCGTCGCCGAAGCGGAACGAGCCCACCAGGCGCAGCTCGCGCGTGATCGCCGTCGCCAGGGGCGCGGGGACCTCCCCCGCGCGCTGCAGGCCCAGCATGACCACGGTGCCCCCTCGGCCCGCGGCGGAGACCGCGGAGGCCAGTCCGGGAACCGTGCCGCTGGATTCGACCACGACGTCCGCGTGCAGCCCGGCGATGGCGTCGGCGTCGCGGGCGTCCACCGCGTGCACCCCGCGCCGCGCGGCGAGCGCCAGCGGGAGCTCCTGGAGGTCGGTGAGCACGACGGAGCGCGCGCCGTGGTGCTGCGCCGCGGCGGCGACGAGCTGCCCGATCGGCCCTCCCCCGATCACGGCGACCGACGCGCCGCGCACGTCGCCGGCCTGAGCCAGCCCGTGCCAGGCCACGGCGGCCGGCTCGGCGAGCGCGGCGGTGCGCAGGTCGAGCCCGGCCGGAAGCGTGCGGAGCATCCGTGCCGGGAGGCTGACGCGCCGCGCGAACGCGCCCTGCGTGTGCGGCAGGTGCAGCGCCGAGCCGAGGTACGTCGACGCGGGCGCCAGGTTCGGCCGATCCCGCGGCCACGGCGTGACCCCGTCGCCGTGCGGCGTGAGCGGGTGCACCGCGACGTCGACGCCGGCGGCGGGCCCTGATCCGTCGGCGGCCGCGACGAGCACCGTGCCGCACACCTCGTGGCCCAGCACCATGGGCTCGCGCAGCACCGAGGCTCCGGCGGCGCCGTGCTGCCAATAGTGCAGATCGGAGCCGCAGATGCCGCCGTAGGCGATCTGGACGATCGCCTCGTCGTGCTGCGGGGTCGGCTCCGGGATGTCCTCCACGCGCAGATCCTCTGCGGCGTGCGCGACCACGGCCGTGTTGCCCATGCGTCGGTGTCCTCTCTCTTCTCCGCCGCGACCCGCGCGGCACGGCATGCTGCCCGGTCCTCAGCGCAGCGGCGTCTCCAGCCGCACGCCGCCGACGGTGACCGCCACGGTCTGCCCCGGCCGCACCGGCGCCTGGGAATACGGCGCCCCGGTCATCACCACGTCCCCCGGTCCGAGCGTCGACCAGGCCGCGACGTAGGCCAGGCAGTCCCGGATCGGGACCGGCAGCGCGCTCGCGCCGGTCGTCGCGACGATCTCGCCGTCCACCTCGACGGCGAGCGCGACGTCGTCCAGGTCGAGCTCCGTGTCGATCCACGGCCCGAGCGGGGTGTAGCCGTCGCCCGACTTCGACTCGAAGTTGCGCGGATCCAGCACCGCCCGCTCCGGGCTGGACAGGTCGTTCACCGCCGTGATGCCGAGCACGTAGGTGTGCGCGTTCGCGGCGGTCAGCCCGTCCGTGCGCCGCCCGATGACCACGGCGATCTCCCCCTCCGCGACCGTCGCACCGGCGTCCCGGCGCAGGCGCACCGGAACCGCGGATCCGACCACGGATCGCGGACTCTTCAGCCAGGCCTGCACGGGCGAGGCATGCCCGGGTCCGTTCTGCGCGATCCCGACGACCACCATCGATTCGGCCGGCGCCTGCACCTCGCCCTGCACCGGACCGAGGTCGGCCGGGACCCGGCCCTCGGCGAACGCGGCGTACGGATCCTCGATCCGCACCCAGCCGTCGCCCTCGCGCCGGGCGGGCACGACGCCGTCCGCGGTGAGGATCCGTCCCAGCAGCATCAGACCACCGCGGTCATGCCGCCGTCGACGTACAGCGTCTGACCGTTGACGAAATCGCTCGCGGCGCTGGCGAGGAACACGGCCGCGCCGACCAGGTCCCGCGGGTCGCCCCAGCGCCCGGCCGGCGTCCGTCCGCGCACCCACGCCGAGAACGCCTCGTCGTCGACGAGCGCGCGGGTCAGCGCGGTCTCGAAGTAGCCGGGGGCGATCACGTTCGCCTGCACGCCGTGCGGACCGAGGTCCGCGCACAGTCCGCGGGTGAACATCACGATCGCGCCCTTGGTCGCCGCGTAGGCCGCGATCGACGGCCGGGCGAACTGGGACTGCACGGATCCGATCTGGATGAGCTTGCCGGATCCGCGGGCGATCATGCCCCGCGACACCCGGCGGCTCAGCGCGAACACGGCGCCGAGGTTGATCTGCACCAGCGCGTCCCAGTCCTCGTCGCGGAACTCGTCGATGCGGGCGCGGCGCTGGATCCCGGCGTTGTTCACCAGGACGTCGATCCCGCCGAGCTCGCGCTCGATCCGGTCGATCCCGGCCTCGACCTCGGCGGCGTCCGTGACGTCGAAGGCGGCGTGATGGGCCGCCGATCCCGTGGCGTCGGTGATCTCCCCCGCCACGATGCCGCCCTCCTCCGCGCTGCGTCCGTGCACCACCACCGTCGCGCCCGCTGCGGCCAGTCCCTCGGCGATCGTGCGGCCGAGGCCGCGGGTGGATCCGGTGACGAGCGCGACACGGCCCGTGAGATCGAACGCCGCGAGACCCGCCGGCAGATGCGCCCTGGTGGTGCTCACGGGCGCACCGCGAGGATGGACACCGTGGTCGCGTCCACGCCGTCCCCGCTCTCCTCCCGCGACACCTTCACGGCGTCGTCCACGCGGGTGAGGTCGCGACGCAGCGTCTCCGGCGCGAGGAAGGTGGAGGCCGTGGTGATCAGCGCCAGGACCGCCATGTAGGTCGCCAGCAGGATCCAGTTGTTGCCGCTCACGGCGAGGAGGTACGCGCCCAGGACACCGGCGAGGCCGCCCGCGAGCACCGCGGAGATCTCGCGCGCCATCGCCACGCCGAGGTAGCGGTGCCGGTTCCCGAACAGCTCCGGCAGCATGGCGCACTGCGGGCCGAGCATGGAGTTCACGGCCACGCCGATGCCCACCGCGATCACCCCGATCGCGAGGAACGGGTTGCCCAGGGACAGCAGCCACCAGGCCGGGAAGGCGTAGGCGAGCATGAACACCGCGCCGAAGCGATAGACCGTGCGGCGTCCGAACCGGTCGGAGAGGTGGCCGGTGAACGGCACCGAGAACACGCCGATCAGCGAGCCGAGCGAGACGCCCCAGGTGAGCAGGCTCTTGTCGGCGTCGGGACCGACGACCGCCACGAAGAACGCGAGCCCGAGCGTCTGGAACATGTAGGAGCCGCCGTTCTCCGCCATCCTCAGACCGATGCCGACGATGACGCCGGGCAGGCCGTGCCCGAAGATCTCCCGGAACGGGTGATCGGCGATCTGCTCGTGCTTCTCCAGCTCGACGAAGGTCGGCGTCTCCCGCAGTCGCATCCGGATGAACAGGGCGAGCAGGATCAGCACGAACGAGCACAGGAACGGCACCCGCCACCCCCAGCTCATCAGCTGATCCTTCGGCAGCGCCGAGATCCCGGCGAAGACGAGCGCGGCCAGCACGGTGCCGGCCTGGATGCCGATGAACGGCAGCGCCGAGAAGTAGCCGCGGCGGCGCACCGGCGCGTACTCCGCCATGAGCACGGTCGCACCGGCCTGCTCGGCGCCGGCCCCGAATCCCTGCAGCAGGCGCATCAGCACGAGCAGGATCGGCGCCCAGATGCCCACGGCCGCATAGGTCGGCAGCAGGCCGATCGCCGTGGACGCGCCGCCCATCAGCACGATGGTGGCAACGAGCACCCACTTGCGGCCGAGCTTGTCTCCGAGGATCCCGAAGAAGAGACCGCCGAAGGGGCGGGCCAGGAACCCGACGCCGAAGGTCGCGAACGCCGCGACCGTGGCCATGCCCGGGTTGCCCTGCGGGAAGAACAGGACGTTGAAGATCAGCGCGGTGGACAGGCCGTACAGCGCGAAGTCGAAGTACTCCAGCGCACTGCCGATGCTCGATGCGAGCGTCGCTCGGCGCAGATTGCCCGCGTACTCCGGATCCTCCGACGGGGTGTGCACGGCGGGGTGCGTGGTGGTCATGCCATCTCCTTCGATCGGCTCGCATCATCGGCGATAGGGACGACAGTACCAACCTGTTGGCCATTGTTCAATACGTTGTACCGATTCCGGACGCGATCATCTCAAGGCGAGCGACAACGTCGCACACGGGATCACCGGGCGCAGATGCCCGGAACCGGGCACGCCGAGCACCCCGATCGTCGGGGATCCGTCCTCGTGTGTCAGGCGCGGGCCGCGGCGCTGAAGGGGTTGGTCAGCTGCCGGGCGGCTTCCTGGAGCGCGCGCCCGACCCGTTCGATCCGCTCGTACCCCGCGTCGGCCGCGGGGATCGCGACGCCCAGCGCGAGCTGCGGATCGGCCGGCGACCAGCCATCCAGGGGGACGGCGACCCCGATGATCCCGCGGAAGGACTCCTCGCCGTCGATCGCCCAGCCCCGCTCGCGTCCGGCCCGCAGCGCCTCGAGCAGCGCCGGAAGGCCCCGCGCGCTGCGCTCGGTGAGCGCGGGGAAGGCGACGTCGGCTCCGAGCAGCGCCTCGACCTCGGCGTCGGTCCTGGTCATCAGCAGCGCACGCCCGGTCGCGGACAGCGCGGCCGGGAGCCGGGAGCCGAGCGGAGTGCCGATGCGCATGGTGCGCGAGCCCTCGTGCCGGGCGAGGTACAGCGCGTCGGCGCCGTCCAGCATCGCCACTTGGACGAGTTCCGAGGAGAGCACGGGCGATGCCTCGCACACGGCGTAGAACTCGCGGATCTGGTTGAACTGCGCAGCGAAGGCGCCGCCCAGCTCCGCCGTGCGCAGCCCCAGGCGGTACCCCTGGGCGACGCGCTCGATCATGCCGCCGGCTTCGAGCGCCAGGCACAGGTTCGCCGTCGACGACTTGGCCAGTCCGAGCCCCGTTGCGAGCTCGGTGAGGGTCCGCGGACCTCCGGCCTCGGCGAGCAGGCCCAGCAGGCGGATGCTGCGCGTCACCGCGGGCGCGGGGTCGCGTCCCTCGCGGGCGTCGTCGTCTGACATGCCGAACCCTTCATCGTGCGGACCCGCGGCGCGACTGCCGCAGGTCAGTAGAACTCGACCGTATCGACCACGGCATGCAACGGCGAGCCATCCAGCAGGCGCGTCGCGTCTGCCGCGAACCGCCGCGCGATCCGCTCCTCCTCCTTGGTGCTGAGCGCGGCCGTGTGCGGGCTGATGAGCACGCGGGGATGCGACCACAGCGCCGAGGCGGCCGGCAGCGGCTCGACCTCGAACACGTCCATCGCGGCGAACGAGATCCGGCCCTCGTCCAGGGCCTGAAGCAACGCGGACTCGTCGATCACGGTGCCGCGCCCGACGCTCGCGAGGATCGCCCCCGGCCGCACGGCGGCCAGCACATCCGCCCCGATGAGGTGATGCGTCTGCTCGGTGCCCGGGAGGGTGACCACGATCGCATCGACGTGCGCGACGGCTTCGACGAGCTCGTCCAGCGGGATCAGGCGGTCCACGCCCGCGACGGGCGTGCCGGTGCGGGTCGTCCCCCAGACCCGGGCACCCAGCGCATGGAAGGCGCGCGCGCACTCGGCGCCGATGCCGCCCAGGCCCACGACCAGCACGGTCATCTCATCGATCTGACGCATGGTGAAACGCTCCGGCCAGCGCCGCTCCCGCTGGTCCGCCTGCAGTCGCGGCAGGTCTTTGGCGCCGGCGAGCACCCCGAACACCGCGAACTCCGCGAGCGGCGCGCCGTGCACCCCGGCGCTCGTCGTGAAGACGATGCGATCGAGCTCCGCGCGGTCGAGGCCGGCGGCCTTGATCTGCGCGCCGCCGCCGGCGGCGGTAGTCATCACCCAGCGCAGCCGGGGATTGGCGCGCACCGTGCGGGCGAGGGCCTGCGGATCCACGTCGGGGATGCCGAAGAGCGCATCGGCCGAGTCGACCATCTCCTCGAACGCGCGCTGCTGCTCCGGCGTGCGCACGTGATCCGGATCCCCCGACCAGTCGGCGGGCCCGCGCATGGGATGCACGAGAGAGTGGTCGCGCACCACCTGCACGCGCGGCTCGAGCTCCTCGATGAGCCGGCACAGCGGCTCCGCCAGCGGCACCGCCGCGACCGCGCGCAGCCTCGGTTCCGTCGCCTCGACCATGTACCCTCCTCGTCGTCGTTCCGTCGTCCGCCCGGAGGCGCAGCTGACGGTCACTCCCGTTCAGGGTATCGCGGATCCAACTGATTGGATACTGTTCCGTATTTTGAATCCGCGCTACGATGGGCGCATGAACGACGCGCACGAGGATGTCACGGTCGGGATGCTGGGCCTGGGCGCCATCGGCCTGCCGATGGCGCAGCGGCTGTTGGAGGGACACGGTCGTCTTCTCACCGCCTCGCGGCGGCCGCAGCCGGAACTCGCCGCAGCCGGCGCCATGGCGGTGGCGACGCCCCGCGAGCTGGGCGCCCGCGCCGACGTGGTCCTGACCATGCTGCCCGACCTCCCGGAACTCGAGGAGGCGCTCTCCGGGCCGGACGGCCTGCTCGCGGATGCCGGCGATCTGCTCCTCCTGATCGGTTCCACATCGTCGGCGCCCGGCGTGCGCGCCCTGGCGGCGCGCATCACGACCCAGACCGAGGGACGTGTGCGCGTGGTCGACTGCCCTGTCTCCGGCGGCGTCGACGGCGCGGCCGCCGGGACGCTGTCGATCATGCTCGGCGGCGAGCCGGCCGAGACGGAGCTCGCGGCCCGTGTGCTGGCTCCGTGCGGAACCCCGGTCCATCTCGGCCCGCTCGGCGCAGGCCAGGTCGCCAAGGCGTGCAACCAGCTCGTCGTCGCCGCGACGATCCTGGCGCTCGGGGAGGCCACCGTGCTGGCGGAGCGGTCCGGACTCGACCTCGACGCCCTGTGGACGCTGTTGTCCGGCGGTTACGCCGGATCCCGTCTGCTGGACAGCCGGCGCGAGCAGCTCGTGGCCGGCACCGACGAGCCCAGCGGCATCGCCCGCTACATGGTGAAGGACCTCGGGTTCGCGGCCGACATCGCGCAGGCGACCCACACGGATCCCGCCCTTCTCCCCGCCCTGCGCGCTGCCTTCGACGGGATCGTGTCGGCGGGACTCGGCGAGCGCGACATCTCGGTCACCCGGCGGTACGTCGCGGAGCGTGACTCACAGCCCGGAACGCCGCGATAACAGCGATACGCTGAACCCATCCCCCATCGGAGACACGAGGAGATCACCGTGCCCACAGCCGCTGCCAACATCGGAGTCGTCGGACTCGCCGTCATGGGCTCGAACCTCGCCCGCAACCTCGCGAGCCGTGAGGGCAACACCGTGGCGATCTTCAACCGCAGCTACGAGAAGACGCAGTCGGTGCTGGACGCGCATCCCGAGGCGGGCTTCATCCCCGCCTCCACGTACCAGGAGTTCGCCGACAGCCTGCAGAAGCCGCGTACCGCGATCATCATGGTCAAGGCCGGTGCGGGCACGGACGCCGTGATCGACGAGCTCGTCAAGGTCTTCGAGCCGGGCGACATCATCGTCGACGGAGGCAACGCGTACTTCCCCGACACGATCCGCCGCGAGAAGGCCGTGCGCGAGACCGGCATCAACTTCGTCGGCGCGGGCATCTCCGGCGGCGAGGAGGGCGCGCTCACCGGCCCGTCGATCATGCCCGGCGGATCCGACGAGTCCTGGGTCACGCTCGGCCCGATCCTCAAGTCCATCGCTGCCATCGCGGAGGGCGAGCCGTGCGTCACGCACGTCGGCCACGACGGCGCGGGGCACTTCGTGAAGATGGTGCACAACGGCATCGAGTACGCCGACATGCAGCTCATCGCCGAGGCGTACGACCTGATCCGCCGCGGCACCGGCAAGACCCCGGCGGAGATCGCGGAGATCTTCGCCGAGTGGAACAAGGGCGAGCTGGAGTCGTACCTCATCGAGATCACCGCCGAGGTGCTGCGCCAGGTCGACGCGTCCACCGGCAAGCCGCTCGTGGACGTCATCCTCGACCAGGCCGGCGCCAAGGGCACCGGTGCGTGGACCGTGCAGACCGCGCTGTCGCTCGGCGTGCCCGTCTCCGGCATCGCCGAGGCCACCTTCGCCCGCTCGCTGAGCTCGCACCCCGAGCAGCGCGCCGTCGCCGCGGCCCTGCCCGGCCCGGCCGACGAGTTCACGGTCCCCGCCGACCAGGCCGACGCGTTCATCGAGGACGTGCGCCTGGCGCTGTACGCGTCGAAGATCGTCGCCTACTCGCAGGGCTTCGACGAGATCCGCGCCGGCGCCGCCGAGTACGGCTGGAACATCGACCTCGGCGCGATCGCGAAGATCTGGCGCGGCGGCTGCATCATCCGCGCCCAGTTCCTGAACCGCATCGCGGACGCGTACGCGCAGACGCCGGACCTCCCGGTGCTGATGACGGCGCCGTACTTCGCCGAGGCCATCGGCCGCGCCCAGGCCGCCTGGCGCCGCGTCGTGGTCGCGGCAGCGCAGGCCGGGATCCCCGCGCCGGCGTTCTCGTCGTCGCTGTCGTACTACGACGGCATCCGCGCCGACCGGCTGCCCGCAGCGCTCGTGCAGGGCCAGCGCGACTTCTTCGGCGCGCACACCTACAAGCGCATCGACAAGGACGGCACGTTCCACACGCAGTGGTCCGGCGACCGCACCGAGATCCCGGCCGTCGACACGCACTGACCGCACAGTGAAGCGCCGTCCCCGATCGCCGGGGACGGCGCTTGCGTGTTCCATACCTCAGACCGCGTTCAGACGTCCGTTCTTCAGCCGCAGCCGGCGGTGCGCGCGTTTGGCGACCGCGGAGTCGTGCGTGACGACGATGAGCGTCAGCCCCTCGGCGCACAGCGATTCCAGCAGCGTCAGGATCTCGTCGCGCATCTCCTCGTCGAGGTTGCCCGTCGGCTCGTCCGCGAGCAGCACCCGCGGTCGCTTCACGATGGCGCGGGCGATCGCCACCCGCTGCTGCTGGCCGCCCGACAGCTCCCCGGGAAGATGGTCACCGCGATCGGCGAGCCCGACGTGGGCCAGCGCCTCCTCCACGCGGGCGGCGCGCTCGGCCGGGCCCGTCCTGGCGGGCACCAGCGCCATCGCCACGTTCTCCCTGGCGGTGAGCGTGGGGATCAGGTTGAACCCCTGGAAGACGAAGCCGACGTCCTCCGCCCGGATCCGCCCGAGCTCCTTGTTCGAGGCGGAGGACAGCTCCGTGCCGGCGAGGACGAGGGATCCCGCGGTCGGCCGATCCAGCGCGCCGAGGAGCTGCAGCAGGGTCGACTTGCCGCCGCCGGTCGGGCCCTGGATGGTGACGAACTCGCCGGCCCCGATCTCCGCTGTCACGCCGGTCAGGGGCGTCACGGTGCGCCCCTTCCCGGTGTAGGTGCGGGTCACGTCGGTCAGGACGTAGAGCGGCTGGGGTGCGGTCTCGATGGTGCTCATGATGTTCTCCCGTTCCGGATGCGTTTCAGGCGGCGGACCGCAGGGCTTCTGCGGGGCTCAGCCGCGCGGCACGCCATCCCCCGACGGCACCGGCGATCAGGCCTCCGAGGATCGCGAGCCCGACGGCGGCGACGAGGATCCCGACGCTGAGCGGTGCGTGCAGCACGACGTCCTGTGCGGCCCCGCCGAGGGCGCGGAAGGCGCCCCCGCCGCCGAATCCCTCACCGCCGAAGCCCCCTGCTCCGCCGCCGGGCCCGGACGCCTCCGCGCCACCGGCCGCCCGGCGGGCGATGCCTGAGGCGCCGGAGATCGTGGGGTGCACGAGGTTGACGACGAGGATCCCGACGAGGCCGAGCGCGAGCCCCGCGGCGCCGCCGATGAGCCCCTGCACGAGCGACTCCCCCGCGACCTGGCGCACGATGCGCCCGTTGGACCAGCCGATCGCCTTGAGGGTGCCGAACTCCCGCGTACGCCGTGCCACGCCGGAGAGCGTGAACAGCACGGCCAGGAGCACGGCCACGGCGAGCACGATGACCGACAGCCAGGTGCCGAGGCCCTCGATCATGCCCGCGGCGCTGGAGAGGGATCCGGAGACCGTGGAGGCGAGGTCGGCCTGCGAGCTCACCGTCGCATCGGGCAGCGTCTTCGCGAGCGCGCTCTGCACGGCGGGGATACCGGCCGCCGACGACGCCTTGACATAGATCGCGGAAACGACGTCGCCCGTGCCGGCGATCTTCTGCGCCGTGTCCAGCGGCAGGTAGATGTTCGCCGCGGTGTCGGCCGAGGCGGACGACGAGGTCACGATCCCGACGATCTTCACGCTGGATCCGCCGACGTCGACCGTGTCGCCCACGCTCAGGCTCTTCGACGTGGCGTAGGTGCTGTCGGCGAGGGCCACCATCCCGCCGGCGTCGCTCGCGCTCAGCGCACGCCCGGAGGAGACCTTCACCGATGACAGCGGTCCCACGTCCGTCCCCGCGGCGGGGTCGACGCCGAGCACCGAGAACGAGTCGAGTCCGAACCGGCCGCCGCCGAAGCGCGGTCGCTCCCCGGTGCTCTGGCCGCCGGCCTGGCCTTCGGCCGCACCGCTCTGCCCTTCGGGCCGGCTGGTGCCGGACTGCGCGTCCTGCTGGGCGATCTGCCCGTCGAAGGTCAGGTTGGTGAGGCTCAGCGCGCCCGTCGCGGCGGCGACACCATCGGTCGAGGCCGCCGTCTTCACCTCGGACGCGGCGAGCGTGCCGCGGGCGGGCGAGGCGCGCAGCACCGACGTCTTCAGCGAGGTGCTGCCGTCGCTGCCGGTCGCGCCGCCGCCGGCGCCGAAGTCGAAGCGCTGGCCCGTGTCGCTGCCCCGCTGCGCGGGTGCTCCGGTCACGGTGAGGTCGGTGCCGACGCCGTAGACCCGCGCGAGGGCCTCGGCCTGCGCATCCCGGACCCCGGCGGACAGGGCGTTGACGACGATGACCAGGGCGATCGCGATCGCCAATCCCACCGCGACGATCACCGTCTGCTTCTTCCGCCCGGCCAGCTCGCGGCGCAGATACGTCCCGTACATGCTTCTCCTCTTCGGTCACGCTTGTGCTGGTGACGCTAGGAGCGCGTTCTGGGCCGCGGTGATGGCGTTGCTATGCGCAGGCTAAGCACCGCGCCGACCTCGGGCCGGCGTCGGCGTTCCGATGACGCGATCAGCCCGCGGGCGGGATGTTGTGGTTGCCGGAGAACAGGTTCCGCGGATCCCACTGCGCCTTCAGTGCGCGCAGCCGGGACCACACCTGCGGCGCGTAGAACACGGCAGGATCCGGATTCGACGCCGGATCCGCGAAGTTCGTGTACGCGGCGAGCCGTCCCTGCGCGATCGCCTCGAGCTCCGTCCGCGCGGTCTCGCGCTCCCTGTCATCGAGCATGCCGGGGAAGTCGAAGGCGACGGCCATCACGAACCAGGTCGCCGCACGCGCCGGGAACGCGGTCGCATCGTCCGCGACGTCACCGTAGGCTCCGCCGAGCGAGCGCAGGAACACGACCGAGCCGGCATGCGCGCGGCGGAACGCGACCAGACGGTCGATCAGCGCGTCGTCGAGCTCGGCGAACAAGCCGTTCACCGACAGCATCGGCGGCACCGGATCGTCGACGTCATGCGGCATCGTGCTCAGCGCGTCCGCGTACGCCGTGCGCGCCACCTCGCCGCCCACGCCCTCGACCGCCGTGATCGGCTGCAGCACGGGCTCGAGCGCAGCCTCGTCGGTGCCCGCCCAGACGACCGCGAGGCGGGCGCCGGCCGGAGCGCTGGGGTCCATCGCCGGCACGTCCATGTAGGTGACGGTCAGCTCGCGCGGCGCGGTCGCCAGGGTGTCCCGCACGACGCGCAGCAGCGCGGCCTGGTCGCCGTCGACCGTCAGCTCGCCGGCCAGGACGCCCGCGAGCGGCGCCGCCTCGAAGTCGAGCCGCGTGACGATGCCGAAGTTGCCGCCACCGCCCCGGATCGCCCAGAACAGCTCGGCGTTCTCCGCGGCGGAGGCCTCGACCACCCGACCGTCCGCGGTCACCACCTGCGCGCCGCGGAGCTGGTCGACCGCGAGTCCGCGGTCGCGCACGAGCAGGCCGATGCCGCCGCCGACGGCGAGGCCGCCGACCCCGACGCTCGCGGTGTCGCCGGAACTGATCGCCACGCCGTGCGGGGCGAGCGCCGCGGCCACCTCGCCCCAGAGCGCGCCCGTGCCGACGCGGACCAGGCGGCCCCGCTCCGTCTCCTCGCCGACCTCTATCGACGCGAGGGCGCGGACATCGATCGTGAGTGCGCCCGGCGCAGGCTTCCAGAAGCCGTGGCCGCCGCCGCGGACGATCACCGGCCTGCCCTCCTCGACCGCACGGCGCACGGCTGCCGCGACCTCGTCGGCATCGGCGGGGTGCACGATCTCGGGCTGGTTCTCGGGGACGGCGGATCCGGATTCGCGGGAGGAGCTCATGGTCCGACGGTAATCATGGCCACAGACATTTCAAAGCTCATAGGCGGCTCATAGGAAGCTGAGGAGAATGGATGCATGAACGATCACGCCACTGAGCTGCGCCGCCCCGATGGCTCTCCCCTGCGGATCCTCGCGGTCGACGACGAGCCGATGCTCACCGACCTCCTCGCCATGGCCCTGCGCATGGAGGGCTGGGAGGTGCGGACCGCCGGGTCGGGACTCGAAGCGCTGCAGGTCGCCCGCGACTTCGGCCCCGACGCCCTGGTCCTCGACGTCATGATGCCCGACCTGGACGGGCTCGGCGTCCTCAAGCGCCTGCGCGAGCAGGGCAACATGGTGCCCGTCGTGTTCCTGACCGCCAAGGACGCGGTGAGCGACCGGATCGCCGGGCTCACCGCGGGCGGCGACGACTACGTCACCAAGCCGTTCAGCCTCGAGGAGGTCGTGGCGCGTCTGCGCGCCGTGATCCGCCGCTCGGGCGGCGCGACCACCGATGCCAAGGACTCGATCCTGCAGGTCGGCGATCTCACCCTCAACGAGGACAGCCACGAGGTGGTCCGCGGCGGCGACGAGATCGAGCTCACCGCGACGGAGTTCGAGCTGCTGCGCTTCCTCATGCGCAACGAGCGCCGCGTGCTGTCGAAGGCGCAGATCCTCGACCGGGTGTGGAGCTACGACTTCGGCGGCCGCTCCAGCGTCGTCGAGCTCTACATCTCGTACCTGCGCAAGAAGCTCGACGCCGGACGCGAGGTGCCGCTGATCCACACGGTCCGCGGTGTGGGCTACATGATCAAGGCCCCGCAGCAATAAGTCCGCGCACGATGGAGTCCTCCCGCCGATGAACCCGTTCCGCCACGGCCCGCGCGGCCCCCTGTCGCTGCAGGCGCGACTCATGGCCGCCGTCACCGGTTTCGTGTCGCTGATCCTCGTGGTCATCGCCATCGCGACCAGCGTGGTGCTCGGGAACGTGCTGAACGGGCGGCTGCAGGACGAGCTCGCGACGGCGAGCAAGAGCCTCGCCCGCTCGGCTGCGGCGAGCGCCTTCATCAGCCACACCGTGCCGAGCGCATCGAGCCTCTGGGAGGGTCAGACCGGCGTGCCGACGGGAACCCTCGTCATGGTGCTGTCGGACACGGGTTCGGTGACGGGGTCCTATGTGAGTCCCGACCGGGTCGCGCAGGATCTGAACGGCACCCAGATGCGGCAGATCGTCACCGCGCTCAACCAAGGGCGATACGACGAGGAGATCGGCGGCCTCGGCTCGTATCAACTGGCGCACCAAGCGGTCGCCATCCCTGGGGACACGCCGCATTCGGTCGAGGTGATCACCGGCCTTCCCCGCGCCTCGGTCGAGGCCCAGATCACGACGCTGTTCTCGATGATCGCCCTCACCACGATCGGCGGCCTGATCCTGCTCGCCCTGTCCACGGCGATCACCATCCGGCTCGCCCTGCGGCCGCTGCGCGAGGTCGCGGCCACCGCCAACCGCGTCGCCAACCAACCGCTGGACCGCGGCGACGTGTCGATCACCGAGCGCGTGCCGGCGGCGGAGGCGGATCCGCGCACGGAGACCGGACTGGTGGGCGCGGCCCTGAACACGCTCCTCGACCACGTCGACGCCTCGCTCGCCGTGCGGCAGCGCAACGAGGAGCGGATGCGGCAGTTCGTCGCGGACGCGAGCCACGAGCTGCGCACCCCGCTGTCGTCGATCCGCGGATACTCCGAGCTCTCGCTGCGGGCGCTGTCGACGTCCACGGCTCCTGAGGATCCGGCGACGGCATCGGCGCACACGGCGCTCGAGCGCATCCAGGCCCAATCGCTGCGGATGACGCGCCTCGTCGAGGATCTGCTGCTGCTGGCGCGGCTCGAGGAGGGCAGAGAGCTGTCGCTGTCGACCGTCGATCTCTCCCGGCTCGCGATCGAGGGCGTCGAGGATGCGCGCCCCACGGCGCCCGACCACGTGTGGACGATCGATGTGCCGGCGGAGCCCGTCGAGCTCATCGGGGACACCGGACGGCTGCAGCAGGTGGTCGCCAACCTCGTCGCCAACGCGCGCACGCACACTCCGGCCGGCACGCGCATCACCGTCGAGGTCGCCGTGGACGGCGAGGATGCCGTGCTCCGCGTGCGGGACGACGGCCCCGGCATCGACCCGCAGGTGCGGGACGAGCTCTTCAGCCGGTTCGCCCGCGGCGACCGCTCCCGCAACCGCGCCACCGGCGGATCCGGCCTCGGCCTGTCGATCACCAAGGCGATCGTGGAGGGCCACGGCGGCACGATCTCGGTGCAGAGCGAACCGGGCGAGACCGTGTTCACGGTGCGCCTGCCGCGCATGCCGCATGCTGCGAGCGCACCCGACGACGATCGCGCCGCCGAGGGCGGCCACGAGATCGGCCGCGCCATCGGGGGACGCTGAGCGCCACCCGCGGGCTCAGTAGCCGGCGAAGGCGTCCGTGGTGAGCCGACGCGCGCCACGCAGCGCCGGTGCGAGGTCGGCGATGAGGCGCGGCGGTCCGGAGACGTACGCCTGGCGGCTGTCCAGGTCCGGAACGAGCTCCTGCAGCATCGCGGCGTCGAGCCGGCCCCCACCGGCCCACTCGGCCCCGCTCGGCAGCTCGGGCCGATCCGGGGTCACCACCACGACGCGGGCGCCGGACGCGGCGACCTCGTCGAGGTACGCGCACTCCTCCGCCGAGGAGGCCACGAGCACGAGCACCGCGTCGGCGCGGTCGCCGGCGGCCAGCTGTGACACGAACGGCGTGATGCCGATCCCCGCGGCCACGAGGAGCACCGGGACCTGCCGGGCGGGCAGCACGAAGTCCCCCCAGACGCCTGTCGCGGTGAGCACGTCGTCGGTCTGCACGGCCTCGAGCGCACGCTTGTACGTGGATCCGGATCCGGTCTCGCGGTACGCGATGCGGACGAACGGCAGCTCGGCCGGCGCGGAGGCGATGCTGAACTCCCGGCGCGTGCCCCGGGCGTCGGGGCGGCGGTGCGGCACCTGCAGCTCGAGGTACTGCCCCGGCGCGAACCGGAACCCGCGCCGCGCCCGGAAGGTGAGCTCGTGCACGGTCGGCGTCAGGGCCCTGCGGCGCACGAGGGAGAGCCGGATCCCGGCACGGCCCACCAGAACCGCGGCGATCAGGTTGCCGATCAGCAGCGCGCGCTCTTGGCCGAGCGTGACGACGCCGAGGTTCAGCGGCCACCCGGCGAGCACCCCCACCACGCCGGCGACGAGCAGCCGCTGCCAGCGCCGCGACGGCAGCGTGAGCGGCTCGGTGAGCATGAACGCGCCGAGGAAGAGCACCGGCGACTGCAGCAGCACCGACGACAGCAGCGTCGCAGGATCGACGGCGAGCCCGGCCGCGGAGGACAGCACCGACATTCGCGCCGAGGACACCACCGCGTACACGGCGAGGAACAGCAGAACCATGCCGGACCGTTCGGTGCGCCACAGCACCAGCAGTCCGAGCAGGACCACGGGGATCGCCAGCGCGGGCGTGCCGACCCACCAGGCCGAGAACCCCAGACCGGTCACGGTCAGCACCGTCGCGCCCACGGCCGCAGGGTTGAACAGGTGACGGCCGCGCCACACCAGCAGGTACTTCGATGCGCCCGCCACGACGCCGGCGAGCGCGATGCCCCCGATCTGATCCGGGTTCGCGCCCGGCTGCACGACGAACAGCAGGATGAGCGCGGTGATCAGCGATGACTCGATCCGCCGCGGCACCCGCAGAAGGGCCTGAGCCACTGCATCCGTGCAGAAGGTCGCGAGCACGAGCAGCGCCAGACTGGCCACCAGGTCGAGCGGCGTGACGCCGATCCACCCGAGGGCGGACTCGACCACGGCGACCGCGGCGAGCGCGAGCAGCGCGTAGAGCGTGAGCCGGTACATCGACAGCCGACCGAGTGGCGCGAGCACCCGCTGGCGAAGCCCCACCAGCGTCGCGATCATGCGAACACCTCCATCCTCGTCCCTGCAGACCACTCCACGCCGCCGGTGGTGGTCATCCGCACCCATTCCACACCGAATCGAGCGGCGAACTCCGGACCCCCGTCGAAGAACAGCGCCGTGGCGGCCGCATCGGCCAGCATCGCCTCGTCCGCGATCGCCCAGGCCGCAGCGATCGTGCGCACCGGCTCACCCGTCCGGGCGTCCAGCACGTGGTGCAGCCCGCCGTGCTGCCCCGGCCACGCGCGCCGGTTCACGGCCGATCCGCACAGTGCCGCATCCGCGACGACGGCGACGCCGATGGCGCTCGTCGCGTCGAACGGATGCTCCAGCCCCACGCGGATCGGCCCGCCGCTCAGCCGGAGGTCGCCGCCCGCGTCGATGAGGCGCTCGGTGTGGCCGAGGGATCCCAGCAGATCGTGCACCACGTCCACGAGGCGCCCCTTGCCGAGCGCTCCGACGTCGATGAGCGCCGGCGCGCGCAGCGCCAGAGCAGCGTCGTCCCAGGCGAGGAGCGCGATCCAGTCGTGCGGAGCGGGATGGGCGCCGCGGTCGCGCATCGTGTAGCGGGCGTCGTATCCCCGCGCCGCCAGGCTGTCGCCGACGAGGGGCTGGACGGCTCCCCCCGTCACGTCCGAGAGCGCGCGGTACAGGTCGAGCATCGCTGCCGCGTCCGGCGGGGCCGGCACCTCCTGGGGTGCGGCGGCGAGCGCGGTCACCAGCGAGTCGTCGCGGAACCGCGACCAGGTCTGGTCGAAGTCGTCGATCACGTCGCCGACGGCGTCGCGCTCACCCGCTGTCACGGGCCGGACCGTCTCGATCTCCCAGACGGTGCCGATCGCCTCGAACCGCCAGGTGTGCACGTCAGCCCTTGGCTTCGGTGCGGATCGTGTCGAGAGCCTGCGTGAAGCCCTTGCTGGTGAGCGAGGATCCGGAGACCCGACTGACCGAGATGTCGTCGAGCTTCTTGCCGACCACCTGTGCGGCGATCCCGCCGACGAACTGAGCCTGATAGTGCTTGGTCTCCGCCGCCTGTGGATCCCCGGTCACGTCCACCGCGGTGACCGTGTCGTCCTGGATCGTCAGCGAGACCGAGATCTTCTCGACCGTCTCCGGCGTCTGGTACGAGCCCTCGGCGGTGTAGGTGCCGTCCTTGTACGCGCCGCCGCCACCGCCCGTGGATGCGCTCGAGGTCGACGGAGCCGAGGCGGTGCTCTGCGGCGCCGGGGTGTCCTTCGTGGTCTCGGCAGAGGACGCCTCGGCCGCGCATCCGGCCAGGAGGAGCGTTCCGGCGATGCCGACGAGGGCGGATCCGCGACGTGCCATGGGTGTGAGCTGCATGGATCCACCTTCCGCACTGCGCCTATGCGTCACCTTTGAGGCGGCCCGGCGGGCGATGAGGCTGGGCGCGTCAGGCCGCGCCGTCGAACATGCTCGTGACCGAGCCGTCCTCGAACACCTGCCGGATCGCGGTGGCCAGCAAGGGCGCGATCGGGAGGATCCGCAGGCCCGGGAAGCGACGCGCCTCCGAGAGCGGGATGGTGTCGGTGACGACGACCTCGTCGATCGCCGAGTCCTGCAGCCGCTCGCTCGCCGGATCCGAGAAGATCGCGTGGGTCGCTGCGACGATCACCTTGCGCGCGCCATTGGCCTTGAGCGCCTGGGCCGCCTTCACGATCGTGCCGCCGGTGTCGATCATGTCGTCGACGAGCAGGCAGGTGCGCCCGTCGACGGTGCCGACGATCTCGTGCACGGAGACCTGGTTCGCGACCTTCGGATCCCGGCGCTTGTGGATGATCGCCAGCGGCGCGCCGAGGCTGTCCGACCAGGTGTCGGCCACGCGCACGCGGCCCATGTCCGGCGACACGATGGTGAGGGTCTCGCGGTCCTCGGCCGTGAGGGTGTCCTCGAAGTGCTGCAGCAGCACCGGCTTGGCGAAGAGGTGGTCGACCGGGCCGTCGAAGAAGCCCTGGATCTGCGCGGCGTGCAGATCGACGCTCATCACGCGGTCGGCGCCGGCGACCTTGAACATGTCCGCCACCAGGCGCGCCGAGATCGGCTCGCGACCGCGCCCCTTCTTGTCCTGACGGGCGTACGGGTAATACGGGGCGACGACGGTGATCCGCTTGGCCGAGGCGCGCTTGGCGGCGTCGAGCATGATGAGCGTCTCCATGAGCCACTCGTTGATCGGCTGCCCGAAGGACTGCACGATGAACAGGTCGCAGCCACGGATCGAGACCTCGAAGCGGGCGTAGAGCTCGCCGGAGGCGAAGGTGCGGTGCTCCACCGGGGCGATCTCGGTGCCGAGCGCCGCGGCGACCGCGGCGGTGAGCTCAGGGTGCGAGCGACCGCCGGCGACGACGAGCCTCTTCTTGGTCTTGGCGACCAGGCCTGGCGCGATGTCGTTCTCGCGATCCAGCTCGACCGTCGTGTTCTTCTTGCGCCCCATCGGACCCGCCTATTCCGCCGAATCGGCACGCGCTGCTTCTGCCGCGGCCGTGCCTGCTCTGTTCTTCTCGACCCACCCCTCGATGTTGCGCTGAGGTGCGACAGTCATCGCGAGAGCACCGGCGGGGACGTCCTTGCGGACGACGGCTCCGGCGCCGGTCTTCGCGCCGGCTCCCAGCCTAACGGGCGCGACGAGCACCGTGTGCGAGCCGGTGTGCACCTCGTCGCCGATCTCGGTGCGGTGCTTGTTCACGTCGTCGTAGTTCGCGGTGATCGTGGACGCACCGAGGTTGACGCCGCGGCCCACCGTCGCATCGCCGACGTAGGACAGGTGCGGCACCTTCGAGCCGTCGCCGATCTGGGCGTTCTTGGTCTCGACGTAGGCGCCGATCTTCCCGCCCTCGCCGAGGGTGGTGCCGGCGCGCAGGTAGGAGAACGGGCCGACGGTGGCGCGGGCGCCGATCACGGCGAGCGTCGCCTCGGAGCGGCGCACCTCGGCGTCCTCCCCCACCTCGGTGCTGACGAGCGTCGTGTCCGGGCCGACCACCGCTCCCGTCGCGACCGTACTGGCGCGGAGGATGTGCGTGTTGGGCAGGATCGTGACGTCGGGGGCGAGCGTCACATCGTCGTCGATCCAGGTCGTGGCCGGATCCTGGATCGTCACGCCCTCACGCTGCCAGCGGCGCACGATGCGGTCGTTCAGCGTACGGGCCGCCTCGGCGAGCTGGATCCGGTCATTGATGCCGAACGTGGCCGCGGTGTCGGCGGCGATCTCGACGGCCACCTTCTCGTCGTTCTCGCGCAGCAGGCCGATCACGGTGGTGAGGTACATCTCGCCCTGGGCGTTGTCCGTGGTCACCTGGGCGAGCTGCGTGCGCAGCAGACCGGCGCGGAACACGTAGACGCCGGCGTTGATCTCGCGGGTCGCCTGCTCCGCCTCGTCGGCGTCCTTCTGCTCGACGATGCGCGCGACGTCGCCGTCGGCATCGCGGATGATGCGCCCGTATCCGGTCGGGTCGTCGACGATCGCGCTGAGCACGGTCGCCGCGGCGGCCGCAGCGCGGTGCCCGTCCACGAGCGCCTGCAGCGTCTCCGCCTCCAGCAGCGGCACGTCGCCCGAGAGCACCAGCACATCGCCGTCGAAGCCGGAGGGCAGCGCGTCGAGCGCCACCTGCACCGCCCGCCCGGTGCCGGGGATCTCGTCCTGGTCGACGATCACGACGTCGGGGTGCTCGGCCTCCAGGGCCGCCACCACCTGGTCGCGCTCGTGGCGCACCACGACCTCGATGGTGTCGGCGCCCAGCCGGGAGGCGGTGGCCAGCACGTGCCCCACGAGCGTGCGCCCGGCGATCGGGTGCAGCACCTTCGGGAGGCGGGATTTCATGCGCGTGCCCTGGCCGGCAGCGAGCACGATGATGGCGAGTGCGTTCTGCGTCATGCTCCGCCGCCAGGATTCGAACCCGGACCTCACAGCTCCAAAGGCTGTCGTGCTGCCATTACACCACGGCGGACCGCGGCCGCCGAGGCGATGGCCGCCCGACAAGTCTGCCAGACCGCGGCGGGCGTGACCGGCTCGGAACCGGTCGGCAATACCGCTGTAACGTCGCTGCGCGACGCTGGGACGATGAACATCCGCATCACCCGGGTGCACACCCCGACGCCCGAGCTCGAGCGCTTCCTGACCGACCACCTCCGGGACATGGAAGCGACCGCGCCGCCCGAGAGCCGGCATGCTCTCGACATCACCGGCCTGCTCGCCCCCACGGTGCGCCTGTTCGCCGCGACCGTGGACGGCGTGCTCGTCGGAACCGGAGCGCTGGCCGAGCTGGAGCCGGGCCACGAGGAGCTCAAGTCGATGCGCACCGCCCCGTCGATGCGCGGTCGCGGAGTGGCCTCCGTGATGCTCACCGCCCTGCTCGACGACGCGCGCGACCGCGGCATCAGCCGGATCTCGCTGGAGACCGGCGCCGATGACTTCTTCTGGCCCGCGCATCGCCTGTACGCCAAGGCGGGCTTCGACGAGTGCGAGCCGTTCGGGGCGTACACCGACGATCCGCACAGCCTGTTCCTGACGATCCGGGTGACACCCAGGACGCTTCCGGTGAGCATCGCCACCGGTCCGCTGCCGGTGCCGGGGAGCTACGCCCTGAGCCCGCGATAATGGACGGATGAGCATCGGCGAGGAGCGGACGGGCGACGAGGTCGACCGCATCGTCGCGGCGTGGAACACGCAGCGACCGGATCTGGACTTCTCCCCCCTCGAAGTGCTCTCCCGCGTCGACCGGCTCTCCCGCCTGCTCGACCGCGCCCGCCGCGACGTGTTCCGCCGCAGCGACCTGGAGACGTGGGAGTGGGACGTGCTGTCCGCGCTGCGCCGCGCCGGCGCCCCGTTCCAGCTCAGCCCGAAGCAGCTGCTGCAGCAGACGCTCGTCTCCAGCGGCACCATGACGAACCGCATCGACCGGCTGGTGGGACGCCGGCTGGTGCGCCGCGAGGCGGATCCGGGCGACGGCCGCAGCGTGCTCGTCACCCTGACCGACGACGGCAGGGTGCGCGTGGACGCGGCGATCACGCGCCTCGTCGACGCCGAGGCGACCCTGCTGTCCGCGCTGGGCCGCAGCGACCGCGAGCGCATCGCGGCGCTGCTGCGCAAGCTCAGCCTGAGCTTCGACGCCTGATCGCGCTCAATCCCTCGGCTCGACCACGACCACGACCTTGCCGGTCACCCGCCCGGTCTCGACCCGCTCCTCGGCGGCAGCGAGGTCATCCAGGCCGTACTCCCCGTCGAGGTGCACCGTGAGCCGACCCGCATCGGCGAGCGCGGAGATCTCCGTGAGCTGCGCGCCGTTCGCGACGACGAGGATCCGCTGCACCGGATCCGCGCCCCACGCGCGCAGCTGCGCCTCCTGCTCGGCGGTGAAGCCGGTGATCGTGATCACCGACGTCCCCTCGCGGATCGCCCCGCGCGGCGGGAGCGTGTCCGAGACCGTGACGATCACCGCGTCCACCGGAGCGACCGCCTCGAGCGCATCGCGGTCGTGGTAGTCGATCACCTCGTCCGCACCCCAGGACGCGACGACGGCCTGCTTCGCCGGGCTTGCGGTCGCGATCACGTGCGCTCCCCTGGCCTTCGCGAGCTGGACCGCGAAGTGGCCGACGCCGCCCGCGCCCCCGAGCACGAGCACGCGGCGGCCGTCCGCTCCCGCCGCGGCTTCCGTGCCCGCGGCGTCCAGCGCCTGCCACGCCGTCAGCGCGGCGAGCGGCGCCGCGCCCGCCTGCGCCGCGCTCCACGAGTGCGGCGCAGGGGCGAGATCCCCGGCGGGGACGGCGACGAGTTCGGCGAGGGTGTGCGCCGCATCGGGGAAGCGGGCCAGGGCGAACACCGCGTCGCCCGCACCCCATCCGGTGACGCCGGGCCCGACGGCCGCGACCGTGCCCGCGACGTCCCACCCGGGACGATCCGAGTACCGGATCGATCCGAAGTCGTGCCCCGCGGCGCGGATCTTGACGTCCACGGGGTTGAGCCCGACCGCGGCGACGCGGACGAGCACCTCTCCCGGGCCCGCGACCGGGGCGTCGACCTCACGGAACGCGACGACGTCCGCCGCGCTCCCCGGACCTGTGTAGACCGCTGTGCGCATGTGCTCTCGTCCTCCCGTCAGACCTGGGCCGGCGTCCACGCGGAGACGCTGCTGAGACGCGCGATCTCCTCGGCGGAGAGCTCGAGGCGCGCGCCGGCGAGCAGGTCCGGCACCTGGTCGGCCGTGCGCGCACTGGCGATCGGCGCGACGACGGTCGGCTGGGCGCGCAGCCAGGCGAGCGCGGTCGCGGTGATCGAGGCGCTGTGCGCGTCGCCGATCTCCTGGAGCGCGTCGATGATCCGCAGACCGTGCTCCGTCGCATACTTGGCGGCGCCGGCGGCTCGCGGGGAGGACTGGCCGGTCGCGTCGGTGGAGCGGTACTTGCCGGTGAGGAAGCCGCTCGCGAGCGCGTAGTACGGGACGAGGCCGAGGTCGAACTCGGTCGCGACGGGGATGATCTTCTCCTCGACGTCGTTGCGGTGCACGAGGTTGTAGTGCGGCTGCACGGCCACCGGCAGAGCGACGCCGCTCGCCTGCGCGATCCGGATCCACTCGCGGATCCGCTCGGCCGAGTAGTTCGACACGCCGACGTACCGGACCAGGCCGTCGGCGACGAGCTGCCCGAAGGCGGCCACGGTCTCCTCCAGCGGCACCGTCTCGTCGTCGAAGTGCGCGTAGTACAGGTCGATCGCGTCCACGCCGAGCCGGTCCAGCGACGCCTCCGCCGCGCGACGGATGTTGCCGGCCGACAGACCGCGGAACTGCGGATGCTGGCTCACCTTGGTCGCGACCACGAGTCCTTCGGGGCGTCGCGAGGCGAGCCACTCCCCGATGATCGTCTCGCTCTCGCCGCCGCTGTTGCCCGGCACCCAGGCGCTGTACGCGTCGGCGGTGTCGATGAAGTTCCCGCCTCCCGCCACGAACGCGTCGAGCACGGCGAACGAGGCGTCGCGGTCGGCCGTCCAGCCGAACACGTTGCCGCCGAGCGAGAGCGGGAAGACGGACAGGTCACTGGATCCGATGCGTGTCATACTCCGGGGCAACCGAGGATCGGCGACGACTATTTCCGGGTGACGTCGCGTGTCGTCGACCGGGCGCGGGCTGCCGCGCCGCTCCCGCACAGGTCGCGCGAACTAGGCTGGGGCGAATGGCGATGCCCTCTCCCCTGCCCGTGCGCGACGGCGTCGGCGCGACGCGTCTGCGCGTGCCCGCCGAGGGGCCGTGGCCGACCGTGGGCGCCTACATGGCCGAGCGGTTCTTCCACCTCGACCCGGAGCGGCTGCTGAGCCGGTTCGACCGCGGCGAGATCGTGGCCTTCGACGGGACCGCCCTCAGCCGCGCGACCCCATTGGGTGCGCACGACTTCGTCTGGTACTACCGCGAGCCGCCGGTGGAGAAGGAGATCCCGTTCGACGTGGAGGTCCTGCATCAGGACGCGGATCTCGTGGTCGTCGACAAGCCGCACTTCCTGCCCACGACCCCCGGCGGCAAGTACCTGCAGAACTCCGCCCTGGTGCGGCTGCGCAACGCGCTGGGAATCCCGGAGCTCACGCCGATACACCGCCTGGACCGCGCGACGGCGGGCCTGCTGATGTTCTCCGCGCGTCCGGCGACCCGTGGGGCGTACCAGCTGCTGTTCGAGCGCCGCGAGGTGGAGAAGGTCTACGAGGCCGTCTCGCTGCTGCCGGCCGACTGGGATCCCGACGCTCCTGCGCTGGCCGGATCCGCCTTCCCTCTCGTGCACCGCAACCACATCGCCAAGCTCCGCGGCAGCGTGTGCGTGCAGACGGATCCCGCCCGCGAGCCGAACGCGGAGACGCTCATCGAGCTGCGCGGCTTCGACGACCGCGTGCTGCACACCCTGCTGCGCCCGCACTCCGGACGCATGCACCAGCTGCGCGTGCACCTCGCCGAGCTCGGCGCGGGGATCCTCCACGACGGCTTCTACCCGGAGCTGCTGCCGGAGACGCCGGACGATTTCGCGCGCCCCCTGCAGCTGCTCGCCCGGGAGCTGCGCTTCATCGACCCGCTCTCCGGCGCGCCGCGCGAGTTCACCACGCGGCGCACGCTGCAGGAGGCGCCGCGGCCCGTCAGCGCCGCATGATGCGCCGGGCCAGCCACGTCCCGAGCGTCTGCACGAGGTGCACGAACACCACGATGAGGATGATCGCCGCCCACATCACGACGGGCTCGAACTGCCGGAAGCCGTAGACCTGCGCGAAAGCGCCGAGGCCTCCGCCGCCGACGAGACCCGCCATCGCCGTCATGTCGATGAGGGCGACGACGATGAAGGTGTAACCGAGGATCAGCGGGCCGAGCGCCTCGGGCATCACGACCGTGAGCAGGATGCGCCACGGGCCCGCGCCCATCGAGCGCGCCGCCTCGATCACGCCGGGCGAGACGGACACCAGATGCTGCTCGACGATGCGCCCGATCGCGAACGACGCCGCCACCCCGATCGCGAACGCTCCCGCGTTGATGCCGATGCCCGTGCCGATCACGAGCCGGGTGAACGGCTGCAGCACGGCGATGAAGATCACGAACGGGATCGGCCGGAAGAAGTTCACGAGGAACGAGATCAGGGTGCTCACCGCACGGTTCGGCATGAGGCCGCCGGGGCGGGTGACGTAGAGCCCGATGCCGATGATCGTGCCGATCACGCCCGACATGACGAGCGCGATCGTCGTCATGTACAGCGTTTCAACGGCGGCCTGCCAGAAGTCCGGCAGCAGCTCGATGAGACGATCCATCAGCGCACCTCGCCTTCCACGCCCGCCCGTGCGTCGGGCGCATCGGATCCGATCTCGGTCACCGTCGCATGAGCCCGGATCCGGCCCAGAGCAGCGTCGATCGCCGGATCCGCGCCGCGGATCGCCAGGGTGAGATGCCCGAACGCGCGGCCGCGGATGTCGTTGATCCCGCCGTAGACGAGCTCGAACTCCAGGCCCGCCTCCGCGAGGTCGAGGAACACCTGCGCCTGCGACGAGTCTCCGTCGCGGAAGGAGAACGTGACCAGGCGGCCCTCGTGACGCGCCCGCAGCGACGCCTGCTCGGCCGGGGTCGGCACCCCCTTGATCACGGTTCCCACGAACCGCTGCGACGCCGGGTTCTGCGGATTCGAGAACACCTCGAACACGTCGCCCTGCTCCACGACCCGGCCGTTCTCCATGACGGCCACCTTCGTGGCGAGCGTCTGGATCACATCCATCTCATGCGTGATGACGACGATGGTGACGCCCTGCTCGCGGTTCACGCGGCGCAGCAGTTCGAGCACCTCGTGGGTGGTCTGCGGATCCAGCGCGCTGGTCGCCTCATCGGCGAGCAGGATCGCCGGCCGGGTGGCGAGGGCGCGCGCGATGCCGACGCGCTGCTTCTGACCGCCGGAGAGCTGCTCGGGATACGCCTTGGCCTTGTCGGAGAGGCCGACGAACGCGAGCAGTTCGGCGACGCGCGCGTCGATGTCCGCCTTCGCCCAGCCGGCGAGCTTGAGCGGGTACGCGATGTTCGCCTTGACGGTCTTCGCGGAGAAGAGGTTGAACTGCTGGAAGATCATGCCGATCCCGCCGCGGACGCGACGCAGCTCGCGCTCGGAGAGCGTCGTGATGTCGACGCCGTCGACGATCAGGTGCCCGCTCGTGGCGGGCTCCAGCGCGTTGATCAGGCGCACCAGGGTCGACTTGCCCGCGCCGGAGTATCCGATGATGCCGAAGACGTCCCCCTGGGCGATGTCGAGGGACACATCGTCGACCGCGACGACGGGGGCGCCGTCGCGCGCGGTCGGCGGATAGGACTTGGTGACGCCCTGCAGGCTCACGATCGGCATGGGTTCTCCGGTTGGTTCTGCGTCATGAAGTCATGGGACGCGGAACCGGGCGACGCGGTTCGGCGTCGCCCGGTTCCGGCGGCTGCGGCGGGCGTGGCCGCCGCTGCGGAGCTCTGGAGCTCAGTTCTTGTGCGCCTTGACGTCCGCCTCGACCTTGGCCTGCACCTTCTGCAGGTCGGCCGCGGACAGGACGGTCGGCACCCCGATGTCACCCGAGGCCTTCTTGAGCCCTGCCTGCACGGCGGGGTCCTTCTGGAAGATCTCGACGAGCTTCAGGTAGGTCGCGTTGTCCTTGTCCTTGGCACGTGCGGCGAAGATGTTGACATAGGGCTGGGCGCTCGGATCCTTGGCGTCGTCCTGCGTGAGGGCGTCCGCGAAGGTGAGCCCCGCATCCTTCACGAAGTCATTGTTGATGATCGCTGCGTCGACGTCCGGGAGCGACGTCGGGATGAGCGCCGCCTCCAACGCGGTCACCTTGACCTTGGACGCCGCCGTGTCGACGTCGGCAAGGTCGGACAGCGCGGTGCCTCCCGACTTCAGCTTCACGAGACCGGCCGACTGCAGCACGAGCAGAGCGCGCGCCTGGTTGGAGGCGTCGTCCGGAACCGCGACCGTGCCGCCCGCCGGGATCTCCTTCACGCTCTTGTGCTTCTTCGAGTAGAGACCGAGCGGATAGATGGCCGTGGATCCGATCGCCTGCAGATCCTTGCCCGACTTCACGTTGTACTGCGCGAGGTAGACGATGTGCTGGAACTCGTTGAGGTCGAGCTCGCCCTCGCTGAGGGCCGGGTTGGGCTGCTCGTAGGAGCCGAAGTCCACGATCTCGACGGTGATGCCCTCCTTCTTGGCGGCCGCGACGAACGCGGGCCACTGCGGGTCGCTCTTGCCGACGACGCCGATCTTGACCGGCTTGCTGGATGCGTCGGTCGGGTCAGCGCCGGCGCTCGAGCCGGAGGCGCAGCCGACGAGGGAGAAGACGAGCGCGGCGGCCGCGGTGGCGGCGGCGAGCGCGGTGGTGAGCTTGCGGGACATGGCTGTGAGTTCCTCTCTTGGGGGACATCACAACGCTAGGAGCGGGATCGCACGGCGTCCGAATCACTCCGTCACACGACGTCACAGCTCGGGATCCGCCCTGCGGCCCCCAGGGCTCAGTCGAACTCCTCCAGCCCCTGCAGGCGGAGCTGCTCGAGGTCGAGCCGGGCGGAGATGCGCCGCACCACGAGGTCGTCGACCGTGCCCGAGCGGCGCAGGCCCAGCAGCACCTCGCGCTTGCGGTCCAGCAGCGCGAGCTTGAGCCGGGTGTGCTCCTCGTGGCGGATGAGCGGCGAGCGCTGCATCAGGTCGACGTCCTCCGAGGTCGCGATCATCTGCAGCGTGGCGCCCTCGACGATCGTCCGTCGTGGGGCCGCCCCGGTGCCGCCGTCGATCGGCTCGCCGCCGACGCCGTCAGCCCCGATGCCGTCGAGCCCGGCGGCGTCCGGCTCCGGCTGGGTGCCGGCCGCGAGCGGATCGGGCTGACCGAGCATCTCGTCGAGCGCCTTGACCTCTGCGTCGACGAGGGCCTGCTCGCGGGCCAGCGTCCGCGCGTTCGTGTACTCGAGCATCTGGTAGCCCTCGAAGCGGATCCGGTCGCGCACCTCGTCGCTGACCTGGTGCCGCGCGGCCAGATCGTCCAGCGCGGCGAGCGCGGCGCCCGAGATCGTGCGCTCGGCGAGTTCGTACTCCTCGACCTCGCCCTGGTCCGCCGGGATCCGGGCCCAGCGCACCATGGCCGGCAGGAGCGTGCCCTGCACGAGCAGGCTGAGCAGGATCACGCCCGCCGTGACGAAGACGATCTCGTCACGGCCGTCCACCGCTCCCCCGGCGACGGCCCCCGCGGGCACCGACAGCGCGATCGCGAGCGACACCGCACCCCGCATGCCCGCGAACGTGCTGAGCACCCGGGCGCGGGCCCGCACACCGCGGGGCGGCCGCGGACCGGTGCGCTGGTAGAACGGCACGCTGAGCAGCTGGAACAGGTAGCGCACCACCAGCAGGGCGACCCACACCGCGAGGGTGACCAGCACCAGGCGTCCGATCGCCCCCGCCGAGATCTGGTGCACGACGTACTGCACCTCGAGCCCGATGAGCACGAACAGGGCGCCGTTGAGGAGGAACACCCCGAACGGCCAGGCCGACTCCGCCTGCCGGCGGGACTGCGCCGTGGTCACCGTCGGCGACACGTACGCGATGATCACGCCGGCGACGACGACCGCCAGCACGCCCGAGGCCGTGATGAGCTCCGCCAGGAGGAAGGCGACGAACGGGACCAGGAGCAGGGCCGTGTTGATCACGATCGTCGAGGTGACCATGCGCAGCAGCAGGTAGGCCAGCGCGGCGACCGCGACGCCCGCCGCGATCCCGCCGAGGTACGACACGAGCACCGACCACGTGACGCTGAGCGGCGTCACCCGACCGCCGATGGCGAGGGAGATGCCGATCGCGTACAGCACCAGGGCGGTGCCGTCGTTGGTGAGGCTCTCCGCCTTGAGCTTCATGAACATGCGCCGGGGCAGCAGGCGGCCGAGCGCGGCGACGGCCGTCGCGTCCGGCGGCGCGACCGCGGCGCCGAGGATCAGCGCCGTCTCCCAGGGGAGGCCGAACAGCAGGCCGATGCCGGCGACGGCGAAGGCCGACGCCACCACGAGCAGCGTGCTCATCGGCAGGATGTACCGGAAGTCGCGCCGGATGGCGCGCAGCGAGGTGGTGAGGCTCTCCCAGAACAGCATCACGGGCAGGAACAGCAGCAGCACCGTCTCCGGGGGAAGCTGGATCTCCCGCAGGGCGGGGACGAAGCCCAGCGCGAGGCCCAGAACGACCAGCACCAGCGGCAGCGCGAGCCGCAGCCGCGGCGCGAGCAGTGCCCCCGTGAGGATCGTGAGTCCCAGCAGGACGGTGACCTCGAGACCTTCCATGTGCGGTCTCCTCTCGTCGTGCGACGCGGATCGAGCGTGGCGTTCCGCGAAGTGCCACAGCGTCGGATGACTCCACGGTATTCCCCGGCGCGTCCGTGCGACAGGCGGGAGTCAGCGCCCTGCCTCGATCCCCTCTGCCGCCGGGTCCGCGACGTGGGTGTGCATCCGCACGCCCTCGTCGTTGAAGATGCTGATGATCTGGGCAGGTCTTCCTCCGGCCGCCGACATCGCGTGCGGCGTGCGGGTGTCGAACTCGGCGGCCTCGCCGCGCGTGAGCACGAGATCCTGACCGCCGAGGCGCAGCCGCAGCCGGCCGGAGATGACCGAGAACCACTCGTAGCCGTCGTGCACCCGCAGTGCGGGAAGACGGGTCACCGGCGGGTAGGTGATCCGGTAGGTGTGCACGGGCGAGCCTTCCGGGGAGAGCGGCACGATGACGACCCCGTCGCGGCGGATCACGGGTCGGCGGATGCGGGGATCGGGCGTCTCCTCCGGCAGGAGGTCCTCGATCCGGATGCCCAGGCGCCGGGTCAGCGGCAGCAGCAGCTCGAGGCTCGCCTGACGCTTTCCCGATTCCAGGCGGGACAGGGTGCTGGCCGACATCTCCGCCCGTTCGGCCAGTTCCTCGAGAGTCCATCCGCGGGCCCGCCGAGCGGCGCGCAGCCGCGGTCCCACCTGGGCCAGCTCATCCTGCACGACTTCCCCTTCTTGCCAAAACCGCAAGTTCACTTGCGATCCTGTGAGCATAGCCCCTGCACTGGATGCATGGAAACCGTGAACTCATCCGCCTCCTGGGACGTGATCGTCATCGGCGGTGGCGCTGCCGGCCTCTCCGCCGCGCTGCTGCTCGGGCGGGCGCGCCGTCGCACGCTGGTCATCGATGCGGGCAGCCCGCGCAACCGCTTCGCCGCGCACATGCACGGCGTGCTCGGGAACGAGGGCGCGTCGCCGTCGGGCCTCCTTCGGCGCGGCAGGGAGGAGGTCGCCGGCTACGGCGTCGAGACCCGTGACGGCGCGGTCGCCGGTGTGCGCGATGAGGGCGACGTCCTGGTCGTCGCCGTCGACGGCGCCGAGGAGCGCACCCGAGCGCTCGTGGTCGCCAGCGGCATCGACGACGACCTCCCCGCGGTCGCCGGGCTCGCCGAACGCTGGGGCACGAGCGTGCTGCACTGCCCGTACTGCCACGGCTGGGAGGTGCGCGACCGTCGGCTCGCGGTGTTGGCGACTTCGCCCGCGTCACTGCACCAGGCGAAGATGGTGCGGCAGTGGAGTGACGACGTCGTGCTCTTCTCCGCCGGGCTCGGCGGCCTGGACCCCTCCGACGAGCGTCTGCTGCGCGCCCGCGGCATCGAGATCGTCGCCTCGCCCGCCGTCGAGGTGCTCGGGGAGGGAACCACCGTCAGCGCCATCCGCACGGCCGACGGTGCCGAGATCCCGGTCGATGCGGTGTTCACCGGCGGTCGCCCGGTGCCGCACGACGGATTCCTCGACGACCTCCGCCTCGCCCGGGCCGACCTCCCGTCGGGTCTCGGATCCTTCGTGCAGGCGGACGCCACCGGGAGGACGTCGCACCCGCGCATCTGGGCGGCCGGGAACGTGGTGAACCCGATGGCGACGGTGCCGATGGCGATCGGCGCGGGTGCCATGGCCGGCGCCGGGGTCAACGGCACTCTCGTCGAGGAGGACTTCCGTCTCGTGGCCGGCGCGCTCAGCCCAGCTGCTCGGTGAGCTCGAACCAGCGCAGCTCCAGCTCGTCCACCTCGTCCTGCTGCGCCTGGATCGCCTTCATCTTCTCGCCGAGGCCGGCGTAGTCGGACTGATCGTGGTCGGCGAGCGCATGCTTGGCGCGGTCGATCTGCTCGGCGAGCTTCTGCATGCGCCGTTCGAGCGCGGAGACCTCCTTCTCCGCGGCCCGGCGGTCCGCCCCGCTCAGTGCCGGTTCGGCGGCGGCCGGGGCGGATCCCGACTGCGCTCCCGAATCCTTCGGCGCCGCCTGCTCGAGCGCCCGCAGCCGCAGGTACTCGTCGACGCCGCCGGGCAGGTGCCGCAGGCGCCCGCCGAGGATCGCGTACTGCTGGTCCGTCACGCGCTCCAGGAAGTAGCGATCGTGGCTGACGACGAGGAGCGTGCCCGGCCACGAGTCGAGGAGGTCCTCGATGGCGGCGAGCATGTCCGTGTCCATGTCGTTCGTGGGCTCGTCGAGGATCATCACGTTGGGCTGGTCCAGCAGCACGAGCAGCAGCTGCAGCCGGCGCTGCTGGCCTCCGGACAGGTCCTTGACCGGGGTGGACAACTGTGCCGAGGAGAACCCGAGGCGCTCCAGCAGCTGGCCGGGCGTGAGCTCGGCGGCCTTGGATCCTGTACCGAACGTGTAGGTCGTGCGCAGGCGCCCGATCACGACGCGGACGGGCTCGTCCCACACGTCCTGCAGTTCGTCCAGGCGCTGGGTGAGGGTGCGCACCTGCACCGTCTTGCCGTGCTTGACCCGGCCGCTGGTGGGTTCCACGGTCCCGGCCACGAGGCCGAGCAGGGTGGACTTGCCCGCGCCGTTGACGCCGAGGATGCCGGTGCGCTCCCCGGGGGCGATGCGCCACTCCACGTCGCGCAGCACCTCGCGCTCCGGCGTCGTGGCCGTCGCCGGGAACGTCACACCCGCGTCGATGAGGTCGACCACGTCCTTGCCGAGACGCGACACCGCGAGCGACTGCAGCGCGATCCGGTCGCGGATCTCGGGCACGTCTGCGATGAGCGCGTTCGCCGCGTCGATGCGGAACTTCGGCTTCGAGGTGCGCGCGGGCGCGCCACGGCGCAGCCACGCCAGCTCCTTGCGGGCGAGGTTCTGCCGCTTCGCCTCGGTCGCCGCCGCCATCCGGTCCCGCTCCACGCGCTGCAGGATGTACGCGGCGTAGCCGCCCTCGAAGGGCTCGACGATCCGGTCGTGCACCTCCCAGGTCTCGGTGCACACCTCGTCCAGGAACCAGCGGTCGTGCGTGACCACCATGAGCGCGCCCTGGCCCGCCGGCCAGCGCCGCTTCAGATGCTCCGCGAGCCAGCCGATGGCCTCCACGTCGAGGTGGTTGGTGGGCTCGTCCAGAGCGATGATGTCCCAGTCGCCGGCGAGGAGCTTCGCGAGCGCGACGCGACGCCGCTGCCCTCCGGAGAGGTCGGCGACCGAGGCGTCCCAGTCCAGGTCCCCGACGAGCCCGTCGATCACGTCGCGGATCCTCGGATCCCCGGCCCACTCGTGCTCCGCCGCATCGCCGACGATGGCGCGTCCCACGGTGAGCGCGTCGTCCAGGACGTCGGCCTGGTCGAGCACGCCGATCGTCGTCCCGCCGCGCACGGTCACCCGGCCGGCGTCCGGCTCCAGACGGCCGGCGAGCATCGCCAGCAGGCTCGACTTGCCGTCGCCGTTGCGGCCGACGATGCCGATCCGGTCGCCCTCCTCGATGCCGAGGGTGACGGAGTCGAAGACGACGCGGGTGGGGAATTCGAGGTGGAGCCCTTCGGCCCCGAGAAGATGTGCCATGTCGGATCCCAGGGTAGTCGCGTGCTCTCCCGGCCCGCCTCCGGCTCAGGCTGGGCGCACGTGCACGACGTCGCCGGCCGCCACGCGGTGCACGCCCCCGGCCGACACCAGAAGGCAGCCGTCCTCGCCCAGGCCCGTCGCCTCGCCCACGAGGTCCGCGCCGGCCGGGAGCATCACGCGCACGGTGCGTCCGAGCGTGACGCAGCGCGCAGCGACGGCGTCGCGCAGCCCGCTCGCCACGGCCGAGCCGTGCTCCGCGAGGCCGTCGATCCAGCCGTCCAGCCGGGCGAGGTAGCCCGCGACCAGCAGGTCGACGTCGACGTCGACGCCCTCGACCGCGAAGGAGGTCGCGGTCTGCACCGGCAGCTGCTCGGCCGTCATCCTGGTGTTGACGCCGGATCCCACGATCACGGCCTCGGATCCGGAGGCTTCCGCGAGGATCCCGCAGATCTTCCGCTCTCCGACGAGCACGTCGTTCGGCCACTTCACGCCGACCGGGCGCCCGGGAAGCTGCGCCGCGACCGCATCCGCCATGGCGAGCCCGGCCGCGAGCGGGATCCAGCCGCGCTCGGCGACGGGGATCCGCGGCACCCGCAGCAGTACGGAGAGGGCGATCGCGGAGCCCGCGGGAGCCGTCCAGACGCGGTCCAGCCGGCCCCGCCCGGCGACCTGGTCCTCGGTGAGGATCGCGGACAGGTGGGGCCATCCCGCCTCATCCTCGGCGTGCGCGCGCAGGTCGGCGTTCGTGGAGCCGGTGGACGCGACGACCTCGAGCCGCGAGGCGGCCGCGGTGCTGTGCGGGAAAGTCATGCGGTCACCCTATCCGGGGCCCTTCGGAGCCCTCGCGACCGGCGATCGGATCGGAGGGTCCGCACAGAGGATCCGGCCGGGGAGTTGTGCCTCTCATCCAACGGTCGCGAGGGCCCCGGCGCTAATGTGGAGACCGTGACGGACACGCCTGACCTCTACACGACCGCCGGCAAGATCGCCGACCTCCGCGCCCGCTACGACGAGGCCGTCGTCTCGGCAGAGGCGAAGGCGAAGGAGAAGCAGCACGCCAAGGGCAAGATGACGGCCCGCGAGCGCATCGAGCTGCTGGTGGATCCGGGCAGCTTCGTCGAGTTCGACGAGTACGTGCGGCACCGCACGACCGCTTTCGGGATGGACCGCAACCGGCCCTACGGCGACTCGGTCGTCACCGGAGTCGGCACCATCAACGGGCGCACGGTCGCGGTGTACTCGCAGGACTTCACGACCTTCGGCGGCTCGCTCGGCGAGGTCTCCGGCGACAAGATCATCAAGATCATGGAGTTCGCGCTGCGCAGCGGCGTGCCGATCATCGGCATCCTCGACTCGGGCGGGGCGCGCATCCAGGAGGGCGTGCTCGCGCTCAGCAAGTACGGCGAGATCTTCCGGCTGAACACCCGCTCCTCCGGCGTGATCCCGCAGATCTCGATCATCATGGGCCCGGCCGCGGGCGGCGCCGTCTACGGCCCCGCCCTCACCGACTTCGTCATCATGGTCGACAAGACCAGCCAGATGTTCGTGACCGGCCCCGACGTCATCAAGACCGTGACCGGCGAGGACGTCGGCATGGAGGAGCTCGGCGGCGCCTACACCCACAACACCCGCTCGGGCGTCGCGCATTACCTCGCCGAGGACGAGGACGACGCGATCGACTACGCGCGCACCCTGCTGAGCTTCCTGCCCGACAACAACATGGCGGAGCTTCCCGCCTACGCGAGCGGCTTCGAGTTCGAGACCACGGACGCGGACCGGGCGCTCAACACGCTGATCCCGGACTCCCCGAACCAGCCCTACGACATCCACACCGTCATCGAGCACGTCGTCGACGACGGCGACTTCCTCGAGGTGCAGCCGCTGTTCGCGCCCAACATCGTGATCGGCTTCGGCCGCGTCGAGGGGCGCTCTGTCGGCATCATCGCCAACCAGCCCTCGCAGATGGCGGGCACCCTGAACATCGAGGCCGGAGAGAAGGCCAGCCGCTTCGTGCGATTCTGCGACGCGTTCTCGATCCCGATCGTCACCCTCGTCGACGTGCCCGGCTACCTCCCCGGCACCGACCAGGAGTGGACCGGCGTCATCCGCCGCGGCGCGAAGCTCATCTACGCGTACGCCGAGGCCACCGTGCCGCTCGTCACCGTGATCCTGCGCAAAGCCTACGGCGGCGCGTACATCGTCATGGGCTCCAAGCAGCTCGGCGCAGACGTGAACCTCGCCTGGCCGACGGCCGAGATCGCGGTCATGGGCGGCCAGGGCGCCGTGAACATCCTCTACCGCGGCGAGATCAAGCGCGCCGAAGAGGCCGGCGAGGATGTCGCTGCCGTGCGCACGCGCCTGGCCAACGAGTACACCTACAACGTCACGAGCCCGTTCCTCGCCGCCGAGCGCGGGGAGATCGACGGCATCATCGAGCCGGCCAACACCCGCGTCTCGATCGCGAAGGCGCTGCGGGCCCTGCGCGGCAAGCGCGCCGAGCTGCCTCCGAAGAAGCACGGGAACATCCCGCTGTGAGCGCCGAGGACGCGGCCGACGCGGTCGAGATCCAGGTGCTCCGCGGCTCCGCCACCGAGGAGGAGCTCGCGGCGCTCATCGCCGTGCTCTCCGAGGCGTTCGCCGCCGAGGAGGCCGACGCGGTGGCCGCCCAGAAGCCCGTCTCCGCCTGGGAGCGCAACCAGCGCGGGCTGCGCACTCCGCTGCGCCGGGACATCCCCTGGGGACGCTTCTCGGGCTGACCGCGGAACCCGCTGCAGCGCGGGCGGATCCAGGAATTTCGCCTCCGTCTGAATTTGTCCCCCAAAATACCTACAGACATCCTCTGCGCGACCCGGAAGACTCTTTCTTGCAACGCTTCGCGTTCGACCGGATCTCCGCCACAGGGTAGGCAGACGATCTCCGGTCTTTGCGGACGGTTTTCGGGTAACTGTTCCGCACCTGGCGAGGGGCGGGCGGCTTCGCCGCCCCTCGCCCTTTCTTATGCCGTCAGTCCGCGTGGGTGCGCGGGATCTCGTGCCAGAGTTCGACGGAATCCTCGTCGGACGACTCCCCCGCCGCCGAACGACCCACGACCGTCACCGCGACACGCGGATCCTTCGGGGCGCGGATGATCAGCCGGGCCGAGGAGGAGCCGGAGAGCACGTCGGCCAGCTCCTCCCGGATCCGGCCCTTGGTCTGCTCGTCCAGCCCGTTCAGGCCGCCGTCGTCGAACACCGTGACCGACGCGCCCCTCGCGCGCGCCGACTCGATCGCCGCGCGCGCCCGCTCGTTGAGCAGCTCGCCGCCGCGGATCTCGTCCCGCAGACGCCCTTCGGCCAGCCGCGCGGTGCGCCGCTCCTCCGGCGAGAGCTCGCCGCGCGTCTCGATGACCCGACTGAGCACGGGTCCGGCCACCGTGAGGGCGTACTGCACGCGCTCGCGGCGCTCCCGCTGGCGCACGATCTGCGTCGCCTGCCACGCGGATGCCGCCTGCTGGATGCCGGCGAGACGATCGGTGTCGCGCACGGCTCGGCGCCAGAACGCGACGAGCAGCTGGGCGATCACCATCCACACGGTGGATCCGACCAGGCCCAGCCCGAGTGCGGCGAGGAAGCCGATCCAGGCGGTCGAGGCGATGGTGAGCAGGACCAGCACCAGCCATCCCTCCAGGGGGCGGCGCCGCACGATGCAGACGACGCCGATCAGGCCGACGGAGCCGATGTACCAGGTGGCGTAGGGCGCGAGCAGCTGATCCGGATCCAGACCGAGGTTGCTCAGCTGCGGGATCGCGATCGCTGAGGCGAGCGCGAGGGCGGCGGCCCAGCGCGGCATCTGCACGGCGCGCCCGGCGCCGACGATCGCGATCACCGCGAACGAGGCGAGGTAGATGGCGACCGCGAGCAGCACCAGCAGCGGGCGCGGGGGCGGCGACGTCCACGCCAGCGCACGCGCAGCGAAGTAGCAGGCGAACACGAGCGCCAGTCCGGTCGCCACGATGCGCACGGTGAGTCTCATGAGTGCGACCACCCCAGCGTCACGACGGTGCCGTGGCGATCGGAGTCGATGGTGGCGACTCCGCCCACCGCCGCCATCCGGGCCAGGATCGAGGCGCGGATGCCGAGGCGATCCGGGCCCACCTGGGCCGGATCGAATCCGCCGCCGGTGTCGCTGACCTTGACCGTGAGCCCGGTGTCCCCGTGCCCCTCCACGACCACGGCGAGCCCGCGACCGGAGGCGTGCGCGACCGCGTTGCCGATGGCCTGCCGCGCGGCGAGCGCCATCGCCCGGGCGACGCGGTCGGGCACGGCGCCGTGTCCGAAGTGCTCGACCTCGATCGACAGCCCCATCTGCCGCACGGCGACGCGCAGGTCCTCGACGAGCAGCTCGATCTGCACCGGCTCCTCGCTGCCCTCCTGCGCGGGCGCCTCCGCGTTGGCCAGACGGGTGAGGGCCTCCCGCGCCATGTCGACAGCGAGCGCGCGTGCTCGATCGGTCTCGGCTCGCTCCGCGGCGATGAGCGCGGCGAGCACGCTGTCGTGCATGAGCGCGGCGACGGCGACCCGCTCGTGCTCCGCGGCCTCGGCGGCCGCGGCGGCGGTGTACAGCGCGACCGCGCGACCGCGGGCGTCGTCGACGCCGTTGGCGACGGACCGGAACATCCACCCCAGCGCCACCAGCACCAGCCCGAGGATCAGGGTGAACGACACGTCGAAAGCGGTGACGACCCAGAAGTCGGACCGGAACTCGCCCTGCAGGAGCCGCACCGTGCCGTAGAGGAAGGGTCCGATGAGCGCCCACGCTACCTGCACGCCGAGCGGGAAGGCGACGACGGCGGCGACCCCGGCCACGTTGACGAGGAAGAAGATCCACGGCTGATCCGACGGCACGAGATTGCGGTGCGTGGCGACGAAGGGCCACAGCGCGAGATCCACGATGTACGCGACGAAGAACACGCCGGCGGTAAGGCGCACGGCGCGTCCGATCGCGCAGCACACGAGCATCGCGAGCCACGGCACGAACACGAGCGCCATCATCGCCACGTGCGGGACGTCGACGACGGTCAGCTTGACGAGGGCGTTGACGAGCGCCTGGGTACCCAGGGCGAGCGCGCCCACGCCGACGACGATGGCGATGATGCGCTCGATCCGCCGTCCGGCGAAGCGCTCCAGCTCCTGCCCGACCTCGCCGGGTGTGGGGATCTTCTCCCAGGCCTCCCTGAGGCCCTGGTCCGCCGACACGCCTAGCCCGCTCGCCCTGGTGCCGGGGCCGTCGGACGCGTCACCCGCGGCGCGGTGCGCTCAGCCGACACCCTGCGGATCCTCCTGGGCGGTCTCCACGATGCCGTCCTCCATCGCCCGGCGCAGCAGGTCGACCTTCGTCGGCGCGGGCCGCCCGACCTCGACGTACTTCACGCGGATCCTGGTGATGTTCTCCTTGGCCGTGGAGTAGGCCACGCCGAGGCGCTCCGCCACGACCTTCAGCGGCAGCCCGGTCGCGTACAGGCGCAGCACCTCCCGCTCGCGCGTGGAGAGCTGGGCATCGGCGAAGGCCGTGTCGCCGTCGACGGCGTTCGCCCATTCCACGTTGTTCAGGGCCTCGCCGCGCGCGACGGTGCGCACCGCCGCGATCACGTCATCGAGCGGCGAGGACTTGCTGATGACGCCTGCAGCCCCGGCGACGAGAGCCTCGCGCACGGAGACCGGGCGATCGGCGACGCTGTGGATGACGACGCTCGAGCCGTCGGCGACCAGCCGGGTGACGTTCTCCGTCACCGTGGTGCCGTCGCCGAGCGTGAGATCGAGCAGCACGACGTCGGCGGGGACGGGCAGGGCGCGTCCCCGCGCGTCGAGGTACTCGGCGACGCCGGCGCCCGAGAACACGACCTCGAAGTCGGCCCGCTCGAGCGCGGCGGCGAGTCCCAGACGAACGGACTCGTGGTCGTCGATCAGGGCTACGCTGCTCACGGTCTCACTTTATCCGGTGCCACCGCCTGATTCCGTCGTGCGGCGACGTGGTTGCGCCGTGCGAGACGTCGGCGGCGCACACCCGTCCCCCGTCACCGCGGCTCAGCGGGTGAGCAGGGCGACCGTCTCCAGGTGGTGCGAGTGCGGGAAGAGGTCGAAGGCGCGCAGGCGTCGCGGCTCGTAGCCCAGCCCGCGGAAGGTGGCCAGGTCGCGCGCCAGCGCGACGGGGTCGCAGGCGACATAGGCGATCGCGGACGGATCCAGGGCGGCGACGTCCTCCACCACGGCGCGCCCCGCACCGGAGCGCGGCGGATCCAGGACCACCGCACCGCCGGCGACGTCGCGCAGGTCGGCGTCCCCGGAGTTCAGAAAGCGGTCGACGCGCGCGGTCAGGGCCCTGACCCCGAGGTCGCGCAGGTTCTCCGCCGCGTGCCGGGTAGCGCGCGGCGCGGATTCGACCGTCGTGATGCGGCGCCCGCCGAGACGCGCGAGCGTCGCGGCGAACAGCCCGACGCCGCCGTACAGGTCGAGGTGCGCGGCCGATGGATCCACGGCGCCGTCGAGCAGCTCCGCCACGGCACCGTCCAGCAGGCCCGCCGCGGCCGGGTGGATCTGCCAGAAGCCGTCGACGTCCAGGGCGAACGAGCGCCCCGCCGCCTGCTCGACGATCGTCTCCGGAGTGCGAGGGCGCGCTCCGCGACGCCCGCCCCGCCCGCGCGGGTGCTGCTCGGCCGCCGGGCGCAGCACGCGGCGCACCTCGCCGTCGGCGGGCTCGACGAGTTCGATCCGGCCCGCAGGCAGCCCGCGGAGCTCCCGCGCCGCCGCGTCGATCGCCGGGCGCGCGAGCACATGCCCGACCACCGGCACCACGCGATGGCTGCGCGCCGCGAACGGTCCGATCCGCCCGTCGTCGTCGACGTGCAGGGTGACCCGGGTGCGCCAGTTCTCGTCGGCACCGGTGGGTTCCACGTCGGGCGCGTCGATGCCGCCGCCGGCGAAGCGGTCCAGCGCCTCCTGCAGCACCTGGCGCTTCAGCACGCGCTGGTGCCCGATCTCGATGTGACCCAGGTCGGCGCCGCCGGGGCGCTGCTCCGGAGCACGCGCGACGTCGGCCTCAGGCCACACGTGCGGGCGCCGGTGGGGCGAGGCCTCGAGCACCTCGACGGTCTCGGCGCGCCAGAAAGAACGGGTGTCCGCACCGTCCGCGGGCTCGCTGAGCCTCGCTCGCACGCGCTCCCCCGGGATGGCGTCGGAGACGAACACGACGCGCCCCTCGTGCCGGGCGACGAACACCCCGCCGTGCGCGATCGCGGTCACGTCGAGGTCGAGAAGGGCGCCCTCGGACGCGTCGGAATCGCTCACCTCTCGATCATCCCAGACCGCGGAGGCGACGGATCCCGAGCCGATAGCGTGGATCCATGCGCGTGTGCCTCGCCTCCACCTCTCCCGCTCGTCTCGCCCTGCTGCGCCAGAGCGGCATCGAGCCGATCTGCCTGAGCCCCGGCGTCGACGAGGACGCGGTCGCCGCGGCGGAGGCGCAGCGCCTCGGCCGCGCGCTCGCGCCGGAGGAGGTCGTGCTGCTGCTCGCACGTGCGAAGGCCGCGGACGTCGCCGCCCGCATCCACGACGCGCACCCCGGCTTCGAAGGGATCGTGATCGGCGGCGACTCCATGTTCGAGCTCGACGGCGAGGTACACGGCAAGCCCTACGAGCCCGAGCGCGCGATCGCCCGCTGGCACGCGATGCGCGGACGCACCGGAGTGCTGCACTCGGGGCACAGCGTGATCCAGGTGCGCCCGGATGCGCCGCCCCGCGAGGTGCACGCGGTCGCCGAGGCGGCTGTCACGTTCGCCGCCGACATCGACGACGCGGAGATCGAGGCGTACGTCGCCACCGGGGAGCCGCTTCTCGTCGCGGGCGCCTTCACCGTGGACAGCCTGGGCGGTGCCTTCATCGAGCGCGTGGAGGGCGACCCCTCCACGGTCGTCGGCATGTCGCTGTCCACCCTCCGCCACCTCGTCGGGCGGCTCGGCATCCGCTGGACCGATCTCTGGAACGCCGTTCCGTCCGTGTCCTGACCTCGGCAGGCGCCGCATCGAGGCGCGCCCGGATCCGCGGTTCGTAGATTCCAGGAAGCGATCTCCGCGGATTCTTGTGGAGGGTCGTCAAAAATATCGGGACGGCTGTCGATAGGCTGACATCCATGCCTGCCATCGCCAAGGTGCTCGTCGCCAACCGCGGCGAGATCGCCGTCCGCATCATCCGCGCCGCGCGCGACTCCGGTCTCTCCTCCGTCGCCGTGTACGCGGACCAGGACCGGGACGCCATGCACACCCGGCTCGCCGACGAGGCCTACGCCCTCGACGGATCGACGAGCGCCGAGACCTACCTGCAGATCGACAAGATCCTGTCGGTGGCCCGCCGCTCCGGCGCAGACACCGTCCACCCCGGCTACGGCTTCCTGGCCGAGAACGCCGGCTTCGCCCGCGCCGTCATCGACGCGGGGCTCGTGTGGATCGGCCCCTCCCCCGAGGCCATCGAGGCGCTCGGCGACAAGGTCACCGCCCGCCACGTCGCGGAGAAGGTCGGCGCGCCGCTGGCGCCCGGCACCCCGGGACCGGTGGAGACCGCAGAAGAGGTCGTCGCCTTCGCCGAGAAGGTCGGGCTGCCCATCGCGATCAAGGCCGCCTACGGCGGCGGCGGGCGCGGCCTCAAGGTCGCCCGCGAGCTCGACGAAGTCGCCGAGCAGTTCGAGTCGGCCACCCGCGAGGCGATCGCGGCATTCGGCCGCGGCGAGTGCTTCGTGGAGAAGTACCTCGACAAGCCGCGCCATGTCGAGACGCAGTGCCTCGCCGACGCGGCGGGCAACGTCGTCGTCATCTCGACCCGCGATTGCTCACTGCAGCGCCGGCACCAGAAGCTCGTCGAGGAGGCCCCCGCGCCGTTCCTCACCGAGGAGCAGAACCGCGTGCTCTACGAGGCGTCCAAGGCGATCCTCAAGGAGGTCGGCTACGTCGGCGCGGGCACCTGCGAGTTCCTCATCGGCGCCGACGGCACCATCTCCTTCCTCGAGGTCAACACGCGCCTCCAGGTCGAGCACCCCGTGTCCGAGGAGGTCACCGGCATCGACCTGGTCCGCGAGCAGTTCCGCATCGCGGCCGGCGGCACGATCGACTACGACGACCCCGCCCCGCAGGGCCACTCGATCGAGTTCCGCATCAACGGCGAGGACCCGGGCCGCGGCTTCCTGCCGCAGCCGGGCCCGATCCACGTGTTCAAGACCTTCGGCGGCCCGGGCATCCGCCTCGACTCCGGCGTGACCGCGGGCGACGTGGTCTCCGGCGCGTTCGACTCCCTGCTGGCGAAGATCATCGTCACCGGCAAGGACCGCGCGGAGGCGCTGGAGCGCTCCCGCCGCGCCCTGGACGAGTTCGAGGTCTCGGGCCTGCCCACCGTGCTGCCGTTCCACCGCAAGGTCGTGAACGACCCGGCCTTCACGGCCGAGGACGGCCAGTTCGGCGTCTACACGCGCTGGATCGAGACCGAGTTCGTCAACGACATCCCCGCGTGGGACGGCGAGCTCGAGCCCAGCGCCGAGCCGAAGGGCCGCCACACGGTGGTCGTCGAGGTCGCCGGCAAGCGCCTCGAGGTGAGCCTGCCCGACCGCGTCGCGGCCTCGGTCGTCGGCACCGGCGGGCGCCCCGCCGCCGTGCCGCCGTCGCGTCGCAGCCACGCCAAGACGGTGAACGCCGGCGCATCCGGCGACGCGGTGAAGTCGCCGATGCAGGCCACGGTCGTCAAGGTCGCGGTCGAGGAGGGCCAGCAGGTCGTCAAGGGCGACCTGGTCGTCGTCCTCGAGGCGATGAAGATGGAGCAGCCTCTGCAGGCGCATAAGGACGGAGTGGTCGGCAACATCAACGCCGACGCCGGCGCGACCGTGTCGGCCGGCCACCAGCTGCTCACCATCAGCTGACCGGATCCGGATCGCGCCACCGCCGCTGCCGCCACCGCCGACGCTGCCGTAGGCGGGGCCGTTGCCGCCGAGCCACCCCTTTCACGCCGAACCACCCCCTTGCACCGCGTACGCAAGGGGGTGGTTCGATGAGAAGGGGGTGGCTCGGCGCGGGGAGGCGGGCGGCGCGAGCGGCGCGAGGGCGCGGGCGGCGCGGGCGGCGCGAGGGCGCGAGCGGCGCGAGCGGGGGCTCAGCCGGCGATGTAGACCTGGTGCATCGCGCGGGTGGCGTCGGTGATGCTGCTGGTGATCGACGGGTACGCGGCGAACACGCGCGACACCTGGTCGACGTTCAGGCGGCGCTCCACGGCGATCGCAAGCGGGTAGATCAGCTCCGAGGCCCGCGGGGCGACGATCACGGCGCCGATCACGGTGCCGGAGCCCTTGCGCGCGAGGATCTTCACGAAGCCGTCGCGGATCCCCTGCATCTTCGCGCGCGGGTTGGCGGCCAAGGGCAGCTTGTACGCGATGCCGTCGGCCACGCCGTCCTCGATGTCCTTCTCGGAGAAGCCGATCGTGGCGATCTCGGGCGCCGTGAAGATGTTCGCGGTGATCTTGCGCTTCTCCAGCGGGATCACGATGTCGCCCAGGGCGTGGAACACGGCGGTGCGCCCCTGCATCGAGGCGACCGAGGCGAGCGGGAAGAAGTTGGTGCAGTCGCCGACCGCGTAGATGTTCGAGACCGAGGTGCGCGCGACCCGGTTGACCCGGATGTGACCGGAGTCGGTGAGCTCGACGCCGGCGTCCTCGAGGCCGATCCCTGCGGTGTTCGGGATGGATCCGACCGCCATCAGGCAGTGGCTGCCGTCGACCGTGCGGCCGTCCGACAGCGTGACCCTGACGCCCGTGTCGGTGCGCTCCACCCGATCGGCGCGGGACTTGGAGAGCACCTGCATGCCGCCGCGCTTGAAGACCTTCTCGAGCACGCGCGCGGCGTCCTGGTCCTCGCCGGGCAGCACCTGATCACGACTGGAGATCAGCGTGACCTTCGCCCCGAGGTTCATGTACGCGGACGCGAACTCGGCGCCGGTGACGCCGGAGCCGACCACGATGAGGTGCTCCGGCAGCGTCTTCATGTCGTAGAGCTGCGTCCAGGTGAGGATGCGCTCCCCGTCGGGCTTGGCGGAGTCGAGCTCGCGGGGCGACGCGCCCACGGCGACGACGAGCGTGTCGGCCTCGATGCGGTCGAAGTCGGTGCCGTCCTCCGAGGTGGAGACGACGATCGCGTCCGGGCCGTCCAGACGGCCGTGGCCGGAGAGGATCGTCACGCCCGCGTCGAGCAGCGCGGTGCGCATGTCCTCGGACTGCTGCCCCGCCAGCGCCATCAGCCGCTTGTTCACGGCGGCCAGGTTGATCGCGATCTGCGGCTTGAGCGGCTTGCCCTCGGCGCCCTTGGCGTAGAACTGCACGCCCAGGTCGCTGGCCTCGCTGATTGCGACGGCGGCGTCGGCCGTGGCGATGAGGCTCTTGGAGGGCACGACATCGGTGAGCACGGCGGAACCGCCGACGCCCACCCTCTCCACGAGCGTCACCTCCGCACCGAGCTGGGCTGCGGCGAGCGCCGCCTCGTATCCGCCGGGGCCGCCGCCGAGAACGGCGACGCGCTGAGAGCGCTCGAACATCAAGGTCATGGGATCCATTCTTCCGCATCCGCAGGATGCCGACGATCCGCCCGCCCGGCGCTCTTCCGAGCCCGCCTCCCCCGGGGAGAGCACGGAGCCGTATCCTCGTTCTCATGGCTGATCAGACCCACCCCCTCGACGACCCGAACGCCGACCCCTTCGCGATCGCCGCAGAGGCGGCCGCGGACATCCACCGGCTGACCGGCGTCGATCACCACGACATCGCCGTCACCCTCGGCTCCGGCTGGAGCAAGGCCGCGGAGCTCATCGGCGAGACCGTCGCGACCATCCCCGCCACGGAGGTCACCGGCTTCTCGAAGCCCGCGCTCGAGGGCCACGTCGGGACGCTGCGCAGCATCGTGACGCCCGGTGGGAAGAACGTGCTCGTGATCGGCGCACGCACGCACTACTACGAGGGCCACGGCGTGCGCCGGGTCGTGCACAGCGTGCGCACCGCCGCGGCCACGGGGGCGAAGACCATGGTGCTCACCAACGGCGCGGGCGGCATCCGCGAGACGTGGAAGCCGGGCCAGCCCGTGCTGATCAGCGACCACATCAACCTCACCGCGGACTCTCCGCTCGAGGGCGCCACCTTCATCGATCTCACCGACCTCTACAGCGCACGCCTGCGCGACCTCGCGCGCACGATCGACCCGACGCTCGACGAGGGCGTGTACACGCAGTTCCGGGGACCGCACTACGAGACTCCCGCCGAGGTGCAGATGGCGAAGGCCATCGGCGGCCACATCGTGGGCATGTCCACGGCGCTCGAGGCGATCGCCGCGCGCGAGGCCGGCATGGAGATCCTCGGCTTCTCGCTCATCACCAACCTCGCCGCCGGGATCCAGAAGACGCCGCTCAGCCACGAAGAGGTGATCGAGGCGGGCCGAGAGGCCGAGCCGGTCATCTCGGATCTGCTGGCCCGCGTGATCGGGGCGCTGTGAGCGGCCGGGAGGCGGCACTGCTCACGCAGGCCCGCGCCTGGCTGCGACAGGATCCGGATCCGGAGACCCGCGACGAGCTCGCCGGGCTCATCACGCTCGCCGGATCCGGCGACGAAGCGGCGCTCGCCGACCTCGACGACCGGTTCCGCACCCGCCTCGCGTTCGGCACGGCCGGGCTCCGGGGCGAGCTCGCGGCGGGGTCGAACCGGATGAACCGCGTGCTCGTGGCGCAGGCCGCGGCCGGCTTCGCGGCGTACCTGACCGAGAGAGCCGCCGGCACAACGCCCACCGTCGTCATCGGCTACGACGGACGCAGGAACTCGCGGGTGTTCGCGAAGGACTCCGCGGAGATCTTCGCCGGCGCGGGGCTGCGGGCGATCCTGCTGCCGCGCCTGCTCCCGACGCCCGTGCTCGCGTTCGCCGTGCGCCATCTCGGCGCCGACGCCGGCGTGATGGTGACCGCGAGCCACAACCCGCCCAACGACAACGGGTACAAGGTCTACCTCGGCGGCGCCGATCAGGGGTCGCAGATCGTCTCCCCCGCCGACGCCGAGATCGCCGCGCACATCCAGCGCGTCGCCGACCGCGGGGACGTCCCGGCGATCCCCCGCTCCGACGCGTACGAGACCGCCGGCGAGGAGGTCGTCGACGCGTACGTCGCCGCGACCGCCGCAGTCGCCCCCGCCCCGGTCGGCGCCGCAGGGCTGCGCTGGGTCTACACCGCCATGCACGGCGTGGGCTGGGAGACGTTCTCCCGCATCATCGCCGAGGCCGGCTACCCCGCGCCGTGGACCGTCGGCGAGCAGCGCGACCCGGATCCGACCTTCCGCACCGTCTCCTTCCCGAACCCGGAGGAGCCCGGGGCCATGGATCTCGCGTTCGCGAAGGCCCGCACCCTGGGGGCCGAACTGGTGATCGCGAACGACCCGGATGCGGACCGGCTCGCCGTCGGCATCCCCGACGAGAGCGCCGAGGGCGGCTGGCGCCGGCTCACCGGCAACGAGGTGGGCCTGCTGCTCGGCTGGCGCGCGGCGCGCGCGGCCACGGTCGACGGCCCCGCGGCGCCCGGGACCTCGCTGGCGTGCTCCCTGGTCTCCTCGCCGGCGCTCGGCGCGGTGGCGGAGCGCTACGGGCTGGACTTCCACGAGACGCTCACCGGCTTCAAGTGGATCTCGCGGGCACGCGGCATCGCGTTCGGCTACGAAGAGGCGCTGGGCTACCTGGTCAACCCCGACACGGTGCGGGACAAGGACGGCATCTCGGCAGCTGTCGCCCTGCTCGGCCTCGCTGCGGAGGCCCGCGGGCGCGAGGCCACGCTGGCGGACCTGCTCGACGAGGTCGCCGCAGAGGTGGGCCACTTCGCCAGCGGCCAGGTGTCGCTCCGCGTCGACGATGTCGCCGTGATCGGCCGCATCATGGCAGCGCTCCGCCAGGATCCGCCCTCCGCGTTCGGGGACAGGGCGATCACCGCGTCCGAGGACCTCCTCTCCGCCGACTCCGGCGCCCCCGCGGGGGACGTGCTGCGGTACCGGCTCGCCGACGGCTCCCGCGTGATCGTGCGTCCGAGCGGCACCGAGCCCAAGCTCAAGGTGTACCTCGACGCGCGCGCCGACTCGGCCGAGGCGGCCCGTGCCGCCGTGGCGGAGCTCGACGCGGCGATCCGCGAGCTGCTGGCTCGGCTGGGCTGACGATGCCGTCCCGCTCCGTCGTGATCCGTGCCGAGGGCGGGGCGCACGCGCGCCCCGTCGCCGAGCTGGTGCGGCTCTCCCTGGCGCATCAGGGCCCGGTGGGGCTCACGACGGCGGGCGGGCGCAGCGTGGACCTCGGCAGCGTGCTGGCGGTGATGGATCTCGCGCTCGTGCCGGGCGACGAGGTGGTGCTCACCGCCGAGGGACCAGGAGCCGAGCGGCTGCTGGAGACCCTCGCCGGGGTGCTGGACGGCTGAGCGCGCGTCCGCTCAGCCGTCGATGACCGCGACGAGCTCGTCTAGGAACCCGGTGAAGGTCGTGCCCCGGCGCACGATCCGCTGCACGCTCTCGCCCTCGCCGAAGACCTCGACGAGCTGCTCGAACACCGTCTGGAACGCCTCGCGGTCGTGCTCGCTGAACGCGGCCAGGGCGACGACCTGCACCCGGCCGCTCCCCCACGCGACCGAACCGGCCGCGACGCCCACGGCGATCGCAGTGCGCCGGGCGGTCATCTGCAGGGCGTGCGGGACGGCGAGCGCATCGCTGAACGCCGTCGAGGAGAGCCGCTCGCGCTGGATCGTGTTCTCGATGTAGTCCTCGCCGATGAGCCCCGCCTCCACCAGGCGGCCGCCGAGCAGGCGGATGATCCCCTCCTCGCCGACGTCCGGCAGCGGGTGCACGAAGGCGTCCTCCGACAGGTAGCGGGACAGCTCCTCGCGGAGCCGGGCCAGCCGTCGCGCACGACGCAGCCGGGCGGCCGTCTGCTGCACGCGCTCCACGTCGGCGTCGGTGAGGAACGGCTGGATCAGCACCGCCCGATCGGCTGCGGCCGGCAGCGGCACGGTCGTGAGCACCAGGTCGCTGTCGATCTCGGACTCCCGCGGATCCATCGCGGTGATCACCCGGACCACCTCGATCCCCTGGCCGAGGGAGTGGTCCACGCGGGAGCGGAGCACCTCGTGCAGCTCGTAGTAGCCGGGGCAGACGATCGTGGCCGTCAGCAGCGTCTCCGCCCGGCGGCTGCGCTCCAGGCGTCCGCCGATGTGCATCGCGACGTACGCGATCTCGTCGTCGTCCACGCGGAGGCCCAGCCGCTCCTGCAGGCCGCTGACCACCGAGACGGCGACCTCGAAGATCATCGGGTACGCCGCCTTCAGCGACCGGGTCAGCGGGTTCCGCGCGCGCGACTCCTCCTGGGCGCGGCGGCGCAGGTTCTGCACGTGCAGGGCGAGGCGCAGGATGAACGCGTCGTCCACGAGGTCGACCTGGTAGTCGGACGACGCCTGGACCACCTCGGCGCGCACCGCCGCCTCGACCTCCGCGTCGAGTCCCGCTCGCGCGAGCTCGGCGGGATCCGCGCCGCCCGGTGTCACGATCCTCGTCAGCACGAGGCGGGCGAGGTGCGCCAGATCCTCGTCGCCGAGCTCCACCCCGAGCTGCTCCCGCGCCAGGGTGCGGATCGCCTCGGCCACCGGATCCGCGGCGCTCCCGGATTCCGCGCCGTGGGAGCGGTCGGCCCCGTCGAGGGCGCGTCCGGCGGCGACCCGGTCCGCGGCGATCGCGATGTGCAGCAGCACGTCGGCGATCGCGAGCTCGTTGACGTAGTAGCCCAGCCTGCCCAGCGCGGAGACCAGCCCGTCCTTGAACGGGCCCACCGCATCCGGCGGGATGGTTCCGCCGGCGAGGGCGAGACGGAACGGATCCACCGGGAAGTCCGCGGCATCCATCTCGTCGTGCGCGAGCCTGCTCAGCAGCCGACGCTGGTCGCGCTCCGCGCCGCGCAGCCGCACGACGTCCCTGTCCCGCTCCAGGGTCAGCCGTGTCCCGTCGAGGAGCGACCGCACCCGGGCGAGATCCGCCTCGAGTGTGGCCTCGCTGACGTGCAGCCGATCCGCGGTGTCGAAGACGTTGATCCCGGCCTCGTCGTCCAGGAGGGAGCGGACCAGTCCGTGCAGCCGTGCCCGCGGCGTCGAGTCCGCACCCGCCTTGGCGGCGAGGGCGGCCCGGGCCGACGCGCCCGCACGGTAGCCCGCCGCACCAGAGACGACGGCCTCCCCGTCCGGCACCCGCGCGTTCAGCGCCGTCACGTACGCCCGGACGCTGCGCGGCGTCACGCCCAGCAGATCGGCCAGCCGCGGGCCCGTGATCCACGCGTCCTCGCGCAGCAGCACGCTCAGCAGCCGGTCCTGCCGTCGAGTCGACACCCGTTGTCCCTTCACCCGCCCGCGCACCGCACGGTCACCCTCATGATGCCAGGATCCGGACCCCCGGGTCGCGGAACGCGTGTTCCGCCCGGGCGGAAGAGTTCCTGGTGGCTGCCGCTGCGGCAGCCGTCGAAGAATGAGCATCGGAGGAACGAATCGATGAGGATCCAGGTCATCTGCGGCGCCGGCGCATCCAGCACCTTCGTCGCGGCCCGGCTGCGGCGCGCCGCGCTCGCCGCCGGCTCCGAATGGGACGTCTCCGCGGCTCCGGCCGACGGAGTGGACGCGTTCGCCGACGTCGTCCTGCTGGGCCCCCACATCGCCGCGCTCCGGGAGGACATCGGACGGCGGGCGCCGCGCGCGCTCGTCGTGGTGCTCCCAGAGGACGCCTTCACCGATCTCGACGGCAGCCGCATCCACACGTTCGTGGCGGCCGCCGTCTCCGCACCGAAAGGAACGTCATGACCGCGCAGACCCGCACCGTCCGCATCGGCTCATCCCACGGACTGCACGCCCGCCCGGCGAAGATCTTCGCCCAGGCTGCCAAGGAGACCGGGATCCCCGTGACCATCGCCAAGGACGCGGGCAAGGCGGTGAACGCCGCGAGCATCCTCGGCGTCATCGCTCTCGGCCTCGAGCAGGGCGACTACGCGACGCTGACCGCAGAGGGCGACAGCGCCGAGGCGGCCCTCGACCGGCTCTCCGAACTGCTGTCCACCGACCACGACGAAGGCGCCGCCTGATGGCCGTGCTGCGCGGCGTCGGCATCGGCCAGGGCGTGGCGACGGGCCCCGTCCGGCACATGGCGGAAGCGCCTCCCGCGCCCGAGAACACCCCGAGCGCCGTCGGCGCCGACGCCGAGCGCTCCCGCGTGCAGGACGCGATCGCCGCCGTCGCCGCCGAGCTGAACCGCCGCGCGGAGGCCGCCGGCGGCGCCGCCCGCGAGGTGCTCGAGGCGCAGGCGATGATCGCCGAGGATCCGACTCTCGCCGACGAGGTCGAGGAGCGGATCGGCGCGGGGGCCACCGCGGAGTGGGCCGTGCACGACGCGTTCGCGGGCTTCCGCGCATCCCTGGAGGCCGTCGGCGGCTACCTCGGCGAGCGCGCGGCGGACCTCGACGACATCGCCCAGCGCGTGATCGCACGGCTGCGCGGCGTCGCCGCCCCCGGCGTCCCCGACTCCGAGCATCCGTTCGTGCTCGTCGCCCGCGACCTCGCCCCCGCTGACACCGCCCTGCTCGACCTGGAGAAGGTCCTCGCCCTGGTCACCACGGACGGCGGCCCGACCTCGCACACCGCGATCCTCGCCCGGGAGAAGGGCATCGTCGCCGTCGTCGGCGCCGCCGAGGCGGCCTCCGTCACCGACGGCGAGACCGTGATCGTGGACGCCGCCGCGGGCACCGTCACGACGGAGCCCGCGGCAGACGAGATCGAGCGTGCCCTGACCCGCGCCGCGGACCGCCGCGCCGCCGACACCGCACCGGCGACGCCGGGCGCGCTCGCGGACGGCACGCCGATCGCGCTGCTCGCGAACCTCGGCAAGCCCGGCGATGCCGCCGATGCCGTGGCCCGCGGTGCGGAGGGCGTGGGGCTGTTCCGCACGGAGTTCCTGTTCCTCTCCGCCACCCAGGCGCCCACCGTGGCCGCGCAGCGCGACGCGTACCGGGAGCTGCTCTCCGCGTTCCCCGGCCGCAAGGTGGTCGTGCGCGTGCTCGACGCCGGTGCGGACAAGCCGCTGCCGTTCCTCAACGACGCGCACGAGGAGAACCCTGCGCTCGGGCTGCGCGGCCTGCGCGCGCTCCGCGCCAGCGAGGACATCCTCCGCGAGCAGCTGACCGCCCTCGCCGAGGCGGACGCCGAGACCGACGCAGACCTGTGGGTGATGGCTCCGATGGTCGCGACCGTCGAGGAGACCGCCTACTTCACCGCCCTGGCCCGCGAGTACGGACTGCGCACGGCCGGCATCATGGTGGAGGTCCCGGCTTCCGCCCTCCTCGCCGACCGACTGCTCGCGCATGCGGACTTCGCCTCCATCGGGACGAACGACCTCACCCAGTACACGATGGCCGCCGACCGGCTGCTCGGTTCGGTCGCGTCCTTCCAGGACCCCTGGCATCCGGCCGTGCTCCGCCTGGTCGCCGAGGTCGGCCGTGCCGGAGCCGCGCTCGGCAAGCCCGTCGGGGTGTGCGGCGAGGCGGCGGCCGATCCCCTGCTCGCCGTCGTGCTCGCCGGCCTCGGCGTCGGCTCGCTCTCGATGGCGCCGGCGGCGCTGGCCGATGTGCGTCGCGCACTCGCCCAGCACACGCTCGAGGACGCGCAGCGCCTCGCCGCCGCCGCTCTCGGCGCCGACGACGCCGACTCCGCCCGCGCCGCGGCGCAGAGCGCCGGCTGAACCCCCTTCCCGACAGATCCCTCCCCCGAATCCACACAGAAAGCGATGACATCATGACGACGACGTCACCCACCGCCTCCCCGCGCTCAGCCCGAGTCGCGGTGCAGAGGTTCGGCACCTTCCTCTCCGGCATGATCATGCCGAACATCGCGGCCTTCATCGCCTGGGGCCTCATCACCACCCTGTTCATCGCGGCGGGCTGGCTGGGCTGGTGGCATCCGGTCTCCGACATGCTCGGCGGCTTCGGCAACGCCGACAAGATCGGCTGGACGCATGCCATGACGGCCCTCGCCAAGGCACCGGACGGCTCCACGTTCCCGCAGTACGTGGGTCTGGTCGGCTCGATGATCACCTATCTGCTGCCGCTGCTCATCGCGAACACCGGCGGACGCATGGTCTACGGCGAGCGCGGCGGCGTCGTCGCCACGATCGCCACCATGGGCGTGATCGTCGGCACCACCATCCCGATGTTCCTCGGCGCGATGATCATGGGCCCGCTGGCGGCGTGGATCACGAAGCAGATGGACAGGCTGTGGGACGGCAAGATCCGCCCCGGCTTCGAGATGCTCGTGAACAACTTCTCCGCCGGTATCCTCGGCATGCTCCTCGCGATCGCCGGGTTCTTCGGATTCGGTCCGCTGATCTCCGCGGTCAGCGGGTTCCTCGGCACCATCGTGGCCTGGCTCGTCTCTGTCGGACTGCTTCCGCTGCTGTCGATCATCGTCGAGCCCGCGAAGATCCTGTTCCTGAACAACGCCATCAACCACGGCGTGTTCACGCCGCTCGGCATCCAGCAGGCGAGCGAGACCGGGAAGTCGATCCTGTTCCTCATCGAGGCGAACCCCGGCCCCGGACTCGGGATCCTGCTCGCGTTCACGTTCTTCGGCGTCGGCGCGGCGAAGGCGAGCGCGCCGGGGGCGATCATCATCCAGTTCCTCGGCGGCATCCACGAGATCTACTTCCCGTACGTGCTCATGAAGCCGATCCTGGTCATCGCGGCGATCGGCGGCGGCATGACCGGTGTCGCCACGAACGCGCTGTTCCACAGCGGCCTGCGCTTCCCGGCTGCACCCGGCAGCATCATCGCGGTACTGCTCGCGACCGCCTCCGACAGCTACCTGGGCGTGATCCTGTCGGTCGTGCTCGCTGCGACGGTCTCGTTCCTGCTGTCGTCGCTGTTCCTGCTCCGCACGCGCAAGCGCGACCTCGCCACGGAGGGCGCCGGCGACCTGTCCGCGGCGATCGCTCAGACCGAGGCCAACAAGGGCAAGGCGTCCTCGGCGCTGTCCGGCCTGCGCGAGCGCACCGCGGCCGAAGCGGGCGCCGAGGCCGCTCCCGCCACCGCCGGCAGCGCCGTCGTCGACAAGCAGATCTCCAAGATCGTCTTCGCCTGCGACGCCGGGATGGGCTCGTCCGCGATGGGTGCGAGCGTGCTGCGGAACAAGATCAAGAAGGCCGGGATCGAAGGCGTCGACGTCACCAACAAGGCGATCGCGAACCTGGACGGCAGCGAGGACCTGATCATCACGCAGCAGCAGCTGACCGACCGCGCCCGCGCGCGCAACGGCGAGGCGATGCACGTGTCGGTGGACAACTTCATGAACTCGCCGCGCTACGACGAGGTCGTCGAGCTCGTCCGCAAGCAGCACGACGGCGAAGCCTGACCCGACCGGTACGAGAGGAACACCACGATGAGCATCCTGACCCCCGACCGCGTCCGCATCCACGCCGGCTCCGCCACCCAGGAGGAGGCGCTGCAGGAGGCCGCCGGCCTCCTGCAGGCCGCAGGCGCGGTGACCCCCGCGTATCTCGACGCGATGAGGCAGCGCGAGCAGACCGTCTCCACGTTCATGGGCAACGGGCTCGCCATCCCGCACGGCACGAACGAGGCCAAGGGAGAGATCCTCGCCTCCGCGCTGTGCGTGCTGCGCTACGACGGCGGCGTGGACTGGGCGGGCGACCCGGTGACCTTCGTGATCGGCATCGCGGGCCGCGGTGACGAGCACCTGGAGATCCTGTCGCAGATCGCGATCACGTTCTCGGATGAGGACGAGGTCGCCCGCCTCGCCGCCGCCGGCTCCGCCGAGGAGCTGTACGAGCTGCTGGCGGGGGTGAACGGCTGATGCCCGTCGCGGTGCACTTCGGCGCGGGCAACATCGGGCGCGGCTTCGTGGGCCTGCTGCTGCACGAGGGCGGGTACGACCTGGTGTTCTCGGACGTTGCTGCCGACCTCGTGAACGCGATCAACGCCGCGCCGGAGTACACCGTGCACGAGGCGGGTCCCGGAGGCGCCGACCACGTCGTCACCGGCTACCGCGCGGTGGACAGCCGCACCGACCCCGAAGCCGCGGCCGCCGCGGTCGCCACGGCCGACGTCGTGACGACCGCGGTCGGCCCGACCGTGCTGCGGTTCGTGGCGCCGACCATCGTGGCGGGGCTGCGACTGCGCGACCCCGACCTGCCGCCGCTGCAGGTCATGGCCTGCGAGAACGCGATCGGCGCGACCGACCTGCTGCGCACCGAGATCGCCGCCGCCGCGGGAGACGACTCGGCGCTCCTCGCGCGTGCCGTGTTCGCGAACACCGCCGTCGACAGGATCGTGCCGGCTCAGGCGCCGGGTCAGGGCGTCGACGTCACGGTGGAGCCCTACTTCGAGTGGGCGATCGAGAGCGGGCCGTTCGGCGACCGTCCGCCGCACATCCCGGGTGCGCACTTCGTCGACGACCTCGCGCCCTACATCGAGCGCAAGCTGTTCACCGTGAACACGGGGCATGCCGCGACCGCCTACTTCGGCGAGCGCGCCGGTGCGATCACGATCGCCGAGGCGCTGCAGGACCCGGCGACCGCGGCGGCGGTCGAGGCCGCGCTCGAGGAGACGTCGAACGTGCTGTCCGCGGTGCACGGCCTGGATCCGGAGGAGCTCTCCCGGTACCGCGCGAAGATCCTGGACCGGTTCCGCAACCCGCTGCTCCCGGACACCGTGCGCCGGGTGGGCCGGCAGCCGCTGCGCAAGCTGTCGCGGCATGAGAGGTTCATCGGCCCGGCGGCCATGGCCGCGGAACGAGGTCTCGGCACGTCGGCGCTGGTCGCCGCGGTCGGTGCCGCGTTGTCCTTCGACGCACCAGAGGACGAGGAGTCGGTGCGGCTGCAGGAGCTGCTGCGCGCCCTCGACGCCGACGCGTTCACCGTCGAGGTCACCGGCCTCGACGCCGCGCATCCGCTGTACGCCCCGGTGCGCGACGAGGTCGCCCGGCATCAGGATCGGTAGTGCGAAGGTCGACACCGGCGACGACCCCACGGCGCGGCTAGGCTCGTGGCATGGACTTCGCCGCGCCGGTCACCCTCGAGAACGACTTCGTCCGGCTGGAGCCGCTGAGCGCGGATCACGCCGAGGACCTCGCCGCCGCGACCGCCGGGCTCGAGGATCGCTGGTACACGAGCGTCCCGTCCGCCGAGGGCGTGCCCGCGGAGATCGCACGCCGCCGACGGATGCACGCGGAGGGATCCATGAACCCGTTCGCGATCGTGTCGCTCGACACCGGTCGCGCGGTCGGGATGACGACCTATTGCGACATCGATCAGCCGAACCGCGCCGTCGAGATCGGCTACACCTGGCTGTCGCCCGAGGTGCACGGCACGGCGGTGAACCCGTCCGCCAAGCGCCTGCTGCTCGCGCACGCGTTCGAGACATGCGCAGCGAACCGCGTGCAGTTCTGCACGCACTTCCACAACCGTCAGTCGCGCGCCGCGATCGAGCGGCTCGGCGCCAAGCTCGACGGGATCCTTCGCAACCACCGCATCGGGCCCGACGGCGCGCTGCGGGACACCGTGGTGTACTCGATCCTCCCCCACGAGTGGCCGGCGGTGCGCAACGGCCTCGACGCCCGGCTCGACCGGCGCAGGTCGCTCCTCCCGTCGTTCTCAGCCGACCGATAGGATCGGGGCACTGCGCGCGGCGGCCCGGGACCGCGCGGATGGGGAGAACATGGCGACGAGGTCATATGCCGTGATCGGCGCCGGCCCATCGGGCCTCGCGGTCATGCGCGCGCTGCAGAAGGCGGGCATCGCGGCGACGGGATTCGAGGCCTCGCACGGGGTCGGCGGACTCTGGGACATCACGAACCCCCGCAGCACCGTGTACGCGTCGGCCCACCTGATCTCCTCGCGCGCCACGACCGAGTTCGCCGAGTTCCCGATGGACACCGACGTCGACTATCCCGGCCATCGGCTGCTCAAGCGCTACTTCGACGACTACGCCGACGCGTTCCGCTTGCGGGAGCGCTACCGCTTCGGCACCCGGGTGGACCGCCTGGAGCGCGACGGCGAGGGCTGGATCCTGCACGCCACCGCGCGCGACGGCGATGGCGGCGACAGCGCCGTGACGGAGCGCTACGACGGCGTGATCCTCGCCAACGGCACGCTCGCCGAGCCGAACGTCCCCGCCTTCCCCGGCACGTTCACCAGCGAGCTCCTGCACACCAGCGGGTACAAGGATCCGGCGCAGCTCACCGATCGCCGCGTGCTCATCATCGGTGCCGGCAATTCGGGCTGCGACATCGCCGTCGACGCCGTGCATCACGCGGCGAGCGTGGAGATGAGCGTGCGCCGGGGCTACTACTTCGTTCCGCGCTACCTGTTCGGCCGACCGAGCGACACCCTCAACCAGGGCAGGCCGCTGCCGGCGCGCCTCAAGCAGGCGATCGACTCCCGGGTGCTCCGGGCGTTCACCGGAGACCCCGTGCGCTTCGGGTTCCCGAAGCCCGACTACCGCATCTACGAGTCGCACCCGATCGTGAACACGCTCGTGCTGAACCATCTCGGCCAGGGCGATCTGCGCATCCGCGCCGACATCGACCGGTTCGACGGCTCGACCGTGCATTTCCGCGACGGGTCCAGCGGCGACTACGACCTGGTGCTGCTCGCCACCGGATACCTGCTCGACTACCCGTTCGTCGACCGCGAGCACCTGAACTGGACCGGTGCCGCACCGCAGCTCTTCCTGAACATCTTCCCGCCGTCGTTCAACGGCCTCTTCGTGTGCGGGATGATCGAGGCCAGCGGCATCGGCTGGCAGGGCCGCTACGAGCAGGCCGAGCTGATCGCGGCGTACGTGGCCGCGACGGAGCAGGATCCGGCCCGCGCCGCGCGGTTCCGGCGTCGGGTCGGCGACCAGCCGTGGCCCGACCTGACCGGCGGGTACCACTATCTCGGACTCGCCCGGATGTCGTACTACGTGAACAAGGATGCCTACCGGCGCGCGGTGCGCGTCGAGAAGGAGGCGCTGCGATGAGGCGCGTCCTGGTCACCGGCGGCGCCGGCTTCCTCGGCGCCAGGGTCACCGGTCTGCTGGTCGACCATCCCGACGTCGATGTCGTCCTCTGCGGCGATCTGCGCGAATCCGAGGTGCCGGGGGTCACGTCGGTGCGGGTGGATGTCACGGATCCGCTCGCCCTGCCCGACCTGCTGCGGCTTCACCGCATCGACACGGTCGTGCACCTGGCCGCGATCGTCAATCCCGGCCGCGACGTGCAGGCGGAGTTCCGCGTGGACGTGCAGGGCTCCTCGAACGTCGTGGCCGCCTGCGTGGAGGCCGGCGTGCGTCGCCTCGTGGTGTCGAGCTCCGGCGCCGCGTACGGCTACCACGCCGACAACCCGGTCTGGATCGACGAGACGGACGCGCTGCGCGGCAACGACGAGTTCCCCTACTCGCGGCACAAGCGCATGATCGAGGAACTGCTCGCCGCCGCCCGCACCACGCACCCGGGCCTGGAGCAGGTCGTGTTCCGGATCGGCACCGTGCTGGGCCCGACGGTCCGCAACCAGGTCACGGCGCTGTGGGACGCCCCGCGCATCCTGCGCATCGCCGGATCCGACTCGCCGTTCGTGTTCGTCTGGGTCGACGACGTCGCCCGGGCCATGGTGCGCGCCGCCGTCGGCGAAGGCCCGCCCGGGATCTACAACGTCGCGGGCGACGGCGCCCTCACCGTGCCGGAAATCGCGCGCCGGCTGCGCAAGCCCCTGCTGACCCTGCCGGCGCCGCTGCTCGCGACGGCCCTGGCGATCGGCAGCGCGCTGCGGCTGACCGAGCACGGGCCGGAGAAGATCCGCTTCCTGCGGTACCGTCCGGTGCTGCGCAACGCCCGCCTCAAGGAGGAGTTCGGCTACGTGCCGCGGCTCACCTCGGCGGAGGCGTTCGAGGAGTACGTCCGCACCCACCCGGACGTCGTGCGCGGAGACTGACGGGCACATCCCCCCGTCAGTGCGTACCCGCTTCGACCAGGATCACGCCGCCCACGATGATCGCGAGCCCGATCGCCGTCATGACGGAGATCCGGTCGTGGAACAGCACCCGCCCGAGCACAGCGGTCGCCGCGACGCCCAGCGCCGCCCAGACGGCGTACGCGATGCCCACGGGCATGCCCAGCGCCAGCGTCGCGCCCAGCAGCACGTACGAGACCAGATAGCCGACGACGATCGCCGGGATGTGGCGGCGCCGCCGGAACCCCTCGGAGGCGCGCAGGCTCAGCGTGGCGGTCACCTCGGCCGCGATGGCGCCGAGCAGCAGCAGCCAGGTCACGCGGAGCCCCCGTCCTCGCCCCGGGCGTGCCGGGTGCCGAGTTCGGCGAGCAGGACGCCGGCGATGATCACGCCCAGTCCCCCGAGGGAGAGCGGGCTGAGCGCCTCCGCGAAGAGCGCCGCCGCGGCGAGCGCGGTGAGCGCCACCCCGATCGCCGACCAGATGCCGTACGCGACACCCACGGGCATGCCGCGGGTGAGCACCACCCCGAGGAGCCAGAACGAGCCGCCGTACCCGACCGCGACCACGCAGAGCCACCACCAGGATCCGCCCGTCGACACCGCGCGGAGGCTGAGCGTCGCGCTCACCTCCAGCACGATCGCGAGGAGCAGGGGCGGCCACGCGCTCCGCGGGCCCGCGACGGGCGCCGGACGGGGCGCGGGAGCCGGCGGCTCAGGCGAGGACATCGTCGAGCAACGGATGCAGGTGCCGGGTGCTCAGCACGCCCGCGGCAGTCCTCGCCCCCGCCGCCAGCGCCTCATCCAGCGCCAGGCCGGACAGCGTCGCGTCCAGCACGCCCGCGAAGAAGGCGTCGCCTGCCCCGTTGGTGTCCACGACCTCGACCGGCTCTGCGGCCACGCGGTGCAGCGCCCCGTCGCGGTCGACCGCGATCGCGCCGTCGGCGCCCATCGTGCACACGGCCAGCACCGCGCCGGCGGCGATGCGGTCGCGGAGGAAGCCCTCCGGATCGTCGAGGCGGTCCGCGCTGCAGAACACCACGTCCGCGGCGTCGAGGAACGGCTGGTGGAACGCGGCCGATCCGTCGTAGTCGTGTGCGTCGACCCAGATCGGCGCACCGGTCGCGCGCGCCTCGTCGATCGCGTCGAGCCCTTCGGCGGAGAGATCGAGCACGATCGCCGATGCCCCGGCGAGCGCCTCGTCGGGGGCCGCTTCCTGGTCGTCGCCGGTGGCCGGCTCAGGGGACGACAGGTAGAGGGACACCCGCTCCCCGGCGCCGGTCATCAGGTTCAGATGCCGCTCTGAGGCGTCCGCAGGACGCAGCCCCGACAGCGGAACGCCGGCACGCTCCAGCGCCTCCCGGATCCGGTCCCCCGCATCATCCGCTCCGACGCGGGCACGCAGCGACACCGCACGTCCGAGCCCGGCGAGGCTCAGCGCCTTCCCGGCGCTCGTGCCGCCGACCGTCTGCCAGTCCGCCTCGGCGAACTGCATGTGCGGTGTGGGATCGGGGAGCCGGTCCAGCAGCACGATCGTGTTCCACGACACCGCCCCGACGATCGCGACGCGCCCGGATCCCGGGGCCTCACTCATCGAAGCCCTCGGCGATCATCTCGACGAGCTCCTCACGCTCCTCGACGGGGAGGAAGGCCCCCGCCGCGGCGTTGAACTGCAGCGACTCCAGGTCCTCCAGGTCGTAGCCGAAGGCGTCGACGAGGAGCGCCATCTCCCGCGTCAGCGACGTCGCGCTCATGGTGCGGTTGTCGACGTTGACGGTGACGGCGAAGCCGAGCTGGTACAGCAGGTCGAACGGGTGATCGGCGAACTCGCTGCCCCACGCCGCGATCGCCCCGGTCTGCAGGTTGGACGACGGCGACAGCTCGAGCGGGATCTCCCGGTCCCGCACCCAGCGTGCGGTGTCGCCGAAGCGCACCTGCACCTCCTCGCCGTCGCGGTTCACGATCTCCAGGTCCTCGGCGATGCGCACGCCGTGCCCGAGCCGCAGGGCGCGGCCGTCGATGAGGGCGGAGCGGATCGAGTCCAGGCCCGCCGCCTCACCGGCGTGCACGGTCGTGGGGAACATCTGCCCCGCCAGGTATTCGAAGGCGTCCCGGTAGCGCGAGGACGGATACCCCGCCTCGGGGCCGGCGGTGTCGAAGCCCACCACCCCGCGGTCGCGGTTCGCGACGGCGAGCTCGGCGATCTCGCGCACCCGGTCGGTCTGGCGCATGGCGGACAGGAGCTGGCCCACGCGGATGCTCCTGCCGCTGCGGTCGGCGGCGTCCTCGCCCTCGTCGATGCCGTCCTGCACCGCGTCGACCGCCTGCTGCAGGGTCAGCCCGGCGGAGAGGTGCAGCTCGGGTGCCCAGCGCACCTCGCCGTACACGACCCCGTCGCGCACCAGGTCCTCGACGAACTCGCGGGCGATCCGGCGCAGGTTGTCCGCGGTCTGCATCACCGAGAGCGACACGTCGAAGGTCTTCAGGTAGTCGACCAGGGATCCGGCCGACGCCTGGGTGCGGAACCACATCCCTAGGGCCGTGGCGTCCGTGTGCGGCAGCTCGATCCCCGCCGCGTCGGCGAGCTCGATGATCGTGGCGGGGCGCACCCCGCCGTCGAGGTGGTCGTGCAGCGAGACCTTGGGCAGTCCGCGGAGGGACAGGCCCTCGACGTCCAGGTCGCCGTTCGCGTCGATGGGCATGACGGATCCTTCCTCGGCGGGCGGATGGGGAGGAGCCCTTCGACAGGCTCAGGGACAGGGCGGCGAACCGCCCGGAATCAGCCTAGGCGGTGATGCGCTCGCGCACGAGGGGGCCGCGCTCGATCGGCGCGGCGCCGATCTCCCAGGCGCCCTCGACGGCCTGGAGGGCGCGCTCGAAGCGCGCCGGGTCGTCGGCGGAGAGCGTGAACACCGGATCCCCTGCGCGCACCGCGTCGCCCGGCTTGACGTGCAGGTCGATGCCCGCGGCGAACACCACGGCATCCTCCGCGCGCGCCCGTCCGGCGCCGAGCCGCCACGCGCCGATCCCGAAGGGCAGCGCGTCCATGCGGGTGATGAACCCGTCGGCGCCCGCGGTGACCGTGTGCGTCTCGCGCGGCAGCGGCAGGGCCGCGTCCGGGTCGCCGTCCTGGGCGCGGATCATGGCCTTCCAGGAATCCATGGCCCGACCGTCGTCCAGCGCCTTCTCGACATCCGCGTCGGGCTGGCCGCTCAGCGCCAGCATCTCCCGGGCGAGCGCGAGGGTGAGCTCGCGCACATCGGCGGGACCGCCGCCGGCGAGCACCTCGATGGATTCGCGCACCTCGTTCGCATTGCCGATCGCGAGGCCCAGCGGCACGTTCATGTCGGTGAGCAGCGCGGTCGTGGACACGCCTGAGTCGGTGCCGAGCTCGACCATGGTGCGAGCCAGCTCGCGCGCCCGGTCGATGTCCTGCATGAACGCGCCGGACCCGAACTTCACGTCCAGGACGAGCGCGTCGGTGCCCTCGGCGATCTTCTTCGACATGATGCTCGACGCGATCAGCGGGATCGCCTCGACCGTGCCGGTGACGTCGCGCAGGGCGTAGAGCTTCTTGTCGGCGGGGGCGAGGCCGGATCCGGCGGCGCAGATCACCGCGCCGACATCGCCCTGCAGCTGCGCGAACATCTCCTCGTTGCTCAGCGCCGCGCGCCAGCCGGGGATCGACTCGAGCTTGTCGAGCGTGCCCCCGGTGTGACCGAGGCCACGACCGCTGAGCTGGGGCACCGCGACCCCGAAGCTCGCCACGAGCGGCGCCAGGGGCAGGGTGATCTTGTCGCCGACACCGCCGGTGGAGTGCTTGTCGACGGTCTTCTTGCCTAGGGCGGCGAAGCTCATCCGCTCCCCCGACGCGATCATCGCGTCGGTGAGCACGCGGATCTCGTCGCGCTCCATGCCGCGCTGGAACACGGCCATCGCGAACGACGCCATCTGCGGATCCGTGACGTAGCCGCGGGTGTACGCGTCCACCATCCATCGCAGGGCCGGCTCGGGAACGGCTCCGCCATCGCGCTTGATGCGGATGACGTCCACCGCGTCGAAAGGCTCCACCGTGCTCATCGGGCGTTCTCCAGATCTCTCGGCCCGAACGCGTCGGGCAGCACTTCATCGATCGTCCTGATGCCGGAGATCGTCTCCAGCAGCATCCCGGGCGCGGAGTGCTCATACAGCAGCTGCCGGCACCGGCCGCACGGCATGATCGTCTCGCCGTCGCCGTTCACGCAGAGGAACGCGATCAGCCGTCCCCCGCCCGACATGAACAGGTCGCCCACCATCGCGCACTCGGCGCACAGCGTGACGCCGTAGGACGCGTTCTCGACGTTGCAGCCGGAGACGATCCGCCCGTCGTCGACGAGCGCGGCGGCGCCCACCCGGTAGTGCGAGTACGGCGCGTAGGCCTTCTGCTGCGCCTCGTCCGCGACGCGACGCAGCTCATCCCAGTCGATGTCCACCGGATCCTCCTAGGCCTTGATGTACGGCTTGCCGGAGGCCGCCGGCCCGCGGATCTGCCCGACGAACCCGACGACGGCGAGCACCGTGACCAGGTACGGCAGCATGAGCATGAACTCGCTGGGGATGGGCGTCTTCAGCACCGACAGCAGGTTCTGCAGGTTAGTCGCGAAGCCGAACAGCAGGGCCGCCAGAGTGGCGCGCACCGGATCCCAGCGCCCGAAGATCACGGCGGCGAGGGCGATGAAGCCGAGGCCCGCCGTCATGTCCTTCGTGAACTGAGGGACGGAGACGAGCGTGAAGTACGCACCGCCGACGCCGGCGATCGCGCCTGCCAGCAGCACGTTCCAGAACCGGGTCGGATTGACCTTGATGCCCACGGTGTCCGCCGCCTGGGGGTGCTCGCCCACGGCGCGCAGGCGCAGGCCCCACCGGGTGCGGTACATTCCCCAGGCGACCAGGGCGACCGTGGCGTACATCAGGTACACCAGGAACGTCTGGTTGAACAGCGCAGGCCCGATGACCGGGATGTCGCTGAGCACCGGGATCTTCACCAGGGAGAAGCGCGTCGCCGTGTTCAAGGTCTGTCCGTTGGGCGCGAGCACGGCGCCGTAGAGGAAGCCGGTCAGTCCGGAGACGAACACGTTCAGCACGACACCGACGATGACCTGGTCGACGACGTAGCGGATCGCGAAAGCCGCGAGCACGAAGGCGACCACCACGCCGCCCAGCATCGCGCCGATGAGCCCCACGAAGGCGTTGTGCGTGACCGACGACAGGATCGTCGCGGTGAACGCGCCGAGCAGGAACTGGCCCTCGATCGCGACGTTCACCACGCCCACGCGCTCACCGATCACGCCGCCGAGCGCACCGAACACGAGCGGCACAGCGAGGGACACGGATCCGCCGAGGAGCCCCGCCAGCGTGATCGCGCCCGACGCGCCCGCTCCGGACCAGGTGAGGAACGCGGTCATGGCGAGCGCCGCGTACACGATCGGCAGCCACAGTCCGAACCGGCGGTAGCCGAGTGCGGCGACCAGGGCGGCGACGGCGAGGGCGACGGCGAGCACCCAGGTGACCCAGACCACCGGGCCGGCCGGCACCGCCACGTCGCCGAGCGCGATCACGGCGCCCTTGTCGGCGAGCCGGTACGTCGTGGTGCCGTAGCGCGGCACGAGGAGGAACAGCAGCCCGAGCAGCGCCGCAATGATCAGCAGGGTGACCGGCGACTTCAGGGAGCGCACCTTGACGACGGTCGGCTCTTCGATCGCCGCGGGCGAGGACAGGGAGGTGCTCATGCGGCCGCCGCCTTCGAGTCGGAGGAATCGGTACGGTGCGCGGCCCGCCGCGCCGCGCGACGCGCGCGCGCACGGGGCGAGAGCTCCGCGTCGTCCTTGGGCAGGAAGAAGATCGCGCGCACCAGCGGCGGCGCGGCGATGAACAGCACGATCAGCGACTGCACGACCAGCACGATGTCGACCGGGATCGACTGCAGCGCCTGCATCGGGAAGGATCCGGCCTTGAGCGCACCGAAGAGCAGGCCGGCCCAGAACGTTCCCCAGGCGCGGCTGCGCCCCAGCAGGGCGACCGTGATCGCGGTGAAGCCGATGCCGGCGTCGATGCCGCCGTCGAACCCGCTCGTGATCGTGCTCTGGATCTGGATCATGCCCGCAAGGCCCGCCAGACCGCCGGAGATCAGCATCGCGTAGATGTAGATGCGCGGCACGCTGATGCCCGCCGCCCGCGCGGCGTGCGGGTTCTCCCCCACTGCGCGCATCCGGAAGCCGAGGCTGGAGCGCTCGATCAGCCACCACACGAACACCGTGGCGACGATGACGAGCACGATGCCCAGGTCGAGGTCGCCGAGGCCGGGCAGCTTCGGGAGCTGGCCGCTGGCCGGCGTGGGCCGCGAGATCGGCTGGATCTGGTTCGGCTTCTGCAGCAGCTCCGGGACGCGCACCATCCAGGTGACGAGGTAGAACGCGATGTAGTTGAGCATGATCGTGAGGATCACCTCGTGCGCCCCCGTGCGCGCCTTGAGCAGACCCACCAGGCCGCCCCACAGCGCGCCCGCGACGATGCCGACGATGAGCGTGAGCGGCACCTGGATGATCGCGGGCAAGTCGAGCTGGAAGGTGAACAGCGCGGCGGCCGCGCAGGCGATGAGCATCTGCCCGCGTGCACCGATGTTGAACAGGGCGACCCGGAACGCGACCGCGACGCCGAGTCCCGCGGCGATCAGCGGCACGGCGAAGCCGATGGTGTTGCCCAGCGGCTTGACCGCCGAGGCGAAGTCGGGCGCGGAGAAGTCGATGACGGATCCGGTGAACAGTGCGGAGTAGCCGCCCCACACCGCCGTCCACGCGGCGCCGAGGGTGTCCGTCGGGCGAGCGAAGAAGTAGCCGGATGCGGTCTGCACATCGGGGTTGGTGACCGCGATGAGGACGCCGCCGACGATCAGCGCGAGCAGGATCGCGAGCACGGTGGTGACCGCGCTGCCCCGCAGGATCTCGCGGAGCACCCGGTTCGACACCGGGATCTCCTGGATGTTGCGCGTCGGCGGGGCCGCGGAGATCTGCGGCTCGGCGGGGGCGGGCGCAACGGGTCCGCCGTCGGCGCTCGGCGCCGGCTCGGCCGCCGGGGTCCCGGAGGTGGGCTCGGGTTCGGTGCTCATGCGGCTTCCTCCGTGGGGTTCTCGCCGGCCATCATCAGGCCGAGCACATCGCGTGGGGTGTCCGCCGGGACGATCCCGACGACGCGGCCGCGGTACATCACCGCGATGCGGTCGGCGAGCGCCACCACCTCGTCCAGCTCCGTGGACACCACGATCACCGGGATCCCCGAGTCGCGGGTGGCGACGATGCGCTTGTGGATGAACTCGATGGATCCGACATCGACGCCGCGCGTGGGCTGCGAGGCGAGCAGGAGCTTCAGCTCGCGGTTCAGCTCGCGCGCGATGACGACCTTCTGCTGGTTGCCGCCCGACAGGGATCCTGCGGCCTGACCCGGACCCTGGGTGCGGATGTCGAACTCGGTGATGCGCTCCCGGGCGAACTCGTCGAGAACGCCGCGCCGGATGGTTCCGGCGCTGGTGAAGTACGGATCGTCCGAGCGGTCCAGCATGAGGTTCTCCGCCACCGAGAACGCGCCCACCAGGCCGTCCTCGTTGCGGTCCTCCGGGACGAAGCCGACACCCGCGGCGAGCACCTGATTCACGGTGCGCCCGACGAGCTCGACCCCATCCAGGCGGATCGACCCGCTGGTGCGGGTGTCGAGACCCATGATCGCCTCGGCGAGCTCGGTCTGGCCGTTGCCCTGCACGCCCGCGATGGCGAGCACCTCGCCGGGACGCACCTGGAAGCTCACACCGTCGACGATCACCACGCCGTCGGCGCCGATCACGCGGAGATCGCTGACGATCAGCCCTTCGCCCTCCCCGATCCGCGGGGGATCCTTGTGCACGGTCAGCTCGACCGCGCGGCCGACCATCATGGAGGCGAGCTCGGTGTTGGAGGACTGCGGGTCGGCCTCGCCGACGACCTTGCCGAGCCGGATGACCGTGATCCGGTCCGCGATCGCGCGGACCTCGCGCAGCTTGTGGGTGATGAAGACGATCGCCGTGCCCTCGTCGCGCAGCTGCTTCATGATCCCCATGAGCTCGTCCGTCTCCTGCGGGGTGAGCACGGCGGTGGGCTCGTCGAACACGAGCACCTTCGCGTCGCGGCTGAGCGCCTTGATGATCTCCACGCGCTGCTGCACGCCGACCGGCAGATCGCCCACGATCGCGTCGGGGTCGACCTCGAAGCCGAAGCGCGCGGCCACCGCGCGCACGTGCTCGCGCGCGGCGGCGATGTCGAGCACGCCGAGGCCCTTGGACTGCTCGTGGCCGAGCATCACGTTCTCGGCGACGGTGAACACGGGGATCAGCATGAAGTGCTGATGCACCATCCCGATGCCGGCGGCCATCGCGTCGCCCGGACCGCGGAAGTGCTGGGGCACGTCGTCGAGCAGGATCTCGCCCTCGTCGGCCTGGTACAGGCCGTAGAGCACGTTCATCAGGGTGGATTTGCCGGCGCCGTTCTCGCCCAGAAGGGCGTGGATCTCGCCGGGCTCGACGACCACGTCGATGTGGTCGTTGGCGACGAGGGATCCGAAGCGTTTCGTGATGCCGCGCAGCTCAAGCTTCATATCAGTGACCTTATCCGGGGGCCTCGGAGGCGGGAAAGAGCGCGGGACGCCCCGCTCCGCGCGTCGCGCCGGAGCGACGACGGCGGAGCGGAGACGTCCCGCGCCAGGTGAGGGTGATTACTTCGGCGAGCTGGGCGAGGAGACCTTGATCTCGCCCTTGATGATCTTCTCCTGCAGGGCCTTCAGCTCATCGGTGAGACCCTTCGGGAGCTTGCTCTCGAAGTCGTGGAAGGAGGACAGGCCGACGCCGTTGTTCTCCAGCGTGCCGACGTACGGGGTCGCGTCGAACGAGCCCTTGGCGGTCTCGGTCACCGTGGTGTACACGGCGTCGTCGATGCGCTTCATGATCGACACCAGGATCTGGTCGGCGACCGACGGGTCGGCGACGGCGAGGTCGGAGTCGACACCGAGCATCACGGTCTTCTTGCCGCTGTCCTTGATGGCGGCGCTGGCGGACAGGTAGATCGGGCCGCCGACGGGCAGGATCACGTCGACGCCCTGGTCGAGGATGCCCTGCGCGGTCTGCTTCGCGGTGTCGTTCGCCTTGAACTCACCGGTGAAGGAGCCCTTCTGCGCGTCCTTGTCCCAGCCGAACGACTCGACCTTGACGCCCTTGTCCTCGTCGTACTTCTTCACGCCGTCGACGAAGCCGTCCATGAAGATCGTCACCGGCGGGATCTGCATGCCGCCGAAGGTGCCGACCTTGTTCGCACCGGCCTGCGCCGACCACGCCGCAGCGGCGTAGCCGCCGAGGTACGCCGCCTGAGCGGTGTCGAACAGCAGCGGCTTGATGTTCGGCGCGTCCGGCTTGCCGTCGTTGTTGGTGTCGGCGATGGAGTCGATGATGCCGAAGTCGATCTTCGGGTTCGCCTGCGCGGCCGTGGAGATGGCCGCGTCGAGCTTGAAGCCCACGCCGATGATCAGCGTGCACTTGCCGGCGATCAGCGAGTCGATGTTGCTCTTGTAGTCGTTGTCCGACTTCGACTCGGTGGTGATCGGCTTGACGCCGAGCTCCTTGCCGGCCTTCTCGATGCCGTTCTTGGCCGACTCGTTGAAGGACTTGTCGTTGAAGCCGCCGCTGTCGGAGACGAGGCAGGGCTTGAAGTTCGCGTCAGCGGGCTTCGCGCCGCCGCTCGAGCCGGCCGGAGCAGGAGCGGATCCGCATCCTGCCAGGGCGACGATGACACCGGCCGCGACGGTCGCGCCGATCAGCTTCTTTGTGAGGGAGATGGTCACTCGGGCCTCCAGAAAACGAGCCCGCGGCCATCGCGGGACACTTGAAAGTTACCGACTGTGACGAAGATCGGGCATCCTCGTCCGCGTCGCTGGACTCAATGGTTACAAACATGAGATCACATGCGCTTGTCGCTGCTCAGATGAGCGCGCCCACACCACGTGCCCTGCTTTTGTGCAGACTCGTGCGCATCTGCGGGTGAAGCGGCACTCGGTGGCGCGCCCGGCCGGACGCCTCAGAGCACGTCGCCGCGCCCGTTGAGCTTGAGCGACTCGACCACGCCCTTCACGCGCTGCGCGTGCTCCGTCGTGGTGACGAGAAGCGCATCGGGGGTGTCCACGACGACGATGTCCTGGACTCCGACGAGGCTGATCACCCGGGAGGTCTGGCTGACCAGGATCCCGCTGGCCGCGTCGGAGAGCACCCGGGCGGAGGGCCCCAGGACGGCGAGGTCGTTCTTGCGCCCGTTCAGGATGAGCTTGGTGAGCGAGGCGAAGTCCCCGACGTCGTCCCAGTCGAAGTGACCGGGCACCACGGCCAGCCGGCCGCTCTCGGCCGCCGGCTCGGCGACCGCGTAGTCGATGGCGATCTTCGGCAGGGCGGGCCACACCCTGTCGACCACGGGACCGCGGCGTTCGCGGTCGTCCCACGCCTCGGCCAGCTCGATGAGCCCGGCGTGCAGCGCGGGCTGGTGCCGTTCGAGCTCGGCCAGGAGCACGTCGGCACGGCTGATGAACATGCCGGCGTTCCAGAGATAGCTGCGATCCGCGACGTACGTCCGCGCGGTGGCCAGATCGGGCTTCTCGACGAAGCGCTCCACCAGCGACGCCTCTCTGGCCCCGTCGACGACGATCTCCGCGCCCTGCTTGATGTATCCGAATCCGACGGCGGGCTCGGTCGGAGTGATGCCGATCGTGACGATGTAACCCCGTCGCGCCACCTCGACGGCGTCGCGCACGGCGAACTCGAAGACCCGGGTGCCGCGGATGACGTGGTCGGCGCTGAAGGATCCGATGATCACATCGGGATCGCGCCGGTGCAGAATCGCCGCCGCAAGGCCGATCGCCGCAGCCGACTCGCGCGGTTCCGACTCCAGGAACACGTTCCGGTCCGGGATGCCCGGGAGCTGGGCCTCGACCGCGGCGCGATGGGCGCGCCCCGTGACGACGGCGATCCGGTCGGGACCGGCGAGCGGCACCAGGCGGTCCCAGGTGTCGCGCAGCAGCGACTGTCCTGACCCGGTCAGGTCATGCAGGAACTTCGGCGCATCGGCGCGCGACAGCGGCCACAGCCTGCTCCCGATGCCTCCGGCGGGGATGACGGCGTAGAAGTCGGGGATGGGCTCGCGCATGAGCCCAGGCTATCGGGGCGGGTCCTCACCCATGCGTTTTCCGTGACGTCCCCCGGGCGCGGGTCCGCCCGCCGACTCGATCGCATCCGTGCATGGAAACGATCGCAGATGCGCATACCTGCTAAGGCTCCCCTTCGTCGCTCTCAGCGAGATGACAGGAATAGGATGAGGGGGATCGGACGCCAGCGCGCCGCGATCCGCCGCTTAGATCAGGGAGGACGACTGTGTCCGCAAGCACGCGCTTGACACCTTCGATTGCGGAAACCACGTCCAAGACGCCGCGCGGCACCCTCTACCGGGGTCGCGAAGGCATGTGGTCGTGGGTTCTGCATCGCATCACCGGAATCGCCATCTTCTTCTTCCTCCTGGTGCACGTGCTGGACACGTCGCTCATCCGGGTGTCGCCGGAGGCGTACAACGCGGTCCTCGGCACGTACAAGAACCCGATCATGGGTCTCGGCGAGACGGTGCTCGTGGCGGCCATCGTGTTCCACGCGCTGAACGGGCTGCGGATCATCCTCGTCGACGTCTGGTCGAAGGGCGCGCAGTACCAGAAGCAGATGTTCTGGATCGTGATCGGCCTGTGGCTGGTGCTGCTGGCCGGCTTCGTGCCGCGCCACCTGATCAACGTGTTCTCTCACGTGGGAGGTGCGAGCTGATGGCCGCCGACGTCTTCACCACTCAGCACCTCGCCGCTGCGCGCCGCAACAAGGGCGTGAACTGGGAGAAGTGGGGCTGGATCTACATGCGCGTATCGGGCGTCGTGCTCGTCGTGCTGATCTTCGGCCACCTGTTCGTCAACCTGATGCTCGGCGAGGGAATCCACGCACTGGACTTCGCCTTCGTCGCCGGCAAGTACGCCACTCCCTTCTGGCAGTGGTGGGACGTGCTGATGCTGTGGCTGGCCCTCATCCACGGCGCGAACGGCATGCGCACGGTCGTCAACGACTACGTGGGCCACGCCGGCGTCCGCAAGACGCTGCTCGTCGTGCTGGGTCTGGCCGCCGCGCTGCTCATCCTCCTCGGCACCCTGGTCGTGTTCACCTTCGACCCGTGCAACGGCGTGTTCGAGAGCGGCGCCATGTGGGACACCTGCAAGGCGCTGGGCAAGTAGCCGGCCGTCCCGAGCGATCAGCGCGAGAGATCCAGACAGAGAACAGGGCAGGAACCAGTGACCACTGAGACCCAGGATTCCGTCGTCAAGAACGGCGTGCACCACCATCAGTTCGACATCGTGATCGTCGGCGCCGGCGGCGCCGGCATGCGCGCGGCGATCGAGGCCGGCCCCGGCGCGAAGACCGCGGTGATCTCGAAGCTGTACCCCACGCGCTCCCACACGGGCGCGGCGCAGGGCGGCATGGCCGCGGCGCTCGCGAACGTCGAGGAGGACAGCTGGGAGTGGCACACGTTCGACACCGTCAAGGGCGGCGACTACCTCGTCGACCAGGACGCGGCGGAGATCCTCGCGAAGGAGGCCATCGACGCGGTCATCGACCTCGAGAACATGGGCCTGCCCTTCAACCGCACCCCTGAGGGCAAGATCGACCAGCGCCGTTTCGGCGGGCACACGGCCGAGCACGGCAAGACTCCTGTGCGCCGGGCCTGCTACGCGGCCGACCGCACCGGGCACATGATCCTGCAGACGCTGTTCCAGAACTGCGTCAAGCTCGGCATCAACTTCTTCAACGAGTTCTACGTGCTCGACCTCATCACGGTGAAGGACGAGGCCGGCAAGACCGGGATCGCCGGCGTCGTCGCCTACGAGCTCGCCACCGGCGAGCTGCACGTCTTCCACGCCAAGGCCGTGATCTTCGCGACCGGCGGCTTCGGCAAGATCTTCAAGACCACCTCCAACGCGCACACCCTCACCGGTGACGGCGTCGGGATCGTGTGGCGCAAGGGCCTGCCCCTGGAGGACCTCGAGTTCTTCCAGTTCCACCCCACCGGACTCGCCGGCCTCGGCATCCTGCTCACCGAGGGCGCCCGCGGTGAGGGCGCGATCCTGCGCAACGCCTCGGGCGAGCGCTTCATGGAGCGGTACGCCCCCACGATCAAGGACCTCGCCCCGCGCGACATCGTCGCCCGCTGCATGGTGCAGGAGGTCGCGGAGGGCCGCGGCGCCGGCCCGCACAAGGACTACGTGCTGCTGGACTGCACGCACCTGGGCGCCGAGGTGCTGGAGACCAAGCTCCCCGACATCACCGAGTTCGCCCGCACCTACCTCGGCGTGGACCCGGTCGTCGAGCCCGTTCCGGTGATGCCGACCGCGCACTACGCGATGGGCGGGATCCCGACGAACAACAACGGCGAGGTGCTCGCCGACAACGACACCATCGTCCCCGGCCTGTACGCCGCGGGAGAGTGCGCCTGCGTCTCCGTGCACGGCGCGAACCGCCTGGGCACGAACTCGCTGCTGGACATCAACGTGTTCGGCAAGCGCTCGGGCCGCAACGCGGTCGAGTACGTCAAGACCGCTGACTTCCTGCCCCTCCCGGAGCACCCGGAGAAGGACGTGCAGGACATGCTCGAGGGCCTGCGCAACAACGCCGGCACCGAGCGCATCGCCGTGCTGCGCAAGAAGCTGCAGGAGGAGATGGACCGGGGCGCCCAGGTGTTCCGCACCCACGACTCCCTCCAGCACGTGCTCGGCGTGATCGCGGAGCTGCGCGAGCGCTACAAGAACGTGCACGTCGACGACAAGGGCCACCGGTTCAACACCGACCTCCTCGAGGCCGTCGAGCTGGGCTTCCTGCTCGACATCGCCGAGGTCGTCGTCTACGCCGCGCAGAATCGCGAGGAGAGCCGTGGCGGCCACATGCGCGACGACTTCCCGAAGCGCGACGACGAGAACTACATGAAGCACACGATGGCGTATCTGACCGGCGACCCGCACTCGTCGACGCCGAGCGACCACATCAAGCTCGACTGGAAGCCGGTCGTCTTCACGAAGAACGAGCAGGGCGAGTTGAACTACCCGCCGATGGAGAGGAAGTACTGATGTCCGCCGTCGCCACGGAAACCGCCGCAGAGGCCGTCGTCGAGGACACCGGCGTGCAGTCGTTCCTCGTCACGTTCAACATCCGTCGCTTCGACCCCGAGGTCGACAGCGAGCCGCACTGGGTCGACTACGACGTGGAGCTGTACTCGACCGACCGCGTACTCGACGCGTTGCACAAGATCAAGTGGGAGGTGGACGGATCCCTCACCTTCCGCCGCTCCTGCGCGCACGGCATCTGCGGATCCGACGCCATGCGCATCAACGGCCGCAACCGCCTCGCCTGCAAGACGCTGATCAAGGACCTGGACATCTCCAAGCCGATCTACGTCGAGGCCATCAAGGGTCTCCCCCTGGAGAAGGATCTCGTCGTCGACATGGATCCGTTCTTCGAGGCGTACCGCGAGGTCAAGCCCTTCCTGCTCGCCAAGAGCGAGCCGGAGAAGGGCAAGGAGCGCGTCCAGTCGATCGTGGAGCGCGAGCGCTTCGACGACACCACCAAGTGCATCCTGTGCGCCGCGTGCACCTCGTCGTGCCCGGTGTTCTGGACCGACGGCCAGTACTTCGGCCCCGCGGCGATCGTGAACGCGCACCGCTTCATCTTCGACTCGCGCGACGACGCGGCCGATGTGCGCCTGGACATCCTCAACGACAAGGAGGGCGTGTGGCGCTGCCGCACGACCTTCAACTGCACCGAGGCGTGCCCGCGCGGCATCGAGGTCACCAAGGCCATCGCGGAGGTCAAGCAGGCGATCCTGCGGGGCCGCCCCTGAACCCGCGGTCCCCGAGCCCGTCGAAGAGGCGCCGTCCCCCTGGGGCGGCGCCTCTTCCGGTCCCTGAGCGAGCGCAGCGAGACGACGGGACGGCATCGCTAGGGTGAGTGCGTGGCGGATACCGATGCGGAGCTGAGGGCGCGGCTCGAGGCGCCGATCGAGCGCGCCGCGGCACTCACCCGGCGCACGATGCGCGCGTTCCCGATCAGGGTGTGGCGTCGGTTCCTGCAGCAGGGCGGCTTCCTGCTGTCCGCCGGCATGAGCTATCAGGGCCTGTTCGCGGTGTTCGGGCTGCTCTACATCGCATTCGCCTCGGCCGGGCTCTGGCTCGGCGGCAGCGAGAGGGCGATCGCCCTGCTCACGGCGGTCGCGAACAGCTACATCCCGGGCATCATCAGCGATCACGGTCTCGTCCACCCCGAAGACGTGCAGTCGCTCGCCGCCGACGCCGGCGGGGTGCTGAGCATCACCGGCGTCGTCGCCGCGGCCGTCGTCGCATGGACCGCCGTCACCGCGATCACCTTCACCCGCCGGGCGGTGCGCGGCATGTTCCGACTGCCGTACGACGACCGCAGCATCGTGCTGCTGAAGCTCCGCGACGGCCTGGCCGGAGGGCTGTTCGGGCTCGCGCTGCTGGTCGGATCCGTCCTGGGCTTCGCCGGGGTCTGGGCTCTGCGTCAGGTGCTGGATCTGTTCGGGTGGCATCTCGGCGCTCTCGCGTGGGATCTGCTCACCCGCGCCGCGTCAGTGGTGGTGATGTTCGTGATCGGCTCCGCGGCGATCGCGCTGCTGGTGCGCTTCCTCACCGGGACCGCGCTCGCGTGGCGCACGATCCTGCCTGGGGCGATGCTCGGCGGCGCGGCGGTCACGGTGCTGCAGCTCGGCGCCGGCCTTCTGCTCACGCACACCCCGGGTAACCCGCTGCTGGCGACGTTCGCGGTGGTCGTGGCGATGCTGCTGTGGTGCCGCTGGGTGTCGATCGTCGTCCTCGTGGCGGCCGCGTGGATCGCCCTCACCGCCGAGGATCGCGGCGAGCCCCTGCAGGACGCCGCAGAGAGAGCGCCCGCTCCCCCGGGCCGCCGTGTCCGAGGTGCTCGTTAGGCTGGATCCATGCCCCATCTGCGTATCGCCACGGTCAACGTCAACGGGATCCGCGCCGCGGTCCGCAACGGAATGCACACCTGGCTCGACACCGCAGACATCGACGTGCTGACCCTCCAGGAGGTGCGCGCGCAGGACGAGCACCTCGAGGCGGCCTTCCCCGGGTGGTCGATCCTGCACGACGAGGCCTCCGCGAAGGGACGCGCCGGTGTGGCGGTGCTGAGCCGCGAGCCCGCGCTCGCCTCGCGCACGGCGCTCGGGCCCGACGACTTCGATTCGAAGGGCCGCTGGCTGGAAGCCGACTTCGTGCTCGGCGGCGTCCCGCTCACCGTCGTCAGCGCCTATGTGCACAGCGGCGAGGCGGACACCCCGAAGCAGGACGAGAAGTGGAAGTTCCTCGACGCGATGACCGTCCGCATGGGCGAGCTCGGCGCCGACGGCGCGCTGGCGCTGGTGACGGGCGACCTGAACGTCGGGCACCGGCCTCTCGACATCCTGAACTGGAAGGGGAACGTCAAGAAGGCCGGCTTCCTCGCGCGGGAACGGGCCTACTTCGACCGGTTCCTGGGCGCCGCGGGCGAGCCCGTCGTCGGCCAGGAGGGCATCGGGCGGGGAATGGTGGGCCAGCTCAGCGACACGCGGCCCTACGTGACGGAGGGCGGCGGCAAGGGCCTCGGCTGGGTCGACGTCGGACGCGCCGCAGCCGGCGAGGTCCCCGGCCCGTACACCTGGTGGACGATGCGCGGGCAGGCGTTCGACAACGACTCCGGCTGGCGGATCGACTACCACCTCGCCACCGCTCCCCTGGCGGAGCGCGCCACCAACTACCGGGTCGCCCGCGCCGCGAGCTACGCGGAGCGCTGGAGCGACCACACCCCCGTCATCGCCGACTACACGTACTGACGCCGAGGCGGTCGGGCGCCCCGGCGAGCCCGCATAGGATTGAACGGTGACGAAACCCCGCCTCTACTCCGGAATGCAGCCCTCCGCCGACTCCCTCCAGGCCGGCAACTACATCGGGGCGCTGCTGCAGTGGCGGGACCTGCAGAGTTCCTACGACGCCTTCTTCTCCGTCGTCGATCTGCACGCGCTGACCCAGCCGAACGACCCCGCCGAGCTCCGCGAGAAGACCCGGCGCACGGCCGCGCAGTACATCGCCGCGGGCATCGAGCCTTCGAAGTCGACGCTGTACGTGCAGTCGCACGTGCGCGCGCACGCCGAGCTCGCCTGGATCCTGTCCACCATCACCGGCTTCGGCGAGGCCGGCCGGATGACCCAGTTCAAGGACAAGTCGGCGCGGTACGGCACGGACGCGACCTCGGTCGGACTGTTCACGTACCCGGTGCTCATGGCCGCGGACATCCTGCTCTACCAGACCGACGTCGTGCCCGTCGGCGACGATCAGAAGCAGCACGTCGAGCTGACCCGCGACCTCGCGGAGCGCTTCAACTCGCGCTACGGCGAGGCGTTCGTGGTGCCGATCCCGGTGATCCAGAAGGACACCGCACGCATCTACGATCTGCAGAACCCGACGTCGAAGATGTCGAAGTCGGCCGAGTCGGACGCCGGCGTGCTGTGGCTCCTGGACGACCCGGCGAAGTCCGCGAAGAAGATCATGCGCGCGGTGACCGACAACGAGGGCTCGGTCCGCTACGACCGCGAGAACAAGCCCGGCGTCTCCAACCTGCTGACCATCTACGCGGCGCTCACCGGGCGCCAGATCGCCGCGATCGAGGACGAGTACGCAGGCCGCGGCTACGGCGACTTCAAGAAGGGCCTGGCCGAGGTCGTCGTGGACGAGTTCGGCCCGGTCCGCGAGCGGGCGAACGAGCTGCTGGCCGACCCTGCCGAGCTGGACCGGATCCTCGCCGCCAACGCCGCCCGCGCGGACGAGGTCGCCGACAAGACCCTGGCGGACGTGTACGACCGGGTCGGGCTGCTCCGCCGGGTCTGAGCCCGGGGCGGCCCTAGGCTGAACCGATGGAACCGGTCGAACTGCGCACATCGCGTCTCACCCTGCGAGCGCCCGCATCCGCGGATGTCGACGCGATCACGGCGGCATGCCAGGATCCGGACATCGCTCGCTGGACGACGGTGCCGAGCCCGTATTCCCGCGCGGACGCCGAGGACTACGTCCGCAACGCCGCCGAATGGTGGGACGACGGTTCTCAGACGGTCTGGATCGCGCACGCCGGCGCGGAACTCGTCGCCTCGATCGGGCTGCACCACATCGTCGCGCATCCGACCGGCGGCGACGCAGAGCTCGGCTACTGGGTCGCCGCATCCGCGCGCGGCCGCGGGTACCTCACGGAGGCCGCGCGCGCGGTGATCGACTGGGGCTTCGCCGACCTCGGCCTCGCCCGCATCCGCTGGCGAGCGGTCGTCGGCAACGTCCCCTCGGCGCGCAGCGCTCGGGCGCTCGGGTTCCGCTACGAGGGGCTGCTGCGGCAGGGGTTGGCCGGTCCGCGCGGTCGTGACGACGGCTGGAGCGCAGCGCTCCTGCGCACCGACGACCGAGGCCCCGTGGACTGGCCGATCGATCTCGGCTGATCCGCAGCAGCCCCGATGTCGTCGACCGGTGGCAGGATGAACCCATGCCGGAGATGCCAGAGGTGCAGGGGCTGGTCGACTTCCTCGCGCAGCGCGCGGTCGGCCTGACGATCACTCGCGCCTCGGTGTCGGCGATCTCGGCCCTCAAGACGTACGACCCGCCGATCACGGCCCTTCCCGGATCCACCGTGCGCGCCGCCGCGCGGCGCGGCAAGTTCCTTGACCTGACGCTCGAGAGCACCGCCGAGCCGCAGCTGCACCTCGTCTTCCACCTGGCCAAGGCGGGCTGGCTGCGCTGGTACGACGAGCTGCCGACGACGCTGATCCGGCCGGGGAAGTCCCCGATCGCGCTGCGGGTCGCGTTCGACGACGGCAGCGGGTTCGACCTCACCGAGGCCGGCACCAAGAAGTCGCTCGCCGTGTACGTCGTGCGGGATCCGGCGGATGTCCCCGGAATCGCCCGGCTCGGTCCGGATCCGCTCGACCCCGCCTTCACCCGCGACGCCTTCGCCGCCCTGCTCGCGGGGCGCCGCACGCAGATCAAGGGCCTGCTGCGCGACCAGGGCGTGATCGGCGGGATCGGCAACGCCTACTCGGACGAGATCCTGCACGCGGCGAAGATGTCGCCCTACGCGCCGGCCGGCGGTCTCGGCGAGGACGACGTGACGCGGCTGTACGACGCGATGCAGACGACACTGCGCGAGGCGGTGACCGCGGCGAGCGGCAAGCCGCCGGCCGACCTCAAAGACTCGAAGCGCCGCCGCATGCAGGTGCACGCCCGGCGCGGGGAGAAGTGCCCCGTCTGCGGCGACACCGTGCGCAGCGTGTTCTTCGCCGACCGCTCGCTGGAGTACTGCCCCACCTGCCAGACGGGCGGCAAGGTGCTCGCGGACCGCCGGCTGTCGCGGCTGCTGAAGTAGCCGGGAACGACATGAGCCGTCACAGATGCATCCGCCGGAATGAAACCGGCATCCGCGCGTTGACTAAGCTGAGAGCAACACAACGTGCTCCGGGGTCGGTGAGAATCCGAACCGGCGGTGACAGTCCGCGAACCGAGGATCCGACAGGGATCCGAGGCCGATCCGGTGGAATTCCGGAACCGACGGTGATGCGAGCCAGCGCTCGCGAGTCCGGATGAGAGGCAGCACGCACGATCGTCGTGCGCCCGACCCCGGTGACCTGGATCTGGACGAGGAAACGACATGACGGCGACAGCGGCGGAGCGCGCGGCGATGACGCACGCCCTCGAGATCGCGCGCCGCGGCCCCCGGGGCCTGAACCCGCAGGTCGGCGCCGTGATCCTCTCCCCCGCCGGCGACGTCCTCGCCGAGGGGTGGCACCGAGGCGCGGGCACCCCGCACGCCGAGGTCGACGCGCTCTCGAAGCTCACGCCCGCCGAGCTGCGCGGCGCGACGGCGGTCGTCACCCTCGAGCCGTGCAACCACGCCGGCCGCACCGGGCCCTGCGCTCAGGCGCTCATCGATGCCGGAGTGGCCCGCGTCGTCTACGCGCTGGACGACCCCGGTCTCGTCTCCGGCGGGGGCGCCGAGCGGATGCGCGCGGCCGGCATCGACGTCGAAGCCGGAGAGCAGGCCGACGCCGCGCACGCGCTCATCGACGACTGGCTGACCGTGCAGCGCCTCGGCCGCCCGCACGTGACGGTGAAGTGGGCGCAGAGCCTCGACGGCCGCGCCGCCGCTGCGGACGGATCCAGCCAGTGGATCACCGGTCCCGATGCGCGCGCCGACGTGCACCGCCGCCGTGCGGCCGCCGACGCGATCGTGGTCGGCACGGGCACCGTGCTCGCCGACGACCCGGCGCTGACGGCGCGCGACGGTGACGCGCTGATGCCGCATCAGCCGATCCCCGTCGTGATCGGCACCCGGGAGACCCCGGCCGACGCCGCCGTGCGCCGGCACCCGCACGAGCCCCTGTTCTACGCCGGCCACGACCTGGGCGCAGTGCTCGCCGAGCTGCGCGAGCGCGGCGTGCAGCGCGTGTTCGTCGAGGGCGGGCCGACGCTGGCCAGCGCGTTCCTCGCCGCGGGTCTCGTAGACGACGTGCTCGCCTACCTGGCGCCCGTCCTGCTCGGCGGCCCCCGGCTCGCGCTCACCGACATCGGGGTGGCCTCGATCGGCGAGGCCCGGCGCCTGACGGTGACCGAGTGGCTGCCGCTCGGAGAAGACCTGCTGGCGATCGCGCGCCCGGCGGCTCCGGACAGCGCGCCGGACGCCGCCACCGGGCCCGCCGTCGAGCGCATCGCGCACGCAGCCACCGCGCCGGCGGCCGAGAACACCTCCAGGAACGAAGGAGACGCCTGATGTTCACCGGAATCATCGAGGAGATCGGCGAGATCACCGCGATCGCGCCCGCGGGCGACGGCTGGCGGCTGACCGTGCGCGCCCCGAAGGCCGCGGCCGATGCGGTGCACGGCGAGTCGATCGCCGTGAGCGGCGTGTGCCTGACCGTGGTGGGATCGACCGCCGACACCTTCGACGCCGACGTCATGAAGCAGACTCTCGACGTCGCCGCCATCGGCACCGCGACCGTGGGAACCCGCGTCAACATCGAGAAGGCGATGACGGTCGGCGCGCGCCTGGGCGGCCACATCGTGCAGGGCCACGTCGACGGAGTCGGCGAGGTGCTCGAGGTGCGACCCGGCGAGCAGTGGAGCGTGCTGCGGATCTCCCTGCCGGCCGACCTCGCCCCCCTCGTCGTCGACAAGGGATCCATCTCGGTCGACGGCACGTCGCTGACGGTCAGCGCGGTGAGCGAGCCCTCCGCCCCTTCGACAGGCGCAGGGACCGGGCACTGGTTCGAGGTGTCGCTCATCCCGGAGACCCTCGCCGCGACCACCCTCGGATCCCGTGCCGTCGGCGACCGCGTGAACCTCGAGACCGATATCCTCGCCCGGCACGTCGAGCGGCTGCTCGCGTTCCGTGCCACAGGCTCCGGCGCCGACCGCGCCGCCACACCGGAAGGAGGCTCGCGATGAGCCTTTCCACCATCGAAGAGGCGCTGGAGTCGCTCCGCGCCGGTCGCCCCGTGCTGGTCGCGGACGACGAGAACCGCGAGAACGAGGGCGACGTCATCCTGTCGGCCGAGCTCGCCACCCCCGAGTGGATCGCGTGGACGGTGCGCTGGACCTCCGGCTACCTGTGCGCGCCCATGCCGGCGGACATCGCCGACGGGCTGAACCTCCCGCCGATGGTCGAAGCCAACGAGGACGCACGCAGCACGGCGTACACCATCAGCGTCGACGCGGCGTCCGGGGTCACCACCGGTATCAGCGCCGCCGACCGCGCCCGCACGCTGAACGTGCTCGCGGACGCGTCATCGACGCCGGCCGATCTCATCCGCCCCGGCCACGTGCTGCCGCTGCGCGCCGTCGACGGCGGCGTTCGTGAGCGCGGCGGTCACACCGAGGCCGCCGTGGAACTGATGCGCCTCGCAGGGCTGCGCCCGATCGGCGCGATCGCCGAGGTCGTGGCGGAGGACGGCAGCATGATGCGTCTGCCCGGCCTCCTGGAGCTCGGCGAGCGCGACAGGATCCCCGTGATCACGATCGAGCAGCTGATCACCCACCTCAACGAGGTCGACCCGCGGGACGAGGCCGATTGCGTGGCGAACAACACGCGTCGCCGGGTGAGCCTGCGCGCGGACGCCACCGTCCCCACCACGCACGGCGTGTTCCGGTTCCTCGCCTACAAGGACCGGATCACCGGCACCGACCACATCGCCGTCGTCTCCGGCGAGCCCTCCGAGACCGCGCTCGTGCGCGTGCACTCCGAGTGCCTGACCGGCGAGGCGTTCGGATCCCTGAAGTGCGAGTGCGGTCCGCAGCTCGAGGCGGCGCTCGACGCCATCGAGCAGGAGGGCGGCATCGTCATCTACATGCGCGGGCACGAGGGACGCGGCATCGGCTTGATCAACAAGCTGCGCGCCTACGCGCTGCAGGAGGAGGGCCTCGACACCGTCGATGCGAACCTCGCCCTGGGCCTGCCGGCCGACGCCCGCGACTATGCGGCCGCGGCCGGGATCCTGACGGACCTGGGAGTCAAGAAGGTGCGTCTGCTCACGAACAACACGGACAAGGTCGCGCAGCTGCGCGGGCTCGGCCTGGACGTGGTCGAGCAGGTGCCGCTCATCGTCGGCGTCGGGCCAAACAACCACCAGTACCTCGAGACCAAGCGCGACCGCATGGGTCACATCATCGGCGCGTCCGACCTCGCCGCCGCCCTGGCGGCGAACGGCGCGGGCGCAGGAAAGGACGACGCATGAGCGGCGCAGGAGCACCCAGCACCGGAGGATTCGACGCGAGCGGCCTGAACGTCGTGATCGTCGCCGGCACCTGGCACGAAACGATCACCAACGGCCTCATCGCCGGCGCGCAGAGCGTGCTCGAGGAGACCGGCGCGAACCACCGGCTGGTGCGGGTACCCGGCTCGTTCGAGCTCGCCGTGGCCGCCCAGGCGGCGTTCGCGGGCGGAGCGGACGCCGTCGTCGCGCTGGGCGTGATCATCCGCGGCGGCACGCCCCACTTTGAGTACGTCTCAGCGGCGACCACCGACGGCCTCACCCGGGTCTCACTGGACGCCGGCAAGCCCGTCGGCTTCGGCGTGCTCACGCTGGACGACGAGCAGCAGGGGCTGGACCGCGCCGGTCTTGAGGGCTCCAAGGAGGACAAGGGCGCCGAGGCGGCCGACGCAGCCCTGCGCACGGCTCAGGTCATCCGGTCGCTGCGCGGCTGACCCTGGGCCTCAGGCGCGCCTGCCTGGCGCGACTGCGCCCTCGGGCCTAGCCTGGGGTCATGCAGACCCTTCGCGAGATCGTCGTCTTCATCCACCTGATCGGCTTCGCCACGCTGTTCGGAGCCTGGCTGGCCCAGGCGTTCGGGGGCAAGCGCCAGTTCACGCAGCTCATGAACGTCGGCCTCGCGATCGCCGGTGTCGCGGGTCTCGCGCTCGCGGCCCCCTGGGGCATCGACTGGACGCCCGGGATGAGCTTCTACATCAAGATCACGGTGAAGCTCGTGGTCCTGATCGTCATCGGCGCCCTGCTCGGCATGGGCATGGGCCGCCAGAAGCGCGGCGAGGCGGTGCCGGCCGGCATGTTCTGGGCGGTGGGAATCCTCGCACTGCTGAACGCCGGGCTCGGGTTCTTCTGGCACTGAGCCGTCCTGCATAGATCCTCGCGAAGGAGGGATCCGGTCGCGCGGATCCCTCCTTCGCATTTGCGCCTCCCGTCGTCACACTCCGCCGCGCACGCGTGTCCACCTGTGTGTGCGCTGAACGCCGGGCGTAGACTCCCTCTGCTCGCCGAGCCTGGGGACACGGCGAACGCATTCGACGCACCGACCGGAGGACCGCATGAGCACCGCCACGACCGCACCCGCCAATCCCAGATCGCGGGTGATCCTCGCCAGCCTCATCGGCACGACGATCGAGTTCTACGACTTCTACGTCTACGCCACCGCCGCGGTGCTCGTCTTCCCGATCCTGTTCTTCCCGACGGGCAACGACACCACGGCCCTCCTCGCCTCCTTCGCCGTGTTCGGCGCGGCAATGGTCGCCCGGCCGATCGGCGCCATGGTCTTCGGCCACTTCGGCGACCGTTACGGACGCAAGGCGACCCTGGTCGCCTCGCTGCTCACCATGGGCATCGCGACCTTCCTGATCGGCGTGCTGCCGACCTTCCAGCAGATCAACTGGTGGGCAGCGCTGCTCCTGCTCATCCTGCGGCTGGCCCAGGGCTTCGCGCTCGGCGGGGAGTGGTCGGGCGCGGCTCTCGTGGCCACCGAGAACGCGCCGGAAGGCAAGCGCGCCTGGTACGGATCCTTCCCGCAGCTCGGCGCCCCGCTCGGCTTCATCATCGCGAACGGCCTGTTCCTCATCATCAACGCCCTGCTGCCGCACGCCTCGGATCCGACGCAGAAGTCCGAGGCGTTCCTGAGCTGGGGCTGGCGCGTGCCGTTCCTGTTCTCGGCGGTCATGGTCGTCATCGGTCTGTGGGTGCGGCTGAAGCTCGTCGAGTCCGACACGTTCAAGCGCGCCGAGGACTCCGGGGTGATCCGCAAGCTGCCCCTCGCGACCGTGTTCCGGCATCACTGGAAGCACCTGATCCTGGGCACGTTCGTGATGCTCGCCACCTACGTGCTGTTCTACTTGATGACGAACTTCACGCTCTCCTTCGGCACCAAGCCGTTCTCGGTCGAGGTCGCCTCGGCCGCCGCGCAGAAGGCGGCAGAGGCCAAGGGCGCGCCGTTCGATCCGGCCGCGTTCGCCGCGCAGTTCTACCCGGGCCAGGGCTTCGGCTACACCGACTTCGTGGTGATGCAGATCGTCGGCGTCGTGTTCTTCGGCATCTTCACGCTCGTATCCGGCCCCTGGGCCGACCGCGTCGGTCGCCGCAAGCTGCTGATCTGGACCACGGTCGCGATCATCCTGTTCGGCTTCACGTTCCCGCTCTTCCTGGGCCAGCACGCCGGTGAGCCGTTCGCCGTCGTCCTGACGCAGTCGTTCCTGATCCTCGGCTTCCTGCTGATGGGCATCACGTTCGGCCCGATGGGAGCCCTCCTGCCCGAGCTGTTCCCGACGAACGTCCGCTACACGGGCTCCGCCGTCGCGTACAACGTCTCCTCGATCCTCGGTGCGGCCGTCGCCCCGCTCATCGCCGTGTGGCTGTGGCAGGTGGCCCACGGCTCCCCCGTGCTCGTCGGCATCTACCTCTCGGCCATGGCCGTGCTGACCCTGATCGCGCTGATCCTGATCCCGGAGACCAAGGATCACGCGTACGAGGACGACCTCGGCGTGCCGACGCTGCCCTGAGCCGGCGGCCGTCCGCCGACGGCGGAACCGAATCCGTCAACATTCATTGACAAGGCCTCCTCGCGTCAACCAGCATTGACGCGAGGAGGCCTTCATGATGAAGACGGCGAACGATCTGGATCCCCAGGGCGAGCCCCTCGCCGAGTTGCATCGGCTGGTAGCAGCTCGGCGCGACATCGCGCGCGCCGAGGAGGTGCAGGTACGCCGCGCCCGCGCCAGCGGCTATTCGTGGCAGGCGATCGCGAGTGCGCTGGGCACCACCCGCCAAGCGGCGCACCGCCGGTTCGGCCGCCGCTGACACGTCCGCTGCGCCCTGGGGCGCTACGCGTACTCGGCGACGATCCGCCGGGCAGTGCCGTCCAGAGTCATGCGGCCGCCGTACGGCAGGATCCACTGAGGCCTGGTGTGCCCGAACGGCACGCCGACGCACACGACCGCGCCGGGGTTGTAGCGCGCGAACGCGGTGAGCACCGCGTCCCGTTGCGCCTCCCGCAGTGCTGCACGGTCCGCGGCAGGAGGGCGGACGTCGTGAGTGCTCACCGGCGGCCGGGCGACGACCGCTCCAGAGACGCGGCCGAGCAGCCCCCTCTCCCCGTACGCGCGCAGCTGCTCGGCGACGGCCGCGGCCGGGGTGAGCCGCTCGCTCGTCTCCAGCAGCAGGATCACGCCGTCGAGCTGCTCAGGCGGCGGGAATCGGTCGGCGAGTGCGAGCTGCGCGAGAACCTCGACGCAGCCGCCCCACGTGGTCGCCGAGATGCGCTCGGCAGGCCCGGCCCACACCCAGTCCTCCGTGGCTTCGCGCTCCCCATATGCCTCGAGCGCCGCCCGCGACTCCCAGCGCGGCCCGAAGTCCTCCGACTCCCCCGGCTCGGTGAGCTCGAGCGCACCGCCGTCGAGCAGTGCGGCGCGCAGCGAGCGGGCGTGGATCTCATCCACGCCCGGCCCCGCGCCCAGATGCACCTGCGTCGACCCGCCGTAGAAGCCCGCCACGCCGTGCCGCCACAGCCAGTTCAGGATGTTCGTGTTGTCGCTGTAGCCGAGGAACGGCTTCGGATCGGCGTGCGCCAGATCCGGATCCAGGTGGCGGGTGACGAGGATCTGATCGCTGCCGCCGATGGTCGCCAGGATCGCCCGGATGGACGGATCCGCGAACGCGGCGTTCACATCCGCTGCCCGCTGCTCGGGACTCGCGTCGAGGAGTCTCGTGGTCGGGTACTCCACGGGGATGAGCCCGGTGAGTTCGGCAAGCCGGCGCATCGCCTGCTCGTGGATCGCTGGGGACACCGCCGGTGCGGCGAAGGCCGGGGACAGCACTGCGACGCGGTCGCCGGGGCGGGCCTGGGGCGGGAGGAGCATCGACCCAGCCTAGGCGCGCGGAACCGGGTCAGCCGATCGGGTCTCCGGCCCAGCGCAGAACCCGCAGCGCCCGCAGGGTGACCCAGCGGCTCGGGAAGCCCTCGAACTCGCCCTCCATGGCGAACGGCGTGGGTCCTTCATGCGTGTTCTCGAGCAGCCACGAACCGTCGGGGCCGCGCTTGGACCGCAGCAGCGCGAGTGCCTCGACGCAGCGGTCGTCGCCCTCGGGACGGGTCTGCCGGAGGTGGTCGAGCGCCCGCAGCACGTCGTAGTACCAGCGCACCGGGTAGGACGTCATCGTGAAGCGCGGGTCGATGACCTCCCCCGTGCTGCGCCGCCGGAACAGGTGCCGCTCCAGCAGGTACTCCTCGCCCGCGATCCGGGCTCGGCGCACGTCATCGGATCCGCCATCGGCCTGCTCCCATGCCCAGAGGCCCTCGATCACGCAGATCGTGGAGTGCAGCGAGGACACGGTCGCGCCGCGATCGTCCCAGCAGTTCCAGCCGCCGTCCGCGAGCTGGCCCGCGAGGAGCTTCGCCAGCACGATCTCACCCGGCTCGCCGAAGTAAGCGGCGTTGCTCAGCACCACGCCGTTCACGCAGGCCTCGGTCTCGCCCTCGAAGTAGCTCCCGCCACCGTCGATGTCCCACCGCACGTGCTCCCGCAGGAGGCGCACCGCCTGGCGCACCCGGTCGTCCGCCGGATCCACCCCGTAGTCGACCAATTGCTGCACGCTGAAGTGCGTCGCCGTCCACGCGTCGTACATCGGACGGTCCGGATCGACCCAGCCGGGGCGGTAGACGCCGCCATCCCACAGCCCATCGTCGGCCTGCAGCGCCAGGAGCCGTGCGCCCCAGCCTTCGCGCGCCACGCGCGCTCGCTCCGCGGCCACCGCATCCGGCGCGGCGTCGGTGAGGTCGCGCAGGACTTGCCAGCGGATCGACGGATCCCCTTCGAGCAGGTATTCGATGACGTCCATGACTGCGACGCTACCTCGCATCGGGGGCGAGGTCAGAAGGGTGGTGGGTCGGTGGTGTGGTGGCCGGTGGGTGTGGTGACTTCGACGGTGCGGTCGGGCCGGCTGCGGTAGATCATCCGGGTGCGGTGGTGGCGGGTGTGATCCGCCGGGCACAGCGGACGCAGGTTCCCGATATCGGTCGGCCCGCCGCGGGCCCACATCCGTTCGTGGTCGAGGTCCGCGTCCAGGGCGAGCCGGTCGCAGCCGTCGCGGGCGCAGGTGCCGTGCTGCAGCACCAGCCAGTCCCGCTGCGCCTTCGTCGGCCGGTAGGTGCGGCGGTCCATGTCCAGGACCACCCCGCGGACCGGATCCGTGATCACCCGCCGGAACCCGGACGCATCCAGGAACGCCTGCCGCGCGGTCACCGCATCGATCGGCCCGTGCCCGACCAGCTGCGCCCGCGTCGCCGACGCGACCGGGTTCCCGACAACCGGGCCCACCGCAGCGACTGCAGCAGCCGTCCCGACCCCGGACGCCGCGGTGCGGCCACAGACACACCCATCCCCGGTGAGCAACCCGACCGGCACCGTCACGAACACCGTCGTGGTCACCGCCATGTCCGTGCCCGCCCCGGTCAGCCAGCCGCAGAACAGATCCGCCCGCACCTGGACCCGAAAGCGACGGCCGCGTTCGTTCTTCTGCAGGTGCTTCGCCGCGGACGTCAACCGCCGTCTGATCGCGACCGCCTGCACCGTCGGCACCAACGCCATCAACCAGGTCATGCCATCGTCGGCCTCCTCGAGCACCACCCACCGGTCTGCCATGCCCCGCGCATGCTTCTGCTCCGCCGGGGCCGGATCGAGCCGCTCCACAAGCACCCTCAAACGCCGCCGGAACGCGCCGACCGGCAGATGCAACGCCCACTCCGACGCCGCCCGATCCACCAGCCCGATCGCCTCCGCCGCATACTCCCGCGCCACCGGATCCGCCCCCACCGGGGCCCGCAACCGCAGCACCGCACCGACCGCGGCCTCCACGAACCGCAACCCGGCGAACCCGTCCCGCGCCCGCTCCCACAACAACGGCAGGAACTCCCGCGCCGTCTCCGCGGTGCACAGCAGCGACCGCACCTCGTTCTCCGACACCTGCAACCGCAACGCGATATCGAACACCACCGCCCGCACCGCATGCTCCACATCATCCGCACGATCGCCGACCGTGTAGATCTCCGGATGCCGACGCGTCAACGCCACCGCCTCGAGGATCCCCTCCGCCCGCGCCACGGCACGCCGGTTGATCGCGACATCGTCCTCCTGCAACCGATCCAAAAGCACCCGCGCGACCACATCCTCCCCCACCACCTCACGCACACCCGCTTCGTGCGGGGCGGGGATCGGAGTGGTGGAGGCCATGCCCCAGTTTAGCACTTATGTTCGAAGAACAGAAGAACTGATCCGCGGAATCACACCGAAATCCGCGGGAAGACGACGTCATCCCGACGAATGTGCCGGACACACGAACGCGGCGGCAGGATGCCGGGGACCACTCAGCTTTTCGTCCCTGGCATCCCGCCGCCGCGGGTCTTGGTGGATCCGGCTCCCGCCCGTTCTGGGCGAGGAGCCGGATCGCGTCTCGGTGGGTCAGGCGTTCGCGAGGCGGTAGCGCAGCGAGGCGAGCTCGCTGGTCAGCGCGGCCGGCAGACGGTCGCCGAAGGTCGCGAAGAACTCCTCGGTGGCGTCGGCCTCCCGGCTCCACGACTCCGGGTCGACGCTGAACAGCTCGGCCAGATCCTCCTCGGTCACCTGCGCGCCCTCGAGGTTCAGGTCCTCGATCTTCGGCAGACGACCGATCGGGCTGTCGACCGCGTCGACCTCGCCCTCGATGCGACGGATGATCCAGTCGATGACGCGGGCGTTGTCGCCGAAGCCGGGCCACAGGAACCGGCCGTCGGCGCCGCGGCGGAACCAGTTGACCTGGAAGATCCGCGGAGCCTTGTCGAAGCGGACCGCGCGGCCCATCTTCAGCCAGTGCGCGAAGTAGTCGCCCATGTTGTACCCGCAGAACGGGAGCATCGCGAACGGGTCGCGGCGCAGCTCGCCGACCGTGCCCTCGGCCGCGGCCGTGCGCTCGGACGAGATGGTCGCGCCGAGGAACACGCCGTGGCTCCAGTCCGTTGCCTCGACGACGAGCGGGACGTTGGTGGCGCGGCGGCCGCCGAACAGGATCACATCGAGCGGCACGCCCTCCGGGTCCTCCCAGTCCTCCGCGATCTGCGGGCACTGCGCGGCCGACACGGTGAAGCGGGAGTTCGGGTGCGCCGCCGGGCGGCCGGAGTCCGGCGTCCACGGGTTGCCCTCCCAGTCGATGAGGTGCGCGGGCGCCTCATCGGTCAGGCCCTCCCACCACACGTCGCCGTCCGGGCGCAGCGCCACGTTCGTAAAGATGGTGTTGCCCCAGAGCGTCTCCACCGCGGTGACGTTCGTGGACTCGCCGGTGCCGGGCGCCACCCCGAAGAAGCCGGCCTCGGGGTTGATCGCGCGCATGCGTCCGTCCGCACCCGGACGGATCCAGGTGATGTCGTCGCCGAGCGTCTCGACCTTCCAGCCCGGGATGGTCGGGCGCAGCATGGCGAGGTTGGTCTTGCCGCAGGCCGACGGGAACGCCGCGGCCACGTGGTAGGCCTTGCCCTCGGGCGAGATCACGCGGATGAGCAGCATGTGCTCGGCCATCCATCCCTCGTCGCGGGCGAGCACCGAGGCGATGCGCAGCGCGAAGCACTTCTTGGCGAGGATGGCGTTGCCGCCGTAACCGGATCCGTAGGACCACACCTCGAGCGTCTCGGGGAAGTGCACGATCCACTTGTCGTCGTTGCACGGCCACGTGGTGTCCGCCTCGCCGGGCGCCAGCGGCGCGCCGACCGAGTGCACGGTGCGCACCCACGGGGCGCCTTCCGCGATCTCCCGCGCGACGGCCGTGCCGACCCGGGTCATGATGCCGATCGAGACGACCGCGTAGGCGCTGTCGGTGATCTGCACGCCGATCTGCGAGATGGGGCCGCCCACGGGTCCCATCGAGAACGGCACGACGTACATCGTGCGTCCGCGCATGGATCCCTCGAAGAGGTCGGTCATCTTCGCGTGCATCTCGGCGGGGTCCGCCCAGTTGTTCGTGGGACCGGCGTCGATCTCCTTCTCCGAGGCGATGAAGGTGCGCGCCTCGGTCCGGGCGACGTCGCTGGGGTGCGAGCGGGCGAGGTAGGACCCCGGCCGCCACTCCGGGTTGAGCTTGATGAGCTTGCCCTCCTCGACGAGCTCATGCAGCAGGGCGTCGTTCTCGGCGACGGATCCGTCGACCCAGTGCACGCGGTCGGGCTGGGTCAGGGCGCGGATCTCCTCGACCCACGCGGTGAGCGCGGCGAAGGCCGGCGTGTCGTACTCGGGGGCCGCACCGTACTCGCGCACGGGTGCGAGGGGGGAGGTCCGCGGGGTGGACGTCTCGGCGATAGCCATTGGTCTGCTCCTTAAAGAGTGGGGCGATACAGCCATTCTGCGCGGCTGAACGCCACTCTTCCGGCGATATCCTGATGCAAGAAGTGAAATTCTTTCGCTAGGATCAAAAGCATGGCTTCAGGACTCGAGCTCACCACCCTCGGACATCGCATCAGACACCATCGCACCCGCAGCGGCATGACGCTGGACGAGCTCGGCGCCGCCGTCGGAGTCGCCGGATCGCAGCTCAGCCTCATCGAGAACGGCAAGCGCGAGCCGAAGCTCTCCCTGCTGCAGGCGATCGCCGACGCGACCGGCACCGAGGTGAGCGACCTGATCTCCGGCGAGCCGCCGAACCGGCGCGCGGCCTTGGAGATCGAGCTCGAGCGCGCTCAGTCGAGCTCGGTGTTCCGCCAGCTCGGCATCGCGCCGGTGCGGGTGACGAAGGGCATGCCCGACGAGACGATCGAGTCGATCCTGGGCCTGCACCGCGAACTGCACCGCCGCGAGCGCGAGGCGATCGCCACTCCGGAGGAGGCACGCCGCGCGAACACCGAGCTGCGCCTGAAGATGCGCGCGCTCGACAACCACCTGCCCGAGATCGAGGCGCTCGCGGAGAAGCAGCTGAAGGCGGCGGGGCACACGACCGGGGCGCTCACGCACCGCACCGTGAGCATCATGGCGGAGCAGCTCGGCTTCGAGCTGATCTACGTCGACGACCTGCCGCACTCCACCCGCTCGGTCACCGATCTCGAGCACGGCCGGATCTACCTGCCGCCCGCCTCGATCCCCGGCGGGCACGGCCTGCGCTCCATGGCGCTGCAGGCGATGGCGCACCGGCTCCTCGGGCACACCCCGCCCACGGACTACGCCGACTTCCTGCAGCAGCGCCTGGAGATCAACTACTACGCGGCGTGCTGCCTCATCCCCGAGACCGCGGGTGTCGCGTTCCTGCAGCAGGCGAAGAAGGACCGCAACCTCGCCGTCGAGGACTTCCGCGACGCGTTCGGCGTGACCCACGAGGCGGCCGGCATGCGCATGACCAACCTCATGACCACGCACCTCGACATGCGCCTGCACTTCCTGCGGGTCGACGAGTCGGGCGCGCTCACCCGCGTGTACGAGAACGACGACCTGCCGCTGCCGATGGACGTCACCGGATCCGTCGAGGGCCTCACGGTGTGCCGCAAGTTCTCGGCTCGTGCCGCGTTCAGCCAGCGCAACCGCACCACCGAGCATTACCAGTACACCGACACTCCGTCGGGCACGTTCTGGTGCTCGACCCAGACCGGATCCACCGATGGCGGCGGCTTCTCGATCACCGTCGGCGTGCCCTTCGACGACGCCCGCTGGTGGCGCGGCCGCGAGACCACGGACCGTGCGCAGTCCACCTGCCCCGACGAGGCGTGCTGCCGCCGTCCCCCGGCCGCGATCGCGGAGCGATGGAGCAGCAAGGCGTGGCCGAGCGCGCGCGTGCACACGCACATGTTCTCGCCGCTCCCCCGCGGCGCGTTCCCGGGCGTGGACGACAACGAGGTGTACGCGTTCCTCGACCGCCACGCCGGGCAGTAGCGTTCCCACCGGTCGCTGAGCTTGTCGAAGCGCCCGACCGCGACACGGTCCCTTCGACGGGCTCAGGGACCGGCGCGGTCTCAGTGCGCGGACACGAAGTCGGCGTAGCGGCGCATCGCCGCGGCGACGGCGGCGGGATCCGCGCCGGGCTCGGTGCCGAAGAGCTCCGGCACGGGGTCGTCGCGGTGCCGGCCCACGGCGGCGGAGTGCGTCCAGGCGCCCACGATGCGGCCCCCGGCGAGCAGACTCGCTCGCACCATGCCGTTCTTGCCCGGGCCGATGAGCGCCATGCTCTCGGGTGACGCCACGGGCGTGCGGTCGGCGTAGGAGATGTAGTACTCGTCGAACATCGGCAGGGCCAGCACGCCCGCGTCGTCGGCTCCTGCCGCACGACGCGGGCGTGCCCCGCCGACGAACACGCCTTCGGCCTGCTCTGCGACGCGCGCCCGCCCGCGCTCCGCGGCCTCGCGCGCCGCCATGATCGGCAGGCCGGCCCACCACGCGAAGTCGTCCACGGTGGCCGGGCCGTGCCCATCGACGTAGCGGACGAAGAGCTCCGCGAGCGGATCCGCGGGCGGCAGGGTCTCAGGGATCCAGTCCTCCGCCAGCACGAACAGCTGCTCCCGGGAGACGGCGTCGTCGCGATGCACCACCGGGCCCTGTACGAGCACGCCGCGCACGTTGAGCGCGTAGATCAGGTGCACGCCGCGCTGCCCCGAAGGGTCGACGCCGATGCCCGCGAGATCGTCGAACAGCTGCGCCCGGGTGCGGCCGCCGTCGGCGAGCCTCTCCCGGAACGTCTTCTCGACGCGGGCGATGAGTGCCCCGTCGATCCCGAGCTGGCGGTGGCGCGCGGCGGCCTGGCGGAACTGCCGTTCCCCGGTCACCGACAGCACCCAGCGCACGTCCTCGGCCGGGACGATGTGCAGCGTGCCCCGCATGGTGTGCGTGCGGACCAGCTCGCCGCGGTCGAACGCCGCGTCGGCGGCCGCAAGCGTGGGCGTCCCCGCGGAGCGGATGCCCAGGGCCCACCGCCCGCCCAGGAACTCCTGCGCCTGCACCGCGAGCATGTGCCGGGCGGCGGCCACGGGGGTGCGGGCGGGGGCGGTGAGCCGGTGCGAGCGCAGCCGCTCGCGCAGGAGTGCCGTCATGGCTCCATGATGCCGTGAGGCGCCGACATGCGGTCCCCGCATCGCCCCGGAACCGGCGGGATCCGATGAGTTCCCTATGACCGCGCTCAAGGGGGCCGATTCTTGGACTTCTCTGTCAGGACGGCGCCGACGATGGTGCCATGGCAACGCTCAGCACCCTCGCCCCGGCACCTCGCCCGCTCAGCGCGCCGGCGCGCCGGCTGCGGCCGACCCTGTGGCGGCTGTGCGCGGTGACTCTGATCTGGGCGACCAGCCTGTTCGTGCTCGCACTGTGGGTGAGCGGCGCCGGGATCCAGTCGCTGCTGGCCTTCGACGGCGACACGCTCACCACGCTGGGACGCCTGACCGGTCTGGTCTCGGCGAACCTGCTGCTGTACCAGGTGCTGCTCATGGCGCGCGTGCCCGTGTTCGAGCACGGGTTCGGGCGGGACGGCGTCACGCGCCTCCACCGCCTCGTCGGGTTCTGGTCGTTCTGGCTGCTGATGGCGCACCTGGTGCTCATCACGGCCGGATATGCGGTCACCTCACACACCGACGTGCTCGTGCAGGCATGGGACTTCGTGTGGGACTACCCGGGCATGCTGCTGGCGACCGCCGGCACGGCGCTGCTGATCCTCGTCGTCGTGACCTCGATCCGCCGCGCCCGCCGCCGGCTGCGGTACGAGTCCTGGCACCTGCTGCATCTTTACGGCTACCTGGGCGTGGGACTGGCGATCCCGCACATGCTGTGGACCGGCGCCGACTTCACCGCCTCCGCGGGCGCGACCATGTACTGGTGGGGACTGTGGGCCGTCACCGCCGCGTGCGTGCTGTGGTTCCGCGTGGCCGTGCCGCTGATCCGCAGCGCGCGTCATGGCCTGCGGGTGGTCGCGGTCTCCCGTGACGGTCAGGACGGCGTGTCCGTCCGCGTCGCCGGGCGCGACGTGCACCGGCTGCGCGCCCGGGCCGGGCAGTTCTTCATCTGGCGCTTCCTGGACGGACCGGGTTGGACGCGCGGGCACCCGTTCTCGCTCGCCGCGGATCCCTCGGGCAGCGAGCTGGTCATCTCCGCGCGCCGGGTCGGCGACGGCACGGATCGCCTCGCCGAGCTCCGCCCCGGCACCCGGGTCATGGTCGAGGGCCCCTACGGGCACATGACCGGCGAGCGCAGGAGCGGATCCCGGCTGCTCATGCTCGGCGCAGGGGCCGGCGTCGCGCCGCTCGTCGCCCTTCTGGAATCCGAGCCCTACGCGCCGGGCGAGGCGATCCTCGTGACCCGCGACCACTCCGCGGGGCACGGCCTGCGCCGCGCGGAGATCGACCGCCTCGTGCTGGCCCGCGGGGTCGTGCACTACACGCTGCACGGCCGCCGCGCCGCGAGCGGCACGAGCTGGGTCCCCGCGACTCATGCGCAGTGGGACGGTGCCCGGCTGCTGCAGCGCATCGCCGGGGATCTGTCCGCGTACGACGTGTACCTGTGCGGACCGATCCCGTGGATGCAGAGCATCCGCCGCGACCTCCGCCGGGCGGGCGTCGACGCCTCCCGCATCCACAGCGAGGCCTTCGCCGTCTGAGCGACCGAGCGGCCCGACCCGACCAGGAGAGAGCATCATGAAGAAGATCGTCTACGGCATCCTCGCCACCATCACGGGCCTGGTGCTGCTGTTCAGCTACCGCACCTCTCTGGAAGCCGTGGCGCCCGCAGCGAGCGCCGCCACGACCAGGAACACGGCCGGCAGCACATCGACCGGCTCCGCAGCGGGATCGACGTCGAGCGGATCGTCGGGATCAGGATCCACGGGATCCGGATCCACGGGATCCGGATCCACGACGTCCGGATCCGCTTCCGGGACGACGACCTCGACGGGGCTCAAGGACGGCACGTTCACGGGCCAGGCGGCCGACACCCGCTACGGCGCCGTGCAGGTCGCGATCACGGTCTCCGGCGGGCGGATCACCGATGTGACGGTGCCGCAGTATCCGAACACGGAGCGCCGTGACGAGGAGATCAACGCGCAGGCGCTCCCGATCCTCATCGACGAGACGAAGAGCGCGCAGTCCGCCCAGATCGACATGGTGTCCGGCGCCACCTTCACCTCCGACGGCTACACCCAGTCGCTGCAGAGCGCGATCGACCAGGCGAAGGCATGAGCGTCCCCGCCGCGGCGTCCGGCAGCCGTTCCGGCACGCCCACTCCCGCACGTCCCGCCGCCCCGCACCGGCAGGTGCGCACCGCAGAACTCATGGGCACGGTGGCGAGTGTGCACGTGCTCACCGTCGACCGCTCCCCCGCGCCCGCACTCGCAGTCCGGATCTCCGCGGCGCAGGATGCCGCGATCGCCCAGCTGCACGAGATCGATGCGCTGTTCTCGCCGTTCCGCCCGGACTCCCAGATCTCGCTGCTGCGCGCCGGCGAGCTGCGCGCAGGCGACGCCGACCCGCGCATCGCAGAGGTCGCGGAGGCGTGCGCACGGCTCGCCGAGGCCAGCGGCGGCCGCTTCGACGCGCACCGGCAGGGATGGTTCGACCCGACCGGCTACGTCAAGGGGTGGGCCGTCGAACGCGCCGCCGTGCGGCACCTCGCGCCGCTGCTCTCGGAGCCGGGGGTGGTCGCCGTGGCGCTCTCCGCGGGCGGGGACATGCAGCTGCTCACCGCGGCGGACGCCGACTGGACGTGGAGCATCGGCATCGCGGACCCCGACCGCGCCGGCGAGCTGCGCGCGCGGATACCCTTGCGCGAGGGCGCGGTCGCGACGTCCGGGCCTTCCGAGCGCGGTGCGCACATCGTCGATCCGCGCACGGGCGCCGCCGTGGCGGACGCCCCTACCGCGACGGTGATCGCGGACCGGCTGAGCGACGCCGACGCCTGGGCGACCGTCGCCGTGGTCGCCGGGTTCGACGACCTGACCTGGCTGCGCGCGGCGCCCGACTGCTCGGGGGTGCTGATCGCGCCCGACGGCCGGATCCGCCGCTGGACGCACGGTGTCGAGGTCGTCGCCGCCGAGGATCCGGATCCGCGCGCTCCTCGGTGAGCGCGGGACCCGACGGGCGGCCGCCGTCAGTGCGCGCCCGGCGCGACGGGGAGCCGCAGCAGGAACGTCGTGCCCTCCGCAGAGGAGCGCTCCACGGCGACCGAGCCGCCGTAGCGGGTCGCCATGTCGCGGACCAGCGCGAGCCCCAGGCCGAACCCCCGGCGCCGCCCGGTCTCCGGTCCGCGGGCGAAGCGGGTGAAGATGCGCTCGCGCTCCGCCTCCGGCACGCCGGGGCCGCGGTCGGCGACGCGCAGCTCCGCGCTGCCGTGTCCCGCACCGTGGCCGGGGACGAGCGACAGGTCCACGGCGGTGCCGACCGGCGCATGCTGCACGGCGTTGTCGAGGAGCGCCGTGCAGAGCCGGGTCAGGGTCACCGCGGGTACGGCGACCGCGATGCCCGCGGCGAGCTCCGCCCGCAGCTCCACGCCCGCGCTCTCGGCGATCGGGCGGACCAGCTCGAGCGCCGCGCGCGCCGCGTCGGCCGCGTCCGAGGTCGCCGTCTCCACAGGGCCCTGGTCGGCCTGGGCGGCGAGCAACAGCTCCGTGAGAATCGCATCCATGGCGGCGGTGTCTCCGCGCAGGCGCTCCAGCGCGTCCTCGATGTCCTCGCCGCGCGCCACACGGCGCTGCAGGATCTGCACGCGGCTCGAGAGCGCCGTCAGCGGTGTGCGCAGCTCGTGGCTCGCGTCGGCCACGAAGTCGCGCTGCGCACGCAGCGCCGTCTCCAGCGGCGCCACCGCGCGCCGGGCCGTCAACCACGCGATGACCCCGAGCAGCGCGACGCCGATCGCGCCCAGCACGATCACCCAGGGCAGCACCCGGTCGACGTCCACGACGATGTGGTCCGGGTTCCCCCCGAGCGCCCCGGCGCGGAACCGGTCCGGCCGGCCACCGTCATCGTCCTGCGGGCGCGATGTCGAGAGGATCACGGCGACGAGGATCCCGACGCCCGCCGCCATGACGATCGCCGAGGCGACGCCGGTCCACACGCCGATCTGACGCGCGGACCGGCGCACGCGCTCGCGATCGGCCGATGCGCTCATGCCGGATTCCCCGCGCGATAGCCGCGCCCGCGCACGGTGTCGATCATCTCCGGCGTGGTCTTGCGCCGGATGTAGTGCACGTAGGTGTCGACCGTGCCGATCCCGTCGGCCGAGGTGAACACGCCGCGGAGGATCTCCTCGCGGCGGAACACGCGCTCCGGGCTCGCGGACAGGAACTCGAGGAACGCGGATTCGGTCGCCGTGAGCGAGACCCGCGCTCCGGTCGGCGAATGCAGCACCCAGGAGTCCGGGATGAAGGTCCACTCGCCGATCGACCGCCGCCGCCCCTGCGCCTCGAAGCCCCGCCGCAGGGCGCGCAGGCGCGCCAGGAGCTCGTCGAAGTCGAACGGCTTCGTGAGGTAGTCGTTCGCCCCCGCGTCCAGTCCCTCGACCCGGTCCGGAACCGCGCCGAGCGCCGTCAGCATGAGCACCGGCGTGGTGATCCGCGCCGTGCGGACCGCCTCGACGAGACTCGCCCCGTCCAGACCCGGAAGCCGCCGATCCACGAGCATCACGTCGTAGCGCTCGTCCAGTGCGCGGCGCAGCGCGACCTGCCCGTCGGTGACGTGATCGACGGCGTAGGACTCGCCGAGCACCTCGAGGGTCATCTCGGCGATGTCGGCGTCGTCCTCCACATAGAGCAGCCGCGGCCGGGGATCGATCATGCGGGCCTCCTGTCCCCAGGATCACACCACACGGACTCCAAGACGAGACCCAGGAAGCGCCCCCGCGCGCGTCAGCCCTGCAGCGTCACCTCGCGGCGCACCGGCAGCACCACCGGGTGCGAGCCCGCCATGACCTCCAGCACGCGGATGACCTGGCTGGAGTAGCCGAACTCGTTGTCGTACCAGACGTAGAGGATCACGTCGGTGCCGTTCGCGATGGTCGCGAGCCCGTCGACGATGCCGGCACGGTGGGATCCGACGAAGTCGGTGGAGACGACCTCGGGCGATTCCACGTAGTCGATCTGCTGGCGCAGCTTGGAGTGCAGCGACACGCGGCGCAGGTAGTCGTTGATTTCGGCCTTCTCGGCGGGACGCTCGAGCGTCAGGTGCAGCACCGCGAGGGAGACGTCGGGAGTGGGCACGCGGATCGCGGATCCGGTGAGCTTGCCCGCGAGCTCCGGCAGGGCGCGGGCGACGGCCTTCGCCGCGCCGGTCTCGGTGATCACCATGTTCAGCACGGCGGAGCGGCCGCGGCGGTCGCCGGAGTGGAAGTTGTCGATGAGGTTCTGGTCGTTGGTGAACGAGTGCACCGTCTCGACGTGGCCGCGGACGATGCCGTACGCCTCGTCGACGGCCTTGAGAACCGGCGTGATCGCGTTGGTCGTGCAGGAGGCGGCGGACAGGATCCGGTCGCCGTCCTCGATCGTGTCGTGGTTGATCCCGTGCACGATGTTCTTCAGGTCGCCCTTGCCGGGGGCGGTGAGCAGCACGCGCGCGACGCCGGTGGACTCGAGGTGGCGGCTCAGGCCCGCCTCGTCGCGCCAGCGCCCGGTGTTGTCCACCACGATCGCGTCGTGGATGCCGTAGGCGGTGTAGTCGATCGTCGCGGGGTCGTTCGAGTAGATGACCTGGATCCGGGTGCCGTTCGCGATGATCTGCGAGTTCTCCTCGTCGACGTCGACGGAACCCTCGAAGCGGCCGTGCACCGAGTCGCGCAGCAGCAGAGATGCGCGCTTGACGAGGTCGTTCTCCGCGCCCTTGCGCACCACGATCGCGCGCAGCCGCAGACCGCTGCCGCCGCCGGTGTGCGCGATGAGGATGCGCGCCAGGAGGCGCCCGATGCGGCCGAAGCCGTACAGCACCACGTCCGTGGGCTCGGCAGGTGCCGCCTCACCGAGGGCCGGGGCGAGCTCGACCCGCAGGCGCTCGACGAGCCCCGCAGGGCCGTCCTGCACGTGCTCCGCGAGCCGGCCCAGGTCGAGCGAGGAAGCCGAGGGCTCCAGCTCCCGCAGCGCCTCGAGCACCGCGAGCGTGTCCTCGAGCGCGAGCTCGTCGTGCCCGAGGGCGGCGACGCGCTCGTGCACCTCGAGGATCTCGGTCGTGCCCAGGCCGAGCAGGCGATGCCCGTGCAGCGACGTCACCACGTCGCGATCGCGGTTCAGTCCGCCGATCAGCGGGATCATCCGCTCGGCGAGTTCTTCTCTGGCCTTCCAGTCGTCGCGGCGCGCGGCGAAGTCGTTCATCGGGGTCCTTGCACACAGTTGCGCCACGGATGCGTGGCGTGGGAATCGGGAGGGGCGGATCCGCCCTCATCCAGGCTAGGCGCGGTCCGCGACGCGACCCGGCCGTTCCGGGGTGCAAGAAACACCGTTCTTGACGCTGCGCTCAAGGCGAGCGGCGACATTCATCGCCGCCGGCATGCAAGATCGTCGGTGATCCGGCGTCGAGCGGATCCGGCGCCGCCGTCAGCCGCGGTCAGCCCAGGGCAGCGATCGCGTCCCGGAGCACCCCGCCCGAGGCCTCCAGCGCGGGGGCGGCGATCTCGGCGGAGGCGCCGGTGAAGAGCATCAGCAGCGCGAGCTTGACGGACCCGCCGGCCTCGGCGAGTGCACGGACGGCATCGTCCTGCGCGGCGCCGGTGAGCTGGATGAGGGTGCGCACGGAACGAGCGCGCAGCTTCTCGTTCGTGGCCTGCAGATCCACCATCACGCCGCGGTAGGTCTTGCCGAGGCGGATCATCGACAGCGTCGAGAGCATGTTGACGACGAGCTTCTGCGCCGTGCCGGCCTTGAGCCGGGTGGATCCGGTCACGAACTCGGGCCCCACCACGACCTCGATCGGCACGTCGGCCGCGGCGCCGATCGCGGAGCCGGCGTTCGCGGCGATCGCGACCGTGAGCGCGCCGACCTCGCGGGCGTAGGCGAGACCGCCGAGCACGTACGGCGTGCGCCCCGAGGCGGAGATCCCGACGACCGTGTCGTTCTCGGTCAGGCCGAGGGCGCGCAGGGACTCCGCCGCCGCGCGATCGTCGTCCTCGGCGTTCTCCACGGCGTCGCGGATCGCGGCGTCGCCGCCGGCGATGAGGCCGACGACCATGCCCGGGTCGGTGCCGAACGTGGGCGGGCACTCCGAGGCGTCGAGCACGCCGACCCGGCCCGCCGTGCCCGCCCCGATGTAGATGAGCCGGCCACCGCGGCGGAAGCGCTCCGTGATGCCGTCGACCGCCTGCGCGATCCGCTCGGCCTGGGCGGCGACCGCTTCCGGCACGCGCCGGTCCTCGGCGTTCATCGCGCGCACGAGCTCCATGGTCGACAGCAGGTCGAGGTCGCCGCGGGCGGTGTCCGCCTGCTCGGTGGCGAGCCCGGACAGTTCGCCGATCAGCGCGGCCAGGCGCGCGTCCTCGGCCGCGGCATCCTCCGCGGGCGTGTTCTCATCCGGCACGGTGCACGAACCTTTCGTGGAGAGGGGCGCGCCCCTCGGCGATCATGGCGGCGCCGTCGAGGGCGTCGCCGCGGGCGGGGACCGCCTCGAGCCCCCGAGTCTCCAGCGCGGACGAGACCGCACCGCGGAAGCCGTCGTGCGAGGTCAGGCCGCCGTGCAGAGCGACGACGGCGGATCCTCCGGAGGCGGCGAGCGCGGTCTCGGCGAGGAGCCGCGCCGCCTCGTCCCGGATGCCGAGGGCGGCTGCGTCGCCGTGGTCGGCCGCCGCGAGCACGGCGGGGGCGAACGTGGCGAGGAGCCGGGCCGGCGCCGCCGCAGCGCCCACCCAGGCGATCGGCGAGGTGCCGTCGCCGATGAGGGCGCCCAGCTCGTCGGACAGCACGGTCGCAGGGCCGAGCCCGTCGCGGGCGCGGAGCACCGCCCGCACGCCCTCGCGGCCGACCCACGAGCCGCTGCCGAGGTCGCCGAGGTCGGGGCCCCAGCCGTCGACGCTGCGGTGCGCGTCCGCGGTGATGCCGAGGGCGACCGCGCCCGTCCCGGCGATGAGCAGGACGCCCGCCTCGCCGCCGAGCGCGCCGGCGTGCGCGGTCACCACGTCGGACGTGACGGCGACCGGTGCACCGCGGTCGTCCGCGAGCGCGCGGGCGAGGGCGTCCGCCTCGGCCTCCGCGTACAGGGCGCCGGCCGCGCCGACGCCGATCCGCTCCGGACGCACGTCGGCGAGCAGCGGCAGGATCGCCTCGAGGGCGAGGGCGACACCGTCGCGTGCGGCGAGGCCCGGCGCTCCGCCGCCCTCGCGGCGGACGGCGGCGCCGTCGACCGTCAGGCGGGCCCGGCACAGCGACTTGCCGAGGTCGATCGCGGCCGTGCCGGAAGAGGTCATGCACAAAATGTACGGGATCCGAACGATCTGGAGAAGCCGCCGGGCCGCGCGGTCGGCGCGGTCACCGCACGAGCAGCATGGCGGCCATGACGACGAGCGAGAGCGCCATCGCCGCGCCCTCCGTCTCGAGCAGGATCCAACCCTGTGAGCGCCGTCGGCCCGTCGCCACGGCCACTCCCCCGTGCCGCACCCGGGCGATGACCATGAGGCCGAGCAGTGCGGCCGCGGCGAGCACGGCGACCACGGTCATGGGCACGAGGGCTCCGTGCGCGGAGTGACCCGCCACCGGAACGGCCGAGCCGGCCGCAGCGCCGCGGGCGCCGAGCAGAGCGAGCGCGCATACCGCCATCACAACGCAGCCGAGCGCCCGGTGGAAGCACGCGTCGGCGTGTACGCGGCCGCGGATGCCGACGACGCCGAGCATGGCCGAGCCGATCCCGCACGCCGTGACGAGGAGCAGCACCCCCGGGTCTCCGGTCGCGACGCACAGCACGATCATGCCCAGCGCCATGACGACGGCGCTCTGCCGCGCCTGCCATGGCACGGCGCCCGGGGCGACCCGCCCGGCGAGGAGGCAGCAGACGGCGGCCGTGATGGCGGATCCGGCCATCAGCAGCATCACCGCCGCATGGAGCATGCTCGCAACTTTATTGATCGGCTGCTCAAAATCAATACCCCGGGGAGGGATCGGATTCGCGCCGTCCGGCGGAGTCTGCGCGAGGATGGACCCATGCCCCGAGTCGTCGACCATGATGCGCGCCGGCGCGACATCGCCGCAGCGCTCCTCGCCGTGGCCGCGCGCGACGGCCACGAGGGCGTGAACTCGCGGGCCGTCGCGCGAGAGCTCGGCGTCGCCGTGGGGTCGCTGTGGCACTACTTCGACGGTTTCGACGACGTCATCCGCGCGGCCGCCGCCGAAGTGACGCGGCGCACCGAGGAGCGCATCCGCGCCGCGACCGAAGGATTGCGGGGGGTCGCGCGCCTCGACGCCATCATGCGCGAGGTGCTCCCGGTCGATGCGACCACGCGCACGGAGGCGCACATCGTCGTGGGCTTCTGGGGCCGTCTCGCCTCACTCGCCCCGGCCGAGGACGCCTCGGCGGCGACCCTGCCGCTCTGGCGCACGGAGACCGCGGAGGCGCTCGCCCAGGCCGTCGAGGACGGCGAACTCCGCCCGGACGCCCCGCTGGACGACCTGCTCGCGCTCCTGCGCGCGATCACCTACGGACAGCAGATCGTCGAGGTCGCCGAACCCGCCGACGCCGCCGCGCACCTGCGCGTGCTGACCGCGATCCTGGATCCCTGGCGCGCCTGAGCTGGCCCGTTGCGCACGCCCGCATCCGGGCGTACCATCGTCGCAACCCGTTTCTTGAGCATTCGCTCAACTAAACCGCAGAGGTCGACGATGCCCCACCCCGCTCCGCAGCCGCTCACGCTCGAGAAGATCCCGACGCCGCATCCGCTGGATCCGCTCACCGGATCCGAGATCGCCGCCGCCCGCGCGATCCTCGAGTCAGCGGGTCTCCTCGGCGAGACCGTGCGCGTGCCGATGCTGCTGCCCGACGAGCCCACCAGGGCAGAGCTGGCGGCCTGGGCTCCTGGCATGCCGATCGACCGCCGCGTCGACGCCACCCTGCTCGACACCGCGACCGGCGTCGCCACCGAGGTCGTGGTGTCGATCACGCGCGGGGAGGTGCTGCGCGCCGAGCGGGTGCCGAACGACGCACCGCCCTACGGCCAGCCGCAGTACCTGTTCGAGGAGTACGAGCGGGCCGAGGCGATCGCGAAGGCCTCCCCCGAGTGGCGCGCCGCGATGGAGCGCCGCGGGCTCGCCGAGCACATCGACCTCGCGTTCTGCTCGCCGCTCGCCCCGGGCTTCACCGGCCGCGCCGACGAGGTCGGTCGCCGGGTCATCCGCTCGCTCACGTTCCTGCGCTACGACGAGCTCGACTCGCCGTGGGCGCACCCGGTCGAGGGTCTCATCGTGCACATCGACCTCACCGCGGACAGCGTGATCCGGGTCGAGGACATCGGCGACGTGCCGGTGCCGGCGGGGCACGGCAACTACTACCCCGAGGTGCAGGGCGAGGCCCGCACGAGCCTCAAGCCGATCGAGATCGTCCAGCCCGAGGGCCCCAGCTTCACGGTCTCCGGATCCCTCGTCGAGTGGGAGAACTGGTCGATGCGGGTGAGCTTCAACGCCCGCGAGGGCCTCGTGCTGCACGAGGTGCGCTTCGACGGGCGTCCCGTCCTGAACCGCGCGAGCGTGCCCGAGATGGTCGTGCCGTACGGCGACACCGCGCCGGGACGCTTCTGGATCAGCTACTTCGACGCCGGCGAGTACCTGCTCGGCAAGAACGCCAACCACCTGGCGCTCGGCTGCGACTGCCTCGGCGTGATCCGCTACCTCGACGGATACGTCGCCGACGACCGGGGCCATCCGGTGCGGATCCCCAACGTCATCTGCATGCACGAGGAGGACACCGGGATCCTCTGGAAGCACACGAACCTCGAGGGCCGCAACGACGTGCGCCGCGCCCGCCGCTTCGTCGTGTCGTACTTCTCCACGATCGGCAACTACGACTACGGCTTCTACTGGAACTTCGGCCTCGACGGCACCATCGAGGTGATCGCGAAGGCCACAGGCATCGTGTTCGTCGGCGCCGGGGAACCGGGCGTGCCGCAGCGGCACGCCACGGAGCTCGCTCCGGGCGTCTTCGCACCGGTGCACCAGCACCTCTTCTGCGCGCGGCTCGACGTCGCCGTCGACGGGGCCGACAACCGCCTGGTCGAGGTCGACGCGCAGCGCGTGCCGATGGGTCCGGAGAACCCGTTCGGAAACGCGTTCAGCTGGACGGAGACCCCGCTCGCCTCCGAGTCCGCCGCACAGCGCGAGGCCGACACCTCGGTCGCCCGCGTGTGGGAGGTGCAGAGCGCCTCGCGCACGAACGCGGTGGGGCGGCCGACGGCCTACCAGCTCGTGCCGCAGCCGACCGCGCTGCTCATGGCCGACCCCGCCTCCTCGGTCGCCGCCCGCGCCGCCTTCGCCACGAAGCACCTCTGGGCGACCGCGCACCGTGAGGGCGAGTACTGGCCCGCGGGGCGCTACCCGAACGCGCACCAGGGCGGCGCCGGACTGCCCGCGTACACCGCGGGTGACGCCCCGCTGGACGGCCCCGACGGCGCCGACCTCGTGCTCTGGCACACGTTCGGACTCACGCACTTCCCGCGCCCCGAGGACTGGCCGATCATGCCCGTAGACACCGCGGGCTTCGCGTTCCGCCCCTACGGCTTCCTCGACCAGAACCCCGGCATGGACGTCCCCGAGTCGTCGCAGGCGCACGCCGTGTCCGGCACCTCGACGGGATCCTGCTGCGGCGGCGGAGACGCCTGCACCTGCGGGCACTGAGCCGCGCCGTAAGCCCGCGCCCTTCGTCTCGTCGCTGCGCTGCTCGCTCAGGGACCGGTCCCCGGTTCTTGAGCGAGCGCAGCGAGACGAAGGAGGTCAGACCGCCCTGGCGACGAATCCTCCGGATCCGGCGAGCGCGTCGGCGGTCGTGACGATGGTGTCCCGCAGAGCCGCGGCGGCGCGCGTCGGTGCCATGTCGGCGCGGTGCGCGAGGCTGACGGTGCGCGTGAGCCTCGGCGCGGCCAGGGGCACCGCGCGCAGGCTGGGCCGCTCGAGCGCGACCATCGCCGGGACGACGGCGACGCCGACACCGCGCTCCACGAACCGCAGCACCGTGTCCATCTCGGGGCCCTCCACGACGACCTCCGGTACCAGTCCCGCGGCGACGAAGGCGGCGTCCGTCGCGGCGCGCAGCTCGTAGCTGCGCGGAAACGCGATCAGTGGCAGGTCCGCCACAGCCGCGAGCGCGATCTCGTGCCCGTGACTCACCGGCGACTGCTCCGCCGACGAGATCACGACGAGATCCTCCTCCAGCAGCGGGATGCGGCTGAGGCTCACCGGAGAGCCTGCGGCGGCATCCGACGACGCCAGCAGCGCGAGATCCAGCACACCCTCGGCGAGCGCGGCGACGAGTCCGCGCGAGCCCCGCTCGGTCAGCTCCAGCTCGATGCCGGGATGCGCCTGGCGGAAGGCGCCGACGACCTCCGGCACGATGCTGGCGCACAGCGACGGCGGCGCCCCCAGGCGCACTCTGCCGCGGCGCAGCCCGGCGATCTCAGCCATCTCCCGGCGCACGGAGGCGGCGTCGGCGAGCATCCGGCGCGCGTAGGGCAGCAGCACCTCCCCCGCCGCCGTCAGCGAGATGTGCCCGCGAGCGCGATGGAAGAGCTCCGATCCGAACTCGCGCTCCAGCGTCGAGATCTGCCGGCTCAGCGAGGGCTGCGCGAGATGCAGCTCCTCCGCGGCGCGCGTGAAGTTGCCGAGGCGGGCGATCTCGACGAAACCGCGGAGCTGCTCGAGGTTCATGGCCATAGCCTAGACGCATTCTGTCCAGCTGTATTATGCATTGGAGGAATCATGCGCGGATTCCTAGCGTGGAGGGCATGACACAGAACCTCTCCCCCGAACGCCTCGTCGCCACGTCGGTGCTCGTGATCGGCACCGGCGGATCCGGCCTGCGCGCGGCCATCGAGGTCGCCGAGCAGGGCGTCGACGTGCTGGCCGTCGGCAAGCGGCCTCGCCACGACGCGCACACCTCCCTCGCCGCGGGCGGCATCAACGCCGCGCTCGGCACGATGGATCCCGAGGACTCCTGGCAGCAGCATGCGGCCGACACCATCAAGGAGAGCTACTTCCTCGCCGACCCGCGCACGGTGGAGATCGTGACGCGCGGCGCCGAGGAGGGGATCCGCGACCTCGAGCGCTACGGCATGGGCTTCGCCCGCGAGGACGACGGCCGCATCTCGCAGCGCTTCTTCGGCGCGCACACGTTCCGCCGCACCGCGTTCGCGGGCGACTACACCGGGCTGGAGATCCAGCGCGCGCTCGTGGACCGGGCGGAGCGCCTGGACATCCCGATCCTCGACACCGTCTACATCACGCGCCTGCTCGTGGACGAGGTGGCCGACGCGGACGGCACCGTTGCGCCCAGGGTCTTCGGCGCCTACGGCTTCGACCTGCTCGACGGCACCCGCTACCTCATCCACGCCGACGCCGTGATCCTCGCCGCCGGCGGACACAACCGGATCTGGCGGCGCACCTCGTCGCGGCGCGACGAGAACACCGGCGACTCGTTCCGGCTCGCGGTCGAGGCGGGCGGCCGCATCCGCGACCCCGAGCTCGTGCAGTTCCACCCCTCGGGCATCCTCCAGCCGGAGAGCGAGGCGGGCACGCTGGTCTCCGAGGCGGCGCGCGGCGAGGGCGGCATCCTGCGCAACGCGCTCGGCGAGCGCTTCATGCAGCGCTACGACCCCGAGCGGATGGAGCTGTCCACCCGCGACCGCGTCGCGCTGGCCGCGTACACCGAGATCGCCGAGGGGCGCGGCACGCCGAACGGCGGCGTGTGGCTCGACGTCTCGCACCTGCCCCGGGAGACGATCATGACCCGGCTGCCGCGCGTCTACCAGGCGATGCTCGAGCTGCAGATGCTCGACATCACGAAGGATCCGATCGAGATCGCCCCGACCGCGCACTACTCGATGGGCGGCGTGTGGGTGCGCCCCGAGGACCACCGCACCGACGTGGACGGGCTGTACGCGATCGGCGAGGCCTCATCGGGCCTGCACGGCGCGAACCGGCTCGGCGGCAACTCGCTCATCGAACTGCTCGTGTTCGGCCGGATCACCGGACGCGCGGCCGTCGCGCACGCCCAGGGCCTCGACGCGCAGCGCCGTTCTGCAGAGGCCGTGCGGCGGGCGCGGGCCGAGGTCGACGACCTCCTCGCGGCCGACGGGCCGGAGAACGTGCGCGCCCTGCAGCGTGCGATCCGCGACACGATGACCGCGCACGCCGGCGTCGTTCGGGACGATGAGGGCCTGCTCGCCGGGCTGCGCGAGCTCGACGCGATCGAGGAGCGCATGACGCGGATCGGGATCCATCCCGACATCGCCGGATTCCAGGACCTCGCGCACGCCTTCGACCTGCGCTCCTCGGCGCTGGCCGCAAGGGCGACCCTCGAGGCCGCCCTGGAGCGGCGGGAGACGCGCGGCTGCCACAACCGCAGCGACTTCCCCGACCTCGATCCGGCGCTGCAGGTGAACCTGGTCTGGTCGCCGTCGACCGGGGTGGTGCGCGAGGAGATCCCGCCGGTCCCCGCCGAGATCGCCGCGCTCATCCGCGATGTCGACACGGCCGGCAAGCTCGTCGAATAGGAGCGCCCGCGGGTGTGACCGCGGGCCCGGCGGCGGACTGCTCACCCGCCGCCGGGCCCGCAGTGGTAGAGTGCGGCAACGGATCGTATACAAAGTCGTCGATCCACCCCTTCATCCTCCCGAGGTGATCAGCCGTGGCAGCAGTTCCCGTCGCTCCCGCAGACTCCGTCTCCACGCTCGTCGCGCGCAGCATCAGCGAGTTCCGTGCAGCCGTCTCCGATTCGTTCGTGCCGCTGCAGGTGAGCCGCGACGGATCCGATCCGTTCCGCGGCATGATCCGAGGCGCCGCCGTCGACGAGGTCCATGTCACCGACCTGCGCGCGTCACGGCACGTGGTGGAGCGCACGCCCGAGCTCATCGCACGCGGCGACCGCTCGTACTTCAAGGTGAGCCTGATGCTCGCCGGCACCGGTCTGCTGATCCAGGACGAGCGTGAGGCCGTGCTCAGCCCCGGAGACCTCGCCGTGTACGACACGGACCGCCCCTACTCGCTGGTGTTCGACGAGGACTTCCGCACCATGGTCGTGATGTTCCCGAAGCACCTGCTGAGCCTGCCGCCGGAGATGGTCGGGCAGCTCACCGCTGTGCGGATCTCCGGCCAGGAAGGCCTGGGCGGCATGGTCGTGCCCTATCTGCGCCAGCTGGCCACGAACCTCGATCAGCTCGCCGGCGCCACCGGGGCGCGCCTGGCGCACAGCGCGCTCGACCTGGTCTCCACCGTGTTCACGCGCGAACTCGGACTCGACGAGGCCGCCGCCGATCCGCACCGCGCGCTCGTGCAGCGCATCCGCGGTCACATCGACCGCAACCTCGCGTCGACGGACCTCGGCCCGGCATCGATCGCGGCGGCGCACTTCATCTCGGTGCGGCACCTGCACGGCCTGTTCCAGGAGCAGGGCACGACGGTGTCGACCTGGATCCGCACCCGCCGCCTGGAGCAGTGCCGGCGCGATCTGCTCGATCCGGTGCTCGCCGACCGTCCGGTCGCCGCGATCGCCGCCCGCTGGGGGTTCGTCGATGCCGCGCACTTCAGCCGCGCGTTCAAGACCGCCTACGGCGTCTCCCCCAGCGAGTACCGGGCGACGCACTGAGCAGCGGACGCCTCAGTCGTCGAGCTCGATGTCGACGACCTCGATCTCGATGAACCCGCCGACGACGCGCGTGCGGAACGTGCGCAGCATGAGAGCCGGATCCGTGAGGCACTCGCCGGTGCCGAGGTCGTAGACCTCCTTGTGCAGCGGGGAGGCGACGGTCGGCCGGTCGCCACGGGAGCCGACGATGCCGCGCGCCATGACGGGTGCGCCGTCCGCGGCGGGATCGGTGTGCTCGACCGCGTACACCTCTCTCGGCGAGATCAGGAACAGCGCGATCTGCCGCATGCGGATCAGCACGGCCTCGCCCCAGGTGGGCTCGAGGTCGTCGACGCGGCAGGCGCGCTCCCACACGGTGCGCGGAGCGGCGGGGCGAGGAAGAGTCTGCGTGATCGTCATGCCGCGACAGTAGGCGCGGGATGTTTCGGGAACCGTCGCCGCACATGACGGCCGTGTGAAAGCCGTCTCACACGATCGCGCCACCGCTGTGCGAACGGTGTCATCCCCCGGTTACACGAGCGAAACGGGAGGGAAACGGCCCGCTCATACGCTCGGGATCCATCGACACGGAGGAGGGCAGGCATGACGACCCGACACACGCTGATCGCCGGAGGCGGTCCCGCGGCGCACCGTCTCGTCGAGGCGCTGCTCTCCCGCTTCGCCGATGAGCCGAGCGTCGCGCACCGCATCACCGTCCTCACCGAGGAGCCCCACCTGCCGTACGACCGCGTGCAGCTGAGCAAGCGCCTCGCGGACGGCGCGGTGGATCTCACGCTCGAGCCCGCCTCGTGCTGGGAGGAGCCCGCCGTCGCGCTGCGCGTCGGTGAGGCGGCGGTCGCGATCGATCGCGCCGCGAAGACCGTCACCACCTCGGGCGGCGACGTCATCGGCTACGACGACCTCGTGCTCGCCACCGGCTCCTCCGCACCCGTGCCGGACATCCCCGGCGCACCCGCCGCCCGCGTGTACCGCACGATCGCCGACGTCGACGCCCTCGTCGCGGAGATCGCCGCCCTGCGCGCGACGCTCGGACGCGCCCCGCGCGTCGCCGTGGCCGGCGGCGGCCTGCTCGGGCTGGAGGCCGCCGGCGGCGTCGCCGCGCTCGGGGCGGACGCGGTCATCATCCACTCCGGCGGATGGCTGATGTCCGCCCAGCTGGACGAGGGCGGAGGGCAGGCGCTCAGCCGTCTCATCGCGGCGCGCGGGATCGACCTGCATCTCGGCACCCGCCCGCAGCGGATCCTCCTCGACGAGGACGGCCGGCCGACCGCGGTGCGCTGCACCGATGGGCGCACGGTCCCGGCAGACATCGTCGTGTTCGCGATCGGCATCCGGGCCCGCGACGAGCTGGCGCGCGAGGCCGGGATCGACACCGCCGAGCGCGGCGGGGTGGTCGTGGACGAGGCGTGCCGCAGCTCGGACCCCTCGGTGTGGGCGATCGGCGAGGTCGCCGCGATCGACGGCCGCACGGTCGGCCTGGTGGCGCCCGCGAACGCGATGGCCGAGACCGTGGCCGACCGCCTGCTCGGCGGCGACGCGACCTTCACCACGATCGACGATGCGACCAAGCTCAAGCTGTCCGGCGTCGACGTGGCGAGCTTCGGCGACGCCCTGGCCAAGGAGCCCGGAGCGCTGGAGATCGTGTACGCGGATCCGGCCCGCGGGCTGTACCAGAAGCTCGTCGTGAGCGATGACGCGAAGACCCTGCTCGGCGGCGTGTTCGTCGGGGATGCCGCGCCGTACGCCGGACTGCGTCCGCTGCTCGGCCGTGCGCTGGACGCGGAACCCGCGGCCTACCTCTCCGCCGCCGGCGCCGAGCCGCCGGCGGGAGGCGCCCTGCCCGACGACGCGTTCGTGTGCTCCTGCAACAACGTGACCGCGGGCGCCGTGCGCGAGGCCGTGGGCGGCGGCTGCCACGACCTCGGCGAGCTGAAGGCGTGCACCCGCGCGGGCACGCAGTGCGGATCCTGCGTGCCGCTCGTGAAGAAGCTGCTCGAGGCGGAGCTGACCGCCGCCGGTGCGACGGTGTCGCGCGCGCTCTGCGAGCACTTCGACCTGTCCCGGCAGGAGCTCTTCGAATCGATCCGGGTGCTCGGCCTGACCAGCTGGGACGGCACCGTCACCCGCCTCGGCCGCGGGCTCGGCTGCGACATCTGCAAGCCGGTGGTCGCCTCGATCCTGGCGAGCCAGCATGGGCAGTATCTGCTCGACGACGGCCGCGGCCCGCTGCAGGACACGAACGACCGCGCACTCGCGAACATGCAGAAGGACGGCACGTACTCGGTGGTCCCGCGGATCCCCGGTGGCGAGATCACGCCCGACAGGCTCGCCGTGATCGCTCGGGTCGCGCAGGACTTCGGGCTGTACACGAAGATCACCGGCGGGCAGCGCATCGACATGTTCGGCGCCCGCCTGGAGCAGCTGCCGGAGATCTGGCGCGAGCTCGTGGACGCGGGTTTCGAGTCGGGCCAGGCCTACGGCAAGTCGCTGCGGAACGTGAAGAGCTGCGTGGGATCGACGTGGTGCCGCTACGGCGTGCAGGACTCGGTCGGCATGGCGGTGGCGCTGGAGCTGCGGTACCGCGGCCTGCGCAGCCCGCACAAGCTGAAGTTCGGCGTCTCGGGCTGCGCCCGCGAGTGCGCGGAGGCGCGCGGCAAGGACGTGGGCGTGATCGCGACCGACAAGGGGTGGAACCTGTACATCGGCGGCAACGGCGGCTTCCAGCCCGCGCACGCCCAGCTGCTGGCGTCCGACCTCGACGACGAGACCCTGGTGCGCTACATCGACCGCTACCTGATGTACTACATCCGCACCGCGGACCGCCTGCAGCGCACGGCTCGCTGGATCGAGGAGCTCGAGGACGGGCTCGACCATGTCCGCGACGTCGTCGTGCACGACTCGCTCGGCCTCGCCGAGGAGCTCGAGGCGGCGATGGCCAAGCACGTCGACACCTACGAGGACGAGTGGGCCGCGACACTGCGCGACCCCGAGCGACTGCGCCGGTTCCGCTCGTTCGTGAATGCTCCCGGCGAAGCGGATCCGTCGATCGCGCGGGTCGAGGAGCGCGGCCAGCTGCGGCCTGCGACGCCCGAGGAGCGGGCATCCGGCGTGGTGCCGATCGCGGGCACGCGCATCCCGGTGCGGACGCCGGACCCGTCGGAGCAGCGCGTGCCGGCGCTCACCGCGGAGGAGCGGTCATGACCGCGCGGCGCGGCAGCGTCGTGCTCGTCGGCGGCGGCCCCGGGGATCCCGAGCTGCTGACCGTGGGCGCCGTGCGCGCGCTGGCGGCGGCGGACGTCGTGCTCTACGACCGGCTCGCGCCCTACGACCTGCTCGATGAGCTCGCGCCCGGCGCCGAGCTCATCGACGTGGGCAAGCGCCCCGGGCACCACCCGATCGCGCAGGAGGAGATCGAGCGGATCCTCGTGGAGCGCGCGCTGGGCGGCGCCCGCGTGGTGCGCTTCAAGGGCGGCGACCCGTTCGTGTTCGGCCGGGGCGGCGAGGAGGTCGAGGCGTGCCGGCGCGCCGGGGTTCCCGTGCGGGTGATCCCGGGCGTGACGAGCGCCGTCGCGGTTCCCGCCGCGTCGGGCGTCCCCGTCACGCACCGCGGCATCTCCCGGATGTTCACCGTGGTGTCGGGGCACGCGCCGCTCTCGGCGGCGGAGCTCGAGCACCTCGCGCAGCTCGGCGGCACCATCGTGGTGCTCATGGGCGTGACGAACCTGCCGTCGATCGCCGCAGGACTGCTGCGCAGCGGGATGAACGCACGCACCGGCGTCGCCATCATCGAACGCGGCTGCTCGGCTGCGCAGCGGACCACCATCGCGGACCTCGCCGACATCCGCGCCGTCGCCGAGCGCGCCGGCGTCGCCTCGCCCGCCGTGATCGTGATCGGCGAGGTCGTGCGGCTCGCGCAGCAGGGCGACGCCGCCGCGGCCGCCATGCTCGCCGATGTCGGCTCGACCGGCGGAGCGCCCTGATGCACGAATCCGTCGACCCCTGCCCGCCGGCGCTCGTGACCGGCTTCGGCCCGGACCAGCTGGCCGGCTTCCGGATCGGCGTCACGAGCGACCGTCGCTCGGCCGACCTCATCGACGCGTTCGAACGGCGCGGCGCGACGGTGCTGCACGCGCCGACCGTGCACATGCGGCACGCGGAGGACGACGCGCCGGTCATCGCGGACACGCAGCGCGTCATCGCGGAGCAGCCGGACGTGCTGCTGGCCACGACCAGCTACGGCATGCGGCGCTGGTTCGAGGTGGCGGATGCCGCGGGGCTCGGTGAGTCGCTGCAGCGCACGCTCGCCGCCTCGGCGATCCTCGTGCGCGGGCCGAAGGCGCGCGGCGCCGTCCGCGCCGCCGGACTCGACGACCGCGGCATGAGCGACGAGGAGACCACGGCATCGCTCGTGAGCCTGACCATCGCCGAGTTCGCCGCGGGCGCGACCGTCGCGGTGCAGCTGCACGGCCAGCGCGACGAGGTGCAGCTGCGCCGGCTGCGCGACGCCGGCATGCGCGTGGTCACCGTGGCGCCCTACGCCTGGTCGACCGCGGGGGACGACGACGATCGCGTCACCCGGCTGGTCGACGCGATCGCCGCACGCCAGCTGGACTGCGTGACGTTCACCAGCGCCCCCGCGGTGGAGGGCCTGTTCCTCGCGGCGCTCGCCCGCGGCCGCCACGACCAGGTCGTCGAGGCGCTGCGCCAGGGCGTGGTCGCGGCCAGCGTGGGCCCGGTGACGTCGGCACCGCTGCAGCGGGCGGGGATCCCGGCGCTGCAGCCGGACCGGTTCCGCATGGGCGCGCTCATCCGACTCGTGTGCGAGCATCTGGAGGAGCGCGCGACCCTGCGCGTGCGCACGCGGCACGGCGAGGTGCAGCTGCGCGGCAGTGTCGCGGTGGTCGACGGCGCGCCGGTGCGGTTGACGCCGAACTCGCTGACGCTGTTCCGCGCCCTCGTGACCGCGAACGGGGCGGTCGTGTCTCGGCGCGCCCTGGCGAGCGCGCTGGACGGCGACGAGCACACCATGGAGGTCTCGCTCAGCCGGCTGCGGCAGAGCCTCGCCGCGCCCGGCCTCGTGGCGACCGTGGTCAAGCGCGGGTACCGGCTCGACGTCTGAGAACGCGGGGGCGCCCTTCCCCGCGGCGTCGAGCCGGCCGTCAGGCCACGGGGGCGGCGGCGAGCAGGCCGTCAGGCCACGGGGGCGGCGGCGAGCAGGGCGGCGATGCGGCCCCGGCATCCGCCGCAGCCGGTGCCGGCCCTCGTGCACCGGCCGACCTCCTCCACGGTGCCGCACCCGTCGTGGACGGCCTCGGCGATGCGCCCGGCCGTCACGCCGTTGCACCAGCACACCGTCGCGTCCGGTCCGAGCGGATCCTCGGCGGGCGCCGCGGCGGCGTCAGGGGCGTCCAGGCGCAGCAGCGCGGCGGGATCGGTCAGCAGCGCTCCGCCCCGCTCGTACCGCAGCGTCAGCTCGGCGCCCGCCTGCGGCAGGCCGACCGACACGAAGCCCGCGAGCGCGCCGTCGCGGACCACGGTCTTCAGGTAGGAGCCGCGCGCCGGATCCACCCAGACGCTCACCTCGGCGTCGGCAGACCACGGCTCCGCCGCATAGTCCCCGCCCGAGACGACGTCGATCCCCTTGGCCTTGAGCATGACCGCGGTGGGCCGCTCGTGCAGCGCGACGGAGGCGTCGGGCCCGGCCGCAGCTCCTTCCGCCTCGGCGTGCAGGCCGGCGGCGACCGCAGCGGCCTGTCGCCAGCCGGGCCCGATCAGCCCGCTCGGCGCGCCGGCGACGCGCCCTGTGGCGTCGGCCGAGCCCGGGTCGGCGATCTGCGCGCAGTCGCCGATCGCGAACACGTCGGGATCCGTCCACGTGCGCAGCGCGGCGTCCACGAGCACGCCGGTCGCGCAGGCCAGGCCGGCGCCGCGGGCGAGCTCCACTCGCGGGGCGACCCCGCAGGAGAGCACGAGCAGATCGCCGCGCGTGTAGGTGCCGTCGGCGCACAGGATCCCGCCGAAGACCGGCCCAGCCGGGGTCTCCCGGAACTCCACCGCCTCGGCGCGGGAGTGCGCGGCCATGCGCAGCCCGGCGCGCTGCGCCGCGCGGCCGAGCATGCGCCCGCCGCCCTCGTCGAGGTTGCGCGCCATCGGCGCGGGTCCGTGGTGCACGACGGTCACGCGTGCTCCGTGCTCGGCCGCGAGCAGCGCGAACTCCATACCGAGCACCCCGGCGCCGAGCACGACGATCGACCCTCCCCCGGCGACGACCGGGGCGACCGCCTCGGCGTCGGCGAGGTCCCGCAGCGCGAGCACGCCGGCCGGCAGCGGAGCGCCGTGCCCGTCGTGACCGGGCGCGGCTCCGCGCACGGGCCGGCTCCCCTCGAGCCCGGCGAGCGTCGGCACGTTCGCCCGGGCGCCCGTGGCCAGCACGAGCCGGTCGTAGGCGACCTCCTCGCCGGCCGCGGTGCGGACCAGGCGACGCTCGCGGTCGATCGCGACCGCGGTCTCGGCGAGCCGGATCCGCACCCCGGCCGCGCGCGCCGCCGCGGTGTCGGCGATCTCGAGGCGCGCGCGATCGGTGGCCCCGACGGCGTACTCGGCCAGGAGCACCCGGTTGTACGCGTCCTCCGCTTCGGCGCCGAGCACGACGAGCGAGATCCGCCCGGCCGCGACGGCGGGCAGCATCTCCTCGACGAACCGGGCTCCCACAGGACCGTAGCCGACCAGGACCACTCGCATCGCGTGCGTCATGCCGCCTCCTCCTCGTACGTCTCGGCGTCCGGGTCGCCCTCGCGCGGACCCTCCGCCGACCCCGCAGATGCGGCGCTGACGACGACCGTCGTGCGCTTGAACTCCGGCATCCCGGACACCGGATCCGTCGTCGCTGCGGTGAGCAGGTTCGCGCACTCGGACCCGGCGAAATGGAACGGCAGGAACACGGTGTCCATCCGGATCCGGCTCACCAGTCGCGCGACGGCCTCGACCGTGCCCCGGCGGTTGGCGACCCGCACGCGGTCGCCGTCCGCGATGCCCAGGCGCGCCGCCGTCGCGGGGTGCAGCTCGGCGTGCGCATGCGGCTGCGCGTCCAGGAGCTCGGGAACCCGCCGCGTCTGCGCGCCCGACTGGTAGTGCTCCAGCAGGCGGCCCGTGACGAGCGTGAGCACGGCGCTCCGTTGCGGCGCCTCCGCGGCGGCGAGGCGCGCGTCGTCGGCGTCGCGGTCGGCTGCGGCGACACCGAGGTCGTCGGCGTCGCGGTCGGGTGCGGCGACACCGAGGTCGTCGGCGTCGCGGTCGGCGACGGCGAGGTCACGGGGACGCACCGGCACGAGCCGCGCCCGGCCGTCGGCGTGACCGAAGCGCTCCGCGAACAGCCGCGGCGTGCCGTCGGTTCCGGGCGGGTACGGCCAATGCGCGGATGCGCCGTCTGCGAGCTGCGCATCCAGCGTCGCGTGACTGAGTCCGGAGTAGTCCGCGATGCCGCCCGCCGAGGCGCGGGCGAGCTCGTCGAACACGACCGCAGGATCCGTGGGCCACTCCGACGGAGCGCCCAGCCGCGCGGCGAGGTCGGCGAGGATGTCGAGCTCGCTGCGCACGCCGTCGGGGGCGGGCAGTGCGCGGCGGCGCCGGATGATCCGGCCCTCCAGATTCGTCATCGTGCCCTCCTCCTCGGCCCACTGCGTCACCGGCAGCACGACGTCGGCCAGGGCCGCGGTCTCGGAGAGCACGAAGTCGCACACCACCAACAGGTCGAGGCGCTCCAGCCCCGCGCGCACCGCGGACGCGTCGGGGGCGGAGACCACGACGTTGGCGCCGTGCACGAGCAGCGCCCGCACGCCGTCCGGGCGGCCGAGCATGCCCAGCAGCTCCACGGCCGGGACACCGGGGCCGGGGAGGACGTCGGGGTCGACGCCCCACACCGCGGCGACCGCGGCGCGGTCGGCCGGGTCGGCGATCTTCCGGTACCCGGGCAGCTGGTCGCTCTTCTGCCCGTGCTCGCGGCCGCCCTGGCCGTTCCCCTGTCCGGTGAGCGTGCCGTAGCCGGAGCCCGCACGGCCGGGCAGGCCCAGCAGCAGGGCGAGGTTGATCGCCGCCGTGGCCGTGTCGGTGCCGTCGGCGTGCTGCTCCACGCCGCGCCCGGTGAGGATGTAGGTGCCGCGTCCGCGCGCCAGGCGGTGCGCGACGTCGCGCAACTGCGCCACGGGGATGCCGGTGATCTGCTGCACCCGCTCCGGCCACCAGGCGGCGACGCTGCGCCGCACCTCGTCGAGGCCGACCGTGCGGGCGGCGAGGCCGTCGAGGTCGGCGAGCCCGTCCGCGAGCACGATGTGGGCGAGCCCGAGCAGCAGCACGAGATCGGTGCCGGGCGCCGGCTGCAGGTGCGTGCCGGCGCCGTCGGCCGTGAGCTCGGCGGTCTGCGAGCGGCGCGGATCCACCACGATCAGGCCGCCCGCGGCGCGGGCACCTGCGAGGTGCGAGAGCAGCGGGGGCATGGTCGCGGCGACGTTCGAGCCGAGCAGCAGGATGGTGTCGGCGTCGTCGAGGTCGGTGACGGGGAACGGCAGGCCCCGGTCGACCCCGAAGGCGCGGTTTCCCGCTGCGGCCGCCGAGGACATGCAGAACCGGCCGTTGTAGTCGATCCGGGAGGTGCCCAGCGCCAGCCGCGCGAACTTGCCGAGCAGGTACGCCTTCTCGTTCGTGAGACCGCCCCCGCCGAACACGGCGACGGCGTCGGCGCCGTGCTCGCGGCGGATCCCGCTCAGCTCCGCGGCGATCCGGTCGAGAGCCTCGTCCCAGGTGGCCGGCTGCAGGACGCCGTCCCGGCGGATCAGGGGCGTGGTCAGCCGGTCCGGTGCGGCCAGGAGCTCTGCCGAGGTCCAGCCCTTCTTGCACAGCCCGCCGCGGTTCGTGGGGAACATCCGCGGCGCGATCCGCACCGGAACGGGACCGCCGGGCTCGGGCGTGAGCGTCATCGCGCACTGCAGGGCGCAGTACGGGCAGTGCGTGCCGACGCTGCCCTGGGGGGCCGTCGCCCGGTCGGTGCTCGCGGCCGTCATGCCCGCCGCCTCAGATCCGGACCCCGCGGCGGCGCCCGCGGATCAGCACCGCGACGGTCACCCCGAGCAGCACCACGTAGGCGGCCACGAACCAGCCGAGCCCCGTCGCGTACCCGCCCGTCGCGGCCTTGGACAGGCCGAGCGCCTGCGGCACGACGAACCCGCCGTAGGCCCCGAGCGCCGACACGATGCCCAGGGCGGCCGCCGCGGCTCGCTGCGCACCGGCGTCCCCGGAGCTCGCGTGCGCATCGGCGGCGCCGGCACGCAGGGCGAACAGGGTGGGGATCATCCGGTAGGTGGCGCCGTTGCCCGCGCCGCTCGCGACGAACAGCAGCAGGAAGAACCCGAGGAACAGCCAGAACGAGTGCAGCGACAGCGTGAGCACCACGGCGAGGGCGCCGATCGCCATGACCGCGAACGCGGCGATCGTGATGGTGCTGCCGCCGAAGCGGTCGGCCAGACGCCCGCCGAACGGACGCGCCAGGGATCCGACCAGCGCGCCGACGAATGCGAGCGAGAGGGTCGCGCCGCCCAGCGGGAAGGCGCTGTACGCCGGGAACTGATCGGCGATGAGCTTGGGGAACACGGCCGAGAAGCCGATGAAGGATCCGAACGTCCCGATGTACAGCAGCGCCATCAGCCACAGCGCGGGGGCGCGCAGGGCCGCGAGCGAGGCCTTCACGTCGGCGCGGGCGCTGGTGAGGTTGTCCATCCGGAACCAGGCACCGACGGCCGCGACCAGGATGAACGGCACCCAGATCAGCCCGGCCAGGGGCAGCTGCAGCGTCGCGCCCGCCCCGAGCGTGATCACGATCGGCACGACGAACTGCGCGATGGCGGCGCCCAGGTTCCCGCCCGCCGCGTTCAGGCCGAGCGCCCAGCCCTTCTGACGCTGCGGATAGAAGCTCGTGATGTTCGCCATCGAGCTCGCGAAGTTGCCGCCGCCGAGGCCGGCCAGTGCCGCCATGATCAGCATCACCGGGAACGGCGTGCGCGGATCCGCCACGCAGATCGCCAGGCCGATCGCAGGGATCAGCAGCAGCGCGGCCGACACGATCGTCCAGTTCCGGCCGCCGAACCGCGGCACCATGAACGTGTACGGGAACCGCAGCGTCGCGCCGACGAGGCTGGGGATCGAGATCAGCCAGAACGTCTGCGTCACGGTGAAGTGGAATCCGGCGGCGGGCAGCGCGACCACGACGATGGACCAGAGCTGCCAGACCACGAAGCCGAGGAACTCGGCGAAGATCGACCAGCGCAGATTGCGCCGCGCGATGGCCGCGCCTGCGACGTGCCACTGCTGCCGATCCTCGGCGTCCCATCCCGAGATCCATCGCCCCGGGTGGAAGACGAGGCCGCCGGTGGCGGCGGGCGTCCCGGATTCCGTGCGATCGTCGATCGGAGCGGTGCGGATCGTCGCGGTGCTGGTCATGGCGAACCTCCTGTCGGTGTGTGCGCATCACGCTAGGGAGCCTGTGTTTCCGGCTCTCGCGCACCCGGTGACACCTGTGTGTCGAAGTCCTCTCGGGGGCCGGCACGCCGTGTGAGGCGTTCCGTGACGCACGCGGCGGGGCTGCGCGGCGGCTGCCTTGCTCCTGGGGGAACGCCGGTTGACTCTCGGCGCGCGATCCGGGCCGGGCTGTTGAGCGCCGGATCGGCGGCGGCAGAGCATGGGCTATCCCCGCAGCCCGGCGGGGACCAGGGTCGAAGGAGTCCCACTGTGACCGAAGACGTGACCGCGATCGACACGACCCCTGAGCCTGTCGACGGGCTCGACGAGTGGCGCACGTACGACGAGTTCGCCGCGGGGATCGACACGTATCGTCTGCCGAGCACCGATCTCGGAGGCACGAGTCTTGTGCTCGCTCTCGATGACGGCCAGACGCTGTCGCTCCGCTTCGGCCCGTCGACGGACTCCGGGACCGGGAGGGTCGAATGGTCGGGTCTCGGAGCTGCGGGCACGGATCCGTACGACGCGGTGGCCGTGCGCGACGACGTCGTGTTCCTGAACCTGCCGCTGACGTCCCGCGAGCGCGAAGCACTGACCGTCGTGTTCTCCACCGCCACGCACCGCGCCGTGGTGGTGCGCTCCCGGATCGCGCCCGAGGCCGTCGAGGGCACCCCTCAGGTGGGCCAGGAGTTCTGGGCGGCGACGACCGACGCAGGCCCTGCCACAGGCGAGGTGCCCGGCCCGAGCCGTGACCTCATCGGCAAGCGCAACGTCTACCGCTACAGCCCGCATCACCTGTACGAGCACGTCTACGTCTCCAGCCAGCGGTACGCCTGGCAGTGCCTCGAGGGCGTGCAGCGCGGCCACGGCGACATGGATCTCTCCACGGTGTGGAAGTTCGCGGACGGCCTGTACCTGTTCTGCTTCCGGGAGTTCCGCATCGCGGTCGCCAGCGTGTGGCTGCACGACCTCGGCTACCAGCTGCGCACGACCGGCATCTTCCTCGGACTCAACGGCGAGGGCGCCTCCGAGCACTCCCGCGCCGGCGGCCACATCTACCCGCTCGGCACGGTCTCGTATCCCGACGCCCAGCCGGTCTGAGCGAGGACCGCCGCATGTCACGTCCACCGCACCGCCGCCCGGTCGGAACCCGCCAACCCAGGAGCCATGCATGACCAACGCCGACATCATCCGCGCGCACTACGACGCCAGCGATCGCGGCGACCTTGACGGCATGCTCGCCCCGCTCGCGGCGGACGTCCGCTGGACGGAGGCCGCGGGCTTCCCGTACGCGGGCACCTACGTCGGCCCTGATGAGGTCGCGAAGAACGTGTTCGAGCGGCTCCAGGAGGACTGGGACGACTACACGCTGGCCGTGGACGAGGTCGTGGACGGCGGCGACACCGTGATCGGCATCGGCACCTACTCCGGCACCTACAAGCGCACCGGACGGTTCTTCGCTGCCCGCGTGGCGCACGTGTGGCGGCTCTCCGGCGGCGAGGTCGTCGCCTTCGAGCAGTTCACCGACACCGAGATGATCTCCCGCGCCCTGCACGACTGAACGCGCCGGGTCGCACCGGCCTGCACCACACCGCGGGGTCCACCCGCACCCGAGAGAGACAGGAATCACATGAACAAGCGCATCACCGCCGCGGCAGCGCTGCTCGCCGCGGGCATGCTGGCCCTGGCCGGCTGCTCCGGATCGGGCGGAGGCGGATCCTCGGATCCGATCGTCGTCGGATCCGTGAACACCATCTCGGGACCTGCGACCTTCCCCGAAGCCTCGCAGGCCGCGAAGGCCGTGTTCGACCAGTTCAACGCCGACGGCGGTCTCAACGGCCGGAAGATCGACTACAAGGCCCTCGACGACAAGGGCGACCCCGCCACCGCGACCGCGAACGCCCGCGAGATCGTCGGCAGCAACAACGCCGTGGCGATGGTCGGCTCGGCGAGCCTGATCGAGTGCGACCTGAACAAGAAATACTACGAGCAGGAGGGCATCCTCTCGATCCCCGGCATCGGCGTGGACACCGGCTGCTTCGACAGCAAGAGCATCTCGCCCGCCAACGTCGGCCCATACAACGACCTCACCCTCACGCTCACGTACGGCTCCGAGGTGCTGAAGCTCGACAACATCTGCGTGCTGCTGGAGATCGCCGGCTCCACCCGCCCGACCTACCAGGCCGCGATCGACAAGTGGACCAAGGCGACCGGCAAGAAGCCGTCGTACGTCGACGACACCCTGCCGTACGGTGCGAGCGACTACACGCCGTACATCGTGAAGGCGCGCCAGGCCGGCTGCAAGGCCCTCGCGGTGAACCCGATCGAGCCCGACGCGATCGGCCAGATCAAGGCCGCCAACGCGCAGGGCTGGAACGACGTCACCTTCCTGTACCTGACCAGCGTCTACAGCGACAACTTCGCCCAGGCCGTCGACAACGCCGGAGCCGGCGTCTACGTCCCCGCCGAGTTCTACCCGTTCACGGAGGAGAACGACATCAACAAGGGCTGGCGCGACCTGATGACGAAGAACAAGATCCCGCTGACCTCGTTCAGCCAGGGGGGCTACCTCGCCGCGACGCACTTCATCCAGGTGCTGAAGGGCATCAAGGGCGACGTCACCCGCGAGAGCGTGACCGCGGCGCTGAAGAGCATGAAGCCGATCGACGACAAGATGATCGGCACTCCGTACACCTTCGGCGTCGACAACACGGCCGGCTGGCCGATCGTCCTCAAGAGCGGCACCCACAAGTGGGAGAAGGTCGCGGACGACTGGCTGCGCCTCACCCAGTGATCTGAGGATCCGGTCTGTTCGAAACCCGCCGAAGGGCCGGAACAGACCGGATCCGCCTCCCTCCCGGACGCTTCGACAGGCTCAGCGACCGGAACACAGAAAGGACGACGCCATGTTGCAGGGCGCCATCGCCGGTCTCGCCGCCGGCGGCCTCTACGCGGTGCTGGGCGTGTGCCTCACCCTGATGTCGCGGCTGGTGCGGGTGGTGAACTTCGCGCAGGCCGCCACCGGCATGTTCGGCGCGTTCACCGCCGTCTGGCTCGTGCGCCAGGCGGGGCTGCCGGTCTGGCTCGGCTCCCTCCTCGGCGTCCTCGTCGCCGGGATCCTCTCGGTCGCGATCGGCTGGATCGCGGCGACGTGGCTGTCCGAAGCCTCCACCACGACGCGCTCGGCGATGACGGTCGGGCCGCTGCTGCTGCTGATCTCACTGTCGTTCATCCTGTTCGGGAACAAGCCGCAGCCGTTCGACCCGATCATCGCGGGCCCCGCGTTCTCGGTCGGCGGCGTCGTCGTCAGCCAGGTCACCGTCGCCACCGTGCTGATGGCGATCGTGACCGCGCTGCTGGTCAAGCTCGTGCTCAGCCGCACCCGGGTCGGCGTGCAGCTGCGCGCTCTGTCGGAGCGGCCCACCACGGCGGAGCTCCTCGGGATCCGCTCGCGCCCGCTGTCGATCGCGGTGTGGTTCGTGACCGGCGTGATCGGCGCGATCGCGATCATCATCGTCGCCCCCTCGCAGTCCAACGACGCCACGGGCCTCGCGATGCTCATCATCCCGGCCGCCGCCGCCGCGCTGCTCGGCGGCTTCAAGCGTCTCGATCTCACCGTCGTCGGCGGGCTCGTCCTCGGCGTTCTCGGCGGGCTGGTCGCGCAGATCAATCAGGTCGCGCTCGTGCGCAACTTCCTGCCGTTCCTGTTCATCGTGATCCTGCTGCTCTGGTCGCAGCGCAAGGAGGTGTGGGATGCCGCGCGCTGACCGCCCGCTCGTCTCGGGCCTCGCCCGGAATCCGCTGTTCCGCAACACCTGGCCGTTCGCGGTCGCCGCGGTCTGCGTGCTCGTCGGCCTCGTGCTGTCGAACGTGCTCTCGGGCTACTTCGTGTTCCTCGCGATCAGCGCCGTGACGGCCGCGATCGCGATCCTCGGCCTCGGGATCGTGACCGGATCCGCCGGCATGATCGCGCTCTGCCAGCTCACCTTCGCCGCCGTGGGCGCCTGGATCGTGGCGCTGTGCAACCTCCGCCATGTGCCGGGCGGCTTCATCGTCTGGCTCATCGCCGGCGGCATCGCCGCGGGCCTCGTCGGCGTGCTCGTGGGTCTGCCGGCGCTGCGCCTGCGGGGAGTGAACCTCGCCGTCGTCACCCTGGGCTTCGCCGCCGCGGCGGACGTCACGCTCGTGCAGATCCAGTTCCCCGGATCCGCCGACAGCATCTCGATCGACCGGCCCGCGGGCTTCACGAGTGACAAGCAGTTCTTCTTCCTGTCGATCATCGTGCTCGTGGTGTGCGGTCTCGCCGTGTTCTTCCTGCAGCGCGGCCGCTGGGGCGCGAGCTGGAAGGCGGTCGCCTTCTCGGAGCGCGGCACCGCCGCGGCCGGACAGAGCGTGCAGAGCGCCAAGCTCACCGCGTTCGCGGTCTCCGCGGCCCTCGGCGGCATCTCGGGCGGCCTGCTCGCGGGCCAGGTGCAGCTGCCCTTCGCATCGAGCTTCACCCCGCTGCAGTCGCTCGCGCTGTACGTGCTGGCGATCATGTCGGGCGCGCACCTCATCGACATGGCGGTGCTCGGCGGCATCCTGTGGGTGCTCGTGCCCGAGTTGCTCAAGCGCTGGGGCATCCCGCAGGACTGGGGCTTCGTGGTGTTCGGCGTGCTCGGAGTGCAGGCGCTCACGAGCGGCTCGAACCTCGGCCAGAGCATCCGCTCGGCGATCTGGAAGCGGCAGGACCGCAAGACCTCGAACGCGGAGCTCACGGCGCTGCCGCCGGATGCCGGCGACGACGTCGAGGAGGTCCGCACCACGACCACCGCGGCGCTCGACCCCGCCGCGGTGACCGGCGAGCCCGTGCTCACCGTCGAGGGGCTGACCGTGCAGTTCGGCGCACTCAAGGCGCTGGACGACGTGTCGTTCCAGGTGCCGGCGGCGTCGATCATGGGCCTCATCGGCCCGAACGGCGCGGGCAAGTCGACATTCGTCGACGCGATCAGCGGCTTCCTGCCCAAGCACGGCGGCCGGGTGCTGCTGGGCGGCCGGGACCTCGCGGGCCTCTCCCCCACCCGGCGCGCGCGGCTGGGCCTGCGCCGCACGTTCCAGCAGGACCGCGTGCCGCCGCTGCTCACGATCGGCGCGTACGTGCGCTTCGTGGCACGCCGCCGCCTGTCGTCCGCGGACATCGACGAGACGCTCGCGTTCTTCGGGTGCCCGCCCGCGCGGGCCCGGCTGTCGAGCGTCGACGTCGGCACCCGCCGCCTGGTCGAGGTGGCCGCAGCCGTGCTGTCGCAGCCGCGGCTGCTGATCCTGGATGAGCCGGCCGCCGGTCTCTCGCACGAGGAGCACCTGGCTCTCGCCGCCCGGCTGCGCGAGCTGCCGGACCGCTACGGCACGGCGCTCATCATCATCGAGCACGACCTCGATCTGGTCCGCTCGGTGTGCCCGATGCTCACGGTGCTGAACTTCGGGAAGGTGCTCGCCACCGGGCCCCAGGACGAGGTGCTCGCCAACCCCGACGTCGTCAAGGCCTACATGGGAGAGACGGAGCTGCTGTCATGAGCGAACTGGTCCTGGACGGCGTCACCGTCAGCCGCGGCGCAGGCCCGGTGATCTCGGACGTCTCGCTGACCGTGCGCGGCGGCGAGGTGCTCGCACTCGTGGGCCCGAACGGAGCCGGCAAGACGAGCCTCATCGAGTCGATCTCGGGAGTGACCGGGCATTCGTCGGGATCCCTGATGCTGGACGGCGAGCGCATCGACAAGCAGTCCCGCGTCGCACGGGCGCGCAACGGGATCGTGCACATCGAGCAGGGCCGCGCCGTGTTCCCGTCGTTGACCGTCCGCGAGAACCTGTCCCTCACCGCGCGCACCCCGGCGGCGCTCGAGGCGGCGCTGGCGTCGTTCCCGGAACTCGAGAAGCGCATCGACTCCCCCACCGCGCTGCTGAGCGGCGGGGAGCAGCAGATGGTGGTGCTCGCGCGGGCGTTCGCGGCGAAGCCGAAGATCCTGCTCATCGACGAGATGTCGCTGGGCCTCGCCCCCGTCGTCTTCATGCGCCTCGTACCCATCGTGCAGTCGATCGCCGAGTCGGGCGTGGGCGTGCTGCTCGTGGAGCAGTTCACGCACCTCGCGCTCGGGATCGCCGGGGAGGCGGTGGTCGTGGCGGGCGGCCGGGTCTCGTTCCAGGGCACCGCGAAGGAGCTGCAGGCGGATCCGCAGCTGCTGCACCGCGCCTATCTCGGCGGCTGACGACTCGACGCGAGCCCGCTGCCACGCGTGCCGGTGGACGTCCTCGCGCGTCTTTCGTCGCCCGGCACGCGGAGGTACAATCCGCACGGGGCCCGCTTTCGCGCGCCCTGATCGCCGCAGCGCCGCTGGGCCGGCGCGAGGAAGACCGCGCCCCCGGACTGGGGATTCATCATGTTCGAGAACCTCATGGCCACGGCCGTCCTCCCGGCAGCGGACCTCGATCGCGCGAAAGGCTGGTGGCACGACGTGCTCGGGCGCGACCCGGTCTTCGCGGACACGGCGTCGGGCAATCTGTTCTACGACGTGGGCGGAGTCACGGTCCTGGTGTACCGGAGCGACTTCGCCGGCACGGCCCAGAACACGGCGCTCAACCTCGTGACCGACGACCTCGATCGCGACGTGACAGCCCTGCGCACGCACGGAGTCGTGTTCCACGACTACGACCTGCCCGGGCTGAAGACCGTCGACGGGATCGCGGATCTCGGAGGCCTCCGCGGGGCATGGTTCAGCGACACCGAGGGCAACATCATCGCGATCGGCGAGCCTGCTCCCGAGATGATGGCGATGGTGAAGAAGGCGGCGGCCGGCGCGGCGGGCTGATCCCGAGGCGCGTGCCCCTGTGACACCTGCGCGGGCGTACGATGCGCGCATGACGTTGGAGCGCTGGCGGCGGATCGCCGAGTGGCCGCTCGTCGTCGCGTCCCTGCTGTTCCTGGCCGCCTACTCGGTTCAGGCGATCGTGGACCCCAAGGGCGAGGCAGGAGTGCTGCTCGAGGGGCTGCTGTGGGTGTCATGGGGCGCGTTCCTCATCGACTACATCGTCAGTCTGGTGCTCGCGCCGCGGCGCGGGCACTGGTTCCTGACGCACCTGTTCAACCTCGCGACAGTCGTGCTGCCCATGCTCCGCCCGCTCCGGGTGCTGCGCGTCGTGACGCTCCTCTCGGTGCTGCAGCGCACCGCCGGACGAGCGGTGCGCGGTCAGATCCTCATCTACGTGATCGGCGCGACCCTGCTGGTCGTGTATGTGGCGGCCCTCGCCGAGCTCGACGCGGAGCGCATCGGCGGGGGCTCGATCAGGACGTTCGGCGACGCGGTGTGGTGGGCGTTCACCACGATCACCACCGTCGGCTACGGCGACATCACGCCGACCACACCGGAAGGACGGGCGATCGCCGTGGGGCTCATGCTCAGCGGCATCGCCCTGCTCGGTGTCATCACCGCGACCTTCGCCTCCTGGATCGTCGAGCAGGTGTCGGCCGAGAGTACCAGCCGCCAAGCCGCGACGGTCGCGCATGTCGACGCCCTCCGCGCCGAGCTCGCCGAGATGCGGGCCGCGCTGACCGCGCGAGACGCCACCGCCGAGCGCGCCGCTTCGGACGCCCGCGCCGAGCCACGGCTCGAAGGCACGACAGGCTCCGGTGAGTCGGGCTCTGCGCGCACCGGCCCGTGAGCGGGGCATGCCTCCGGTCCCTGAGCTTGTCGAGGGGCCCGGATCCTCGGTCGTCGGTCCCTGAGCTTGTCGAAGGGTCCGGAACTCGACCCTCCGGTCCCTGAGCGAGCCGAAGGCGAGACGAAGGGCGCCGCGCACACCCCCGGAATCCGCTGCCGGATCTTGTGACCTGGTTGTGATCTTTTCCCGATCCGATCAGGCCCTTTCCGGCCCGGGAATGTCGGTGGCCCCGAGTTGAATAGGGGGTATGACGAACACGGTCGGCGCGGTTCCGGATCCCGGGGTGGACCCGGTGAATCCGGTCGCTGTGCTGGCCATGGTGACATCCGGGGTGGCGGCGACGGAAGCGTCGATCATCCGGTTGCAGGCGGTGCGGGACGCGCACCTCGCCGTCGCCCAACGCCTCGCCGAACACCTCGCCACCGCGTCCGGGGCTTCATCCACGCAGGGTGAAGCGGTGGACCTGGCCGCACGCAGCGTCGCGGCAGAACTGGCCGCGGTGCTGCACATGTCCGACCGGGTGGTGCAAGGCCGGATGGCACGGGCGGCGGAGTTGATGACCCGGTACCCGACCACCATGCAGGCATTCAGCGACGCGCGGATCAACACCGCCCACGTCCGCCTGATCCAAGACACCGCGGCGCGCCTCGACGACGAGGTGCGGGCCGAGTTCGAACACGCCGCGGTCGCCGCGTGCGAGGGTGAGACGCCGCATCGGGCGAAGCGGATCGTGGAACGCATCGCGGAACGGTTGGCCCCACGGTCGTTGACGGAGCGGCACCGCACCGCGCAGGAGAAGCGGACCGTGTGGCGGGAAGAACTCCCCGACGGGCAGAAACAGCTCGGGCTCATCCACTCCGCGGCGGTGATCGACGGGATCTTCGACCGACTCACCCAACAAGCCCACCTGGTGAAGACCGCGAACGCGAAGGCCATGAAAGAAGCGGCCTCGGGAATCGCCCCGGATGCAGACGGCATCGGCGACCCTGCCGATGACCGCACCCTCGAGCAGCTCCGGGCCGACCTCTGCGCCGACACCCTCCTCACCGGCACCCCGTCCGGACACGACACCGCAGCCGGCCTGCTGTCCGCGGTCCAGGCGCGGGTGGAAGTCACCGTCCCGGCGTTCACGGCCATGGCACCCGACACCGGAACTAACCCCGGCACGGCATTCGGTGTCCGCGCGGAACAGCCGGCCGAGCTCGCCGGCGGGCAGCCCATCGACACCGACACCGCCCGGATCCTCGCCGGCGGCGCCACCGCATGGGAACGGGTACTCACCCACCCGGTCACCGCGGCGATCCTCGCCGTCGACCACTACCGCCCCAACGCCGACCTCCGCCGGCTCCTCCACGCAAGAGACTCACGATGCCGATTCCTCACCTGCGGACTCCCACCCCGAACCCAAGACCTCGACCACACAGTGGACGCCGCCCACGGCGGCCCCACCGAAGAAGGAAACCTCGGCGGGCTCTGCCGACGCCACCACGTCCTGAAACACCACACCGCGTGGAAAGTGAAACAACTCGGCGCCGGGATCCTGGAATGGACCAGCCCCACCGGATCCAGCTACATCGACAAACCACCCCCACCCGTCACCTTCACCATCCACGAACCAGACCCGCCACCCCACGACGAATCGGCACCGTTCTGACCGCGGATCAGACCGCGGAATCGGAGCGCGATCTCGACGGATCCGTGCACCGCGATCCGCTTCGGATCCTCAGGCGTACCGGCGCCCGCCCCAGGAGAGCCAGCCGTCCTGGTGCTGGCCCGAGGGGTCGTGGTGCGTCCAGTGCACCGTGCCGCCCCTGTCGCTCCACTCGTAGTCGCCGAGGAAGTCCACGCGGTCCCCGACCGCCAGGCCGTCGAGACGCGGAGCGAGATCGATGTTGTGCGCGATGAGGATCGACACGCCGCCGGGCGTTCTGAGGATGAACTTCTGGTGCCGCGACCCGTCATCGTCGTCGGGGAGGATCCGCGTGACGACACCGGTCCCCTGCACCTCCACGCCGCTGCGGTGCTTCTCGAACAGCGCGCGGACCGGGTCGGCGGCATCGGAAGCGGTGGCCTTCACCTCCGCAGCGCTGGGCGAGGCCACGGCCGCCGGCGTCGGCGCGACGGCCGTGCCTGCGGGCGCACCGGCGATCCAGCCCTGACCGCCCGCGAGCACCCCGAGCGCGATGAGCGCGATCACCACGACGACCGTCGCCCACTTCGTCCTCCGCGTCACGGCGCCCAGCCTAGATCACCGGAGTCGGCCCGCCCGTCACATGCCGGCGTGCTCGAACGCGGTCGTGGGCAGGTCGACGATGTGGGCGCCGCCGTCGACGACCAGCACGGATCCGGTCATGTACGACGACTCGTTCGAGCCGAGGAAGCGCACCACCGACGCGATCTCCGTGGGCTGGGCGGGACGGTGCAGCGGCACGTCCGCCGTGACCGTGGCGTACGCCTCCTCGCGCGAGGTCAGCCCCGCGTGCGCCGCGAACTCGTCCATCTCCTCGTCGGCCATGGGCGTCTGCACCCATCCCGGGCACACCGCGTTCACGCGCACGCCGTGCTTGCCGTAGTCGCGCGCCAGGGTGCGCGTGAGTCCGATGAGCGCATGCTTGCCCACGGTGTAGCCGGCGACGGACGGGCCCGCGAAGAGCCCGGCCAGCGAGGAGATCACCACGATCTGGCCCTTCGCCTCGATGAGGGCCGGCAGCGTCTCACGCGCCATCACGAACGCCGTGGTGAGGTTGGCGCGGATCGCGCTCTCCCACCCGGCGTCGTCGGTCTCCCCCACTGGGGCGAAGCCGTGCCCGCCCGCGTTGGCGACGAGCACGTCGATCCGCCCGAACGTCGACAGCACCTCGGCGACGGCCCGCTTCGCATCCTCCGTCGAGGCGGCGTCGGCGACGACCGGGTGGGCGCCCACCGCGCGCTCGACCTCGCGCAGCGGCGCCTCGCGTCGGCCGACGACCACCACGTGCGCGCCCTCGGCGGCGTAGCGTGCGGCGATCGCGGCGCCGATGCCGGTGCCTCCGCCGGTGATGACGACGACGCGTCCGGTGGATCCGTTGCTGGTCATGGGGTCTCCTTGGGGATCGTGCAGGGTGTGGGGCGGTCCCTTCGGCAGGCTCAGGGACCGGAGAATCAGGCCGGGAATCCCGATCGCGCCGAGTAGCCGAAGTCGCTGAGGATCCCGGATCCGTTGATCGCCCTGGCGCGCGGCGAGGCGAGATAGACGACGTGGGCCGCGACCTCTTCGGCCGTCTGCACCGGGAATTCCGGCGCGGCGAACGCGGCATCACCGAGGTCCCCGCGGCTCATGGGCGTGTCGACGACGGACGGCGACACCGTGGTGACGCGCACATCGTCGCCGGCGAGATCCACGCTGAGCGCGCGGCCGAACTGCACGAGCGCGGCCTTCGAGGCGCAGTACGGCGCCATGCCCGGCGACGCGACGACCGCGGAGTCGCTGGCGACGAGCACGACCGAGGCGGCCGGGGCGTCGCGCAGCGCCGGAAGAGCGGCCCGCAGCACGAGGAACGCGCTGGTCACGTTCACGGCGAACACCGCCTGCCACTCGGCGAGGGACGTCGCCTCGATCCCGGATCCGACCGGACCGGAGATCCCCGCGCAGCAGATGACGGTGTGCAGCGCGCCCAGCTCCGCGACGGCGTGCGCGACCGCGTCGGCGACCGCGTCCTCGTGCGTGACGTCCGCGACGAGCGGAAGAGACCCGGCGCACAGCGCAGCCGTGGCTCGGAGCGCCTCGGCGTCGCGATCCAGCAGCGCGACGCGCACGCCCTCGGCGGTGAGGGCCTGTGCGACGGCACGGCCGATGCCGCCCCCGGCGCCGGTGATCAGGGCGGTCCTGCCCGACAGCCGCAGCTCCATCGCCGCTCCCTCCGTGAGACCGGGCGGCCGGATGGACCGTCCCTGCTCCGTCATCCTGCTCCGCCGTTCCTGCGGCGTGCGAGGAGCGCGACGGGCTGTGCACCGTGGCACCATCGTCCTTCGCTCACGGGCAAGCCGTCCCGTTCGCGAACGGGCAGACTCGGCAGAGTCCGACATCGCCCGTCTTCCACACGCCCCCCTGCGTCCGCATCGCGAAGCCACCCCCGGAAGAACGCGCCGTCATCGAGCGAAGGAGCCGACGTGACCGCACTGCCCGACCAACAGACTCACACCGCGCTGCGGCAAGGCGCCCTGGGCGTCGCCGGCATCGTCTTCCTGGTGCTCGCCGCCGTGGCACCGCTGACCGGCATCGTCGTGGTCGCATCGCTCGCGATCGCCCTCGGCAACGGCGGCGGCGCGCCGATGTCCTTCTTCCTCGTCGCCGTGATCCTGCTGCTTTTCGCCGTCGGCTATGCGCAGATGTCCAAGCAGCTCGTCAACGCCGGTGGCTTCTACGCGTTCGTCGTGCGCGGCCTCGGTCGCACCGGCGGCCTCGTCGCGGGTCTCATCGCGACGCTGGGCTACAACTTCTTCGTCGTGGGCACGATCGGCACCAGCGGCTTCTTCATGCAGACGATCATCAAGGACCTCACCGGCTTCGACCTGAGCTGGATCGTCTGGGGCCTCCTCTCGATCGCGGTCTGCTTCGTGCTCGCCCGGATCGGCGTGGACTTCTCCTCGAAGGTGCTCGGCGTCTGCCTGGTGCTGGAGACCACGATGCTCGTGGTGTTCGACATCTCGGTGCTCGTGCAGAAGGGCTACGACTTCGCCGCCTTCAGCCCCGAGTGGGTGTTCTCCGGGTCCCTCCCGATCGGCATGCTGCTCGCAGCGACCGGCTTCCTCGGTTTCGAGGCCACGGCCCTGTTCGGAGAGGAGGCGAAGGATCCGCTGCGCACGGTCCCGCGCGCCACCTACACGGCGATCATCGCGATCGCCGTCATCCTCGGAGTCACCGCCTGGGCCGTCGTCAGCGCGATCGGCGTGCCCGACGCGCAGAAGGTCGGGCTCGACCACCTCGCGAACGGCGACCTGATCTTCTCCCTCGCGCAGCGCTACCTGGGCGGGCCGCTGACCACGGTCATGATGATCCTGCTGCTGGTCAGTCTGTTCGCGGCCATGCTCGCCTTCCACAACTCCGCCAGCCGCTACCTGTACGCCCTCGGCCGCGCCCGGGTGCTGCCGAGCGTGCTCGCCCGCACCCGGGAGAGCGGATCCCCCGCGGTCGCCGGCATCGTGCAGGCCGGCTTCGCCGCGATCGTCGCGCTGATCTTCTTCTTCGCGGGAGCGGATCCGATCCTCACCGTCGTGCCGGCGATGCTCGGCTTCGGCACCCTCAGCGTGCTCATCCTGCAGGGCCTGGCGGCTCTGTCGATCGTCGTCGCGTTCCGGCGGCAGCGGGACGGCCGCTGGTGGAGCACGTTCGTCGCACCCGGCCTCGGCTTCCTCGGCATCACGGCGATCTCGATCCTGGCGATCGTGAACTTCGACATCGTCGCCGGATCCGACGCCCTCGCCATCCGGCTGATGCCGCTGCTGCTGGTGCTCGCCCTGATCGGCGGCATCGGCTACGCGGCCTATCTCAAGCGCGCCAAGTCCGCGGTCTACGACGGACTCGCCACCGATCTGGAGCGGATCAGCGCCGGCTGATCCAGGCCCCCTGAACGACGACCGGCTCTCGCGCGGGAGCGAAGGGCCGGTTCCGAGACCAACCACCCCATCAAGGAGCATCATGACGACCATGAACCCCGCCGACACCTCGACGTGGCTGCCGCTGGACGGCCTGGCCCCCGGCTTCGACGCGAACAAGGAGCCGCACACCACCGCGCTCTCCGGGCGCGAGATCAACCTCACCGCACCGAACGGCACCCGCATCGCGCACGTGTTCGGGGACGATGAGGTGACCTGGACGTACACGCCCGGTGAAGGCGATGAGACCGCGCCCGCCAGCGACACCGATGCGTACGAGGCGATCGAGGTCGACGACGACCTGTTCTACGTGCAGTTCCACCACCGCTACCTGCCCAACGAGGCGGTGTCCCTCGTGATCGACCTGGCCGCCGGCCGCGTGCTCGCGGTCATCAGCGAGATCCTGCCGGCGCCCGAGCAGGGCCGCACCCGGGTGCAGCATCGCTTCGGCACCGCGACGATCGACGGCATCGAGGCCACGGGCGTCGAGCCGCACCCGACCACCGCGCTCATCGGCCGCCGCGTCGAATGGGTGTACAGCCCGGTGCACGCGTACGAGCACGTCTACCTCTCCGAGCGCTGGTACACGTGGCAGTGCCTCGCCGGCCCCGAGCGCGGTCTCGCCGACACCGACGAGAACAGCGTGTGGGAGATCCGCCCCGGCATCTACCTGTTCGCGTGGCGCGAGAAGGTCATCCCGTGCGCGTCGATCACGGTCGCCGACCACCGCGACATCGACAAGATCCGCTCGCACGGTGTGCTGTTCGGCCTCGACGAGACCGGTGAGATCCCGACGCACTTCACGTTCGGCGCCTGGGGTCGCCTCATCTCCGTGACGCACCACACGCCCGAGCTCGAGCCCGCGAGCTTCGGAGCCGGGGCCTGACATGACCGCCGTCCCCGCTGAGCTCATCGTCGTCGCCGACGTCATCCGCACGCTCGACCCCGCGCAGCCCCTGGCGAAGGCGTTCGCCGTGCGTGACGGCCGCATCGTCGCGATCGGCGCACGCGCCGAGGTCGACGCGCTGCGCGGTCCGGACACGCGTGTGCTCGAGCTCGGCGGGGCCGCCGTCTACCCCGGGTTCGTGGACGTGCACAACCACCACGCCCTGGCCGGGCGGACCGATCTGTTCGAGCTGTCGCTGCCGACCTCGCTCACTCTGGAGGAGATCCTCGACCGGGTGCGCGCGCACGCCGAGGCCCTGCCTGAGGACGCCTGGATCACAGGCGGCGCGATCGCGAGCACGATGCTGCACACGCTCGCGAACACCGCCTCCCGGCTGCGCCTCGACGAGGCGTCCGGCGGCCGGCCGGTGATGCTCATGGAGGACTCGCGCCACAACCGCTGGGCGAATACGCGCGCCCTCGAGCTCGCCGGGATCGGCGTCGGCTCGCTCCCCTCCGGCGGCGTCACGATCCTGGATCCGGAGGACGGCACGCCCACCGGGGTGCTGCTCGAGGCCGCCGGGATCCCGGTGCAGGAGGCGTACGACCGCTCAGGCGGCCTCACCGCCGCGCAGCACCGCGCCGCCTCCGCCCGCGGCGTGCAGCTGGCGAACTCCTACGGCATCACCGCGTTCCAGGATGCGGGGGTCTCCACCGACATCCTGGGCGCGCTCGCCGCGCTCGACCGCGACGGCGAGCTCCACGCCTGGGTGGTCTCCTCCCTGCTCGTCAACGACGAGATCTTCGGCTTCGACCCCATCGGATCCCCGCTGATCGAGCGCGGCGACGAGTTCCGCACCGCGCACCACCGGCCCGACTTCGTGAAGATCTTCCTCGACGGCGTGCCTCCGGCCCGCACCGCGTCGTTCCTCGAGCCGTACGTGCCCGACGCCGCGCACGGTGCGCACTTCCACGGCGAGACGACCATGACCTTCGACGAGCTGCACGGCTGGATGAGCGCCGTCGCCGCCCGCGGCCTCGGCGCCAAGGTGCACTGCACCGGCGACGGATCCGCCCGGCTCGTGCTCGACGTCGCCGAGAAGCTCCGTGCCGAGGGCGTCACCACCCCGATCCAGATCGCGCACGGGCAGTTCCTCGCCGACGAGGACATCCCGCGCCTGGCCGAGCTCGGCGTGGTCGCCGACATCTCCCCGTTCATCTGGTTCCCGGGTGTGATCCCGACCATGCTGGCCGAGGTGCTCGGCGAGCGCGCCGAGCACTCGCAGCCGAACCGCTCCCTGATCGACGCCGGTGCACTCGTCGCCGGTGGATCCGACTGGCCGGTGAGCGAGTCGCCGAACCCGCTCGAGGGCATCCAGGGGCTCGTCACCCGCGCCGATCCGCTGCGCCGCGCGCCCGGCATGCTGTGGCCGGAGCAGGCGATCACGGCCGAGGAGGCGCTGCAGGTCTTCACGCGCAACTCTGCCGTCGCGATGGGGCTCGGATCCGAGACCGGCTCCCTGGAGATCGGCAAGTCGGCCGACTTCGTGGTCCTCGACCGCGATGCGATCGCGGGACCTGCGGACGCGATCATCGACGCGCGGGTGCTCTCGACCTGGTTCGCCGGACGCGAGGTGCACACCGCGGAGTGACGTTCTGCGGCAGCGTCGTGCGGCGGGTCGCGTCAGCGCAGCGGCGTCTCCCGCGCGCGCAGGCGCCAGAGCAGCCACGCGGCGCCGACCGGGATCGTGAAGAACGCGAGCAGGATCGCCGTATGCCAGAGCGCGTTCCCCGAGGGGAGGAGCGGGTTCGACGCACCCGGTCCCGCGCCTGGTTCCGGACCCTGCCACAGCATGCCGAGGAACGAGATCAGCGCGATGAGGAGACAGACCGGCACCGGCAGGAGGATCGCCACCGCCTTCTCCCAGCGACGCCAGAACCGGCTCGACGTCACGAGAGCCACGCCCACGACCCACCCGCCGATCGGCACCAGGAATGTGCCGACTCCGAGCACGATCGCGCCGGCGACGGCGAACCACTTGGTGTCCACCATGGGCGGCTTGATCAGCGGAATCGGCGGTGCGCTCGGCGCCACCATGAGCACAGGGGCGGATGACGACGGGTCCGTCTCGTCGCGTGCCGCCGCGGCGACCAGCTCGGGATCCCCGAGCCGCGCGATGCGCTCGCGGACCCCGTCGACGTCGAGCCCGTCGAGCTCCTCAATGATGCCCGTGCGCAAGTCGTTCGCGATCCGCCACGGCAGATCCGCGATGGCGGCGTCGAGCCGCGCCAGATAGTCGTCGCGCAGTCGCTGCGCTTCGAGATCGATCATGCTTCCCCCTCTGCGGTCAGGGCGGCGACGCTGCGCGCGAACGGCGCCCACGACGCGCGGAACCGTTCGAGCTGCGTCTGTCCGCTCGCGGTCAGCTCGTAATAGCGACGAACGGGCCCCGATGCCGACGGCTGTTCGAACGTGTGCACCCAGCCGCTCTGGCGCAGCCGCGACAGCAACGGATAAAGGGTGCCGATGCTCGCGATCAGTCCCTCGGCCGACAGACGTTCGGCGAGCTCCCACCCGTACATCGGCCCGCGCGCGAGGAGGCCGAGCACGCAGTACTCGACGACTCCCTTGCGCATCTGCGCCCCGACGTCCGGTGTCATGCCTGACAAGCTATCTTGCATCGCAAGAGGGAGCAAGAAGACGCACGGCAACGGGATCCGAGTGATGACACGCTCGGACGCGCGTGGAAGCGCCGGTCCTAGACTGGATCCGGCGCGCCGGCGCCACGGGAAGGGTGCGGGATGCCGATCACGGGGACGGTGCTGGAGACCGCGGCGCGGCATCCGGATCGGCCCGCCATCATCGGAGACGACGGCGCCCTCAGCTACGCCGAGCTCGTCGAGGACTCGCGCCGCGTGTTCGCCGTCGTCGACGCCGCGCATCGCGCGCAGACCGCTCCCCCGGCGCCCGCCCCGGAGACCGCCGGCATCCCGATCACCGCGGTCAGCGTCGGGAGCGCGTTCCACGCCGCCCGGATCGTCGCCGGCCTCGCCGGGTACCGCGCGGTGTCCGCCACGATCGATCCGCAGTGGCCGCTCGCCCACCGAGTCCATGTCGCGGTCGCCGCCGGGATCGGCCTCGTGATCAGCGACGACGCCGCGCTCGCCGACGCGCTCGCCGCGGCGGGCTGGACCGGCACCGTCCTGACGCTCGACGAGTTCCGCGCCCGTGAAGCCGCAGCCGAGCCCGCGGATCCGCCCGCGGTGCGCGACGACGACGAGGCGTTCCTGCTGCTCTTCTCCTCGGGCACCACCAGCGACCCGAAGGCGTTCCTCAAGACCCGCCGGCAGTACCGCGCGAACGTCGCGGTCTCCCGCGCGCACCTCGAGCCGCTCCCCGGAGTCGACACCCTCGCGCCGGGCCCGCTGTCGTACAGCCTCACCCTGTACGCCCTCATCGAGTGCCTCGCCACCGGCGGCGGCGCGCACCTCGCCGACGTCTTCGACCCGGGCCGGCTGGCGCGGCGCGTCGCCGCCGAGGGCATCACCCGCATCGTCGCCGTGCCCGCCGTGGTGCAGGTGCTCATCGACGCGGCCCGGCGGGATCCGGACTCCTTCGCGCGCCTGGATCTCGTGGTCACCGGCGGCGCCAACCTGCCCGCCGCACTGCGCGACGGGCTCGCCGCGGTGCTGCCGCAGGTGCGACTGATCAGCTATTACGGCGCCGCGGAGATCGGGTTCATCGGCGACAGCCGCGGCGGTGACGGCACGCTCCTCGACGTCTACGACGGGATCGGCGCCGAGATCCGCGACGACGCCGGCCGCCGCGTCGCCGACGGCGAGCTCGGCACGCTCTGGATCCTCGCGGCGGCGTGCTCGGACGGCTACCTGGCCGCGACGACCGACGCCGTGCTGCGAGCTCCCGACGGCTGGGCCACGGTGCACGACGTGGGGCGGATGGTCGGCGGGCGACTGCAGCTGGCCGGACGCGCCGGCGACATCGTCGCGACCGGCGGCCACAAGGTCTCGCTGCCCGAGGTCGAGCGCGCCTTCGACGGGATGCCCGGGGTGGGCGCCGTCTGCGCGGTGGCACTGCCGGATCCGCGCCTCGGCAGCGTGGTGGCGCTCGTCCTCGAAGGCGCGAGCGCTGAGCCCGTCGAAGCGACCGGACCGGGTCGGGCCCTTCGACAAGCTCAGGGACCGAGTCCCGCCAAGGCAGAGCTGCAGGCGTGGGCGCGCGCCCGGCTCGCTCCGCAGTTCGTGCCGCGGCGGTGGTACCTGCTCGACCGGCTGCCGCGCACCGCGGGCGGCAAGATCCGGCGACCGGCGACGGCCGAACTCATCGCGCGCGGCGAGGGGATCCGGCTGTGACCGGCGGATCCGCATTCACGTCGCGACCCGGCGCGGGCCGCCGCGTCGTCGTGACCGGACTCGGCGCGGTCACCCCGAGCGGGCTCGACGTCGCCGCACTCTGGGATGCCGTCACGACAGGGCGCAGCGCCGTCACCACGCTGGACGGTCCGGAGTTCGCCGGCCTGGCGGTACGGATCGGCGGACGCGTCCGCGGCTTCGACGCCACGGGTCTCGTCGACCCGCCGCTCGTCCGCCGCCTCAGCCCTTCGCAGCTCTGGGCCGTCGCCGCCGCCGATCAGGCCCTCGCGCACGCCGGGGTCGACCCGGCGCAGGTCCGCGACGGCGCCGGGCTGCCCTGGGACGCGGCCCGCACCGCGATCCTCACCGCGACCGGATCCGGACCGATCGACCAGATGCAGGCCGCAACCCGTGCGCTCGACGCACGCGGACCCCGCGCCGTGCCGCTGAGCCTCGTCGTGCACGGCGCCCCCGACGCAGCGGCCGCGCTGCTCAGCGAGCGCTACGGGGCGCGCGGCACCGCGCACGGTGTGACCGCGACCTGCGCATCCAGCGCGATCGCACTCGGCGAGGCGCTGCGCCGCATCCGGCACGGGTACGCCGATGCGGTGCTCGTGGTGGGCGTGGAGGACTGCCTGAACCCGGTCAACCTCGCCTCGAACGCCAACCTGCGCGCCCTCGCGAGCGGGTACGAGGCTGATCCGACCGCCGCGAGCCGGCCCTTCGACCGCGGGCGCCGCGGCTTCGTCATGGCGCAGGGCGCCGCCGCCCTGCTGCTCGAGGCCGAGAACGCCGCCCGGGAGCGCGGCGCCGAGACCCTCGCCGTGCTGGCCGGATTCGGCGAATCCAGCGACGCGCACCACCCGACCGCGCCGCATCCGGCAGGCCGTGGCGCCGCAGAGGCGGTCGCGGCCGCCCTGGCCGATGCGGGGCTGGATCCCGACGATCCCGACGCGATCGACCACATCAATGCGCACGGCACCGGCACACCGGCGGGCGACGCCGCCGAGCTCGCCGCCTACACCGCCGTGTTCGGAGATCGTGCCCGGCGCATCCCGATCACCGCGACGAAGTCCAGCACCGGACACCTGCTGGGCGCCTCGGGCGCGGTCGAGGCGGTCCTCGCGGTCCGCGCCCTGCGGACCGGCGTCCTCCCGCCGACGATCAACCTCGACGATCCCGAGTTCGGCGACTGGGACATCGTCCGCGGCGCAGCGCGGGACGTCGGCCCGATCCGCCGTGTGCTCTCGCCGTCGTTCGGCTTCGGCGGCCACAACGGCGCCCTCATCTTCGCACGCACCCTGGAGGCACGATGACCGACCGTCTCACCCGCCACGCCGAACTCGCCGAGCGCTACCTCCCGGACGAGCTCCTGGAGCGGTTCCGCGAACGCGCCGCCGTGTACGACCGCGAGAACCGCTTCTTCGACGAGGACCTGAAAGAGCTCGCCGACCGCGGCTACCTGCTGCTGTTCGTGCCGGAGCGGCACGGCGGCCCAGGGCTGAGCCTGGACGAGGTCTCGCATCTGCAGCAGCGCCTCGCGACCGCGGCGCCTGCCACCGCGCTCGCGGTGAACATGCACCTGATGTGCACGGGCGTCGCGAAGGCCCTGGCCGATCGCGACGACCACTCGCTCGACCACGTGTTCGCCGAGGCCATGGCCGGCGAGATCTTCGCGTTCGGCATCAGCGAGCCCTCGAACGACTGGGTGATGCAGGACTCGACCACGACCGCGACCCCGCAGCCGGACGGCGGCTACCTGCTCACCGGGGTCAAGATCTTCACCTCCCTCTCCCCCGTCTGGACGCGCCTGATCACGCACGGCCGCGACGACACGGATCCGGAGAACCCGATGCTGGTCTACGGGTTCGTGGCGAGGGACGCCGACGGCATCACCGTCTCCGACCAGTGGGATGTGATGGGGATGCGCGCATCGCAGAGCCGCGCCACGATCCTCGCCGACGTGCGGATGGCGCCCGAGCGGGTGAACCGCCGGATCCCGGTCGGGCGTGTGCCGGATCTGCTCACGTTCGCGATCACCAGCAACTTCCAGCTGCTCATCGGATCCGTCTACGCCGGAGTCGCCCGCCGCGCGCTCGAGCTCGGCGCCGCCGGTCTGAAGAAGCGCCGCTCGGCCAAGTCCGGCACGTCCTACGCCGAGGTGCCCGAGTCGCGCACCCGCCTCGCCGACGCCCACCTCGAGTACCTGGCGGTGCCGGCACAGCTGGAGGCGTACTGCCGCGACTTCGACGAGCTCGCCGACCACGGCGCCCGCTGGCCGCTGCTGCTCGTGAGCGCCCGACTGAACGCGTCGACGGCCGCGCGCCGTGCCGCCGAGACGGCGCTCATGTGCACCGGCGGCGCCGGCTTCGACAACGGACATGAGCTGAGCCGGCTCTACCGCGACGCGACGGCGGGGCTGTTCCACCCGCCGAGCGCCGACGCCGCGCGCCCGATGTACGCCGCGGCACTCCTCGACGACTGACGCCCCGCCCGCTGCTCCCGCCGAGCCCGGCTTCCACCGAGGCCCCCTCGCAGCGTCCGGGCCCCCTCGCAGCGACGTGATTGCGAGGGGGCCCGGATGTTCAGCGGGGGCGTCGAGGGTTCACGCGGCGTCCGTGCTCGACGCGGCAGCGGCCGCGGGCCGGCGCACGCAGAGTGCGAGCGCGACCACCGCGAACGACAGCACGGCTCCGGCGAGGAACGCCAGGTGCGATCCGTTCGCCGCGGCGGCGGGCGAGGGCAGCTCGGGGTTCGATCCGGTCGCCGCCACCCCGGTGGCGTAGAGGGCGATGAAGATCGCGGTGCCGGCGGCGCCCGCCACCTGCTGCAGGGTGGCGATCGTCGCGCTGCCGTGGGAGTACAGCTTCGGGGCGAGGGATCCGAGCGAGGCGCTGAACGCCGGCGTGAACAGGAACGCGAGCGACAGCATCAGCACGATGTGCGCGCCCAGGAGCACGACCCAGGAGGAGTGCTCGCCGAGGCCGAGCGCGAGGGTCCACAGCGAGGCGGCGAGACCGAGCGACCCGGGGATGACGAGCGGGCGCGGTCCGAAGCGGTCGTACAGGCGCCCGACCGTGGGGCCGGCGAGTCCCATCAGCAGCCCGCCGGGGAGCAGGATCGCGCCCACCCAGAGCGGGTCGAGCCCGAGCGTGTAGCGCGCGAACTGCGGCAGCACGATGAAGGCGCCGAACAGCGACACCATCCCCGCGGTCATCATGGCGACTGCGATCGCGAAGTCGCGCGAGAGGAACGTGCGCAGGTCGAGCAGCGCCGCGTCGGTGCGCTGTAGCACGAGCTGCCGCCACCCGAACAGACCGAGGGTCGCGAGGCCGACCACGACCGGGATCCACGGCTGCACGGACGCCTGCCCGACGGCCGCCGCGCCGATCTGGCTCAGGCCGAACACCAGCGCCGAGAACGCGACCGCGGCGAGCACGACCGAGAGCACGTCCAGCGGCACCGGCCGGGTCTCGGAGACATTGGGCACCCGGCGGATCCCAATCGCGAGCATCGTGAGCGCGATGGGCAGCATCACCCAGAACAGCCCCTGCCACGGCAGCACCTGGATCAGGGCGCCCGAGACGATCGGCCCCACGGCGGGAGCCACGGACATCACGATCGACACGCGCCCCATCACCCGGCCGCGCTCCGCGGCAGGGACCACCGTCATCACGGTCGTCATCATGAGCGGCATCATCACGGCCGTGCCCACGGCCTGGATGACGCGGCCGGCGACGAGGATCTCGAACACCGGGGACAGCGCGGCGACGACCGTTCCCACGACGAAGCTCGACATGGCGACGGTGAACACCGCGCGGGTGCGCAGCCGCTGCATCAGCCAGCCCGTCGTCGGGATGACCACGGCCATGGTCAGCGCGAACGCCGTGGTGAGCCACTGCCCGCGCGTCGCGTCGATGTGCAGGGACTCCTGGATGCGCGGCAGGGCGACGGCCATCATCGTCTCGTTCAGGAACACGACGAAGACGGCGGCGAGGAGCAGCCGCAGCGCGGTGCGGTTGCGCGCCTCGACGGCAGGTGCCGACGAGGCCTCGGCCTCTGCCGGTGCGATGGTGGCGGTCATGTCCTTCTCCTTCTGGTGCGATCCCGGATCCGGGTTACTGCAAAAAATAAAGCACACTGCAAATACTGAAGTCAAGTGGTAATCTGAGATCCATGACGAATCAGCACTACGGCCAGTTCTGCGGCCTCGCGCGCGCGGCGGAGATCGTCGGGCAGCGCTGGACGCTGCTGATCCTGCGCGACCTCACGGTGGGGCCACGCCGTTACTCGGATCTGGTCGCAGGACTTCCCGGCATCCCGACGAACACCCTGGCGACCCGGCTGAAGGAGCTCGAGGAAGCGGGCGTCGTCACCCGCACCGCTCCCCACGGGACCGAGCGCTCGGTCGTCTACGCCCTCACTCCGCGCGGCGAGGAGCTGCGGCCGGCGCTGGACGCACTGGGGCTCTGGGGCGCTGGCGGGATGCGCGAGCCCCGCGAGGGCGAGATCGTGACCACCTCATCCATCACGGCCGCCCTCCGCGTGGCCGCGGGCGACGGCGTCGTGCCCGCCGATTGGGACACCACCTACAACGTGCGCGTCGGCGACGTGGAGACGCACGTCGTGATGCAGGGCGGCAGGATCACCGCCGACCCCGGCCTCGCCGAGGATGCGGATCTCGAGATCATGGCGGGTCCGGGGATCCGCGACCTGCTCGCCGGCACGCTGACGCCGCAGGACGCGCTCGCCTCGGGAGCCGTGCAGATCCAGGGCGACCCCGCCCTGTTCGACCGGTTCGCCGAGACGATGCGCGTTCCCTACAGCGCGCACCTGCCCGAACCGGGCGCCCCCGCCGCCGTCAGCGGCTGAGCGCCCGGCGAGACCTCAAGCGCTCGCGTCCTCGAGGGCGAACCGCGCTCCCCGCTCGCCGATCACGGCGGCGGGTGCATTCGTGTTGCCGGTGGTGATGGTGGGCATCACCGATGCGTCGATCACGCGCAGACCGGCGACGCCGTTCACGCGCAGCCGCGGATCCACGACCGCGTCCGGATCCGATCCCATCCGGCAGGTGCCGACCTGATGGTGGTACGTGATCGCGGTGCGGCGCACCCAGTCCTCGACGCCGGCGTCCGAGACCTCCGGTCCCGGGTACGCCTCGACGGCGCCCCACGCGTCCGCGAGGGCCGGCTGGGCGCCGATCCGTCGCGCCTGGCGCACGGAGGCGGCGAGCGCCGCGAGATCGCGCTCGTCCTCGAGGGCGGCGAGGTCGATGAGCAGCGGATCCGCGATGTCCGGGCCGGACAGCCGCAGCGTCCCCCGGCTGTACGGCGTGACGAGGCCGGCCATCAGCGAGAACCCGTCGCCGGGGCCGTGCACGCCGGGGCGGGGTTCGAGCTCGCCCCACATCGGCACGGAGAAGTGGATCGGCTGGGTGTCGGGCTGGGCGAGGTCGTCGCGCGAACGCCAGAACAGATGCGTCTGCGTCACCGAGACGCCCGGCTGCGGCGGGCCGACCGGCTGGGAGGTCGTGAAGATCACGGGCGAGAGCAGATGATCGTGCAGGTTCGCGCCGACGTCCGGCGCGTCCTGGACCACGTCGATGTCCAGCGCCTCCAGGTCGGCACGGGGGCCGATGCCGCTGCGCAGCAGGATCGCGGGACTGCCCAGAGCACCCGCCGCGAGGATCACCTCGTCCGCACGCAGCTCAGATCCTTCGTCCAGCTCAGGGACCGAGGCAAGACGCACGCCCACGGCCGCGCCGTCCTCGACGATCACCGAATGCACCTCGGCACCGGTGACGATGCGCAGGTTCGGGGCGTGCTCGACCGGGCGCACGTACGCCATCCAGGTGTTCACGCGGCGGCCGTCCCGCATCGTGACCTGCTCCTGCGAGACGCCGTCGAGGCTGCCCCCGTTGTAGTCGGGGTTGAAGGCGAGCCCCTCCTCGACCGCCGCATCGACGATCGCCTGCTGGATCGGCACGAGCGGGTAGTCGCCGGTGACGGGGAGCAGGTCGTTCTCGATGGCCTGGTACACGGGCTCGACCTCGGCCCAGCCCCAGCCGGTCGCTCCCGCGGCCTCCCAGCCGTCGAAGTCGCTCGCTGCGCAGCGCACCCAGATCATCGCGTTGAGCGCGTGGGAGCCGCCGGTCACCTTGCCGCGCGGCAGATGCAGGCGGCGTCCGGCCGCGTGCTCCTGGGGCACTGTGGCGTAGTCCCAGTCCTCGACGGCGTGCCACAGCTCGCCGGCGCGGGACGGATCGTGGATCGCGGGATTCGTGTCGTAGCCGCCGGCCTCGACGAGCGTCACATCCCACCCGGCGTCCACGAGACGCCGGGTGACGATGCTGCCCGAGGTGCCGGCGCCGACCACGATGGCGGAGCGGGCCATCGGTTCAGCCCTTCCGGCCGGGCCCGGAGACGACCTGCGGCACGGCCACCGACTTGAGGCCGGCGACGCCGAACTCGAGGCCGTAGCCCGAGCTCTTCACGCCGCCGAAGGGCACCATCGGGTGCAGGCCCCCGTGCGAGTTGATCCACACGGTGCCGGACTGCATCCGGGTCGCCGCCTCGCGCGCGGCCTCGGGATCGCTCGACCACACCGAGGCGCCGAGGCCCACGTCGACCCCGTTGGCGAGCTCGAACGCCTCGTCCACGTCGGAGTAGCGGATGATCGGCAGCGCGGGGCCGAACTGCTCCTCCTGCACGAGCGCGGCGTCGTTGGGGATGTCGGCGACGATCGTCGGACGGTAGAACAGCTCGCCCAGCTCCGGAGCCGGCTCGCCGCCGGTGACGATGCGGGCACCGCGCGCCTTCGCGTCCTCGACGAGGCGCGTGACGATGTCGAACTGCTGCTTGTTCTGCAGGGGTCCCAGCACGTTGCCCTCGTCGAGGCCGTTGCCGATCGGCACGTTGGCGGCGATGCCGGCCAGGGCGTCGACGACCTGGTCGTACAGGGAGTCGTGCACGTAGAGGCGCTTCATGGCCGCGCACGTCTGACCGGTGTTGATGAAGGCGCCCCAGAACAGGTCCTCGGCGATCGCGGCCGGATCCGTTCCCGGCAGCACGATGCCGGCGTCGTTCCCGCCGAGCTCGAGCGTGAGGCGGGCCAGGTTGCCGGCCGAGCTCTCGATGATCTTCCGCCCGGTCGCGGTGGATCCGGTGAACATGATCTTGTCGATGTCCGGGTGCGAGGCGAGCCGCGCGCCCACCTCGCGGTCGCCGGAGATGCCGATCAGCACGTCGGCCGGCAGCACGTCGTTCATCACGGCGAGGAGCGCGAGCACGCTCAGCGGCGTGTACTCGCTGGGCTTGGCGACCACGGTGTTACCCATCCGCAGCGACGGCCCGATCTGCCAGATCGTGATCATGAGCGGCCAGTTCCACGGCCCGATCGCGCCGACCACGCCCGCCGGCTTGTAGACGAGCTCGGCGTGCAGGTTCTCGTCGTCCACGAGCACCTCGGGCTCCAGCACCGTGGTCGCGTTCGTGCGCAGCCACGCCGAACACGCACCCAGCTCGAAGCGCGCGTTCGGGCCGTTCAGCGGCTTGCCCTGCTCACGGGAGAGCAGCACGGCCAGCGCCTCGGCGTTCGCATCGATCGCGTCGGCCGCGGCCAGCAGCAGTTCGCTCCGCTTCGCGTGCCCGAGGGCCTCCCAGCCCGGCTGAGCGGCCTTGGCGCGCGCGATCGCGCCGTCGAGGTCGGCGACGGTCTGCACCGGGGCTCGGCCGATGATCTCGCGCGTGGCGGCGTCGGGGATCTCCCGCCCCGACCCCTGGGGGGCCTGGACGCGGTCGAGCAGCGCGGACGCGGCGGACAGGTCGGTCATCGGTCTCTCCTTCGAGTGTGCGGACGACGATGCGTCAACCCATTCTCGGCAGGGCCCGGTGCCGCGGCTTGTCCTTCCGTGCACGGCGCTCGTCCCCCCGCGAAGGATCCGGATCCGTTCCCGCATTCCGGGCGCAGGGCCCTCCGCCCTAGACTCTGCGCATGACGAGCAGCATCGAGGTCACCGGCGCGGACGGCGAGTCGATCGTCTTCGACGGGGCGACCGTGGCGAAGTTCAAGCATCACGGCAAGCTCGAGACCGCCCGCAATCCCGTGTCGACGTACCGGGAGGTGCGGATCAAGGAGCGCACCTCGCTATTCGGCAAGCCCCGCGATCCCCGCGAGTTCGAGGTCCTGCTGGCGATGTCGTCGATCATGTCGCTGACCGTCGACGAGGCCGGCAAGACCGAGGTGGAGCGACTCGCCGCGGTGCTCGACGCGCAGCGTTCAGCCGCCGGCTGAGCACCGACGTTGCTCAGGTGTGCGCCGCGGCCTCCGCGCTGCCCGCGCGCTCCGCGGCCTCCGTGCGGGCCGCGCGGTCCGCGTCTCCCGCTCCGTGATCGGCTGCGGCCGTGCGCAGGAACACGATGATCCAGCTGAAGATCAGCACGGCGGCGATGAGCTCGACCGCGGTGAGGTTGTAGTAGCCGGTCGCGAAGAACACCCCGAGCAGCGCGATCACCAGCACGTACACCCAGCCCAGCACGACGAAGACCCGCGAGATCCCCCGGAGGAACCACGGCAGCCCGACCACCACCACCGCGAAGCACACCGCCATCCCGGTCGCGACGGTGTTGTGCAGCAGGAAGAAGCGGTCCACCGGGAAGACCCCGACGCACGCGAGCAGGATCCCGATCAGGACGAGTCCGACCCGCACGATCGTGCGACCGCGGTCGTCCCGGGGCTCGGGAACGGGCAGCGCCGCCGTCGCGTAGCGGGCGATCGTGGTCACCATGACCCCGGCGACGATGAGAGTGCCGTTGAACGCGGGCGAGGAGGCGTTGGTCGACATGCCCAGGGCGGAGAGGTTGGTGCGCCACCAGTGCGGATCCGTCGCCTCGAGCATCGCGGTGAGCGCCCCGATCACGAGGTAGACCGCCAGGATCAGCGATACCGTGGTGGGGCTCAGCGCCATCGCGCTCAGGTAGCAGACGTACGCGGTGAGGGCCAGTGCGACGCCGACGAGCACGGCCCCCGGGAAAGGGAACACCGGGGCGTCCCGGAAGGCCGCCTCGAGAAGCGTGGCCAGCCCGAGCAGGGCGAGCAGAGCGACGGCGCCGTGCGCGAGCGCGATCGCCGTCAGCTCGTACCAGCGCAGGCGCTGGCCCGGCGTCGCGAAGCCGTCGTCGCCTGCGCGATCGCGCCGCGTCCCGGGTGCCTCGACGCGCTCGAGGCGCAAGCCTATGCGCCCCGCGAGGAAGCTCAGCACGGCGACCACGGCTCCACCGTACGCGGCCACATCGCCGACCGACCACGGGCCGGTGATCGCGAGGGTGCGGTTCCAGAAGATCACGAGGGCCGCGAGGAACCCCAGCACGAACGCGACCACGCCGGTCAGCAGCGCGTCGCTCTCGCGGATCTGACGCAGCGTCGCGATCGCGCGGGCGGCGCGCAGCCGCCCGGTCAGCCGGTCCCACTCGGCGCGCATCGTTCCCCGCTCCTGTGTCACGTCTCCACCCTAGGGGCGCGGATACCCTGGCATGATGACCCAGACGTTCCGCGCCCGCGCCGCCCTGCTCGACATGGACGGCACCCTCGTCGACTCGACCGCCGTCGTGGAGCGGCTGTGGCTGGCCTGGGCGGAGCCGCACGGACTCGACCCCGAGTTCGTGCTGAGCGTGGTGCACGGCCGCCAGGGCCACCAGAGCATGGCGATCATGCTTCCCGACCGCCCGCACGAGGAGAACCTCGCGGAGAACCGGGAGATGCTCGCCCGCGAGAGCGACGACGTCGACGGCGTCGTGGAGGTGGCGGGCGCCGCGGCGTTCCTGGCGGCACTCGCACCGTTCCCGCACGCGATCGTGACCTCGGCCGACGACCGGCTCATGCGTGCCCGCATGGGCGCGGCCGGCCTCGCCGTGCCCGACGGTCCGGTCACGGCGGAGTTCGTGACCGCCTCGAAGCCGGATCCGGAGGGCTTCCTGCTCGGCGCCCGGCGCCTGGGCGTGGACCCGGCGGACTGCGTCGCCTTCGAGGATTCCGAGGCCGGGATCCAGGCCGCCCAGGCTGCGGGGATGCGGGTGATCGGCGTGGGCGTCGGATCCGCGGCCCACTCGCCGGACGCCGTCGTCCCCGATCTGACGCACGTCACCATCTCCCCCGACGGCGACGGGTTCCTGCTCACGGTCGGCTGACGCCAGCGGCGCGAGCCAACGCGCAGCGCCCGCGCCACGCACGCCCCAACGCGCAGCGCGCGCCACACCGCGAGACTCCATTTTCAGCATGAGACACCACGGCAGACGTGCAGTCTCATGCTGGATCCACAGTCTCGCGCCTCAGGATCCGGATCCGGGATCCGCCCGCAGCGGCCACGGCGCCCAGCCGTCCGGAAGATCGCGGAGGATCGGAAGGGCGGCGGTCAGACGACCCGCGGGAAGATCCTCGGCGCGCGTCTGCCCGGTGGTCGAGCCGTTCGGGTAGACGAGCCGGAATCCCACCTCGGACCGGCTGGTCACGCTCTCGACATAGTCTCCGGAGACGACGGCGAGAACCGTGCGCTCCAGTTGGTCCACCTCGTACTCCCACGGGGAGTCGCACGCGTCGCACCCGCACACGGGGTATGCGAAGTCGTGCAGCAGCCCGGCGTGCACGATGACGCCGGGGAAGGTCGTGAAGACGAACGTCAGCGCCGCGGAGGCGGCATCGGCGGGCCGCACGCGCACCGCGCGCTGAACCTCCGGGTGCGGGCGGAGCAGATCGTCGGCAACCTCCGGGCCTTCGTCGAGTTCGACGTCGTAGGTCGCTCGCAGGTGGCCGATCAGGGCATCCGCGACGGTGTGCAGTGGGAGATACCGGTCCGGGTGCGACACGGCCGAGTACGCCTCCTCCGGCGGGGATCCGGCCCAGCGACGGCCGTACGGGATCACCCGTCCGTCCGCATCGCGGAACACGCGTGCGTCGATCGCCGGCCGCACATATGCGCTCATGCCTCGATCCTGCCGCAGCCCTCAGCCCAGCGCAGCCGCCACGGCGGCGCGGCCCTCGGCAGCGGTCGCAGCGCCGAGCGCCGCCGCAGCCGCGCGGCGGCAGTCCTCCGCGGTCACCGCGCGCAGCCGCGCCGCCACGCGGGGAAGCGATCGCGCCGTCATCGACAGGCTGGTGACGCCGAGGCCGACGAGCACGGGCGCGATCGCCGGATCGCCTCCGGCCTCACCGCACACGCCCACCGGCTTGCCCAGGGTGCGCCCGGCGGCGCCGACGGTGCCGATCAGACGCAGCACCGCCGGCTGCCACGGATCGTTGAGCGCGCCGAGCGGCGCCGACAGCCGGTCGGCCGCCATCGTGTACTGGGTGAGGTCGTTGGTGCCGAGGCTCACGAAGTCGACGACATCGAGCAGTTCCGCGGCGAGCAGGGCGGCGGCGGGGGTCTCGATCATGATCCCGGCCCGCGTGATCCCGGCCGACCGGCACGCCGCCACGAAGTCGCGCGCCTCGTCGACCGTGGCCACCATCGGCGCCATCACCTCGACGTCGGCGCGCTCCTGTGCCGCGGCGGCGGCGATCGCCGCGAGCTGATGGGCGAGCAGGGCGGGGTGCGCCCGCGCGACCCTGAGCCCGCGCACGCCGAGGGCGGGGTTCTCCTCGTCCACCGCCGTCGCGAACGGGAGGGGCTTGTCGGATCCGGCGTCGAGCGTGCGCACCACGACCTTCCGTCCGGAGAACGGGGCCAGCACGCCCCGGTAGGCGTCCGTCTGCTCGGAGACGGTGGGCTCGGCCGCGCGGTCGAGGAAGCAGAACTCCGTGCGGAACAGGCCGATGCCCTGCGCATGCGCCTCCGCCGCGGCGCGCGCCTCTGCGGCGCCGCCGACATTGGCGAGCAGCGGCACGGGCGTGCCGTCGGCGAGCGCCCCCGCACCGTCGAACGCGGGCACCGCCTCGGATGCGGCCGCGCGCCGCTGCTCCGGCGGGTCGAGCTGGACGACGCCCGCCTCGCCATCCACGAGCACGACCGTCCCCGCCCGGATGCCGGTCGCCCCGGCAGCGCCCACCACGGCGGGGAGTCCGAGGGCGCGCGCGAGGATCGCGGTGTGCGAGGTGGGGCCGCCCTCCTCGGTGACCAGCGCGACGCACCGGCTGCGCCCGAGCGCCGCGGTCTCCGCCGGGGCGAGGTCGCGCGCGACGAGCACGAACGGATCCGCACGATCCGGGATCCCCGGCACCTCGCGCCCGGTCAGCCGTGCCACGATGCGGTCGCGCACGCTGTGCACGTCCGCGACGCGCTCCGCCATGCGGCCGCCGAGCCCGCGCAGCATCTGCGCCTGAGCCTCGGCCTCGTCCCACACGGCGCGGTCGGCCGGCACGCCCTCGGCGCGCACCCGCGCGGCGGCCCCCGAGGCGAGCTCCGGATCCTCGGCCAGCAGCGCGGTGGCCTCGAGGATCTGCACCGCCTCGCCGTCGGCGCGCGCCGCGTCCGCGCGCAGCGCTGCGGCGACCTCGGCGGCGGCCGACGCGATGCGCGCGGCCTCCGCCTCACGGCGGTCGCCCGGCAGCCGGTCGGCGTCGGGCGGCGCGGCGATCGCGGCCCCGAGCTGCGCGACCGGGGCCACGGCGACCCCGGGGCTCACCCCGAGACCGGTGAGCGTCGCGCCGGGTGTCAGAGACCGTTCCGAGTGCACGGGCGCCGCCGACGGAGCGCCCGCGTCCGCACCCGGCACCCCCTCCATCTCGCCGAAGCCGTCGTCGAACAGCGCGGCCACGCGCGCGACCGCTTCCGGATCCCCGTCCAGCTCGACCCGGTCGCCGGCGCGCGCGCCGAAGGCGAGCAGGCGCATCATGCTCGCCGCCGGGACCGCCTCCCCCTCGGGCAGCCGCCGCAGCGTCACCGGCGCACCCTGGGCCGCCTGCGCGATCAGGGCGGCCGGCCGCGCGTGCACTCCTGCGGGGTTGCGCACCACCACGGTGCGCACGGCGGCGCCCTCCGGCCGCGAGACCGCAGACGCCGGCACGCTCTCCTCGCGCGCGCTCGTCTCCGGCGCGCCCGCGTCGAGCCCGAGGCCCCCCGACCCGGCCTGCGCCTGCGGCTCGTCCTCCAGCTGCGCCGACTTCGCGATCAGCGCGCTGTCCGCCTCAGCGGCGACCTGTTCCAGCGGCGCCCCCTGCGCCGCCGTCACGGCAGCCGCGAGCAGCCCCTCCACGAACGGCGCGGATGCGAGCCGCACCGGCACCTCGCTCGCGCGCAGCTCGAGGGCGAACTCGGCGCTCATCACCGCGGAACCGAGGTCCATCAGCACGAGCACGCCATCGCAGGAGACCGCCAGCTCGTCGATGGCCTCGGCCACCCGGGTCGCGTCCGTACCCAGGATCGGCGCACCCTCGGCGTCCACGCCGGCGCCCGCGGCGAGCGCGATCGGCACCGCCGCCCCCGGCACCATCTGCGCGGCGAGCTCCTGCGCGGCCTCGGCCAGGCGCAGGCTGTGCGACACGGCGACGATCCCGACGGTCCCCATCAGCGCACTCCTCCTCGGTCCGGTCTTGGGTCCGCCGTACTGTCCGGCGGTGGGACTGCGGGTCAGCCGGCGACGGCCGCCGCGAGCGTCTCGAACAGCAGGGTCGCCGACGCGGATCCCGGATCCATGTGCCCGGCGCTGCGCTCCCCGAGGTAGCTGGCCCGGCCCTTGCGCGCGACGAGATCGATCGTGGCGTCGCGTCCGGCGGCGGCCGCCTTGGCGGCATCCGCGGCAGCAGAGGCGGCGGATGCTCCGCCGGCCAGCGCCGCGTCCATCGCGTCGAGAGCCGGCGCGACCGCGTCGAACAGCGTCTTGTCGCCGGCCTCGGCCTTGCCGCGCGCCACGATGCCCTCCAGACCCGCGCGGAGCCCCGCCGCGAGGGCGGCGGGCTCGACATCGGTCACCGCACCGAGCGTCGCGCCGAGCCGCAGGAAGAACGTGCCGTACAGCGGCCCGCTCGCCCCGCCCACCGTCGACACGAGCGTCATGCCCACGGTCTTGAACAGTTCGTCAGCGGTCGCGGGTGCCGTCTGCTCGACCTTCTCGACCGCCGCGGTCATGCCGCGCGCCATGTTGGCGCCGTGGTCGGCGTCGCCGATCGCGGAGTCGAGCTCGGTGAGCCAGTCGCGCTGCGCCACGACGGCGTCGCGGAAGCGGCCGAGCCAGTCGACGAGGACGGTGAGCGGGATGGTGTTCGACATGCAGATGCTCTCCTGTGAGGTTCGGTATGACCCGCTCAGGTCGCGATAAGTGCACCAACGCCTGTCGTTTGGCGCAGTTTTCGCGACCTGAACTGGAATTGCGGCGGTTCTCAGGCGCCCCAGCGCAGGCCGGGGGTCACCACGGGGGCGTCCCACAGCCGGATGAGCTCGTCATCGGCCTTGAGCACGGTCACCGAGCATCCGGCCATGTCGAGCGAGGTGATGTAGTTCCCGACGAGGTTGCGGGCGATGCTCACGCCGGCCTTCTGCAGCAGCGTCGCCACCTCGCCGTACATGAGGTACAGCTCGATGAGGGGCGAGGCGCCCATGCCGTTGAGCATCACGATCGTCGGGGATCCGGTGAAGTCCATGTCGGCCAGGATCGGCTCCACCAGCTGAGCGGCGATGTCCTTGGCCGGCGCGAGCGGCACGCGGTGCCGCCCGGGCTCGCCGTGGATGCCGATGCCGATCTCCATCTGGTCCTCGGGCAACTCGAACGTCGGCTTCCCCGCGGCGGGCACCGTGCAGCTGGTCAGCGCCATACCCATCGAGCGTCCCTGCCCGTTCACGCGCGCTGCGAGGTCGGCCACGGCGGCGAGATCCTTCCCCTCCTCGGCGGCGGCGCCCACGATCTTCTCCAGCAGCACCGTGAGGCCGACGCCGCGGCGTCCCGCCGTGTAGAGCGAATCCTGCACGGCGACGTCGTCGTCCACCACGACCGAGCGCACGTCGATGCCGTCCATCGCCGCGAGCTCCGCGCCCATCTCGAAGTTCATCACGTCGCCGGTGTAGTTCTTCACGATGTGCAGCACGCCCGCGCCGCGGTCGATCGCCTTCGTGGCCACCTGCATCTGGTCGGGCGTGGGCGAGGTGAACACCTCCCCCGCGCAGGCGGCGTCGAGCATGCCGGTCCCCACGAAGCCGCCATGCAGCGGCTCGTGTCCGGATCCGCCTCCTGACAGCAGAGCCACCTTGCCCTCGTCCTTGCGCACCGCGCGCAGGATGACCCGGTTCGCCAGGTCCACCTCGAGCTCCGGGTGCGACAGGGCGAGCCCGCGCAGAGACTCCGCCAGCACGTCCTCCGGGGCGTTGATGAGCTTCTTCATCCTGCGACCTCCTTGTTGCAGTTCACCGAGCACCGTTGCGGTTCGACCCGCACCGTCGCCGTCCGGCCGGCACCTGACGGGCGGTCCGTGTCCGATCGGCATTCCGCGTCCTGCTGGCGACCGACGCCGGGAAGCCCTTGCGTCCGGCAGTGCCGCACTCCAGAATCGGAATACTTTTCGTTAATGTCGAATATGCGATGAGGATGTCGGATTGTCAAGGATCCGCCTCCGGATCCGCACCGCCGCCGCCGAAGCCGTCGAGGAGGGAGCCGAAGCAGATGATCCAGGCCATCGATCGCGCCGCGAAAGTGCTTGAACTGCTGCAGGGCTCCCGCCACCTCGGCATCACCGACCTCGCCACCGCCCTGCAGCTGCCGCCCTCGACGGTGCACGGCATCGTGTCGTCGCTGCGCGAGCACGGCCTCGTGGCGAAGGAGCGCGGCGGCCAGCGGTACATGCTGGGCCCGACGCTGCTGAAGCTCTCCAGCGTCTACCTCGACTCCCTCGACGTGCGGGCTCGCGCCATGCGCTGGACGCAGGACCTCGCGCGCCGCACCGGGATGGCGGTGCGGCTAGGTGCGCCGCACTTCGCGGAGGTGCTCGTGATCCACCATGTCCTCCGCCCCGACGACAGCCCGCAGATGCTCGAGACCGGCGCCGCACTGCCCGCGCACGCGTCCGCGATGGGCAAGGTGCTGCTCGCACACGACCTGGGCTTCCAGCGCGCCGTCTTCGCCGACCCGCTCGCCAGCCTCACCGGCGACACGGTCACCGACGCGACCGCGCTGGTGGCAGCACTGCCGACGATCGCCGAGCACGGGTTCGCGACCGAGACCGACGAGGCGGTGCTCGGCGAGTCGTCGCTCGCGTCGCCGATCGCGGACGCACGCGGCGACATCGTCGCGGCGGTCGCCGTCGTGTTCCCGACGGCGGACGGGCCCGCCCCCGACACAGCACTGCACGCGCTGCGGGACACGGCGCGCAACATCTCACGCGAGCTCGGCGCGACGGTCTGGCCCCCGCGGATCGCCCCCGCCGAAGACTGAGACGCGCTCTCCGGTCGCGCCCGAGGACGGCGGACACCGGCCGGCAGCCAGGGACAGTCGACGCCGCCGCCGCGCCGCCATTTGCAGAAAATATATAGACCGGTCTATTCTGGATCCATGACAACCAAAGGGGATCTGACCAAGGCACGGCTCGCGGAGTCGATGCTCGAGCTCATCCAGACCAGCGGGTACAGCGGCACCGGACTGAACGCCGTGATCGACCACGCCGCAGCGCCGAAGGGATCGGTGTACTTCCACTTCCCCGACGGGAAGGAGGGCCTCGGCGTCGCCGCGGTCGACCTGGCCGCGAAGCAGTTCGAGTCGCTGATCGCGGAGGCCGCCGCGTCCGCGGGCAGCCCGGCCGCAGCAGCCCGTGCCGTGATCGAGGCGCTGGCGACGATCGTCGGCGAGAGCGACTATCGACTCGGATGCCCGGTCTCGGTGGTCACGCTCGAGATGGGCGCGGAGAGCGAGCGCCTGCGGCAGGCCTGCGCCTCCGCCTTCGAGTCGTGGATCGCGCCCACGGCGGCACTGCTCGAGACCGGAGGCGTCGAGCCCGCCCAGGCGCGCACCCTGGCGACGGTCGTGGTCTCCACGATCGAAGGAGCGGTGATCGTGTCCCGCGCCACGCGGAGCACCCAGCCCCTGCATGCGGCCGCCGACGTCGTCGCGGATCTCGTCGACCGGAGCCGCCAGAGCGCGGGAGGAACGCGATGACCGCGCAGGAGACTCGCCATGCCCTGGTGTTCGGCGCGTCGGGGCTGATCGGCCGGCATCTCGTGCTGACCCTGGCGCAGACCGGCGCGACCGTCACGGCGGCCGTTCGGACCGCCGAGTCCGGAGCCCGCGTCGAACGCTGGCTCCGCGAGCACGGCCTCACGCGGAGCATCCGCACCACGATCGTCGACTTCGACGCGCCGGAGATCGTCGAAGGCGGCGCTGCGGCCTTCGCGGACGTGACCGAGATCCACTGCTGCGCGGGGGCCTTCCGGTTCGGCATGTCCGCCGAGGAGGCGCGCCGCGCGAACGTCGGCATCGCGGAGAAGGTCGTCGACTTCGCGGCGGAGCTTCCGGCGTTGCAGCGGCTGGTCTACATCTCGGGCTACCGCGTCGGCGGACAGGATCCGACGGCGGTTCCGTGGTCCGCGGAGCATCGCGCGGCGGTCTACAAGGAGCTGGGCGGCTATGAGGCGTCCAAGGTGGAATCCGACGCCGTCTTCCAGGCCCGGGCCCTGGAACGACGAGTCCCCTGGACGATCATCAACCCGGCCACCGTGATCGGCGACAGCACGACCGGGGAGACCGAGCAGTACATCGGGATGACCAAGACCATCGAACAGATCTGGGACGGCACGGCCGCAGCACTCCCCGCCGGCGACTCGACGTTCCTCCCGGTCCTGACGGTCGACTACATGGCGGCCTTCATGGCCGCCGCCGCGGTCGATCCCGAGGCGGTGGACAGAGCGTTCTGGGTCATGGACGACGCCACCCCGCCGCTGCAGGAACTGCTCACCCGGGCCGGCAGGCGTCTCGAGGCGAAGGTTCCGCGCCTGAGGATCCCCGTCGGTGTCATCAAGCGGCTCCCGGAGTGGGTCACCAAGGCCGACCCGGAGACGCTCGGCTTCCTGTCCTCCGACCGCTACCCGACCGGGCCCGCCGTCGAGCTCGCCGCGAGGCACGGCATCCCGATGCCGGACGTGAGGCTCTCCATCGATCGGTGGGTCGACTACCTGGCGGCGCACCGTTTCGGCGCCGCCACAGCCGGCGACCGCCGTTTCGTCGATGCCGGCGGCGTGCGGACCTTCGAGCTCGGCGCACCCGAATCCGCCCGGGTGATCCTGCCGGGGCTGCCGGTCAACGCGGATACCTGGGCCGAGGTGGCCTCGGCGCTCGTCGCACGCGCCGTCGACCTGCCCGGGCTCGGCCTCAGCGGAGGGATCGGCGTCGATGACTGGGGGCGGTGGCTCCCCGGACTGCTCGGCGACGAACCCGCCGAGCTCATCGGCCACTCGATCGGCGCGGCCGCAGCCGTCGTCGCGGCGGATCGCTTCCCGGAGCGCGTGGCGTCGCTCACCCTGGTCGCTCCGTTCTTCCTGCAGGCCCCGGCGAGCGCCGCGACCAGGTTGCGGCCGTTCGTGTCCGCATACCTGCGGCGCCTCGATGCGCCTCGGCTGTCGCGGCAGCTGACCGGATCGGAGGAGAGCGCGGCCGCCCTCGAATCGAGTGTCAGCGACCTCAAGCGGGGCACCGCCTCGCGCGTGGCCGCACAGCTCGCCCGTGCCGGGTCGCCGCGGTGGCGTGCCGAGCTGCGGGCGGCGCTGGGACGATTCCGCGGGCCGGTACGGATCGTCACGGGAAGCGACGACCCGCTCACGCCGGAAGCGGCCGAGTGGCTCGCCTCGCTTCCGAACGCGGAGCTGATCTCCATCCCCGGTGCGGGACACCATCCGCAGCTGACCCACCGCCGCGCTCTCTCCGAACTGCTCGAGGCAGCGCGGGTCTGAGACGGCCCCTGGCCCTGCCGTCGACGGTTCAGGCCGTCGGCGGCAGGCCCTGGTCCTCTTCGCGCACGGTGCCCTTGGCCGACCACGGGAAGTCGATCCAGCGATCGGTGTCCTTCCACGCGTAGTCGGGCTGGATGATCGTGGTGGGCTTGGTGTAGATCGTGACCGAGCGCACATCGGCGCCCTTGTCCTTGAGCAGCTGGACGGCGAGCGCGAGCGTGCGCCCGGAGTCCGCGACGTCATCGACGAGGAGGACGCGGCGTCCGTCCAGGTAGTCCATGTCGAGTGCCGGGGGCAGCACCTCGGGAGCGTCCAGCACCGTGCCGATGCCGGTGTAGAACTCCATGTTGATGGCACCGCAGTTCTTCGCACCCAGGCCGTAGGCGATCGCGCCCGCCGGCAGCAGCCCGCCGCGGGCGATCGCGACGACCACCTCGGTCTCGAAGCCGGAATCGAGGATCCTGCGCGCCAGATCGCGCGTCGCGCTGCCGAAACCGTCCCAGGTGAGCACTTCGCGCTCGATCGCCGTATCCGTCATGGATCCATTCTGCCGTGCGGACGGATGCGAGCGGACCATGGATCCGGCGCCGTCGTCGCGATCCGCTCAGCGCTGGTCGAAATCCTCGAAGATCAGGGTGGTGCGTGTGGAGCGGACGGCGGGGATGGCCTGGATGTCCTCGAGGACGATGCGGCGGAGGTCGCGCGCGTCGCTCGCCCGCACCAGCAGGATCACGTCGAAATCGCCGCCGACGAGGGCCATGTGCTCGATCTCGGGGATGCGCTGCAGCCGCTCCTGCACCTCCTGCCACGCCGGCTGCTCGAGCGCGAGCATCACATAGGCCGAGGCGTGATGGCCGAGCAGCACGGGGTCCGTACGCACCGTGTAGCCCGTGATCACGCCGGAGTCGGTGAGGCGCTTGATGCGCGCGTGAGCCCCCGCACGGGAGATGTGCACCGCCTCGGCGATGCCGGTCATCGAGGCGCGCGCGTCGCGGCGCAGCTCGTCGAGGATCGCCCGGTCGACGTCGTCCAGCTCCGGCATGGGCGCGTCCTCCTGTCGTCATGCTGTTGACACTCTGCATCATTCTGACGGCATGGATGTTCAATCGTCCAGATCCACCCGGATCCCATTGGACGAGTGCGCCCCGCGACGCACACTGGAGACATCACGTTCGGCAAGGAAGGCGGACCCGATGCAGCACACGATGCCTGCCCGCAGCGACGCGCGCGACGCGGATCCCCGCACGCTGCTCCCCCGCGACGAGCCGGTGCGCCTCATCGACGAGACGGGCGCCGCGCACGTCGACGACCACTACCTCATGCCCGCCGACGAGCTGCTCGGCCGCGCCTACCGGGGCCTCGTCGAGGGCCGCCGCATCAACGACCAGGCGAACGCCCTCGTCCGCCAGGGGCGCCTGGCGGTGTACCCGTCCTCGCACGGACAGGAGGCCTGCCAGATCGCCGCGTCCCTCGTGCTCGGCGATCACGACTGGCTCTTCCCGACTTACCGCGACTCCGTGGCGGTGATCTCGCGAGGCGTCTCCCCCGCCGACGCCATGGTGCTGCTCAAGGGCGACTGGCACTCCGGCTACGACCCGCATGAGCACCGGGTGTCTCCGCAGACCACGCCGCTGGCGACGCAGCTGCTGCACGCGGTCGGCTTCGCCCAGGCCGCGAAGCACCGCGGCGAGGACACGGTGGTGCTGGCGATGTGCGGCGACGGCTCCACGAGCGAGGGCGACTTCCACGAGGCGCTGAACTTCGCGGCCGTCTTCCACGTACCGGTCGTCTTCTTCGTGCAGAACAACGAGTTCGCGATCTCGGTGCCGCTCTCACGGCAGACCGCGGCGCCCTCGCTCGCGCACAAGGCGATCGGCTACGGCATGCCCGGGCAGCGCGTCGACGGCAACGACGTCGCCGCGCTCCTCGCCGTGCTGGGCGAGGCCGTGGATCGCGCCAGGGCGGGCGGCGGGCCCGCGCTCGTCGAGGCGCACACCTACCGCATGCAGGCGCACACCAACGCCGACGACGACACCCGCTACCGCGAGCGCGCCGAAGTGCAGGCGTGGGCGGCGAAGGATCCGCTCACCCGTCTGCGCGCGCATCTGACCGCACGCGGCCTGCTCGACGAGGCCCGCGAGAAGGAGCTCGCCGAGGGCGCCGAGGCCATCGCCGCCGCACTCCGCGACGCGCTCAACACGGATGCGGACCTCGACCCCGAGGACCTGTTCCGGTACGTGCGCAGCACGCGCTCCCCGCAGCTGCAGGAGCAGTGGCACCAGCTGCGGGACGAGCTCGAACGCTCCGCATCCCCCGTCGAAGGAGGCACCCGATGACCATCGCGCACGAGGACGTCCGCGTGGACGCCGCCCACCCCGAGAGCCCCACGACCTCGACCGTGCAGACCATGACCATGGCCGCGGCCCTCAACCGCGCCCTCGCCGATGCGATCGAGGCGGACGACGCCGTGGTCGTCTTCGGCGAGGACGTCGGCGCGCTCGGCGGCGTCTTCCGCATCACCGACGGTCTCACCGCGCGCTACGGCGAGGACCGGTGCTTCGACACCCCGCTCGCCGAATCCGGCATCGTCGGCACCGCCGTGGGCATGGCGATGAACGGGATGCGCCCGGTGGTCGAGATGCAGTTCGACGCGTTCGCGCTGCCCGCATTCGAGCAGATCGTGAGCCACGTCGCGAAGATGGGCAATCGCACCCGCGGTGCGGTGCGCCTGCCGATGGTGATCCGCATCCCGACCGGCGGCGGCATCGGCGGCGTCGAGCATCACTGCGACTCCTCCGAGGCGTACTACGCGCACACGCCGGGACTGACGGTGGTGTGCCCCTCGACCCCGCAGGACGCGTACTCGCTGCTGCGCGCGGCGATCGCGTCGCCGGATCCGGTGGTCTTCCTGGAGCCGAAGAAACTGTACTGGACCAAGGGCGAGGTCGACACCTCCGTCGTCGCCGAGATCGGATCCGCGCGGATCGCCCGCGCCGGCACCGACGTCACCCTGATCTCCTACGGGTCCTCGGTGGCGACGTGCCTCGAGGCCGCCGAGATCGCGGCCGGCGAGGGCCGCAGCGTGCAGGTGGTCGACGTGCGCACGCTCACCCCGTTCGACGACGCGACGGTCACCGCCGCGGTGCGCTCGACCGGACGCGCCGTGGTCGTCGCCGAAGCCCCGGGCTTCGCGAGCGTGGCGAGCGAGATCCAGTCCCGGGTGTTCGAGCGCTGCTTCGAGTTCCTCGAGGCGCCCGTGCGCCGGGTCACCGGCTTCGACGCCCCGTATGCCCCGCCGAAGCTCGAGCACTGGTACCTGCCCGACGCCGACCGCGTGCTCGACGCGATCGACACGCTGCACTGGCTCGACGAGCACGGAGAAGAAGCATGACCACCGCGACGACCAGGGTCTTCCGGCTGCCCGATCTCGGCGAGGGCCTCACCGAGGCCGGCCTCGTGCAGTGGCTCGTGCAGGTCGGCGACACGATCCGCACCGACCAGGCGATCGCCGAGGTGGAGACCGCGAAGAGCGTGGTCGAACTTCCCTCGCCCTACGCGGGGGTCGTCGTCGCCCTGCACGGCGCGCCCGGCGACACGATCGATGTCGGCGCGCCCGTGCTCGAGGTGGCCGATCCGGACGCATCGGCCGACCCCCGGTTCCTGAGCGAGCGCAGCGGGACGAAGGACGCCGCCGCGCCCGACGTCGAGAAGGAGGCGTACCGCGCCGAGGAGCGGGCCGGATCCGGATCCGGGAACGTGCTCATCGGCTACGGCACGACCGAGCGCGCCGCCTCGGGACGCCGCAGGGCCCGCCGCGCCGGGCCCGTGCGCGGAGACGGTCAGCCCGCGGGACGGCCGAGCGCGGCCCCGGCCGTGGCAGGCCCTGATCGATCCCCGAGCGAGCCCAGCGAAACGCCGCGCCTTCAAGCGACCCCCGCTCCGGACCGGTTCCTGAGCGAGCGCAGCGAGACGAAGGACGCCCCGGTGCTCGGCCCCGTCCCCGTGCGCTCCCCCATCGTCCGCCGACTCGCGCGCGACCTCGGCCTCGACGTGCGCCGGATCACCCCGACCGGCGCGGACGGCGCGGTCACCCGTGCCGATGTGCTGCGGGCCGCCGTCGACCAGGCGGTGGACGGCCTGTCCCTGCACGGGCTGTCGGCGCCCGGAGCCGGCGGCCGCTCGGCGTCCGCCCCCGCCCCCGCCCCCGCAC
>NZ_LR733284.1:2914221-3318249 GCF_902506375.1 Microbacterium sp. 8M
GCCCCCGCCCCCGCACCCGCGCCCGCGCCCGCTGGGACGGTCGACGGACTCTCCGTCACATCGCGGGAGCGCATGTCGCCGCTGCGCAAGGCGGTGAGCGCCAAGCTCACGCGCAGCCGGGCCGAGATCCCCGAGGCGACGGTGTGGGTCGACGTCGACGTCACCGAGCTCTGGAACCTGCGCGCCGCGATGGCGCCCGAGGGAGGGCGAGCGCCGTCCATCACGGCGCTCGTCGCGCGCTTCGTGCTCATCGCGCTCGCCGAGCACCCGCTGCTGGCGTCGCGGCTCAGCGACGACGCGACCGAGATCGTGTCCTTCGACGGCGTGAACCTCGGCGTCGCGGCCGACACCGACCGCGGCCTCCTGGTGCCGGTGATCCCGCGGGCGCACGAGCTCAGCGTCGACGAGCTCGACGCGGCGCTGCGCGAGCTCGCCGCGACCGCCCGGGCCGGATCCATGCCGCCGGAGCGGCTGCGCGGATCCACGTTCACCCTCAACAACTACGGCGGCCTGGGCGTGGACGGATCCGCCGCGATCATCAATCACCCCGACGTCGCGATCCTCGGCATCGGCCGGATGATCGAGCGGCCGTGGGTCGTCGACGGGGCGATCGTCGCCCGCCGCATCGCGCAGCTCTCCCTCGTGTTCGACCACCGTGTGTGCGACGGCGGCTACGCGGCCGCGTTCCTGCGTCGCGTGATGGAGCTGCTGGAGCATCCGGCGCGCGCCTTCGGCCGGGTGCGCTGAGCGGTGCGACTCCTCGATACGCTCAGTCGATGAGCTTCCCGAGGATGCGGCCGTGATCACGCGCGAACTGGCGCTGGAGCTGCGCGCCGCCGGTCTCGTCTGGCATCCGGCCGAGGGCGACCGCTTCCAACTCGACCTCCCCGACGAGGTGGAGCTGGAAGCGGAGGCCGACGTCTACACCGTGAGCGGGATGACGATCGACGCGCGGCGCACCCCGAGCGGCGTCGATCTCGCCTTCAACGGCACGACCGAGTGGGCGCTGGATGCGGTCCCGCTCTCCGGAGCAGTGTGGCTGCCGCGCGAGGACCAGCTGCGCGAGCTGCTGCGCGGGACGTTCCGCCACCTCGTCCGGGAGGAGGACACCTTCCGCGTCGAGATCGAGATCGCCGGCGAGCTGCTCCCGTTCGAGCATCCGGATCCGTCCGAGGCGTACGGCCGCGCCCTCCTGGAGCTCATCGCGCGTTCGCGCTGAGAGGGCCTGCGGCGAACCAGGTGCCGGGCCGATGTCGGAGGCCGGTGCGAGAATGCCGACATGAAGCTCGCAGAGCTGGTCGCCGCGACCGACGAGGTGGCGGCGACGTCGTCCCGCCTGGCGAAGATCGACACGCTGGCGCGGCTGCTGCGGCGCGCCGACACGGACGACATCGTCCCGGTCATGGGGCTGCTCCTGGCGTCCCCGCGACAGGGTCGCCTCGGCGTCGGCTGGCGCGGTCTCATGGCCGTCGATGTGGCGCATGCCGCTGAGCCGACGCTCTCCATCGCAGAGGTCGATCGCACGCTGGACGAGCTGGCCGCGGTCTCCGGATCCGGGTCGGCCGCGGCGCGCGCAGCGCTGCTCGGCCGCCTCGCCGCCCACGCGACGACCGAGGAGTGGGACCTCCTCGCCCGGGCGATGCTCGGCGAGCTGCGCACGGGAGCGCTCGCCGGCGTGCTGCTCGACGCGGTCGCGAAGGCGTCGGAGCGCCCTGTCGCCGCGGTGCGGCGGGCGGCGATGCTCTCCGGCGACCTCGGAACGACCGCCGTGGTCGCCCTCACCGGCACGGAGGAGGACCTCGAGGCGGTCGGGCTGGCGGTGGGGCGCCCGGTGCTGCCGATGCTCGCCGCGACCGCCGCGACGCCGACCGCGGCGCTGGAGATCACCGGCGAAGCGTCGGTCGAGTACAAGCTCGACGGCGCCCGGATCCAGGTGCACCGGCGCGGCGACGACGTCGGCATCTACACGCGCAGCCTCGCGGACGTCACGCACCGGCTCCCGGAGATCGTCGACATCGTGCGTGCGCTGCCGGCGCACGACCTCATCCTCGACGGGGAGACGCTCTCCCTCGACGAGGACGGCGGCCCCCGCCCGTTCCAGCAGACCATGTCCCGCTTCGGCGCGGAGGTCTCGCGCGAACTCGTGCTGCGGCCGTGGTTCTTCGACGTGCTGCACGTCGACGGCCGCGACCTCATCGACGAGCCCCTCTCGGTGCGCCTCGCCGAGCTCGACCGCATCGCCGGCGACTGGCGGATGCCCGGGGTGGTCACCGCCGACCCGGCCGCCGCGGAGCAGCTGTCCCGCGAGGCCCTCGCGGCCGGGCACGAGGGGGTCGTCGTCAAGGCGATCGGATCCGCCTACACCGCCGGCCGCCGCGGCAAGAGCTGGGTGAAGGTCAAGCCCGTGCTCACCTACGACCTCGTCGTGCTCGGCGCGGAATGGGGATCCGGCCGCCGCCGCGGCTGGCTCTCCAACCTGCACCTCGGCGCGCGCGATCCGGAGGGCGAGTTCGGCGAGCCCGGCGGCTTCGTCATGGTGGGCAAGACCTTCAAGGGGCTCACCGACGAGCTGCTGCGCTGGCAGACCGAGACCTTCCCCGCCTTCGAGGACCGCCGCACCGCGCACGCCGTCCTGCTGCGGCCGGAGATCGTCGTCGAGATCGCCATCGACGGCGTGCAGCACTCCCCGCGCTACCCCGGCGGCATCGCGTTGCGCTTCGCCCGGGTCAAGGGTTACCGCCCCGACAAGACGGCCGCAGACGCCGACACGATCCAGACGCTGCGCGCCCTGCTCCGCGAGTGAGTCGCGCGCGCACACGGAGCACCTCAGGAAGCGGCCGGCGCACACAGCCGCGATAGAATCTCATCGTCCGGCGCCCGCGCGTCATCCGCCTCGGCGCGCCGGTGCTCGAAAAAGGGGCACGAAGCCCGCAGCGACCCGCCGACGAACGCCGGGACCCGCTCCGGCGAGACACATACGGATCCTGTCTCCGTTGTCGTCTCGAAAGGACGTTCCGCATGCCCACCGTCTCCGCCCACGTCGCCCTCACCCTCGCCCAGCACATCGACGCCGTCTTCGGCGTGATGGGCAACGGCAACGCCTATTTCCTCGACGCGATCGAGAAGCAGACCGGGGTCGGCTTCACCGCCGTCCGCCACGAGCAGGGCGCCGTCGTCGCGGCCGACGCGCACTACCGCGCCTCCGGCCGCATCGCCGCCGCCACCAGCACCTACGGCGCCGGCTTCACGAACACGATCACCGCCCTCGCCGAGGCGGTGCAGGCGCACATCCCGCTCGTGCTCGTCGTCGGCGACGAGCCCACGAGCGGCCCCCGCCCCTGGGACGTGGACCAGATCGCCCTCGCCTCGGGCGTCGGCGCCCGCACCTACACCGTGGGCCGGGCCGATGCCGCGGCCACCACGGTCATCGCGATCGAGCACGCCCTCACCTACCGGGTGCCGGTGGTCCTGGCGATCCCCTACGACGTCGCGGCCCTGGAGGCCGGAGAGGTGCCCGCCGCGCCCCAGCCGCAGGTGCCGGCGGCGCCGGCCCCGAAGGGCGAGTACGCCGAGGGCATGCTCGACCGGATCGCCCAGGCGCTGCGCTCCGCCGAGCGACCGTTCCTGCTCGCCGGCCGCGGCGCCTGGCTCGCCGGCGCCGGCGACGCCCTGGGCGCCCTCGCCGAGGCGACCGGTGCGCTGACCGCCACCTCGGCGCTCGGCCGCGGCGTCTTCCCCGACCAGCGCTTCGATCTCGGCGTGACCGGCGGGTTCGGCGCCGAGGGCGCGATGGAGCTCGTACGCACCGCGGACGTCGCCGTCGTGTTCGGCGCGTCGCTCAACCAGTTCACGATGCGCTTCGGGGCGCTGTTCGCCCCCGGCACGCAGGTGTTCCAGGTCGACGTCGCCCCGGCGGCGACCCACGCGCACGTCGGCGGCTTCGTCCGCGCCGACGCACGGCTCGCGGCCGAGGCGCTGGTGGCCCGGCTCGAGGGCGCCGCCGGCTCCGGGTGGCGCGAGAGCGTCGACGTCGCCGCCGCCCGCGCGTACGAGCCCGGCGACGAGACCGCGCCCGACGGCCGGCTCGACCCGCGCTCCGCCGCCCGCCGCATCGCCGAGCTGCTGCCCGAGGACCGCGTCGTGGTGTCCGACGGGGGGCACTTCATCGGCTGGGCCAACATGTACTGGCCGGTCGCGTCGCCCGACCGGATGATGATGATCGGCACCGCGTTCCAGGCCATCGGCCAGGGCTGGCCCAGCGTCGTGGGCGCCACCCGCGCCCGCCCCGAGGCGACCGTGGTCCTGACCTCCGGCGACGGCGGCGGCCTGATGGCCATCGCCGACCTGGAATCGGCGGTCCGCTCCGCTGCCGGACGTGGCATGGCGGTGATCTGGAACGACGCCGCCTATGGCGCCGAGGTGAACCTTTACGGGCTCAAGGGCCTCGCCCGCGAGCCCATGCTCATCCCCGAGGTCGACTTCGCCGCGTTCGCCGCGGCCGTCGGCGCCGAGGGCGTCGTCGTGCGCACCCTGGCCGACCTGGACCGGCTCGCCACGTGGACCGCCGAGGACCCTGCGACCCGCCGGTTCCTCGTGCTCGATCTGCGGATCTCGGGTGACGTGATCGCGCCGTACCAGCAGGAGATCATCCGCGTGAACTCCTGACGGGCAGGGATTCGGGTCGAAGCCGAACCCCTGCCCATCGTCGGAAAACGGAGGGAGGCACGGCGTGTCGCGCTCCGCTCCGCGGACGACACGCCGCGCCTCCCTCCGTTTTCCGACAGGTCAGCCGATCAGCGGCGCCACGGCATGTACTGCAGCACCCAGGTGTTGCCGGCGGGACGAGGTCCGCTTCCCCGGGGAAACCCGTCAGGCCTCGAGGAAGGCGCCCCCGAGGAACGACTCCAGCTCGTCCACGCCGTCCAGCGGCAGGATCGCGGCGACGTACTGGTCGGGACGGACCACCACCACGACGCCGTCGCGGGAGAGCTCGCGCTCCTCGAAGATGTCGCTCTTGGACCAGTGCGAGGGCGCCCCGGCGTACACCTTCTCCCAGTCGGTGAGACCCAGCGGGCCGGTCTTCGGCTGGAACAGCTCCGGGGCCGTCGTGACGTCCAGGTCCTCGTAGGACTGCTGGTAGACCGCCTTGACGTCGAACACCGCGTCGACGTCGCCGTCGGCGGGCGTGAAGCGCGCGAACACGGGCGCGGCGGCTGCGGCCCAGGCGTCCAGGCCCCGGCCGGAGGCGTCGCCGAACGCGTACACACGCCAGCGCCCGTCGGCCCTCGCGTGGTGGCCGAGGTGGATGACGTTGCCGTCCGAGACCCGGGTGACCTCGGCGCTCTTGAACCGCTTGCCGAGCGGGAAGCCCGCGGCGAGCGCCTGGTGCGCGTCGGATCCGACGATCATCGACGAGCCGTACTGCGTCATGAATCCGGACGGGAACTCGGCCGTGCCCAGGTAGAAGGTCGCCAGCTCCTGCGGATCCGAGATCTCCTCCGGCTTGCGGGCCATGAGCGAGGACCACTCGCGGTCGAAGTCGATGAGCTGCTGCGCGACCGGATGCCGCTCCGCGCCGTAGGTGGACAACAGCTCCGCCGGCGCGCGCCCGGTCAGCACCGAGCCGAGCTTCCAGCCCAGGTTGAAGCCGTCCTGCATCGACACGTTCATGCCCTGCCCGGCCTTCGCGCTGTGCGTGTGGCAGGCGTCGCCGGTGAGGAACACCCGCGGATGCCGCGTGGCGTCCTCCCCGGTGTCGTCGAAGCCGTCGGTGATCCGGTGCCCGACCTCGTACACGCTGTGCCAGGCGACCTGCTTCACGTCGATCGCATAGGGGTGCAGGATCTCGTTCGCCTTGGCGATGATCGCCTCGATCGGGGTGGACCGCACCGCGTGGTTGTCGTCGGCGGCGACCTCGCCCAGGTCGATGTACATCCGGCTCAGGTACCCGCCCTCGCGCGGGATGTGCAGGATGTTCCCGGCCTCGGCGTTGATCGCGCACTTGGTGCGCCAGTCCGGGAAATCAGTGTTGACGAGCACGTCCATGACGCCCCAGGCGTGCGCGGCCATCTCGCCCACGTGCGTACGGCCGATCGCCTCGCGCACACCGCTGCGGGCGCCGTCGCAGCCGGCGACGTACTTCGCTCGGATCGTGCGCTCCTCGCCGAGCCGCTCCCCCGCCGAGTACCGCGCGCGCACCTCCACCGGGTACTCGCCGTCGTCATGCACGGTGAGCCCGAGGAACTCGACGCCGTAGTCGGGGCGGATGCGCCCCGGACCGTCCGCGGCGGCCTCGGCGAAGTAGTCGAGCACGCGCGCCTGGTTCACGATGAGGTGCGGGAACTCGCAGATGTCATAGGCGTAGTCGGCGGTGCGGGCGGTGCGGATGATGTTCTGCGGGTTCTCCGGATCCGGGCCCCAGAAGTTCATCCAGCCGATGTTGTAGGCCTCGGCGATGATCCGCTCGGCGAAGCCGAACGCCTGGAAGGTCTCGACGCTGCGCGGCTGGATCCCGTCGGCCTGTCCGAGCACGAGCCGGCCGGCGCGCTTCTCGATGATGCGGGTGGTGAGACCCGGGTACTGCGACATCTGCGCGGCGAGCAGCATGCCGGCGGGGCCGGAGCCGACGATGAGCACGTCCATGACATCGGGGAGCTCGTCGGGCCGGTCGACGCCGGTACCTGCGGCGGGGAGCACCCGCGGGTCGTGGGACACGTATCCGTGGTGGTGGAACTGCATCGTCGTCGATTCCTTCCTGACGGCGCCGTCGGGCTTGGCACAGGTTCGCGGAGATGCTTGCAGACTCCACGATCACGTTCTATATTCGAACACAACGTTCTACTATTGAACACAGACTAGCCGAGGTCGCGACGGCGATCAAGACGGGAGACCCATGGCCGACGCCCCCGCCGCACCGGCGACCAAGCCCGCCGCCGCCTCGCAGACCCTCAGTCGCGGCATCAGGATCCTCGAGATCCTCGGCGACGAGCACGGCCCGCTCTCGATCGACGAGATCGCGGCGCGCCTCGGCGTGCACCGCTCGATCGCATACCGGCTCCTGCGCACCCTCGAGGACCACCGCCTGGTCGGGCGCGACGCGGCAGGCCTCGTCGCCCTGGGACCGCGCATGGCCGCGCTCGCCGCCGGGGTCGCGCACGATCTGCAGGCGGAGGCCCTGCCCGAGCTCACCGCCGTCGCGAACGAGCTCGGCATGACGTGCTTCCTCGCGGTCCTGGACGGCACCGAGTGCATCACCCTGGTCAGCGTCGAGCCGCGCCACACCGTCGCGAGCGTGGCGCAGCGCCCCGGCGCACGGCACCCCGTGACGGTCGGCGCTCCGGGCAAGGCGATCCTCGCGCAGCTGCCCGAGGCGGAGTGGCCCGCCGACGCGCCCTCCGCGCTGCACGACGCGGTCGCGCGCTCCCGGCTGGCCGGATTCGCGACGAGCCACGACGAGGTCATCCCCACCGTGCAGTCGGTCGCGGTGCCGCTCGCGCTGCGCGGGCAGCGCCCTGCCGCGATCGCCGTGGTGCACGTGGCGACCGACCGCACCGACACCGAGATCGCGGGCCGGCTGCAGCGCTCGGCCACGACGATCCGCGAGGCGCTCGGCGGCTGACGCGGTCCGCGCCGGTCACGCCAGTCGGTAGTCAGGGATACTGTCGTCGGTGGCGAAGGCGTCGGTCAGCCACAGCATCGTGCGCCGCAGGACCGGGTTCGTGAACGTGCGGTTCCGCAGACGGATGCGGCGCTCGGTCGGCGGCGCCAGGAAGGCCCCCGCGTTGCCGCTGCGCGCGATCCGGGTGGGTTTGCGCATGCGACGGTCGTAGGCGGCGAACGCCGCCTCGTGGTCCCCTCCGGCGCGGACGAGCTCTCCCGCCAGCACGTACGCGCCGAGGAGGGCGAGCCCCGTTCCGAACCCGCCGAGCGTGTTCGCGTACCCCGCATCGCCGACCAGGGCGGTGCGGCCGCGCGTGAACGCCGACATGCGCGTGCGGGTGAGGGCGTCGAGGTAGAAGTCCGGCGCCGTCCGCGCCGCCTCGATCGCCGCCGCGGTGCGCCACCCGCCGCCGGCGAACGCCGCCGCCAGGAACGCCCGCTGCGAGTCGATGTCGCGACGGTCGTAGTCGGCACGGTCGCTGCGGAACACGAACAGGGCCGGCGCCTTCTGCCCGCCGAGCAGCACCAGCCGACCCGGCGTGCTGTGCCCGTAGGCGACGGCGCGCCCGCTCGGCAGCGCCGTCTCCAGCCCGTCCAGCGGCACGTGGCCGCTCGCGACCGCGTAGTAGTACCCGTGCGACGCGACGAACTCCGACTCCGGCCCGAACGCGAGCCGGCGCACGGCGGAGTGCACGCCGTCCGCGCCGATGACGAGATCGAAGCGCTCCGCGGAACGGCCGGCGAAGGCGACGTCGACCCCGCCCGGCGCCTCCGACATCGCCGTGATCTCGTCGCCGAACACGAAGTCGGCGTCGGCTGCGGAGTGCCGGTGCAGGATCCCGGCCAGGTCGCCGCGCAGGATCTCCAGATCGCCGCCGATGAACTCGCCGGGTACGACCGCCATGACCCGGTCGGCCTCATCGACGATCCGCCAGTCCGTCTTCGCCGTCTGATGCATGCGGACCTCGTCGAGGATCCCCATCCGCGTCAGGAGTTCGAAATGCGTGCGCCCCTTGAAGTCGACCGCCTGCCCGCCCGGGCGCATGCCGGCGGCCTTCTCGACGACGGTCACGTCGAAGCCGTTGCGGCCGAGCCAGCCGGCCAGTGCAGGTCCGGCGATGCTCGCGCCCGAGATGAGGATCTTCCTTGTCGCCATGAGAGGGCCCTTCGTTCCACGTCGTAACTGCGTCTTTAGGACACAATAATAAACGGCGTACGATGGACGCAATAACTTCGAGGAGATCCTCCATGAAAGCTGCGGAACCGGAAGCGGGCGCACGGCCGGGCGTGCTGTGGACCCCGGTCGCGAGCGGCCGGCGCGGGCCCAAGCCGCGCCACACGCTGGACGGCATCGCCGACGCGGCCATCGCGATCGCCGACGCCGAAGGACTCGACGCCGTCACCATGCAGCGCGTTGCGGAGGGCCTGGGCACCACCAAGATGGCGCTGTACCGGTACGTGCCCGCGCGCGCCGACCTAGATGCCGTGATGCTCGACCGCGCCCTCGGATCGGCGCCCGCACTCCCCCGCTCGCCCTGGGAGGAAGCGCTGACGGCGTGGACCGTGGAACTGTTCACCCGGGCGCTCGCAAGGCCCTGGTCGGTCGAGCTCACCCAGCGACCGCACACACCGGGCCCGCAGGAGCTCACCTGGTACGAGCAGGGGCTCGCCGCCACAGAGGGCTTGCCGATGTCGGCGGGCGAACGCCTCGACCTGCTCGCCCTGCTCTCCGGCCATGCGCTCTCGCTGGTCCGCCAGCAGGCCGGTTCGCCGGCCGCGGAGGAGCAGCTCGCCGCGGGGCTCGAGCCGGTGCTCGCCGCGCACGCCGAGCGCTACCCGCGCACGGCGGCCGCCTTCGCCGAGGCCGGCCGCGCACAGCAGCGGGACGACGCGCTCCTGTTCGGCGTGCGCCGGATCCTGGCCGGCGTCGCCGCGCTGATCGCAGAGCGCGGCGCCTGAGGAGGACCCCAGGCGCCGCGCTGCGTCAGGCCTTGGAAAGGCCGCGGATCGGGCTGACCGCCTGCTCCGCCTCCGCCTCAGGACCCAGCGGCATGCCGCTGCGGTCGCGCAGCAGCAGCGTCGCGAGGAGGCCGATCACGGTCATCCCCGCGAGATACCAGGTGATCCCCACCGTGGAATGCGTGTTCTGGAAGATCGCCTGGGCGATGAGCGGAGCGAAGGCGCCGCCGAGGATCGCGCCGAGCGCGTAGGAGATCGACACCCCGGAGAAGCGGATCGAGGCAGGGAACAGCTCGGCATACAGGGCCGCCTGCGGACCGTACGTGAAGCCGAGGCCGATCGAGAGGATCACGAGGGCCGCGGCCAGCGAGGCCGCGGTGCCGAGGTTCGTCAGCGGGAAGAGCAGCACCACGCCGACCAGCTGCAGGATCCAGCCGATGATGTAGGTCGTGCGACGACCGAGCTTGTCGGAGATCCACCCGCCGAACCAGGTGAACAGCAGCCAGCTCACGCCCGAGAGCGCCACCACCCAGAACACCGGGCCGGGGTTGAGCTTGATCGGCCCCTCCGGGTCGGTCGCGTAGTGCTGCACGTAGCCGCCGGTGGTCATGTAGCCGACGGCGTTGTTGCCGGCGAACACGAGGGCGGCGACGATCACGAGCGGCAGGTGATGACGCAGCAGTTGCACGATCGGCATGCGCGTCTCCTCCTTGCGCTCGGCGATCTCGGTGAACACCGGGCTCTCCGACACCCGGCGGCGCACCCAGTAGCCGACGCCGATGAGCACGATCGAGAGCAGGAACGGCACGCGCCAGCCCCACACGAGGAACGCCTCACCGTGCGCGAGCTGCGCCATGAGCGCGAGCACCATCGAGGCCAGCAGCAGACCGATCGGCACGCCGATCTGGGGCGCCGCGCCGAACAGGCCCCGCTTGCGCTTGGGCGCGTGCTCGACGGCCATGAGCACCGCGCCGCCCCACTCGCCGCCCGCGGAGATGCCCTGCAGCACGCGCAGCAGGATCAGCAGGATGGGCGCCCACACGCCGATGACGGCATGGGTGGGGAGCAGGCCGACGAGCGTGGTCGACGCGCCCATGAGCAGCAGCGTGATCACGAGCATCGGACGCCGGCCGAGCTTGTCGCCGAAATGTCCGGCGAGGAAGGCGCCGAGCGGACGGAACAGGAAGCTCACGCCGACGGTGAAGAAGGAGACGATCTGCGCGAACTCCTTGCCCATCGGCTCGAAGAACAGGTTCGCGAAGACGACGCCGGCCGCGAACGCGTAGATGAAGAAGTCGTACCACTCGACCGTGGTGCCGATGACGGTGGCGAAGACCACCCTGCGCCGGTCGGCTGCCGAGGCGATGGTGCCGGTGGGCGTGAAGCCCTCCGCCGGCGGGCGCTGTGAGGATTCTGCGGACATTGCGTTCTCCTTGTCGTGACGACGTCGTCGTGACCCGGGCGGATCGGCCGGAGGGATCCTGAAGCGGATCCGGATCCATTGCTTGCCGGGCTCGGCATGATGATATACGATTTCGGATACGACGCCAAGGGACACCGCCCTGGCCCCGTCCGCGCGAGGAGGCGCCCATGCCCGCACCGATCGACCGGCCCGGCAAGATCATCGCGATCCACCTCAACTACCGCTCCCGTGCGGAGCAGCGCGGCCGCATTCCGGCGGCGCCGTCCTACTTCTTCAAGCCGTCGTCGTCGATCGCCGGCACCGACGGCGTCGTGGAGCGCCCGGCCGGCACGGAGCTGCTCGCCTTCGAGGGCGAGATCGCCCTGATCATCGGCACCGCCGCGCGGCGCGTGAGCGTGACGGACGCGTGGTCGCACGTCGCCTGGGTGACCGCCGCGAACGACCTCGGGCTCTACGACCTGCGCGCGAACGACAAGGGCTCCAACGTGCGCTCCAAGGGCGGCGACGGCTACACCCCGCTCGGCCCCGACCTCATCCCCGCCGCCGAGGTGGACCCGGGCGCCCTGCGCGTGCGCGCCTGGGTGAACGGCGACCTGCGCCAGGACGGCGAGACCGGCGACCTGCTCTTCCCGCTGCCGCAGCTCATCGCCGACCTCTCCCAGCACTTCACCCTCGAGCCCGGAGACGTGATCCTCACCGGCACGCCGGCCGGCTCCAGCGTGATCGTCCCCGGCGATGTCGTCGTGGTCGAGGTCGATGCACCGCACTCCCCGCAGACGTTCACCTCGGGCGAGCTGCGCACGACCGTCGTGCAGGGCGAGGTGCCCTTCGACGGGGCACTCGGATCCCTTCCCGCCGTCGACGACCTGCAGCGCGCGGAGGCCTGGGGCTCGCGCGAGGAAGCGGGCCTCGAACCGCTCGCTGAGCCCGTCGACGCGACGACTCCCCGCCAGGGCCCTTCGACGAGCTCAGGGACCGGAAAGCTCGACGCCGCCCTGCGCGACAAGCTCCTCGCGGCCCCGACGGCGGGCCTCAGCGCGCAGCTGCGCAAGCGGGGATTGCACGCGTGCTTCATCGACGGCGTCTCTGCCAACCTGCCCGGGGCGAAGATCGTGGGCACGGCGAAGACGCTGCGCTTCGTGCCCGCTCGTGAAGACCTCTTCGCGAGCCACGGCGGCGGCTACAACGCGCAGAAGCGCGCCTTCGACGCCGTCGAGGAGGGCGAGGTCATCGTGATCGAGGCCCGCGGCGATGCCACCACCGGGACGCTCGGCGACATCCTCGCCCTGCGCGCCAAGGCCCGCGGAGCGGCCGGCGTGGTGACCGACGGCGGCGTGCGCGACTTCGCCGCCGTCGCAGAGATCGGCCTCCCGGTCTTCTCGCAGGGCGCGCACCCCTCGGTGCTCGGGCGCAAGCACGTGCCGTGGGAGGTCGACGTCACGGTCGCCTGCGGAGGGGCCGCGGTGCAGCCGGGCGACATCATCGTCGGCGACGGCGACGGCGTGATCGTCATCCCCCCTGCTCTGGCCGAGGAGGTCGCCGACGCGGCCCTCGCCCAGGAGGAGGAGGACGCGTGGATCGCCGAGCAGGTCGAGGCCGGTCATCCGGTCGACGGTCTGTTCCCGATGAACGCGGAGTGGCGCGCGAAGTACGACGCCGCGCACGGAATGGGCGGCGAGGTCACCCGATGACCGACCGGCTCCTGAGCGCGCACAGCGCCCTTCGTCTCGCTCCGCTCGCTCAGGAACCGACGCAGGGCGCCGGCAGCAAGTCGGAGCAGGCGTACGCGTGGATCCGTGCGCGCATCGCCTCTCACGCCTTCGGCCCGGGGTTCCGGCTCGTGCTGGGCACGATCGCCGACGAGCTGGGCATGAGCGTGGTCCCCGTGCGCGAGGCGATCCGCCGGCTCGAGGCCGAGGGCCTGGTCACGTTCGAGCGCAACGTCGGCGCCCGGGTCACGCTCGTCGACGAGAGCGAATACGCGCACACGATGCAGACCCTGGGGCTCGTCGAGGGCGCGGCCACGGCGCTGTCGGCGCCGCTGCTCGACGAGACCGCGCTGGACGCGGCGCTCGAGATCAACGACCGCATGGCGCGCCTGCTCGACAGCTTCGACGCGCACCGCTTCACCGAGCTGAACCGCCAGTTCCACTCCGTGCTCTACGAACCCTGCCCCAACCCGCACATCCTGGATCTCGTGCAGCGCGGCTGGGCTCGGCTCAGCGGGATCCGGGAGTCGACCTTCGCGTTCGTACCCGGACGGGCGGAGCACTCCGTCGAGGAGCACACGCAGATCGTGGACCTGATCCGCAGCGGTGCGGATCCGCTCGAGATCGAGCTGGCGGCCCGCAACCACCGGTGGCGCACACTCGACGCCTTCCTCGCCGCCCGTCACCCCGAGTCGGCCGCCGAACCCCTCTCCTGACCCGCCGCCGATCGCTGAGCCTGTCGAAGCGACCCGCGACACCCACCAGACCACCCGCACCACCCGGAAGGACGATGATGACCGAGGCCTACACCCCCGCCGACCTCCCCACGAGGATCCAGCACTACATCGACGGCGAGTTCGTCGATTCGATCGACGGCGACACCTTCGAGGTGCTCAACCCGGTCACGAACGAGACCTACGCCCACGCCGCGGCCGGCAAGAAGGCCGACATCGAGAAGGCCGTCGCCGCCGCCAAGCGCGCCTTCGACGAGGGCCCGTGGCCGCGCATGCTCCCCCGCGAGCGCTCGCGTGTGCTGCACAGGATCGCCGACATCGTCGAGTCGCGCGACGCCCGCCTCGCCGAGCTCGAGTCCTACGACTCCGGGCTCCCCATCACCCAGGCGCTCGGCCAGGCCCGCCGCGCCGCCGAGAACTTCCGCTTCTTCGCCGACCTGATCGTCGCCCAGTCCGACGACGCCTTCAAGGTGCCCGGCAAGCAGATGAACTACGTCAACCGCAAGCCGATCGGCGTCGCCGGGCTCATCACCCCGTGGAACACGCCCTTCATGCTCGAGTCGTGGAAGCTCGGCCCCGCGCTCGCGACCGGGAACACGGTCGTGCTCAAGCCCGCCGAGTTCACGCCGCTGTCGGCCTCGCTGTGGGCGGGCATCTTCGAGGAGGCGGGACTGCCGAAGGGCGTCTTCAACCTCGTCAACGGCCTCGGCGAGGATGCGGGCGACGCCCTCGTCAAGCACCCCGATGTGCCGCTCATCTCCTTCACCGGGGAGAGCCGCACCGGCCAGATCATCTTCGGCAACGCAGCGCCGTTCCTCAAGGGCCTGTCGATGGAGCTCGGCGGCAAGAGCCCGGCCGTCGTGTTCGCCGACGCGGATCTGGACACCGCGATCGACGCCTGCATCTTCGGGGTGTTCTCGCTGAACGGCGAGCGCTGCACGGCCGGATCCCGGATCCTCGTGCAGCGCGAGGTGTACGACGAGTTCGTGGAGAAGTACGCGGCGCAGGCGAAGCGCGTCAAGGTCGGCCACCCGCACGACCCGTCCACCGAGGTCGGCGCGCTGGTGCACCCCGAGCACTACGAGAAGGTGATGAGCTACGTCGAGATCGGCAAGACCGAGGGGCGCCTGGTCGCCGGCGGCGGCCGCCCCGAGGGCTTCGCAGAGGGGAACTACGTCGCCCCGACGGTGTTCGCCGACGTCTCGCCCGACGCGCGCATCTTCCAGGAGGAGATCTTCGGCCCGGTCGTCGCGATCACGCCCTTCGACACCGAAGAGGAGGCGCTCGCGCTCGCCAACAACACCAAGTACGGCCTGGCCGCCTACATCTGGACGAACGACCTCAAGCGCGCGCACAACTTCGCCCAGGCCGTCGAGGCCGGCATGGTCTGGCTCAACTCGAACAACGTGCGGGACCTGCGCACCCCGTTCGGCGGCGTGAAGGCGTCCGGTCTCGGCCACGAGGGCGGCTACCGCTCGATCGACTTCTACACCGACCAGCAGAGCGTGCACATCACGCTCGGCGCACCGCACAACCCGACGTTCGGCAAGCAGGACCCGGACTCGGAGGCGCACACCGAGACCGACATCGACGACCCGGATCCCCGCTGAGCCCGCTCGGTCGCTGAGCCTGTCGAGGCGCCCGATCCGGCCGCCGGATCCCTTCGACCGGCTCAGGGACCGCCTCCACCCTCGAACATCTAGCAAGGACGCTGACATGACCAACCGCGCCGACATGACGCTCACCTCCTCGGGCTTCTACACCAGCCAGGAGGCGCCCATCGCCACCGACAACCCCATCCCGACGCCCCAGGCGAGCCCGCCGGACGTGCTCCGCTGCGCCTACATGGAACTCGTCGTCACCGACCTCGCCGCCTCGCGGGTGTTCTACGTCGACGTGCTCGGCCTGTACGTGACCGAGGAGGACGAGAACACGATCTACCTCCGCTCCACGGAGGAGTTCATCCACCACAACCTCGTGCTGCGCAAGGGCCCGGTCGCGGCTGTCGCCGCGTTCTCCTACCGGGTGCGCACCCCCGAAGACCTCGACCGCGCGGTCGAGTTCTACACGGAGCTGGGCTGCGACGTGCGCCGCAACCCCGACGGCTTCGTGAAGGGCATCGGCGACTCGGTGCGGGTCGCCGATCCGCTCGGCTTCCCGTACGAGTTCTTCCACCAGACCGACCACGTCGAGCGGATGAGCTGGCGCTACGACCTGCACATCCCCGGCGAGCTCGTGCGCCTTGACCACTTCAACCAGGTCACTCCCGACGTGCCGCGCGCCGTCAAGTACATGCAGGATCTCGGCTTCCGCGTCACGGAGGACATCCAGGACGAGGCAGGCACCGTCTACGCCGCGTGGATGCGACGCAAGCCCACCGTGCACGACACCGCCATGACCGGCGGCGACGGCCCGCGCATGCACCACGTGTGCTTCGCGACCCACGAGAAGCACAACATCCTCGCCATCTGCGACAAACTCGGAGCCCTGCGCCGCTCCGACGCGATCGAGCGCGGCCCCGGCCGCCACGGCGTCTCCAACGCGTTCTACCTGTACCTGCGCGACCCCGACGGCCACCGCGTCGAGGTGTACACCCAGGACTACTACACGGGCGACCCCGACAACCCGGTCGTCACCTGGGACGTGCACGACAACCAGCGCCGCGACTGGTGGGGCAACCCCGTCGTACCCTCGTGGTACACCGACGCCTCGCTCGTGCTCGATCTGGACGGCAACCCGCAGCCGGTCGTCGCGCGCACCGACTCCAGCGAGATGGCCGTCACGATCGGCGCCGACGGGTTCAGCTACACCCGCGCCGACGAGGGCGAGGAGTCCATGCCGGAGTGGAAGCAGGGCGAGTACAAGCTCGGGCACCAGCTGTGAGCCTCGCGCCGGAGACGATCGCCGAGCTCGCCGCCGAGCTCGCCGAGGCCGACCGCACGCACGGTGTGATCCCGCGGATCACCGCGCGGCATCCCGAGGCGACGGTCGAGGACTCCTATGCGATCCAGGGTGTCTGGCGCGATGCCCAGGTCGCCGCCGGGCGCACCCTGGTGGGGCGCAAGATCGGCCTCACCTCGAAGGCGATGCAGCAGGCGACGGGCATCACCGAGCCGGACTACGGCGTCATGTTCGACGACACCGTGTACCCGTCCGGATCCGAGATCCCCACCGAGAACTTCTCGAACGTGCGCATCGAGGTCGAGCTGGCGTTCGTGCTCAAGGAGCCGCTCTCCGGCCCCGACTGCACCCTCGAGGACGCGCTGGCCGCGATCGACTACGCCGTCCCCGCGCTCGAGGTGCTGAACTCGCACATCGAGCTGGAGGGGCGCACGATCGTGGACACCATCAGCGACAACGCCGCCTACGGGGCGATGGTGCTCGGCACCGTGCACAAGCGCCCCGACGAGATCGACCTGCGCTGGGTGCCCGGCGTGCTCAGCCGCAACGGCGAGATCGAGGAGACCGGCGTCGCCGCGGGCGTGCTCGGGCACCCCGCGACCGGCGTCGCGTGGCTCGCGAACAAGTTCCACCAGCACGGCGCGCGCCTCGAGGCCGGGGAGATCATCCTGGCCGGATCCTTCACCCGGCCGATGTGGGTGTCGCGCGGCGACGAGGTGCGCTGCGACTATGGGCCCATGGGAGTCATCGAATGCCGCTTCGTCTGAGCCCGACGTTCCGAGAGCGCCTCGCCGGCGCCGACCGCCCCTTGATCGGCATGTGGGCGTGCACCGGCAGCCCGCTCGTCACCGAGATCGCGGCCGGATCCGGTCTCGACTGGCTGCTGATCGACGGGGAGCACTCCGCGAACACCCTGGACACGCTGCAGGTGCAGCTGCAGGTCGCGGCGGCGTACCCGATCGCGCCGCTGGTGCGGGTGCCGTGGAACGACCCGGTGGTCATCAAGCAGGTGCTCGACCTCGGGGCGCAGAACCTCATCGTGCCGATGGTGTCCTCCGCCGAGGAGGCGCGCGCCGCTGTCTCGGCCACGAGGTATCCGCCCGAGGGGGTGCGCGGGGTGGGCTCGGCCCTCGCACGCAGCGCCCGCTGGAACCGCGTTGACGGCTATCTCCGCGACGCCGCGCAGCACGTGTCGCTGACGGTGCAGATCGAGACCACGGCGGGCGCCGCCGCAGCCTCCGAGATCGCCGCGGTCGACGGCGTGGACGCCGTGTTCGTCGGGCCGTCCGACCTCGCCGCTTCGATGGGGCTGCTCGGACAGCAGACGCACCCCGACGTGGTCGCCGCGGTCGAGCGCGTGTTCGCCGCGGTCACCGCCGCAGGCAAGCCGGTCGGCGTGAACGCGTTCGATCCCGCAGCCGCCGACGCGTACATCGCCGCCGGCGCGGCGTTCGTCGCCGTGGGCGCGGACGTGGCCCTGCTCGCCCGAGCCTCCGAAGCCCTCGCGGCCCGGTTCCTGCCTTCCCCCGACTCCGGGCCCGCCGCCAGCTACTGACCCGGATCCCGGTTTCAAAGCGCGCACTTGGCTGCATCCGAGCCGCAAATGCAGCCATTTGCGCGCTTCGAACCGGGTGAGGGCACCTGGGCTGGGGATAACTTCGGCGAGGAGGACCGATCAGGCGGCAGGGTGGCCGAATGGGACGCACGACGGACCTTCCCGATGAGCTCGGCGGCGAGTTCTCCACCGCGCTCGCGCGCCGGCACGGCGTCAGCCGGTCCCGGATGCGCGGCTCCGATCTTCGCGCGCCGTTCTTCGGAGTCCGGATCGCGGCCGAGGCAGCCTTCGATACCGACGCGGAGGATCCGTATCGGCGTCAACAACTGATACGGATCGCACGGGCCCGCGAGTACGCGCCGCGCTTGCATACGGGGCACTTCTTCAGTCACCACACCGCGGCGGCGATCTGGGGCGGACCATTGCCTCTCGAGTTCGCAGAGGACGGGCGGATCGCAGACGACCTCCGCCCGCATGTCAGCGCACTCGGACCGCTCGCCGAACCGCGGACTACCGGAGTCATCGGCCACCGCACTCGTGCGAGCTTCACCGAGATCAGCGAACACGACCGGCTCCGCGTCTCCTCCCCCGCTGCCACCTGGGCATCGCTCGGGGCACTCTCGCTGTACGACCTGATCGCACTCGGCGACTACTTCTGCCGACAGTGGCGGCACGGGTACGGTCGGCCGACTCCCGGGAAGCCGCCGCTGGCGACGACAGCCGACCTGCGGGCGATGCTCGGCGTCGGGCGCCGCCTCGGAGCCGACCGGCTGCGGGCGGCCCTGCCGCGGATCCGGGAGGACTCGTGGTCGCCCCGGGAGAGCCTGGTGCGCTGCCTTCTGGTGGACGCAGGACTTCCCGAGCCGCGGCTCAACGTCGACGTGCGCGACGACACCGGCCGCTTCCTCGGCTGCGTCGACATGGCGTACCCCGACCAGAAGGTGGCGATCGAGTACCTCGGCATGACGCACGGCGCGACGTGGGCCGCCGATGTGGAGAGGATCGCAGCGCTGCGCGCAGCGGGCTGGGTCGTCATCGAGGTGACCGCACCGCTGCTGAGAAGCCCCGAGACGCTGATCCATCGCGTCGCCACCGCCCTCCGCCGGCCCCGGTGACGGGCGCGATCGGTTTCAAAGCGCGCAAATGGCTGCATCGAGCCCTCAGATGCAGCCATTTGCGCGCTTCGAACCGAGGGGCGGAGAGCTGGCAGGATGGGGAGAGTGAGGGTGGGCGTCGCGGCACTGCGGGATCGGGGATTCCGCTGGTTCTTCCTGGCGCGCACGGTCACGCTGATCACGGGCTCGATGTCGTCGATCGCCCTCGCGTTCGCGGTACTCGGGATCGACAACGACGCGGGCGCCCTCTCGATCGTGCTCACCGCGTTCACGGTCGCCAACATCGTGTTCCTGCTGCTCGGCGGCGTCGTCGCCGACCGGCTGCCGCGCGCCGTCGTGATCCAGACCAGCTACGTCGTCGACATCCTCTCGATCGGCGCGACCGCGGCGCTGCTGTTCACGGGCACCGCGACCGTGCCGGTGCTGGCCGCTCTCGCCGCGGTGAACGGCGCCTCCGCGGCGTTCGTGATGCCGGCCATGCAGGGCATCATCCCGCAGCTGACCACGCCGGGGCACCTGCAGCAGGCCAACGCGCTGCTGTCGTTCGCGCGGTCCGCGACGACGATCGCGGGCCCGGTCGTCGCCGGCGGGATCGTCGCCCTCGCCGGCCCCGCCTGGGTCATGGTGCTCCAGGCCGCGGGCTGGGCCGTCGCGATCGTGTTCCTCGCGATGGTGCGCCTGCCCCCGCCCGTCCGCGGGGAGCGCACGAGTCTGTTCCGCGACCTCCACGATGGGTGGCGCGAGTTCTGGTCCCGCCCGTGGCTGTGGATCGTCGTCCTCGCGTTCATGGTGCTCAACGCGATCCACGTCGGCGCCTGGGGCGTGGCCGGTCCCTACATCGCCAAGAACGACCCGCTCCTCGGCATCGCCGGCTGGGGCTGGGTCGTCAGCGCCGAGGGCGCCGGAGTGCTGCTGATGACCCTGCTGCTGCTCTGGGTGCCCCTGCGGCGGCCGCTGCGGCTGGGGATGCTCGGGATGAGCGCGGTAGCGATCCCGCTCACGCTCCTCGGCCTGCATCCGGCGGTGCCGCTGCTGGTCGTGGCGGCGCTCGTCGCGGGCGCCGGCGTCGAGGTATTCAGCACCGGGTGGAACGTCACGATGATGGAGCAGATCCCCGAGGAGAAGCTCTCGCGGGTCTCCAGCTACGACATGCTGGGGAGCTTCATCGCGATGCCGATCGGCACGCTCGCGTTCGGGTGGCTGATCGCCCGCGTCGACGTGACGGCGCTCATGATCGGATCCGCCCTCGTGTACGCCGTCATCGCCCTCGGCACGATGGCCGTCCCGAGCATCTGGCGCATGGGGCGGCGGGTCGTCGCTCCCGCCGAGCACGCACCGGTCGCCTGACCGCGCCCCGGCCGCGCCTCCGCCACACGAAGGAACCGGCGCATTCGCATCCGCCCGAACTGGCGCATTCATAGGCGGGGACGGCAGGATGAACGCATGACTTTCCCCGCTCTCGCGCCTCTCGCCGACCGCGCGGCATTGTTCGCCGCCCTCCGCCAGGACCAGCTGGTCGCCGCGACCGACGCGCTGGGCGAGCACCGCTGGGACGTCGATCTCGCTGCCGGCACCCTCACCTTCACATCCGAGGCGGATCCGAGCCGCCGGATCGTCGCGCGCGCCTCGCTCGTCGCGACGATCGCCCCCGGTCCCCGCTCCCTGATGTGGGCCTGGGCGCATCCCCAGGGTGGATCCGACCCGCAGATCGCCGGCCTGCGCGAGTACGGCACCACCTACTCGATCGCCGAGCTGTCGCAGCCCGAGCTGCCGTTCCCGGCCGAGGCCGACGCGGACCTGGACGGCTGGATCTCGGCTGCCGCGCACCAGGTCGGCGCGATCGCCGAGGAGATCACCGGGCGGTCGCCGTACTACTCGGCGCCGGTCGGCAGCGGCACCCGTGCCGTGTTCCTGCTGGACGCGCCGCTGCCCGCCCTCACCGTGGCCGACGCCGTGACCGCCCTGCCCCGGATCCTGCCGGAGCTGTCGCTGTCCGATGCGCGCTCCTCGGTCTGGGATCTGGCACGCCTGGCCGGCTGGAGCATGCAGTGGTCCGACGAGGCCTACTCGGGCGCCGTCGTGAGCGACGCGAGCGGCAGCGCGACCTTCCGCTTCGACGAGTTCGCGCGCATCGCCGGGGTCGAGTCCACGCTCGGCCAAACTGCGCAGGGCTGATCCGGATCCGGCGCCCGGATGCGCACCGTATCGCGCGGCGCGCTCCTTCTCGCGCTCCTCGCTGCGGCGGTGCTGCTGCTGCCCCGCCCGGCTGACGCACATGTGACGACCGTGGCGTACGCCGACCTGTCCGCGACGAGCGGCACTGACGTGCGGGTGCGGTTCGACCTGCAGTACCCGCTGCTCAGCGCCTCCGCCGCTCGGGCGGAGAAGGATCCCGGGCTGTTCACCGACGCGATCGAGCACGCTCGGCCGGGCACGGAGAACCAGGTGCTGGCGGGGCACGCATCGGCGATCCTCGCCTACACGACGGCGCGCTTCACCGTCGCCGTGGACGGCGGCGGCGCGTGCCTTCCGCGGGCGGACGGTCCCGCCCAGTTCCACAGCCGGGATGCCACCGACTACGCCCGGTTCACGGTCCGCTACACCTGCGCCGTCGCGCACCGCGGCGCGGTCGTGGTGCGCAGCACGCTGTTCCCCGACTCGGAGGGCATGGTCAAGGACACCAAGACCATCGTGACCTACGCCCTGGACGGCCGCAGCGGCAGCGCCGTCCTGGACCGCACCCATCCGCGGTTCTCCACCGCGCAGCCCTGGACGGAGCGCTTCGCCGAGTTCTTCCTCCTCGGCGCGGAGCATCTGCTCACCGGTGTCGACCACATCTTCTTCCTGGTCGCACTCATCATCAGCTCCCGGCGGCTGCGCGACCTGGTTCTCGCGGCCACCTGCTTCACGGTGGCGCACACGATCACGTTCCTGCTCGCGGCCCTCGGTGCCGTGCACGTCGGCGCCAACGTGGTGGAGCCCGCGATCGCCCTGTCGATCGCCGCGGTCGCCGCCTGGCACCTCTGGGAGGAGCGGCTGCGCCGGGCCGCGGTGCGCCGCGGGATGCCGTCCCCCGCGCCCTCCCGCGGGGCGTCGCTGCTGCGGCTCGGGATCGTGTTCGGCTTCGGGCTCATCCACGGGCTCGGATTCGCCAGCGCGCTGAACATCACCGAGCCCTGGTCGTGGACCCTGCTGTGGTCGCTGCTCGTGTTCAACCTCGGCATCGAGGCCGTCCAGCTGGCGGTCATCCTCGTCGTCTTCCCTCCGCTGGCGCTGCTGCGCCGCCGGATGCCGCGCACCGCGACGGCGCTGGGCGTCGTGGTCACCGCGGCGGTGCTGCTGCTGGGCGTGCTCTGGTTCGGGATGCGCATGCTCGGGATCCCCGGCACGCCCTGAGCGGTCGCCGCCTACCCGCCCGTTCCCCCGCGTGACAGGGTGGAGGCATGAAGAATCTCATCGTGCGGTTCGCGTCGCTCTACGTGTTCAACGTCGTGGTGCTGCTCGTGATCGGCTGGCTCACTCCCGCGCGGGTCGGCCTGCACGCGCTCTGGGCCGCGGTGATCCTCACGGTCGCGACCCTGTTCCTCAAGCCGGTGCTGTCGCGGGTGGCGACCTCGATGTCGGCCGGCGGCACCAAGCTCGTGCAGTATCTCGCGGTGTTCGCGGTCGAGCTGGTCGTGTGGATCCTCACGGTGTCGTTGAGCGGGGTGCGCGCCGGCAACGTCTGGGGCTGGATCCTCCCGCCCGTCATCCTGCTGATCGGCTGGGTCGTCTACGACCAGATCGACGATGCGCTGGCCCGCAGGGCGGGCGCGCTCTACGACGCCGCCGAGGCGCGGATCTCCGGATCCCGCTCGGGCCGCCCGGGAGCGGGTTCGCCCGCGCCGTCCGCCGCGTCCTCCGCGGCGACGTCCGACGCCCGCAAGGAACTCTACGACGGGCTCACGCCGGAGCAGCGGCGGATGTTCGACGAGCTCGGCTGACGCACCAGCTCGGCCGGCGACCGGCCCCCGCACGCCGAACGGGCGGATCCGACGAGGTGTCGGATCCGCCCGTTCGGCAAGAGGTCAGCGGGTGATGCCCGCGGCGCGCTCGGCGGCCTCGACCACGTTGGTCATCAGCAGCGCGACCGTCATCGGGCCCACGCCTCCCGGGTTCGGCGAGAGCCAGCCGGCGACCTCGGCGACCGCCGGTTCCACATCGCCGTAGACCTTGTTCTTGCCGGTCTCCGGATCCGTCTCCCGCGTCACGCCCACGTCGAGCACGGCTGCGCCCGGCTTGACGTCCTCCGCGCGGATGAGGTGCTTCACGCCCGCTCCCGCGACGATGACGTCGGCCTCGCGCAGGTACGGCGACATGTCCGGGGTTCCGGTGTGCACCTGGGTGACGGTGGCATTGATGTCACGGCGCGTCAGCAGCAGGCCCATGGGGCGGCCGATCGTGACACCCCGCCCGACGACCACGACGTGCTTGCCCTTGAGGTCGTAGTCGTTGCGAAGCAGCAGCTCGATCACGCCCCGCGGCGTGCACGGCAGCGGGGTGCGGATCGGCGCGTTCACGTTGAGCACGAGCCGGCCGAGGTTGGTCGGGTGCAGCCCGTCCGCGTCCTTGGCCGGGTCGATCCGCTCCAGGATCGCATCGGTGTCGAGGTGCTTCGGCAGGGGCAGCTGCACGATGTAGCCGTGGCACGCCGGGTCCGCGTTGAGCTCGTCGATCAGCGCCTCCACGTCCGCCTGCGAGGCGTCCGCCGGCAGCTCGCGCTGGATCGAGTTCATCCCGATCGCCTCGGACTGCTTGTGCTTCATGCCGACGTACAGCTGCGAGGCCGGGTCGGCGCCGACGAGCACGGTCGCGATGCCGGGCACCACGCCCTTCTCCTTCAGCGCGGCGACCCGCTCGGTGAGCTCGGCCTTGATCTCCGCCGCAGCGGCCCTGCCGTCGAGGATCCGAGCCGTCACTGCACGAGGTCCGGGTAGAGCGGGAAGGCGGCGGCGAGCGCGTCCACGCGGGCGCGCAGGGCCTCGACGTCGGCGCCCGGCTGCAGCGCCAGCGCGATCACGTCGGCGACCTCGGTGAACTCGGCGTCGCCGAAGCCGCGGGTGGCCAGGGCCGGGGTGCCGATGCGCAGACCCGAGGTGACCATCGGCGGGCGCGGGTCGTTCGGGACCGCGTTGCGGTTCACCGTGATGTGGATGTCGTGCAGCAGGTCCTCGGCCTGCTTGCCGTCGATCGCCGCGTCGCGCAGGTCGACGAGCACGAGGTGCACGTCGGTGCCGCCGGAGCGCACCGCGATGCCGGCGTCCTTCACGTCCTGCTGCGAGAGCCGGTCCGCGATGATGGCTGCACCCCGCAGCACGCGCTCCTGGCGCTCCTTGAACTCGGGGGTGCCGGCGATCTTGAACGCCGTGGCCTTGGCGGCGATCACGTGCATGAGCGGACCGCCCTGCTGGCCCGGGAAGACGGCGGAGTTGATCTTCTTCGCGATCTCGGGGTCGTTCGTGAGGATGAAGCCGGAGCGGGGGCCGCCGATGGTCTTGTGCACGGTCGAGGAGACCACGTGTGCGTGCGGCACCGGGTTCGGGTGCAGGCCCGCGGCCACGAGACCCGCGAAGTGCGCCATGTCGACCCACAGGAGGGCGCCGACCTCGTCGGCGATCTCGCGGAACGCGGCGAAGTCGAGGGTGCGCGGGTAGGCCGACCAGCCCGCGATGATGACCTTCGGCTTGTGCTCGAGGGCGAGGCGGCGCACCTCGTCCATGTCGATGGTCGAGGTCTCCGGGTTCACGCCGTACGCGACGATGTCGTAGAGCCGGCCGGAGAAGTTGATCTTCATGCCGTGCGTGAGGTGGCCGCCCTGGTCGAGGGAGAGGCCGAGCAGGGTGTCGCCGGGGCGGGCGATGGCGTGCAGCACGGCGGCGTTCGCGGTCGCGCCCGAGTGCGGCTGGACGTTCGCGAACTCGGCGCCGAACAGCTCCTTGGCACGGGAGATCGCGAGCTCCTCGGCGACGTCGACCTCCTCACAGCCGCCGTAGTAGCGGCGGCCGGGGTAGCCCTCGGCGTACTTGTTGGTCAGCACCGAGCCCTGCGCCTGCAGCACGGAGACGGGGACGAAGTTCTCGGATGCGATCATCTCGAGGAAGGTCTGCTGGCGGGCGAGCTCCCGGTCGAGGACCTGGGCGATCTCAGGATCCACCTCGGCGAGAGGCGCGTTGAAGAAACGGTCGGTCATGGCGTGCTCCTTTGACGGTTGCGAGAGAAGGGTGCTCATCGGCCCAGGCGCGCGGTCGAATCCATGACGGTCGCTCCCCGGTGGTGACCCACCCAGACGCCAGTCGCGACATCACGAGCCTACCCGATCGGGATGCGGATCCCGAGGGTGATGACGTGACGGGGCAGCGGGACCCGCGCTCCAGGATTCACCGGATAGACAGGCCTCGAGCAGTGCGCCCGCCGCAGAACCCGTTCCCGGCCCGTTCCCGCAGAGGCGCGGCGGCGCGGTAAGTTTTGTTCATGGTCCTGCATGATGCGACGGCGCTCGCCGCATCCTCGCACCGACCGGCCACGACCATCCGTTCCGAGGAGATCGCATGACCGCCCGCGCCGAGAGCTCCGCCCGGGGCTCCCTCGTCATCCACTCCGCCCGGATCGTCTCAGGTGCAACCGACGTCGAGGACGGCTGGATCCGCGCAGAGGACGGAACGATCGTCGCGCGCGGAACCGGATCCGACTGGGCGCCTGCCGACACCGTGATCGACGCGCGCGAGGCGGCGGGAGAAGGCGCGATCCTCACTCCCGGCTTCGTCGACATCCACGGCCACGGCGGCGCGAACGCCGCCTTCGACGACGGCGCCGACGCGATCCGCACAGCCCGCGCCATGCACCGCACGCACGGCACCACGCGCGCGGTCGTCTCCCTGATCACGGCGCCCCTGGATCAGCTCGCCGCGCGCGTCGGCATGGTCGCCGACCTGATGGACACCGAGCACGACCTCCTCGGCTCTCACCTGGAGGGCCCCTTCCTCGACCCGGGCCACAAGGGCGCGCACGACCCGGAGCTGCTGCGACTGCCGGAGCCGGCCGACGTCCAGCGCCTGCTCGACGCCGGCCGCGGCACGGTGCGCCAGGTCACGCTGGCGCCGGAGCTCGCCGGCGGTATGGCGGCGATCCGGCTCGTCGTCGCCGCGGGCGCTGCGGCCGCGGTCGGGCACACCGACGCGGACGACGACACGCTGCGCGCCGCCTTCGACGCGGGGGCGACGATCCTCACGCACGCCTTCAACGCGATGCGCCCGTTGCACCACCGCAACCCCGGACCGGTGCTCACGGCGGCGCACGACGAACGCGTCACGCTCGAGGCGATCGCGGACAACATCCACCTGCACCCGCACGTGATCAAGCTCCTGTTCGACGAGGCGCCGGGGCGGGTCGCGCTGGTCACCGACGCGATGGCTGCCGCAGGCGCCGCAGACGGCGACTACATGCTGGGATCGCTGCACGTCACGGTGCGGGACGGGGTCGCACGCGTGGACAGCGGCTCCATCGCCGGCTCCACGCTCACGCAGGACGTCGCGCTGCGCCGCGCCGTCGAGGCCGGAGTGCCGCTGCAGGACGCGGTCGACGCCCTCACCCGCACGCCCGCGCGGGCGATCGGCGTCGATGCGCAGCTGGGCCAGCTCACGCCCGGTCGGCTGGCCGATGCGGTGCTGCTCACGGCCGACCTGGACGTCGCGACCGTCTGGACGGGTGCGGCCCTGCGCCGCTGAACGTCCCCGATTCGGCCTGAGCCCGGGATCCGACCCGGGGCCGGAGGCCGCCATCTCCCCAGCGGCGGCCTCCGTGCCCTCGGCCTTTCCCCAGATCCTCGCAACCCGACTGCGCAGGATCCCCCCGTGTTCAGAGCGGGGCGGCCCGGAACTCCTCCCCCGAGGCGCCGGGCCGACCCCGCCGGCGGATCCCCATCCGCCGGAGTCCGTGTTCGCCGCCCCCCGGTGGCTCGCTCAGACTGTCTCTGACAGGAGAGATGGGGTCGGAGGGGATCCATTACGCGACTTCGCAAGATTTCTTCAGAAAAGTTCTGAGACCCTGTGTCACGGATCCCGGAACCGAGTCCAGCGCCGCTCTCCTCCCGAAGGTCGCGGCGATTTCGTTCGCACCCTGGCGCGTTCGCCTCCCGAGGGTGAAGAATGGATAGTCCGCGTGATGGAAAGCCTGGGTCCGCGTCTCCTCCTGTGAGACCATTTCCGACCCGAGAACCGAGAGATGACCGACCACATCGAACAATCGCACGATGCCGCGGCGGCATCGGCGCGCAGCGACGCCGATCTGGTGCTGCGCACGCGCTCCGGCGACCCCGACGCCTTCGCGCAGCTGTGGCGCCGCCACTATGCATCGGGAATCGCTGTGGCACGGTCGATCACGAGCGCGTTCGACGCCGACGATCTGGTGCAGGAGGCGTACGCGCGGATCTATCAGGCGATCCAGAAGGGCGGCGGTCCGACAGGCTCCTTCCGCGCCTACCTGTTCACGAGCATCCGCAACACGGCCGCAGGTTGGGGCCGTGCACGTCGCGAAGCGCCGATCGACGAGCTCGACACCGTCGCCGACCCGTCCTCGACCGAGCAGGCCACGAACGACGCCCTCGACCGCAGCCTCTCCGCACAGGCGTTCCGCAGCCTGCCCTCCCGCTGGCAGGAGGTGCTCTGGTACTCCGAGATCGAGCAGATGAAGCCGGCCGAGATCGCGCCGCTGCTCGGCATGACCCCCGGGGCGACGGCGCAGCTCGCCTTCCGGGCCCGGGAGGGTCTGCGCGAGGCCTGGATCCAGGCGCACTTGAGCACGGCCGAGCCCGGCTCGGTCTGCGAATGGACGATCGCCCGTCTCGGTGCGTACGCGCGCGGCAACCTGGGATCCCGTGATCGCGCGAAGCTGGAGGCTCACCTCTCCGAGTGCGCGCGCTGCCTGATCGTCGCCGCGGAGGCCAAGGAGGTCTCGCACCGCCTCGCCTTCGTGCTCCTGCCCCTCGTCATCGGCGTCAGCGGCTCGGGCGCCTATCTCGCCATGCTGCAGAGCGGCACGCTCCCGGCCGTCGCCCTCGCCGCGATGCCTTCGAGCGTCGTGGAGGGCGCGGTCGTCGCGGGCACCGCCGGTGGCGCCACGGCGGGCGCGGGCGTCGCACACGGTGCAGCGGCTGCCGGATCGGCCTCCGGCGGCGCAGGCGGCTCGTCCGGCGGCTCCGTGGGCGGATTCGGTGCGCTGGTGGGCGCCGGCTCTGCGGCCCTGGTGATCGCCGGTGCGATCGTGGCTGCGGCCGTCGTGCCCGGGCTCTCGGCGAACCCCGCATCGACCTCGGCGCCGTCCGCCTCGGACCAGGGCGAATCCGGCATCGTCGCGCAGGTGTCGCCTCCGAAGACGACACCCGCCGCGCCACCGGCACCGGCGGACCCGCCGGCGGACCCCGCGCCGCACGTCGACGCACCGAAGCCCGCCGTGCCTGCGCCGATCGTGAACCCGGCGCCGCCGGCGCCGGCCGCCGACACCGCGCCGGCCGTTGCTCCTCCGCCGCCCGCGGAGCAGCCGCCACCCACGACCGATCCGGGCACCGACCCCGGCACGGACCCGGGCACCGATCCCGGCACGGACCCGGGGACCGATCCCGGCACGGACCCGGGCACCGACCCCGGCACGGATCCGTCCACCCCGCCGGCCACGGCACCGGTTCTCGGCACGGCCACCCTCGAGTGCGGTGTGCTCTCCCTCTTCAACGGCGTCCGCGTCACCATCCCCGTCAGCGGCGTTCCCGGGGCCACCGTTCGTGCCACGTCGGACACGGGCGCGAATCTCAACGCGACCGCGGTTCTCAACGACGCAGGCACCGGCACGCTCGAGCTCGCGCCCACGCTCGGACAGGTGAACGGCGGCACGACGGTGACCATCGCCTACGTCCTCGGCGACCTGGTGGGAGGCTCGACGGTCTTCGATCTCGGAACGCTCGGCCCCGTGCACTGGCACACCTGCCTGATCGCCGACCAGCCCGCCACGACGCCGCCGGCCGACGCGCCCGTGACGGACCCGGACCCCGCGCTGCAGACCCCGGCGCCGACGGACGCGCCGGCACCGGCCGACGTGCCCGCACCTACGGAGGCGCCGGCATCCACCGAGCCTGCGGGGTCGGCACCGGCGACGACCGAGCCGACGCCGGCCGATCCGGCTCCGGCACCGGCGGATCCCGCGGCCGCGCCGTCCGCGCCCCTCTCGGTCGATCCGGTGGCGCCCGCCGCCGTCACGCCGCCCCTCCCGACGCACTGAGCCGCGAACGCCCCCTCTCCCGGGAGGGGGCCGATGCGCGGCGCGTAGAATCGTCTTCATGCCCGCCGACATGCCTGCTGCCGAGACTCCCCGGGCGACCGCGTCCCTCTCCGACCCTCGGGAGACGCCCGCACGACCCGCCGAGCCGCAGGGCCTGCTGCCCCGTGCCACCGCGCTGGACATCGTGCGCGTGGTGGTGCTGATCGCCGCGCTGGCGTCGCTCGCGCTGTGGGGCCTCGTCGTGTGGACCCTGCCGTGGAATCTCGTCGCCGCGATCGGCGCACCCGTGATCACGCTGCTGCTCTGGGCGCTCTTCCTCTCCCCGCGCCCCGTGCTCGTGGTGCACCCGTTCCTGCGCGCCGCCGTCGAGCTCGTGGTGTACGCCGGCGTGACCGTCGCCTGGTGGACGATGGGGCAGGCCTGGATCGGCCTCGGTTTCGCCGTCGTCGCCGTCGCGACGGGGCTCATGGCCGGCCGGCGCGCTCTGTCCTGAGGCCCCGTGGGCACCCCCGTGCTGGACCAGCTGCGCGCCGCGCTGGGCGACCGCGTCGACACCGCCGCCGCGACGCTGGACGCCGCCCGGGCCGATCGCTCCGGCCACGGCGCTGCGGAGCCCCCGCTCGCCGTGGTGCACGCGGAGTCGGTCGCCGATGTGCAGGCCGCCCTGCGCATCGCACACGAGACCGCGACGCCGGTCGTCGTGCGGGGAGCCGGAACGGGGCTCGCGGGCGCCTCGATCGCAGGCGCCGGGGAGATCGTGCTCTCCACCCTGCGCATGCGGCGGGTGCTCGAGGTTCGTCCCGACGACCTGCTCGCGGTCGTGGAGCCCGGGATCCTCAATGCCGAGCTCGACGAGGTGCTCGCCCCGTACGGGCTGTGGTGGCCGCCGGACCCCGCGAGCCGCGACATCTCCACGGTCGGCGGCAACATCGCGACCGGCGCGGGCGGCCTGCTCTGCGCGAAGTACGGCGTGGTCCGGGACGCCGTGCTTGCGGTCGACCTCGTGCTCGCCGACGGGAGGCTGCTGCATCTCGGGCACCGCAGTGTCAAGGGGGTGACGGGCCTCGACCTCACCTCCCTCGTGATCGGATCCGAGGGGCGGCTCGGCGTGATCGTCGGCGCCACCCTCAAGCTGCGCCGGATCGAACCCGGCACACCGTGCACGATCGTGGCGACGTTCCCCACCGTCCGCGACGCCGCCCGTGGTTCCGCGGCCGTCACCGCCTCCGGCGCGCAGCCGGCGATCATGGAGCTCATGGATGCGCGCTGCCTCGCCGCCGTTCACGCCCTGCTCGAGCTGGATCCCCCGGCCGAGGGCATCGCCCAGCTGACGATCCAGACGGACGGCCTGTCCGCCGCCGTCGAGGCCGAGCAGATCGCCGCCGTGCTGCGGCAGGCGGGTGGCGCCGTCGCGGTGACCGACGACCCCGCCGAGGGCGAGGAGCTGCTGCGGATCCGCCGGTCGATGCACGCGGCGATGGCGCGCCTGGGCACCACGCTCATCGAGGACGTGTCCGTGCCGCGCAGCGCCCTGCCTGCGATGTTCGACGAGATCGCCCGCATCGAGCGGGCGTACGGCATCGAGATCCCGACCGTCGCGCACGCCGGCGACGGCAATCTGCACCCGAACTTCATCGTGCAGACCGCGGAGATCCCGGAGCGGATCTGGCAGGCGGCGGATGAGCTGTTCCGTGCCGCCCTGTGCCTGGGCGGCACGCTCACCGGTGAGCACGGCATCGGCACCCTCAAGAGCCGCTGGCTCGCCGACGAGCTCGGCGAGGATCAGTGGACGCTGCAGCGCGAGATCGTCCGGGTCTTCGATCCCCGCGGCATCCTCGCACCGGGTCGGGTCTTCGCACAGCGTCCGTCCGCCCCGTCCGATCCGCACGACGCCGACCCGCACCCCGCCGAGGAGCCCCATGCCTGACATCCACGTCTCCGCCGCGATCATCACCGACAGTGCGGGGCGCGTGCTCGTCGTGCGCAAGCACGGCACCGAGCGCTTCATGCAGCCGGGCGGGAAGCCCGAGCCCGGAGAGACCGCCGCTCAGACGCTCGCACGGGAGCTGCACGAGGAGCTCGGCCTGCGCATCGCGGAGCACGACCTGCGCCCTCTCGGCGTGTTCGTCTCCGCCGCCGCCAACGAGCCGGGACACCGGGTCGTCGCGACCGCGTTCGCCACGACGGCCGAGGCCGCGGACGTGCAGGTGCAGGCCGAACTCGCCGAACTGCGCTGGATCACGCCCGCCGATGCGGACACGCTGCCGCTGGCGCCGCTCAGCGTGGAGCACCTGCTCCCGCTGGCCTGGCCGACCCCGCGCTGAGCGCTGCGCCGGGCCTGAGCGCTGGGGAGTCGGATCCGGTCAGATCCCCTGCCAGGCCGGCTTGTTGGCGAACGTGTAACGGTAGTAGTCGGCGAGCTTGAGCCGCGATGCGGCGGCTTCGTCGACGACCACTGTGGTGTGCGGGTGCAGCTGGATCGCGGAGCCGGGGACGAAGGCAGAGAGCGGGCCCTCGACGGCGTCGGCGACCGCCTGCGCCTTGCCCTCGCCGTAGGCGAGCAGCACCAGATGCCGCGCCTCCAGGATCGTGCCGAGGCCCTGCGTGATGCAGTGCATCGGCACCTGGTCGAGGGAGTCGAAGAACCGGGCGTTGTCCTTGCGGGTCTGCTCGGTGAGGGTCTTCACGCGCGTGCGCGAGGAGAACGAGCTGCCCGGCTCGTTGAAGCCGATGTGGCCGTCGGTGCCGATGCCGAGCAGCTGCAGGTCGACCCCGCCCGCGGCGCGGATCTTCGCGTCGTACTCGGCGCCCGCGTGCTCGATGCCGTCCAGCGACCCGTCCGGCACGTGCACCAGTGACGGGGTCAGGCCCAGAGGCTCGACGACCTCGCGAGTGATCACGGAGCGGTAGCTCTCCGGGTGCCCCGGGTCGATGCCGACGTACTCGTCCAGCGCGAAGCCGCGCACCCGCGACACGTCGACGCCCTCGAGCTGCGTGCGCAGGGCGGAGTAGACCGGCAGCGGCGTGGATCCGGTCGCAAGGCCCAGCACGGCGTCGGAGCGACGGGCGATGAGCCGCCCGATCTCCGCGGCGACCAGGGCGCCGGCGGCGGCCGGATCCTCGACGATGACGACTTCAGCCATGAAGGGCTCCTTCTGATTCGATCAGGGGCGTTGCGGGTTTGGCGGTCGCGGGTTCGGCGGTCGCGGGCACGGCGGTCGCGGGCGCGGCGGTGGCGGGTTCGGCGGTTGCGGGTTCGACGGTGGAGGGCTCCGCGGAATTGCCCTGCGCCCCGTCGGACGCCACGACGACCCGCCCCGTGTGCGGTTCCTCGCCGTGCAGCAGCGCGGCGCCCACCAGCGCGGCGCCCAGCGAGGCGGCCGGCGACCCCGCAGGCAGGAGCTCGATCCGCTCGTCCAGGCGCAGCGACGCGATGAACGGCGACGCCGCGTTCTCGCGGCGCAGGCGCCCGACGAGGTCGCCGAGCAGGCGGTCGCCGAGTGCTGTGACGCCGCCGCCGATCACGACGGTCTCCACGTCGGCGCTGAGCACGAGAGCGCGGACGGCCGAGGCCGCACCGAACGCGATGCCCTCGCGCAGCTCCGCCGCGAGCGGATCCCCGGTCTCGGCCAGGTCGAAGATGTCGCGGATGGGCAGCTCCCCGCCGCGCCCCCAGGCCTTCATCACGGCGCCGCCGCCGCAGAAGGTCTCGATGCAGCCGCGCTGCCCGCAGCCGCACACCCGTCCGGCAGGATCCACCGACAGGTGCCCGACCTCGCCGGCGGTGCCGCGCGCCCCGCGCCAGAGCGAGCCCTCGATCAGGATGCCCGCGGCGACCCCGGTGCCGAGGTTCAGATAGGCCATGGAGTGCGCGTCGCCGCGGAGGGAGCCCGCTCCCACGGCCGCGGCCTTCACGTCGTTCTCGACGGCGACCGGCACCGGGATGCGCGCGCGGATCGCGGCGGCGAGGTCGAGCTCCTCCACCCCGAGGTTCACCGCATGGAGCACCCGGCCGTTCGCGGCGTCGACGAGACCGGGGATGCCGATCCCGATGGAGATCACGTCCGCGACGGCGAAGCCCGCCTCCTCGGCGAGCGCATCGATCGCGGCGAGCGCCGCCGCGATGACGGCGTCATCGCCCCATCCCGTGGGGATCCGCGTGCGGCCCAGGATTGTGTCGTCCTCGCTGAGCGCCAGCGCCTCGATCTTCGTCCCGCCGACGTCGAGGCCGACCCTGATCGCGCTCATGAGACTCCCAACTGCCCCGAAAGGACCATGACGGCGGTTCCGCGCAGCACGATGTCGTCCTGCGCAGTGAGACGGATCACGAGATCGTCGAAGACGCCCTCCAGCGTGCGGGCGGTCAGCGTGCGGCGGGCGGCGTCGATGAGGGTGCCCGCGAGCAGGTCGGCCGGGCCGGAGAGCACGATCTCGGAGAGGTCGAGGGCGGCGACGATCGGGGCGATGGCCACGCCCAGCCGGACGCCTGACTCGCGCAGCAGGTCCTCCTCGGACGCGGGGTCCTCGGCGATGCGGGCGCGCAGGCCGGCCGCGTTCAGCCACGCCTCCAGGCAGCCGTCCTTGCCGCACGCGCACCGCGGACCGCCGTCGGTTCCGACGACGACGTGACCGATCTCGCCCGCCGCGAAACGGCTTCCGACGAGCGGCTGGCTGTCCGAGATGAGGCCCGCCCCGACGCCCCGACCGATCTTGATCAGCAGCATGTCGGGGCGGCCCTGGCCGAACGTGTACTCGGCCAGCACCGCGGCATTCGCGTCGTTGCGCACGAGCACCGGCAGGTCGAGCGCGGCGCTCAGCAGGCGCTCGAGGGGGAAGTCGCTCCACCCCAGATTCGGCGAGTTGAGCACCATGCCGTCGGGGCGGACGATGCCCGGCGCGCCGACGCCGACGCCGAGCACGGGAACAGTGGACAGCCCGATCAGCTCCTCGGCGAGGGCGCGGACCGCCTCATAGGCGGCGGTCCCGCCCTCCGGCCGTGGAACCTCCCGGCGCTCGAGCACGACGCCGTCGAGGCTCATCAGCGCCCCCTCGAAGACGCCGGTGCCGGACAGGTCGAGGCCGACGATGCGGTGCCCCTCGCGATCGATGTCGATGAGGATGGGCGGCTTTCCCGGCCCGGTCGTCTCGCGGATCCCCCGCTCCACGACGATGCCGTCGTGGATGAACTCTCCCACGAGGTCGGAGATCGTGACGCGGGTGAGGCCGGTCTCGCGGGACAGGTCGGCGCGGCTCATCGCACCGGCGTGGTAGAGCGTCTGCAGCACGAGCGCGCGGTTGTGCCCGCGCGCGTGCTCGGGGAGCACCTTGGTGCTCGTGCGCAGCTTGCGCGCGGCGCCGAACCGGTGCGGGCTTGCGCCGCCGTTCTCCGTGCTCACCGGACGACCCTGCTCATCCCTGACACCATGTTTGTTAGTAGACCTTACGAACGGGGTGAAAATCAAGCCCTTTCACGCGGTCCGCGAGTCGGGGCTCTGCAAACGTTACCCGATCCGGGCGCTTCGCCGCCTTCCGCCCGCGCCGCGCCGCGCCAACGCGGATCCGAGGCCGCCGATCCGCCACCCCGAGCGCCCGAGGTGCTTCCGTTGCCGTTTTGTGATATGGCATCCCCTATCCTTGAAAGACTGACAACGTTCTGAAGCAGGGCTGAAGCAAGGGGGGTGTGCACGTGACGGATCTGGCAACGGCAGCGGGGGCTCCGACCGAGGAGAACGCCATCGTCGACGGCACGGACGCGAACACGGTCGCGGAGACCGTGGGCGATGACGGCACGGGCGACCGCCCTGTCGAGTGGGCTCCGACCGACGAGCCGCCGAGGAAGAAGCGCCACATCGGGCGCTGGGTCGGCATCGGCCTCGGCGCGCTCGCGCTGGCGCTCGGCGCCGCCTCCACGATCCTGATCGCCCCGGGCACCGCCATCGCCGGCGTGCAGGTCGGCGGGATGACCCCGGGAGCCGCGGCCGAGGCCGTGAGCAATCACCTCAACAGCATGCACGTCACGCTCACCGGCGAAGGCGACGGCAAGCACGTCACCGGATCCGACCTCGGCGCGCGCATCGACGCGACCAAACTCGCCGACAAGGCGTTCGCCGAGCGTCCGATGTGGAACCTCACCAGCTGGATGGGCGCACCGATCACCGCGCCGGTCACCCTCGACGACCGCGCCGCCGATCACGCGCTGCGCGCGCAGGTGCCGACGGTCTATCAGGACGCCGCCGACGCCGGCGTGACGTTCAACGGCACCGGCTATGTCACCACTCCCGCCAAGAACGGCTCGGGGATCGATCTGAAGGCGCTCGCCGCCGCGATCACCGGCGCGGCCGAGAAGGGCAGGAACTCGGTCTCGTTCGCCGCGGAGCCGGCGACCACCGCCCCGGCGATCAGCGACGAAGACGCCGCCGCGACGGCCGGCAAGCTCAACACGCTGCTGTCCACCATCGGCTTCTATGTCGGCAACGAGCGCACCGTCCCGATCGACGCGGCGACCGCCTCGAAGTGGCTCAAGGTCGTCCCCGAGGACGGCAAGCTCACGATCCACGCCGACCAGGCGGCGATCCAGAAGTCCGTCGACGCACTTCCCGGGCTCGTCAACCGCGCTCCCGTCAACGCGACCAGCATCGTCGACTCCTCGGGCGAGGTGCTCGACGACCTCACCCCCGGCGTCACCGGACGCCAGCTGGGCGACGTCTCGGGTGCCGCCGCCGCGTTCGCGTCGCAGCTCGCCGAAGGGAACGGCAGCTTCGCGCTCCCGGTCAAGGACACCCCGTTCAGCTCCACCACCCTGCTGCGCAAGATCGACGTCAACCTCAGCACAGAGACGCTGACCGTCACGGAGAACGGCAACGTCGTCGACTCCTGGCTGATCTCCTCGGGCCGTGGCGACTTCGCGACGCACACGGGGTCGTTCACCGTGAATTGGAAGCTCGAGACCCAGAACATGGGCAACACCGACCTCACGAAGGCGCCGTACTACTACCAGCCGGACGTGAAGTGGATCATGTACTTCAACGGCGACGAGGCCCTGCACGGCGTCTACTGGCACGACAACTGGGGCAGCCCGATGAGCCACGGCTGCGTCGGCATGCCGGAGTGGCGCGCGGAGTGGCTGTTCGACTGGAGCCCGCAGGGCACCGAGGTGAACGTGCACTACTGATCCGGATCCGATCCGGTCATGACGAAGGGGGCGGGTGCCGCGGCACCCGCCCCCTTCGTCGTCCCGGTCAGACCAGGCCGTCGATGACCGCGTTGAGCGTGGCGGAAGGCCGCATGACCTTGGCCACGAGCGCCCCGTCCGGACGGTAGTAGCCACCGATCTCCGCGGGCTTGCCCTGCACCGCGAGCAGCTCCGAGACGATGCGCTCCTCGTCCGCCGCGAGCGCCGCCGCCACCGGCGCGAAGGCGGCGGCGAGCTCGGCGTCCTCCGTCTGCTTCGCCAGCTCCTGCGCCCAGTACAGCGCCAGGTAGAAGTGGCTGCCGCGGTTGTCGATCGTGCCCAGGGCACGGCCCGGCGAGCGGTCGTTCTCGAGGAACGTGCCGGTCGCGGTATCGAGCGTCTTCGCGAGGACCGCCGCCTTGGCGTTGCCGGTGCGGTCGGCGTAGTGCTCGAGCGACGCGGCGAGGGCGAAGAACTCGCCCAACGAGTCCCAGCGCAGGTAGTTCTCCTCGACGAGCTGCTGCACGTGCTTGGGCGCGGATCCGCCCGCGCCGGTCTCGAACAGTCCGCCGCCGGCGAGCAGCGGGACGATGCTCAGCATCTTCGCGCTGGTGCCGACCTCGAGGATCGGGAAGAGGTCGGTGAGGTAGTCGCGCAGCACGTTGCCCGTGACCGAGATGGTGTCCTCGCCCTTGCGCATCCGGGCGAGCGAGTAGCGCGTCGCCTCCTCGGGGGTGAGGATCTCGATCGTGAGACCCGTCGTGTCGTAGTCCTTGAGATACTCGGTCACCTTCGCGATGAGCGCGGCGTCGTGCGAGCGGGCGGGGTTCAGCCAGAACACGGCGGGAGCGCCCGTGGCGCGCGCACGGCTCACGGCGAGCTTGACCCAGTCGCGCACCGGGACGTCCTTCGTCTGCGTGGCACGCCAGATGTCGCCCTTGTGCACCTGGTGCTCGAGCACGACCTCGCCGGACGACGTCACGACCTGGACGGTGCCGTCCGCGGTGATCTCGAACGTCTTGTCGTGGCTGCCGTACTCCTCGGCGGCCTGCGCCATGAGCCCGACGTTGGGGACGGTGCCGATCGTGGCCGGGTCGAGCGGACCGTTCGCGATCACGTCTTCGATGGTCGCCTGGTACACGCCGGCGTACGACGAGTCCGGGATGACCGCGAGGGTGTCGTCCTCGCCGCCGTCCTTGCCCCAGAGCTTGCCGCCGTTGCGGATCAGCGCGGGCATCGACGCGTCGACGATGACGTCGCTGGGCACGTGCAGATTGGTGATCCCCTTGTCGGAGTTCACGTAGCTCAGGCGCGGTCCGTTCTCGATCGCGCGGGTGAAGGCCTCGGCGATCTCCTCGCCGCCTTCGAGACCGGAAAGGCCCGCCAGGATGGATCCGAGCCCGTCGTTCGCGGTGAGGCCCGCGGCGGCGAGCTGCTCGCCGTACTGGTCGAAGACGTCCTTGAAGTAGGCGCGCACGACGTGACCGAAGATGATCGGGTCGGAGACCTTCATCATCGTCGCCTTGAGGTGCACGGAGTACAGCACGTCCTCCGCCTTCGCCTCGGCGAGCGTCTCGGCGAGGAACGCGTCGAGCGCCGCGGCGTTCAGGAACGTCGCGTCGACGATCTCGCCGGGGAGCACCTTGAGGTTCTCCTTGAGCACGGCGACCTGTCCGTCCGCAGACACGTGCTGGATCGTCAGCACGTCGTCTGCGGGCGAGACCCAGCTCTTCTCGTTCGCCTTGAAGTCGTCGTGGCCGAGGGTCGCGACGTGCGTCTTGGATCCCTCGCCGAACGCCTTGTTGCGGTGCGGGTGCTTCTTCGCGTAGTTCTTCACGGCGAGCGGGGCGCGGCGGTCGCTGTTGCCCTCGCGCAGCACGGGGTTCACGGCAGAGCCTTTGATGCGGTCGTACCGGGCGCGGATGTCCTTCTCCTCGACCGTGGTCGCGTCGTCCGGGTAGTCGGGGACGTCGAAGCCCTTCTGCTGCAGCTCGGCGATGGCCGCCTTCAGCTGCGGGATGGACGCAGAGATGTTCGGCAGCTTGATGATGTTCGCCTCGGGCGTGGTCGCGAGACCGCCGAGCTCGGCGAGCGCATCGCCCACGGCCTGACCGGCGCTCAGGCGCTCGGGGAACGCGGCCAGGATGCGACCGGCGAGCGAGATGTCGCGGGTCTCGATGTCGACGCCCGCCTGGTGGGCGAAGGCCTGGACGATCGGCAGCAGCGACGCCGTGGCCAGCGCCGGCGCCTCGTCCGTGTAGGTGTAGATGATGGCGTCGTCGGTCACCGGGGTCTCCGTTTCACGCAGGAAGGGTTTCAGACAGCGGCCCCGCGCCGATGATCACGCGGGGAAACGCACAGGATTTGTCTCGAGACCAAGATACCTGCCGCGGCTCTCGCGCGTGGATCCTGCGGACCCTCGATCACCGCAGGTGAACTTCTGCCCACGTTTCGACGACACCCCGCGCGCGGGCCGTCCGTGGTTTAGCCTTGGTCCATGACGGAACTGCGACTGGTCGAACTGTCCGCGGCGACGATCGTCGCCGTCAACAACCTCTCCCTCAAGCCCGGGCAGGAGCAGTACCTCGCGCCGGTGTCCTACGGGATCGCCGCGACCGTCATGAACCCGCAGACAAGCTGGCAGCGCGTCGTGCTGGACGGCGACGAGGTCGTCGGCTTCGTCAGCGCCAACTTCGACCACGATGCCCTCGAGGAGCATTTCCGCTCCGTGCTGTGGCGCATCAACGTCGACGCGGACGATCAGGGACGCGGCATCGGCCGCTTCGCCGTCGAGAGCCTGGTCGAGGAGGCGCGCAAGCGCGGCTTCGAGCATGTGAACGTGATCTACGAGGCCGGAGATGAAGGTCCCGAGGCCTTCTTCCAGCGCGTGGGCTTCACTCCGGTCGGCGAGACCGAATACGGCGAAGTGATCGCGGAGATCCGTTTCTGACACCTGCTGAGGCGGGTTGCACAGTACGCTGAGATCGGCGGCGGGGTTTCGAATCCCCTCCCCCATCGAAGCCCCGTCGTCTTCAGTATCGTCGCGCATCACCCGGTGTCGCCCGCACATCGGCACCGCCCCGGCAGCCGACTGTCGACGGTCCTCCGCCGCCCGCCCTCACCCTCGGCGCTTCGGGCCCCGGTCGCGGGAGTTCCAGGCCGCCACCCACGACACCGCCGCGTCCGTCGCCCGGTCCAGGGCGTCGGCCGACAGGGCGATCGCCTGCTGAGCGGCGTCCTGCCATCCGCCGGCCCGTGCCGCCCGCTCGCGCTCACGCACCGGGTCCCGCCCCTCGGCTCGCGCCCGCGCGTCCGCCTCGGCGACCTCGAACGCTCGCTGCAGCCGCTCCACCGCGTCACGGTAGACGCCGAACTCCGCAGGGCTGATCCGCGAGGTCGAGGCCGGCCGGGCGTCGCGGGCCTCCGCCATCGCCGTCAGGAACGCGCTGGTCGAGGGATCCCGCGCGTCGCCCATCGCCGGGTACGCGAGCAGCAGACCGGGGTCGGTCTCGTACGCCATCCATCGGGTGAGCACGGCGTCGTGGGCGGCCATCGTGCGCGGCAGCGGTCGACGCTGCGGGTCCGCCCCGAGTGCCAGCTCGGCACGCGCGGCCTCGAGGCGGGCGCGGCGGGCGCGCACCGCGGCCGCGGCCGCCCTCGACGCCTGCTCGGCCTCGCGGGCCCTGCGGCGGGCTTCGGCGACCGCCGCGGCGCCGGTCGCTCCCGCCGCCCTGCCCGCCAGCAGCCCGGCGAGGTCGGCCCGGGCGACGCGGACGGCGACCCGCGCCTCGTTCGCCTGGCGCAGGGCGTTCTGCAGATCGAGCCGCGCCGCGTCGTATCCGAGACGTCGCCCGCCCGATGAGAGCCTGCGCCGCACGCCGGACACGCTCACGACCGCCCCGCCGGCGACGACCGGCGCGACCCACCAGAACTCCGCGGCCGCGGCCCAGAACGGATCCACTCCTCGAGCCTACCGATCGACCTCATGCCCCTCGCTCCCCCATCACGCCGCACCCCCGGTCCGGGGGAACGAGTCCGGCCCTCCTCGTCAGACGAGGGTCTGCTGCCAGGCGGCATGCAGCTGCGCGAACTTGCCGGTGCCGGCGATGAGCGCGGCGGGGGCGTCGTCCTCGATGATGCGGCCGTGCTCCATCACCAGCACCCGGTCGGCGATCGCCACCGTGGAGAGGCGATGCGCGATGATGATCGCGGTGCGGTCGGCGAGCAGCGTCTGCAGCGCGTCCTGGATCAGCCGCTCCGACGGGATGTCCAGCGAGGCGGTCGCCTCGTCGAGGATCAGCACGGCGGGGTCCGCCAGGAAGGCGCGCGCGAACGAGATCAGCTGCCGCTGCCCCGCCGAGACGCGGCCGCCGCGCTTGTTCACATCGGTCTCGTATCCGTCGGGGAGCGACTCGATGAACGCGTCCGCGCCCACCGCACGCGCCGCCGCGCGGACCTCGTCCATCGTCGCGTCGGGCTTGCCGAGCGCGATGTTGTCGGCCACCGTGCCGCTGAACAGGTACGCCTCCTGCGTGACCATGACGATCGCGCGACGCAGATCCTTCGGGTGCAGATCGCGCAGATCCACGCCGTCCAGCGTCACGGAACCGGCGGTGGGGTCGTAGAAGCGCGACACCAGCTTGGCCAGGGTGGACTTCCCGGCCCCCGTGGTCCCCACGAGCGCGATCGTCTGCCCCGCCGGGATGTCCAGCGTGAAGTCGGGCAGGATCACCCGATCAGCCGCGTAGCCGAACCGGACCCCGTCGAAGCGCACGTGTCCCTTGGCCTCCCACAGATCGACCGGTGCGGCCGGATCCGGAACCGTGGGCACCTCCTCCAGCACGCCGGAGACCTTCTCCAGCGCCGCCGTGGCGGACTGGAACGAGTTCAGGAACATCGCGATCTCCTGCATGGGTGCGAAGAAGTTGCGCACGTACAGGACGGCGGCGAGCAGGATGCCGACCTGGATCTGGCCCTCCGCCATGCGGACGCCGCCCCAGACCACGACCACGCCCAGGGTGAGCGCGGCGACCGCCATGAGGCCGGGTTCGAACGTGCCGAACAGCAGCATCGAGCGCCGGTTCACGTCGCGGTAGTCGCCGGCGACCTCCTGGAAGGAGACGTCGTTGCGGGGCTCCTTGCGGAACGCCTTGACGGCGCGGATCCCGGTCATGGTCTCGACGAACTGCACGATCACCTTCGCGCTGATCACCCGCGACTCGCGGTACACGAGCTGCGAGCGCTGGTAGAACCAGCGCATCAGGTACACCAGTGGGATCCCGGCGAGCACGAGCACCACACCCGACTGCCAGTCCACGAGCACCAGCGCGATGAACGTGAACACCCCGTAGAGCAGACCCGAGACGAGCTGGTTGAGCCCGCCGTCGAGGAGCTCGCGGATCGAGTCGAGGTCGCTCGTCTGCCGGGAGATGATCCGCCCCGACGTGTAGCTCTCGTGGAACTCGAGGCTGAGCCGCTGCGTGTGCAGGAACATCCGCTTGCGCAGGTCCAGCAGCACCGCCTGCGTGATGCGCGCGGTGAGCACCGCGTACCAGCCGATGAGCGCGGATCCGAGCGTGCCGACGACGAGGTACACGACGCCGACCGCGACGGTCGGGATCCAGTCCGCGTGCTTCAGCACGGCAGGAAGGGCGGTGTTCAGGCCGTAGGCGACGAGCGCCGGGCCCGCCACCTGCGCGGCCGTCGAGATCACCAGCACCAGCGCGGTGAAGGTGATCTGCACCTTGAGCGGCGCGATCAGCGACCCGAACAGCCGCAGCGAACGGCGACGGATCGCCCTGCTCTCCTCGCGCGTCAGATCGGAGCGGTCCTCGTCCTGTGTTCCGACGACACTCATGCCTGCACCTCCTCTGCTTCGATGCGGTTCTCGTCCGTGGGGGATGGCGTCCCTTCGTCCTGCTCAGGGGCCGGCGCGGCGACGACCGGGATGGCCCCGGTGCGCGCCGCCTCCTCCGCCTCGAGACTCGAGATCACGTGGCGGTAGTGCGCGCTCGTGCGCAGCAGCTCCGAGTGCGTGCCGACCGCCGTCACCTTGCCGTTCTGCAGCAGCGCCACGCGGTCCGCGAGCGCCACGGTCGAGGGCCGGTGCGCCACGATGAGCGCGGTCGTCTCGGCGAGCACGTGCCGCAGCGCCTCTTCGACGAGGGCCTCGGTGTCGACGTCGAGTGCCGACAGCGGGTCGTCGAGCACCAGCACCTTCGGCTTCGCCGCGACGGCGCGCGCCAGAGCCAGCCGCTGGCGCTGCCCGCCGGACAGGCTCAGGCCCTCCTCGCCGATCATCGTCTCGACGCCCTCGGGGAGCGTGTCCACGAATCCGGCCTGCGCGACCTCGAGGGCCTCGCGGAGCACCCGCTCGGCCTCGGGGCTGTGGATGTCGAGATCCGCCCGGCCCAGCAGCACGTTCTCGCGCACGGTGGCCGAGAACAGGGTCGCATCCTCGAACGCCATGGCGATGTGGGTGCGCAGCTCGGCCAGGCTGAGATCGCGCACGTCGACCCCGTCGAGCGTCACGCGCCCGCCGGTCACGTCGTACAGGCGCGTGGGCAGGGTCGTGAGCGTGGTCTTGCCGGATCCGGTGACGCCGACGAGCGCCATGGTCTCGCCCGGGCGGAGGACCAGGTCGATGCCGTCGAGCAGGTCGCGCTCGTGCGGGCGGGCGTCCTGGTAGCGGAACCGCGCGCCCTCGAACGCGAGCTCGCCGCGCGGCTCGGTGATCGTGACCGGCTTCTCCGGATCCGTGATCGTGTTCTGCTCGTCGTAGATCTCGAACACGCGGTCGGTGGCCGTGCGCGCGTCCAGCATGAAGGAGAACAGGAAGCCGATCGACTCGATCGGCCAGCGCAGCACGGTCGCCATCGCGAAGTACGCGAACAGCTCGGGCGCCGTCAGCGCGCCCTGCGCGATCAGCCAGATACCGGCGACCAGGTTCAGCGCGAACGCGATCTCCGGCATGAGCACGAGCCAGAACCAGATCCACCCGACCGACCGGGCCTTGCTGAGCTCGGTCTCGCGCAGGGACTCCGCCTGGCGCGCGAACTTCACCAGGGCGTGCTTGCCCCGGCCGAACGCCTTGAGCACGCGGATGCCGTGCACGCTCTCCTCGACGCTCGTCGCGAGGTCGCCGGCCTGATCCTGGCTGCGGCGCGTGAGCACGCCGTAGCGCTTCTCGAACAGGAAGCCGGAGATCCACAGCGGCACCGCGGTGAGCAGGAAGATCGTGCCGAGCAGCCAGTGCCAGCGGAACAGCAGCACCGCGCCGATGAGCATGGTGAGCAGGTTGACCACCAGCAGCACGAGGCCGAAGGCCAGCCAGCGGCGGATCAGGCCGATGTCCTGCATCATGCGGCTGAGCAGCTGACCCGACTGCCAGCGGTCGTGGAAGGCGACCGGCAGTCGCTGCAGGTTCGAGTAGAGCTGCGTGCGCATGCGGTACTCGACCTGGGTGGCCGGGTTGAGCACGAACTGCCGGCGCAGCCACACCATGAGCGCCTCGCCGAGGGCGAGCACCGTGACGGCGACCGCACCCCAGATGATGGCGCCGATCTCGCCGGTGGCGATGGGGCCCTCGAGCACCACCTGCAGCAGCAGGGGGACGCAGAGGGCGATCACGGCCGCAGCGAGCGCGGAGACGCCGCCGCCGACGAGGCGCCAGGCGACCGGCTTGACGAACGGCGCGAGGCGCGCGAGCGCGCGGGGCGTGGACAAGGTGGAGGCGGAGGAGGACGAGGATTCTTCAGACATGGTTCTCAGCAGTGACGTATCGCATCAGGGGATGGCAGGGGACGAGAAGGAGCGGATGCGATGCATCCGTGCGATGAGCGGCCGGTGTCTTTCGACGGCACCGGGGCCGGAGGAGGAACCGGAGCGGTTCAGTCCTCGGCCGGCGCGAGGGGCGAACCGGCGACAGCGCTGATCGACGACGCAGTGGTGATCGTGGGCATTGTGTCCTCCTCGGTTCGACGGCCGCCGGGTCGGTTGACGCGACAGCCGTCCAGCCTATGTTTGTGAGCCGTCTGTGCGCAAGCGTTTTCCCGAAACCGATCTCACGTCCATCATGACCGCGCCCGGATGGCGGCGGCGATCCGGGCGCTCGTCGTCGGATCGGATCAACCGGAGCGTTCGGTTTCGGTCAAGCGGACAGCCGCGCCCGCCGGGGCCGTCAGCAGGATGGGAGCACGATCCGAATCGAAGGAGCCGCCATGCCGGAACCCGTCGAGACGATGGTCGCGGAGATCCTGCGCCTCGTCCGCTGCGAGTCGCCGTCCGACGACCTCGCCGCCGTCGCTCGCAGCGCCGACGCCGTCGCGGAGCTGGGCACGACCCGCCTCGGCGCGGCGCCGGAACGGATCGTGATCGACGGATGCACGCACCTGCGTTGGCGCTTCTCTGGCGAGCCCCGCATCCTCGTGCTCGGCCATCACGACACCGTCTGGCCCGTGGGGTCCCTCGCGGAGCTGCCGGCCCGCGCCGACGAGGAGACCGTGGTGGGGCCCGGATCCTTTGACATGAAGGCCGGGCTCGTGATCGCGTTCCACGCGCTCGGCCTGCTTTCGGATCTCACCGGGATCACCGTGCTCGTCACCGGGGACGAGGAGCCTGGATCGCCCACCTCGCGGACGCTCATCGAGGACGAAGCCCGCGTCTCGGCCGCCGCCCTCGTGCTGGAGGCTGCGGGCCCCGGCGGCGCGCTCAAAGTGGCCCGCAAGGGCGTGTCCCGCTACGAGGTCGCCGTGCTCGGCCGCGCCTCACACGCCGGGCTCGACCCGGAGCAGGGCGTGAACGCGACGCTCGAGCTCGCGCATCAGGTGCAGGCCGTGGCGCTGCTCGGCGATTGCGACGCCGGGACGACCGTCACCCCGACGCGGACGAGCTCCGGCACGACGACGAACACCGTGCCGGCCCAGGCATCGTTCTCCGTGGACGTCCGCGCCCTCACTTCCGCGGAGCAGGAGCGCGTCCACGCCGGGATGCTCGCCCTCCGACCGCGGATCCCCGGAGCGCGCGTCGCCGTCGACGGCGGCATCAACCGCTCCCCTCTCGCCGCGGACTCCTCGTCCGAACTGTTCCGGCGGGCGCAGGTGGTCGCCGCCCGTCTCGCGCTGCCGCCCCTCGCCGGGATCAGTGTCGGCGGCGCCTCGGACGGCAACTTCACCGCCGGGGTCGGCACGCCCACGCTCGACGGACTCGGTGCCGTGGGCGGCGGCGCGCACGCCGCCCACGAGCACGTGCTGATTGCCGAGCTCGAGCCGCGGGTCCGCCTGCTGGCCGGCCTGATCGAGGACCTCCAGGCCACGCCGCCCGCGCCACCCGCCGCGCAGACCCCGACGGCGTCCGCCCCGATCAGGGTTCCGTCACCATGAGCGGCCTCGCCGTGGACGCACGCGACGACACGGCCATCGACGCCGGGCGCACCGCCGCGTCCGCCGCGGCCGCGTCCGGGGTGGGCATCCGCCTGCTCGATGACGTGCGGGATCTCGCCGCCGTGCGCGCCCTGTACGAGGGCATCTGGCACACGGGTGCGACGAACCCTCCCGTCACCGCCGACCTGCTGCGCGCGCTCGTGCAGGCGGGCAACTACGTCGCGGGCGCCTTCGACCACCGCGACGACGGGCCGGAGCTCGTCGGCGCCTGCTTCGGCTTCTTCGGACCGCCCGCGTCCCGGAACCTGCACAGCCACATCGCGGGCACGCTCCCGCACGTGCGCGGCCGGCGGCTCGGGTTCGCCCTCAAGCTGCACCAGCGCGCCTGGGCGCTGCGCCACGGTGCCGACACGATCACCTGGACCTACGATCCGCTGATTCGGCGCAACGCGCACTTCAACCTCGGCCGGCTCGCCGCCTCGGCCGCCGCCTACCTCCCGTGCCTCTACGGAGCCCTCGACGACAGCATCAACCGCGACGACGAGACCGACCGGATCCTGGTGCGCTGGGAGCTGCGCGCGCCGCAGGTGCTCGAGGCCGCCGAGCGCCGTCCGCGACTGATCGACGCCGCCGCGGCCCGCGCCGCGGGCGCCGTCGTCGCCGTACAGCCGGACGCCTCGGACGCCCCGCAAGTCACGGACTTCGACGCCGACACGGTGCTCGTCGGGGTGCCCGCCGACATCGAGCGCCTGCGCGAGACTGACCCCCGGCGGGCCGCCGACTGGCGCCTCGCCGTGCGCGACGTCCTGGGGGCGCTGCTCGCCGACGGGGCGACCGTGCGCGGCTTCGACCGCGCCGGGTGGTACATCGTCGACAGACAGGAGAGGTCATGAGGCTCGAGGGCGTGGAGATCCGGACGATCCGGATGCCGCTGGTGTCGCCGTTCCGCACCTCCTTCGGCACCGAGACGGTGCGCGAGGCGGTGCTCGTGCGGGCGGTCGGCGCCGACGCCGAGGGATGGGGTGAGTGCGGCGCGAGCGCGCTGCCGCTGTACAGCTCGGAGTACACGCCGGGAGCCGCCGCCGTGCTGGCCGACGTGCTCGTGCCCGCCCTCGACGCCCGCGGCGACCTGGATCCGCACCGGATCGCGGGGATCCTGTCGCCCTTCAAGGGCCACCGCCAGGCCAAGGCCGCGCTCGAGACAGCGATCCTGGACGCCGACCTCCGCCAGCGTGGCGTGCCGCTCGCGTACCACCTCGGCGCGGTGAAGGAGCGGGTCGCCTGCGGCGTCTCGGTGGGCATTACCCGGACGATCCCCGCGCTCCTGGACGTCGTCGAGGGCTACCTCGCCGACGGGTACGTGCGGATCAAGCTCAAGATCGAGCACGGCTGGGATCTGGATCCCGTCCGCGCCGTCCGCGAGCGCTTCGGCGACATCCTGCTGCAGGTCGACGCGAACGCCGCCTACGGCCGGGCAGACATCGAGCACCTCGCGAAGCTGGACGCGTTCGACCTGTCGCTGCTCGAGCAGCCGCTCGCCGCCGACGACCTCGCCGGGCACGCGATGCTTGCACGACGGATCGGCACGCCGATCTGCCTGGACGAGTCGATCCTCTCCGCCGCCCATGCCGCGCAGGCGATCGAGCTGGGCGCCTGCCGCATCGTGAACATCAAGCCTGGACGCGTGGGCGGCTACCTGGAGTCGCGCCGGATCCACGACCTCTGCACCGCGCACGGCGTGCCTGTGTGGTGCGGCGGGATGCTGGAGACGGGGATCGGCCGCGCGGCGAACCTCGCGCTCGCCGCCCTCCCCGGGTTCACGCTGCCCGGAGACACCTCCGCGTCTGAGCGCTACTACGCGACGGATCTGACCGAGCCGTTCCGGCTCGAGGACGGCCACATGGCCGTGCCCTCGGGGCCGGGCATCGGCGTGACGCCGGATCCGGATGTGCTCGACGCGGTGACGGTCTCCGGCGCCTGGATTCCGCTCGCGCCATGATCGTCCGAACGCGCGGCCACGGCGCCCTGCAGGAGCGCCCGGAGAGCCGCCGACGCCCCGTGCTAGCGTCGCGAAGGTGCCCCCGATGAACCACCGCCCGCAGGTCACCCTCGTGCGCGTGCTCGAGGCGCTGGACACCACGCTGCTCACGGTCGTCTGCGGAACGGTCGCGCCCGAGCGCACGATCGAGGCGATCGTGATCCACGATCCCCGTGACGAGCCGGACGCCCCCCGCAACTCGCTCGTGATGGGCGTCGGCGTGGAGGAGCCGGAGCTCGTACGGCGCCTGCTCCCGCTGCTCGCCCAGGCCGGTGTCACGGCCCTCGTGGTGCGCGCGCCGTTCGTCTCCGACGAGGCGCTGCGCGCCGAGGCCGAGGCGACGGGGGTCGTGGTGCTCGCGCTGAACCCCGGCACGACCTGGGCGCACCTGGCCGGCATGCTGCGCTCGCTCATGACGCCCGGGGACCCGGACGAGGCACGCCCGGTCACCTTCGGCGGTATCCTCGCCGGCGACCTGTTCGCCGTCGCGGACGCGATCGCGGCACTGCTGGAGTCCCCCGTCACGATCGAGGACCGCAACGCCCAGCTGCTGGCCTTCTCGAACGGTCCCGAGCAGCAGCGCGCCCCCGGCATCCGCGCCCGGCCGCTGCCGTCGCAGGACGTGCGGGCGCTCGAGGAGAGCGGCGCCCTCGCGCAGATCACCCGGAGCGAGTGGCCCGTCGAGGTCGCCACCGGGTCCACCGGCGACGAGGTGCGCACGGCGATCGCGGTGCGCGCCGGGGACGAGGTGCTCGGCACGATCTGGACCGCGGGCACGCTCACCGCCGAGCGCAGCGCCTCCCTGCACGACGCCGCGAAGCTCGTCGCGATGCACATGGTCTGGCAGCGCACCGACGCCGACGTCGAGCGCCGGCTGCGCGCCGAGCTGCTGCGCACGGCGCTCGGGGGCGGTCCCTCCGCGGGCGAGGCCGTGCATCGGCTCGGCCTGCGCGAAGAGTCCTGCGTCGTGCTCGCCCTCACCCTGCACGATCCCGCCGCCGAGCAGCTCTCGCACGCGCACCTCGCCGCGGAGCGCAAGCGCGTCGCCGACGCCTTCGCTGTGCATCTGTCGTTCGCGCACCCGCGCTCGGTCTCCGGCCTCGTCGGCGACGTCGCCTACGGGGTGCTGCCGCTCGCGTCCGCGATCGACGCCGACGACGAGGGCGACAGCGCGGTGCGCGTGGCGACTGAGTTCCTCGCCCGGATGCGCTCCGCGCTGCGCCCGCTTATCGGGGTCGGGGCCGTGGTCTCCGAGACCGGGCTGCTCCCCCGCTCCCGGGCGAGCGCAGACCGCGCCCTGCGCGTGCTGCGCGCTGGGATCGTGGACCGGCAGGTCGCGCGGCTTGACGAGGTGCACGCCGAGGCGCTGCTGCTCGAGCTCACCGGATCCGCCCGCGACATCCCGTCCGGGCCGCTCGCGCGCCTCATCGCCTACGACGAGACGCACGGGAGCAGCCTGACCGAGACGCTCGAAGCGTGGCTCGACGCGTTCGGGGATGTCGGCGTCGCCGCGGCGGCGAAGTTCGTGCACCCCAACACGTTCCGCTACCGCCTGCGCCGCGTCGCCGAGGTCGGCCGCATCGACCTCGACGACCCGAACGCGCGGTTCGGCGCGATGATGCAGCTGCGCCTGCGGGCCATCGCCCCGGAGCGCTGACCCGGGCCGGCCGAGGCCCGCGCCCGGGTCCCCGTCAGCGCTGCGGCGCCACCGGATCCGGCAGGCCCAGCGCGCCCAGCAGGCACGCCAGCCACGCCGCGTCCTGCGCGACGATCACGTCTTGACCGGTGCCGGATCCGTGCCCGGCGTTCTCGTACACGTGCAGCAGGATCGGCGCCGACCCGCGCTGCGCGGCCTGCATGCGCGCGACGAACTTGCGCGCCTGCCACGGCGGGCAGCGCGGATCGTTCGCTCCGGCCTCGACGTAGAGCAGCGGATACTCCGCCGGACGCACCCGCTCGTACGGCGACAGCGCGATCATGCGGGCGACGTCGACCGGGTCCTCGGGGTCGCCCCAGGCCTTGCGGATCACGAACTCCAGGTACGGGTTGCGGAAGCCGCCGACGAGGTCGAGCAGAGGGGCGCGCGGCAGCACGGCGCACCACAGGTCGGGACGCGCGGTGATCGCGTTGCCGCACATGAGTCCGCCGTCGGATCCCCCGGAGAGCGCGAGGCGGCCCCGCGCGGCGATCCCCGCGGCGAGCACGTCCTCGGCCACCGCGAGGAGGTCGCCGTCGCGCGTGCCGCGCCGCTCGCGATCGGCAGCGCGGAACCAGGCGCTGCCGAACTCGCCGCCCCCGCGCAGATACGCCTGCACGACCGTGCCCCCGGCGGAGAGCACCGCCGCGAGATCCGGCCGGTACTGCGGGAGCGTGGGGATGCCGGCGGCGCCGTAGGCGGAGATCAGCACCGGTGCCGGGGCCGCAGCGCCCCGCGGGCGCACGACATGGTACGGGATCGCGGAGCCGTCGGCGGCGATCGCCTCGCGCAGCTCGGCGGTCGCGTCGATCGCGATCCGGGGCTCCTGCAGCACCTCGAGCGCACCCTCGGGACGATGCCGGTAGACGCCCCACGACGTGGTGAGCGTCGAGAAGGCGAAGACGAAGGATCCGTCCCGGCTCTCCGCGGCGAGGCCCGTGAGCGGGAAGAAGGGGGCGGCGAGCGCGCCCTCGCCCGGCAGCGGCACGACGCCCCGTTCCGCGCCGTCGCGGTCGAGGATCCGCACGCGCGCCGCGGTGCGGTGGAACTCGCTCAGGTACAGCGCATCCCCGACCGGGAGCACGGAGCGCAGCACCGCCTCCCCCTCGGGCACGAGCTCGGTCCAGCACGCAGGATCCGCCGGATCCTCGGCGTCGAGCGGGATCGCGACGAGCCGTCGCCGCGGTGCGTCGAGGTCGGTCACGGCGACGTAGCGATCCCCCACGATGTGCCCCACGGCGGTCTCCGGCCGCGGCGAGAGGAACGGCCGCCAGCCGTTCCCGGGGCGGGACAGGTCGCGCACCGCGACCGGGAACGGCGTGCCGACCCGGTGGACGGCGACCGCCCAGCGCCCGTCCGGCGAGAACTGGATCCGGGTGTATTCGCGGGAGCCGTCCGGGATCGGCACGTCCTCGATCGCGGAGGGCCCGCGCGTGCCGAGCTCTCTCCGGTACACGACCTGCCGAAAGTCCTGGGCGGGGCTGCGCAGCCCCAGGAACGCGAAGCCCGTGCTGTCGGGGAACCATGAGATCCCGCCGCCCCACGCGCTGTGCAGCGGCTCCGGCGGCGCGTCGTCGCGCAGCGAGCCGGTCACGACGTCGACCAGTACGACGCGGTTGTGCTCGCTGCCGTCGGTGCAGACGCCCACCGCGAGCACGGCGCCGTCGGGCGACGGGGCGAACCAGCTGAGCACCGCCGTGCCGCCGGGCTCGTCGAAGCGGCGGAGGTCGAGGAGGACACGGCCCGCGCCGTAGGGCTCGTCCGAGACGAGGAGCCGGCCGCCCTCCGCGCGGAACCACAGGCCGCCCCCGCTGCGCGGGAGCTCCGGCCAGGCGCCCTCGTGGCTGTGCTCCACCAGGGCCCGGATCGCGTCGCGGTCGTGGCCGGACCAGAGGGTCTCCTCGGCATGGGCGGCCTGGGCGCGCTGCCAGTCCGCCACCTCGCCGGGCACCGAGGCGTCGCCCTCGAGCCAGCGATAGGGATCCGGCACCGCGATGCCGGCGACGATCTCGACGACGTCCTCGGTGCGGGTGCGCGGTGCGGCGCTCATCGGACGGCCTCGCCCGCCGACGTGGTCCCGGCGTCCCGCGGCGCCGGAGCCGTCCCGGCGTCAGCGGGTCCGAACTCCGCCTGCAGCCGGTCGAGGTGCCCCGGCACGAGCGAGACCCGGTGCCGGTGCGCGACCGCGTCGAACGCCGTCGCGACGTCGGCGATCGGATCGATCCCCGCGCCCGCGCCGGTGCCGGTGATCCCGGCCCAGAGCCCAGGGCCCGCCGCCCGGAGGTCGACGAGCACGTCGCCGAGGGGGTCCAGCGCGTGTTCGAGGGTGCCCGGCGCGGGTATCCGTTCGGAGACCGCGACCTCCCAGTCGAACGGCCGCGGCGAGCGCTCCGTGAACGAGACGACGGGGCCGTGCCCGTGGGTCATGGCGATGACCCGCAGCGCGTCGCCGAGTCGGGCGTGCAGCAGCGTGCCGAGCGTCGGCCTGCCGTGCAGGGGCTCCCGGCGCACGTGCGCGTTGTGCGCGAGCACGAGGATCCGCTCCTCGCGCTCGGCGATCCAGGCGACCGTATCGGCCATGAGCCGCTCGCGGGGGTACGGCCCGGGCTCGCCGTCCCAGGCGAGCTCGGCGAGGAACGCGTCCAGCGTCGCGGCGCTGCGCCGGGCGATCTCGTCGCCGTCGCGGTCGACGCGCGCGATCAGCCCGGCGATGCGGTCGCGGATCCGGTCTCGCGCCGCGTCGTCCAGCCCGTCCCACGCGATCGCGGCCGCGGTGCGTCCGCCGAGGTCGGTGATCCGTCGCAGCGCGTCGTCTCCGTCCTGCGCGGGGATGCGGTCGAGGCAGACCCGCACGGCGGCGCCCGGCGAGGTGGAGGATCCCGGGAGATCCATGCCCCAGAATCGCAGCGGAACGCGCGCGCCGGCATCCGGCGAGCCCGCTCGATCCGCCCGGCGCCGGGCGTTCTCCGCACGCATCCAGGCGAGCTGACGCCGCACGGCGTCGGACTCGCCGAAGCCGTAGGTGATCCCGGCGCGGGCGACGTCCTCCGCCTCGCCCGGGCCGCCCTGGATCCACGCGTCGACGGTCAGGCCCTCGGCGAAGCCCGACTCGCGCACGAAGGCGGTGAAGCCGAGCTCGGTCGCGAGGGTGCGGAACAGCCCGTCTCCGAGCCGCGCGAAGTCGTCGACGCCGTGCGCGCCCTCGCCGAGGAGCACCACGCGGGCGTCGCCGATCAGCGCCCGCACCGTCGCGGTGTCCCACGGCTCGCCGGAGGCCGCCAAGGGGCGGGCGTAGGTCGGCTCGGTGTCGTGCATCGGGGTTGATCCTCTCACCGCGGACGGGGTCGGTCGCTGCCGACCGGTCCCCTCCGCGGATCCGTCACTGCTTCTGCTTCTCGGTGAAGTACCACTGCTCCGGGGAATAGATGAACTTCAGCAGTCCTTCGAACGTGTCCGGCGGGCCCGAGAGCGTGCTCCTCCACACGATCAGGTTGTCGGGGGTCGGCAGGAACAGCACGGGCAGGTCCTTCGAGAGCAGGGTGGTCTCCGCGCTCAGCGCCTTCGGATCCGATCCGAACACGCTCGCTTCGATGGCCTTGTCCGCCTCGGGGTTGCTGTAGCTGCCGAGGTTGAAGCTGCCGTCGGTGTTGAAGACGCCATTCGCGGTCGGGTACGACGCCATGACCAGCGGGCCGCTGTCCTGCATGGCCCACTCGTTCGTGTTCGCCGGAGCGCCGGGGTTCGTGTAGTTCTCGTACATGTAGTTAAGCGACTTCGAGACGACCTTGACGTCGATACCGAGCTTCTTCGCCTCCGAGGAGAACGCGAGGTCCCGCGCCCCGACATAGCTCGGAGAGCTCGCGGAGGCCAGTGTGAAGGCGATCTTCTGCCCCTGCGCGATCCCCTCGCCGCAGCGGTCGGATCCCGCACCCGGCTTTTCACAGATCGTGCCGGCCTTGTCGACCTTCCAGCCGTGTGCGGTCAGCAGCTTCTCGGCCGCCTTCGGGTCGAACGGGTACAGCGCCTTGTCGCCGAAGTCGGGCGGGAAGACGGAGCCCAGTCCGACCGTGGCGTAGTTCTCGCTCGCGGCGCCGTTGTAGACGCCGCGGCTCTTGATGTAGCCGGGCTGGTCGACGAGGTGCTGCAGCGCCTGACGCACGTAGGGCTGGGCGATGATCTTGTCGAAGCCGCCCGCGGTGTTCGCGAAGTTGATCACGAGCGGGTCGGAACGCGCCGGCGCGGGCGCGGCGTAGACGTTGTAGCCCTTCGCGCGCAGCTCCTCGATCTTCGAGGAGTAGCTGGAGTCGAGGCGCCCCACCGTGATGGTGCCCGCCTGGTACTGGTTGTAGATCGCGGCGGCCGAGGTGAAGGCCTTGAAGTCCACCCGCTCCAGCGCGTGCTTGCCCGGGCCGGTGTACGCCTTGTTGGGCGTGAGCGAGAAGGATCCGGTCGTCGGCTCGAAGCTCTTCAGGGAGAACGGCCCGTTCACGACCTGCCACAGCGGGTTCGTCGCGAACGTGGACTGGTCCGAGGACTGCCCGGTGAGGAACGTGTAGATCGCGCTCGCGTTCGCGGGGTCGGTGTAGTCGAGCACGGGCCCGCCGCTGGCCGCGATGCTCCAGTCGGCCGACGGGATCACGACGAGCTGCTGCAGGAGCGACTCGAGGTAGGCGGGGTTGTAGGCCTTCTCGAGCGTGAGCACCACGGTGTCGGTTCCCTGCGCTGTCGCCGTGACGCCGTCGGGGAACTGTCCCGGCGTATAGAACGCCCAGTTTGCCGCGCTCTGCGCGACGGCGGCCTTGAGGATCGCGAGCGAGAAGACGACGTCGCCGGCGGTGACGGGCTTGCCGTTGGACCAGCTGTTCTTCTTCATCGCGATCGTCACGGTGCGACCCTCGTCGCTGTACGCGGGCGCCGAGGCGAGGCTCGTGTCCGCGTTGCTCTTGCCGTCCGCGTCGGCGCGGTACAGGGTGCGCCACATGAGGTCGTTGCCGATCACCGCGCCGTTCGCCGCGGCCGGCGGGTAGGGGAAGATGTAGTTCGGCGCGAGGCCGGGCGTCATCGCGATCGTGACCACGCCGCCGTCCACGGCCTTGCCGCTCGCGGCCGGGATCGTGTGGTACTGGGACGGGTCGACCTTCGAGGCCCCGGCGGTGCAGCCGGTGGTGATCAGGGCGGCGGCGACCGTGAGCGCGATCAGGAGGCGCCGTCGCCTCCGGGGAACCTGCGGGTTCATGCTGTGCTCCTTCTTCGGGTTCGTCGGGGCTTCGTCGAGCGGGCGGATCGGGTGTCCGGGATCCGAGGGGGCCCGCTGCGTCTCGGATCCCGGTGCTTCGAGAGTGCAGGAGCCCGGAACCCGCCCGTTCAGAGATCCGGACAGATTCCGCGCGCCGCGGCTGTCGGGGCGGACACACCCCGCCGCTCGCTCATCGGCGGCGGTCCAGCACGTCGCGCAGCGCGTCTCCGAGCAGGTTCAGGCCGAGCACCACGAGCACGATGCACAGGCCCGCCGGGTAGATGAGCCACCAGTTCCCCGCGGTGATGTAAGCGACGCCGCTGGAGAGCTGGCTGCCCCAGTCGGTGACGGGATAGCTCAGCCCGAAACCGAGGAATCCGAGCGCGGCGATCACGAGGATCGCGTCGGCGACCTGGAAGGTGAGGTTCACGATGATTACACCGAAGGTGTTCGGGATGAGGTGCGTGAAGATGATCCGCTGGTCTCCCGCGCCCATGAGCCGCGCGGCCTGCACGAACTCCCGCACTCGCAGCGAGAGCACCTCGCCGCGGATGAGCCGCGCCGAGACGAGCCAGGAGAAGCCGCCGATCACGAGGCTGAGCGTGAGCGGCGTCGCAGTGAACCGTGCAGCGATGATGAGCACGAAGAACAGGAACGGGATCGCCAGGAGCACGTCCACGAACCGCATCATGATCGCGTCCACCACACCGCCGGCGAGGCCCGCGACGGCGCCGTAGACCGTGCCCAGGGTCGTCGCGAAGACCGCCGCGAGCAGGCCGATCTCGAGCGAGACCTGACCGCCCAGCATGAGCCGTCCGAGCACGTCGAAGCCGTTCGGATCCGTTCCGAGCGGGTACCCCTCGCCGGGCGGCAGCAGCGCGTCGAGCAGGTTCACGTCCGTCTGGTTCGTGGGGTACAGCAGCGGTCCTGCGAAGCTGAACAGCGCGAGGAGCAGGAGCAGCGAGGCGCCCGTCACCGCCATCGGGTTCCGCCGCAGCGCGCGCAGCACGGCGCGGACCGGCAAGGGGCGCGCCGCCGTCGCGGTCGCGACGATCACGTCGGTCTTCTCGGACAGCTCGGGGTGTGCGGTCGTCATCTGCTCAGCTCGATCCTTCGGTCCGCGCTTGCGACCACGAGGTCGGCGAGGAGGTTTCCCAACACGGTGAGGGCGCCACCGATGAGGGTGTAGGCCAACAGCACCGGATAGTCCTCGCGGTGCAGGCTGTTCAGGAACAGGAGGCCGAGACCGGGGTAGTTGAACACCGACTCGACGATGAGGTTGCCCGCCAGCAGCGTCGGGATCATGACGCCGACGAGGGTGATGAGCGGGATGCAGGCGTTCCGCAGCAAATGGCGCATCAGCACGATCCGCTCCGGGGCGCCCTTAGCGCGCGCGACGGTGATGTAGTCCATGCCGAGCTGCTCGAGCGCGGCCGAGCGCTGGTACTGCGAGAACACCACGACGTTGGTGAGGGCGAGAGTGATCAGCGGCAGCGCCATCGCGCGGGGATCCGTGAACACGACCCACGGCGAGGGGGACTGCGAGGCCTCGGCCGGGAAGAGCGGCACGAGCTGGCTGAGCAGCGCGATCAGCAGGAGCGCGACCAGGAACGACGGCGTCGCGTAGAGCAGATAGGCGATGCCGGTGGCGGCGCGGTCGACGACCGTGTTGCGCCGGACCGCTTGGAGGATGCCGAGCGGGATCGCGATGGCCAGGGCGAGCACCAGGCCGGCGAGGGAGAGCACGGCGCTGCGTCCGGCGTTCTGCGCGAACAGCACCGAGACCTCCTCGTTCAGCTTGTACGAGCGTCCGAGGTCGCCGTGCAGCAGCTGCACGACGTAGTCGACGTACTGGACGAACAGGGGCCGGTCGAAGCCGTTCTCGCGGTTGAACGCCTCGACCGCGGCCGCCGACGCCTGCGGGCCCAGCACCACCCGCCCCGGGCTGTCGGAGATGAGGTGCAGCATCACGAAGATCACGATCGAGATGCCGATCAGCACGAGCAGCGAGATCAGGATCCGCCGCAGCAGGTACGAGATCATGCCGCCTCCTCCGTCGCGGGCCGCGGCGTGGGCTCCGAGGCGCCCGTCGCATCGCCCGTCTTCGGCTGCAGGGGGAAGTGGCAGGCGACCTCGTGGGCCGCGCCGACCGCCTCCAGCACCGGCTCGACCGCGGCGCACAGCTCGGTCGCGAGCGGGCACCGCGTGCGAAACCGGCAGCCGCTCGGGGGATCCAGGGGGCTGGGCAGCTCGCCGCGCACGCGCTCGGCCTGATCCGGCGCCGGTGCGTCCGGATCCGCGACGGGCACCGCCGCGAGGAGCCCTGCGGTGTACGGGTGCGCGGGCCGCTCGTAGACCTCGTCGGTCGCGCCGATCTCGACGATCTTGCCGAGGTACATCACGCCGACGCGGTCGGAGAGGTAGCGGACGACGGCGAGGTCGTGCGAGATCACGACGCTGCTGAGCCCGCGCTCGCGCTGCTGAGTGCGCATGAGGTTGAGTACCTGGGAGCGGATCGAGACGTCCAGCGCGCTGACCGGCTCGTCGGCGACGAGGACGTCGGGGTCCAGCGCGAGCGCGCGGGCGAGACCGATGCGCTGCCGCTGGCCGCCGGAGAGCTCGTGCGGGTACCGCTCCAGGATCGACGGGCCGAGCCCGACCGCATCCAGCAGCGCGATCGCCCGCTCGGTGCGCTCGGCGGCCGTGCCGATCCCCTGGATCGCGAGCGGCTCGCGCAGGATCGTGCCGATCGTCATCTTCGGGTCGAGCGCGGCGCCCGAGTCCTGGAACATCATCTGCAGTTTCGCCCGGCGGGGTGCGAGCTCGCGTCGGCGGACCCCCGAGACCTTCGCGTCCTCCAGGCGCACCTCCCCGGCCGTGGGCCGGTCCATCGCGACGAGCATGCGCCCGAGCGACGACTTGCCGCATCCGGACTCTCCGACCAGGCCCAGGGTCTCCCCCGCCCGCACCGCGAAGCTCACGCGCGAGACGGCCTTCACGGTGCGCCGTCGCCCCTTCGGCGCCCAGCCCGAGACGGGGTGCTCCTGCACGAGATCGACGACCTCGAGGCGGGCCTCGGTCGAGGCGTCGGCGGCGGAGGCGCGGGCGAGCGCGCGACCCGGGGCCGCGGCCGTCGCGTCGGTCACCGGGTTCCAGCACGCGAAGACGTGTCCGCCGTCGCCCTCGAGCCGCGGACGCTCGGTGCGGCAGCGCTCAGTCGCGGCGGCGCAGCGCGGCGCGAACCGGCAGCCGGGGACCGACTCGGCCGGATCCGGGGGCGATCCCGGGATCGAGTGCAGCTCGACGCCCCGATCCTGCTCGAGCGACGGGATCGAGTCCAGCAGCGCCCGCGTGTAGCGATGCCGCGTCTGCCGGAACAGAGACCGGGTGGGCCCGGTCTCGACGAGTCGTCCGGCGTACATGACGCCGACCCGGTCGGCATGGCGGGCCACCACGCCCATGTCGTGCGTGACGAGGATCATCGCCATGCCGAGCTGCTCCTTGAGCCGTCCCAGCAGATCGAGGATCTCCGCCTGGATCGTGACGTCGAGGGCGGTCGTCGGCTCGTCCGCGATGAGCAGATCCGGTTCGGCGATGAGCGCCATCGCGATCATCACGCGCTGGCGCATCCCTCCGGAGAGCTGGTGTGGATAGTCGCGCATGCGCTCGGACGGCCGCGGGATGCCCACGAGCGCCAGCATCTCCTCGGCCCGGCGCAGCGCCTGGCCGCGGCTCGCGAGCCCGTGCAGCAGCAGCGGCTCCGCGACCTGGTTGCCCACGCGCCGGGTCGGGTTCAGGGCCGTCAGCGAGTCCTGGAAGACCATCGAGATCCGGCGTCCGCGCAGTGCCCGATAGGAGCGCGGGTCCGCGCCGACGAGCTCCTCGCCGTCGAACCGGATCGACCCGCTCGTGATCGCGGATCCCGTGGGCAGCATCCCCATGATCGACAGGCCGGTCATGGACTTGCCCGATCCGGTCTCGCCGACGATGCCGAGCGTCTCGCCGCGCGTGAGGTCGAGGTCGACGCCGGTGATCGGACGGACGGTCCGCTCCCCGGCCCTGATCTCGACCGAGAGGTCTCGAATCGTCAGCATCGCCTGCTCCCTCGCGCCCACCGCTCCGCGCGGCGCTGGCCTGTTCATCCATGATCCTGCGACACAGCGCCGGCGCGGCGTTCGTCCGCTCCGTCGAACGGAGAGGTCTCTGTTCGTCCTCGGGGACGACCCTCGACGTCCGAGCGGCCTCAGCGCGCGGAGAGTCGTCCGAGCTGCTCCCGGAAGAGCCGCTGCAGGTTCCCGCCGAGCACGCCGAGGATATCCGCCTCGGCCCATCCCCGGCGCAGCAGCGCCTCGGTGACGAGGGGCAGCCCCTCCGGACCCTCCAGCCCCGGCAGGTACACGTCGGCCGGGACGCCCTGCACCTCGGTGACGACGCAGCACGGCGGCGTGGTCTCGCCGATGACCTCCCGGACGAAGTCGGGTCCGAGGCCGACGTGCTCACTCCCCGCGATCGCCGCGATGTGCTCGAGGTGGTCGACGAGACGGTCGATCGTCGCCGGCCGATCGTCCAGGAAGGGCGCGAAGAAGTTCACGCAGACCACGCCGCCGCCCGCGGCGATCGCGGCGAGGTGCTCGTCGGAGAGGTTCCGATGGTGCTCGCGCAGCGCCCGCGCCGAGGAGTGCGTCGCGACGACCGGACGCGTCGCGATCTCCAGCACGTGCGACACCCCCGCAGCACCGAGGTGGCTGAGGTCGACGAGCATGCCGACCCGCTCCATCTCGCGCACCGCACGGATCCCGGGGGCGGGCAGGCGGCTGCGGGCGGCGTCCTCGCCGGATCCGTCCGCGAACGCGCCGCGGCCGACATGCGTGAGCGAGCCGACGCGCACGCCGAGCCGGTGCATCGTCGCTATCAGCTCCACGTCCGCGTCGAGCCCCGGCATACCCTCGAGCGCGAGCACGAGCGCGATCCGCCCGTCCGCGATCGTGCGGTCGACGTCCTCGCCGGTGCGGCACAGAGCCACGCGCCCGGCGTTATCCTCGGCCAGGCGATGCGCGGCCTCGATCATCCGCAGGGTGCGCCGCAGCGCCCCCTCGGGGCGGTGGGCGTCCTCGACGAACACGGGGAGGACCTGCAGATCCACGCCGCCCTGCTCGAGCTGCGGCAGCCAGCGCTCCCGGAAGAAGCTCCCCCAGCGCTCGGGAGGGCGCGCCACGACCGCGCAGAGCAGGTCGTTGTGCGCATCCGCGACCACGGCGCGGCGATGCAGCGCGCGAGCGAGCCCCGGCGCGGTCATGACGCCACCCGCCGATCCGCCCGGCCCGCGTGCAGGAACAGCGCCCTGCCGGCGCCGTCGTCGCCGAGGAAGGCGACCGGCTGGCGGACCCCGTCCTCGGCCTCGGTCGGCAGGAAGGAGTCGCCGCGCCACCGCACGAGCCCGGTGCGATAGGGGGCGTCGCCCACCTCCGCGGCGATGCCCACCGGGGTGCGCTCGAGCAGCAGCGCCCCGTCGCGGCCGCGCCGGACCTCGGTCACGGACGTCGCCGAGGCGTAGCGCCCCTCGTAGCGGTGCGTCTCGCCGAGCGGCTCCCCCGAGGGCTCGGGCGGTGCGGGACGCGGCGCCTCCGCGAACTCCGCCAGCACGTCGCCGAGGATCTCGGCCGCGAGCGCCCTGCCTCCCCCGCCGTTGGCGAGGACCGCGACGAAGATCCCCCGCCCCGGCTCGACGCGCAGGAGCGCCGACTGCCCGATCGTGCTGCCGTCATGCCCGAACAGCGCGCATCCGCCGTGGTCGAAGAGCTCCCACCCCAGCCCCCAGCCGACGCCCTGCGCGATGTCCGGGAGCCGCACCCGCGAACGCCGCATGGCCTCCGCCGACGCGGGCGACAGCACACGGGCCCCGTCGGCGGCGGCGCCCGCGTCCCGGTGCAGCCGGGCGAAGGTCAGGAGGTCGGCGGCGCGCATCGCGAGCATCGATCCGGCGGGCGCGTTCGAGCGGCCCATCGACCACACCGGGACCGGCGCCAGGGCCGCACCGGGCTCCGGCGCGAGGTGCCCGACGGCGGTCCGCCGCAGCACGGCCTCGGCCGCGTCCACGGCGGCGTGGTCGAGGCGCAGCGGATCCAGGATCCTCTCGCGCAGTGCGCGCTCCCAGGTCTGCGCGCGCAGCACCTCCACGATCCGCCCGAGCAGGCAGTAGCCGGCGTTGTTGTACGACCAGAGGGCGCCGGGCGGGAACAGCGCCGGCGTGCGGTCCGCGAGCAGCGCCGCATAGTCGCGGAGCGCCTCGTCCCCGGCCCCGGTGTCGTCGAACACGTCGCCCTCGAATCCGGCGGTGTGGGCGAGCAGCCGCCGGGCCGTGATCCCCCGGTCGGCGGGGGCGCCGGAGAGCCGCAGCCCCGGGAGCACGTCGACGATCGGGGCGTCCAGGTCGAGCAGGCCGTCGTCGACGAGCTGCATGACGAGGGTCGCGGTGAAGGCCTTCGTGATCGAGCCGATCTGGAACACCGCATCGGTCGTCGCGGTCACGCCCGTCGCGAGGTTCAGCACGCCGTCCGCCGCGACGGCGCCGCGGTCCCCGATCCCCACGGCGATGGACGCCGCCGGCACGCCGTGCGCGCGGCGGAGGGCGGGAAGCCGCTCCTGGAGAGCGGTCTGGAACGCATCGAGATCGGGCATGATCCACCTCCGGTCGCGCCGAGCCTAGGGCGCGACCGGAGGAGGCGGTTCATCCGTGCGGACGAGTGCGGCCGCCGCGCTTGGTCCGCGCGGCCAGGGCCTCACGCGGCGAGCGCGTGTCCGGCCTCCCGGTCCAGGAGACGGCGCTTCACGTCCTCTCCCCAGGCGAAGCCGCCGAGGCTGCCGTCGGTGCGCAGCACCCGGTGGCAGGGCACGAACAGGGCGGGGGCGTTGCGCGCGCAGATCGACGCCGCGGGGCGCACTGCCCCGGGCTTACCGAGCGCGACGGCGAACTCGGTGTAGGTGAGCGGTTGACCCGGGGTGATCCGGCGCAGCGCCGCCCACCCGGCGGTCTGCATGTCGGTGCCGAACTGGCGCACCTCGACCGTGTCGATCGCGGTGACGTCGCCGGCGTAGTACGCGGCGACCGCGTCGGCCGCCGCCGTGGTGCCCTCGACGACGTCGGCGGGACGGTTCTTCTCCGCGAGGCGCTGCAGGATCGCGTCGTGATCGGCCGTCCAGCCGGAGGCGAGCACGCGGTTGCGCTCGTCGGCCAGGATGGTGAACGGGCCGTCGGGGGTGTCGATGGTCTGGATGATGGCAGTCATTTCGAGCCTTCCGTGATCGAGGTGGTCAATGCGGTCTTCGAAGCGAGGGCGGACGCGGAGGCGTCCACGGCGCTCGGCGCGCCGCTGCCCTTCCTCACGGTCTTGGCCGGGGCCGCACGCCAGAGGTGGGCGGTGAGATAGCTGCGCCAGGGCGCTGTGCGCGTCGCCCAGACTGTGAGCGGTCCGGGTTCCGACGGGAGTCCCGCCGCGCCGGCCCCGGCACGCGCTGCCACGTCGCCGGGCAGGAACACGTCGGGATCGCCCAGCACGCGCATGCGCACGTAGTCGGCGGTCCACGGCCCGATCCCCGGCATCGCGAGCAGCGCCTCCCGCTGGGCCGCGCCGTCGTCCCCGGCGGTCAGCCGCAGTGACCCGTCGGCGAGCGCGGCCGCCGCGCCCGTGACGGCCCTGATCCGGGCCGCCGGGCCGCGCAGCACCTCGTGCCCGCGCTCGGCGATCGCGGCCATCGTCGGGAACAGGATCCCCTCCTCTGTCCCTTCCGGGCCGGATCCGACCCGCTCCCCCAGCTCCTGGGCGAGCTGCGTCAGTGCGGTGCGTGCGGCGGCCACGGTGATCTGCTGGCCGATCATCGCGCGGATCAGCATCTCGTGCGGATCCGCGGCGCCCGGCACGCGGATGCCGGGTACGGCGGCGACCAGCGGAGCCAGCGGCTCGTGCGCGGCGAGCGCGGCGTCCACAGCCTCCGGATCGGCGTCGAGGTCGAACAGCCGACGGGCGCGGGTGACGAGCGGGGCCAGGTCGCCGAGCTGCGTCAGCCGGGCGCGCAGGTGCAGACGGTCTGCGCCGTCCAGGCTCAGCGCGAACCAGGCCGGTCCGCCGTCCAGGCGCAGGTGCCGGGCGAAGCTGCGCTCACCGGCCTCCTCGACTCCGGGCAGCGCCCTGGCGCGCATCCAGGCGAACAGGCCCGCCGCGTCGAACGGCTTCCGGTAGGGCAGCAGCAGGTCGATCTCACCCGGGACGACGGTCGCCGCAGCGCCCGCCTCGCGTGCGTGCCGGCGTGCCCGCAGATCTCCCGGAGCGAGGCCGAACACCTCGCGGACCGTGTCGTTGAACTGGCGCACACTCGCGAAACCCGCGGAGAACGCGACGTCGGCGATCGGCAGGTCGGTGCCCACCAGCAGCATGCGGGCGGTGTGCGCCCGGTGCGCGCGGGCCAGCGCGAGCGGACCCGCCCCGAGCTCGGCCGCCAGCAGTCGGGTGAGGTGCCGTGTCGAGTAGCCCAGGCGCGCGGCGAGCCCCGGAACGCCCTCACGCTCGACCACCCCGTCGGCGATGAGGCGCATGGCCCTCGCCGCGACGTCGCCGCGCAGGTTCCACTCCGGCGAGCCCGGCGCGGCCTCGGGCAGGCACCGCTTGCACGCGCGGTACCCCGCCTCGTGCGCCGCCGCGCTCGTCGGGAAGAATGTGACGTTCTCCGGCTTCGGGGTGCGGGCAGGGCAGCTCGGGCGGCAGTAGATGCCGGTCGAGCGGACCGCCGTCACGAACTGTCCGTCGAAGCGGGTGTCACGCGCGTCGATCGCCCGATACCGCTCGTCGAAGGTCATCCCGGGGAAGCTCATGCCTCCACTCTGGCATGTCCGATTCCCGCAGGCTCGCGGAAATCGGACATGACAGTGCCCCCTCTCCCCCTGCGCCTTCTGCGCCGAACCACCCCCTTCGCGCCGAGCCACCCCCCTGCGCTCAGCGCGCAAAGGGGTGGCTCGGCGATAAAGGGGTGGCTCGGCGCTGTCTCCGTCACTGAGGGAGGGCGCAGCCCAAGGCGCAGGGATCCCAGGGAAGGTGATCCTGCCCGGGCCCGGGATCCAGCTCAGTGGAAGAAGTGGCGCTCTCCGGTGAAGAACATCGTCACGCCGGCCTTGCGCGCAGCGTCGACGACCTCCTCGTCGCGCACGGAGCCGCCCGGCTGCACGATCGCCGTGACGCCGGCGTCGATGAGAACCTGAGCACCGTCGGCGAAGGGGAAGAACGCGTCGGAGGCGGCGACGGATCCGGCGGCGCGGTCGCCCGCGCGCTCCACCGCGAGACGGCAGGAGTCGACACGGTTGACCTGGCCCATGCCGACGCCGACCGTGGCGTTCGCCTTGGAGAGCACGATCGCGTTCGACTTCACGGCGCGGCACGCCTTCCACGCGAAGATGAGGTTCTCCATCTCCTGGTCGTCGGGGCGCTCGCCCGAGACCAGCTCCCAGTCCTTCGCGACGGAGACGATGTCGTCCGGGAAGCGGTCGGCGTCCTGCAGGAGCAGCCCCCCGGACACCAGACGCACGTCCATGCGCTCCTGCTGCCAGTCGTCGGGCAGCTGCAGCAGCCGCAGGTTCTTCTTCGCCTTGAACACCTCGAGCGCTGCGGGTTCGAACGCCGGCGCCACGATGACCTCGGTGAAGATGTCCTTCAGGTTCTCGGCCATCTTCAGGGTGACCGTGCCGTTCGCAGCGATAACGCCGCCGTAGGCCGACACCGGGTCGCACTCGTGCGCCCGCAGGTGCGCGCTCGCGATGGGATCCAGGGCGTTCGGCGCGGTGGTGGCGATGCCGCACGGGTTGGCGTGCTTGATGATCGCGACGGCGGGATGCACCATGTCGTACGCCGCACGCAGGGCCGCATCGGCGTCGACGTAGTTGTTGTACGACATCTCCTTGCCCTGCAGCTGCGTGGCCTGAGCGATGCCGTGTCCGCCCGCGCGGGTGTAGATCGCACCGCGCTGGTGCGCGTTCTCGCCGTATCGCAGCGTGGCCAGGCGCTCGGCCTGGATCGTGAGGTGCGCGGGCAGGTCGCCCTCATCGATCAGCGTGCCCTCGGCGAACCAGGACGCGACGGCGGCGTCGTAGGCAGCGGTGTGCGCGAAGGCCCGGGCGGCGAGCTCCCGGCGCTGCGCCAGCGTGGTGCCGCCGGCCGCGACCGCGTCGACGATCGCAGGGTAGGACTCCGGGGAGACCACGATGGCGACGTTCGCGTGGTTCTTCGCCGCGGCGCGCACCATGGCGGGTCCGCCGATGTCGATCTGCTCGACCACGTCGTCACCGACCGCCCCGGAGGCCACGGTCTCGACGAACGGGTACAGGTTCACCACGACGAGCTCGAACGGCTCGATGCCGAGGTGCTCGAGCTGGCCCTCGTGATCCTCCAGTCGCAGATCGGCGAGCAGACCACCGTGGATGGCGGGGTGCAGCGTCTTGACGCGTCCGTCGAGCATCTCGGCGACGCCCGTGACGGCGGCCACGTCGGTGACGTCGATGCCCGCATCGCGAATGGTCTGCGCGGTGGATCCGGTCGACACGATCTCGACGCCGTTCTCGGCGAGTGCCTGCGCGAGCGTCACCAGACCGGTCTTGTCGCTGACGGACACGAGGGCGCGGCGCACCCGCACCTGGTCGCGGGGACGGTAGAGGGACGGGTCGTGGGCAGGACCGGCCATCGGGGGGTTCCTTCCGGGTAGGCGTCAGTTCGGGGAGGGACGGGCGCCGAGGTCGAGCTCACCCTCGGCGATGCGGCGGACGACGTCGATCAGCAGTCGTCGCTCGACGGGCTTGATGCGCTCGTGCAGCGAGGACTCGGTGTCGCCCTCGAGCACCGGCACACGCTCCTGGGCGAGGATCGGTCCGCTGTCGACACCGTCGTCGACCACGATCACGCTCGCCCCGGTCTCGGTCACTCCCGCCGCGAGGGCGTCACGCACGCCATGCGCCCCGGGGAACTCGGGCAGGTATGCCGGGTGGGTGTTGATGATGTTCGGCGACCAGGTGGCCACCACGTCGTGCGGCAGCAGGCGCATGAGGCCGGAGAGCACGATGAGGTCGGGGTTCCAGACCTTCAACTGGGCGTCGAGCTCTGCGCCCCACGCCTCCCGGCTGTCGAAGCGCTCCCAGGGCACGACGAAGGAGGGGATACCGAAGGCCTCGGCGTGTGCGAGGCCTTCGGCCTCGCGGTCCGCGCCGATCACGATGACCCTGGCGGGGAATCCGGGGTCGTCCGTCGCGTCGAGGAGGGCACGAAGATTCGAGCCGGTGCCCGAGATGAGTACGGCGACCGTCAGCACCACAACAGTCTAGCCGGGCGGGCGCACCCGCCGGTCCGCCGTGAAGCGGCCGCTCAGACGCCGGTGGGACGGAGCGCGTCCTCGTCCTCGTCAGCCGGCCAGGCGTCCCCCGTCGCCGCGCGACGTCGTGGCGCGAGCAGGAGGATCGCCGCGCCGACGAGCACCTCGAGGCCGAGCGCGAGCGCGACCGGACCCGGCTCGGGGCCGGCGACCCCGAGCCGCCCGGGGCCGAGGGATCCGCGGGACAGCGCGGCGAGCAGCGCGCCCGCACCGCCGGCGAGGACGGCGATCCCCGCCGCCGTCACCGCCCGGGCGCCGAACGTCGCCTCCGCCCCGGCGGAGACCTGGCGGGAGCGGATCAGCCACCCGGCGAACGCGCCCGCGCCGATCGGCACAAGCACCACGATGAGCCACCACGGCGACGAGCTGTCCGGCACGAGTCCCAGCAGCGGGACCCCGGGCACGACGCCCAGCACGGTGCCCGCCGGCGACACGGCGGTGCCCGCGCCGATCGCGAAGCCGGGGCCGGCGATCCACGCCACGGCCCACGCCACGAGGGTCGGCAGGTAGGCGAGCTGCGCCAGCCCGATCACGACGACGCCGAGCCCATCGGCGCGCAGCGCTTCGAAGAGCGCCACGGTCTGGCCGCCGCGGACCAGGGCGACGATGGCGACGGCGAGCCCTGCCGCGCCCACGACCGCGGTGGTCGCCGCAGCGGCGCCCCGCACCACGTCGCCGGGCACCTGCGCCCAGTCGGGGAATCGGTCCAGCGCGTCCTGCACCCGATCGACGAGCCCGCCGTCGCCCTCGGCCCACGCGGTCGCCACCGCGCCGGCCAGCGCACCGCACAGGAATGCGAGCGGCGGGAACAGCATCGCCATCCACAGCGGCGTCCGCACGCCGCCGAGGCCGCCGGTCAGCGCGGCGACCGCCGAGATCGCAGCGAAGACGACGGTGCCGCCGACCACACCGGCGGGCCAGGATCCGGCCAGCGCGGCACGGCGGCCCGAGCGGGCCGCGAAGATCGCCGTGAAGCCGAGCAGCAGCAAGGGGGTGACCGACAGCGCGAAGCGTGCGGCGGACGGATCCAGCCCCATCGCGCGCACGACGGCGTCGGGCAGGGCGACCGCGAGCGGCACTCCGTGTCCGAACTGCCACAGCGTCGCGGTGGCCGGCCACAGCGCGCCCCAATCGGCACGCGGCCCGAACGCGACCGCCCAGATCACCGTGAGCGGCGCGAGCAGAACGGCGAGGCCGATCGCGGCCGCCACGACGGCGTCGACTGCGGCCAGGAGCACGATGAGGAGGCGTTGCATGACGGCTTCGAGCCTACGTGCTCCACCTCTGCCTCCCCCGCCGAACGCGCGGCCCGCCGTCGCGACGCGATACGGTTTTCGGCGGAGGTCCTGCCCATGTCATCTGTCCCCCCGACCGCATCCGACCAGGCCACGGCCGAGCCGAGGAACGCGCTCGACCGCTTCTTCGAGATCACCCGCCGCGGCTCCAGCGTCGGCGCAGAGATCCGCGGCGGCGTCGTGACCTTCGTGACGATGGCCTACATCGTCATCCTGAATCCGATCATCCTGTCCAGCTCCAAGGACATCGCGGGCACTCAGCTCGGCTTCGTCCAGCTGAGCGCCGTGACCGGCTTCACCGCCGCGGTGATGACGATCCTGTTCGGCCTGATCGCACGCCTGCCGTTCGCGTTCGCCGCGGGCCTCGGCATCAACGCCTTCCTCGCGTTCTCGGTGGTGGGCGAGGTGACCTGGGCCGAGGCGATGGGTCTCGTCGTCATCAACGGCCTCATCATCGTCCTGCTGAGCGCCACCGGGCTGCGCCGGATGATCTTCGAGGCCGTCCCCATGCAGCTCAAGCTCGCCATCACGGTCGGCATCGGCTTGTTCATCGCGTTCATCGGCCTCGTGAACGCCGGATTCGTGACCTCGACCAAGAGCGATTCGCCGCCGGTCGGGCTGGGCATCGGCGGCTCGGTGGCCACCGCGCCCACCCTCGTCTTCGTGATCACCCTGCTGCTCACCGCCATCCTGGTCGGGCTGCGCATCAAGGGCGGCATCCTGATCGGTCTCGTCTCCGGCACGGTGATCGCCGTGATCGTCGAGGCGATCTGGCACCTCGGGCCGAAGGTCGACGGCGACAAGGTCCACCCGGGCGGCTGGGGCCTCACCGTGCCGACGCTTCCGAAGAACCTCGTCGCCGTCCCCGATCTGTCGCTCATCGGCCACGTCGACCTGTTCGGCGCCTTCGGCCGGATCGGCGCCGTGTCGGCGCTCATGCTCGTGTTCACGCTGGTGTTCACGAACTTCTTCGACGCCATGGGCACCATGACCGGGCTCTCGAAGGAAGCGGGCCTCGCCGACGACAAGGGCGAGTTCCCGCGTCTGCGCTCCGCGCTCATCGTCGAGGGAGTCGGCGCCGTCGCCGGTGGCCTGACCTCCGGATCCTCCAACACGGTGTTCATCGAATCCGGCGCCGGCATCGGCGAGGGCGCGCGCACGGGCCTGGCCAACATCGTGACGGGCCTGCTGTTCCTGCTCGCGATGTTCTTCACGCCGCTCGTCTCGATCGTGCCCACCGAGGTCGCGGCCGCTGCGCTCGTGATCGTGGGCGCGCTCATGATGAGCCAGATCCGCCACATCGATCTCACCGACTTCACGGCGCTTTTCCCCGTGTTCGTCACGGTCACGATCATGCCGCTCACCTATTCGATCGCGAACGGCATCGGCGCCGGCTTCATCAGCTGGGTGCTGGTGCGCGCGTTCTCCGGTCGGATCCGCGAGATCAGCCCGCTGCTGTTGATCGTCACGGCCGGCTTCGTGATCTACTTCGCGCGCGGCCCCATCGAGGCGCTGCTGCACTGACCTGCACGCTCCGACCCCGAGCACTCAGCGCGCGCTTTCCCTGGTCGTCGAGGCCCCCTCGCAGCATCCGCGCCCCCTCCGGTGGGCGCCCGCGCGAGGGGGCCTCGGCGCGCAGAGGGGGCCTCGGCGCGCCAGGCGCGGACGCGGACGCCAGGCGCACACGCGGAGGCAGGGCGCGCGAGCTTCAGAGCGCGAGTGGGACGCCCGCCTCCGGCACGCGCAGACGCTCGGCGAGATCCGCGTAGCCGAACTCGCGCACGAGCCGCTCCCGGGTCTCGGAGAAGTGGTGCCACCCCTCGGCGTGCACGGGCACGATCACGGCGTCGCCCAGCACCCGCGCGGCCTCCACAGCGGTGCGCGCGTTCAGCGTCAGATCCGCGTCCCCGAAGCGGCCCACGTTCGCGGCTCCGGCGAAGAGCACCGCGATGTCGATGCGACCGATCCTCTCGACGATCGCCGACACCACGTCGACCGAGGCGTTGTCCCCGGACACGTACAGCACCGGTTCGCCGGGCGCCGACAGCACGAACCCGGTCACGGTGCCGGACAGCGCCTCGGCCCCCTCCGGCCCGTGCAGCGCCGGCACGGAGGTGATCTCGACCGGCCCCGCCCGGTGCGTCTGCCACGGGGCGAGGCCCGTCACGCCGTCGATCCGCGCCCCCGCCTCGGGCGTGGAGAGCACCACCCCGGCGCGCGGCAGGAACGCGCGCCCTGCCTCGTCGAGGTTGTCGGGGTGCTGGTCGTGCGAGAGCAGGACCACGTCGATCGCGCCCACCTCGTCGGCGCCGAGCGCCGGGCCGGTGAGCTTGTGCAGCGGGATGCCGCCCGGGTAGGTCCGCGGGGCGTCGAAGGTGGGGTCGGTGAGCAGGCGCAGGCCGGCGTACTCGATGAGCGCGGTCGGCCCGCCGATGAGCGTCAGGGTCACGGTGTTCAGGGTCACGGTGTTCTCGGTCACGGTGTTCTCGGTCATGGCTCCATCGTGCCGACGTCGTCGCCGCACCGGGAGTGGCCCTGATGACACCTTCCGATAAGATCGGGCCATGCGCACCGCCGCGGTCCTCGCTTTCCCGGGCATCAGCCCGTTCCACCTGTCCGTGCCGCTCATGGTCTTCGGCGGCGTCGGCGTGCGCTCGGTCGAGGCCGCGTATCGCACGGTGACCGTCGCGGAGGAGCCGGGGCCGGTGCGCACGGCGGCCGGGCTGGACCTCGTCGTGCCCGAGGGTCTGGACGCCCTCGCCGCCGCCGATCTCGTGGTGATCCCGAGCTGGGATCCGGATGTCGCGCCGAGCGGTGCACTCCTCGGGGCGGTGCGCACCGCGCACGGCAACGGGGCGAAGGTGCTGGGCCTGTGCCTGGGCGCCTTCGTGGTGGCCGCGAGCGGCATCGCGACCGGCCGGGAGGTGTCCACGCACTGGTCGGCGGGCCCGCAGCTCGCCGCACGTCACCCGGAGCTCACCGTGCGCTGCGAGGCGCTGTGGACCGACCTCGGCGACGTCGTGACGTCGGCAGGGGTCGCGGCCGCGCTCGACTGCTGCCTGCACATCGTCCGCACCGAGCTGGGCAGCGCCGTGGCCGCCGACCTGGCGCGGTCGCTGGTCATGGCGCCGCACCGGGAGGGATCCCAGGCGCAGTTCCTTTCCCGCCCGCTCGCCGCGGCGCACGACGGCGACGAGATCGACCGGGCGATCGCGTGGGCCTTGGAGCGGATCGCCGAGCCCGCGCCGCTCGATGCCTGGGCCGGCGCCGTGCACCTGTCCCGCCGCACGTTCACGCGGCGGTTCCGCGCGCGCACCGGCAGCAGCCCGGGAGACTGGCTGCTGCAGCGCCGGCTGGACGAGGCGCGCCGCCTCCTGGAGGCATCGGATCTGCCGGTCGACGCCGTGGCCCAGCGCACCGGGTTCGGCAGCGCCGTGACTCTGCGCCACCACTTCCGCGCCCGCTTCGGCACCACCCCGGGGGCGCACCGCCGCGCGTTCGCAGATCCGGCCTGAGGATCCTCGAACCGGTACCGGGAGGATCCAGCCCGGGAATGACGAAGGGCCCCCGGCACGGAGCCGGGGGCCCTTCGCGTACGTCCTTGCTTACAGGGCGCTGTACTTCGACTCGTCGCTGCGCTCCTCGCTCAGCAACCGGATCGAAGGCCGCCGCGCGGCCTACAGTGCGTTGAAAACCTCGCGCAGCAGAGCGGCGGTCTCGGACGGCGTCTTGCCGACCTTGACGCCGGCGGCCTCCAGGGCCTCCTTCTTCGCCTGCGCGGTGCCCGCCGAGCCGGAGACGATGGCGCCGGCGTGGCCCATGGTCTTGCCCTCGGGGGCGGTGAAGCCGGCGACGTAGCCGACGACCGGCTTGGTGACGTTGGCCTTGATGAACTCGGCGGCCCGCTCCTCGGCGTCGCCGCCGATCTCGCCGATCATCACGATCGCCTTGGTCTCGGGGTCGGCCTCGAACGCGGCGAGCGCGTCGATGTGCGTGGTGCCGATGACCGGGTCGCCGCCGATGCCGATGGCGGTGGAGAAGCCCAGGTCGCGCAGCTCGAACATCATCTGGTACGTCAGGGTGCCCGACTTCGAGACGAGGCCGATCGGGCCCTTGCCCGTGATGTTCGCCGGCGTGATGCCCGCGAGCGCCTCACCCGGGGTGATGATGCCGGGGCAGTTCGGACCGATGATGCGGGTCTTGTTGCCCTTCTCGGTCGCGTAGGCCCACGCCTCGGCGGAGTCGCCGACCGGAACGCCCTCGGTGATGACCACGAGCAGCGGGATCTCGCTGTCGATGGCCTCGATCATCGCGTCCTTCGTGAACGCGGGCGGCACGAAGGCGACCGACACGTTCGCCCCGGTCTTCTCGATCGCCTCGGCGACGGAGGCGAACACGGGCAGCTCGATGGCGTTGCCGTCCTTGTCGGTGTGCGAGACCGTGGTGCCGGCCTTGCGCGCGTTCACGCCGCCGACGATGTTGGTGCCCGCCTTCAGCATGAGAGCGGTGTGCTTGGTGCCCTCGCCGCCGGTGATGCCCTGGACGATGACCTTGGAGTCCTTGTTGAGGTAGATCGACATGTTCCTTGTCCTTGTCTCGGGAGCCGGGTCAGGCGTTGGCCAGCTCGGCGGCCTTGTCGGCGCCCTCGTCCATGGTGGCGGCGAGCGTGACGAGCGGGTGGTTCGCGGCGGTGAGGATCGCGCGGCCCTCCTCGACCTGGTTGCCATCGAGACGGACGACCAGCGGCTTGGTGGCCGCGTCGCCCAGGATCTCGAGCGCCTTGACGATGCCCTCGGCGACCGCGACGCAACTGGTGATGCCGCCGAAGACGTTCACGAAGACGCTCTTGACCTGCTCGTCGCCGAGGATGACGTCGAGGCCGCTCGCCATGACCTGCGCGTTCGCGCCGCCGCCGATGTCGAGGAAGTTAGCCGGCTTCACGCCGCCGTGGTTCTCGCCGGCGTACGCGACCACGTCGAGGGTCGACATGACCAGACCCGCGCCGTTGCCGATGATGCCGACCTGACCGTCGAGCTTGACGTAGTTCAGGCCCGACTCCTTGGCCTTCGCCTCGAGCGGGTTCTCGGTGGCCTTGTCGGCCAGCTCCTCGTGCTCCGGGTGGCGCACCTCGGAGGCGTTGTCGTCGAGGGTGACCTTGCCGTCCAGGGCGATGATGTCGCCCTCCTCGGTCTGCACGAGCGGGTTGACCTCGACCAGGGTCGCGTCCTCACCCTTGTACACGTCGTAGAGCTTCACGAACACATCGGAGACCGCGTCGAGCAGGTCCTCCGGGAAGTTCGCGGCCTTCGCGATCTCGAGCGCCTTGTCCTTGGTGATGCCGGTCAGCGGGTTGACCTCCACTCGGGCGAGCGCCTCGGGCTTCTCGACCGCGAGCTGCTCGATCTCCATGCCGCCCTCGACCGAGCACAGGCTCAGGTAGGAGCGGTTGGCGCGGTCCAGCAGCACCGAGAAGTAGAACTCGCGCGCGATGCGGGCACCCGCGGCGACCATGACGCGCTTGACCACGTGGCCCTTGATATCCAGGCCCAGGATCGCCTTGGCGGCCTCGTACGCCTCGTCCGGGTTCTTCGCGACCTTCACGCCGCCGGCCTTGCCGCGGCCGCCGGTCTTGACCTGCGCCTTGACGACGACCACTCCGCCGAGCTTCTCCGCGGCTGCCTTCACCTCCTCGGGGGTGTCGGCGACGATGCCGGCGAGGACCGGCACTCCGTACTTCTCGAAAAGGTCTCGTGCCTGGTACTCGTAGAGGTCCACGTGCAGTCCTTCGCTGGTTGCGACGAATGGGACGCGACAGGAATTCTGTCGGGTGTCGATGTGATTCGACCCGGTCAACCAGCCTACTACCGCGGAATCGCGCTTCCTGACCGCCGTCCGGGCCGCCGAAGGAGGCGACGACGGCGTGCCCTGACGCACAGCGGTGCGCGCGGGAGCAGGGGAACTAGGCTTTGCTGCTATGACAGAGCACGCCGACGTGTCCCCCGCCCGCACCGCCGTGGTGCGCGCGGCGCTCGAGCTGTTCTCCGCCCAGGGCTTCGACTCGACCTCGGTCGAGCAGATCGCCAAGGCCGCGGGCATCTCGCGCTCCACCTTCTTCCGCCAGTTCGGCGGCAAGGACGACGTCGTCTTCGCCGATCACGAGGAGCTGCTCGAGGGACTGCGCCGCTACCTGGACCGCCCCCACGCCAATCCGTGGACTGCTGTGTGCGACGCGTCGATGATGGTGTTCCGCGCGTTCGCGGCCGACCCCGAACTCGCGCGTCTGCGCTACCAGGTCGTGCGCGAGGTGCCGACCCTGCGCGACCGCGAGATCGTCGCGGTGTTCCGGTACGAGCGCCTCTTCGACGAGTACCTGCGCCGGTCGCTGCCCGACCTGGATCCGCTCGACGCGGTCGGGTTCGCCGCGCTCGTCACCGCCGTGCACAACCATGTGCTCCGCCGCCTGCTGCGCGGGTCTCGCACCTCCGCGGCCTCGCTCCGGCGGGCGCTGGACGACGTGCTGCGCCGCTACGGCGTGCACCCGGACGGCATGAAGGAGCCCGGGGAGGACGCGGTCATCGTGGCCGTGTTCCCGCGCTCGATGCCGATGGCGGAGATCACGCGGCGCCTGCGCGACGAACTGGAGTGAACCCCGCTCGTCTCTCGCCGTCCGCCCGGATCCGGTGTCGGTCGCGGGCGTGAATCGCGGTACGCTGTCTCATGAATCTTGAGACTCAGTCTCATGCCCCGGATGGAGACCTCATGAGCAACGACGCCCGCTTCCCCGGCGAAGCCGTCACCTCCTACGATCTGACCGGCCGTCAGGGCACCGACTACTACGAGGTCTTCTCCGACATCCCCGCCGCGGATCGCGCGCACTGGGAGCGGGCGCAGGCGTACGTCGACGAGGTCGCGCCGCGGATGCTCGAGGCCTGGGATCGCGCCGAGTACCCGCTCGAGGCCGCCCGGCGCATGGGCGAGCTGGATCTCGTGGTCGACGGCATCGAGCACCCCGCCCTCACCCGGATGAGCCCGCTCGCGGCGGGCCTGGTGAACATGGAGATCTCCCGCGGCGACGGCTCGCTCGGCACGGTCCTGGCCGTGCAGGGCGGCCTCGCGCTGCGCACCCTCGCGCTGTTCGGCAGCCCGGAGCAGCAGGAGCGCTGGCTGGTGCCGCTCGCCGACGGCTCCGTGCTCGGATCCTTCGCACTCACCGAGCCCGATCACGGATCCGACTCGGTCTCGCTGGAGACCGTCGCTCGGCGCGACCCTTCGACAGGCTCAGGGACCGGGGAGTGGGTGCTGCGCGGGGCGAAGAAGTGGATCGGCAACGGCGCCTCCGGTGGCATCACCTTCGTGTGGGCGCGCGTGGACGACGAGGGCGCGGAGGACCACGGATCCGTGCGGTGCTTCCTCGTGGAGCAGGAGCGCCCGGGGTATCAGGCCACCGTCATCACGGGCAAGGTGTCACTGCGCGGGATCCACCAGGCGCACATCCGCCTCGACGACGTGCGCGTGCCGCTGGACGCGGTGCTGCCCGGCACGCACAGCTTCAAGGACGCGTCCACCGTGTTGTACGCGACGCGCTCCGGCGTCGCCTGGTCGGCGCTCGGGCACGCCACCGCCTGCTACGAGGCGGCGCTCGCGTATGCGAAGACCCGGATCCAGTTCGGCAAGCCGCTCGCGAAGTTCCAGATGGTGCAGGAGCGCCTCACGCACATGCTCGAGGAGCTCACCGCGATGCAGCTCTACTGCCGCCGGATGGCCGACATGGACGAGGCGGGCACGCTGCGGCCCACGCAGGCGTCGCTCGCGAAGTTCCACAACACCCGCGCCGCTCGGCGCATCGCCTCCGCCGCTCGCGACCTGCTCGGCGGCAACGGGATCCTGCTCGAGAACGGCGTCATGCAGCACATGGCCGACATCGAGGCGATCCATACCTACGAGGGCACCGAGAGCGTGCAGGCGCTGCTCATCGGCCGCGACATCACCGGGATGAGCGCGTTCGTCTGAGCGATCCCGGTCGCCTCGGCGCTGCGGACGGCCTCAGTCGCAGGCGCAGCCGCCGGACGGCGTCTTCACCATGAAGCACACGTCGCAGACGCCGTAGTCGCGCTCCGCGAGCGGCGTCGCCTTCGGTGCGCGCGGCTCGGCCTTGGGCTTGGCGGCAGCCCGGGTCCCGGACGCGCGCGCAGTACGGGCGGCGGCGACGGGGGTGCCCGGCAGCTCGCTGGGGTGCGTCACGTAGAAGTAGGGCGCGCGGCCCTCGCTCGGCGCGAGCGGCAGGGGGCGCCCGGAGACGACCACCACCTCGTCCTCTGTGAAGCCGTTCGTGTAGGTCCGTCCGATGTGCAGGGACGCGCCCTCGCCGCGCCGGATCGCCTCGATGTAGCGCCCGCGGTCGATGAAGGTGCTGATGCCCACGGCCTCCACGATCGCGCGGATGAAGTCGTGGTTCACCGGGTCGATGCGCTGACCGCGCAATGCCTCGGCGAGCGACTTGTACGGACGGGAGGTGCCGGTGGGGGTCGGGCCCTGGACTTCGTTCATCAGTACCAGGATCCCACGTCCGGCTCTGCGTCACCTGCGCGCGTGACAGACTGGCGGCATGCCTCGCGCCACCGTCATCGGAAGCGGCCCGAACGGACTCGCCGCCGCCGTCGCGCTCGCCCGCGCAGGCTATGCGGTCGAGGTGCTCGAGGCCGCACCGACGATCGGCGGCGGGGTGCGCAGCGCCGAGCTCACCCTGCCGGGCTTCGTGCACGACGTGTGCTCGGCGGTGCACCCCGCGGCCTACACCTCCCCGTTCTTCCGCGCGTTCGGGACCGGCCGCATCGACTGGATCATTCCGGAAGCGGCATATGCGCACCCGCTCGACGACGGCCGCGCCGGCATCGCCTGGCACGACCTGGAGCGGACGGCCGACGGGCTGGGCCCCGACGCCCGGGCCTGGCGTGCGCTGCTGCGTCCGCTGAGCACCCACATCGACGGCGTCCAGGACTTCACCGGCGGGTCCCTGCTGCGCATCCCGCGGAACCCGGTCACCGCAGTGCGCTACGGGCTGCGCGTGCTGGAGCAGGGCACGGCGATGGCGGCGCACACCTTCCGCACCGCGGAGGCGTCCGCCCTCGTGGCCGGCGTCGTCGCGCACGCCAACACCGCGCTGCCGTCGCTCAGCGGGGCCGCGGCCGGTCTGCTGCTGATGGCGCAGGCGCATGCCGGCGGCTGGGCGTATTCCCGGGGCGGCGCGCAGCGGATCGCGGACGCGCTCGCGGACGACCTGCGCGCGCACGGCGGCGCGATCCGCACCGACGCACGCGTCACCGACCTGTCCGCCGTGGACTGGGGGGATCCGCGCCGCGGCGACCTGCTGCTGCTCAACACCGCACCGCGGCTCGCACTCACCCTGCGGGACGTGCCGGAGCGCTACGCCGCGGCGATCCGCAGATACCGCTATGGCCACGCCGCCGCCAAGGTCGACTTCGCCCTCGACGGCCCGGTGCCGTGGACGAACCCCGGGGTCGCGCTCGCCCCCACGGTGCACGTGGGCGGCACCCGTGAGGAGGTGTGGACGAGCGAGAATGCGGTCGCCCACGGCCGGATCTCTCCGCGCCCGTACGTGCTCGTCGCGCAGCCGTCGGTGCTCGACGACACCCGCGCCCCCGCCGGGAAGCAGGTGCTGTGGGCGTACGTCCACGTGCCGGCGAACTCGGACGCGGATCCGACCGAGCTGATCGTGCGGCAGGTCGAGCGCTTCGCCCCCGGTTTCCGCGACCGGATCCTCGCCAGCCACGCGGTGCCGGCCCGTGAGCGCGTGCACCTGAACCCGGCGGAGATCGGCGGCGACATCTTCGGCGGCGCCTTCACGATGCGCCAGGCCTTCGTGCGGCCCGTGCTCTCCCCGGCTCCGTGGCGCACGCCGATGCCGGGCGTGTACCTGGCGTCGGCGGCGACCCCGCCGGGCCCGGGCGTCAACGGCATGGCCGGCTGGCACGCGGCTCGCACGGCGCTCGCGGACGCCGGGCAGCGCGTCGAGCTGGCGGATCTGTTCGGATCCTGATCGGGCGGGCAGGATGGGATCCATGCGCTACGAGATCCCCGCCCCGATGCTCGCGAAGGCCGCCGCCGCGGTACCGGATCCGGTGAAGTTCCCCGACGGACTGCTGTACGAGCCGAAGTGGGACGGGTTCCGCGGACTCATCTCCTGGGACGGCGAGACCGTCGAGATCGGCTCCCGCGGCGCCAAGCCGCTCACCCGCTACTTCCCCGAGCTCGTCGAGGCGATCCCGCGGCTCCTGCCCGGGCCGTGCCTGCTGGACGGGGAGATCGTCGTGGCGACCGGCCCCGCCGGATCGCAGCGCCTGGACTGGGAGGCGCTGAGCCAGCGGATCCACCCCGCGGCCTCCCGGGTGAACAAGCTTTCCGTGGAGACGCCGGCGATGTTCATCGCGTTCGACCTGCTCGCCGACGGCGACGAGGACCTGCAGCCCCTCCCCTTCGGCGAGCGCCGCGCCCGGCTGGAGCAGCTGTTCGCCGACGTGCCGCACCCGCTGCACCTCACCCGGACGACCACGGATCCCGACCTCGCCCGGCGATGGCTCGCGGAGTTCGAGGGCGCGGGCCTCGACGGCGTCGTCGCGAAGCCGCTCGACCAGCCGTACGCCCCCAACAAGCGCACCCTGTTCAAGGTCAAGCACGCCCGCACGGCCGACGTCGTCGCGCTCGGCTACCGGATCCACAAGAGCGGATCCGGCGTCGGATCCCTCCTGGTCGGCCTGTACGGCGAAGACGGCGTGCTGCGGCAGGTGGGCGGGGTCGCGGCGTGGAGCGACGCGATGCGGCAGCAGCTCGTCGACGATCTCGCGCCCCTGGTCGAGCGCGACGAGTCGGGCGCGGCGGTCACGGGTGAGGGCGAGCGGTCGCGCTTCAGCGGGGCCAAGGACACGTCGTTCGTGCGCTTGCGCCCCGAGCGCGTGCTCGAGGTGCGCTACGACCAGCTGGAGGGCTGGCGGTTCCGGCATACCGTGCAGTTCGAGCGCTGGCGCGACGATCGCGAGGCGAGGTCGTGCACCTACGAGCAGCTGGACACGGTCGGCGGCTACGACCTCGGCGACGTCATCGACTAGGCCCGGACGGGGTCACTCCCCGACGCGCTCGCCGTTCTCGTCCCAGTTCGCGGCGACCTTCTTGGACGGCTGCACGCGCGGCGGCTCTCCCGGCATCTTCGGGAACTCGGGCGGGAACGGCATCTCGCCGAGCCCGTTCTCCACGTCGCGCTCCCACCAGCTCAGCAGCGTGTCGATGCGCCCCGGCGCGTCCTGCATGTGCGCCCAGGGGTCGCCGACGTCGGCGAGGCGCTGCGGCACGGTGCGGACCGTGAACCGCGTCGGATCCGCCTCGTCCAATTCGTCCCACGCGATCGGCGTCGACACGGTCGCGCCAGGCAGCGCCCGCGGGCTGTACGCCCCCGCCATGGTGCGGTCGCGGTTGGCCTGGTTGAAGTCGACGAAGATCCGCTCCCCGCGCTCCTCCTTCCACCATGCGGTGGTCACCCGGTCGGGCATGCGCCGTTCCAGCTCGCGCCCCGCGGCGATCACCGCGTGCCGCACCGTGAGGAACTCCCACTCCGGCACGATCGGGCAGAACACGTGCAGCCCGCGATTGCCGCTGGTCTTGATGAACGCCTCCAGCCCGGCCTCGCGCAGCACGGCACGCAGCTCGTGCGCGGCCGGGATCGCCTCGGCGAAGCCGGTGCCGGGCTGCGGATCCAGGTCGATGCGCAGCTCCACCGGGTTGTCGGTGTCCGCGGCGAGCGAGGCCCAGGGGTGGAAGACCACGGTGTTCATCTGCACCGCCCAGACGATCGCGGCGGTCTCGGTGAGCACGATCTGCGGGTGCTTGCGCCCGCTGTTGTAGGTGCACATCACGCTCTGCACGAAGTCGGGGGTGCCCTTGGGCGGGTTCTTCGAGAAGAAGCTCTCCCCGCCGATGCCGTCGCGGTACCGCTCCAGAGACACCGGGCGATTGCCGGTGGACGTGAGGAAGGCCGTTGACACGGCCTGCACGTAGTCGGCGAGCTCGACCTTCGTGATCGGGCCGCGCGCTTGCCCTGAGCCTGTCGAAGGGGCGGGCCAGATCGCGCGGTTGGGGTTGGACAGGTCCAGCGACCGGTCGCCGTCGGGGCCGGGGATGGTCAGCGTGATGCGCTCGGATGCCATGCCTCGACCCTAGGGTGCGCCGCCGACGCCGCGCCAGGGCGACCGGAACGGGAGCTCAGCGCAGCACCCGCCCTGCCTCGGCGCGGATCTCCGCGGCGATCGCGTCGAGCAGCTCGGAGCGCAGGTTCCACTGCTGCCAGAACAGCGGTGACGTGGTCTCCCCGTCGTCGAGGCGCACCAGCCGCCCGTCGGCGAGGCCGGGCTCGGCGTGCGGCACCGGAAGCAGCGCCCAGCCCAGCCCCAGCTCCACCGCCACCGAGAAGTCCGCCGACGCCGGCACGTGATGGCGCGGCACGGGCCACGGATCCACGCCCCGCTCGCGCAGCCAGTCCTGCTGCATCAGGTCGCGGCGGTCGAAGTCGACGAACGGCGCGCGGTAGAGCGCGTCGGCCGTCACCCCGTCGGGGAACCACCGGCGCGCGAACCCGGGTGAAGCGGCGGCCACGTAGCGCAGCGCGCCGAGCGCCTCCACCCGGCAGCCGCCGACCGGCTCCGACTCGCTGGTCACGGCGGCCATCACCGTGCCCGACTCGAGCAGCCGCGCCGTGAAGTTCTGGTCGTCGCGATGCAGGTCGAACTCGACGTCGTACCGTTCGGACAGGCGCGCGAGCGGTGCGAGGAACCACGTCGCCATCGAGTCCGCGTTGACGGCGAGCGGGATGCGCACCCGCGCGCCCTCCGCTTCGCCGGCGAGTCCGAAGCCGGCGATCGCATCGCGCTCGAGGAGGGCGACCTGGCGGCCGAACCGCGCCACCGCCTCCCCTGCCTCGGTGGCGCGTGCCGGCTTGCTGCGCACGACCAGGATCCGCCCGAGCTGCTGCTCGAGGGTCTTGATCCGCTGGCTCACCGCGGAGGGGGTCAGCAGCAGGCGGCGAGCGGCCGCATCGAAGCTGCCCTCGTCGAGCACCGCGGCGACCGTGCGCGCCGATTCCGGATCCACCTGCACATCAGTGATCCTAATCTCGCTTAAGGAATCTTCGCTGGAACTGAATCATTCGCCGACCTACGCTCGGAACGTGCTCACCCTCCTCGCCGGCCTCGGCCTCATGTTCTCGCTCATCGTCGCCGTCGGCGCCCAGAACGTGTACGTGCTGCGCCAGGGACTGCGACGGGAGCACGTGCTGCCGGTCGTGCTCATCTGCGCCGCCTCGGACGCGGCGCTCGTGCTCGCAGGGACGGCCGGGCTGGGCTATCTCGTGAAGACCCTCCCCTGGCTCATCGTCGTCGCGCGCTGGGCAGGGGCGATCTCCCTCGTGCTGTACGGGATCCTCGCCGCCCGGCGGGCGTGGCGCTCCGGGGGCGAGGCGCTGATCGCCGACGGCGCGGACAGCCCCGCCGACGGCCCGGCCGGCCTGCCCTCCGCCGTCGCCGGCACCGCGACGCTCACCCGCACGGCCCCGCTGGCGCCGGTGATCCTCGCCACGCTCGCGTTCACCTGGCTGAACCCGAACGTGTACCTCGACACCGTGCTGCTCATCGGGTCGATCGCCGCGACGCACGGCGACCAGCGCTGGCTGTTCGCCGCGGGCGCGATCACCGCGAGCGTCGTGTGGTTCTTCGGCCTCGGCTACGGCGCCCGCCACCTGGGGCGTTGGCTGCGCACGCCGCGCGCCTGGCGGATCCTGGACACCGGCATCGCTGTGCTGCTCGTGGCGATGGGGATCGGCCTCGTGCTGCCGGTCTTCTTCGGCTGAGGCCCGCCGTCGGCTGAGGCCCCCGTCGTCCGCTGAGCCGGCGACAGCGCCGGCTCGAGCGGCACCCGCCGGTCCCGTCAGCGGAAGAGGGCGATGATCGCGTCCCGGCGCGCCGCCTCGAGGGCGGGATCGAGACGCCCCGACGCCGCCAGTCGCGCGACGCCGTGCAGGAGGCTCCACAGCAGCTCAGCCCGCACGACGGCATCCGCACCCTCCGCCCCGCTCGCGGAGGCGGCCCGGAGGAAGGGCGCGAACGCGTCCCGCAGCGGCGCAGGCGTCTCCTCCGCCGCGAACACGATGCGGGTGCGCGCCTCGAACATCGCGTCGTAGAGGGCGGGGTGCTCGTGCGCGAAAGCGAGGTAGGCCTGCACGACGTGCGCGAGCGGATCCGCTTCGCCGGCCGGCTCGGCCAGGACCGCCCCCATCTCCAGGAAGCCGTCGATCATGACCTGCTCGACGATCTCGTCACGACCGGCGGGGAAGCAGCGATACAGGATCGGCTGGCTGAACCCGATCTCCTCGGCGAGCCGGCGCACGGTCACGGCCGGCCACCCCTCCGTCTCGGCGACCCGCCGCGCGGCGTCGACGATGGCGCGGGAACGGTCGGCGATATCCGCACGGGGTGACGTTGACGGGGTCATGCGTCGATGTTAGCATCGCTAACTGTTAGCACTGCTAACCGAGAGGAGAAGCCCATGTCCGCCGTCATCATCGTCACCGCCATCGGCGCGATCGCCGCCATCGCCGTCATCTTCGGCACGGATGTGCTCGCCGCCGTCGTCCTGCGCGCCGTCTATGCCGAGGTCGACGCCCGCACCCTCGTCCAGGTCGTCGGCCGCGGACACTACTACGGCGACCGACGGCTGCCCGTCGTCGGCGTCGCGAGCGTCGTGCTCACCGCGGCGACCGCCGCACTCTCGGCATTCTGGGGCAGCGCGGCCGCCGCCGTTCTCGCGGCCGTCGCGCTCGCCGCTCTCGTGGTCTGGCTGGTGCTGTTCGGCACGGTAGCGAAGCCCATCAACACGACGCTCACCGCGGCCGCACTGGCCGGCACCGTGCCCGCGGACGCTCGCGCGCTGCAGGATCGATGGGAGTCGATCATCCCGCTGCGCGCGACCCTGCAGGGGCTCGCCCTGGTGCTGCTCTGCGTCGCCCTGGCCGTGCGCTGATCCACGACAGCATCACCGCCAGGACCACTCCCGGGACGGAGCTCAGCGCCCGTCGATCTCCGCGAGCCGGAACGCGACGAGTTCGCGGATGAGATCCTCGGGGATCGCGGATCCCGGCGCGAAACGGATGGCGCCCGTGCTCCACTCCGCGCCGTCGACGCCTTCGACGAGCCCGGCCACGGCGGCGACCGCCGCGCTGCTGAAGGGATAGACGCCGAGGTGCTTCGCGGCGCGGATCGCCGAGATCACGGCCTTGCCGTGATGCTTCAGCGCCGGCATGCGATAACTGATCGCCTGCTCCGCATCGGGCGCGAGCTCCTGCGCGATCGCGTACACGCGGGCCAGCGCCGCACGATCGGAGTCGTCCTCGACACCGGCGAGATAGTCGTCCACCGCACCCATGCGGTCATCCTGGCACGCGAAGGGTGCGGCGCGCACCCCCACCGGAACGACGAAGGCCCGCCCCGGCGAACCGGGACGGGCCTTCGTGCGAGCCCTTCGACGGGCTCAGCGACCGGATGGTCAGATGGCGTTGACGTCCAGCGGGATACCGGGGCCGAACGTGGTCGACACGGCGCCCTTCTGGATGTAACGGCCCTTCGAGCTGGACGGCTTGAGGCGAACGATCTCCTCGAGCGCGGCCTTCATGTTCTCGCCGAGCTGCTCGGCCGAGAACGACGCCTTGCCGACGACGAAGTGCACGTTGGCGTGCTTGTCGACGCGGAACTCGATCTTTCCTCCCTTGATCTCCTCCACGGCCTTGGCCGGGTTCGGGGTCACGGTGCCGGTCTTCGGGTTCGGCATCAGGCCGCGGGGACCGAGCACCTTGCCGAGACGGCCGACCTGGCCCATGAGCTCCGGGGTGGCGACGGCCGCGTCGAACGCGGTCCAGCCGCCGGCGACCTTCTCGATGAGCTCGGCGCCGCCGACCTCGTCCGCACCCGCGGCGATCGCGGCCTCAGCGGCCGGACCCGTCGCGAACACGATGACGCGGGCGGTCTTGCCGGTGCCGTGCGGGAGGATGACGGTGCCGCGCACCATCTGGTCCGCCTTGCGCGGGTCGACGGAGAGCTTCAGCGCGACCTCGACGGTGGAGTCGAACTTCGCGGAGCCGGTCTCCTTCGCCAGGGCGACGGCCTCGGCGGGGGTGTAGAAGCGGTCTGCCTCGATCTTCGCGGCAGCAGCGTTGTAAGCCTTGGACTTGGTAGCCATTGTTATCTCCCTCAGCCCTCGACCGTGATGCCCATGGAGCGGGCGGTTCCGGCGATGATCTTGGACGCGGCGTCGATGTCGTTCGCGTTCAGGTCGGCCTGCTTCTGCTCGGCGATCTGACGGACCTGCTCGGCGGTGATCTTCGCGACCTTGACGGTGTGCGGAGTGGCGGAGCCCTTCTGCACGCCCGCAGCCTTCTTGATCAGCTCGGCGGCCGGCGGCGTCTTCAGGATGAACGTGAAGCTGCGGTCCTCGTAGACGGTGATCTCGACGGGGATGACGTTGCCGCGCTGCGACTCGGTCGCCGCGTTGTACGCCTTGCAGAACTCCATGATGTTGACGCCATGCTGACCGAGCGCGGGGCCGATCGGCGGCGCCGGGTTGGCAGCGCCGGCGTTGATCTGGAGCTTGATCAGGCCGGTCACCTTCTTCTTCGGTGCCATAGTGATTCCTTTCTCGAGCGGCTCGGGCCCTTCGACGAGCTCAGGGACCGAGTTTCTCTCCCGCAGATCCGGCATCTCCGGAGCGCGGTGATGTTCGCGTGCCAGACGCAAACCATAAGAGTCTACCGGATCCGGGCGGGCTCCGCGTTCACGATCCGGTGCACACCAGCCGCAACACGAGAACGGCCGCCCCAAAGGGACGGCCGTTCTTCGTGCGACGGATGTCAGATCATCTTGGTGACCTGGTCGAACGACAGCTCGACCGGCGTCTCGCGCTCGAAGAGCGAGACGAGCACGGTGAGCTTGCCGCTCTCCGGCTTGATCTCGGAGATGGATCCGGGCAGGCCCGCGAACGAGCCCTCCTTGATCGTGATGGTCTCGCCGATCTCGAAGTCGACCTCGGCCGCGAGCGGACGCGCCACGGCGGTGCCGCCCTTGGCCGCGACGGCCTTGGCGGTCGGGACGTCCTTGACCTCGACGAGCGACTTCAGCATGTTGAAGGCCTCTTCGAAGCGCAGCGGCGTCGGGTTGTGCGCGTTGCCGACGAAGCCGGTGACACCGGGCGTGTGCCGGACGACGGACCAGGTGTCCTCGTTCAGCTCCATGCGCACGAGCACGTAGCCGGGGATCCGGACGCGCGTGACCATCTTGCGCTGGCCGTTCTTGATCTCGACGACGTCCTCCATCGGGACCTCGATCTGGTAGATGTCGTCCTCGACCTCGAGCGTCGACTTGCGCTGCTCGATGTTGGCCTTCACCTTGCGCTCGAAGCCGGCGTAGGAGTGGATGACGTACCACTTGCCGGGGAGCATGCGCAGATCGGCCTTGAAGGCCTCGTACGGGTCCTCCTCGGCGTCGGCGTCATCCGCCTCGGCCGCGTCGTCCTCGCCGTTCACGTCGGGACCGTCATAGGGCGTGACCTCGTCGGCCGCTGCGGCTTCGCGCTCGGCGGCCTCCTCGGCCACGGAGTCGTTGAGCACCTCGGCGGCAGCCTCGGACTCGGCCGCCTGGTCCAGGTTGAGAGCGTCGTTCACGATCGCGTCTGCCTCCGGGTCTTCTTCGAAATCGATGTCTTCGTCGTCCGCGTCATCGTCGTCGTCGCCCTCGATGTGCAGAGCGACGCGCTCCGCGGGGGTGACGGCGCGCTCCTCGAAAGCGAGGATGTCGCCCTCCTGGGCCTCGTCGTCCTCGCTGGACTGCTCGGCGGCGGTCGCCCAGTCGACGTCGTCTCCGAGGTAACGTTCGCGTTCGGACACTTGTTCTTCTCTCCTTCAGGTTCGACCCGGGGTCAGCTGCCGCCGGGCCGCGGGATCACGCGGTTTTCCCGGGAACCCCGAAGACTTGCGTCGTCAGCCACGAGAAGGCCATGTCGAGCCCGTACACCAGCGCCATCATCACGATGACGAATCCCAGAACGACCAGGGTGTACTTGACGAGCTCCTTGCGCGTGGGGGTGACCACCTTGCGGAGCTCCGCGATCACCTGACGGAAGAACAGCGCGATGCGGCCGAAGAAGCCGAGCTTCTTGTCGCGTCCCGCGCCGCCGTTCGCCGTGGAGACCACAGCGCCCGATGCGTCCTGAACCATCCTCGAGTACCTTTCGTATGCCGGCTGCGCGCCGACGCGCAGGGCGGACAGGAATCGAACCTGCAACCTGCGGTTTTGGAGACCGCTGCTCTGCCAATTGAGCTACCGCCCTAGAGGTCCGGAGACCTCTGTCCGCCTTCCCCCGTCGTTCCGGGAGACCCGGGGCACGGCGAAAGAATGCAGACAACAACTGCTCGTCCAGTGTACGGCATGCGCACGGGCCCTCCGAACCGGGCGCGCATCCCGGGCGCGGCACACGCGCTCTCGTCCCCTCTCCTCCGCACCTCCGAGCGGCCCCGGCCCGCCGTTGTTAGGCTCGGCATGCGGCCGGAACCCGACACGGACCACGCGGCCCGGAGGGAGCATCGATGGCAGCGGAGGATCGGGCGCGCCCGCACGCGCAGCAGTTCCAGGTGGACCTCCGCGGCGTCGTCGACCTGCTCAGCCGGCACATCTACTCCGGCCCGCGCGTCTATCTGCGCGAACTGCTGCAGAACGCCCGCGACGCCATCACGGCCCGTCGGGAGGTCGACGGATCCGGCGGGACGATCCGGATCCGCCCGCTCCCGGGGCCCGGGGGCGAGTTCGTGCTCAGCGACGACGGCGTGGGCCTCACCGCGGACGAGGTCGCCGAACTGCTCGCGACGGTCGGCCGCAGCTCCAAGCGCGACATCTTCGACCTGCCCCGCGACGACTACCTCGGTCAGTTCGGCATCGGCCTGCTCAGCTGCTTCATGGTCGCGGACGAGATCGTCATCCGCTCCCGCAGCGCCCGCGGCGGCAGTGCGGTCGAATGGATCGGATCCGCCGACGGCACTTTCCGCGTGCGCGAGCTCGACGAGGAGCTGCCCATCGGCACCAGCGTGCACCTGGTGCCGCGATTCGACGCCGGCGATCTGCTGCGCGCCGATGCCGTCCGCGAGCTCGCGACAGCCTTCGCCGAGTTCCTGCCCGTGACCGTGCTGCTCGAACTGCCCGGCGGCGACATCCCGATCACGCACGACGCACCCTTCCTGGATCCGCGGCAGGACCCTGCGGCGGCCGTGGCCTACGGTCGCGAGCTGATCGGATCCACGCCGCTCGACGTCATCGAGCTCACCGAACCGGCCACGGGCACGCGCGGAGTGGCGTACGTGCTCCCCTTCGCCCCTCCGCCCGGTGCACGCCAGGCGACGCGGATGTACCTCGGCCGCATGCTGCTGTCCGAGCGCACCGACGAAGTGCTGCCGGAGTGGGCGTTCTTCGTGCGCGCCGTGATCGACTCCACCGGGCTGAACCCCACGGCGAGCCGCGAGTCCCTGGTCGACGACGAGGCGCTCGCACGCGTGCGCGAGCAGCTCGGCGCAGCGCTGCGGCGCTGGGTGCTCGAGCTCGGCCTGGGCGCGCCGGACCGTCTCGCGCAGTTCGTCGCGGTGCACGAGGTCGGCCTGAAGTCCCTCGTCCGTCACGACGACGAGCTCGCCCGGTTCATCACGCGCTGGCTGAGCGTGGAGACCACCCACGGCACCATGAGCGTCGGCGAGCTCGCCGATCGGTACAAGCGGATCCGGTTCGCGGCGACCGTGGACGAGTTCCGCCAGGTCGCCGGCATCAGCCGCGCCGAGCAGATCCTGGTCAACGGCGGCTACCTGTACGACGCGGATCTGATCCGGCGCCTGCCCGAGCTCTACCCGGACGTCACCGTGGAACAGGTCGACGTCGTGGGCGAATTGGATCGGCTGGATCCGCCGCCTCTGGACGACAGGGCGGCAGCGGTCGCCCTCGAGGATCGCGCGACCGGCGTGCTCGCCGAGGTCGGCTGCGCGGTCGTGGTGCGCACGATCGATCAGCCGGACCTGCCCTCGCTGTACGTCGCGGACCCCGCCGTTCTGCGCCGCATCGATCGCACAAGGACCAAAGGGATCACCGGCAGCCTCTGGGGCGGCGTGCTGGACCGCATCGACGGGGCGGCGGGCGACCGCCGGGAAGACGATGCCGCGGCCCGGCTGTGCCTGAACTGGTCGAACCGTGTCGTGCGGTCGCTGAGCGCGGTCGGCGACGACGCCGTGTTCGCCCGCACCGTGCAGCTGCTCTACATCCAGGCGCTGCTCGCAGGTCACCGACCGCTCGGCGACGCCGACCGTGCCCTGATGACCGGCGCTCTCTCCGACCTGGTCGCCCTGTCGGCCGGAGTGAGCGATGTCGAGATGCCCCCGTTGGCGGACGACGGCGATCCCCTCACTCCGTCCTGACGGCAGGACCGATTTCCCTCGCCTCGACAGCGCACGCGGCACTTCCCGCCCACACGATGGGCACGTACAGACCCGGAGGACGACATGGCAGAACCGAAGACGCAGCTGGAGCAGCTCTTCCAGGAGATCGACCGCACGCCGTGGGGACCGCAGGAGCAGGCGCTCGTCGCCGAGGCCGTCGCACTCGCGCAGGAGATCGGCGACGAGCAGCTCGAGTACCAGGCCCGCATGCGGCAGACCGCCTCGGCGAACATGGGCGGGCTGACCGATCTGATGCTGAGCTCGTTCGCGTGGTGCCTCGCGCACCACGACGCGGACCCGGTCCGATTCCCTGCGGACATCGACAACGGCGCCGCGGACCTGATGTGGCAGTTCAAGTGGATGGCGTCGTCGCTGCGCAGCTCTCCGGCGTTCGCGCCCGAGCAGATCGCCGCCGTGCTGGACGACATGGAGGCCCATTATCGTACCGCGGGCCTCGGCATGAGCGGCGTGCTGATGGCCCGATTCGAGGATGCGCACGCCGCCGGCCGGATGGATGAGGCCGAGCGTCTGCGCGTGCAGCTGGAGGCGACCCCTCGCGATTCGCACAGTCACTGCGACGCCTGCGGCCGGAGCCAGGTCGCGGCGTTCTTCGCCGACACCGACCGCGATGCGGACGCGATCCGCCTCGTCGAGGAGATGCTCGAGGGCGGCTTCTCGTGCGGAGAGGAGCCCGAGCACGCGCTCTCGGTGTCGCTGCTGCCGTACCTGCGCCTCGGCCGCGGCGAGGAGGCGCGCTCCGCACACCTGCGCAGCTATCGTCTGGCGAAGGACAACCCCGATCTGCTCACCGCGATCGCGAACAGCATCCGGTTCTGCGCCCTAAGCGGCAATGAGGCCAGGGCCCTCACCCTGATCGAGCGGCATCTGCCCTGGCTCGCTCATGACGCGCTGAACGCCCAGGGCCACTTCCGGATGCTGACCGCCGTCGGCACCGCGCTGGACGCCGTCGCCGCAGCCGGCCACGGCGCCACGCCCGTGCGCGGGGCCGACTCCCCCGCTCTGGAGCCGTTCTTCGGCGCTCGCCGTCTCGACGGCGAGGCGTGGAGCGCGGCCGAGCTCGCGGCGGCCGCCTGGGCCGCCGCGGAGCGCATCGGCGCACGCTTCGACGAGCGCGACGGTACGGACAACCACGCCCGGCGGCTGCGCCAGGCCCGCGAGGTCGCGGCGGAGCGCTACGAGGTGCCGATCCGCAGCGACGCGTTCGCGGCTCTCCCGGTCGACACGACGCCGACGGACGACGAGGGCTGGTACCAGCGCGCACTCGACCTCGCCGGGTACGGTGCCGCCGCGGACACGCTGGACGCGCTGGCGCGCGTGATCGACACGGTCGACCCCGAGCGCCGCGCCGTGCTCACGGGCCAGCGACTGGCGGCGCTCGTCAACCTCGACCGCACCGAGGAGGCCGCCGGACTCCTGCCCGACCGGGTCCGCTCCCTGCGGGCGGCGGGACGGCACGCTCAGGCCGACCTCGAGGAGCGGTTCGGCCTGGCTCTGTTCGGCACAGCCACGGCGGAGGACACGGCCGCGCTCGCGGCGCTCCTCACGGAATCGGCGGATCCGGCCGCCGCGCTGCCGCCGGACACGCGAGGGGACATCGCGCTTACGATCGCCTTCGGCGCGGTCGACGACGATCCGCCCGCCGCGCTCGAGCTCGCGGAGCAGGCGGCGGCGCTCTTCGCCGAGGCCGGAGACTCGCGGATGGGTTACGGCGCCGAGTTCGCGGCGATCATGGCGCTGCTGCGCGCGGACCGCACCGAGGACGCGCTCGCCCGGATCGAGCGGCTGCTCGCCGATCCGGGCGCCCGGCGCGGCGTGCGGGCGCGCATCCTCGAGCTGCGCGCCCGGATCCGCGGCGGTCGCGGAGACTTCGCCGCGGGCGCGTCGGATGCCGATGAGGCGAGCCGGCTCCTCGCCGAGCTCGGCGCACGGGAGCCGCTCGCGAACGCCCAGATGCTCGCCGGAGCGCTCTGGGAGGACGCGGAGGAGCCGGAGCAGGCGCTCACCCGCTACCGTGCCGGAGCCCGCCTCGTGGAGCAGGTCGGCGGCGACGTGCCCGGGGCGAAGTACCGGGTGGCGCGCACGATGCTGAGCTCAGGAGCTGCGGACGAGGCAGCGGAGCTGTTCGGCGAGGTGCTGGAGCTGGAGGAGCGCACCGACGTCCCCGCGGGAAGCCGCGCGATGACGGCGCTCATGCTCGCCAGGGCCTTCCGCGCAGCAGGCGAGGGCGGTCAGGCATACGGCGCCTTCGGCTACGCGGCGGAGCTGTTCAGCGAGGCGGGCAACCCGGCCGATCAGGCGCTCGCCCTGATGAACCGTGCGCAGATCCTCGCGCAGTACGAGGAGCCGGAGCAGGCGCTGGAGACGCTGGAGGAGGCCGCGCAGATCGTGCGCACGGCCGAGGACGCCCCGGCCGCCGTCGTCGAGGTGCTGCACAACCTGGGTCAGTCGTACGGAGCCCAGCGCGATCCGCGCGCCTTCGCGCTGTTCGACGAGGTCGAGGCGATCGCCCGGGACAACGACGCCGCCTGGGTGGTCGCCGACGTCACCGATTCCCGGGCCCGCGCGCTGCTCTCCGCCGACCGCGTGGATGAGGGCGTCTCCGCTGCGCTCACGGCTTCCGACGGGTTCGCCGCGGTCGGTGACGCGCAGTCCGCCGGCGGTTCCGCGCTGCTCGCCGCCCGTGCGCTGAACGGTGCCGGGCGCCATGCCGACGCCGTCGCCGCCTACCGCGCCGTTCTCGACCAGGCAGAGCAGATCCCGCCGTTGCGCCAGATCGCAGCGCTCGAGCTCGGCGACGTGCTGCAGGGACTGGGCCGGGACTCCGAAGCCGCCGAGGTGCGCCTGCTCGCCGAGGACTGACGCAGATCCGTCCCGGCCCGGGACCCGCAGGGCGGGCGGGCCGGGACGGAGTCGCTCAGAACAGCTGACGCCAGTTCGCCTTCGCGAGATCGAGCAGCTCGTCGCCGCGTCCGGAGAGCACCGTGCGGATCGCGTAGAGGGCGAAGCCCTTGACCTGCTCGGCGGTCACCGCCGGCGGCATCGACAGCTCCTGCCGCTCGGTGACCACGTCGAGCAGTGCGGGGCCGTCGTGCGCGAGCACCTCGGCGAGCGCGTCGGGGAGATCCTCGCTGCGCTCCACCCGTCGGCCGAAGATCCCCATCGCCTCGGCGACGGCGGCGAAGTCGGGGTTGATGAGATCTGTCCCGTAGTTCACGAACCCGGCGGCCTTCATCTCCAGCTCCACGAAGTTCAGCGAGGAGTTGTTCACCACGATCGTCTTCACCGGCAGCCGGTTCTGCGTGAGCGAGACCAGCTCGCCGAGCATCATGGTGAGCCCGCCGTCGCCGGCCAGCGCGACGACCTGGCGCCCGGGCCCCGACGCCTGAGCGCCGATGGCGTGCAGCAGGGCGTTCGCCATGGAGCCGTGGTTGAAGGATCCGATGAGGCGCCGCTTCCCGTTCATGTGCAGGTAGCGCGCGGCCCACACCGTCGGCGATCCCACGTCGGCGGTGAAGACCGCGTCGTCGGCGGCGGCCTCGTCCAGCAGCCGCGCCAGGTACTGCGGGTGGATGGGCGCCTTCCCGCGCGAGGGCACCGCGAGCTCGTCGAGCTTCGCGCGGGTCTTCCGGTAGTGCGCGGTGGCGTCGTCGAGATGCGCGCGCCGACGGTCGCCCTTGAGGCGCGGCAGCAGCGCTGCGGCGGTCGCGCCGACGTCGCCGACGAGGCCGAGATCGACCGGGTGCCGGCGGCCGAGGTGCTCTCCGCGGATGTCGACCTGGATCGTTGTCGCCTTCGCCGGATAGAACTGCGGGTAGGGGAAGTCGGATCCCAGGATCAGCAGCGCATCGGCCGCCTCCATGGCGCGGTAGCCCGAGGCGAAGCCGAGCAGGCCGGTCATGCCGACGTCGAAGGGGTTGTCGTACTCCACGAACTCCTTGCCGCGCAGCGCGTGCACGACCGGTGCCGCGAGGCGGTCGGCGAGCGCGACGAGTTCGTCATGGGCGGCCTCCGCGCCCGCCCCGGCGAGGATCGTCACCTTCGAGGCGGCGTTCAGCAGCGTCGCCGCGCGCTCCAGCTCCTCCGGCGCGGGAGTGACGATCGGGCGGCTGCGCTCGATCACCGTCACGCGCTCGTCCACCGCGTCTGCGAGGGCGATGTCGCCGGGGATCACGAGCACCGCCACGCCGCGCCGGGCGATCGCCTGCCGCATCGCGACCTCGAGCAGCCGCGGCATCTGCACCGGATCCGAGACGTACTCGACGTACACGCTGCACTCGCGGAACAGCTCCTGCGGGTGGGTCTCCTGGAAGTACTGGGTGCCGATCTCGCTGGTGGGGATGTGCGCGGCGATCGCGAGCACGGGCACGCGCGACCGGTTCGCGTCGTAGAGGCCGTTGATGAGGTGCAGGTTGCCCGGGCCGCAGGATCCGGCGACGACCGCGAGGTCGCCGGTGAGAGCCGCCTCCGCCGCAGCCGCGAAGGCCGCCGTCTCCTCGTGGCGCACGTGCACCCATCGGATGCTGCCGTCCTTGCGCAGCGCGTCGGTGAAGCCGTTCAGGGAGTCCCCGGGGATCCCGTATACGCGCTTCACCCCGTTCGCGTGGAGAGTGGAGACGATGTTCTCGGCGACGGTGGTCATGGCGGCCTCTCGTGAAAGCGATCCGGACCCTTCGAGGCTACGCTCGCAGGCACCGCCGAGGGCCGGACGCCGTGATGAAGCTACTCCGTGATGTAGACGGCCCGGCGGATCCAGTCCTCTCGTGCGAGAGAGTCGACGGCCGCCCGGCCGACGGTGTCGAAGCGGGTGCTGTAGTGCCAGCGGACCGTGCGATCGACGCCCACCCGGTAGTCCGCAGCGCCCGTGCCGGGGATGAGCCGGGAAGGGCGAAGGCTCGTCCATTCCGTGGCGCTGGCGGCGAGCGCCGCGTCCATGGCGCGCGTGTCGGTGTTGTTCGCCTTGAGGACGCGCTCGAGGATCGGCTTCGCGACGAACCGGGACAGCGGGTCGTCGCCCGCGACGTAGGCTCCCGCCGCGGAGACCGCGACCACACGGGATACGCCGGCGGCGCCCATCGCCGCGAGGAGGGCCGCGATGCCCTCCTGGAGCACCACGACGTCGCCGTCTGTGCGGACGTGCCCGATCGCGGAGATCACCGCATCGGCGCCGCGCAGCGCCGTGGTGAGCGCGGCGACGTCCCGCGCATCTGCGGTGGCGACGATCGTCCCCTCCGGCGCGGAGGCGGGCCTGCGCACGACCGAGACGACCTCATGGCCTGCGGCGAGGGCGTGGCCGGCCGCCGCTCCGCCCGATCGACCGGACGCTCCGATGACGACGACACGCATGCGCTTCTCCCTCTCGACAATGGGGTGAGTGAATACTCACTCACTATACTCGAAACCATGCCTCCCGCCACCCCCCACACCTCGTCCCGCGATCGGATCCTCGATGCCGCGCTCCTCGTGATGCGCGAACGCGGACTGGCGAGCACCACGACGAAGCTCATCGCCGCGCAGGCAGGACTGTCGGAGGCGATGCTGTACAAGCACTTCGCCGACAAGCAGCAGCTGTTCCTCAGCGTGCTGCAGGAGCGGATCCCCCGCGCGTCGTTCGATCCCCCTCCGGCAGGATCCGGCGACCTCGCGGCCGGGCTGACCGTGCTGGTCGCCGACCTCATGGGGTTCTTCACGCGCACCTTCCCGATCGCGGCGTCGATCTTCGGCGCGCCGACGCTGCTCGCCGAGCACCGCGAGGGCGTCGCCACGCACGACGGCGGCCCCGGGACGGTGATCGAGAGCGTGCAGGCGCGACTCATCGCGGAACAGGACGCCGGGCGGATCCGGCCGGATGCCGACACAGGCTCCGCCGCACGAGTGCTGGTGGGCGCGGCCTTCCACCAAGGCTTCCTGGCGGCGTTCGAAGGCCTCGATGCGGTCCCGGACGCCGAGCGCATCGCGGCCGGGATCGTCGGCGTGATGCTCCCCGCACTGGCCCCCGTGCCGCGGTGAGCCGGCTCCGTGCGCAGGGCGACCCCTGAGGCTCGCGCCTCACACGTGCTCCCCGGTCACGGTGCCGTTCACAAGCCGCGGGCGAGGGCGGCACGAAGGGCGGCGATCGGCGGCGGGTCGGGCGGCTCCCCGTACGTCGCGAGGAAGATGTGCCGTTCGGCGCCGGGAAGCTCGGTGGCGACGATGTCGGGATGGCGATGGGCCGCGAGTGCGAGCCCGGGGATCGTGGCCGCCCCCATCCCCGCGGCGACGAGCGCCTGTATCGCGACCATGTCGTCGGTCGAGTAGCGGATCCGCGGCGCGAAGCCCTCGCTCTCGCACAGTTCGACGAGGTGCTGCGTGCACCGCTCGCAGCCGCCGACCCAGGTCTCGTCCGCGAGCGCACGTATGCTCCCGACCGGATCCCGGGTGAGCACGTAAGTGGGATCGTCCCGCAGATGCTGCAGCCGGATCGGTCCCTCCTCGCGCTCGTCGTCGTAGCGGAAGACGACGGCCGCGTCGACCGCACCCCTGCGCAGCATCTCCAGCGCCTCCGGCGGGTGCGTGTCCACGATCTCGAGCTGCAGACCGGGGTGCTCCCGGCTGAGCCGGGCCGCTACCGGCGGCAGGAGCGCGACCACGGCCGTCGAGTACGCGGCGATGCGCAACCGGCCCGCGCCGAGGCTCACGTAGCTGGCGAGCTCGGCGCCGGCCGCGTCCAGGCGGCCCAGGATCTCCGCCGCACGCTCCGCCAGGACCCGGCCCGCCTCCGTCAGGCGGACACCCCGTCCGACGCGCTGGAGCAGCTGGGCGCCGCTCTCGCGCTCCAGCCGCGCGATGTGGTGGCTCACCGACGGCTGCGAATAGTTGAGCTCGCGCGCGGCGGCCGTCACGGATCCCGTCCGCGCGATCGCCTCCAGGACGCGCATCCTCGTCACATCCAGCATTCATCGATGCTATCTATCGGTTGGCCAGAAGAAAGGCATTGGACGTCATGACCGACGCAGGGCAGGCTGACGTCATGGACACCGTTTCGACCTCCGCCGCCATCCTGGGGGCGGTCTCGGCATACGCCATCGCCGCGGGACTGCTGACCGTGCTGCCCGGTCCCGATACGGCGATCGTGCTGGCGACGGCCATCGACCGGGGGCGCCGGGATGCCGTGGGCGCCGCCTTCGGCGTGGCGGTCGCACTGCTGGTCTGGGCCGCGGCGGCGAGCGCCGGGGTGGCCGCACTGCTCCGCGCCTCCGCCGAGCTCTTCACGGTCTTCCGCATCGTCTGCATCGCGTATCTGGTGTGGCTGGCGATCCGCGCTCTTCGCGGCGCCCTCCGGCAGCACCGCGCCGCGCCCGCGTCACCCGGCGTCGACCGCCCTGACGCCGGCGAGACCGTCCCCGCCGCCCATGCGCCGCGTCGGAAGGGCGGCGGATTCCGCCGGGCGCTCGTGACCGGGCTGCTGAACCCGAAGCTCGGCGTCTTCTTCGTCGTCTTCCTGCCCCAGTTCGTGCCGAGGAACGTGCCGACCGTGCCCATGACCATGCTGCTGGGAGCGGTGCAGGCCGCCGAGGCGCTGGTCTGGTACCTGCTCGTCGGCGCGATCGCGACGGCCGCCAGCCGTCTGCTCAGCAGGCGCAGCGTGCGCCGCGCCATCGAGGGCGCGACGGGCGCCGTCTTCCTCTTCTTCGCCGGTCGCCTGGCGCTCGACGCCTGACGGAACCCCGGCGGATCCGTCCACCACCTCACGACCGCCGGGAGACCGGCCCTCAATCGAAAGGAACGCACATGCGCAAGCTCATCGCTCAGCAATGGGTCACCCTCGACGACATCGTCGCGGAGGAGGACGGCGGGCTCGGCTTCGTGACCCCCCTGCCGTTCGACGACGCGCACCCGACCCCCTTCCAGGACCGGATCATGGCGATGATCGACTCCGTCGACACCCTGATCCTCGGTGCCGACACCTACCGGCAGTCCACCGGCTGGGCGGACGCGACCGACCAGGGCGAGTACGGGCGGAAGCTGAACGAGCTCACCAAGTACGTCGCCTCCACCACGCTGGACGAAGCGCCCTGGGGAGCCTTTCCCGCTGCCACCGTCACCGCCGACCCCCTCGCGACCGTGAGGGAGCTGAAGGACCAGGACGGCAAGAACCTCTGGCTGTGGGGCAGCCTGACGCTGATGCAGTCGCTGTTCGAGGCCGGGCTGATCGACGAGGTGCTCCTGCTCGTGTGCCCCACGACGCGCGGTCGCGGACGCCGCTTCTTCCAGGACCGGCGCGACCTGGTCCTGCGCGAGGCGACCGGGTTCGACCACGGCGTGGTGCTGCTGCGTTACGAGGTGAAGAACTGATGAAGATCACCATGGACAACGTCGGCATCGCGGTCGACGACATCGAGGCCGCGATCGCCTTCTTCACCGATCTCGGTCTCACCGTGCTCGGCCGCGACACCGTCAGCGGCGAATGGGCCGACATCGCCGTCGACCTCGACGGCGACCACGCCAAGATCGCCGTGCTGCAGACGCCGGACGGCAGCGGCCGGATCGAGTTCTTCGAGTACATCCACCCCGACGCGATTGCCCGAGAGCCCATCCGGCCGAACGAGATCGGGATGCACCGGATCGCCTTCACGGTCGACGATCTGGACGAAGCGCTCGCCATCGCGGCCCGGCACGGCTGCCATCCCCTCCGCGGCGTCGCGACCTACGCCGACGTGTACAAGCTCACTTACCTGCGCGGACCGAGCGGGATCCTCCTGATGCTCGCGCAGCCGCTCCGTCCGTCGGCCCCGTCCGGGGAGACGGACGAGCACTGAGCGCGACGCGACCGGTTGCACGACGAAGGGGCGGGCGCCGCAGGTTGTGCGACGCCCGCCCCTTCTCGTCCCGCTGAGTGCGGCGGGACGAAACCCGGTGGCCGGGCTCAGGCCACGCGGATGAGCTTCTTGTTCACGAACTCGTCGGCGGCGAGCAGGCCCAGCTCACGCGAGGTGCCACTGCGCTTCACCCCGCCGAACGGCAGCTCGGGGCTGTCGGCGAGCACGACGTTGACGTAGACCATGCCCGCGTCGATCGCATCCGCCACGCGCTGGGCCTGCTCCTCGTCGGTGGTGAAGACGTAGGAGCCCAGACCGAACGACGTGTCGTTCGCGAGGGCGACCGCGGCGGCCTCGTCGGCGACGCGGTAGACCACGGCGGCCGGGCCGAACAGCTCCTCGCGGTACACGTCCATCTCGGGCGTGACGTCGGCGAGCAGCGTCGGGGCGTAGAACGCGCCGTCACGGGTGCCGCCGGTGAGCAGCTTCGCACCCTGCGCGACGGCGGTGTCGACCTGCTTCTGCAGGTTGATGGCGGCCTGCTCGGAGACGAGCGGGCCCAGCACCGTCTCCTCCTGGGTCGGGTCGGACGGCTTCACCGCGGAGAGGGCCGCGACGGCCTTCTCCACGAACGCGTCGTAGAGCTCGTCCACGACGATGAAGCGCTTGGCGCCGTTGCAGGCCTGGCCGTTGTTGTCCAGGCGTGCGTCCACGGCTGCCTGGACGGTGGCGTCCAGGTCGTCGGTGGAGAGCAGGATGAACGGGTCGGATCCGCCGAGCTCGAGAGCGACCTTCTTCAGGTTGCGGCCGGCGATCTCGGCGACGGCCGCGCCGGCGCGCTCCGAGCCGGTCACGGACACGCCCTGCACGCGCGGGTCGGCGATGATCGTCGCGGCCTGCTCGTTCGTGGCGTACACGTTCACGTAGCCGCCGTCGGGCAGGCCGGCGTCGCGGTAGATCTCCTCCAGGAGCGCCGCGGACTCCGGGCACTGCGGCGCGTGCTTGAGGATGATCGTGTTGCCGAGCACGAGGTTCGGCCCCGCGAAGCGCGCCACCTGGTAGGCCGGGAAGTTCCACGGCATGATGCCGAGGAGCACGCCCAGCGGCGCCCGGCGGATGACCGCGGTGCCCTCGCCGAGGATGTCGATGGGCTGATCGGCCGTGATCTTCTCCGCGTTGTCGGCGTAGAACTCGATGATGTCGGCCGAGAAGTCGACCTCGCCGAGAGCGGCCGCAAGGGGCTTGCCCATCTCGCGGACGATGATCGCGGCGAACTCGTCGCGACGGGCGCGGTGCCCCTCGGCGATCTTGCGGACGACCGCGGCGCGCTCGGCGACGGGCGTGCGACCCCAGACCGCGGCAGCGGCGTGGGCGCGCGCGACGGCGTCGTCGATCTGCGCATCCGTGAAGGTCTCGTAGGTGGCCACGGTCTCCCCCGTGGCCGGGTTGACGACGGCGTAGTCGCTCATTCCGGTTCCTTTCGTTGGTTCGATGCGACCGGCCCCCGCAGCGCGTGCGGGGGCCGGTCGAGGCTCAGTCGACGGGGATCAGCGTGTACTTGGTGGAGAGGTACTCGTGGATGCCCTCGAAGCCGCCCTCTCGGCCGACGCCGGACTGCTTGACGCCGCCGAAGGGCGCTGCCGCATTGGACACGACGCCCACGTTCAGACCCATCATGCCCGTCTCGAGCGCATCGATCATCCGGTGACCGCGCGCCAGGTCCTGCGTGAAGACGTAGGACACCAGGCCGTACTCGGTGTCGTTCGCGAGACGCACGGCCTCCGCCTCGTCCGCGAAGGTGGCGATCGCGAGCACCGGGCCGAAGATCTCCTCGCGGAGGATGTCGCTGCCGGCCTGCACGTTCGCGAGCACGGTGGGCTCGTAGAAGGATCCCACGCCCTCGATGGCCTTGCCGCCGGAGAGCAGCGTCGCACCGCGCTCCACGGCGTCGCCGACGAGCTCCGCGGCCTTGGCGACGGCGTCCTCGTCGATCAGCGGGCCGATCGTGACGCCTTCCTCGGTGCCGCGGCCGATCTTCATCGCGTTCACGCGTTCGGTGATGCGGCGGGCGAACTCGTCGGCGACGTCCTGGTGCACGATGAAGCGGTTCGCCGCGGTGCACGCCTGACCGATGTTGCGGAACTTCGCCGCCAGCGCGCCCTCGACGGCCTTGTCCAGGTCCGCGTCCTCGAACACCACGAACGGGGCGTTCCCGCCGAGCTCCATGGAGACGCGCAGCACGCCCTCGGCCGCCTGTGCGATGAGCTTGCGGCCGACCTCGGTGGAACCGGTGAAGGAGAGCTTGCGCAGACGCGGGTCGGCGATGATGGGGGCCGACAGCGCCGACGAGCGCGAGGTCTGCACGACGTTCACGACGCCGGCCGGGAGCCCTGCCTCCTCGAGCAGCTTCACGAAGTAGATCGTGGTGAGCGGCGTCAGTGCCGGCGGCTTGATGACCACGGTGCAGCCGGCGGCGAGCGCGGGCGCGATCTTGCGCGTCGCCATCGCGAAGGGGAAGTTCCACGGCGTGACGAAGAACGACGGGCCGACCGGGCGCTGCGAGACGACCATGCGACCGGTGCCCTCGGGGTTCAGGCCGTAGCGGCCGGAGATGCGCACGGCCTCCTCGCTGAACCAGCGCAGGAACTCGCCGCCGTAGACGACCTCGCCACGGGCCTCGGCCAGCGGCTTGCCCATCTCGACGGTCATGAGCAGCGCCAGGTCCTCCTTGTGCGCCTGCACGAGGTCGAACGCGCGGCGGAGGATGTCGCTGCGGGTGCGCGGCGGGGTCGCGGCCCAGGCGTCCTGTGCGGCGACGGCCGCGTCGAGCGCGCGGATGCCGTCGGCCGGGGAGGCGTCGGCGATCGTGCGCACGATCTCGTTCGTGGCGGGGTCGCGCACGTCGAAGGTCTTGTCGCCCTCGGCGGCGACCCACTCGCCCGCGATGTAGAGCCCGGTGGGGACGCTCTCCAGCAGGGTCTTCTCCAGATCGGTCATGCGATCCTCCTTGTCAGATGCTTCGATTCTCTTGCAATCGGGTGGTGCGGGTCCGGTCAGGACCCAGAGTCTGCGCTGTCGTCCAGGCGTGTGCGCGGTACGACGATCATGGGCACGGGGATGACGTCGAGCATCTTCGCCGCGGTCGAGCCGAGGAACAGCCGCCGCGGCTGTGCGAGCCGACTGGAGCCGACCAGGATCAGCTCCCCCGGCAGCCACGCCAGCCGCGCCACGGCCTCCTCGACCGTGTCACCGGGCGCGCGTTCGAGCTCGGCGCGCACGCCCTTCGGCAGCTCCATCTCCGCGCGGGCCAGCACGTCGTCGCCGTGCGCGGCGCTGACCAGGCGGATGGCCTGGGCGTCGAACCCGCGCGGCACGTCGAAGGCCACGAGCGAGATCAGCCGCAGGGTGGCCCCGGTCGCGGCGGACAGCGCCACCGCAGCCTCGAGCAGAGCGTCGGCGCCGGGACGATTGCCGATCGCGGCGGTGATCCGCGGGATCGGCGCCTGCACGTCGACGCTGTGCGCGAACCCGGCGGGCGCCAGCGCCACCGGGATCGGCGAGGAGTGCAGCAGCGCCTGCGCAACGCTGCCCATCCGGTGCAGGCCGATCGTGGCGCCGTTGGCCGCGCCGACCACGATCAGCGCCGCGTCGAGCTCTTCGCCTGCGAGCACGAGCCCCTCCGCGAAGGAATCGTGCACGCGCACGTGCGCCGTGTGGCCGATCCCAGCGGGGATCATCGCCTCCGCGTCGTCGAGCCACTGCCGCGCCTGCCCCGCGATCGGGCTCTCCTGCGCTGCACCGGCCGATGCATCGCCGTGGCCGGGCAGGACCAGGAGCACGTGCAGGTGCCGCCGCGTGGCGCGGGCGAGCCTCACGCCCAGCGCCAGCGCGTCGGAACCGGTCTCCGTCGCCGTGTAGCCGACGACGATGGAGGTGGTCATCAGCCCTCGGCCGCCAGCGCGAGCTCGGCCGCGTCGTCGGCGGCCGCGTCACCGCGGTCCGCCTCGAGGATCTGCCCGGCGGCGAGGCGGCCCATGCGGATCGCGCCATCGACGTGCTGGTAGCCGGCGCCGGCCAGGTCGGAGCAGGCGAAGTGGATCGGGCCCACGGGCGTGCGCAGGTCCTTGCCGTAGCGGTGCAGACCGCCCATGTCGAAGCTCGCCGCGTAGGCGCCGCGGGTCCACTCCTCCGAGCCCCAGTCGCTTTCGTAGTAGACGACCGGATTCTTCGCCTCGGGACCGTAGTAATGCGACAGCGACTCGAGGATCCGCTCCTTGCGCTCCTCCGCGCTCAGCTCGAACACGCCGTCGGCGTTCTGGTCGCTGACGAAGCCGACCAGGGTGCCGCGCTCGTCGCCGTGGTTGGTGTTGTCGTACGCCTCGTGCGAGAGCTCGTAGGGACTGAACGCGGTGCCGGACAGGCCCTGCTCGCGCCAGAACGGGCGGTCGTAGACGGCGTGCACCTTGATCACGAAGCCCATCGACAGATGCTGGTGCATCTGGTGCTGACGGCGCGGCAGCGGCGGCACGAACGAGATCCGGTTGTAGAGCACCGGAGCGTGCGCGAGGATCGCGTAGCGGGCGCGCACGGTGAGGGAGTCGGTGGTGGCGGTGACGCCGGTCTCGTCCCACTCGAGGGTGCGCACGGGCTGGTTCAGCAGCACGTCGTCGCCGAGGCGCTCCGCGAGCAGCAGCGGCACCTGCTGCAGACCGCCGACGACGCGCTTGTCCAGGATGAAGTCGGCGTCGACGAGGTGCGAGTAGGAGCCGGCCGAGGCCGCCATGAGCAGCGACTGCAGCAGCGAGAACGCGTGCGTCGGCTTGGTGAGCATCGCGGATCCGGTCGCGAAGGCGAGGTTGCGCACGGCCTCGTCGTCGTCGGTCTGCTGGCGCAGCCAGGCGTCCCAGGTGATCGAGTCCCACTCGGCGGCCTTCGGGTGCGCGTACGGCCGGTCGGGGTCGATCTCGGCGACCATCGCGTCGAGGCGCTCGGTGATCTCCGCGATGACCTTCTCGGTCTCGGGCGAGACGGGGAACATCTCCCCCGTGAAGCGGTGCAGCACGCCGTCGGGTCCGACGTAGACGCTGTCGCCCTCGCGGTATCGGCTGAAGGTCTCGAGTCCGAGCTCTTCGATCGTCTCGATCAGCGCGTCCTGGTCGGGCGAGACCCACTGGCCGCCGATCTCGAGCATGGCGCCGTCGATGACGTCGGTCCAGAGCCGGCCACCGACCCGGTCGCGGGCTTCCAGCACCACGACCGACAGACCCGCCTTGCGCAGTTCGTTCGCGGCGGTGGTGCCTGCGGCGCCCGCTCCCACGATGAGCACGTCACGGGTGATATCGGCCAATTTCGACTCCTTCATCGGTCTCGCACCGTCCGGTGCGCTGTGCAGGTCTCCCTGCGGTTGTCATCCAGGAAAGTTGCCGGGCGCGATCCAGCATCCCCCGATCCCGATCGCGCCCGGACGTCTCAGTGAGCCGCGAGCGCGGCGGCGACGATGTCCAGACCCTCGTTGAGGAGGTCGTCGCCGATCGTCAGCGGCGGGAGGAAGCGGATCACGTTGCCGAACGTGCCGCAGGTCAGGACGATGACGCCCTGGGCGATGGCGGCCTTGGCCACCGCGCAGGTGAGCGCGGCGTCCGGGGCGCCGGTCGTCGGATCCACGAACTCCGCGGCGATCATGGCGCCGTGTCCGCGGATGTCGCCCAGGCGCGGGTCGGCCGCCTGGATCTCGGCGAGACGACCCTTGAGCAGGGTCCCGATCTCCGCCGCGCGCTCGACGAGGCCGTCGTTCTCGTAGGCGTCGATCGCGGCGAGCGCCGCGGCGCAGGCGACGGGGTTGCCGCCGTACGTCCCGCCGAGGCCGCCGGTGTGCGACGCGTCCATGATCTCGGCGCGGCCGGTGACCGCCGCGAGCGGCATGCCGCCGGCGATGCCCTTGGCGGTGGTGATCAGGTCGGGCTCGATGCCGAAGATCTCGCTCGCGAACATCGCGCCGGTGCGGCCGAAGCCGGTCTGCACCTCGTCGGCGATGAAGACGACGCCGTTCGCGCGGCACCAGTCGAGGATCGCGGGCAGGTAGCCGTCGGCCGGGACGATGAAGCCGCCCTCGCCCTGGATCGGCTCGATGATGACGGCGGCCAGGTTGTCGGCGCCGATCTGCTTCTCCAGCTGCAGGATCGTGCGAGCCGCGGCGTCGGCGCCGGACAGGCCGTCGCGGAACGGGTAGGAGGCCTGGGCGCGGTACACCTCGGGGGCGAACGGGCCGAAGCCGCTCTTGTAGGGCATGGCCTTGGCGGTGAGCGCCATGGTGAGGTTGGTGCGGCCGTGGTAGCCGTGGTCGAAGGCCACGACGGCCTGGCGGCCGGTGTGCTTGCGCGCGATCTTGATCGCGTTCTCCACGGCCTCGGCACCGGAGTTGAACAGCGCGCTCTTCTTGGCGAAGTCGCCCGGGGTGAGGCGGTTCAGGGCCTCGGCGACCTCCACGTACGACTCGTACGGCGAGACCATGAAGCAGGTGTGCGTGAACTGCGCGGCCTGGGCGGCGATGGCGGCCGCGACCTTCGGGTGCGCATTGCCGACCGTGGTCACGGCGATGCCGGATCCGAGGTCGATGAGCGAGTTGCCGTCCGCGTCGACGACGACACCGCCGCCTGCGGCGACGGCCGCGACGGGGACCGTGTGCCCGACGCCGGCAGCGACCGCGTCGGCCTTGCGGGCGAGGATCTCCGCCGAGCGGGGACCGGGGAGCTCGGTGACGAGGCGGCGCTCCTGGGGAAGGGAGGGTCCGCCGAGGGGAAGCGTGTCTGCCTGTGCGTCGATGGTGCTCATGGCCACGAGACTACGGACGTCATGCGCCCGAGGCATTCGCCAGTGCGTACAATCTGGGTGACGAATTCGCCGGCACGTCCACGCCTGCGTCGACGAGGAAGGCACGCCGCCGATGGAACTGGAGCCCACCCTGCGCACCCTGCTGGGGCGGCGCGACCTGCACCTGCGCCTGGTCGGCGACGAGTCGGCACTGCCGGCCGGATCCCTCGATCACCCGCTGCGCTGGGTGCACAACTCCGACCTCACCGACCCCACGCCGTTCCTCACCGACGACCTGGCGCTGCTCACGACCGGCACGCAGTTCGCCGACGACGATGCCGCCGGCGTGCGCGCCTACGTGCAGCGACTCGTCGATCGCGGCGTGGTCGGCCTCGGCTTCGGCACCGAGGTGCACCGCAGCGGCATCCCCGCCGACCTCGCCGACGCCTGCGCGGCCGCGAGCCTGCCGCTGTTCGAGGTGCCCTACGGCACGCCGTTCCTCGCGGTCGCCCGGGCGCATGCCGAGGCGATCGCCGCCCAGACGTACGCGCGGCGCACCTGGGCGCTGGAGACGCAGCGCGCTCTGTCGGTGGCAGCGCTGCGCCCCCGCGGCCTGGAGTCGACTCTCACCGAGCTCTCCCGCCGGCTGGGATGCTGGGTGGGCATGTACGACGCGGCGGGGCAGCTCGTGCACGAGCACCCCGCCGGAGGATCCTCCCCCGCGGTCGACGAGGCGGCGGCGGAGCTGCTCGCCCGCGGCGGATCCGCGAACCGCGTGGTGGAGTCCGGCGATGCCGCGCACACGCTGCTGACCGTGGGCCGCGCCGGCCACCTCCGCGGCGTGGTGTCGATCGCCACCGGCACTCTGGATCCGGAGACCCGCGGCGTGGTGACGTCGGTCATCGCGATGGCGGGGCTGTCGCTGGAGCAGAGCGAGCAGCTCGCCCGCAGCCGTCGCCGGCTGCACCGCCAGCTGCTGGCGTCGCTGCTCACCGACGACCCCACGCTCGCGCGCCGGGTGCTGGGTTCGCTCCCGCCGGCGCCCATCGTCGTCGCCGTCGCGGCGGGCGAGCGTCAGGGGACGGTCGTGGAGTGGTGGGAGCGCCAGACCGCCGAGGTGCCCGCCGCCTTCCTCGCGGAGTCGGACGACGGGCTCGTGGTGTGCCTCGCGGCCGCCGACGCCGGCGTGCTGGACGAGGTCGTCACGCGCACCGGCGTGCGCATCGGCGTGTCGGCGCCCGAGGAGTACGCCGGGTTCTCGCGCGCGCACGCACAGGCGCTCACCGCCCTGCGCCGTGCCGGCGAGGGCGTCGCGCGCTACGCCGACTCCGCCGAGGACAGCGTGCTCGCCGCGTTCGCGACAGACGAGGCGCGGCTCATCGCGGAGTCCAGGCTGGCGCCGCTGCGGCAGCACGACGCGCAGGAGCGCACCGAGCTCGAGCGATCGCTGCGGGTGTGGCTCGAGCACGACACACGACTGGAGCCCGCCGCGGCCGCGCTCGGCGTGCACCGGCACACCCTGCGGACGCGGATCGCGCAGGCGGCGACGATCCTGGATGCGGATCTGGCGTCGTTCCCTGCGCGTGCCGAGCTCTGGGCGACGCTGCGCACCGCCGGAGACTGACCCCGGATCCGGTCCGCCGTCGTTTCCGACGCCTTCTCGTTGGAGCCCCGTCTCGTCCGGACACCCCCGTTTCCGACGCCCACTTCTCGTTCAGGTCGCAATATCGGCGCCAAAAAACCCCGGGAAGCGCCGAAACTGCGACCCGAACCGGGACGAACGGGCCGCCACGGGTGGCAAGGATCCCCGCGAGCGACGCCGACATCCCGGCCCGCCGTCGACGCTCAGGTCGCAAAAACGGCGCCAAAACAGGCCGGGAACCACCGAAACTGCGACCTGAACGGGTGACGGCTGACACCCGCGGCCGAAGCTTTCAGCGCTTGAGCACCGCGAGCATGTCGGCGGCGGTGCCGTGGAAGATCGGGCCGTGGCCGACCACGATCGTGCGCTCGGGCAGGTCGCGCAGACGCTCGAGGCTGCCCGGAGTGACCTCGGGATCGTCGCTGAACGGGCCAACCTGCACGTCCGACGAGCCGTTGAGCACGTGCCGCGTGGTGATCGCGTCGCCCACGAAGATCGCGTCGACGGCGGGCACGCGGATCGCCACGGATCCGGCCGAGTGCCCGGGCAGGCCGATGATCTCGGGCGCTCCAGGCAGGTCGAGCACGTCGCCGTCCCGCACGGTGCGCACCGCGCCGAGGTGCTTCGGGCGCAGACCGCCGCGGCGCAGGGCGGCGGCGAAGAACTGCAGCGTGGGACCCAGGCGCATCGCGCCGCCGGATGCGGACGGCGTCTTCTCCCCTTGCGCGCGGCCCGCGTCGGCCTCGTGCACGTAGGTCGGCACGCCGTGCGCGGTGCGCAGCCACTCGGCGACGCCGATGTGATCGCTGTCGCCGTGCGTCAGCACGACGCCGCGGATGTCGGAGACGCTGCGGCCGGCGGCGGCGAGGGCCTGCTGCAGGATCCGTCGGTCGCCCGGGAGCCCTGCATCGATGAGCGTGACGCCCTCGTCCGTGACGACGGCGTGCATGGCGACGATGTCGTCGCCGATCCGGAGGAGTTCTGCGTTCATGATGGCTACGCTACATAGCTATCATGGCTACTGTCAATAGCCTTATGATGAAGGATCCCGATCCGACGGGGTCGTCGCAGAGGAGGAACCGATGCCGGCACCGCAGCGCGTCACCCGCGCCGCCCTGACCGCCGCCGCCCGCGCGATCGCCGAGAGTGACGGCGTCGACGCGGTCACGATCAGCGCCGTCGCCGCAGCCGTCGGCGTCCGCCCGCCCAGCCTCTACAAGCACGTCGCGCACCGCCACGACCTGCTGAGCCTCATCGCCGACGACGCGGCGCGCGAGCTCGACGAGGACATCGCGGCGCTGACCGGATCCGCCGACCCGGCCGCCGATCCCGCCGCGGCACTCGTCGCGATCGCCCGGGCCTTCCGCGCATTCAGCGCGCGCTCCCCGCGCTCGGCATCGCTGCTGTTCGCCGGGGCCGCCCTGAGCGCGCAGCCGCAGTCCGACGGGATGGCCGCGCTCACGTCGACGCTCCTGGAGGCGGTGCGCACCGCCGCACCCGGCGATCCGCTCCCCGCCGCCCGCACGCTGACCGCCTGGGCGCACGGCTTCTGCACCATGGAGCAGTCGGGGGCCTTCCAGCTCGGCGGCGATGTGGACGAGGCGTTCGAATTCGGCCTCGCCGCGCTCGTGCGAGCGATCACCGGCAGTTCGGCGCAGGGCTGACCGGGCGCCACCGCTGTCTCCGAGACGGGCGGGCGGCGCAGGGTGTCGCGACGGCGCCCGCACAGCCTCCCCGCGGCTGCGGCGGATCCGGTGTCGTGGCTCCTGACTCCGAGGCCGGCACGCGGCGTAGGGTGGCGTCATGGCACGGATCGAGGATCTGGATCGCGTGGCTGCGGCCGCGGCGAACGGCACCCCGGACGCCGCCGCGACGCAGCTGGCCGCGCTCGACGAGCTCGTCGCGGCCGTCGACGCGGACCGCGCTGCGGGGACATTCGCGCGCTGGGGCCGCGCCGTGGCGCGCGACGCACGCACGGGCGCGGAGCTGCTGCCCCGCCCGCTGTTCGAGGCGCTGCACGATCGCGCCGGGCTCGACGCGGCATGGCCCGTCGGCAACGCCGGACTGCTGCAGACCTACGGGTCGCTGCTGTCGCCGGATGCGCCGGCGGAGCACGGGCGCGAGCGCTGGTTCGGAGGAGCGCTGGCCACGGCCCTCGGCCTCGACCCCGGCGCCTTCGCACCGTGGGCGGGCGAGCGCACGCTGCTCAGCCGCGCCACGGAGGCCGCCACCGTGCTGCTCGCCTCGGGCGGGGAGTTCTCCTGGTACGCGCTCGTCGACGGCCGGGCCACCCGAGCCGTGCTCACCCACGAGCACGGCGGATCGCGCGCCCTGGCCTACGCCGTGGCGCCGGAGCCGGGAACCCGGCCGCTCCTGGTCGCGCTGCTCCCCGTGACGCAGGCGGAGCCCGTGCGCCGCGAGCTCGACGAGGCGTCCGCGCGCCTGCGCTGGGGCGCTGCCTGAGCGGGCACGCGGCCGAGATCCCGAAGAACCGATCGGCGCGGCGGCCCGCACCGACGCACGGGGTTGCGCGGTCTCGGCTCAGGCCGGGGCGTGCGCCTCGAGGAACTCGTAGACGTCGGTCGTGTCGACACCCGGGAACGCGCCCGTCGGCAGGGTCGCGAGCAGGGTGCGCGGGGTGCGCACGTTCGGCCACGCCTGGTCCCTCCAGCGCGCCTCGAGCTCGGCGGGCGCACGCCGGCAGCACACCTCGACCGAGTGCTTGGAGACGCCGCGGTTGGGGGTGTCCCGCCCGATGAACCACTTGGTGTCATCGAAGCGCACCCCCACGCTCACCGAGTGCAGGCCCTCGCTGGAGGGCTCGACCCGGGCGGTGCACCAGTACGTGCCGTTGCCCGTGTCGGTGTACTGGTAGTACGGGTTGAACCGGTCCTCGACGTCGAAGACGACCCGGCTGGTCCACTTGCGGCAGCACATCTGCCCCTCGATGGATCCGAGCCGGTCGGTCGGGAAGTTCACGTCGTCGTTCTCGTACGCCTTGGTGATGGTGCCCGACTCGTGCACCTTGAGGAAGTGCACCGGGATGTCGAGGTGCCGGGTGGCGAGGTTCGTGAACCGGTGCGCGGCGGTCTCGTACGACACCGAGTACGCGTCACGCAGGTCCTCGATCGAGATCGCGCGGCGCTGCTTCGCGTCCTTGAGCACGGGGACGAGGTGCTCCTCCGGCATGAGCAGCGCGCCGGTGAGGTAGTTGGTCTCGACGCGCTGGCGCAGGAACTCGGCATAGCTGCGCGGCTCGGAATGCCCGAGGATCCGGCTCGACAGCGCCTGCAGCACCGCGGTGCGCGCGTCGCCCTTGCCGGGGACCCGACTGGACAGGTAGAGCCGTCCGTGTGCGAGATCCGCGACGCTGCGCGTGGACTGCGGCAGGTCGGGCGCGTAATGCAGCGTGAAGCCGAGATGCGCGGCGATGTCGCTCGCGGTGCGCTGCGTGAGAGGTCCGCCCGGGTGGCGCACCGCGGCGAGGATCTCCGCAGCCTTCTGCTCGAGATCCGCGAAGTGGTTGTCCTGGTTGCGCATGAGGTGGCGCAGCTCGAGGTTCGCCCGGCGGGCCTCCTCGGGCGTTGCGGAGCGCTCATCGCGCAGCCGCTCGATCTCGCCGTGCAGCGCGAGCAGCGCGCGAAGCGCCTCGTCGGGCACGGTCTTCGCGATGCGGAACGGCGCGATGCCGAGGGCCTGGAACGTCTGCCCCTTCATCGCGCGTTCGACGGCGATCTCCATGCCGCTGCGCTCGTCCAGCGGAGTCTCGGCGAGGATCTGGTCGATCGTCGTGTCCAGGGCGCGGGCGATGGCCTGCAGCTGCGTGAGCTTGGGCTCGCGCTTGCCCGTCTCGATCATCGACACCTGGCTGGGTGCGCGGTCGATCTCGGTCGCGAGCTGCTCGAGCGTCATCCCCCGGGCGGTGCGGAGCTGCCGGATGCGCCGTCCGATGGTGAGGGCGTCGACCTCTTCTGCCGAGTCTGCGGTGACCATGCGCCCGATTCTGTCATGAAAACAGAAATCTCATCAAACTTCTCTCCGAAATTGGTCAAGCATGGCGGTGAACTTCACCCAGAGTGGTCTCACACCACCAGCCGCTTCGCCGGTCCCGGAGCTCGCCGAAGGGCCGTGCCGACCGACATCTCACGGAGGAGAAGATCATGACCATTCCCACTGCGTCGCCGACCGCCCCGATCCGGATCGTCGGCACCGTCGCCCCCGCCGAGGGGCCCTCGATGCGCATCACGGGCCCGATGCACGAACGCTACGCGGAGATCCTCACCCCCGCAGCGGTCGCGTTCCTCACCGAGCTGCACCACCGCTTCGCCGGCCGCCGGCACGACCGCCTCGCCGACCGCATGCGTCGCCGCTTCGAGATCGGCAACGGCCACGACCCTCGGTTCCGCGACGACACCCGGCACATCCGCGAGGACGCCGACTGGCGGGTGGCGGGTGTCGGCCCGGGCCTCGAGGACCGTCGGGTCGAGATCACCGGCCCGACGGATCCGAAGATGACCATCAACGCCCTGAACTCGGGCGCGAAGGTCTGGCTGGCCGACCAGGAGGACGCGACGAGCCCCACCTGGCGCAACGTCATCGGGGGCCAGCTGTCGCTGCGCGACGCGATCCGCGGTCGCCTGACCTACACGAGCGAGGACGGCAGGGAGTACCGCGTCACCGCCGAGCGGACCCCGACGATCGTGATGCGCCCCCGCGGCTGGCACCTGGTCGAGAAGCATCTCGAGTTCACCGACCGCACCGGCCGTCGCATGGACGCCTCGGGATCCCTGGTCGACTTCGGCCTCTACTTCTTCCACAACGCCCAGGCGCTCATCGAGGGCGGCCGGGGCCCGTACTTCTACCTCGCCAAGATCGAGTCCAGCGAGGAGGCGAAACTCTGGAACGACGTGTTCACGTTCAGCGAGGAGTACTTCGGGATCCCCCGCGGCACGATCCGAGCGACGGTGCTCATCGAGACGCTGCCCGCGGCGTTCGAGATGGAGGAGATCCTGTTCGAGCTGCGCGAGCACTGCGCGGGCCTGAACGCCGGCCGCTGGGACTACATCTTCTCGATCATCAAGAACTACCGCGGTCGCGGCGCCCGCTTCGTGCTGCCGGACCGCAGCGAGGTCACGATGACCGTGCCGTTCATGCGCGCCTACACCGAGCTGCTCGTGAAGACCTGCCACAAGCGGGGCGCCTTCGCGATCGGCGGGATGAGCGCATTCATCCCCAACCGCCGTGACCCCGAGGTAACGGCGCGGGCGATCGAGAAGGTCGCCGCCGACAAGAAGCGCGAGGCCGGCGACGGCTTCGACGGCACCTGGGTGGCGCACCCCGACCTGATCCCCACCGCCCGCGCGGAGTTCGACGCGGTGCTGGGTGACCGCCCCAACCAGCTCGACCGGCAGCGGGATGACGTGCAGGTGCGCGCCGAGGACCTGCTCGACGTGCGCATCGGCCGGCCCATCACGGCCGAGGGCGTGCGGGACAACGTCTCCGTGGCCATCCGCTACATCGAGGCGTGGCTGCGCGGGATCGGCGCCGTGGCGATCGACAACCTCATGGAGGACGCGGCGACCGCCGAGATCAGCCGCTCGCAGGTCTGGCAGTGGATCCATCAGGGCCAGTCCACTCAGGACGGCACGCTGATCACCGCCGAGTACGTCGAGGGGCTGATCAGCACCCTGCTCGCGGAGATCCCGCGCACCGAGGGCGACCGCTTCGACGACGCGGCCGCTGTGTTCCGCGAGGTGGCGCTGCGACCGGAGTTCCCGGCGTTCCTGACCCTCGGCGCGTACGCCGAGCACCTCGTCGAGGACTGACGGTTCACGGCGACCGAGCCGCCCTTCGTCTCGTCGCTTCGCTCCTCGCTCAGGGACCGGTCCATGGATCGGCCCTGAGCGAGCGAAGCAAGACGAACGGCGCTCAACGACCACGAGGGCTGTGAAAGGATCCCTGCCATGACCTCCACCGCTGACCTCTACGACGAGCACGGAGACGCGCTGCAGTCGCTCGCCCTGCAGCTGCGCGACTTCGGCGGGCGCATCGCGTTCGAAGGACCCGTCCGGACCGTGCGCTGCTTCCAGGACAACCAGCTGGTGAAGGAGCTGCTCGCCACGGACGGCGAGGGCTCGGTGCTCGTGATCGACGGGTCGGGTTCCCTCGGCACGGCGCTGATGGGCGACATGATCGCGGAGAGCGCGGTCGCCCACGGCTGGGCCGGCGTGGTCATCCACGGCGCGATCCGCGACAGCGCGGCGATCGGGCACCTCCCGATCGGCGTGAAGGCACTCGGCACGAACCCGCGCAAGAGCGGCAAGACCGGATCCGGCGAGGTCGACGTCGTGCTGCGCTTCGGCGATGTCGAGTTCCGTCCGGGCGCCCGGCTGTACGCCGACGAGGACGGGGTGCTCGTCGAGCGCTGAACAGCCGGGCTTCGCCGGCCGCGCGCCGGTTGCCCGCCGTGCCCGGCCCGACCCGTCGTCGCCGCGCCTACGCTGGAGCCATGACCAGCCCAGCCCCGCGGCGCGCCCTGCTCGAGAGCATCGTCGACGAGTTCCTGCACGACTACCCCCGGGGCGCGCGCCTGCTCGCCGTCGCGAGCCCGGACACCGGCCGCTCCGCGGACTGGGCCGGGAGCCTGCGCACGGTGCTCGAGGAGCGGGGCATCGACGCCACGACCGTCGCGCAGGACGACCGCGCCGAGACGGACCTGCGCACCGAGGTCGTGGCGCCGTTCCGTGCGCAGCAAGCCGACGCCGTGCTGATCGTGTCCGGAGCGACGAGTCTGCTCGCCGAGCGCACCCGCGGGCTGTGGCACTACTCCGTGTGGCTGATCGAGGGCGACGAGGTGCCGCACACCGCGGCGACCGCGCTCATCGACGTCACGGATCCCGACGCTCCCGCTCGGCGCCTCGCCGACTACTGCGCGGTGCCGCCCTCGTTCCTCACCTGAACCGGGACAGGGGTGACCGGACCGGTCCCATTCTGTTCGCCGCGACGGACAAGTCGAGAGGCTCTTTGTACGTCATGGCCATTTCACGCCGGAGGCTCCCGAGTACGCTGGGTGCGTGACCGAACGCGCGCCTCTCTCCCGCAAACTCTCCGCCATCGCCGAGTCCGCCACGTTGAAGGTGGACGCCAAGGCCAAGGCCCTCAAGGCCGAGGGCAAGCCCGTCGTCTCGTACGCCGCGGGCGAGCCCGATTTCGCCACGCCGCAGTTCATCGTGGACGCGGCGGCCGAGGCTCTGGCGAACCCGGCGAACTACCGCTACACGCCGGCCGCGGGTCTTCCCGAGCTCCGTGAGGCGATCGCCGCGAAGACCCTGCGCGACTCGGGCCTCGAGGTGTCGCCGAGCCAGGTCATCGTCACCAACGGCGGCAAGCAGTCGGTCTACCAGGCGTTCCAGGCCGTGGTGAACCCGGGTGACGAGGTGCTGCTCCCCGCGCCGTACTGGACCACGTATCCCGAAGCCATCCGCCTCGCCGACGGCGTTCCCGTCGAGGTCTTCGCCGGCGCCGACCAGGACTACAAGGTCACCGTCGACCAGCTCGAGGCAGCACGCACCGACCGCACCACCGTGCTCGTGTTCGTCTCGCCGTCGAACCCGACCGGATCCGTCTACTCCGCCGAGGAGACCAAGTCGATCGCCGCCTGGGCGCTCGAGCACGGGATCTGGATCATCTCGGACGAGATCTACCAGAACCTCACCTACGAGGGCGTCAAGGCGACCTCCGTCGTGGAGGCGCTGCCCGAGGTCGCCGGCCAGACGATCCTGGTCAACGGCGTCGCGAAGACCTACGCGATGACCGGCTGGCGGGTGGGCTGGATGGTGGGCCCGGCCGACGCGATCAAGATCGCCGGCAACCTGCAGTCGCACCTCACCAGCAACGTGAACAACGTCGCCCAGCGCGCTGCGATCGCCGCCCTGAACGGTCCGCAGACCGAGGCCGAGCAGATGCGCGAGGCGTTCGACCGCCGCCGCCGGCTGATCGTGTCGGAGCTGTCGAAGATCGACGGCCTCGTCGTGCCGAACCCGACCGGCGCCTTCTACGTCTACCCCGACGTGCAGGGCCTGCTCGGCCGCACCTGGGGCGGCGTGACCCCGACGACGTCGCTCGAGCTCGCCGACCTCATCCTCGACCAGGCCGAGGTCGCCGTCGTGCCGGGCGAGGCGTTCGGCCCGTCGGGCTACATCCGCATGTCGTACGCGCTCGGCGACGACCAGCTCCTCGAGGGCGTGCAGCGGCTGCAGCGGCTGTTCGCCTCCTGACGCGCGCGGGGGCGGGCGCTCACGAACGCCCCCCTCGAGCATCTTCGCCCCCTCTGAGCAGCGCTTCTCAGAGGGGGCGAAGGCGTTCAGAGGGGGCGAACACGCAAGCGACCGACGGCGCTCTCAGTCCTCGTAGCCGATGAGCCAGCGCACGCCGAAGCGGTCGACGAGCGTGCCGTCGTGCGCGCCCCACGGCCGCTGCTGCAGCGGATCGATCACCCGGCCGCCGTCGGCGAGCTGTGCGAACCATCGCGTGAGCGTCTCGGGATCCGCCGTGCCGAGCAGGGAGAAGAACATCCCGTTCATGTGCACTGCGTCCTCGTCCGGCGCCGCGTCGGCGGCGGCGAGCGCGACCGGTCCGCCGGTGAGCATGCCGTGCGCGATGGCGTCGCCCGGGCCGTCGGCGCGACCGAACTCCGCGTACGTGTGCAGCACCGCCTCGCCTCCGAAGATCGCCTGGTAGAACGGCAGCGCATCGGCCGCGGTCCCGGGGAACAGAAGGTAGGGCACGAGTCCGGTCATGCTGCGAGCGTACGCCCGACGCGGACTTCAGCCGATGCAGGATGACCCCGGGGCGTGCAACCCGACGCAACCGTGCGCAAGGTTCTGCCACACAGCGTCGCCTAGCTTCGACCGAGGGCGGCGAGATACCCGCCTTGCACTCACACAAGGAAGTGATGTCGATGACGACTGTGACTGAATCCTCTGTTTCCACCGCACGCGGCGCCGTTCCCACGGGATCGATGCGAGCCGCCGTGGTGACCGCGTCCGATCGCCCGCTGCTGGTCACGGATGTTCCGATCCCCACGCCCGGCGCCCATCAGGCCCTGGTCAAGGTGATCACGAGCGGCGTGTGCCACACCGATCTGCACGCGGCGCGCGGCGATTGGCCGGTCGCCCCCAAGTCCGAGCTGATCCCGGGGCACGAGGGCTTTGGAAAGGTCGTGGCCGTGGGTGCCGATGTCGCGACCCTGGCCGTCGGTGACACCGTCGGCAATGCGTGGCTGTGGAGCGCATGCGGCGTCTGCGAGTACTGCCGCACCGGGTGGGAGACGCTCTGCCCCGAGCAGCAGAACGGCGGCTACTCCGTCGACGGCAGCTTCGCGGAGTACATGCTCGTGGATGAGCGCTTCGCCGCCCGGATCCCCGACGGCGTCGACCCGGTCGAGGTCGCACCCATCCTGTGCGCCGGGGTGACCGTGTACAAGGGTCTGAAGATGACCGAGGTCAAGCCCGGCGAGTGGGTCGTCATCTCCGGCATCGGCGGCCTCGGCCACATCGCCGTGCAGTATGCCCGGGCCATGGGCATGCGCGTCGCGGCGGTCGACGTGGACGACGACAAGCTTGCCCTGGCACGCAGGCACGGCGCCGAGGTCACCGTGAACGCCGCGCACGAGGAACCCGGCGAGGCGATCCAGTCCGCGATCGGCGGCGCGCACGGGGTGCTCGTCACTGCAGTGCACCCGAAGGCGTTCGGTCAGGCGCTTGCCGTCACGCGACGCGGGGCCACGATCGTGTTCAACGGGCTGCCCCCGGGCGATTTCCCGGCCAACATCTTCGACATCGTGCTGCGCGCCATCACCATCCGCGGCTCGATCGTGGGCACTCGGCAGGACATGATCGAGGCGCTCGACTTCTACGCGCGCGGCGAGATCCACCCGACCACGACCGTCGAGCCGCTCGACAACATCAACAGCATCTTCGAGCGCATGGAGAAGGGGCAGATCGACGGTCGCATCGTCATGAAGTACTGACCCGCGACCGACGGATCCGATTCCCGAGGGCCTCCCCGAGGCGCAGGCTTCCGCGATGCGGTGCGCGCCCCGGGGAGGCCATCGCGGTGGCGAGCGAAGAGCACGACACCCACGACGGCGAATCCCGCGTGCGTCGCGGGTGCGACAGGTCAGAGCTCGACGTCGACGAGCACGGGCTCGGGCTGCAGCACGAGCCCGAACTCGGAGTGCACCCGGCTCTGGATGAACCGGGCGAGCTCGGCGATCTCCCCCGCCGTCGCCCCGCCGCGGTTCGTGAGCGCGAGCGCGTGCTTCGTGGAGACGCCCGCGCGCGATCGCGGGAGCCGGAATCCCTTGCGGATCCCCGCGTGCTCGATGAGCCAGGCGGCGCTGACCTTCACGTCGCTCGGCGGCGCCTCCGGCTTCGGCACCAGCCCGTAGTAGGAGTCCAGCGGGATCACCGTGACCGTGTCGAGATCCGGCGTGACCGGCCAGCGCGGGCACTCCGGCGGCAGCGTGCGCGCCACGGACTCCGGGACGATCGCGTTCTGGAAGAAGGATCCGGCGCCGTGCGTGTCCGGATCCGCGGGATCGAACAGCATGCCTTTGGCGGCGCGGGTGGCGAGGATCCGCTCGCGCACCCAGGCCAGCGGCACCGGGTCGTCGGTGGTGAGCCCGAGCGCGCGCCGCAGCTGCTCGCCGCGCACCACGCGTCCGGCGTCGCCGGTGACCGCGAGATCGAGGGTGACCGACAGGATCACCGCGCGCCGCTCGGGAACGGACCCGTAGTGGTGCTTGAGCACCGAGGTGCGAAAGCCCAGGCCGAGTTCGGCCGCGGGCGTGGTGACGACCTCGCCGGTGTGCTCGTCGAGCAGCTCCACCTCGACGAGGGTCTCCTGGATCTCCTGCCCGTACGCGCCGACGTTCTGCACGGGGGCGGCGCCGACGGTGCCGGGGATCCCCGACATCGCCTCGATGCCGGCGTAGCCGCGCTCGACCGCGTAGGCGACGAGGGCATCCCAGTCGTGACCGGCCTGGGCGCGGAGTCCGATCCGGCCCGGATGCGGGGACGGCAGCTCCTCGATGCCGCTGGTGCGGATGCGGATCACGGTGCCGTCGAACGGCGTGTCGCCGGCGAACAGGTTGGATCCCCCGCCCAGCACGAACCACGCGTCGCCGCTCGCCCAGACATCCTGCAGCACCGCGACGAGCTCCTCCGTCGTCTCGGCGTCGATCATGCGTGCGGGCGCCGCGCCGGTCTGCAGCGTGGTCAGCTCGGCGAGGCGGATCGGCGGGATCTCCGTCATGTCAGAGCGAGTCCGCAGCGATCCGAAGCTGCGCCTTGACCAGCACCGTGGTGTCGGCGTGCTTGACCACGAGATCCACGCGCACCGCGGTGTCATCGACGGCGCCGACCTTGGCGGTGATCGCGACGTCGGCGCCGTCCTGCGGGTCGACCACCACGGGGCGGGCGAAGCGCACGCCGTAGTCCAGGATCCGCGCGGTGCCGGGGAGCGCCGCCACGACGACCGACGAGGCGACGCCCATGGTCAGCATGCCGTGCGCGAGCACGCCGGGCAGCCCCACCTCGGCGGCGATGTCGTCGCGGTAGTGGATCGGGTTGAAGTCGCCGGACGCCCCGGCGTAGCGGACCAGCGACTCGCGCGTGAGGTGCACGGTGCGCTCGGCGATGATGTCTCCGACGTTCACGCGGTGGCCTCCTCGGCGTTCTCGGCGCTCTCGGACGCGACGGGCGCGTCGCTGACGAGCAGGACGCTGGTCGCGGTCACGACGTGCTCGCCGGCGGCGTCGCGGATCTCGGCGTCGCTGGTGATCATCGACGCAGGGCCCATGGCACGGATGCCGGTGACGCGCAGCTGCGCCGTGAGCTCGTCGCCCGCCACGATCGGACGGCTGTAGGTGAAGCGCTGCTCGGCGTGCACCGTCCGCGCCAGCACGATGCCGGAGTCCTCGAGGCTCAGCAGCTGCTGCAGGGTGAGATCCTGGATGACCATCGCGAAGGTGGGCGGCGCGACGACGTCGGCGAAGCCGAGCGCCTGCGCGGCGGCGACGTCGGTGTGCTGCGGGGCGTCGGCGAACACCGCGCGCGCGAACTCGCGCACCTTCTCGCGGCCGACGAGGTATGCGGGTGTCGGCGGGAACTCACGTCCGACCAGTTCAGGATTCACGGGCACCCCTCGATCCTAGCGAGCGGTTCCGGACGCCGACCTGGACGGCGGCTCAGGCGGTGCGGGCGCGGCGGCCCCGGATGGCCTTGAGCGCCATCTGGATCGCGATGAAGACGAGGTAGACCGCGAACAGCACGTTGCCCACGAACGGATCCACGAGCGTGGCGAGCCACGCTCCGAGCGCGGTCGTGGTGCAGGCGGCGACGCCGACGAGCGCTGCGGCGAGGAGATCCACATTGTGGTGCCGCAGGTTGCCGATCGTGCCGGAGATCGCCGTCGGGATCATCATCAGCAGCGACGTGCCCTTGGCGACGAGGTCGCTCGTGCCGAACGCGAGCATGAGCACCGGGACCACCACGATGCCGCCGCCGACGCCGATGAGCCCCGCGAGCACACCGGTGAACAGCCCCAGCACCAGCAGCAGGGCGCCGCTCAGCCAGGTCAGCTCGAGCACCGCGCCGCGCGACGGGATGACCAGGAACAGGCTCACGATCACGATGGCGAGGAAGCCCACGAACCCCCAGCGCAGCGCCGTCTGCGAGATCCGCGGCAGCAGCCTCGTGCCGATCTGCGCGCCGATGACGGATCCGATCGCGAGGATGATCGCCGGGATCCACGCGACCGCGTCGTGCACGGCGTAGGAGATCACGCCGACGGCAGCCGTGGGCACGATCGCCGCGAGCGAGGTGCCGGCGCCGAGGCGCTGGTCGAAGCCGAGCAGCAGCACCAGGAGCGGCACGATGACCGTGCCGCCTCCGACGCCGAAAAGACCGGAGAGCAGACCCGCGGCGAGCCCGATCCCGATGAAGGACGCGTAGGCGCGAGGCCCGCGCATCCGCTTCACGACTGGCTCGCCCACAGCTGCTCCTTGCCCGCTCGCGCCGAGAGGCGCAGCGCCGTCCAGCCTACTCAGCCCCGGCCGGCCGACTCAGCGGCCGTGGAACCGCGGCGCCCGCTTCTCCTGGAACGCGGCGAAGCCCTCGCGGTAGTCGTCGGTGTCGCACAGTGCCGCCTGCGCCGCGTTCTCCTGGCGCATCGACCGCCACAGCCCCAGCCGGTCGTCCCGCAGCGCGGCGACGAGGCGCTTGCTCGCGACGAACGCGGCGGTGGCGCCGTCCGCGGCGCGGGCGGCCGCGGCGAGCGTGGCGTCGACGACCTCATCCGCCGGCAGCACCTGCGAGAACAGTCCCGCGGCGACCGCCTCGGATCCGCTCATCAGGCGCCCGGTGTAGATGAGGTCGAGGGTGCGGTGCGCACCGAGACGCTCCACGAACAGCGCGTGGCCGCCCGAGTCCAGAGTGGCGCCGAGCGCGGCGAAGGGGGATCCGATCTTCGCGCTGTCGGCGACGTACACGACGTCGGTCGCGATGAGCAGGCCCAGCCCCACGCCGAGGCACGCGCCCTGCGCGGCAGCGAAGGTCGGCGCGGGGAACGCCGACATCCGCTGCAGCACGGGCGTGACCAGGCCGTCCAGGTACCCCATCACGTCGTCGTCACGCGGATCCACCCCCGAGATGTCACGGCCGGCGCAGAACGCCCGCCCCTCGCCGCGCAGCACGAGCGCGCGCACTCCGACGCGCTCTGCCTCGGCGTACGCGTCGCCGAGATCGCGCACCGCCTGCTCGTCGAGCGCATTGAGCTTCGCGGGGTTGTTCAGCACGACGTGCGCGACGGCGGCGCCGTCCGGGGTGGTGACGATGTCGAAGTCGATCACGGTTCCTCCTTGGTCCCTGAGCTTGTCGAAGGGGCGGGCAGGGCGGTTCACACGTCGTAGTCGACGACGACGCGGTCCGAGGTGGGGTGGGACTGGCAGGTGAGCACGTAGCCGCGGTCGAGCTCGTCCTGCTCGAGCGCGTAGTTCTCGGTCATCGTGACGGATCCGTCCACGAGGCGCGCCCGGCAGGTGCCGCACACCCCGCCCGCGCACGCGAACGGCACGTCCGGACGCACGCGCAGCGCGGCGTTGAGGATCGACTCGTTCGCGGACACCGGCGTCTCCACGGAGCCGGACTGGCCGTCGAGGGTGAAGTCGATCGTGCGCACCGGCTCGTCCTCGCGCACCTCGATCGGGCGCCCCGCATCCGGCCGCTCCTGCCCCGGCTCGCCCGTCGTGAACAGCTCGTAGCGCACGTGCGCGGGCTCCACGCCGATGTCGGCGAGGGTGTCGCGGCACAGCTGCACGAGGTCGAACGGTCCGCACAGGAACCACTCGTCGACGGTCGCCGGCAGCACGAGGGCGTCGAGGATGCCCCGCAGCCGCTCTTCGTCGATCCGGCCGGACAGCAGCGGGGCGGAGCGCTGCTCGCGTGTGAGGACGTGGTGCACGGCGAAGCGGGTGGGATAGCGGTCCTTCAGGTCCGCGAGGTCGTCCAGGAACATGACGTCGGTCGCGCGGCGGTTCGTGTAGACCAGCGTGAACCGACTGCTCTCCGAACGCGCGAGCACCGTCGCGGCGAGCGCCATGAGCGGCGTGATGCCCGACCCCGCGGCGATGCCGGCCACGTGCGCCCCGTCGAGGGCGGCGAGCGCCGAGGTGAACGTGCCCTGCGGGCTCATCACGTCGATCCGGTCCCCCGCATGCAGCTCCGTCTGGGCCCAGGTCGAGAAGCGGCCGCCGCGGTCGCGCTTGATCGCCACGCTCACGGATCCGCGCGACGGCGGACGGCACAGCGAGTACGACCGGCGCACCTCGCGCCCGTCGAGCTCGGCGCGCAGCGCGACGTGCTGCCCGGCGAGGTAGTCGAACTCCCCCGCGAGCTCGTCCGGCACCGCGAAGGTGACCTCGATCGAATCGGCCGTGAGCGGGCGCACCTCCTGCACGGTGAGCGTGTGGAAGCGCGCGCGCCGCCGAGGCGCCGCACCGCCCGCCGACGAGCCTCCGACGACGCTGTGCAGCAGCGCACCGGCGATGCGCTCCGTCTCCGCGTCGGTGTCGGCGGGCGGAGTGCTCAGATGCCACAGCCCGTGGCTGCGCGTGAGGGACGCCATCAGATCGCCTTGAAGTGGTCGAAGGGCTCCAGGCACGCGCGGCACTCGTAGAGCGCCTTGCACGACGTGGATCCGAAGCGGGAGACCTCGCGGGTGTCCAGGGATCCGCAGCGCGGGCAGCGCACGCCGAGTGCGATCCGCACCGGTCCCTGAGCACGTCGCAGGGCGGCGCCTCCCGTCGGCGGCGCGATGCCGTACGCCGTGAGCTTGCGTTTGCCCTCGTCGCTCATCCAGTCCGTGGTCCAGGCGGGCGAGAGCACGAGGCGCACCTCGACGTCGTCAAAGCCCGCGCGGGTCAGCGCGAGCTCGACGTCGTCGCGGATCGCGTCCATCGCGGGGCACCCGCTGTAGGTCGGCGTGATGTCGACGCGGATCCGGTCGCCGTCGACAGCCACGTCGCGCAGCACCCCGAGGTCTTCGATGGTCAGCACCGGCACCTCCGGATCCTTCACCGCGGCGACCGCCTCCCAGGCGCGCTCGCGCAGCCCGGTCACCACGTCGCCCCCGGGTGCCGGCGGGCGAGCACCTGCATCTCCGACAGGATGTGCCCGAGCGGGGTGGCATGGGATCCGTGGCGTCCGCCGCCGGCCGAGGTGGGCCCCGCGGGGATCTCCAGCTCGGCCTCGGCGAACACCGCGGCGATCACGGCGTCGAAGCCGGCGCGCAGCGAGGACGGGCGCACAGCTGCGTCGCCGAGGCGGTCGATGAGCGCCTCATCGCGGAACAGCTCCGCAGCGTACGGCCACACGTCGGCGACGGCGCGGATCATCCGGCGGCGCGATTCGTCGGTGCCGCCGGCGAGGCGCAGCGTCCACTGCACGGCGTGGTCGCGGTGGTAGTCGACCTCCTTGACCGCCTTCGCGGCGATCGCCGCGAAGGTCGGATCCGTGCTGCCGCGCAGTGCGGAGTACAGCTCGAACATGTACGCGCTCGCCAGCAGCTGCCGCGCGATCGTCTGGGCGAAGTCGCCGTTGGGCTGCTCCACGAGCCAGCAGCTGCGGAACTCGCCCTCGTCGCGGAAGTAGGCGAGGTCGTCCTCGCTGCGGCCGTCCCAGGATCCGGCGTAGCGGAGGAAGGAGCGGGCGTGCCCGAGCAGGTCCAGGGCGATGTTGCCGAGCGCCACGTCCTCCTCGAGCTCTGGCGCGTAGGTGATCCATGCACCGAGCTGCTGCGAGAGGATCAGAGCGTCGTCGCCGAGCCAGAGCGCGTACTCCGCGATGTCGGCGGAGGGCGCGCGCTCCCCGGAGCCGGCGAGCTCGGCGCTGAGGGAGAGCTCCTCGACGGAGACGTCGCCGTGCGGGTCGAACTCGTCGTGCGCGCTCACAGGTGCGGCACCCCCTCGGACGCCGTGTAGTACACGGCGTGGCGGTAGTTCTTCCCGGCCGGACTCTCGAAGAACGCGCCCTTGTCGTCGGGGTCGCTCGTGGTGATGGCGTCGGCCGGCACGACCCACACAGAGGTGCCCTCGTTGCGCCGGGTGTACAGGTCGCGCGCATTGCGCAGTGCCATTTCCGCGTCGGGCGCGTGCAGGGATCCGACGTGCACATGGCTGAGCCCGCGGTTCGCGCGCACGAACACCTCGTACATCGGCCAGGTCTCCTCAGGGGATGCGCCGGGGGTCGTCATGCCGCCACCTCCTGCCGCAGGGCCTGCTTGCGGGCGTACTCGGCGGCCGCCTCGCGCACCCACGCACCCTCCGCGTGAGCGTCGCGGCGGCGCTGCAGCCGCTCCGCGTTGCAGGGGCCGTTGCCGCGGACGACCTCGAAGAACTCGTCCCAGTCGATCTCGCCCATCGCGTACTGTCCGGTCTCCTCGTCGTAGCGGAGCTCCGGATCCGGCAGCGTGACGCCCAGGATCTCTGCCTGCGGCACGAGCATCCCGACGAAGCGCTGGCGCAGCTCGTCATTCGAGAAGCGCTTGATCTTCCACTGCATCGACTGCGCCGAGTTCGGCGACTGGTCGTCCGGCGGGCCGAACATCGCCAGCGCCGGCCAGTACCAGCGGTTCACGGCGTCCTGCGCCATCGCGCGCTGCTCCTCGGATCCCTGCATGAGCGTGAGCAGGATCTCGAAGCCCTGGCGCTGGTGGAACGACTCCTCCTTGCAGATGCGCACCATGGCGCGCCCGTAGGGGCCGTACGAGGCACGGCAGAGCGGCACCTGGTTGCAGATCGCGGCCCCGTCGACGAGCCAGCCGATCGCCCCCATGTCGGCCCAGGTGGGCGTCGGGTAGTTGAAGATCGACGAGTACTTGGCCTTGCCGTCGATGAGCTGCTGCATCATCTCATCGCGGGTGATGCCGAGCGTCTGCGCGGCGGAGTAGAGGTAGAGACCGTGGCCCGCTTCGTCCTGCACCTTGGCCATCAGGATCGCCTTGCGCTTCAGGCTCGGGGCGCGCGTGATCCAGTTGCCCTCGGGCTGCATGCCGATGATCTCCGAATGCGCATGCTGGGAGATCTGGCGGATCAGGGTCTTCCGGTACGCCTCGGGCATCCAGTCGCGCGGCTCGATCCGCTGCTCGTTCGCGACGAGCTCGTCGAAGAGGGCCTGCGCATCCAGGTCTTCGGCCGCCGTCACCGGTGGAACAGTCATCGTCGACTCCCTGTGCTCGTTCATCCGCGGGCCCGCCGACCCGCGGAATGAATTACCTACCGTTCGTACAGTAATTATGGCACACTCGTATCGTTCGTAGAAGGACAGCCCTTCGCGAACCGGATCCGGCCGGCGGTTCGGATCCTCGTGCATCGTTCGAAGGAGAGCCGATGTCCCAGCCCGCTGAGCTGCGGCCGATGATGCGCCGCGATCGGGCGTCCCACGCCCTCGGCATGCGCGTGGAGGTGGACGAACCGGGCCGCGCCGTGGTCTCGATGACCGTGCGCGAGGACATGCTGAACGGCTTCGATATCACACATGGCGGACTCGTCTTCGCGCTGGCCGACACGGCGTTCGCGATCGTCTGCAACGAGGACGAGAAGGTGACGGTCGCCGCAGGCGCCGACATCACCTTCCTCAAGTCCACGCGCGCGGGTCAGGTGCTCACCGCCACCGGATCCCGTCGTGCGCGCAACGGCCGCACCGGCCTGTACGACATCACCGTGACCGACGAGACCGGCGACGTCGTCGCCGAGTTCCGCGGCCGGTCGCTCACCACGAACCGCCCGTTCCCTGCGACGGGCTCAGGGACCGAGGAGGACACATGACCGACATCACGACGGACCAGGCGACGAACGCCGACGCCGTGCATCTCGATCCGGAGCGACTGCGCGCCCTTCAGCTCGAGCGACTGCGGTGGTCGGTGCACCACGCGTACGAGAACGTGCCGTTCTACCGGCGCGCGTTCGAACGCGCAGGCATGCATCCCGACGACGTGCGGTCGCTGACGGATCTCGCGCGGCTGCCGTTCACGACGAAGAACGACCTGCGCGAGTACTACCCGTTCGGGATGTTCGCGGTGCCGATGGCCGACGTGCGGCGGATCCATGCATCCTCGGGCACCACCGGCCGGCCCACGGTGGTCGGCTACACGCAGACCGACCTCGACAACTGGGCCGACCTCATCGCCCGGTCGCTGACCGCCGCCGGGGTGCAGCCGGGCTGGAAGGTGCACAACGCCTACGGCTACGGCCTGTTCACGGGCGGACTCGGGGCGCACGCCGGCATCGAGCGGCTGGGGGCGACCGTGATCCCGATGTCGGGCGGGCAGACCGCCCGGCAGGTGCAGCTGATCCGCGACTTCGAGCCCGATGCGATCATGTGCACGCCGACGTACCTGCTCACCATCGCCGACGCGATGGAGGAGGCCGGGATGGATCCGCGTGCCACCTCGCTCAAGGTGGGGATCCTCGGTGCGGAGCCGTGGACCAACGAGATGCGCCACCAGATCGAGCAGCGGCTGAACATCGACGCGGTCGACATCTACGGCCTCAGCGAGGTCATGGGCCCCGGCGTCGCGATGGAGGCGGCCGCCACGAAGGACGGCCCGCACATCTGGGAGGACCACTTCCTGCCCGAGATCATCGACCCGGAGTCCGGGGAGCCGGTGCCCGACGGCGAGCCGGGCGAGCTCGTGTTCACTTCGCTCACGAAGCAGGCGTTCCCGGTGATCCGCTACCGCACCCGGGATCTCACCCGGCTGCTCCCCGGATCCGCTTACCCCGCCATGCGCCGGATCGAGAAGATCACCGGCCGCGACGACGACATGATCATCCTGCGCGGGGTGAATCTCTTCCCCACGCAGATCGAGGAGATCGCGCTCGGGATCGAGACGCTCACCCCGCACTTCATCCTCGAACTCACCCGCCAGGGGCACCTCGACGCGCTCACCGTGCGGATCGAGCGGCACCCCGAGATCGCCGCAGCCGCGGCCGCGGCCGCCGCCGAGGTGCTGAAGCTGCGGATCAAGACGTCGATCGGCACCTCCGTCGACGTCAGGGTCGAGGAGCCCGGATCCCTCCCCCGCAGCGAGGGCAAGTACAAGCGTCTGTACGACCTCCGCTGAACGGACGACGTTCGTCGCGTCAGCGGGCGTGGCGGAAGCGGATGCGGGTGCCCGAGCGCGCCTGGCCGAGCAGATCGAGCGCGGAATCGACCACGACCGCGATCACCGGATAGCCGCCGGTGACGGGGCCGTCGGCGAGGAGGATCGTCGGCCCGCCCCGGGGCGGCACCTGCATCGCGCCGGGCACCATGCCCTCGCTCGGCAGCTCCTGCCGAGCGCCGTGCAGACGATCGCCCGCGCGCTCGAGCACGGGACCCTCGAGGCGGATGCCGACGCGGTCGGCCTGCGCACCCACGGTCCAGACGCCCTCGAACAGGGCCGACAGTGCGGACGGCGCGAACCAGTCGGCACGCGGGCCGTGCGTCACGGCGATGACCAGTTCATCCTGCGGCGCGCCCCACGGCGCGAGGTCGTTGGCGGGGATGGGCGCCGGCGGCTCGGCACCCACCGGCACCGCATCGCCGGCGCGCAACGGCGCAGGCCCCAGGCCCGCGAGCGTGTCGCAGCTGCGCGAGCCGACGGCGGGCGGGACGTCGAGCCCGCCGCGCACCGCGAGATAGGCTCGCGCCCCCTGGGCGAACCAGTCGAGGTGCAGCTCCGCCCCGGCCGGCCAGGCATGCGCGACGTCGGGGTCGATCCGCTTCCCGTCGAGGGAGGCCTCGCCCCACGCTCCGGTGACGGCGAACCAGGCGTCGGCGGTCGCGATGGCGCGGAACCCGCCCATCGCGATCTCGAACGCGGCGGCATCCTCGGAGTTGCCGACGAGCCGGTTCGCCAGGCGGAGGGCTGCCCGGTCCACCGCGCCGGACCGCGCGATGCCCAGGTGCGCGCGGCCAGGACGCCCGAGATCCTGCACGGTGGTGAGGAGGCCCGGGTCGAGGATCCGCACCGCCGGTCGCGTCGCCGCCGTGGCCGTCCCGGACGGGGTGGACCGCTCCGCCCGCGGCGACGCCGACCCGGGCCCGGCCGCGGACGCGAGCGCGGCGGCCGGGACGGCGCGGAAGCGCACCTGCGCCCCCGGCTCGAGCAGCACCGGGGATCCGACGTCGGACGCCGCATCGGGGTCGAAGAGGCGGGCCGCGGTGCGCCCGATGAGGCGCCAGCCGCCCGGCGTCTCGCGCGGATACGCGCCGGAGAACTCCGCGGCGAGCCCGATCGCGCCGGCGGGCACCCGCGGGCGGGGCGACGCGAGCCGCGGCACCTGGTAGGGCCAGTCGGCGCTGACGAGGTAGCCGAACCCCGGCGCGAACCCGGTGAACGCCACCCGCCAGCGTGCCTCCGTGTGCGCGGCGACGAGCGCCTCGCGGGACAGCCCGATCAGCTCCGCGGCATCGTCGAGGTCGGCCCCGTCGTACACCACGTCGAGCTCGACCGACACGGGATCCGCGACGACCCCCGGATCCGCCTCGGTCGCCGCTCGCTCGATCCAGGTGCGGGCGGCGGCGAGCGGCAGGAGCGCCGGGTCGACGCGGACGAGAACGGTGCGCGCCGCGGGTACCAGCTCGACCACGCCGTCGGGTGGGGATGCGCTGAGCGCCGCGTGCAGGGCGAGCACCGCGTCCAGCGAGTCGACCTCGGCGAGGAGCGCGGCATCTCCCATCGGCCGCACGAGCGCGGTCACCAGGGCGCCTCGACCGTGATCCCGGCGCTGTCGAGTGCGGCGCGCACGGCCCGCGCCATCGCCACGGCGGCAGGCGAGTCCCCGTGCACGCAGAAGGAATGCGCGTCCACGTGCACGATCGTCCCGTCGACGTCGATGACCTCGCCGGCGCGGGCGAGTCGCACGGCGCGCTCGGCAGCGGCCTGCGGATCATCGAGCACCGCACCCGGCTCGCCGCGCGGCACGAGCGTACCGTCCGGGCGGTAGCCGCGATCGAGGAAGGCCTCACGCCGGAACGGCAGGCCGTGCGCGATGGCCTCGGCCTCGATCGCGGCGCCGAGCCCGAGGATCGGGACGGCGCGGCCGAGTTCCCCGGCGAGATCCGCGACCGCGGAGGCGACCGCACGGGCCGTCCCGGGATCGGACCCCGCCGCGTGGTACAGCGCGCCGTGCGGCTTCACATAGCGGATGTCCGCCCCGGCGGCGCGCAGGGCGGCGAGCTGATCCGCGACCTGCACGCGGAGGGTCGCGGGATCGATCGCCACCACGACGCGGCCGAAGTTCGCCCGGTCAAGGTAGGACGGATGCGCGCCGATCGCGACACCGGTGCGGGCGGCCCGATCCGCGGCGGCGGCCATGGATGCGGCATCGCCCGCATGACCGCCGCACGCGATGCTCGCGCTCGAGACCACGGCGAACATCGCGTCATCATCCGCGGTGGGCCGGCCGTCCACGGTCTCACCGAGGTCGGCGTTGAGGTCGATGCGGCGCATGGCTCCAGGCTACGGATCACGCGGCCGGGCCGCACCCGGGTGCGCCCGCCGGGTCGCCCTCGCTCAGGCGCCCCGGTCAGGCGGCGGCGCCCTTCGTCTCGTCGCTGCGCTCCTCGCTCAGGGACCGTTGTTCCCCACTCCCAGACCGCTGCTTCTCGACGAGGGTCAGCACGTCGTAGGTCGCCACCACCTCGTCGCGCTGGTTGTGGATCACCGCGTCCCAGCGCACCTCGCCGTAGTCATCGGTCTCGCGCGGCGTGATCTGCTTCGCCGTGAGCGTGACCCGGATCGCATCGCCCGGCTTCACGGGCGTGAGGAAGCGCAGGTTCTCCAGCCCGTAGTTCGCGAGCACGGGGCCCGGCTCGGGCGAGACGAACAGGCCCGCCGCCCAGGACACCAGCAGGTAGCCGTGCGCGACCCGGCCGCCGAAGAACGGGTTCGCCGCGGCGGCCTCCTCGTCCATGTGCGCGTAGAACGTGTCGCCCGTGGAGTGCGCGAACGCCTCGATGTCCTCCAGCGACAGCTCGCGCAGCCCCGACTCCACCTGGTCGCCCAGGCGCAGCTCGGCCAGCGACTTGCGGAACGGGTGCACGGCGCGGTCGGTGCCGGCACCGGTGTGCCAGACGCCTGTGACGGCGGTGAGGATCTCCGGAGTCCCCTGGACCGCCGTGCGCTGCATGAAGTGCATGACGGCGCGGATCCCGCCGAGCTCCTCGCCGCCGCCCGCACGCCCCGGGCCGCCGTGCACGAGGTGCGGCACCGGCGAACCGTGCCCCGTCGAGGTGCGCGCGTCGTCGCGGTTGAGGAACAGCACGCGTCCGTTGAACGCGGCGATGCCCGCAAGCAGCTCGGCCGCCACCTCCGGATCCTTCGTCGCGACGCTCGTCACGAGCGACCCGCCACCGCGCCCGACGAGCTCGGCCGCCTCCGCGACCGTGGAGTACCCGAGCACGCTGGAGACCGGGCCGAACGCCTCGACCTCGTGCACCGCGGGGGCGGCCGTGTCGGTGAACCCGACGAGCATCGGCGCGACGAACGCGCCCTCCGCGGCCGGGCCGACGCTGCCGTCGGCACGCAGGACGGACGGCGGCTCGGTCGAGCCGAGCAGCAGCTCTCCGCCCGCGGCCTGCAGCGCGGCCACCTGCCGCAGCACCTCGTCGCGCTGCTCGACGGAGACCAGCGGCCCCATGGTCACCCCCTCGGCGTGCGGGTCGCCGATCACGACCCGCTCGGCGATCTTCGCCCGCAGCGCATCGACGAGCGGATCCACGAGCGGCGCCGGCACGATCGCGCGGCGGATCGCGGTGCACTTCTGGCCCGCCTTCGTGGTCAGCTCGATCATGAGCTGCTTCACGTAGGCGTCGAACTCCGGGGTGTCCGGCGTCGCGTCCGGGCCGAGCACGGACGCGTTGATCGAATCGGTCTCGCTCGTGAAGCGCACCCCGTCGGCCGCCTGCGCCCGCAGCCCCGCAGCCGTCGACGCGCTGCCGGTGAACGCGACGAGGTCGCCCAGGCGGAGCAGGTCGAAGATCCCCGGCAGGGATCCGCTCACGAGCTGCAGGGATCCGTCCGGCAGCAGACCGGAGTCGACGAGCATCCGCACCCACGCCTCCGCGATGTACGCGGTCGGCGTCGCGGGCTTCACGATCGAAGGGACGCCGGCGAGGAACGCCGGGGCGAACTTCTCCAGTGCACCCCACATCGGGAAGTTGAAGGCGTTGATCTGCACGGCGACGCCGGGCAGGCGCGTGTAGACGTGCCGGCCGAGGAAGGATCCGTCCTTGGACAGCGGCTCGACCGGTCCGTCCAGGATCACTTTCGCATTCGGCAGCTCGCGGCGGCCCTTCGACGAGTACGTGAAGAGCACGCCGATGCCGCCGTCGACGTCGGCGTAGGAGTCGCGCACGGTGGATCCGGAGCGCTTGGAGAGCTCGTACAGCTCCTCCTTGTGCTCGGTGAGCACCATCGCCATCTGCTTGAGCAGCAGGGCGCGCTGGTGGAAGGTGAGGGCGCCGAGGCTGCGCTGCCCCACGGTGCGCGCGTAGTCGACGGCACCCGCGAGATCGATGCCGGTGGAGTCGACCCGCACGATCTCCTCGCCCGTCGACGCGTCGCGCACGATAGTCCCGCCGTCGGACGCTGCGGACGTCCACCAGGATCCCTGCAGGTAGCTCGGCAGCAGGTCGGTCATCTCACGGTGCTCCATCTCACTCGCTCCATTCGTAGAATCCGCGGCCGGTCTTGCGCCCGAGGTGTCCGTCGGCGACGAGGTCGCGCAGCAGCTGCGGCGGCGCGAACCGCTCGCCGAGCTTCGCGTGCAGCTCCTCGGCGATGCCCAGGCGCACGTCGAGCCCGACGATGTCGGTGGTGCGCAGAGGACCGGCGGGATGCCGGTAGCCCAGCTCCATGGCGGCGTCGATGTCGGCCGCGGTCGCGATGCCCTCCTCGAGCATCCGGATCGCCTCGAGCGCGAGCGCCACGCCCAGGCGGCTCGACGCGAAGCCCGGGGCGTCGGCGACGACGACCGGGGTCTTCCCGAGGACCTCGGTCCAGGCGCGGGCGTCGTCGACGAGCTCCTGGTTCGTGGACCCGCCGACGACGACCTCGATGAGCGACGAGGCCGGCACGGGGTTGAAGAAGTGCAAGCCCAGGAAGCGCTCCGGGTGCTCCAGAGCGGCGGCGAGATCGTCGATCGAGATGGAGGACGTGTTCGAGGCGATGACGGCGGTGCGGGGCACGACCGCCTCGATGCGGCGCAGGCTCTCGATCTTGAGGGCCCGGTCCTCGGGCACGGCCTCGATCACGAGCCCGGCGTCGGCGAAAGCCGCAGCGTCGACGCTCGTCTCCAGCGCGCCCTCGAGGGCGGCGATCCCCTTCTCGGTGCTGCCGCGGTCGACCGAGCGCTGCAGGCTCTCGCGGATCCGCTCTCCCGCTGCTGCGGCGGCGGACTCGTCCCGCTCCACGACGACCACCTGGCACCCGGCGAGCAGGAAGGCGTGCGCGATGCCCGCTCCCATACGCCCGCCGCCGAGCACGCCCACGCGCGCCGGGATCGTCTCGGCCGCTGTCGGATCCGGTCCGCTCATCGGCGGGTCCTCCGTTCCAGGAAGGCGGTCATCCGCCGGTGCTTCTCGGGGCTCTCGAACAGTTCGGCCTGCAGCTCCAGCTCGATCTCGGGGTGCCGGTCGGCGGGCGCGAGCAGGGCGGTCTTGGTGTGCCGGATCGCCAGCGGATCGTTCGCGGCGATGCGGTCGGCGATCGCATGCGCCGCGGCCAGCAGGTCCTCGGGCTCGTGCAGCGACGACAGCAGCCCCCAGGCGAGGGCCTCCTCGGCACCGAGCTGGCGCCCGGTGAGCAGCAGCTCGGCCGCCCGCGCCTCGCCGACGATCTGCGGCAGGCGCCAGGTCGCGCCCGCTGCGGCGATGATGCCGAGACCGGGCTCCGGGTTCCCCATGCGCACGGCCGGGGTGCCGATGCGGATGTCGGCGGCGTAGGCGAGTTCGGCGCCGCCGCCCAGCGCATAGCCGTCGATCGCGGCGATCACCGGCATCGGCAACTGCCGGATCCGGCGGAACGCCATCGTGTTGATGCCAGCCCTGGCATCCTGCGCGCGGCGGTCGCGCAGTTGCGCGATGTCGGCACCGGAGGCGAACACGCCCCCGGATCCGATGAGGATCAGGATCCGCGGATCCTCCTCGAGCTCGGCGCACAGCGCGTGCAGCTCGTCGATCATGGCGCGGTCGATCGCGTTGCGGGTCTCGGGGCGATCAAGGGTCGCCGTGACCCGGTCGCCCGTCCGCTCGATGCGCAGGCGCGGTGCCGTCGACGCGTCGGCCATCACACGTGCTCCAGGATCATCGCAGTGCCCTGACCGACGCCGACGCACATCGTCGCCAGGCCGTAGCGGGCGCCCTCGCGCTCCATCCGGCCGAGGAGCGTGAGCAGGATCCGGCTGCCGCTCGAGCCGAGCGGGTGGCCGAGCGCGATCGCGCCGCCGTCGGCGTTCACGATCTCGGGGTCGAGCCCGAGCCGCCGCATCGAGGCCAGCGACTGGGACGCGAACGCCTCGTTGAGCTCGACCGCGCCGAGGTCGGCGACGGTGAGCCCCGCCTTGGCGAGCGCCTTCTCGGTCGCCGGGACGGGTCCCAGCCCCATGATCTCCGGAGCGAGGGCCGCCGAGGCCGACGCCACGATGCGCGCCCGCGGGGTCAGCCCGTGCCGCTCCACGGCGTCGGCTCCCGCGACGACCAGCGCAGAGGCGCCGTCGTTGAGGGAGGAGGCGTTGCCCGCGGTGACGACGCTGCCGCCGGCGACGACGGGGCGCAGGCCCGCGAGGATCTCCAGCGTGGTGTCGCGGCGCGGCCCCTCGTCCGTGTCCACGAGCCCGCCGCGCGGCACGGGCACCGGCACGATCTCCGGGGCGAGGCGCCCGGCGTCGATCGCAGCGATCGCGCGCTGGTGGCTGCGCAGCGCGAAGGCGTCGGCATTCTCGCGGGTGATGCCGTCCAGGCGTGCGACCTCCTCCGCGGTCTCCGGCATGGAGTAGGTGGCCTTGTCGCGCGCGGCGAGGCGCGGGTTCGTGAACCGCCACCCGATCGAGGTGTCGAACGCCTCCCCCGGCTTCGCCCACGGCCGCTCGGGCTTGGCCTGCACCCAGGGCGCGCGCGTCATCGACTCCACGCCGCCCGCGATCATCACGTCGGCATCGCCCGCGCGGATGGCCTGGGCCGCGAGCGCGACCGCGGTCATTCCCGAGGCGCACAGCCGGTTCACCGTGAAGGCGGGCAGCGCGTCGGGGAAGCCGGCCAGGAGCACGGCCATGCGCGCGACGTTGCGGTTGTCCTCCCCCGCCTGGTTCGCGGACCCGAGGATCACCTCGTCGATCGCGTCATCGGCGATCCCGGCCCGCCACGCAGCCTCGCGGATCACGAGCGCGGCCAGGTCGTCGGGGCGGACCCCGGCGAGCGCACCGCCGTAGCGGCCGACCGGTGTGCGCGCTCCGTCGATGAGAAAGGCCTCCGGCATTGCTGGTCCTCCGGGTCGTCGTCGACGGGATGCTGGCGGCCGGAACGAAGCTCTTGTTTTCCGACCGATCGTTCAGTAAAAAGGATGACAGACGGATCCCGCCCGGGCAAGTCCGCGGCGACGGGCCCATGGGAGAGAATGATCCGGATGAGCACACCGCCTGCGAGCGCCCCCGCGGCGGCCGACGAGGCCGCTCCGCGCTCGCGCCGCGGGCGCCCCGGCTACGACCGCGCGCAAGTGCTGGAGATCGCGGTGCGCCTGTTCAACGAGCAGGGCTACGACGCGACCAGCGTCTCGTCCCTCGCGACGGAACTCGGCCTGAGCAAGGCGGCGCTGTACCACCACTTCTCCTCCAAGGAGCAGATCCTCCAGATCGCGCTCGACGACGCGCTCGGCGGCCTGGAGGCCGTGCTCGAGGAGGCGCTCTCGGACGATGACCGTCCGACGGCGGCGCGGCTGGTCTCCGTGATCCAGGGCGCCGTGCGGGTGCTCACGAGCCGGCTGCCGCAGGTGACGCTGCTGCTGCGCGTGCACGGCAACAGCGAGATCGAGCGGGCGGCGCTGGAACGACGGCGCCTGTTCGATCAGCGCGTCGCCCAGCTCGTCGCGCAAGCGCAGCGCGAAGGTGCCCTGCGCGGCGACATCCGTCCCTCGGTCACGACTCGGCTCATGTTCGGCATGATCAACTCGATCATCGAGTGGTACCGCCCCGCCCACACCTCGCTGACCCCGGAGGAGCTCGTCGAGGACGTCACCCGCGTGATCTTCGACGGCCTCCGCGCGCGCTGACCGCATCCGCTCACCCCGCCGGACAGCGGAACGCCCCGCACTCCGGGGAGCACGGGGCGTTCCAGGAACGAACGGATCAGGCGTTCTTCTTGCTGTCGTTGCTGCTGAGCACGCGGAACAGCAGCGCGGCGACCGCGGCACCGATCAGCGGCGCCAGGATGTAGAGGCCCAGGTTCGCCCACGCGAACTGGCCGCTGATCGACAGGCCGAGCGCGACGGCGGGGTTGAAGCCGCCGCCCGAGATGCCGCCGACCGCGGTGGCGCCCACGAAGACCGTGCCGCCGATGGCGAGGCCGTAGAACGAGTTGTTCTCGGTGTCCTTCGAGGTGGCGACGTTCAGCACGACCCACACCAGGACGAAGGTGAACAGCGCCTCGACGAGGAACGCGGGGCCGATCTCGATCTTGACGGCCTTCTCCGCATGCGGCCACACCACGAAGCTCACGAGCGCGGCGAGCGCACCGCCGACGAACTGGGCGATGATGTAGGCGAAGAAGTCGGCGACGCTGATCCCGCCGCGCAGCAGGACGCCGAGCGAGACCGCAGGGTTCAGGTGCCCACCCGAGATGTGGCCCGAGGCGTAGATGAGCACGGCGAGCGCGAGGCCGATCGCCAGCGGCGTGAGCGGGCTGCCGCTGTTGACAGCCCCGATGATCGCGAACACGAACAGGAACGTGGAGATCGCTTCAGTAAGCGCTTTTCCCGCAATGCCAGTCATTTTCGAATGCCTTTTCTGTCAGGTCGAGGGTGGGACGGAGAATCCCGCACGCCGGCCGGCGCACCCTGGATTGCCGAGCCAGAATACCGGCTTCCTGTCAATCAGCTGGGAGCGGGACCACCGTTCCGGTGGATTGGCGGCGGAAATCTCTTGACCCGGGATCATCCTCATCCTATGATTTCATTATTCGATAGAGCAATTCCGCATTTCGGAATCTTGAGCGAGAAGAGAGGCGATGATGCCGCAGACCCCCGACACCGTCGATCGCCGTCCGGACGAGGCGGGCGCCGCACCGCGCCGCACCGCGATCTACCCGCTCATCGACGTCGACCCCGACTTCCACATCCCCGCCCGCCGCGAGGGCACCCTCATGCGGATGCTCGTGGCGCTGCGGATCCTGCCGCAGGCGACCTGACCTCGGCGTCCGCGCGGACCTCGCCACAGCGCGGCGCACGATCTAACGTGGATCCATGGCAGCGCGAGCCGAGACGTTCATCGAGGTCGACGGCGAGGAGGTGCGCGTGTCGCACCCCGACAAGGTCGTCTTCCCCCGGGCCGGGCTGACGAAGCTCGACCTCGTCGAGTACTACCTCGCGGTCGCGGACGGCGCCCTGCGCGGCGCCGGCGGCCGCCCCATGGTGCTGAAGCGGTTCGTGAAGGGCATCGACGCGGAGCCGTTCTTCCAGAAACGGGTTCCGTCGCACCCCGGCTTCATCGGCACGGCGGTGCTCCGCTACGCCTCCGGCAGTTCCGCGGAGGAGGCCGTCGTCACCGACCCGGCGGGGCTCGCCTGGATCGTCAACCTCGGCTGCATCGACCTCAATCCGCACGCGGTCCGCGCCGGCGACCTCGAGCATCCCGACGAGCTGCGTGTCGACCTGGATCCGATGCCGGGCGTGGAGTGGGCGCAGATCGTCGACACGGCCTTCGTGGTCCGCGAGGTGCTCGACGACTGCGGCCTCGTGGGCTGGCCGAAGACGAGCGGATCCCGCGGCATGCACATCCTGGTCCGCATCCGCCCCGAGTGGGACTTCGCCGCGGTGCGCCACGCGGCCGAGACCCTCGCCCGGGAGGTCGAGGCGCGTGCGCCCGGCCTCGCGACCGCCCGCTGGTGGAAGGAGGAGCGCGGCGAGAGCGTCTTCGTCGACTTCAACCAGAACGCCAAGGACCGCACGGTCGCCTCCGCGTACTCGGTGCGTCCGCTGCCCGATGCGCGGGTGTCCACACCGCTCGCCTGGGACGAGGTGCGCCTGCGCCGCCCCGAGGAGTTCACCGTGCCGACGGTGCGCGCGCGGTTCGCGGACATCGGCGACCCGCATCAGGGCATCGACGAGGCGGCGGGCTCGCTGTCGGCCCTGCTCGCGCTGGCCGACGAGCTGGGTCCGGCGGAGAAGCCGCCGCGCGGATCCGACGGGTCCGGGCGGCGCGCATCCACCATGCCGCTCATCGAGATCGCGCGCACGAAGACCAAGCCGGAGGCGCTGGCCGCGCTGGACCAGTGGCGCGAGGCGCACGCCCCCGTGGCGGCGCTGCTGCATCCCGCCGACGTCCTCGTCGACGGCATGCGCGGTTCGAGTTCACTCTGGTATCGGGTACGCGTGAACCTGCAGCACGTCCCGGAGGAACTGCGCCCGCCGCAGGAGCCCCTGCTCGCCGACTACGACCCGTGGGCGGGGAAGGTCTGGCCGGGGACGACCTGAGGGTGGGTGCGGCCCAACGTATTTCCAGGCGTTCGGACAACGCTCGATCGCGTGATCCACTCGCTTTGAGCAGGGCTGCGCCGCCAGCTGTCGAGATTGGCGACCCGTCGCAATACAGATCTCCAGCACCGCCGTTCCGAGGCTTCGCAATTCGGAGGCGTGCAGGAAGCCTCATGTGCGGTCACGGCAGCTACAAGAGCCAGCAAATCGATGCGTAAGGTGCGGATCCAGCGAAGCCCCCACGTCCCATACCAGAGCAGGTAATAGCCCGTGCCGGCCAGCAGGATCGCCACGAAGATGCCGGGCAGATCGGCAACGAACTCGGCGGGCCTGTGAGCCTCGAAGAGCTGTGGTGCTATCACGGCCACTGCGCCGAGGATCAGACCGAAGCCAATAGATGGAAACACTCCGTTCACCATCTCGACGGGCACTCGCGTTGTTTCGAGCAGGAGCGAAATCTTGCTGCGGGTCGTTGGATCCGCGACGACGCGCGGCGCGATTCGTTCGCACCAATCCCGATCAAGTCGGCGAATCTCCTCAAGCTGTCGCGCCAGTCGCCTCGTCACCCGTCTGCGACCAGCTTGGCCTTCTTCCGCAAGGGGCGCCTGGCCGTGGGCAAGGAGTGATATCGGTGTGCGCCGCAAGGACTCAAGGAAGGCCTCGATGTCTTCCGCACGGTTGGCATCGTCGGAGATATTCGCCATAGACACAGCGTGGCCTCCTCCACCGACATCTCGCGCACAGCCCGCGCGTTCGCGTCATGTCCTTCCCCGACCGCCAGCCGCGCATGCCAAAGCGTCCACGTTGGCGCAACGCCGAGCACGGTTTCGACGAGCGTGAGCGCATCTTCCCGATAGCGTTCCTGAAGGAACCCTCGACGATGGAGTCGCAAATGGCAGAAGAGAAGCCGTGGAACGCCGCCCGCCTCATCCCGACCTCCGGCATCAACGGAGCAGAGGAGCAGGAGCGCCGAGCCACATCGGCGCTCCTCGCGGTCATGAGTTCAGTCAAGGAATACGGCCGCGCGCTCACAGCTCGCTTCGGGGCCCCGGCCGGGGGGATGGAGACGTTCATCGAGGTCCCCTTCGTGCTCGGCGAGAAGAAGATCTTCCCCGATGGATTGATCCGCGTTAAGTGGGGCAAGAAGGTCTGGACCGCTCTCGTGGAGGTCAAGACGGGCAGCAACGAGCTGCAGCGCGAGCAGTTGGAGAACTACCTTGACGTCGCGCGCCAGCATCGATTCGACGCGCTGATCACAATCTCCAACGAGATCTCCCCCGCCGCAGGGGTTCATCCGACGGCCGTCGACAAGCGCAAACTCAAGTCGGTTTCGCTCCATCACCTCTCCTGGACTGAGGTGCTTGTCGCCGCCGTCATGCAGAAGGAGGTTCGCGGGGTCGCAGATCCTGACCAGGCGTGGATCCTGGGCGAGTTGATTCGCTACCTCGAGCATCCGAAGTCCGGTGCTGTGGAGCTCAGCGATATGGGGCCGAGCTGGGTCCCTGTCCGCGAAGCCGTCGTCGCCGGGACTCTTCGCCGGACCGACAAGGACGCCGCACAGCTCGCCGCTCGGTTCGACGCCCTGTTGCGGTTCGCGACCCTCAAGCTTGGCCAGCGGCTCGGCGCAGATGTCACTCAGGCACTCAGCAAAGCGGAGATCGCGAACCCTGCCCTGCGCGTCGCGACGCTTACAGAGATGCTGGTCAACGACGGCAAGCTCTCAGGTGCTCTTCGCATTCCGAACACCGTCTCGCCTCTGACCCTGACGATCGACCTGCGTGCGAACCAGGTCACGGGCTCGTTCTCAATATCAGCGCCCGGCGAAGGGAAACCCACCACGCGGATCAACTGGCTGCTCCGCCAGCTCAAGGACGCGCCCGACACCTTGCGCATTGAGACATTCGCGTCACGCCAGCGCGGCGGCAACGCCGAGCTGCTGCGGACGGTGCGCGAGAACCCGAGCGTCCTCGTCGCCGATCCCGGCAAGGAACTCAAATCATTCACGGTCACGTACATCGGCAAGATGGGCACGAACAGGCTTGCGGGTCGGAACGGTCTCATCGACTCGGTGATGGAAGGTGTCGTGAATTCCTACGACCTGATCGGGCAGCATCTCAAGGACTGGTCCGCGGCTCCACCGCGCCTGCGCAAGCCCGACGAGGTGATCGTCGACGAAGCGCTCCCGAGCGACATCCCATCGGCCGCCCTGTCGTCCCAGGACGGAGATCCCGCGCCACCGGCATCCGAAAGCAGCATCAGCTCGTCGTAGCAGACGAGGATGAATGGCCCCGAGGACACTGATGGCGACTCGGGAGAAGGCCCCGAGCTCCGGATGTCTTGCGGTCCCGCCCGCGAGGTGCGATCCTTCCATTAATTCCTCACGTGATGAATTAATTCGGAAGGACCACCCGTGGACCGCGACGGAGCCCAGCCGGGCGAACCCCTCATCCTCGATCTCGCGCAGCTCTCGGCTGCCGACCTTCCGTCGGTGGGCGGCAAGGCCGCCAATCTCGGCGAGCTCATCCGCGCCGGGTTCGACGTGCCCACGGGGTTCTGCCTCACCACGGAGGCGTACCGCCGGGCGGTCCGCGCCACCGTCGTGGAGGACGGGACGCTGACGGACGCCGCGGCGGCGCGCACTGCCGTCATGGCGGCACCGATTCCGGCGGAGGTGGAGAGCGCCGTCCGCACGGCGTATGCAGAATTGGGCGCTGGACCGGTCGCTGTACGCTCCTCCGCCACCGCGGAGGACCTTCCCGGTGCGAGCTTCGCCGGCCAGCAGGACACCTACCTCGACGTCACAGGCATCGACGCGGTGCTCGACGCCGTGCAGCGATGCTGGGCATCGCTCTGGACCGACCGCGCCGTGGCGTACCGCGCGGCGCACGACATCGACAGCGCGGGCGTCGCCCTGGCCGTCGTCGTGCAGACCATGGTCGACGCAGAAGCCGCCGGGGTGCTGTTCACCGCGGATCCCGTGACGGGCCGGCGGCGGCAGGCCGTGCTCGACGCGGCGCGCGGTCTCGGCGAGGCGGTCGTCTCCGGATCCGTGGACCCCGACCACTTCGTGATCGACACCGCCACGGGCCGGATCCTCGACCGCCGGCGCGGGAGCGGTGAGACCGTGAGCGTCACGGACGCGCAGGTGGTGGCGCTCGCCGCCCTCGGCGATCGCGTGGAGCGCGCGTTCGGCGCCCCGCAGGACATCGAGTGGGCCATCGACGGCGACGGCAAGCTCTGGTTGACGCAGTCGCGGCCCATCACGACGCTCTATCCCGTCCCCGTGCGCGACGCGCCCAAACCGCCGGACGAGATCCGCGCCTTCTTCTGCATCAGTCTCGCCCAGGGGCTGCACCGGCCGATCACGCCGATGGGGATCGCAGCGTTCCGCGTGATCGGCGCCGGCTTCCTGGATCTCATCGACCGCCGTCCCGCACGGATCGTCGACGGCCCCGGAGGCCTCGCCGTCGGCGGCGATCGCCTGTTCGTCGACGCGACCCCGATCGTCCGATCCGTAGCGGGGCGCGCGATCTTCCCGCGGGCTCTCGACGTCATGGAAGCGCGGTCCGCGGTGGTGCTGCGCGGGCTCTTCGACGACCCGCGGTTCGCGGTCCTGCCCGGATCGCGCCGACGCTTCGTGCGCGCGTTCCTCCATGCTGCGGCGCGGATCCGCGCTCCGTTCGTGGTCGCGCAGGCGCTCGCGGATCCGCGCGCGGCACAGCGTCGCGTGCGCCGTCTCGAGGCCGAGGTGCGCGCGTTCGACGCCCCCTCGGGCACGATCGAGGACCGCGTCGACGGTGTCGTCGACCTCATCTTCCGCGCGATGCCGTACGCGCCCCGCAGTCTTCCCGGTGCCGCCGCCGGCTTCGCGATGCTGGGCCTCGCACAGCGCCTGCTGGGCCCGGCGGTCCGGCCCGGCGACATCCAGACGGTGCTGCGCAGCGCGCCCGACAACGTGACGACGCAGATGGATCTCGACCTGTGGGACCTCGCCGTGCGGGCGCGCACTGACCCCGACGCAGCCGTCGCGCTGGAGACCCGCTCCGCGCGAGACCTCGCCGACGGCTTCCTCGACGGCGAACTGCCGCCGGCGCTGCAACGCGCGATGAGCGCCTTCCTCGATCGCTACGGTCATAGGGCCGTCGCCGAGATCGACCTCGGGATGCCGCGCTGGGCCGACGATCCGGCACATCTGTTCGGCGTGCTGTCCGGCTACCTCCGGCTGGGTGCGGAGGCGGACACGCCCGCCCAGCATTTCGCCGACGGTGCTGCCGAGGCCACGGCGATGATCGAGACGCTGTACCGCCGTGCGCGGCCGCAGCGGCGGATCCGCGCCCGCATCGCGCGCGGCTTCCTGCGGCGGGCGCGCGCCCTCGTGGGGATGCGGGAGATGCCGAAGTACCTGGTGATCCTCGCGCTGCGGCAGGCTCGCGAGACGATGATCGGGGTGGGACGTGAGCTGGCCACTGCGGATTCGCTCGCGGATCCGCAGGACGTGTTCTTCCTCGACTTCGAGGAGACGAAGCGGGTCGCGACCGGTGACGATCTGCGCGCCGTGATCCGCGAGCGGCGCGCCCGCTACGACGCCGAGCTGCAGCGCAGGCATGTGCCGCGCGTGCTGCTGTCGGATGGGACCGAGCCCGAGGCGGTCGGCACCGCCGCAGCGGCTGCGGAGGGCGCGCTGCGCGGCACGCCGGCATCGGCCGGAACGGTCACGGCGACCGCCCGCGTCATCCTGGATCCCGTCGGGGCCGAACTGCAGCCGGGAGAGATCCTCGTCGCGCCGTCGACGGACCCCGGGTGGACGCCGCTGTTCCTCACTGCGGGCGGCCTCGTCATGGAGATGGGCGGCGCGAACAGTCACGGCGCGGTCGTCGCCCGCGAGTACGGCATCCCCGCGGTCGTCGGCGTCGCCCGCGCGACCGAGCTGATTTCGACCGGGGACGAGGTGACCGTCGACGGCGCGTCCGGTGTGGTCAGCCGCTAGCGCGGGTCATCCAGCCTCGCGCGGCCGGGGCGTAGGCCGGATACCGGCGCACCCGCACGAGCACGGCGGCGGCAGGTCCGATGATTTCGGAGTCTGCTCGCATATTCAGGGGCTAAGAGTGCACGACTCATAATCGTGAGGTCGCGGGTTTCAGCCCCGCACCTGCTATAGAACGACAGACGTCCCCGGCGGAAGGTTCCGTACCTGCGCGTGAATCTGTCCCGCGAGGTTGACCGCAACCTCGAAATCGACGAGCTGGAGGTTCGCGACCTCGAACCCGCCGCCGAGCACGGGCGGCACTCGGAAGTCATAGATCTCGTCAGCGTCAGGCACGAGCCCGTCCGCGACGGCCTCCGCCGCTAATCCGATCATGAGGTACTGGTCGCGCCCCTCGCTCGTGTTGAGGATCGCAGTAAGGTCCTCGCCCGTCGAGCAGATCTCGTTCAGTGAGCCTCCAACGACATCAAGCAACCAGTACGACGTCGGCCCCTGCATGAAAATGTCTCCGAACGGGGATGTGAACAGCGGGCGCTTGTCCACCAGATCCAAAAAGGTCCATGACTCCAACGCTGAGGCGACCGCGCGATCGTTGAACCGTCTGATCAATTCCATCAAACGAACTTAGAGGATCTATCAGGACGACGAAGAGCTACACGCATCTGTCCGGTACCGCCGCAGCATTCGCGGTATGCGCAGGCAACCAACGGCACGAATCGTGAGGTCACTCTGGACGACGCGAAGATAGAGCGCCATCGGGCCTGACGCACGAAAACCCCCGGAAATCCGGGGGTCTCATTCAGTAGCAGGAGCGGGGCTTGAACCCGCGACCTCACGATTATGAGTCGTGCGCTCTCACCAACTGAGCTACCCTGCCGCACGGCATCCGATGGATACTGCGAGCCCCGAGTCAGGATTGAACTGACGACCCCTTCCTTACCATGGAAGTGCTCTGCCACTGAGCTATCGGGGCGTGCTGCCCTGCGCGGGCAACCAGACGAGAATACCAAAGATTCGGCGCGTCGCCGAATCGGGGCGGCTCTCGCGTAACACGGGCGTGTCCGCGTCCCGGCACGCCCTGTTCAGGCGGTCTCGAGGATCCTGAGCCGCAGCTCTTCGACGACTCGAGAACCGCCCGCGAGGTTCAGGCGACGGGTGACATCGCGCCCCTCCGGACGCAGGAACACGCCTCCGGCCTCCTGCACGAGAAGCGCGCCCGCGGCGAAGTCCCACGGCGACAGCCCGCGCTCGAAGTAGCCGTCCAGGCGTCCCGCGGCGACGTATGCGAGGTCGGTAGCGGCACTGCCGCCACGACGCAGATCCCGCGCCATCGGCATCACGCGGCCCACCGTGGCGAGGTCGCCGGCGTGCGTGCTCGAGTCGTACCCGAACCCCGTGGCGAGCAGTGCGCCGGCCGGGCCGGGCTCGGCTATCCGAAGGCGCACCCCGTTCACGTACGCCCCCTCGCCGCGCACCGCGGAGAACGTCTCCCCGATGACGGGCGACCGCACGACCCCGGCGAGCGCGGTCCAGCCGTCCGGGTCGGCACCGCCCTCGACCGCGGCGATGCTCACGGCGTACAGCGGGATGCCCGACGCGTAGTTGACGGTGCCGTCGATCGGATCCACGACCCAGGTGATGCCGGTCGTGCCCTCACCGCCGCCGGACTCCTCGCCGAGGAAGCCGTCGCCCGGGCGCTCCGTGCTCAGCCGCGCGCGGATGAGCGCCTCGACCTCGCGGTCGGCCTCGGTGACGATGTCGGCGAGCGTCGACTTGCTCGCGGCGATGGAGACGCCCTCCTCACGTCGGCGGCGGGCCAGCTCCCCTGCCTCGTGCGCGATGTCGACCGCGAGATCGCGGAGATCTGCGGCGGTCACGACGCGGACGAGGACGTGGTCGGCGGGGCGGGCGGGGCCTGCGGGAACCCCGAGGGTTCGCCGGCCTGGGCGACGCCGGACGGTGCCGCGCCGTCGAGGCCGTGCCCGCCGGACAGAGGGTCGTGCACCGGCGCAGGCTGGGCCGCGGCCGGCACAGGCTGAGCCGCCGCGGGCACAGGCTGAGTCGCCGCAGGCTGAACCGGCACCGCCTGCACCTGCCCCGGGATCGTGGCGCCAGGGGACGGCACTCCCGTGTAGTACGCGTTCCAGTCGGGGCTGCCGTCGGGAAGGATCGGCAGCGGCGTGCGGGCGTCCGCGTGCGTCGGCCAGGGCTGCAGCGGGGCCGCCGGAGACGCCGTCGCCGCGTAAGGCGCAGGTGCGGGCCGCTTCGGGGCGAACAGCACATTCAGCAGCGGGATGAGCATGGTGCCCACCGCAACGAGGATCGTCAGGGCCACCACGATGCGCCAGTACAGCTCGTGGTAGTGGAAGGTGTGCGGGAAGGTCAGGTAGAACACCAGCATGCCGACGAGCACCGCGAGGAACGCGAAGGTGGCCCAGACGATCGCGCGCGTGAACCCGGTCACGTAGCGCGCCGCCGCCTTGCGGAACAGCCGCACGTGCAACAGGGCGAGCTGCAGGATGACGACGACAGCGACCAGCTGGAAGAACCGTTCCGGACCGTCGAAGTAGGAGAAGGACGTGCCGTCGTCGGGCAGCCAGATCTTCACCGCCCCGACCAGCAGCGCGAGGATCCACGAGATCATGCTGAGCAGGGCGAGCCAGTCCTCGCGGTTGGGCGCCAGGCTCGCCTCGAGGATCGCGATGGCGGCGAAGCCCGCGAGCAGCAGGATCGTCAGGAACGCGCGGCCGATGAGCCCTTGCTGGTCGCCGATCAGCACCCAGACCACGCAGACCAGCGCGGCCGCGATGAGCGCGCCGATCGCGATCCAGATGGCTCCGCGGATGAGCAGGGACGTGTTCGCCCCGGATTTCGCCGGTGGTGTCGTGTTCGCCATGGGATCCCCCGTCTGTCGTGCCTTCATCCTCGCATGATCGAGCGCGCGGCCTCGGCGTAGTGCGACGACGGTGGATAACTGCACCCGCACCCGCGGCTGTGCGGATCGACGCGGCGCGGAACTCACGCCCGCGCGGGCGCCTGCCTCAGCGGGTGCTCGAACGGCTCGCGAACGCCGCGATCAGCCCCTGCGCCTCGGCGCCCCCGAACGCCGCGGCGATGCTGCGCGCCTCCTCGTCGAGCTGGCCCGCGAACGTGCGCTCGGGGCGCGAACGGACCAGGCGCTTCGCCTGCCCGTACGCGCGGAACGCGCCGGACAGCCAGAAGCGGGCGATCTCCTCGGCGCGGCTGCGGACCGCCGCGGCGATGGCCGGCGCATCGCCCTCCCCCACAGCCTCGGCGGCGATGCCCCACTCGACGGCTTCCGCGGCAGACAGCATGCGGTCGGTGAGCAGCAGCTGCAGCGCGCGGCGTTCGCCGACCGCCGCAGCCAGCTGGGCGCTCACGGAGAGATCGGGAGTGAGACCGACGTTGGCGTACAGGCTGCCGAAGCGCGAATCGGATCCGACCACGGCGTAGTCGCTCGCGAGCAGGATCCCCAGTCCCCCGCCCGCGGTGGTTCCGTGCGCGGCGGCGACGACCGGCACCGCGGAGGACACGAGCGATGCGATCCCGGAGTGGATCACCTGGGCGAGACGCTCGATCTCCTCGGGCCCGCCCATGCCCGTGGCCATGTCGATGACGTCGCCGCCGGCGCAGAAGGCACGCCCTTCGCCCTCGATCAGGATCGCGCCCACCGCGCTGTCGCGGACGGCGGCCGCGGTGGTCTCGGCCCAGGCGTGCGCTAGCTCGGCGTTGAACGCGTTGAGCCGCTGCGGGCGGTTCAGTGTGATCCGGGCGAGCCCGTCCTCGACACGGTAGAGCAGCGGCTCGGACATGGGACTCCTTCGGGATCGGCGGCGATCAGGCGGCGTGAACCGCTCGTCCAGCGTACCCGCGTCGACGGCGGCCGTGACACCGAGTCTCAGTGCGGATGAACCTGAGGATCAGGCGTCGCCGAGGACCGACGCCACGAAGGCGTATACCCGGCGGTGCGTGCCGTCGAGGCGGCGGTCGGCGAGGCGCTCGGCCCGGATCTCGTTCGGCGCGAGCGGCGGGGCGAGCCGCACGCTCTCGTGGCAGGAGAGGTCGGCGCAGATGTACGTGCCGACCACGGAGCCCTTGCGTCCCTCCGCGCCGCCGCGGCGCGCCGCGAACAGCGCGACCTGGTTTCCGGGCTGCATCGTGTGGCAGAGGTTGCACATCCCCGAGCGCACCCGTGAGGGGTCGGCGGCGCGCAGGACGATGCCGACGGCCTCTCCCTCCTGCTCGATGACGATGTAGCCGCTGCGCGCGGCGATCGGATCCCGCCACGCGAAGAAGTCGAGGTAGTCCCACTCGGCCAGAAGAAGGTCGTGCGGCATCGCGATCTCGGCGACCTCGTCGGGCTCGGCGTTGCGGAACGACGCCCGGATCTGGTCTTCGGTGAGGGCACGCATGACCACCAGTCTAGGAAGGGCACGCGCGGTGGGCATCGGGTCCCGCATCGGATCCGGCCCGCGATGTCGGTGGCAGCGCCGAGGATGAACTCGTCGCGCCGCACGGCCCGACGGAGAGGAACCCCGTGGACTTCGCATCGATCCGCATCATCACCGACGACGTCGACCGTCTCGCGAGCTTCTACGAACACGTGACGGGGGCGACGGCCGCGCGACCGGCCCCGGTGTTCGCGGAGCTCAGGACCGGGACCGGCACCCTCGCGATCGGCAGCACGGCGACCGTCGCGATGCTCGGCGACCGCGCTCCGAAGCCCGGGAGCAACGAATCCGTGATCATCGAGTTCCTCGTCGAGGACGTGGACGCGGAGTTCGCCCGGCTGCGCGATGTGCTCGACGACGTCGTTCTCGCGCCCACGACCATGCCCTGGGGCAACCGGTCGACGCTGTTCCGCGACCCCGACGGCAACCTCGTCAACCTCTTCGCCCGGCCCGCGTCGCGCGACTGAGGCGTCAGCACACCGTGAGACGAGGGAAGGCCCCCGCTTTCGCGAGGGCCTTCCGGGGGTGGCGAGTGAGGGATTCGAACCCCCGAAGCATTCCGCGGCTGATTTACAGTCAGCTCCCTTTGGCCGCTCGGGCAACTCGCCATGCACGCCCGTCCCGCTTTTCCAGCCGACCGGGGGCGCGAAGATCAAGCATACCCGGCGGATCCTGACACCGGAAATCGAGGAGACGGAGCGCCCGCCGTCCGCGTGTTCACGCGCCGAGCGTGGATGCGCGCGCGACCAGCTCGGGGCGATAGAGCACCGTCTCCGCCGCCGCGGCGCGCCCGTCGGCGGCGCCGAGGAGCAGGTCGACAGCCGTGGATCCGATGAGGCCGGCGGGCTGCCGGATCGAGCTCAGCGGGATGACCGCCGCCTCAGCGAAGTCGATGTCGTCGTAGCCGATGAGCGCGATGTCCTGCGGCACCCGGGCATCGCCCACCATGACCAGGCTCTGCAGGATCCCGAGAGCCAGCAGGTCGTTCGCGGCGAAGATGGCGTCGGGCCGCTGCGCCCGGGGACGCTCCATGAGGAGGCGGCCCGCTCGGCGGCCCTCCTCCACGCTGAGCGCGCCGGTGGCCATGAACTCGAGGCCCACGCCGGCCTCGGCCGCGACCGCCTGCGCGCCGCTGAGACGATCCGAGACCTGTCGGAGCGATACCGGTCCGCCGACGAAAGCGAGGCGGCGGCGCCCTGTCTCGAGGAGATGCGCCGCAGCGATCCGGCCACCCTCCACGTCGTCCACGGCGACGGAGGAGAATCCGGGGTCGCTGGTCTCCCGGTCGACGAGCACGCTGAGGGTGCCCCGCTCCCGCATCTGCTGCAATCGGGGCAGGGCGTCGGCGACGGGAGTGATGAGCACGCCGGCGACGCGCTGCTCCTCGAAGAGGTCGAGCAGCATGCGCTCACGCCCCGCGTTCTCGTCGCTGTTCGCGACGAGAACCGACAGTCCGTGCTCGTCGGCGCGCTGCTCGGCACCCCGCACGACTTCGGCGAAGAACGGGTTGCGGATGTCGAGCACCACCAGGCCGATGGTGTGACTGCGTCCCGCCCGCAGCTGGCGCGCCGCGTCGTTGCGCACGTAGCCCAGGCGCGCGATCGACGCCTGAACACGGGCGACGGTCTCCGCGGAGACGCGTTCGGGGCGGTTGAGGACGTTCGAGACGGTGCCGACGGACACACCGGCGTCCTCTGCCACTTCCCGGACGCTCACGACCATCGCCGCCCCCTTCTCTCGCACAGCGAGCCTAGGGCATGCCTCCGGCGGAGCTGCGGCGGGCCGCGCCCGGGGCACGGACGGGCCCTGCCTCAGAGGGTGAAGCGGTGCCGGCCCCCGACGACCTCGTGCGTCGCCCCTCCGGGCAGCACGATCTCCGCCGGGACGCCCTCGGGCACCCGCGCCTCCAGCACGAACCCGTCATCGTCGGTGCGCCACTCGACGGCGATCTCGCCCGCCGAGGACTCGTATCGGGTGCGCGCCCAGGAGATGCCCGGTCCGGGGACCGGCTCGATGCGCACCTTGGCGTAGCCGGGCTCCGCGGGACGGATGCCGCCGACGACCTGGTGGATCCAGTCGACGACCGCTCCGAGCGCGTAGTGGTTGAAGCTCGTCATCTCGCCGGGGTTGATGGATCCGTCCGGCAGCATCGAGTCCCAGCGCTCCCACACCGTGGTCGCTCCCATCGTCACGGGATAGAGCCAGGACGGGTTCTCCTTCTCCAGCAGCAGCCGATAGGCGTCGTCGACATGGCCCGTCTCGGAGAGCGCCCAGGTGACGAACGGGGTGCCGGCGAAGCCCGTGGTGACCCGGTAGCCCCCGGCGCGCACCAGCTCGGCCAGCCGCTCGGCCGCCTTCTCCCGATCGACATCACCGAGAAGACCGAAGCAGATCGCCAGCGCGTAGACGGTCACGCAGTCCGAGCGCACACGACCGTCCTCGACGTAGTGCCCCTGGAACGCCGCGCGCGTGCGCTCGGCCAGCCGCCGCCAGCGCTCCGCCTCGTCGGTCAGCCCGAGGACCTCCGCGGCCTCCGCCGCGAACGACGCCGAGCGGTAGAGGCAGGCCGTCGCCACGACATGCGGATCCGCCTTCGCCGCAGCGGGGTTCTCCGGCGGCGCATCCGGATCCAGCCAGTCGCCGAACTGGAAGCCCTGATCCCAGAGCCCCGTCGGCGAGAGTGCGCGCTCGACGGACTCGAGGTGCAGCACCATCGCCGGGTAGTGCGCCGCAAGGCGGTCCCGATCCCCGTAGGCGCGCCAGAGCGCCTCGGGAACCCAGACCGCGGCGTCGCCCCAGATCGCCGTCGCGCCGAGGGCGGGGAACGCGAAGTCCTCTCCGAAGTGCGCGTACTTCAGCACGTCCGGGACCACGATCGGGACGACACCCGACTCCGAGTGGCGGGTCTCCGCATGCAGGTCCTCGAGCCAGTCGTGGAGGAAGTCGGAGGTGTCGAACTGGAAGGAGGCCGACGCCGCATAGGCGGCGATGTCGCCCGTCCAGCCCAGCCGCTCATCGCGCTGCGGACAGTCCGTGGGGACGCTGAGGAAGTTGCCCTTCTGCCCCCACACCGAGTTGTGCACGAGCTGATTGACGAGCGGCTCCGAGCACTCGAAGGATCCGAGCCGGCGCATCTCGGAGTGCACGACGACCGCCTCGAGGTCCTCGGCGCTCAGCTCACCGGGCCAGCCCGTGACCTCGGCGTAGCGGAAGCCGTGGAAGGTGAGCGTGGGCTCGAAGACGTCCTCTTCGCCCGACAGCACGAACACGTCGGTGGCCTGGGCGGCGCGCAGCGGCCGGGTGCCCAGCTCGCCGCCCTCGAGCACCTCGGCGTGACGCAGGACGATCTCGGTCCCCCGGGGGCCCTGCACGGTCGCCCGGATCCATCCGACGAGGTTCTGCCCGAAGTCCACGAGCGTGCGCCCTGCCGGCGAGGTCCAGATCCGCACGGGGCGCAGCGTCTCCTGACGGCGCACGGGCGGACCCGCCTGCGCGACGAGCCGGCTGCGATCGACGTCGATGGTCGAGACGGCGAGCTCCTCCCCCGGTTCTCCGCGCAGGCGGGCGTCGATGGTCTCGCCGTTGTAGAGCGAGTTGCGCAGCACCTCGCTCGTCTCCGCCCGCCAGTCCTGGCCGGTCTTGACCGTCTGCACCGATCCGTCCTGGAACACGAGCTCCAGGGCGAGGGCGAGCGCGATCTCCTCTCCGTAGTTCGCGTTCGCCCCCTCGAAGCCCAGGTCGCCGCGATACCAGCCGTTGCCCACGAGCACGTCGATCGAGAGATCCCCGGACCCGCCGCGCACCGCATCCGTCACGTCCCAGTTCTGGAACGGGAGACGCCATTCGTAGGCATTCCAGCCCGGGTCGAGCACGGAGTCCGACACCGGCGCCCCGTCCAGGCGCGCCTCGTACACGCCGAGAGCGGTAGCGACGAGCCGAGCGGATGCGACCGCCGCGCGCGGCTGCACCGGCGCGACCGTCCGGCGGAAGCGGATCGCGGCGTCGCGCGGGGCGTTCGCTGTGATGAAGGCTGCCTGGTGCAGGGGGGTGTCCATGTCGGTCCTTCCGGATCGTGGGCGTGCGGTGGGCGGGCTATGGGGTCAGGACTCGATCGGGGCCGCGTCCGCCTCGGGCTCGACGGCGATCGTGCTGAGCGACTCGGTGACGAACTGGCTCTCTCCCGCCTTGCGGAAGGCGAACCAGGCCACGATCAGCCCGATCGCGACGACGCCGCTGAGCACGGCGTACAGCCCCTGCGGGCTGACCGCGATGAGGGCGGGCGTGACGAAGGCGAGCAGCGCGGCGACGACTCGGGCCACGGCGATGACCGCTCCCTGCGCGGTCGTGCGCAGCAGCGTCGGGAACGATTCCTGCGTCCACACCTTCATGATCCCTTCGAAGGCGAACGCGCCGCCGACGCCCATGAACAGGTTCATCGCGATGATCGTAGGCAGGCTGAATCCGAGCACGGCCGGCGTCAGGTATCCGAGCAGCAGCACGATCGCGCCGAAGACGAAGTAGGTCATGCGATGCTTGCCGTCGACGATCCGCATGAACCAGAGGCCCGCCAGCAGGCCGATCGGGAACGACGCCAGGCCGATGGCGGAGTTCAGCGCGACCGGGATGCCCGCGACGTTCACCGCGAGATAGGTGCCGAACTGGCCGCCGGTGTTCGCGCCGACGTTCGTCAGGGCGTAGAACACGAGCAGCGCGAGGAACGGCCCCAGGTACGGCTTGCGCAGGAGGTCGCGCACCGAGGAGCGGTCGGCCCGCACCGTGACCACGCCGCGACGGCGCTCGTCGCGCGCCGCAAGCCAGAACGGCGACTCCGGGATCGTGAGCCGTGCGAGGAACACGAGAGCCGCCACGATGCCGACCTGCCCGAACAGGAGCTGGCCGCCCACGCGGCCCATGCCGCCGGCGAAGGTCGCGATCACGATCGTCCCGAGGATGCCCACGACCCAGAGGATGTTGGACAGGCCGATGATCGCGCCGCGGTTCTTCTCGCTCGCAGCCTCCGAGATAGTGGACAGGGAGACCGGCAGATCCGCACCGGTGCCGAGCCCTGCGAGGATGACACCGATCAGCAGTGCCGGGAACGACGATCCGAACACGAGCAGCGCGATGCCGATGATGACGACGAGCATGGTCACGAGGAAGACGCGGCGGCGACCGAACGCATCGCCGAGCCTCCCGCCGAAGACCGCGCCGATCGCGATCGAGAGCGTGAGCAGTCCGGACAGGATGCCGATCTGGTCGGGCGTGACGCCGATCGTGTGCTGATAGATGACGAGGGCGATGCCGGTCGCGACGATCGTGGCGGCATCGATGTACGACGCCATGCCGCACACGATGCCGACCCACCACGGGTTCGGGTGGCGGACGGCGGAGGAATCGACGGTCATGGTTCTCCTTTGAACGGGACGAGACGGTGCACGCGGCCGGGACGGCGCTGCGGATCCGGGTGCTCTGCACGCTAGCAGTGTTTGAATCGATTCACAATATCCCGCCCGCGAAACTCTTTCGCCGACGTTTGCGCCGCATGCTGCGCTGAACTTGACGACTGCCGAGAGAGGCCGTATCGTCGGCATCAGATTTTGAATCGATTCACAGCAAAGGAGCCGCAACGATGCCGCTCGTCCTCTCGGACCTCCGCGCCGATCATCTCGAGAACCCGCTGGCGCTGCGCCGCAGCACACCGCGCCTCACGTGGCGCGTGCGCACGGCGGGAGCCGTTACTGCGCCGCGCGCGCACCGTGTCCGCATCACGACCGAGGACGGCGCGCTCGCGTACGACTCGGGGTGGATCGAATCCGACGACAGCGCCCTGGAACCCGACGGCTTCACGGGAGTCCCGGGGACCGACTACCGCTGGAGCGTGGCCGTGCGCGACGCGGACGGCGCAGAAGCCGAGGCCGATGCCGGCTTCGGCATCGGCCTCGCGGACTGGGACGCACCGTGGGCCGAGCCGGAGCAGGAACGCGTGCTCGCCGAGGGACCGCTCGAGCTCGGCCCCGAGGTGTTCGCGCCCAGTGCCGACACCACGCCGCCCGGCGAGCGACTGCACCCTCCGCGGTACCTGAGGCAAGAGTTCGAGCTTCCCGGGGCACCGTCCTCAGCGCGCCTGCGCATCACCAGCCAGGGAGTGCACCAGCCATCGCTCAACGGCCTTCCCGTCGGAGACGGGCTGCTGGCGCCGGGGTACGAGAGCTATCAGCACGAGATCTCGGTGATGACGCATGACGTCACCTCCCTCCTGCACGAGGGATCCAATGTGCTCGGAGTGATCCTCGGTGACGGCTGGTACGCCGGCCGGATCTCGATCCTGGGGCGCAGCGCCCAATACGGCGACATCCTCCGCGCCACGTGGCGCCTGGAGGTGGATCTCCCCGACGGCACCCGGCGCGTGATCCGGCCGGACGCCTCCGTGCGCAGCTCACGCGGCCCGATCGACTGGTCGGACATCTTCATCGGGGAGCGCCACGACGCGCGCGCCGAGATGCCGGGCTGGGACACCCCGTCGGCCGACGCCGAGCTCCTCGCCTCGTGGACGCCCTGCAGCCTCGTGCCCGTCGCGGTACCGCTCGTGCCGTTCACGGGAGAACCGATCCGGCGCGTCCGTGAACTCCCTGCAGAGCGCATCCTGACGACGCCCGCCGGGGAGACCGTGATCGATTTCGGCCAGGTGATGGCGGGGCGGGTGCGGATGCGGGTCCGCGGGGAGCGCGGCACGGTCGTCCGCCTGGAGCACTCGGAGGTCATCGACGCGGAGGGCGACTTCCTCGACAACATCCTCGGCGTCAACAAGGACCAGGCCGACGAGTACGTGCTCGCCGGAAGCCCGGAAGGCGAGGAATGGGAGCCGCTGTTCACCTTCCACGGGTTCCGATACGTCAAGCTCATCGGCTACCCCGGAACGCCGGTTCCTGAGGACTTCACCGCCGTCGTCATCGCGAACGACCTCGACCAGACGGCCTCCTTCTCCTCCTCGCACGCGCGCCTGGACCGCCTCGTCGAGAACACGATCTGGTCGCAGCGCTCCAACTTCCTCGCGGTGCCGACCGACTGCCCGCAGCGCGAACGGGCCGGCTGGACCGGCGATCTGCAGATCTTCACGCCGACCGCCGCGACGCTCATGGGGGTGGCCGCGTTCCTCGACCGCTGGCTGCGCAACGTGCGCGTCGACCAGGCCGCGCATGACGGCATCGTGCCCATCATCGTGCCGATGCCGCCGGCCATGGACGATCCGGACCGCCCGAACGCGGGCCTGGGCGACATCCGTGCGGCGGCCGGCTGGAGCGATGCGATCACGATCGCGCCCTGGGAGCTGTACCGGCACTACGGCGATCCGCGCTTCCTGCGCGACAACCTCGACGCGATGCGCACCTGGGTCGAGCACCAGACCGCCGACGCCGCGGCCACGCTGCCGGCCCGACTGGATCCCGCATCGCTCTCGCCCGAGCGACTCGCCCGGCAGCGCCTGCTCTGGAACGGCCGGATGAACTTCGGCGACTGGCTGGCCCCGTCGACGCTCGACGGCTCCCGGCCCGAGGCCGCAGGGCTCGACGAGTTCTCGGCGATCATGCTCGCGCCGCAGCTGACGGCCGAGCTCACCGGGCCCCTGTTCCAGATCCGCTCCCTGGATCTGTACGCCGCGTCGGCCGAGGCGGTCGGCGATGCCGCGACAGCGGCGCAGGCGCGTGAGCATGCGGCGGCGGTGCGCGCCGCATTCGCAGCGGAGTATGTCTCCGACGACGGACGGATCGGTCCCGATATGCAGGGCATCGCAGTTCTCGCGCTCGCGTTCGACGCGGTGCCCGAGGAGCTGCGCCCGCGCGTGGTCTCCCGCCTCGTCGAGCTCGTGCACGAGGCGGGGGTGCACCTGGACACGGGGTTCGTTTCCGTCCCGTTCCTCCTGGATGTGCTGTGGGACGAGGGGCACCGCGATCTTGCGCGCGCGCTGCTCGTGCAGGACACGGCACCCTCCTGGCTGTACGAGGTCGACCACGGCGCCACCACGATCTGGGAGGCCTGGAACGCGGTGCACGAGGACGGCACGGTCGAGCGGATGTCGATGAACCACTACGCGTTCGGCTGCGTCGTCGACTGGATGATGCGACGCCTCGCGGGCATCGAGCTCGTGGAGCCGGGCTATCGGCGCACGCGCATCGCCCCCGACCTCGACGGCGTGCTCGAGCACTGCCGGGCGCACGTGGACGCGCCCGCCGGCAGGATCGCCGTCGACTGGCGCCGCCACGGCCGGACCGCGGATCTGAACGTCGACGTCCCGCTCGGAGTGACGGCCGAGGTCGCCCTGGCGCCCGGCTGGGCGATCGACGGCCCCGCCGAGCTCACCCCCGGCACGCACGCCCTCCGCGCCACCCGCATCGAAGAAAGCACCGCATCATGACCCTCTCCCCCGCGATCCTCGCCGAGCTCGAGAAGCAGGCCATCGAGCTGCCCAGCTGGGCGTTCGGGAACTCCGGCACCCGCTTCCGCGTGTTCGGCACCCCGGGAACGCCTCGCGACCCCTTCGAGAAGATCGCCGACGCCGCCCAGGTGCACCGGTTCACGGCCCTCTCCCCGTCCGTCGCGCTGCACATCCCCTGGGATCTCGTGGACTCCTTCGACGACCTGCGCCGGCACGCGGAGGATCTGGGTGTGCGCCTCGGCACGGTCAACTCGAACACCTTCCAGGACGAGGAGTACAAGTTCGGCGCTCTCACGCACGAGGACGACCGGATCCGGCAGAAGGCGATCGACCACCACTTCACCTGCATCGACGTGATGCACCGGACCGGATCCCGTGACCTGAAGATCTGGCTGGCCGAGGGATCCAACTATCCGGGCCAGAACGACATGCGCGCTCGGCAGGACCGCCTGCAGGACTCTCTGCAGCAGATCTACGCGCGCCTCGGCGACGAGCAGCGCCTGGTACTGGAGTACAAGTTCTTCGAGCCGTCGTTCTACCACACCGACGTTCCGGATTGGGGTACCGCGTACGCGCAGGTGGCCGCCCTCGGCGACCGTGCCATGGTGTGCCTGGACACGGGCCATCACGCGCCCGGGACCAACATCGAGTTCATCGTGATGCAGCTGCTGCGCCTGGGCAAGCTCGGCTCGTTCGACTTCAACTCGCGCTTCTATGCCGACGACGACCTCATCGTGGGTGCGGCGGATCCGTTCCAGCTGTTCCGGATCCTTGCGGAGGTCATCCGCGGCGGAGGCCTCAACAACACCGACGTGGCCTTCATGCTCGACCAGTGTCACAACATCGAGGCGAAGATCCCCGGCCAGATCCGCTCGGTGCTGAACGTGCAGGAGATGACGGCGCGGGCCCTGCTCATCGATCGCGAGGCCCTCGCCGCCGCACAGCGCGCCGACGACGTGCTCGCCGCGAACGCCGTGCTCATGGACGCCTTCTACACCGATGTGCGCCCCGCGCTGGCCGCCTGGCGCGAGGAGCGGGGACTACCCGCCGATCCCATGGCGGCGTTCCTCGACTCCGGCTACCTCGAGCGCATCGCCGCCGAGCGCGTCGGCGGCGCCCAGGCCGGCTGGGGCGCCTGAGCGCCCCCAATGACCCACTCATCCAAGGAAGCGATATGACCCACCCCACCGCCGCCGCGCTGATCGCCCGCTCGAACCGTCTGGGCGCCGACCCGAGGAACACCAACTACGCGGGCGGGAACACCTCCGCGAAGGGCACCGACACGGATCCGGTCACCGGAGAGCCGGTGGAGCTGCTCTGGGTGAAGGGATCAGGGGGCGACCTGGGCACCCTCACCGAGCACGGGCTGGCGGTGCTGCGCCTGGACCGGCTGCGGGCCCTGCAGGGCGTGTACCCCGGCGTGGGCCGCGAGGACGAGATGGTGGCGGCGTTCGACTACTGCCTGCACGGCAAGGGCGGCGCGGCGCCGTCGATCGACACCGCGATGCACGGGCTGGTGGACGCCGCGCACGTCGATCATCTGCACCCCGACTCGGGGATCGCGATCGCGACCGCCGCCGATGGGGAGGCGCTGACCGCGGAGATCTTCGGCGGGCGCGTCGCCTGGGTGCCGTGGCGGCGCCCCGGCTTCCAGCTGGGCCTCGACATCGCCGCGATCAAGGCCGCGAACCCCGACGCGGTCGGCTGCATCCTCGGCGGGCACGGGATCACGGCCTGGGGCGACACGAGCGAGGAGGCTGAGGCGAACAGCCGGTGGATCATCGACACCGCCGCCGCGTACATCGCCGAACACGGCGAGGCCCAGCCGTTCGGCGGGGTGCGTGCCGGATTCGAGGCGCTGCCCGAGCCGGAGCGCCGGCAGCGTGCGGCGGTCCTGGCGCCGACGATCCGCGGGATCGCGTCGACGGACCACCCCATGGTCGGCCACTACACCGACACGGATGTGGTGCTCGACTTCCTCGCCTCCGAGAAGGCCCCCGCCCTCGCCGCCCTGGGCACCAGCTGCCCGGACCACTTCCTGCGCACCAAGGTGAAGCCGCTCATCCTCGACCTGCCCGCTACGGCCTCCGCCGAGGAGCAGATCGCCCGCCTGCACGAGCTTCATGCCGAATACCGCGCCGACTACCAGGCCTATTACGACGCCCACGCGACGGCCGGCTCCCCGGCGATCCGCGGCGCCGACCCGCTCATCGTGCTCATCCCCGGCGTGGGCATGTTCTCCTACGGGGCGAACAAGCAGACCGCACGCGTCGCCGGCGAGTTCTACGTCAACGCGATCAACGTGATGCGCGGCGCCGAGGCCCTCTCCGCGTACACCCCGATCTCGGATGCGGAGAAGTTCCGCATCGAGTACTGGGCGCTGGAGGAGGCGAAGCTGCAGCGGATGCCGAAGCCGAAGTCGCACCAGGGCCGGATCGCATTCGTCACCGGCGCCGCATCCGGCATCGGCAAGGCCATCGCGACGCGCCTCGCCGCCGAGGGCGCGTGCGTGGTCGTCGCCGACCTCGACCTCGACAAGGCCCGCGCCGCCGCTGCAGAGCTCGGGAACAGCGATGTCGCGATCGGGGTCGCGGCGAACGTCGCCGACGCGGCCGCCGTCCAGGCGGCGCTGGACGAGGCGGTCCTCGCGTTCGGCGGCGTCGACCTCGTCGTCAACAACGCCGGACTGTCGCTGTCGAAGCCGCTGCTGGAGACGACCGAGAAGGACTGGGATCTGCAGCACGACGTGATGGCGAAGGGGTCCTTCCTCGTCTCGAAGGCTGCGGCACGGATCCTCATCGATCAGAGGCTCGGCGGCGACATCATCTACATCTCGTCCAAGAACAGCGTGTTCGCCGGCCCCAACAACATCGCGTACTCGGCGACCAAGGCCGATCAGGCCCACCAGGTGCGCCTGCTCGCCGTCGAGCTCGGCGAGCACGGCATCCGCGTCAACGGCATCAACCCCGACGGCGTCGTGCGCGGATCCGGGATCTTCGCGTCCGGCTGGGGCGCGAACCGCGCCGCGACCTACGGCGTGGCCGAGGAGGACCTCGGCCAGTTCTACGCGAGCCGCACCATCCTCAAGCGCGAAGTCGTCCCGGAGAACGTCGCCGACGCCGTGTATGTGCTCACCGGCCCCGAGCTCAGCCGCACCACCGGACTGCACATCCCCGTCGACTCCGGCGTCGCCGCGGCCTTCCTGCGATGACCCCGCCGGTGCGGGCGTTCGCCGCCGTCGATCTCGGCGCCACCAGCGGACGCGTCATGATCGGGCGCGTCGGCGCCGAACGGCTCGAACTCGAGCAGATCGCGCGGTTCCCGAACGGTCCGGTCGCCCGCGCGGACGGCCTGCACTGGGACTTCGAGGCGCTCGTCGAGCACGTCATCGACGGCCTCGCCGAGGCCGTGCGCCGGGAGCCCGCCATCGAGAGCATCGGCATCGACACCTGGGCCGTCGACTACGGGCTCCTGCGCGGGGACGAGCTGCTCGCGGAGCCGTTCCACTACCGCGACGCCCGCACGGCCCGCGGAGTCGACATCGTGCACGCCCGGATCCCGTTCGCCGAGCTGTACCCGCGTAACGGACTGCAGTTCCTGCCATTCACGTCGCTGTACCAGCTCGCCGCAGACGACCGCGTGGCGGATGCGGAGACGCTTCTGCTCGTGCCGGACCTCCTCGCGCATCGTCTCACAGGAGCACGGGTCACGGAGCGAACGAACGCCTCCACCACGGGGCTGCTCGGCGTGCACGACCGCGAATGGGACCTCGCCCTGGCCGAGGCGTTCGGGATCCGTCCGCGGATCCTGCCGCCTTTGGTCGACCCCGGCGAGCACATCGGCCGCCTGCGCGCCGATCTCGCCACGCGGATCGGCGCGGCGCTGCCGGTCGTCGCGGTCGGCTCCCACGACACCGCATCGGCCGTCGTCGCCGCTCCCCTCGCCTCGCCCGACTCCGCGTACATCTCCTGCGGCACCTGGGGCCTGGTCGGCCTGGAGATCGCCGCACCCGTGCTCACCGATGCCGCTCGCACCGCGGGTTTCACGCACGAGCTCGGCGTCGACGGCCGGATCCGGTTCCTGCACAACGTCACGGGACTGTGGCTGCTCAGCGAGACCGTCCGCGAGTGGGAGGCCGAGGACGGCGCTCCGCTCGGCCTGCCCTCGTTGCTGCGCGATGCGGCGGCCGCGCCGGCGCCCGCGGTGCTGTTCGACGCCGACCACCCCTCACTGAGCGCTCCCGGCGGCATGCCGGCGCGCATCGCGGCGCTCGTGCGGGCGACGGGCGCGGAGGCTCCTGCCGACCGGCCCGGATTCGTCCGCATGATCGTCGCCTCGATCGCGCAGGCGTTCGCCGACGCCGTCCGCGCCGCTGCCGCGCTCACGGGGCGCCCCGTCGCCGCGGTCAACCTCATCGGCGGCGGCGCGCTGAACGAGCTGCTCTGCCAGGAGACCTCCGACCGCACAGGCCTGCCGGTGCTCGCGGGTCCCGTCGAGGCGACGGCGCTGGGGAACGTGCTGGTGCAGGCGCGGGCGGCGGGCGTGTTCGGCCGAGACGCGTCCCTGGAAGATCTGCGCGACCTGGTCCTCCGCACGCACGCGCCCGCACGGTACACGCCGCGAGGCTGAGCGCGGCGATCGGGCGGCGAGCCGAGCGCGCTCGGTCAGGCGGGGATCGGGCGGCGGCGCGCTCGGTCAGGCGGCGACGCGCGCGGGGTCAGGTGGTGACGTGGCGCGCTCGGTCAGGTGGCGACGCGGGCGATCCGCTCCTCGAGGCCGTGCCAGTCGGGCGCGGGCGCCGGCGCGGCGGGCGGCTCGGGCAGCAGTCTCACCGGGGCGTGGCGGAACGCGCCGGCCGCGACCGGTGCGGGCAGGAGCACCGCGGGATGCGCCGGCGGGACGGCGGCCGGCTCGACGGCAACCCGCTCGGCGGCATCGCCCTCGCCGCGCGGCGTCGCCGCGGAGGGGCGCCCGTCTGTGGGTGCGGTCCCCGCGGCGGCGTCCACCCGCGCGCTCGCCTCACCGCCGATGCCCGGCGCCTCCGCGTCGGACGGGGTCGCGACGGAGGACAGTCCCAGGGCGCGCAGCACGTCGTCCCGCTCCTCGGCGACCGTGCTGGGGATCCCCTCGCGGAGGTCCACGATCACGTCGGCGTCCGCCTGCGCCGCCAGAGAACGCCGCGTGTCCGCGAACCCGCCCTCTCCGCGGCGCCGCTCGAACTCGGCACCGCTGCGGTCGCGCACCAGGGAACGGCGATGGGTGCCGTCGAGCGCCGGAACCCCCACGACGCGGACTCCCCGGTCCTCGAGCACCGTGCGGATCCGCTCGCCGTCGGGATCATCGCCGAGGGGCACGACGACCGTCAGCGACAGACCATCGCCGATCAGCGCGTACGCCAGCTCCACGGCATCGCCGCCCACGCTCTCGCGCACTCCGCCGGGGTCGCGGATCTCCTCGATCCACGCATCGCCCAGGATCACCACCCGGTGCTCGGTCATGCCGCTCCCTCCCAGAAGTCCTCCCAGGCTACTCCGGCCCCGCCGCACGCCGGCCCGGGCCTGCGGCGGGGTGCGGCGCGACCTCGGCGGATGTTCGGCGCTACCGCGCCGCGGATGCGCGGAGGCCTATCCTTGCGCCATGAAGACTCGCAGCGTCGCGGTCGCGGCCGCCGCTCTCACCCTGGTCGCGGCGCTGACGGCGTGCACTCCGACGGCACCCCCGTCCTCGGGCGGCGGAACGGGCGGCACGTCCGCTTCTCCGACCGGCAAGAGCACACCTTCGCCGAGCAAGAGCTCGCCCTCCCCCAGCCCGACGTCGACCCCGGTCGCCCTGCCGACCGACTGCAAGGCGATCCTCTCCGCCGACGTGCTCGCGCAGCTCGGCAGCACGCCGCTGAACTCGCCCGTGTTCGGGCCGAGCGGCGTGCAGGCAGACGGCAGCCTGATCTGCATCTGGGCGGATCCGGGCGCGGACACCACGAACATCACGACGACGATCTCCCGGAAGTACCGCGGCGAGGCGCTGGACATGCTCAACGACCTCGTGAAGACCCAGGGGTTCAGCTGCTACACCCCCGACAAGGGCACGCGCTGCGAGAAGGAGTGGCCGGATCCGAAATACCCGGTCACCGACGGACGCACCCTGTTCTGGCGCGACGACGTGCTGATCGACACCCGCTACTCGAACCTCGCCCCCACCGGCTACACGTCCAGCATCGTGGCGAGCATCTTCCACTGAGAGCAGTCGGCCAACGCAGAAGGGCCCTGGATCCGAAGATCCAGGGCCCTTCTGTCAGACGATCAGTCCGTCACCTCAGTTGTAGGTGCCGGGGGTGATGTCGTCGGTCGAGAACGCGTCGAAGTCGACGTAGCCGAAGTCGCCGTCGGCGTACGCCCCGTCGGATGCGAAGATCCGGTTCGGGTAGCGCTCGCTCTTGGCCTCCTCGGTCGCCTCCACGGTGATGTCGCGGTAACGGCGCAGACCGGTTCCGGCCGGGATGAGCTTACCGATGATGACGTTCTCCTTGAGGCCGACCAGCGGGTCGCTCTTGCCCTCCATGGCGGCCTGCGTGAGGACGCGGGTCGTCTCCTGGAAGGACGCGGCCGACAGCCAGGACTCGGTCGCCAGCGACGCCTTGGTGATACCCATCAGCTCCGGGCGGCCAGACGCCGGGCGCTTGCCCGCCGCGACGGCCTCGCGGTTGATGTCCTGGTAGCGACGGCTGTCCACCATCTCACCGGGCAGCAGGGTCGTGTCGCCGTGGTCGACGACGGTGACCTTGCGCAGCATCTGGCGCACGATGACCTCGATGTGCTTGTCGTGGATCGGCACACCCTGCGAGCGGTAGACCTCCTGCACGCCGCCGACGAGGTACTTCTGCACCTCGCGGGCGCCCTGCACGCGCATGACCTCCTTGGGGTCGAGCGTGCCGACCTGCAGCGGGTCGCCGACCGAGACGTGCTGGCCGTCCTCGACGAGGAGCGTCGCACGCTTCAGCACCGGGTAGACCACTTCCTCGTCGCCGTTGTCGGGCGTGAGGATGACCTTCTTGGACTTCTCGGTCTCCTCGATCGTGATGCGGCCGTCGGCCTCGGCGATCGGGGTGGCACCCTTCGGGGTGCGCGCCTCGAAGAGCTCCTGCACACGGGGCAGACCCTGCGTGATGTCACCGGCCGAGGCGAGGTGGAAGGTACGCATCGTCAGCTGGGTACCGGGCTCACCGATCGACTGGGCCGCGATGATGCCGACGGCCTCGCCGATGTCCACCGTCTTGCCGGTGGCCAGCGAGCGACCGTAGCACTGCGCGCAGACACCCACGGCCGAGTCGCAGGTCAGCACGGAGCGGACCTTGATCGACTCCACGCCCGCCGCGACGAGCTTGTCGATGAGCACGTCGCCGACGTCCTCACCGGCGGTGGCGAGAACCTCGCCGGCCTCGTTCACGACATCGGACGCGAGCGTGCGGGCGAACACCGAGTTCTCGACGTTCGCGTCGCGCACCAGCTCGCCGGCGCTGTTCGGCGCGGCGATCGGCAGCTCCAGGCCCTTCGAGGTGCCGCAGTCGTCCTCACGGATGATGACGTCCTGCGAGACGTCGACCAGACGACGGGTCAGGTAACCCGAGTCGGCCGTGCGCAGAGCGGTGTCGGCGAGACCCTTACGGGTACCGTGCGTCGCGATGAAGTACTCCGCCACCGACAGGCCCTCGCGGTACGAGGAGATGATCGGACGCGGGATGAACTCACCCTTGGTGTTGTTCACCAGACCACGCATACCGGCGATGTTACGGATCTGCAGCCAGTTACCGCGGGCGCCCGAGGACACCATGCGGTTGATGGTGTTGTCCTCCGGGAAGTGCGCCTGCATCGAGGCCTGGACCTCGTTGGTCGCCTTCGTCCAGAGCTCGACGAGCTCCTGACGACGCTCGGCGTCGGTGGTCAGACCCTTGTCGTACTGCGCCTGGATCTTCTCGGCCTGCTTCTCGTAGCCCGCGACGATCTCCGCCTTGTCCGGCGGGGTGATGACGTCGCTGAGCGCGACGGTCACGCCTGAACGCGTGGCCCAGTAGAAGCCGGCGTCCTTGATGCGGTCCAGCGACGCGGCGGTCTCGACCTTCGGGTACTCCTCGGCGAGCTTGTTGACGATCTGCGACAGCTTGCCCTTGTCGGCGACCTCGCGCACGAACGGGTAGCCCTTCGGCAGGGTGTCGTTGAAGATCGCCTGGCCGAGCGAGGTGTCCACGAGGCCGTGGCTCTCGTAGCCCTCGGGGGCCTCGCCCTCGAGGAACGTCAGACCCGGGATGCGGATGCGGACCTTGGCCTGCAGGTCGAGGGTGCCCTCGTCCTTCGCCAGGATCGCCTCGCCCACCGAGCCGAACGCACGACCCTCGCCGAGCGCGCCCTCCTTGACCGTGGTCAGGTGGTGCAGACCGATGATCATGTCCTGCGAGGGCAGGGTGACCGGACGGCCATCGGACGGCTTGAGGATGTTGTTCGAGGCGAGCATCAGCACGCGGGCCTCGGCCTGGGCCTCGACCGACAGCGGCAGGTGCACGGCCATCTGGTCACCGTCGAAGTCGGCGTTGAACGCCGCGCAGACGAGCGGGTGCAGCTGGATAGCCTTGCCCTCGACGAGCTGCGGCTCGAAGGCCTGGATGCCCAGGCGGTGCAGGGTGGGGGCACGGTTCAGCAGCACCGGGCGCTCGCGGATGATCTCCTCGAGCACGTCCCAGACCTCGGGACGCATGCGCTCGACGGCGCGCTTGGCGGCCTTGATGTTCTGCGAGTGACCCAGGTCGATGAGGCGCTTGATCACGAACGGCTTGAACAGCTCGATCGCCATCGTCTTCGGCAGTCCGCACTGGTGCAGCTTGAGCTGCGGACCCACGATGATGACCGAACGGCCCGAGTAGTCCACGCGCTTTCCGAGCAGGTTCTGACGGAAGCGACCCTGCTTGCCCTTCAGCATGTCGCTGAGGGACTTCAGGGCGCGGTTGCCGGTGCCGGTGACGGGACGACCGCGGCGGCCGTTGTCGAACAGCGCGTCGACGGCCTCCTGCAGCATGCGCTTCTCGTTGTTGACGATGATCTCGGGGGCACCGAGGTCGATCAGACGACGAAGACGGTTGTTGCGGTTGATCACGCGGCGGTACAGGTCGTTCAGGTCGCTGGTCGCGAAGCGGCCACCGTCCAGCTGCACCATCGGGCGAAGCTCCGGCGGGATCACCGGGACGACGTCGAGCACCATGGCGGCCGGGCTCATGCCGGTCTCCAGGAACGAGTTCACGACCTTGAGGCGCTTGATCGCACGGATCTTGCGCTGGCCCTTGCCCTCGGAGATCTGCAGGTGCAGCTTCTCCGACTCGGCCTTCAGGTCGAACGCCGCGAGACGCTTCTGGATGGCCTCGGCGCCCATGTGGGCCTCGAAGTACTGGCCGAAGCGGTCCTGCAGCTCGTGGAACACGTCGTCCTCGGGACGCAGCGCGCCCACCTCGAGGGTGCGGAAGTCCTCCCACACGCGCTCGAGCTTGGCGATCGCCTCGTCGGCGCCCTTGCGGATCTGCGCCATCTCCTTCTCGGCGGCGTCCTTGACCTTCTTCTTGGCGTCGGCCTTGGCACCCTCGGCCTCGAGGGCCGCGAGCTCCTCCTCCAGCTTGGCCAGGCGCTCCGCGATCTTGGCGTCGCGGCGGTCGCCGAGCGTCTTCAGCTCGAGACGGATGTTGTTCTCCTGGGTGGCCAGGTCGCGGTGACGCGCGTCCTCGTCGACCGAGATGACCATGTACGCGGCGAAGTAGATGACCTTCTCGAGGTCCTTCGGCGCCATGTCCAGCAGGTAGCCGAGGCGCGAGGGCACGCCCTTGAAGTACCAGATGTGGGTGACGGGCGCGGCGAGCTCGATGTGGCCCATGCGCTCGCGACGGACGGAGCTCTTGGTGACCTCCACACCGCAGCGCTCGCAGACGATGCCCTTGAAGCGGACGCGCTTGTACTTGCCGCAGGCGCACTCCCAGTCACGGGAGGGGCCGAAGATCTGCTCGCCGAAGAGGCCGTCCTTCTCCGGCTTCAGCGTGCGGTAGTTGATGGTCTCGGGCTTCTTGACCTCGCCGTAGGACCACTTGCGGATGTCGTCGGCGGTCGCGAGGCCGATGCGAAGCTCATCGAACGTTGTTGCGTCGAGCACTAGTTCTCCTGTGTCGATTCTGAAATCTGTAAGTTATGTGCGCGCGAGATCAGATCTCGTCGATGGATGCGGACTCGAAGCGGCTGGAGATGTTGATTCCCAGCTCCTCGGCGGCGCGGAAGGCCTCGTCATCGGTGTCGCGGAGGTTGACCGCCGTGCCGTCGGCCGAGAGGACCTCGACGTTCAGGCAGAGCGACTGCATCTCCTTCATGAGCACCTTGAACGACTCCGGGATGCCCGGCTCCTGGATGTTCTCGCCCTTGACGATGGCCTCGTACACCTTGACGCGGCCGAGGATGTCGTCGGACTTGATCGTGAGGAGCTCCTGCAGCGCGTACGCGGCGCCGTAGGCCTCGAGCGCCCACACCTCCATCTCACCGAAGCGCTGGCCACCGAACTGGGCCTTACCGCCGAGCGGCTGCTGGGTGATCATCGAGTAGGGGCCCGTCGAACGCGCGTGGATCTTGTCGTCGACCAGGTGGTGGAGCTTCAGGATGTACATGTAGCCCACGGAGATCTGCCCCGGGAACGGCTCGCCGGAGCGGCCGTCGAACAGGGTGGTCTTGCCGGACGAGTCGATCAGGCGCACGCCGTCACGGGTCGGCAGGGTGGAGTCGAGCAGACCCTCGATCTCCTCCTGGTGGGCGCCGTCGAACACCGGGGTCGCGACCTTGGTGCCGGGGGCGACGTCGAAGGCCTCCTTGGGCAGGCGCGCGGCCCACTCCGGGTTGCCCTCGATCTTCCAGCCCTGCTTGGCGACCCATCCGAGGTGCGTCTCCAGCACCTGGCCGAAGTTCATGCGGCCGGGGATGCCGAGCGGGTTCAGGATGACGTCGACCGGGGTGCCGTCGGCGAGGAACGGCATGTCCTCGACCGGCAGGATCTTCGCGATGACACCCTTGTTGCCGTGGCGGCCGGCGAGCTTGTCGCCCTCGGTGATCTTGCGCTTCTGGGCGATGAACACCACGACGCGGCGGTTGACGCCGGAGCCGAGCTCGTCGTCGCCGTCCTCGGCGTTGAACTCCTTGACCGCGATGACCGTGCCCTGCTCGCCGTGCGGCACCTTGAGGGACGTGTCGCGGACCTCGCGGCTCTTCTCGTTGAAGATCGCGCGGAGCAGGCGCTCCTCGGCGCTCAGCTCGGTCTCACCCTTCGGCGTGACCTTGCCGACGAGGATGTCGCCGGGGCGGACCTCGGCGCCGATGCGGATGATGCCGCGCTCGTCCAGGTCCTTCAGGAGCTCCGGGCTGACGTTGGGGAGGTCACGGGTGATCTCCTCCTTGCCGAGCTTCGTGTCGCGCGCGTCGACCTCGTACTCCTCGATGTGGATCGAGGAGAGGGTGTCGTCCTTCACCAGGTCCTGGCTGAGGATGATCGCGTCCTCGAAGTTGTGCCCCTCCCACGTCATGAAGGCGACGAGGAGGTTCTTGCCGAGGGCGAGCTCGCCGTTCTCGGTGGCGGGGCCGTCGGCGATGACCTCGCCGACCTCGACGCGCTCACCGGCCGAGACGACGACCTTCTGGTTGTACGAGGTGCCGTGGTTCGAGCGGTCGAACTTGCGCAGGTAGTACTCCTGGGTGCCGCCCTCGTCGAGCATGACCACGACGCGGTCGGCGGAGACCTCGGAGACCACACCGGCCTTCTCGGCGGTGATCACGTCACCGGCGTCGATGGCGGCGTAGCCCTCCATACCGGTGCCGACGAACGGCGACTCGGAACGGAGCAGCGGCACGGCCTGGCGCTGCATGTTGGCGCCCATGAGCGCGCGCTGCGCGTCGTCGTGCTCGAGGAACGGCACGAGCGAGGTCGCGACCGACACCATCTGGCGCGGGGAGACGTCGATGTAGCCGATCTCCTCGGGCAGGAACATGTCGACCTCACCGGATCCGCCCTTGGGGCGCGCCAGGACGTGCGCCTCGGTGAAGCGGCCGTCCTTGTCGAGCGGGGCGTTCGCCTGCGCGATGTTGAAGTCGACCTCCTCCGCGGCGGTCAGGTAGTCGATGTGCTCGGTGACCCGGCCGTTCTCGACCTTGCGGTACGGCGTCTCGATGAAGCCGAACGAGTTGATCCGCGCGAACGTGGCGAGCGAGCCGATCAGGCCGATGTTCGGGCCTTCCGGGGTCTCGATCGGGCACATGCGGCCGTAGTGCGAGGGGTGCACGTCGCGCACCTCGACGCCGGCGCGGTCGCGGCTCAGACCACCGGGGCCGAGGGCCGAGAGGCGGCGCTTGTGGGTCAGACCCGCGAGCGGGTTGTTCTGATCCATGAACTGCGAGAGCTGCGAGGTGCCGAAGAACTCCTTGATCGCGGCCACGACGGGGCGCACGTTGATCAGGGTCTGCGGGGTGATCGCCTCGATGTCCTGCGTGGTCATGCGCTCGCGGACCACGCGCTCCATGCGGGAAAGACCCGTGCGGACCTGGTTCTGGATGAGCTCGCCGACGGCGCGGATGCGACGGTTGCCGAAGTTGTCGATGTCGTCGGTCGCGAGACGGATCTCGGCCTTCTTGCCCCCGCGAATGCCCTCGAAGGTCTCCACGCCGGCGTGCAGGCGCACCAGGTACTTGATGGTCTCGACGATGTCCTTGACCGTGAGGACGGACTCGTCCAGCGGCAGGTCGAGGCCCAGCTTCTGGTTGATCTTGTAGCGACCGACCTTGGCGAGGTCGTAGCGCTTCGGGTTGAAGTAGAAGTTGTCCAGCAGCGCGCGGGCGGCCTCGGCGGCGACCTGCTCGCCCGGACGGAGCTTGCGGTAGATGTCGCGGAGCGCGTCCTCCTTGGTGAGGATCGTGTCCTTCGCGAGCGTCTCCTCGATCGAGGTGAAGCCGGCGAACTCGGCGAGGATCTCCTCGCTGGTCAGGCCCAGCGCCTTGAGGAAGACCGTGACGGACTGCTTGCGCTTGCGGTCGATGCGCACGCCGACCTGGTCGCGCTTGTCGATCTCGAACTCGAGCCAGGCGCCGCGGGACGGGATGACGCGCGCGGACACGATGTCCTTGTCGCTGGTCTTGTCCGGGGTCTTGTCGAAGTACACGCCCGGGGAGCGGACGAGCTGCGACACGACGACGCGCTCGGTGCCGTTGATGATGAACGTGCCCTTGGCGGTCTGGAGCGGGAAGTCGCCCATGAAGACCGTCTGGGTCTTGATCTCACCGGTCTGGTGGTTCATGAACTCGGCCTCGACGTAGAGCGGGGCCGCGTACGTCTTGCCGCGCTCCTTGCACTCCTCGATGGAGTACTTCTCGGGCTCGAGGTACGGGTTCGTGAACGAGAGCTGCATGGTCTCGCTCAGGTCTTCGATCGGGGAGATCTCCTCGAAGATCTCCTCGAGGCCGCTGGCCTCTGCGATGTCCTTGCGGCCGGCCTTCTTGGCCTCCGCGACGCGCTGCTTCCAGGCCTCGTTGCCCACGAGCCAGTCGAAGGACTCGGTCTGCAGGGCGAGCAGGTCGGGGACCGTCAGCGTGTCGGAGATCTTGGCGAACGAGAGGCGGGAGTGGCCGCGTCCGTTCTTGGTGGTGGTGGGAGTGGATGCGTTGGGAGCAGCAGCCAAGGGAATAACCTCCGTGAGCCCCGAAGGGCGTCTCGATTCCTCGTCGTCAGGTGGAGTGCGCCGCGTCACACGGCCGCACGCTGAAGGCGCTCTGTCGAAGAGCGAGGAACGTACGGAGTCTGCCGACCACCATATGAGGGCAGGGAGGAACGAGGCGCAAAGATCAACTATAGTTCCGAATTCACGACATGGCAAGCGCGATTCTTGACCAATCGCGCCGACAGCGGTATAACCCGGGCGCGCACCCGTTCAGAGCGGCACCCCCCGGATCATCGGGAGCCTCCGACGAGCACCTCCCGGGCCAGCTCGGCGCCGATGCGACTGCTCGCGCGCACGTCCAGCACCGGCAGCGCGACGGCAGCTCCCGGCAGACCCACGTTCACGACGACGGCACCCGGATCCGCCGCGGCGACCGCATCCACGAACCGGCGCTGCGCCTCGTCCGTGTCGATGCGGTCGACCAGCGCCACGATGCGGGATCCGCTCGCGGCGGCCGCGGCACGAGCCTCGGCGACGGCGCCCGCGACCTCGGCGTCGGTCGCGCGCTCCGCGTCGATGCGGTGCGACCAGGCGCCGGCGGTCAGCGCATCGACCACGTACGGCGCCGCACTGTCGACGGCGAGGGTCGCGCGGCGGCGCGCGTCCAGGACCACGAGCCCCGAGGCCGGCGCGCCGAGGTCGCCCTGCACGGTGATCGCACGGCGCACGATCCCGCGCAGATCCTCGGGCACCCCCGGGTGCTCCTGAGCCCGCTCAGCCGCGAGCTCGTCGGCGAGCCGGGCGACGCGGGCGGCCGCCTCGGTGACGCGCTGCACGCTCAGCGTGCCGTCGGCGAGCGCCCGCACGATCGCGTCCTTCGCGGCGTGGAAGTCGCGCTGGTCCTGGTCGACCGCCGCGCCATCGCCCGGGTTCGTCGGGTTGCCGACGCAGAGGAGGTCGGCGCCTGCCGCGAGCGCGCGCACCGCTCCCCCGCCGATGCCGACCGACTCCCGGATCGCCGCCATGTCGAGGGCGTCCGTCACGATGACCCCGTCGAAGCCTGCGGCCCGCAGCATCCCGAGCACCCGCGGGTTGAGCGTGGCGGGCTCCTCGCCCCAGGCCGGCACCACGATGTGCGCGGTCATCACCGACCGCGCACCCGAGGCGATCGCGGCGCGGAACGGCTCGACGTGCACGCGGTCGAACTCGGCCGGATCCGCGGCGATTCGCGGCAGCCCGTGGTGCGAGTCGAGGTGCGTGTCGCCGTGGCCGGGGAAGTGCTTGACGCACGCGGCGACGCCGGATCCCTGGATGCCCTCGACCTGCGCCACCGCATGCCGCGAAACCAGCGCGGTGTCGGCGCCGAACGCGCGCACGCCGATCACCGGGTTGCGCGGGTCGGTGTTGACGTCGGCGACGGGGCCGATCAGCACGTCGGCGCCGGCTTCGCGGATCCGGCGGGCGAGCTCGGCACCGGTCGCCCGGGTGGCGTCGACGTCGTCGAGCGCGCCGAGCTGCGCGGCGCCGGGGGCGGTCGATCCGGTGCGCGCCTCGAGGCGTGTCACGCTGCCGCCCTCCTCGTCCACGCCGATGAGCGCGCGGGGGTTCGCCTCGTGGATCGCCGCGCTCAGCCGGTCGAGATGGGGCGACAGGTTCTGCGCGAAGTAGACGACGCCTGCGAGTCCGTCCCGGAGCTCCGCGGCGAGCCATTCCGGCAGCTCCGTTCCGAAGAACCCGGGCCACAGCACGCCGTTCGCGAGACGCGCGAACTCCGCGTCCCGATCGGCGGCAACCGAGGCGGCGGCGTCTGAGGCCGCGGCAGCTGAGGCCGCGGGGTCTGAGGTGGCCGCATCCGGCGCGGTCCCGGCGTCGTTGGCTGTGCGGTCCGCAGGGCGTTCAGGCGTCACGTCGAGCGTCATGAGGTCTCCTCGTCGAATCCGTCGGCGCCGGCGCGCCACATTAAGCATGCACTACTAACAAACCCGCGGCAAGCGCCGCAGCCCACCGGCCCGACCGCGGTCGTCCCCGCTCTCCGCGCGACGATCTGCACATCCCGCAACGATCTGCACCGGGATCCTGCGAGATCGTGTGTTGATCGTCGCATCGTGTGCAGATCGTCGCGCGCGGATCCGGACCGGATCCGTCCTCCGCCCCTGCTGCACAGGCGGGCGGAGCAGACCTCCCGCCGCCGCGTGCCGGGCCCTCCGTGCGCAGTGCCCGGTGCGATCGTCCTACGCTCGTCCCATGGGCAGAGCACGCGCGAAGGACACCGAGCACCCCGCCGCACGGCTGGGATCCGGAGGGATCGCTCGCGTGGTCCCTGCGGAGTTCGGCGGCGGGTTCGAGCTCCTCATCGATGAGACGCCGCAGTCGCACGTGGATCCCGCCGACCCGACGCATCTGCACTTCGAGTACATCGTGCGCATGGGTGCGCTGATCGACCAGCTCTCCTCCCCCGGCGCGCCGATCACCGCCGTGCACCTGGGCGCCGGCGCGTTGACCATCCCGCGCTACATCGCCGCCACCCGGCCGGGGTCCCGGCAGCAGGTGATCGAGCTGGAGGCGCCGCTCGTCGAGCTCGTGCGCGAGCACCTGCCCCTGCCGCGGGGCGCTGCGATCCGGATCCGGATCGGGGATGCCCGGGAGGGCGTGCGGCGGCTGCCGCCGGCGCTGGCCGGAGCCGTCGACCTCGTGGTCGCCGACGTGTACTCGGGGGCGCAGACGCCCGCGCATCTGACCAGCGTCGAGTTCTACGGCGAGCTCGCTCAGCTGCTCGCCCCCGCGGGCGTGCTGCTCGTGAACGTCGCCGACGGCCCCGGCCTCGCCTTCGCGCGGCGGCAGGTGGCGACGATCCGCGCGGTGCTGCCGGAGCTCGCGATCCTCGCCGATGCGCAGATCCTCAAGGGCCGTCGGTTCGGCAACCTCGTGCTCGCGGCGTCGGCCGTGCCCCTGCCCGCCGACGCGCTGCCGCGGATCCTCGCCGCGGGTCCGCATCCGGCCAAGCTCGCGCACGGCCCCGAGGTCGCGGCGTTCGCGAAGGATGCGGCGATCGTCACCGATGCCACGGCCATCGCCTCCCCGCGCCCCGACGCCGGGGTGTTCCTGCGCTGACTCCCCCCTGCACTTGCGCCGAACCACCCCCTTCCACGCGAGCCACCCCTCTTCACGCGGCGCGCAACGGGGTGGCTCGCGCACAAAGGGGTGGCTCGCGTGGATAAGGGGAAGGGAAGGGGGACGGGACGGGAGGGGCCTTCTGGCCCAGACCCGCCCCACGGATGCGGCCGGATCCGCGGCACGCCCCGGCTCCTTCGCCGCTGCCCGGGATCCGCAGGCAGACTGGAAGGCACACGGCGAGCGGTGCAAGCAGTACAGGAGGGCGCGCGTGGGCTACATCAAGGGATACGACCCGGACTCTCTGCGCGAGCTCGTTGATCCCTCGGAGTGCGAGGCGCGACTCGAGGAGATCGGCGACCAGCGCAGCCTCCCCTCGATGCTCGAGCGGGTGTGGCTGCTGAAGGTGCTCGGCCGCCTCGACGACGCGCTCGTGCTGGCCGACGAGGCAGTGCGCCAGGCCCGCATGGCCGGCACCCGCAAGGACCTCATCCGTGCGCGCGTGCTGCACGCGACCGTGCTGCAGTACCGCCGTGCGCACGGCGCCGCCGACCACGAGCTCGCGACCTGCGTCGCCGAGGCGGAGGGCCAGGGCTGGGTGCCGATCGCGGCGTTCGCGCATCAGCACCGGGGCCGCAACGCGTTCGAGGCCGGCGACTACGAGCAGGCCAGGGAGAGCTTCAAGCGGACGCTGTTCCTGCGGCGCGAGGCGGGCGCGACCGACGACGAGCTCGAGGCGGCGCTGCTCGCGATCGAGGCCGTGGAGCGTCGCCGCGACCCGATCGCCGTCAACGGCTGAACCGCCTCCGCGGCGAGCGTCCGGTGTGTGCGCGCCCGCGCCGTGCGCGCGGATGTCCCCGGTGTCGCCTAACGTGAGTGCATGGCCGAGTTGGAACGAGTCCGGGTCTGGGGCGAGGCGCTGATCCGGCTGCATCTGGATCCGGGCTGGTCGTTCGGCTTCGACAACGCGAAGCGCCGGGCGGGCGCCTGCAACTACCGCGACAAGAGGATCACGGTCTCCCGCTATCTGGCCGCCCGGTTCGAGGATGACGAGATCCACCAGGTGCTGCTGCACGAGGTCGCTCACGCCCTCGCCGGCCACGACGCCGCGCACGGCGCAGCCTGGAAGCGCGTCGCCCGCTCGCTCGGTTACGTCGGCGGCACCACGCATCGGGGTGAGACGGCGACCGAGCTGGCGCCCTGGGTGGGCCGCTGCCCCACCGGGCACGTGACCTACCGGCACCGCCGCCCCACGCGGGCGTCGTCGTGCGCACGCTGCTCGCGCCGCTACGACGAGCGCTTCCTGCTGGTGTGGACCCGCCGCGAGATCACCGCCGCCGACCGCCGCGCTGCCGTGGTGCCGCGATGACGGCGCCCCCGGGACTGCACGAGGTGCAGCTGAGGTTCCGTATCCGCGCGAGCGCCGACGCGGCCTGGGCGGCGCTGCATTCGCCGGCGGTGCTGGCGGCGCTCTACGCCCCCGTGCTCGTGGTCGAGCCGCTCACGCACGCCGACGAGGAGTCGCTGCTGCACTCGGCGGTGCGGCTGCGCCTGTTCGGCGTGGTGCCGGTCGGCACGCAGCTCATCGGCGCGTACGACGAGACGCGGGAGCACCGGGGCGAGACCGTGCGGATCCTGCGCGACAGCGGCATCCCGCTGACGGGCCCGCTCGCCTCGCTCGACGTCTGGGACCACCGCATGGCCGTCTCGCCGCTGCCGGACGGCCGCACGCTCTGGCGGGACCGCCTCGTGTTCGGCGGACCCGGATCCGCCCTGCTCCTGCCCGTGCTGTGGGCGGCATGGCAGTGGCGCGGCTGGCGGATCCGCCGCCTCGCCCGCGGTTGGGACAGGGCCGCCGCCCGCTCGGACGACGGCCCTACCGGAGCCGACCTCGCTCCGGTCAGTCGGCGGCGAGGGCTTCGACGGGCGCCACGCGCGTGGCGAGGCGGGTCGGCGCCACGGACGCCACGAGCGTGAGCACGGCCGTGGCCACGACGATCGCGGCGACCGGGGCCCAGGGCACGACGGGCAGGATGAAGCCCGCCGGATGGAAGTCGGGCAGCGACGGCACGGACCCGAGCAGCGACTGCGCCGCGATCCAGCCATAGGCGATGCCGAGCACCAGCCCGGTCGCGGTGGCGGCGATCGTCACGTGCGCCGCTTCGAGGAGCACCATCCGGCGCACCTGACGGCTGCTCAGCCCGATCGCGCGGAGCAGCCCCAGCTCGCGCCGGCGCTGCACGACCCCGATGGTGAGCAGGTTCACCAGGCCGACCGCGGCGATCACGGCGGACACTGCGACGAGCACCATCATCACGGTGGCGAACGCGTCGAAGGGGGCGAAGAAGCCCGGCGGGAGCTCCTCTTCGCTCGTGCGCAGGAGCAGCGCCTTGGCCGACTCCATCGCCACGGCGAACATCGTCACCAGGGTCACCCCCATGACCACGCCGATCGCCATCCGGCTGGACCGCTCCGGGTGGCGCAGCGCGTTCTCCGCCGCGAGCCGCGCGGTGGCGCTGCGACCGAACAGCCGGCCGACCATGCGCAGCACCGGCGGCATGATCAGCGCCGAGCCGATCGCGAGCCCGGTGAACGAGAAGACGCCCCCGAAGAACGCGACCACGACTCCCAGTGGCGACGTCAGCCCGTAGACGACCCCGCCGGCGAGCAGCGCGCCGCCGAGCACGAACATCGTGATGGCGCCGAGGTGCCGCGAGGAGACCGACCCGATCTCGGCGGCGCTGCGCTCGGCGGATCCGGCGAGCGCCTGCAGCGGGGTGACGGTCAGCACCCGCCGGGATCCCGCCCACGCGGCGAGCCAGGTGGTGAGCGCGACGCCGACCGCGGGCACCAGCACGCCCGGCTGCAGCGACGAGAAGCCGAGCGGAGGGTGGGCGAACACTGTGGAGCCGATCGCGATCCCGGCCCAGCTCAGCAGCACTCCGGCGACGAGGCCGAGCACCGAGCCGAGGATGCCCACGACGAGGCCCTGACCGGCGACCTCGCCCCGCTGCGCACGCGCCGAGGCGCCGATGAGGCGCAGCAGCGCGATCCGGCGGGTGCGGCCGGCGACGATCGTCGAGAACGTGTTCGCCGTGACGATGGCGGCGACGTACATCGCTACCGCGGTCAGCAGCACCGACAGGATCTGCACGACGTACGCGAGCGTGCCGCTGTCGCCGATCGTGGGGTCGTTCTGCAGCAGTGCGCCGAGGTAGCCGGTCGTATCGACGAGGATCACGCCGAACGCGGTGGTGAGCGCGGCGACGAACACGCTCGCGCCCATGCCGCGCTCGCGGAGGAACGCGATCCGCGAGGGGGTCAGCGGGGTCTCCATGAGCGTGGGCGCGACGGCGGTCATGCCGTCACCCCCGCGGGCACGGCGTCGGCCGTCGCACCGCCGGACAGCATGAGCCCGGCGATCTCGTCGGCGCTGCGGCGCGGGTGGTCGGCGACGATGCGCCCGTCCCCGAGGAAGAGCACCCGGTCGGCGTAGCTGGCGGCGACCGCGTCGTGGGTGACCATCGCGATCGACTGCCCCTGCTCCCGGCTCGCGGTCGACAGCAGCTGCAGCACCTCGCGGCCGGACGCGGAGTCGAGGTTGCCGGTGGGCTCGTCGGCGAAGACCAGATCCGGCGCGGTGGCCAGCGCCCGGGCGATCGCCACGCGCTGCTGCTGCCCGCCGGAGAGCTGATGCGGACGGTGCCGCAGCCGCGGACCGATCCCGAGGATATCGACGAGGGAGTCGATCCGTGCCCGCTCGATCGCCGACGGACGGCGCCCGTCGAGCTCGAACGGCAGCAGGATGTTGCCGAGTGCGTCGAGGGTGGGCACCAGGTTGAACGCCTGGAAGATGAACCCGACCCGTCGCCGGCGCAGGATCGTGAGGTCGAGGTCGCCGAGACCGGTGATCTCGGTGTCGCCGATCCAGGCGCGGCCGCGGGTCGGGGTGTCCAGACCCGCCATGATGTGCATGAGGGTGGACTTGCCCGAGCCGGAGGCGCCCATGATCGCGGTGAACTGACCGCGGCGGATGCCGACGCTGACGTCGTCGAGGGCGCGCACCGCGCCCTCCCCGGATCCGTAGGTCTTGGTGAGGTGCTGGACGCGGGCTGCGAGTCCCAGGTCGCTCGTCGTGATCTCCATGGCTTCGACGCTACGGATCCGGATCCCGCCGCCGCGTCGGCCTCCGGGAGCATCCGCCTACATCTGCAGGATGATCCCGCCCGAGGTGCGACCGCGGCAGGGCGCGGTCTAGTTCAGCCCGTGCTCGAAGGCGAACACGACGAGCTGCACCCGGTCGCGCAGGGCGAGCTTCGTCAGGATGCGGCTGATGTGCGTCTTCACCGTGGCCTCGGAGAGGAACTCCCGAGCTGCGATCTCGGCATTCGACAGGCCGCGGGCCGCGAGCGCGAAGATCTCCTTCTCTCGCTCGGTGAGGTCGTGGTAGCTCGCCGGCACGGGCGCCTGCGCCGGAGCCGCGAAATGCGCGAACAGCTCACGCGTCGCCGAGGCCGCGATGACGCTCGAGCCCGCGTGGACGGTGCGGATCGCGGCGAGCAGGAACTCGGGGTCCGCGTCCTTGAGCAGGAAGCCGCTGGCTCCCTGGCGGATCGCGCGAGCGGCCGCTTCGTCGAGATCGAAGGTGGTGAGCATGACGATGCGGGGCGGATCCGGCTCCTCGAGGATGCGCGCGGTGGCGGTCAGACCGTCCATGACCGGCATCCGGATGTCCATCATCACGACGTCGGGCCGCGTGGCGCGCACGACGCCGATGGCCTCCTGCCCGTCGCCGGCCTCGCCGACGACCTCGAGGTCGGGCTGAGAGGCGACGAGCATGCGGATCCCGGCGCGGAACAGCGCCTGGTCGTCGACCAGCACGACCCGGATCATCCTGCCTCCTCCTGAGCGCCGATCGCTGCGGCCCCCGCTCTCGAGTCTGTCATCCGTCACGCCGTGGCCGGTGCGACGGGGAGCGCGGCGCGTACGACGAAGGCCCCGTCCTCGGGCTGCGCGCTGAGGGTGCCGCCGACGAGCTGGGCGCGCTCGCGCATGCCGATCAGTCCGTGCCCGTGCTCGGGCGATGCCTGCCGCGGTGCCGGGGGAACCGCGTTGCGCACCTCGAGGTGCACCGCGTCGGCGTACCAGCTCAGCCGCACGTCGACGTCGCCTGCGCCGTGCCGGATGGCGTTCGTCAGCGCCTCCTGCAGGATCCGGTACACCGCCAGCTGGATCGAGGCGGACGGTTCCCCGGGCGGGGTCGGATCGACCGTGACCCGCGGCTCGACCCCGGCGGCGCGCACCTGCGCGTACAGGGTCTCCAGGTCGGCGAGCGTCGGCTGCGGCCCCTCCCCCTCGCTGTGCCGCAGCTGCGCGAGCAGCAGCCGCACGTCGGAGAGGGCCGCCCGGGCGGTCTGCCCGATCGTGGTGAGGGCTGCCGTCGCCTGCGCCGGATCGGCGACCGCGGCGTACCTGGCGCCGTCGGACTGCGCGATCACCACGGCCAGGGAGTGGGCCACCACGTCGTGCATGTCGCGGGCGATCCGCACCCGCTCCTGCTCCGCCATGGCGATCGCCTCGGCGCGCACCTGCGCCTCCCTGGTGCTCCGTCCGCGCAGCACCAGCCGCCAGAGCAGGCCGGCGCCCCAGGCCATCACCAGGGTGAGCACGGAGACGGCCCCCAGGAGGCCGGCCAGGACCGCGACCCTCAGCCCTGTCGCCGCGTCCTGGATGAGGTCCTGCTCGTTGACCAGGGACATGTACAGGCCCGCGATGAGCCCGCCGCCGAGCGCGGAGGCGCCGCCGAGCCACAGCAGTCGGATCGATCCCCACGCCGAGGTCGCGAACAGCACGCCGAGGATCGCGAGATCGTAGGCGCCCGGGGAGAAGCCGCACGCCATCTGCAGCAGCGCGCCGACCCAGGCCACGATCAGGGCAAGCGCGGGCGCGATCCGGCTGATCGCGGCGGCACCCCAGAGGATCACCGCGACCAGCAGCACGAGCGCGTACGAAGCGACGCCGTCCGGGATCCACCGGCTCATGGTGCCCGCAGCGAAGGTGAAGGTCACAGGCAACGTGAGCAGCAGGCCGATGGCGCTGCCCACGATGTCGAACAGGAGCCAAAAGCGCGGGACCGGGCGAAGCACTCCCTCACGGTACGCGACCGGAGCCGGCTCGCTCATCCGCCGGGAGATGTATCCCGAGCGCTGCGCCTGCCGGGGCCGGGTTCGCTGCGGCCCGCGGAGATGTCGGAAAACGGAGGCGGGTATCGGCGTGTCAGCCCCGATCAGCGCCGTGCGCCGGGCGACACGCCGGATCCCCCGCCGTTTTCCCGCAGTGCAGCGGGCGATGCGGGTGAGCGTCGTCAGGCAGATGCCGTGGCGAGCGCCGCGATCGCCCGCCGGTCGGGCTTGCCGGACGGCAGCACCGGCAGCTCGGCGAGCATCAGGATCCGGGCGGGCCGTGCAACGGCGCCGACCTCGCCGGCCGTCCGGTCGCGCGCGGCGGCGAGCAGCGCCTCCGCCGCGCCGTCCGGCCCCTCGGCCACGATCGCCGACGCCTGGCCCCAGCGGGCGTCGTCCACGGCGACGACGACGGCGCCCTCGAGGCCCGGCACCGCGCGCACGGCGCGCTCCACCCGGTCCAGGGAGACGTTGATGCCGCCCGACACGATCACGTTGTCGATCCGGCCGGTCACCGTGACGCGGCCCCCGGCGACCGTTCCGGCATCGCCGGTGCGGTACCACCGCGTTCCGGCGGTATCGGCGACGAACGTGCGCGCGGTCAGTGCGGCGTCACCGAGGTACCCGTCGGCCAGGGTGGCGCCGGTGAGGCGGATCTCACCGTCGACGGATGCCGCCTCCACGCCGTCCAGCGGAACGCCGTCGTACACGCAGCCGCCGGCGGTCTCGCTGGATCCGTACGTGCGCACGATGCGCGCACCCGCAGCAGCCGCGCGCTCTCGCAGCGCCGGCGGCAGCGCCTGCCCGCCGATGAGGAGCGCCTCGTAGGCGCCGAGCGCCGCACGGACGTCGCGGTCGTCGGCGGCATCCAGCAGGGTCGCCAGCTGCGCCGGCACCAGCGAGGTGTACCGCGGTCCCGCGCCCAGCTCGCGGGTCGCCGCGACGAACGACGCCGGTGTGAACCGTCCGTCCAGCACCACCGGGTCGGTGCCGGCCAGGTGCGCGCGCACGAGCACCTGGAGCCCGGCGACGTAGCCCGCGGGGAGCGCCAGCATCCACTGTCCGGATCCGATGCGCGCTGCGGCCGCCGTGGCGCTCGCACGCAGGGCGCCGGCGGAGAGCACGACCCGCTTCGGGACCCCGGTGGATCCGGAGGTCGCGATGACCACCGCCGTGCCCTCCGGCACGTCGTCGCCGGATCCTGGCACGAAGCCGAGCGCGAGCGGGGCGGTGCCGTCGAGCGCCGCCGGCACCGCCTGCCGCACTGCGGCCGGATCCGCCCCGTCGACGCCGTGCAACCTCACCGCTGACCGCCTGGCCGGCTGCATTCGAGAGCGCGCAAATGGCGGCATGCGGGGCGCAGATGGGGCCATCTGCGCCCTTTCAACGCCGAAGCCATCATCAGTAGTGCCAGGGGTACGGCGACCAGTCGGGCTCGCGCTTCTCGAGGAATGCGTCGCGGCCCTCGACTGCCTCATCCGTGCCGTAGGCCAGGCGGGTCGCCTCGCCGGCGAACACCTGCTGGCCGACGAGGCCGTCGTCGACGGCGTTGAAGGCGAACTTCAGCATCCGGATCGCCGTGGGCGACTTGGTGAGGATCGTCCGGGCCATCGCGATCGCCTCCCGCTCGAGCTCGGCATGCGGCACGACCCGGTTCACCGCGCCCGCCTGCATGGCGCGCTCGGCGGAGTACTCCTCGGCCAGGAAGAACACCTCGCGGGCGAACTTCTGCCCGGTCTGCCGCGCCATGTACGCGGACCCGTATCCGGCGTCGAAGGATCCGACGTCCGCATCCGTCTGCTTGAACCGGCCGTGCTCGGCGCTCGCGATCGTCAGGTCGCACACGACGTGCAGCGAGTGCCCGCCGCCGGCCGCCCAGCCGGGAACCACGGCGATGACGACCTTCGGCATGAAGCGGATGAGCCGCTGCACCTCGAGGATGTGCAGGCGGCCCGCCCTCGCCTGCGCCTCGGCCGGCACCGCCGTCTCGTCGTCCGAATACTTGTAGCCGTCTCGACCGCGGATGCGCTGATCGCCGCCGGAGCAGAACGCCCAGCCGCCGTCCTTCGGGCTGGGGCCGTTGCCGGTGAGCAGCACCACGCCGATGCGCGGATCCTGCCGGGCCGCGTCGAGCGCACGGTACAGCTCGTCGACGGTGTGGGGCCGGAAGGCGTTGCGCACCTCCGGGCGGTCGAACGCGATCCGCGCGATCCGCCCGTCGTTCGAGACGTGCGCGGTGATGTCGGTGTACTCGCCGGCGCCGGGAGCGAGCGTCCACTCGGCGGGGTCGAAGAGGTCGGAGACGGGCTTCTCGGTCACGGGATCCAGCCTATTCCCGGTGCAACGCGGGGCCGGCGCCGCGCGTCCCGCCGCTACGGGCCCCGGGGCGGCCGAGCGCGCCGCGTCCGCGTCAGTCCCGTCGCACCAGGCCGAGCTTGCGGCCGGTATCGAAGAGCGTCCCGACGAGGATTCCGACGATCACCACGGTGAGCACGATGTCGACGATCTGGACGACGTCGTGGCCCGGTCCGCTCGCGGCGTGCATCTGCGCCATCAGGCCCGGATCCAGAAGCCCGCCGCGCCATACCGCGACGATCGCGCCCACCGACGAGACCAGAACGGCGACGAGGCTCACCACGACGAGCGGCACGGTCCAGCGGCCGCGCACGGCGGCGACCGCCTCGACGACGACGCCCACCGCGAGCAGGGCGAACCACACCATCATGACGACCGGCCACAGCCCCGGCGCCAGGAGGTGCGCATGCCCATCGCCCCAGCCGATCGTCCGGTCCCACACGACCGCGCCGATCACGAGAACCGTCATGACGACGATGCCGATCAGATCCGCGAACCGTGCGGCGGGGTTCACCGCGCGCGGCAGCTTGTCGGGTGTCCACTCGAGCACCGTGTCGCCCGTGGATCCGACCCGCTCCAGCGTGGCGAAGACCAGGGTCGTCCAGAACGCGACGTGGACCCCGGAGGTGATGACGGCGGGGATCATGGCGCCGATCACCGCGCCCACGTTCCCTCCGCCGATCGCCCGGACCAGGCCGGCGATCAGCGCCGCGACCGGGACGACGATGACCAGCAGCAGGCGCAGCAGCCGCAGCCACGCTGCGTAGTACCGCGGGCCGATGAGCACCAGCGGCCGCCCGGAGAGCGAGGCCGCGTATGCGATCGGGTCGCCGAGCTCTGCGATGACCGCGTACTCGGCGACGGCCGGTTCCTCGCCCGCGGCGAGACGACCGTCGACCTCATCGGCGATCGAGGCGCGCAGCTCGGCAGTGATCTCCGGGCGATCTGCGGCGGGGACGGAGCGCGCGACTGCGGTCACATAGCGCTCGGAGAGCGAGGTGTCGTTGTCCATGATGTCCTCCAGGTCAGGGAAGCGTCTCGGCGGCGGCGGCGATGGCCTCCAGCTCGCGGATGAGGGTGTCCGCCAGGCGGAGCCCGGCCGGGGAGGTGCGATAGAACTTGCGAGGGCGCGCCTCCTCCGTGTTCCACTCGCTCGTGAGGTAGCCCTGCTTCTCGAGCCGCCGGAGCAGGGGGTAGAGAGTGTTCGCGTCAGCGGGGAAGCCGGCGGCGTCGAGCTGCTCGAGCAGTCCGTATCCGTAGCCGGGCTCGCGCAGCAGCCGCAGGCTCGCGAGCACGACCGTGCCACGTCGCAGCTCCTGCAGGTGTCCGTCGAACTCCTCACCGTTCATACTGGACACGATAGTGTGTGTAACACACCATTGTCAACGACACGAGCTTGTGACGCATGCGCATCCTGCCCGGCTTCATCGCGTTCGGGATCCGGCCCGCGCCTGGCGGTTCCTGCCGCATCGGAGCGGATCCGCGGGTGCATGATGGGGGCATGACGGACCTGCCCGCCCTCGCCGAGATCCTGCAGACCGCGCGAGTGGTCGCGCTGCCGATGCACACCCGGTTCCGCGGCGTGGACGTGCGGGAGGCACTGCTGTTCGAGGGGCGCGAGGGGTGGGCCGAGTTCTCGCCGTTCGTCGAGTACGGCGATGCCGAGGCCGCGACCTGGCTCGAGGCCGCGATCGCCGACGCGTGGCATCCGCGCCCGGCCGCGCTCCGCGACCGCATCCCCGTCAACGCCACGGTTCCGGCGGTTCCGGCCGAGCAGGTGCCGTCCGTGCTCGCGCGCTTCGACGGGTGCCGGACGGCGAAGGTCAAGGTCGCCGAGGCCGGCCAGGCCCTCGCCGACGACGTCGCGCGCGTGCGCGCCGTCCGGGCGGAGATGGGGCCGGAGGGGCGGATCCGGGTCGACGCGAACGCCGGGTGGAACGTCGACGAGGCGGAACGCGCGATCCACGCGCTCGCGCCGTTCGACCTGGAGTACGTCGAGCAGCCCTGCACGAGCATCGCCGAGCTCGCGGAGCTGCGCGAGCGCACGGGCTATCTCGACATCCCGATCGCGGCGGACGAGAGCGTGCGCAAGGCGACGGATCCGCTCGCGGTCGCCCGGGCCGGCGCCGCCGATCTGCTGGTGATCAAGGCGCAGCCCCTGGGCGGGATCCGCCGGGCGCTCGACATCGTCGCCGAGGCGGGCCTGCCCGCGGTCGTCTCGAGCGCCCTCGACACCGCCGTCGGACTCTCGCTCGGGGCAGCCCTCGCCGCCGCACTCCCGACGCTCGATTACGACTGCGGCCTAGGCACCGCCTCGCTCTTCGCCGATGACGTCGCCGACGCCCGCCCGCGCGACGGCGCGGTGTCCGCCGCCCGGGTCACCCCGGATCCGGCCGCGTTGGAGCGCTTGCAGGCGTCCGCCGAGCGCCGGGACTGGTGGGTCGACCGGCTGACGCGCTGTCACGCCGTGCTGGCGCAGCGCTGAGGCGCGCTGCTCAGCCGAGCAGCAGTGTCACCAGCCGGCCCAGCTCCGCGCTGCCGGTGCGGCGCAGCTGTGCGTCGTCGAGGCCGGCCATCGCACCGCGCACGCTCATGCCCTCCCAGACGATGAGGAGCATCCGCGCGGCGATCTCGGGCTCGAGCCGCAGCGACATCGTGCCGCTCGCGACGATGTCGTCGATGATGCGAGCGATGCCGGCGACCATCTCCTGTTCCTGCTTGAGGTAAGCGGCGCCCCAGGCCGGATCGCGCAGCGCCCGCAGCCGGATCTCGCTGAGCAGCATGACGCCCAGGCGGTCGTCGCTGCCCGAGTCCATGACCTGCTGCACGAGCGTGGTGGCGTCGCAGTCCTGCGCGAGTGCGCCGGACTCGGTCAGCTCCGCGACCCGCGCGCGCACCGCGGCCAGACGCTCGGCGCCGACCGTGCTGGCGAGCTCGAGGAACAGCTCGTCCTTGGACTCGAAGTTCGAGTAGAACGCGCCCCGCGTGAAACCGGCGCGCTCGCAGACGGCCTCGACGGTCGCGCCGTCCAGGCCCGCCTCGGCGAACACCAGGGCTGCCGCCTCGAGCAGCCGCGCCCGCGTGTTCTCCCGGCTCCTGGTCCCGCTGCCGGTCATCCCGCACCTCCGTCATCGCGCGCCGCTGCGCGATTCACATCCCGCGCACAGATTATCCCGCGCTCGTCGTTCTACGATACATTCACGTATCGAATACACGAGTGTATCGAACTCATCCCGCGCGATCTCGGAGGAAACCCGTGTCCACACTGCTCTCCTCGCTCGGACGCTGGTCGTTCCGTCACCCCTGGCGCGTGCTCATCGCCTGGCTGCTCGTCCTGGGCATCGCCGGGGGCGCTGCGCTGGCCCTCGGCAAGGGCACCGACAACACGTTCACGATCCCCGGCACCGAGTCGCAGGCGGGCCTCGAACAGCTGGAGCGCACCTTCCCTCAGGTGAGCGGCACGAGCGCGCAGTTCATCGTGGTGGCCGCCCCCGGGGATCGGGTCACCGACGCGGACTACAAGGATCCGATCGAGCGGACCGTGAAGGATCTGGGCGACGTGCACGGCGTGCTGGCCGCCACCAGCCCCTATGACGAGCACGTCACGGGCATGGTGAGCGACGACCGCTCCGCCGCGATCGTGCGGCTGCAGTTCGACGGGCAGGCCTCCGACGTGTCGGCGGCCACCAAGAGCACGCTGCGCAGCGCGGTGAGCGATCTGCAGGACGAGCTGCCGAACGGATCCCGCGCGGTCATCGGCGGCGATCTGTTCTCGATGTCGATCCCCGCGATCTCGATCACCGAAGCCGTCGGGCTCGTCGTCGCACTGCTGGTGCTGATCGTCACCTTCCGCTCATTCGTCGTGGCGGGGATGCCCCTGCTCACCGCGGTGCTCGGCGTGGGCGTCGCGATGGCGGCGATCTTCGCCGCGACGGCGTTCGCCCCGGTCTCCTCGACCACGCCGCTGCTCGCACTCATGCTGGGGCTGGCCGTCGGCATCGACTACGCGCTGTTCATCACCGCGCGACATCAGGACCAGGTGCGCGCAGGGGTGGATCCGGAGGAGTCCGCATCGCGGGCCACGGGCACGGCCGGATCCGCCGTCGTCTTCGCCGGGATCACCGTGCTGATCGCCCTCATCGGGCTCGGCTTCGCGGGGATCCCCTTCCTCACGACCATGGGCATCGCCGCCGCGGTCGCCGTGCTCATCGCGGTGCTGATCGCGGTGACCCTGACCCCCGCGATCCTGGGCTTCCTGAAGGGGCGGGTCGCCGGACGTCCCGTACGGCCCCGTCGTCCGCGGAAGGGCGAGCAAGAGCCGCGCCCGCGTCGCCGCTTCTCGGAGCGCTGGGTGACCGGCGTCACGAAGCATCCGGTGCTCGTCGCGATCGCCATCGTGCTCGGGCTCGGCGTCGTGGCCGTCCCCGCCACGAACCTCGCCCTGGCCCTTCCGAACTCCGGGGTGCAGCCGCAGGGCTCCGAAGCCCGCGAGAACTACGACCTCACCGCGGAGCACTTCGGTCCGGGCTTCAACGGCCCGCTCATCCTCACCGGTACGATCGTCACCTCCACGGATCCGGTCGGGCTGATGAACGACCTGGGCGACGCGGTCGGGAAGCTCCCCGGTGTGGCCGAGATCGCCCTCGCCACCCCGAACCAGACCGCCGACACCGGCATCGTGCAGGTGATCCCGACCACCGCCCCCGACGCCCCGGCGACGGCCGACCTCGTCCGGGAGCTGCGCTCGCACCACGACGAGTGGCTCAAGCAGTTCGGCATCGACGTCAAGGTGACCGGCTTCACCGCCGTCGCCATCGACATCTCCGATCAGCTCGGCGCCGCGCTGCTGCCGTTCGGGATCTTCGTGATCGGCCTGTCGCTCGTGCTGCTCACGATCGTGTTCCGCTCGATCTGGGTGCCGATCACGGCCGCGCTCGGCTACCTCCTCTCCATCGTGGCCGCGTTCGGCGTGGTCTCGGCCGTGTTCGAGTGGGGCTGGTTCGCCGACGCGCTGCACGTGGCGCGGGTCGGTCCGATCATCAGCTTCATGCCGATCATCCTCATGGGCGTGCTGTTCGGGCTGGCGATGGACTACCAGGTGTTCCTCGTCTCGCGCATGCGGGAGGACTACGTGCACGACGCGGGTTCCCGCAGCGACGATCGCGCCGAGCGCCGCGCCGCCGCCCTGCGCGCCGTGCGCAGCGGCTTCACCGGCTCCGCGAAGGTCGTCACCGCGGCCGGGCTCATCATGTTCGCCGTCTTCGTGGCGTTCGTGCCGGAGGGCGACTCCTCGCTCAAGCCGATCGCGCTCGGGCTCGCCGCGGGCATCGCGATCGACGCGTTCCTCGTGCGGATGACGCTGATCCCGGCCCTCATGGCGATCCTCGGTGAGCGCGCCTGGCGCATCCCCGCCTGGCTGGAGCGGATCCTGCCGAGCGTGGACATCGAGGGCGAGGCGGTCGAGCGCGAACGGCACCTGGACGACTGGCCCGGCGACGACTCCGTCGTGGCCGCCGACGAGCTCTCCGTCCCCGGGGCCGTGCAGGGCCTCACCCTGCGCGTTGCCGCCGGCGCGGCGCTGGTGCTCACCGGCGGCAACGGCGCCGAGCGGCGCGCCGTGGCGCTCGCGATCGCCGCCCGTGTGCCCTCGGAGGGGCGACTGCGGGTCGCCGGGCATCTGCTGCCGGGAAGGGCCGCCTGGGTGCGCGCGCACGTCGGGTGCGTGCTCGTGGACGCCGCCTCCAACGCCGTGGAGACCACCGCGGATCCGCTGCGCGAACTGCGCGACGCTCTGCGCGGCCGAACCTCGCTCGTCGTGATCGACGGCATCGACCGTCTCACGCTGGCGCAGACCGAGCAGGCCGCGGCCATGCTGCGAGACGCCGCACGGCGCGGCCCGCTCGCCGTGCTCGCCACCGCCGGCGACGCCTCCGCCGCCACCCGCCTGCTCGCCGACGCGGGCTGGATGGATCCGCAGACCTGCGATCTCGACGCTCCCCCGCCCTCGCCGGCGCCGGCTGCGCCCGCACCCACCACCGACCTCGACGAGGTGACCGCATGACGAACCGCCTGTCCGCGCTGATCGAGCGCGCACGTTCGCACAAGCCCATCACGGCGCTCACCCTGATCGGGGTGCTCCTGCTGCCCGCGATCCTCGGCGGTGTGCTGGTCGCCGCGCTGCAGGATCCGACGCAGCGCCTCGACAGCATGACCGCCGCGATCGTGAACGACGACGAGCCCGTCACCGTGAACGGGCAGCTCGCGCCGCTGGGCCGCCAGCTCTCGGCGGGGCTCGTCAAGGGCACCGGGAAGAAGGACGAGAACCTGACCTGGGTCGTCTCGAACGAGAAGGACGCCGCCGCGGGCCTCAAGGACGGCACCTATCAGGCGGTCGTACGGATCCCGAAGGGCTTCTCCGCCGCGGCGGTGTCGGGCGGCAGCGCGGTGCAGGATCCCTCGAAGCCGGCAGAGAAGGCGACGATCTCGGTGACGACCGCCCCGCAGGCCCGTGCCGCGGACGGCCTGATCGCCAACCAGATCGCGGACACCGCCGCGGCGACCATGGGCACCGAGATCTCGAAGAGCACGATGCAGAACGTGCTCGTCGGCTTCAGCACCCTCGGGGACAAGATCGGCGAGGCGGCGGACGGCGCCGACAAGCTCGCGAACGGCGCGACCTCGGCCGCGACCGGCGCCGCAGCGCTGCCGGACGGCGCGACCAAGCTGGCGGACGGCGCGGGGCAGCTCGCCGACGGCGCCTCCCAGCTGTCCGACGGACTCGGCACCATCGCGAACGGCATCACGTCGGCGCAGGCGGGCGCCAACAGGATCGGTGCGGGGCTTTCGCAGGGTGCGGACCAGCTGCAGGCGCAGGGGCTCGTGCCGGCGGACCTCACGGGCGCGGCGGCCACTGCCGCGAGCAATGCGAAGACGTCGGCCGACCAGACGGCGGCGCTCGCTCAGACCCTGGGAGCACTCGCCGCGAAGTGCGCGGCATCGGGGGCATCACAGTCGTTCTGCGCAGACGTGGCGAATGCGCAGAAAGACGCGACGGCCGCAGCGACATCGGCCGGAAAGGCGAGCGGCTACGCGGACGGCACGGTCTCCGGCCTCGCACAGTTCAACACCGCAGCAACGGGCACTCTCGCCGGCAAGTTCCGCGCCGCGGCCGACGGCGTCAACCAGCTCTCCTCGGGGCTCGGCCAGCTCGCCGATGGCACGACGCAGAGCGCGACCGGCGCAGGCAACCTCGCCACCGGGGCCTCGGGGCTGCAGTCCGGGGCGGCACAGCTCGCCGACGGCGCCGCACAGCTCAGCACCGGCATCGGATCTCTCGCGACGGGCACGACGAGCCTCGCCTCGGGCCTGCACCAGGCGGCGGACTCGCTGCCGAAGCGCACCGACACCGAGGCGTCCTCCCTGGCGGAGGTCGTCGCGGATCCGGTCAAGGCCGACACCTCGGGCGGCATGTTCGGCCCCACGGCGATCCCGCTGCTCGCGACCGTCGTGCTGTGGTTCGGCGGACTCGTCTCGTTCCTGGTGATGCGGGCCTTCACGGCGAGTGCGCTCACCTCGCGCCGCCCCTCGGCCCTGCTCGCCCTGCGCGCGTTCGCGCCCGCCGCCGCCCTCGGCGCCGGGCAGGGCCTGCTGGTCGCGCTCGTGGTCGAGGTCATCGCGAAGTACGACCCCGCGCGGTGGTGGGGCTTCGCGGGCGTCGCCGTGCTGGCCGGGGTCGCGTTCGCCGCCGTGAACCAGGCGCTCGTCGCCGTCCTCGGCGGTGTCGGACGGTGGATCGCCGCGATCGTGGGCGTCGCCGCGCTCGGCGCCGGCATCATCTCGACCCTGCCCGGGTGGCTCGCCACGATCGCGGGCTTCCTGCCGACGTCCCCGGCGGCGACGGCGCTGCTCGGCGACCAGGGCACTGGATCCGCGATCGCCGCCCTCGTGGTGTGGACCGCGCTCGCGCTCCTCGCGACCACGCTGGCGGTCACCGCGCGCCGCACCACCAGCGCGAAGACGGTGCTCGCCCTCGCGGCCTGAACCCCGGACCAGCGGGCCTGGCGCGCGGCGACAGGCGCGGCTCCCGCTCCCCCGGAGCCGCGCCTGTCCGCGGCGCGTCCGGGCGCCCGGCGCCGGGGCAGACGGTTCCAGGCAGACGGCCCTCAGGCGCTCGCGGTGCGGATCCTCACCTCGCGCTCCATGCGCTTCTCGTGCCGCTCGCGCCCCTTGATCGCCTCGGCCTCGCGGGTCTTCGGAGGGGCGTTCGTGACGAGCTGGTCGAGCATGCGCCGCGTCGCGGCCGCGATCTCGTCGATCGCCTGCTCGAAGGCGGGCGCGTTCGCGCGCGACGGGCGGGTGGATCCGCTCACCTTGCGCACGAACTGGAGGGCGGCCTCGCGCACCTCGTCATCGGTGGTCGGCGGCGCGAAGTTGTGGAGGCAGCGAATGTTCCGGCACATGCCGCGACGATAACCCGGATCGGCGGATCAGGAAACGGCTGCGAGCGCGAGCACGGCGACGACGACCGTCAACGACGCGGCGACCAGGCCCCACAGCGCGAACCGGCCCCACGGCACGGAGACGCCGAGCGCGGTGATCCGGTGGTGCCACAGCAGGATCGCGAGCGACGCCCACGGCGTCACCAGCGGGCCGAGGTTCACGCCGATGAGGAGGGCCATCAGCGCGACGGGATCGTGCGACGCGAGCGGCTCCAGCACGAGGTAGGCCGGGAGGTTGTCGATGCCGTTCGCCGCCAGAGCCCCGATGCCCGCCACCCGCAGCAGCTCCCCCACGTCGTGCCCGTTCGCCGCGAGCGGTGCCAGGAGCGCCGCGAGCCCGCGGGCGTGCGCCGCCTCGACGATCACGAACAGCCCGCCGGCGAGGCCGAGCGCCTGCCACGGCACGAGCCCCAGGCGCAGCGCCTGACGCCGCCGGAACGCGAAGAGCACCACCAGGATGAGCGCGGCCGCCGCGGCCGGGATCCACACATCGCGCACGAGCGCCAGCAGCGGCAGCAGAGCGACCAGCACCGCGGCGGACACGAGGAACAGCACCCGGTCGGTCGGCCGCGCTGCAGGCGGCGCGGTGTAGCGGCCCCACAGCGTGCGGCGGTGCGCGACCGTGAGGATCAGCACGGGCACGAGCACGCCCGCGAGCGCGGGAGCCCAGCTCAGGGCGAGGAACGCGCCGGGATCGGTGCCGATCCGCGATGCGGCGAGCAGGTTGGTGAGGTTCGAGACAGGCAGCAGCAGGGATCCCGTGTTGGCGAGCCACACCGTCGCGAGCGCGAACGGCAGCGGCGAGACGCCGACCCCCTGGGCGAGGAGAACCACGACGGGGGTCACGATCACCGCGGTCGTGTCCAGCGAGAGGAAGACGGTGCTGACCACCGCGAGCAGGATCACCGCACCCCACAGCGCGAGCACCCGGCCGCCGCCCCAGCGCGCCAGATACTGGGCGACCACGTCGAACACGGCTGCGTCGCGGGCCAGCTCGGCGACGATGGTGATGGCGACCACGAAGCCGAGCACCGGGACCGTCCGCCCCGCCAGCGCTCCGGCATCCGCGGCGGGCAGGATCCCGGTCGCCACGACCGCGATCGCGACGACCACGAGGGCGATCACGAGCAGTGCCCCCGGGCGGATCCTGCGGGTGCCGGCGCTCATCGACCGCACCTCGAATCGCGGAGCCTGCTCATGGCGTCGCGCCGGGCGTCCCGGCGGTTCAGCTCAGACCCGAATAGACGTGCAGGCCCTTGAAGAACAGGTTCACGATGGTGAAGTTGAACAGCACCGCCGCGAAGCCCACGATCGAGAGCCACGCCGAGCGGGATCCGCGCCAGCCGCGCGTGGCACGCGCGTGGATGTAGCCGGCGTAGAGCACCCAGATGATGAACGTCCAGGTCTCCTTGGTGTCGAAGCCCCAGTACCGGCCCCAGGCGTCGTTGGCCCAGATGGATCCGGCGATCAGCGTGAACGTCCACAGGATGAATCCGACCGTCGCGAACCGGTAGGCGAGGCTCTCGAGCCGGTCGGCGGTGGGGAGCGTCGCGAGGAAGCGCGGGCCGGGCTTGGCGGCTTCGGCGAGGATCCGGGACTCGCGGCGAGCCTGCATCAGCTGGAAGACGCTCAGCGCGAAGGCCAGCGCGAAGAACGCCGTGCCGAGCGAGGCGACGAACACGTGGATCACGAGCCACACGCTCTTCAGCGGATCCGCCAGCGGCACGACCTGCGTGTAGAAGCCCGTGGCCGCGCCGCCGAGCAGCACCACGACCAGGCCCACGATGAAGGTGCCGAGGTACTTCAGGTCGAACCAGATGTTCACGCCGAGGTACACCGCGACGATCAGCACGGTTCCCGTCATCGAGAACTCGTACATGTTCGACCACGGCACCCGACCCGCGGCGATCCCGCGCAGCACCACCCCGGCGAGGTGGAAGAGGAAGCCGAGCGTGGTGAGCGCGGTGCCGATGCGCGCCATGACGTAGCGCGGTGCGGCGGCGGGCGCGACATCCGCGCTCGGGCCCGATGCGGTGCCGGGAGTCCGGGCGGAACCGCCCACGGAGGCCCCGACGAGCTCGCGCTCGGGGACCGCGGCCTTCGCGTCCGCGGCCAGCTGCGAGCGCCGGGAGAGATCGAGCGCGTAGGCGATGAACGCAGCCGCGTAGATCGCGACGGCGGTCCAGATCGTCAGGATCGACATCGAGTCGAAGTTCATGGTGTCAGCCTACTTCCGCGGTTTTCCGCTGTCATCGGGCTCGTAGCCGGTCGCTGAGCGCGTCGAAGCGCCCGCGGCTCCGGGCCGGGTCCCTTCGACGGGCTCAGGGACCGACGCGTCCTCGGCCGCCGCCGTGGTGCCCGCGGCGTCGAGCAGCCTCGCGTGCCCGTCGCGCAGGTCGTTCACGGCCGCGGCGAGGGTCGGATCCTCGCCGCGCGCGAGTCCGGCGTACTCCAGGTGCACGGCCCCGTCGACGACGGCGGCCTTCACCCACATCCGGCGGCGCGGCACGAACAGCGCCAGCACGAGTCCGAGCACGGCGAGCGCCGCGAACACGAGCACCCACTGCTCGGAGGGGTCGTGGTGGATCTGCAGCGACACGTAGCGCTTCACCGACTGCGCGTAGTCCTTCGCGCCCTGCGGCGCCTCGTTCTCGAACGTGATGGTGCCCATGCCGTTCGGCAGCGCGGTGGTCTCCCCCGGCGCCAGCTCGATCGGCTTCACGCCGGTCTTGCCGCCGGTGAGCTGGGTCATCCCGGCCGTGTCGAGCACGTACACCGATCGGGGCGTGCCGTCATCGATGCCCAGGTCTCCTGCGTACACGTTGAGCGTGAGCGTCGGGTTGATCAGGGCCGGATAGACCGATGTGAGCGCGCCGGTCGTCAGCGGCGCAGCGGTCGGATAGAAGAAGCCCTGAAGGCCGAGCTGCTGCGGCAGCCCGTCGGTGACCTTGACGATCCCGATCGACATCATCGTGCTGTTGTTCTGCGGCAGGAACGGGACGGAGTCGTGGTAGACGACCTCGCCCTTCGCGTTCTTCACCGTGATCGTCGGCGCATAGCCGTTGCCGAGCAGGTAGACCCGGTCTCCCGCGATGCCGAGGGGATGGTTGACCCGCACCGACGCGTCGTGCGGCTTCTGGCCCGGCTCCGAGACGGTGACGTTCGCGGAGAAGTCGCCGGCGAGACCCGAGGACGGGCTGCCCTGCTCGAACGGCTGATACGTGACGTCGAACGAGTCCAGCGTCATCCGGTAGGGCGCCAGCGCGTCATCGGAGACGAACCGGCCGCGGTTCATCGACGAGTAGTCCAGCAGCGTGTTCACGAAGCTCGTGCCCTGCACGACCACCCGCTGCCCGGTGTACGCGAAGCTGCCGCCCACCCCGACGGAGATCAGCACGCCGACGAGGGCGAGGTGGAACAGCAGGTTGCCGGTCTCCCGGGCGTATCCGCGCTCGGCCGACACCGAGAAGCCGCGCTTGTCGTCGTAGCGCTCCACGCGGTAGCGCAGCGCGCGCAGCTGCTTCTCCGCGATCGCGATCGCCTCGGCGGCGGCCGCCTGCGCATCGGATCCGGAGACCGTCCGCACGACCCGGCGGTGATCGTCGAGCCGGGACAGGTGCACGGGGGTGCGGGGTGGGCGGCAGCTTCGCGTACACCGGGCAGCGGGTGGTCGTGCAGGGCACGAGCTTCGTGAACACGCTGCTGGACTACTCGTCGATGAACCGCGGCCGGGCGTGGAGCGCTACGACGACAAGCGCGGCTTCTCGGTGTCGGCCGAGCGCGGATACGCCCGGGAGACCGGCAACCTGCTGTTCCACCTCGCCCTCGTCGGCGTGCTGATCTCCGTCGGGGTGGGCGGGAGCGCAGCGCCTTGAAGTGGTGCTTAATGCGCGGGATCACGCAGCCGACCAGCGACAGGAACAGCAGCAGGTAGATCGCCGAGAACCACGCCGACAGGTAGACATCGAACAGCTGCAGCGAATCCATGATCGGGAACAGGTCCGGATGGTCGACCTTGTACTGCGTGACGCCGTTCGGATCCGCCATCCGCTGCGGGAAGATCGAGCCGGGGATCGCCGCGATCGCGAGGATGAGCAGCAGGACGAGGGCCGTCCGCATGCTGGTCAGCTGCCGCCAGCCCCAGCGCAGCCAGCCGACCACCCCGAGGCGGGGCGATTCGATGCCGTCGCCGGATCCGTCGACGTGGTCGCTGGGGCGCAGCGGATCCGTCGCGCGGTCCTCGGCCGGTCGCTGAGCCTGTCGAAGCGTCTTCGGGTCGTTCTTCTTCACGTTCGGCCCCTGCGGGTCTCGGAGGGTCGCGGACTGGTCAGAGCGGGAGTTCGACACTGCCGACCACCGCCCCGATGCTCGACATGATCGCCTTCCAGATCCCGGTGACCATGAGCAGTCCCAGCACGATGAGCAGTGCGCCGCCGACGATGTTCACGACGCGCACGTGGCGGCGCAGGAACGACACCGACCGGGTCGCCCAGCCGAAGCCGAGCGCGACGAGCAGGAACGGCACGCCGAGCCCGAGCGAATAGGCCACGCCCAGCCACACCGCGCGGCTCACGTCGCCGACGTTCACCGACAGCGCGACGATCGCCGACAGCGTGGGGCTCAGGCACGGGCTCCACCCGATGCCCAGCGCGATGCCGAGCAGCGGCGCGCCGATGAGCCCGGCCCGGCCGGAGACGTTCATCCGGATCGTGCGCTGCGCGACGCCGAAGACGCCGATGAAGACGAGGCCCATCACGATGATGACCGCGCCGAGCACACGCGTGATCACGTCGCCCCAGCGCAGCAGGAACACGCCTGCGGCGCCGCCGACGACGGCCATGAGGATGAACACCACCGTGAAGCCCAGGATGAACAGCAGCACGCCGAGCACCATCTGCCGCCGGGTCGGGGCGTCGGTCGTCCCATCCTGACGCCGCGCGGATCCGCTCACCGCACCGCCGACGAAGCCGAGATAGCCCGGCACGAGCGGCAGCACGCAGGGCGAGAGGAACGACAGGAGCCCGGCGAGCATGGCGACGGGCACGGCCGCCCAGAGCGCGCCGGTTCCGACGATGGCGTCGATGTTCACGACTGGGTGCTCACTTCAGTTCTCGTCCAAGGCGTCCTGGACGAGGGTCTCCAGGATCGACGCGGATCCGATCGGGCCGATCACGCGCGCCGCGACGCGGCCCTGCTTGTCGAGGACGAGGGTGGTCGGGGTGGCCTGGATCGAGGTGACCTCGGCGAAGGCGAGCTTCGCATCGCCGGTGTTCACGTCGATGATGCTCGGGTAGGTCACGCCGTACTTCTCGTTGAACGCGGTGGCGGTGCCGGGCTGATCGTAGGTGTTGACGCCCACGAACGAGACGCCCTTGCCGTCGAACTTCTGCCACACGCTCTGCAGATCCTTCGCCTCCACGCGGCACGGGCCGCAGGCGGCGTACCAGAAGTTCACGACGGCGACGTCGCCCGCGATGTCCGTGCTGCTGAACTTCTTCCCGTTCTCGAGAGTTCCCCCGAACGTGACCGGCTTGCTGCGGTCGGCGGGCTTGATCTCCTCGACGCGCATGCCGTCGGATCCGATGTAGCCCTTGTTGTCGCCGTTGCGGTACTGGTCGGCGACGGGATCGCTCGCGCAGGCGGCGAGGCCGCCGGCGAGCGCGGCGCCGATCACGATCAGGGCGCCGGCCTTCGCGATGCGCGGGCGGCGGGTGCGGCGTGCCCGCGGACGATCAGCTGCAGTCTCCGGGGGCGCGGACGGGCGCGACGAACTCAGAGGCATGCTCTGAATCCTACGAAAGGACTCTATGCACCCGGTGGGCGCGGCCCGCACCCGCCGCACTCCGTCATCGCGCCGCGCCGAGCCAGCGCCGCGCCGCGCCGCGCCGCGGTCTCCCGTCGCGCCAGAACAGGCGAACACGCGCACACAGGCGGGTGCTTCCCGCGATCGCCTGTTCCGGCGCGTTCGCCTGTGCTCACGCGCGCCGTGAGGGCCGAACGGGTCACACGGCCGGCGTGATGAACGCCCAGAGCAGCGCGCCCGCGTACAGCAGCGTGCCGAGCGAGGTGAGCGCGAGCGCGATCACCAGCTCCATCGGCTTGCGGTACGCCCACACGATCACGAGTGCGGGCAGCACCGCGAGGAGGGCCAGCAGGCCGACCCACGCGACCGGGTAGAACAGCGCCAGCAGCACGAGCCCCAGGAACGGCAGGATCACGAACAGCGTGTAGAGGACCTGCGTGGCGCGGCGGCCGATCACGACGGTGAGGGTGCGCTTGCCGACGAGGCGGTCCTGGTCGATGTCGCGGAGGTTGTTGGCCAGCAGCACGGCGCACGCGAACAGGCCGACCGCGACGGCGCCGATCCACGCCTCCTGCGGCAGCTTCAGCGACTGCACCCACGTCGTGCCGAGCGTGGCGACCAGGCCGAAGAACACGAAGACGAAGACCTCGCCGAGCGCGTTGTAGCCGTACGGGCGCTTGCCCCCGGTGTAGAACCACGCCGCCACGATGCACACCGCGCCGACCGCGATCATCCACCACTGCTGCGTGCGGATCACGATGCCCAGGCCGGCGATCGCCGCCAGCGCGAAGAACGCGAGGCCGGTGTACAGCACGCTCTTGGCGCTCACCCGGCCCGAGGCGGTGAGCCGGGCGGGGCCGACCCGGTGCGCGTCGGTGCCGCGCACGCCGTCGCTGTAGTCGTTCGTGAAGTTGACCCCGATCTGCAGGCACACCGCGACAGCGAGGCAGGCGAGCGCGATCACCCAGTGGAACTGCGGATCGCCGAGGCGTGCCGCGCCGGTGCCGACGAGCACGGGCGCGACGGCGAGCGGCAGGGTGCGCGGGCGGGCGGCGCCGATCCAGGCCCCGAGCGTGACCGGGGGCAGCTGCTCCACCGGGCGCTTCGCCGGGTTGCCGGACTTTCCGCGCGTCGCCGGGCGCGCGGACGCGGTCTTCTTGCTCTTGCCGTTCTTGGTGCGGTTCGTGTTGCGGTTCGCCACGCCCGAATCCTAGCGGCGGCGGATATGGCCCTTCCCGAGCCGCGCGCCCGGATCCGGCGCATTCGGCGCTCGGGATCCGGCGCATTCGCACTCCCGCCCGCGAGACAGCAACTGAGCGACGAGACTGCAGCACCGTGTTGCCGTCTCGTCGCGTGGTTGCAGTCTCGCGGGTCAGGGATCCGGATCCAGGGATCCGGGTCCGCCGAGCCGTCAGCGGCGGCGGGCGTCGTCGATCGCGGCGCGCAGGTCGTCGGCGAGCGTGCGCAGCTCCGCGTCGTCGAGGGTGTGCGCGGTGAGCCGGATCTGCGGCGACGCCTCGTCCGGCTCGAGCAGGAAGCCGCCGCCTGTGCGCACCAGCCAGCCGCGGCGCATCATCGCCTCGGACACGGAGCGGGCGTCCACGCCGCACTCGACCCACACGTTGAGGCCGTCGTCGCCGCGCACCGTGATCCCGCGCTCCCGCAGCAGCGCGCGCAGGGCGTCGCCCCGCTCGGCGTAGTGGGCGCCCGCACGCTCCAGCGCCGCCGGGGTCTCCGGGTGATCGAGCATGCCGACCGCGACGCGCTGCAGGATCCGGCTCACCCAGGTCTTGCCCGGCGAGAGTCGGGTGCGCAGCTGCGCGGCGGTGTCGGCGTCGGAGGCGAGCAGCGCGAGCCGGAGGTCGGGCCCCAGGAACTTCGACATCGAGCGCACCAGCGCCCAGCGCGGATGCCCCTCCGGGATGACCGAGTGGTACGGCCGCCGCGACAGCAGGGAGTAGTGGTCGTCCTCGATGATCAGCACGTGCGGCGCTTCGGCGAACACCGCCCGGAGCTCTGCCGCACGTGCCGGGGTGAGGCTGATCCCGGTGGGGTTGTGCGCTCGGGGCGTGCAGACGACCGTGCGGGCGCCGGCGTCGATCGCGGCGCGCAGGCCGGCGACGGTCATGCCCTCGTCGTCGAGGGGGATCCCGACGGGCCGGTATCCGCCGAGGCGGACGACGTTGATGCTGGACAGGAAGCACGGATCCTCGAGGCCCACCACGTCGCCGTGCGCCAGGGAGGCGACGAGCAGCCGCTCGAGCGCGTCGACCGCCCCCGACGTCACCGACAGTTCGAAGGGGCGCCCCGGCTCCGCTTCCTCGAGCCAGGCCGTGGCCCAGGCCCGCAGGCCCTCGTCGATGAGGGCGTCGCCGTAGAGCGCCGGCGTGCGCAGGTCGACCTCGGCGAGCACGGGCAGCGGCAGCAGATCCGGATCCGGGTTACCGCTGCCGAGGTCGCGCAGCACGGTCTCCGCCGCGAACCCCTCCTCTTCGGTGCGCAGCGGTTCGGTGACCACGGTGCCGCCGCGGCCGCGGCTCTCCACGGCGCCGGCGCGGGCGAGCGCACGGTACGCCGCGGCGACCGTGTTGCGGTTCACACCGAGGCGGTCGGCGAGGCCGCGCACCGTGGGCAGGCTCTCCCCCGGCGCGAGCATGCCGGACGCGATCAGGGCGCGGATGGAATCGGCGATCTCGTGCGCCGTGCTGCCCTGGATCCTCGCTTCTGCCACGGCTCTCAGCCTATGGGCAGGTGCGGCGGAGAGGCCCGCGCCGGAAGCTCGGCTCAGGATGACGCAGCCGGCACGATCGGGCGGTGCTCGTAGAACGTCTGCAGCACCACGGTGGTGCGAGTGCTGACGTTCGCGGCGAGGCGGATGTCGCGGACGAGCTGCTCCAGCGCCCGCGGGGAGGCCACCCGCACGAACAGCATGTAGCTCGCGTCGCCGGCGATCGAGTGGCACGCCTCGATGGCGTCGAGGTGCTCGAGCAGCTCCGGTGCGTTGTCGGGCTGCGCGGGATCGAGCGGGGTGATCTCGATGAACGCGGACAGCGGCTTGCCCACGGCCTCCGCGTCGATCACGGGCCGGTAGCCGGTGATCGCGCCCCGCGACTCCAGGCGCTTCAGCCGCGACTGCACGGCGGACACCGACAGCCCCGCGGCCTCGGAGAGCTGCGCGAGCGTGGCGCGCCCGTCCTGGGAGAGGGCGGCGAGGATCGCGAGGTCGACAGGATCGTCCATGTCTGGAATAATACCTGAGACAAGGTCATTTCGCAGGAATATTTCCTGCCGTCCCCACGATCGGAGGTCCCGATGTCCCTCATCACCACCAGCAACGCTCTCATCGGCGAGCCCGAGGTCGTCGAGGACGCTTCGACCGCCGAGCAGTCCGCCGCCTGGAAGCTGCTCAAGGACGCCGCCATCGCGATGCGCCCGCTGCAGATCAAGGACGGATCCGTCCCGAACACCGACGACCACGACGCCGCCCGCGCCCATGTCGCCGCGATCATCGCCGGCATCCGCGCCCTGACTCCTGCGTTCCCCCACGACGCCGAGTACCTCGAGGCCTCGATCAAGGACTTCCAGCGCTGGGCCGACGAGGGCTTCGGCGTGCCCGACTTCCTCGACTCGCTCGTGGCGTTCCAGCCGCAGCAGCACCGCGTCGACGGGATCCGTCACCTCGTCGTGTTCCCGATGTACACCCAGAACGGCTCGAGCGACCGCCTCGTCGAGGCGCTCATCGTCGAGACCATCTGGCCCGAGTTCATCGCCGACCTGGAGGCGGGCGACTACGGCAACAAGCTGTTCGTGTCGCTGCGCCTGATCGACTTCACCCCCGGTTACGACACCAACTCGGCCGTGCTGTTCCCCGAGACGGTCGCGATGCGCGAGATCCCCTCGTTCACCTGGGGCGCCATCTTCCAGGACCGCGAGGCCGCGCGCTACCGCCGCGTCGTGCGCGCCGCGAGCGAGATCACGAACCTCGAGCTGCCCGAGCGCGCCGCCGCGATGCTCGACGACCAGGAGCTCGCCGAGAAGACGTTCGTGATGTGGGACATCATCCACGACCGCACCCACATGCGCGGCGACCTGCCGTTCGACCCGTTCATGATCAAGCAGCGGATGCCGTTCTTCCTGTACTCCCTCGAGGAGATGCGCTGCGACATGACCGCGTTCCGCGAGTCCGTGAAGATCGAGCGCGCCTTCGACGCCCGCATCGCGGCGGGCGAGCAGCTGACCGAGACCGAGCAGGAGATGCACGACTACGCGCACCTGGTGCAGTACGCCGTGATCTTCGATCGCATCTTCCGGTTCGCGATCACCGGCACCCGCGTGCGCAACTACGACGCCGTCGGCGGCCAGCTGCTGTTCGCGTGGCTGCACCAGCGCGGCGTGCTGCACTGGACCGACACCGCGCTCGCCTTCGACTGGGAGAACGTCCCGGACGCGGTCGTCGCGCTCGGCGACGCGATCGACGACCTGTACTGGCACTCGATCGACCGCCCGAAGACCGCGCACTGGCTCGCCGCGTACGACCTCGTGCGCAGCACGCTGACCCCGCACCCCGCGTCGAAGTGGGCCCGCGGTCTGTCGGACGAGATCCTCGCCGGCGCTCCGAAGGGCTACACCGACGCGGTGCTGGACGACGAGTTCCCGCTGTCGATGTTCTTCGAGACGCTCGACAAGAAGATGAAGCCGGTCATCGAGTCGACCGTGGGCATCCGCGGCACCGACGACTGACCTCCATCCCACCCACCCCACTTCCGCCGAGCCACCCCTTTTCGCGCGAGCCGCCCTTTTGTGCAGCGCCCGAAAGGGGGTGGCTCGCGCAAAAAGGGGTGGTTGGATGAGGGCACACGATGACTCAGGGAGACACCATGACCGTCGCAGGACGCACCGTCCTCCTCGCCGGGGCCACGAGCCCCTCGGGCCTCGTGATCGCCCGGGCCCTGTCGTCCGCCGGCGCGCGGGTGATCGCCGTCGGCCGCGATCAGGGCAAGCTCGATGCCCTCGCTGCCGCCGCGCGCCCGGCCGATCCCGCATCGGGAGACCGCGACGCCGGGTCGATCCGCATCGAGCGCTGCTCCCTGACGAACGAGGCCGAGGTCGCCGCCCTCGCCGACCGGCTCGCGGCCGACGGCGTACGGGTGGACGGGCTGGTCCCGCTCGTCGGCGGATGGCGCGGTGGAGGCGGACTCGCCGGCCAGACCGAGGAGGACTACCGCGCACTCGAGCAGGCGTTCACGGCCGTGCGGGTGACGAGCCGCGCCTTCGACGCCGACCTGCGCGCCTCCGACGCCGGCCGGTTCGCGATCCTCTCCTCGACCGCCGTCGCCCGGCCGCTCGCCGGCGGGGCGAACTACGCCGCCGTGAAGGCCGCGAGCGAGGCGTGGACCCGCGCGGTCGCCCAGGGGTTCGCCAAGGCCGCACGGGACGCCGGGGAGCCCCTGCGCGCCGCCGCCGTGGTGCTCCGCGTGCGCAGCCTGGACGACGTGATCGACGCCGTCGCCGCGCGCATCCTCGCGCTGTGGGACGAGGACGCGACCGAGCTGAACGACCGCATCGTCGACGTGGCCTGAGCCGTCACCGGGCTCTCGCGTGCCCCGCGTGCTGACGCTCGCGCCACGCGCGTGCGATGAGCGCCTGCGCGGGACCGGAGAGCAGCAGCAGGAACATCGCCGCGTAGCCGACGTCCGGCAACAGCACGGCGACCACGAGCGCGACGGCGAACAGCGTGCTCATCACCACCTCCGCGATGATGCCGCGACGCAGCGACGCCGACGGGATCCGATGCAGGTCGGGATGACGGCGCAGGTAGAGCCGCGTCACGAGCATGAGCAGCGAGGAGAGCAGCAGGGCGCCGATGTAGAGCACCTTCTGCGTCGCGTCGTTGTCCATCGATCCGAGCATGGCCGTGGCGACCGGCAGCCACACGATCGTGAACATCCAGCCCACCTGCAGCCAGACGAGCAGCGTGGTCACCTTCTCGACGCGATCGAACACACGGTGATGGTTCATCCAGAAGACCGCGATGATGAGGAAGCTCAGCCCGAAGCTGAACAGCTGGCCGCCCTCTTGCTGCACGTAGTCGAGCGCGCCCTTGTGCTCGCGGGCGAACTCCGCCACGTTCTCCAGCAGCGGCAGGATCAGCAGGGTCATCGCGATCGCGACCACCGCATCCACGAACGCCTTCAGCCGCTCGGCGGACAAAGGCGGCCTGTCCGGACGGGCGGCGATCGGGGGCTGCGGATCCTCGGCGGGCTGGCTCACTCCCGAATGCTCGCGTACCTGCCCGACCGGGTCAAGCGCACTCGCCTGGTTCGCGGGCGCGCAACGCCGTCTCCGTCAGCCGCGCTCATCGGCGTCTTCCCGTGCGGGCGGCTCGACCTCCGCCCGGCCGCCGCGCGCCGAGATCGGGTCCACCGCGATCGCCGTGTCGTCCGGTGACTCCTCGCCGGGGAGCACCTGCGCCGGCGCCTCGGCGTACAGCGTCGTGAGCCGGCGGTACGACCGGGTGAGGAACGCGAGACCGGCCGCGATGACCATGACGATCCCGGCCCACAGGCAGATGAGGGCGATGCCGCGCGCTTCGCCCTCGCCCAGCAGCCACCCCCACTGCCCGCGCCCGGCGTCGCTGTTCATGTACGGGATGATCAGGAACTGGGCCAGCGGGGCGATGAGGAAGGCCGTGACGGGTGCGGCCGCCGCTTCCATGGCCGCCGCGACCCCGAACACGCGCCCCTGCCGCTCGAACGGCACGACCTTCTGGATCACGGTCTGCTCCGCCGCCTCGACGGGCGGCACCAGGGCCATGTAGACCCACATCCCCACCACGAAGAGCGGCCACCACTCCCGGAGCATGAAGACCGCGCCGAGCACCCCCATCGCCATGACGAGCAGCAGCAGGGTGCGCATCGGCTTCGCGCCCAGGCCGAACTTCGCCACCAGCGCCCCGCCGATGAGGAACCCGGTCGACGCGAAGGCGAGGGCGAAGCCCCACATCTGCGCGTCGAAGAGCGTCAGGCCATAAGGATCCATGAGCGCCATGTAGACGCCGCCGATGAGGTTGTTGAACGTCGAGAAGATGATGAGCGCGAACAGCCCCGGCGCCTGCCGGATGGCCTGGGCGCTGCCGCGGAGGTCGAGGGCGCTCGGCGCGTCGGGATCCGGCTGCGGGCGCTCCTCCGGGATGCGCAGGAACAGCAGGTGAACGAGGGTGAGCAGCATCGCCGCGATCGCGATCACCAGGGTCCAGCCCATGCCGAGGAAGCCGATCGACAGCCCGGAGAACACGCTCGTGACGAGGAATGCGATGCCCTGCACCGTGCCGACGAGGCCGTTCGCGTTGGCGTGCTTCTCCTCCGGCACGAGCAGCGTGACCGTCGTCGACAGCGCGATGTTGCGGAGCTGCTCGATCACTCCGCCGAACAGGATCACGGCGGAGAAGAGCCAGAACCACGGCCCGCCCAGGTCCAGCAGCGACGACTCGGGACGGGCGAGGTAGAGCGCGCCGGCGACGAGGAACGCCGCGGCCGACACCACGCTCGACAGCAGCATGACCGTGTGCTTGCGGTGCCGGTCGACGATGGTCCCGAAGGCCATCGCGAAGAACGCGATGAAGAGCATGTACGCACCGCCGATGACGCCGGTGGCCAGCACCGACCGCGTCTCGATGTAGACCCAGAAGGTGAGCGCGAACCAGAGGAAGCTCGTCGTCACGTTGGCGATCAGCGTGTTGACGAGCACTCCCGCGAATGCCCGTGAGGCCACGGTGCTCTTCATGGTTCGAGGGTAGGACGGGGCACCGACATCCGTCACCCTGTCCGCGATGACGGGCGACAGACGGGGCGCCGCACGAGCGGGACGCGGCACGGCCGGCCGCACGCCGCCGAATAGACTTGATCGGTGAACATCGAGCACGACCCCGCGATCCGGGGCTTCGCATCCGACAACTACTCCGGCATCCACCCCGAGGTGCTCGCGGCGATCACGGCGGCCAACGGCGGCCACCAGATCGCGTACGGCGAGGATCGGTACACCGAGCGTCTGCAGGAGGTGTTCCAGCAGCACTTCGGCGAGGGCGTCGAGGCCTACCCGGTGTTCAACGGCACCGGTGCGAACGTCACCGGCCTGCAGGCGATGCTGCCGCGCTGGGGTGCAGTGATCGCGGCCTCCACCGCGCACATCAACGTCGACGAGGGCGGCGCTCCGGAGCGCATCGGCGGGTTCAAGATCCTGTCGGTGCCCACCGAGGACGGCAAGCTCACTCCCGAGCTCGTGGATCGCGAGGCGTGGGGCTGGGGCGACGAGCACCGCGCCCAGCCGCTGGTGGTCTCGATCACCCAGTCGACCGAGGTCGGCACCCTCTACACGGCCGACGAGATCCGGGCGCTCGCCGATCACGCGCACGAGCGCGGCATGAAGCTGCACCTCGACGGCGCGCGCCTGTCCAACGCGGCGGCGGCGCTCGACCTGCCGCTGCGCGCCTTCACCCGCGACGCGGGTGTCGACGTGCTGAGCTTCGGCGGCACCAAGAACGGCGCCATGCTCGGCGAGGCGATCGTGGTGTTGACGCCCGGGGCGGCGGACGGCCTCGTCTACTCCCGCAAGTTCAACATGCAGCTCGCCTCGAAGATGCGCTTCGTCTCGGCGCAGCTCATCGCGCTGCTCGAGGGCGACCTGTGGCTGCGCAACGCGCGGCACGCGAACGCCATGGCGCAGCGCCTGCGCTCGTCGCTCGAGGCCGGGATCGCCGACGGATCCATCCAGGGCGTCGGCTTCACGCAGCCGACCCAGTCGAACGGTGTCTTCGCGACGCTCCCCGACGGCGTCGCCGACCGCCTGCGCGAGACCTTCCGGTTCTACGACTGGGACGCGGCCCGCAACGAGGTGCGCTGGATGTGCGGCTTCGACACGGCCGAGGAGGACATCGACGCGCTCGTCGCCCTCGTCGCGCAGGAGACGAGCCGATAAGGCGGATCTGAGCGGATCCGGATCCCGACCGAGCGGATCCGGATCCCGAATGCGCGGTCCGGATCCGACCTCAGCGCAGGAGGCCCAGGTGGGCGAGCGCCTGCCGGATGAGCGTGCCGCGGCCGCCCTCCATCTCGGCGGCGAGCGCGTCGCTCGCGGCCTCCTCGGGGGTGAACCAGGTCACCTCCAGCGCGTCCTGGCGCGGCTCGCAGGTGCCCGTCACCGGCACGACGAACGCCAGCGAGACGGCGTGCTGGCGGTCATCGTGATAGGCGCTGACGCCGGGGAGCGGGAAGTACTCCGCCACCGTGAACGGCTGCGGGGACGGCGGCAGCATCGGGAACGCCATCGGTCCGAGGTCGTTCTCCAGGTGCCGGAACAGCGCGTCGCGCACGGTCTCGCCGTAGCGCACCCGGCCGGACACGATCGTGCGGGTGATCTCGCCGAGCGGCGTCGCGCGCAGCAGGATCCCGATGTCGGTGACCACGCCCGATCCGTCGGTGCGCACCGGCACCGCCTCGACGTAGAGCATCGGCAGCCGGCGGCGCGCCTGGGCGAGCTCGAAGTCGGTGAGCCAGCCGGGGTTCGCTCCGCCGGAGGCGCCGAGACCGCCGAACCCGGAGGGCAGCGCGCTCGACAGCGCGTCGGGGAGGCCGTCGTCGTCGGCCGGATCGGGGTCGGGTGTGCGTACCGCCATGGTCCTTTTCTATCAGCGTCTCCCGTGGACGACGATGTGGCCGCGCCCGTGGCCGCTCCGCCGCCACGGCCTCCAGGCCCGGCGACCGCGACGTCGGCGCCCTGGGGCAGGATGGATGCATGGCCGAACCGGTGGACATCGATCGCGAGGCGGTGCGCTGGGCGCGCCGCGACGAGGGGCTGCCGCTGCTCGTGCTGCTGCACGGCTACGGTTCCGATGAGCGCGACCTGTTCGCCCTCGTCCCGTTCCTGCCCGAGGGAGCCGCGGTCGCCTCGCTGCCCGCGCCACTGCCGGCGCCGTGGCCGATGCCGGGCCGCTCCTGGTACTCGATCGACGAGCTCGAGCGGCGGGATCCCGCTTCCGTGACCGCCGCTGCGGACGCCGTGCTGCGCTGGCTCGAGGCCGAGGCCGCGGCGGCACCGTCGATAGCCCTGCTCGGCTTCTCGCAGGGCGCCTCCGTGGCGTTGCAGGCGATGCGGCGGGCCCCGGAGCGCATCGCGGCGGTCGTGAACCTCAGCGGATACGCGGCGCCCGGCGATCTCGCCGGCGACGACGCGCTGCGCGAGCGCCGCACGCCCGTGTTCTGGGGGCGGGGCACGCACGACGACGTCATCCCGCCCGCACTCGTGGACCACACCGCGCAGTGGCTGCCCGATCACGCCGAGCTGACGGGGCGCGTGTACCCCGGACTCACGCACAGCGTCTCGGAGGACGAGCTGGGCGACGTGCGCCGGTTCCTCGACGGCTGGCTTGCCTCGGTTCAGGCGCCGGCGTCGCGGGAGTCCGTGGACGGCTGATCCGGCTCCGCGTCGGAGACGGCATCCCGGCGCGCATCTTCGCCGCCGTGCCCCGTTGCCGCTTCCGGTCCGTCCTCGGCGCGGCGGCGCTGCTCGTCGCGCTGCAACCGCGTACCCGCCCACGTGAACAGCACCATCACGGCCGCACCGAACACGAGGCCGAGGGCCAGCCCCGTCCCCATGTTGTGCAGTGCGACGCCGAGCGCCACCCCCACACCCATGCCGATCGCGAGGCCCACGCCGAGCCCGATCCGGCGCATCGTCTCGCCGGATCCCGGCCGCTGCTCCACCACGGATCCAGGCTAGATCCACCGTCGGTCGCCGGCATCCCCCGCACGACGGATCCCGCCCGGCGCACCCTCGTGCCGCCGCCCGGCGGTCCGCGACACGCCCGGGTTGCGTCCGCGCCATCGTGCCGGTATCGTCGTCCGGGTCCTGTCCGCCGTGTAAGGAAGTCCCTTGATCTGAGTCGTCGCCTCCGCGTTCCATCCACGCGCTGATCCGACGCTCCTTCCTGCCCCTCGCTTGCTGCGGCACAGGCATCTCCGATCCGAGAGATCGTCCCCTTCGTGACGACCCGCCTACGGCGGCTCCCGGACGGATCCGGCATCAGCGCACCCGAACACTTCCGGGAGTCGCCCCATGTCATCACCGATTCTGTCTTCCGCGGTCGTGCTCGACCGCGTCACCTTCCGCTGGCCCGACGGATCCACCGCGCTCGATGCGGTCTCCGGCGCGTTCGGCACCGGCCGCACCGGCCTCGTCGGACGCAACGGGTCCGGCAAGTCGACGCTGCTCCGGCTCATCGCCGGCGAGCTCGCCCCGACGTCCGGACGCATCACCGCGACCGGCGACGTGGCGTACCTGCCGCAGCGCCTCACCCTCGACACGCACGCCCGCGTGGCCGAACTGCTCGGCGTGGCCCGCGCCCTCGACGCGGTGCGCGCGATCGCGGCCGGCGACGTCGACCCCGCCCGGTTCGACGAGGTCGGCGACGACTGGGACGTCGAGGCGCGCGCCGAGGCGGCGCTGGCCGAGGCGGGGCTGGATCCGTCGTTCCTCGACCGCACCGTCGGCGAGCTGTCCGGCGGCGAGGCGGTGCTCGTCGCGATCGCGGGCATCCGTGCGCGCCGGGCGCCGATCACCCTCCTGGACGAGCCCACCAACAACCTCGACCGGGACGCCCGCGCGCGACTCGGCGAGATGGTGCGCTCCTGGCGCGGCACGCTCGTCGTGGTCAGCCACGACGTGACCCTGCTGGAGCTGATGGACGACACCGCAGAGCTGTACGAGCACGAGCTCAGCGTGTTCGGCGGGCCCTACTCCGCCTGGCGCGCCTGGCTGGACGCCGAGCAGGATGCGGCCCGGCAGGCGGAGCGCGACGCCAAGCAGGCCTTCAAGAAGGAGAAGCGTCAGCGCATCGAGGCCGAGCTGAAGCTCGCGACCCGGTCGCAGATGGCGAAGAAGGCGTACGAGCAGAAGCGTGAGCCGAAGATCGTCATGAACGGCCGGAAGATGGCCGCGCAGGTCTCCGCGGGAAAGCTCCGCACCGAGGTCGCCGAGAAGGAGGGCACGGCCCGCGCCGCGCTCGATGAGGCCGGCCGGAGGGTGCGGGACGACGCCACGATGAAGATCGAGCTGCCGGATCCGGGGGTCTCGCGGAGCCGGCGCATCGCGACGATCGGCGACGCGGAGCGCTCCTGGACCATCCAGGGTCCGGAGCGGATCGCCCTGATCGGCCGCAACGGCGTGGGCAAGACGACGCTGCTGCGGCGGCTCGTCGACGATGCCCGAGCCGACGCGACCGAATCGCCTGCGGAGCCGCCCGCGGATCCGTTCTCGGGATCGATCGCCGGTTGGACGGACGGCGGCTCCGATCTCCGCGGATCCGAAGAATCCATCCTGAGAACCGTCGCGCACACCGACCGCATCGGGTATCTGCCGCAGCGGATCGACGGTCTGGATGAGAGCGCCACCGTCGTGCAGAACGTCGCGGCGCGCGCCCCGGAGATCCCGGAGAAGGAGCTTCGCAACCGCCTCGCCCGGTTCCTCATCCGCGGCGCGGCGATGGACCGGCCGGTCGGCGCCCTGTCGGGCGGGGAGCGGTTCCGGGTCGCGCTGGCGGCACTGCTGCTGGCCGATCCCGCCCCGCACCTCGTGGTGCTCGACGAGCCGACCAACAACCTCGACCTCGACACGGTCGACCAGGTGGTGCAGGCGCTGCGCGCGTATCGCGGGGCCGTCCTCGTGGTGAGCCACGACGACGCGTTCCTGCGCCGGCTGGAGCTGGATCTCGCGCTCGAGCTCGGGCCGGACGGCCTGCTCACCGAAGTCGACCTCGGCTCCTGATCCGGGGTTTCCGCCGAGACGCTCGCCCGGCCGATCCGCCTCCGGACCGGCCGGGCGCGCTGCGTCGCGCGACTGCGGCGCGTCGGGAATGCCGGCGCGGGAGGCTGCTGTTGCGCACGTCATGACAACCATCGGAATCATCGGAGCAGGACACATCGGCAGCGCCCTCGCGGAGGCGTTCGCAGGACTCGGCTACGACGTCGTGATCGCGAACTCCCGAGGTCCGGAGACGCTCGCCGACCTCGTGGCGCGACTCGGACCGCGGGTGACCGCGTCCACCGCGACCGGGGCGGCTGAGGCCGCGGACGTCGCCGTCGTCACGGTTCCGCTCAAGGCCCTCAAGGACATCCCGGTGGCCCCGCTCGCCGGGAAGGTCGTGCTCGACACGAACAACTACTACTTCGAGCGGGACGGTCGCATCGACGCGCTCGATCGCGGCGAGACCACCACGTCGCAGCTGCTGCAGGAGCACCTGCCCGAGTCGACGGTCGTGAAGGCGTTCAACCAGATCAGGGCCGGAGAGATCCTGACGACGGGCTCGCCGGCGGGCACGCCGGATCGACGCGCCCTCGGCACGGCGAGCGACGACGACGAGGCGATCGCGTTCGTGACCGACCTCTACGACCGGCTGGGGTTCGACACCGTGAGCGCGGGCCCTCTGAGCGAGTCGTGGCGCCTCGAGCGCGACCGTCCCGCCTACGTCACCCGGCAGAACGCCGAGGAGCTGCGCGCCAACCTCGCCATCGCCAACCGCCTGCCCTGATCCAGGCGTCGTCCAGGAGGCGGGGGCAGGATGAAGCCATGAGCGACCTCGTCCGCCCCCGCAAGGGCCGTTTCATCGCCGGCGTCTGCGCCGGCCTCGCGCGCCGCTTCGGCATGCCCGTCGCGCTCGTCCGGATCATCGCGATCATCGCGATGGTGTTCGCCGGGCTCCCGCTGTGGGTCTACCTCGTTCTCTGGATCATCATCCCGAACGAGCGCTGACGCGTCCGCGTCCGGCGCCGCGGGTCGTCGCCCGCTCGCCGCCCGCTCTCTCAGCCCCGCTTCGATCGCATCGCACGCGTGTGCCCGAGGGCGGGGTCGGCGGCGAGCAGCGCGTACTCCTCCGACTCCCGGGGCACGAGGGCGACGCGCCCTTCGGCATCGCTGAGCACGCCCCAGCCGTAGCGCTTGCCGAGCGGCGAGGAGCGCAGGCAGGCCTGGCCCTTGGAGAAGAACCGCTTCCGCGCGTCGGGATCGGCCGGGTCCGTGTCGTGCCGCAGCGCCCAGGTGGTGAAGACGACGTCGTCGGAGGTCAGCTCGAACGGGTGCTCCGCGATCAGGCGGTAGTGCAGCGCGGCGATCGTGGGTGTCCCGCCGGCGGGCGGCTCCTCGGCGTGGTCCGTGGGGCAGTCCTCCGCCACCTCGATGAACGTGCTCGCGTAGTTCGTCGTGTGATCGGCCATGCCCCCATGCTCGCACCGCGCGCCGACGCCGGGCTTGGAGATCCGCGACAGCGCACCGCACGTTGCGCCGTAGGCGGATCCCGACCCGGATGTCGGCGGCAGCGGCGAAGATGGACGGATGAGCGATACGGCGACCGGGGCGCGGCACGATGTGCTCGACCGGTTCACGCCCGCGACCCAGGACTGGTTCCGCGGGGCGTTCACCGCGCCCACCGCGGCGCAGGCGGGTGCGTGGGAGGCCATCTCCGGCGGGAAGCACGCGCTCGTCGTCGCGCCGACCGGATCCGGCAAGACCCTGTCGGCGTTCCTGTGGGCGATCGACCGGGTGTTCCGGGAACGCACGGCGGAGGCTGCCGGATCCGAAGCCGGCTCCCCCGGCACGGCGTCCGCCGGATCGAGAGGCCGGAAGAAGGCCGTGCCGGAGCGCCCCGGCCGCACCCGGATCCTCTACATCTCACCCCTCAAGGCCCTCGGCGTCGATGTGGAGCGCAACCTGCGCTCCCCTCTCATCGGGATCGGCCAGTCCGCGCGCCGGCTGGGCCAGCCCGCCCCGGCGGTGACCGTGGGCGTGCGCTCGGGCGACACGACCTCGTCCGACCGGCGCAAGCTCGTCACGGATCCGCCCGACATCCTCATCACGACGCCCGAGTCGCTGTACCTCATGCTCACGAGCCGCGCCGGCGACACCCTGCGCGACGTGCACACCGTCATCATCGACGAGGTGCACGCGGTCGCGGCGACCAAGCGCGGCGCCCACCTCGCCGTGAGCCTGGAACGGCTCGACCAGCTGCGACGCGCCGCGGGGCACGACACCCCGGTGCAGCGCATCGGACTGTCGGCGACAGTGCGGCCGATCGACGAGGTCGCGCGGTTCCTCGGCGGCGCGCAGCCGGTGGAGATCGTGGCGCCGCCCGCATCGAAGACCTTCGACCTGCAGGTGGTGGTGCCCATCGAGGACATGCTGAATCCGCCGCCCCCACCCGGCACCGACGAGACGCCGAGGCCGCCCGGCGCGGAGCGGATCGATCAGACGACCGGCGGCGCCGACGCGTTCGGTGAGAACACCGAGATGACGGGATCCGTCTGGCCGCATGTGGAAGAGGCGATCGTCGACCGGATCCTGCAGAACCGCTCGACGATCGTGTTCGCCAACTCCCGGCGGCTGGCGGAGCGACTCACCGGACGGCTCAACGAGATCTACAGCGAGCGGATCGGCCTCGACCGTCCTGCGGCCGCCCTTCGACAGGCTCAGGGGCCGCCCGCGGCGATGATGGCGCAGGCCGGGTCGACGGCGGGTGCGGGCCCGGTGCTCGCCAAGGCGCACCACGGCTCCGTCTCCAAGGAGCAGCGCGCGATCGTCGAGGAGGAGTTGAAGTCGGGCGTGCTGCGCTGCGTCGTGGCGACGAGCAGCCTCGAGCTCGGCATCGACATGGGGGCGGTCGACCTGGTCATCCAGGTGGAGGCGCCGCCCTCCGCCGCATCCGGCCTGCAGCGCGTGGGGCGCGCCGGGCACCAGGTCGGCGAGATCAGCCGCGCCTCGCTCTTCCCGAAGCACCGCGGCGACGTGCTGCACACCGCGATCGTGACCGAGCGCATGCTCGCCGGTCAGATCGAGGCGATCAGCGTGCCGCGCAATCCGCTCGACATCCTCGCGCAGCAGACAGTCGCCGCCTGCGCGCTGGATCCCCTCGACGTCGAGCAGTGGTTCGACACCGTGCGCCGCAGCGCGCCGTTCGCGTCGCTCCCCCGATCGGCTTACGAGGCGACGCTCGACCTCCTCGCCGGCCGCTTCCCCTCGGACGAGTTCGCCGAGCTGCGCCCGCGCCTGGTGTGGGACCGCGACGCGGGCACCCTGACCGGGCGGCCCGGCGCGCAGCGCATCGCCGTCACGAGCGGCGGCACCATCCCCGACCGCGGACTGTTCGGCGTGTTCGTGGCCGGCGAGACCACGGGCGCCCGTGTCGGCGAGCTCGACGAGGAGATGGTGTACGAGTCCCGCGTGGGCGACGTGTTCACGCTCGGCACGACGAGCTGGCGGATCGCCGAGATCACCCACGACCGCGTCAACGTGATCCCCGCGTTCGGGCAGCCCGGCAAGGTGCCGTTCTGGCACGGCGACGGGCTGGGCCGTCCCTTCGAGCTCGGCGAGGCGCTCGGCGCGTTCAACCGGGAGGTGCACGGCGCCCCGGAGCCCCAGGCTCGGGAACGGCTCGCCGCCGCGGGACTCGACGCGCTCGCCCAGGACAACCTCCTGGCGCATCTGAATGAGCAGAAGGCCTCCACCGGCACCCTGCCGACGGACCGCACGCTCACCGTGGAGCGCAGTCGCGACGAGATCGGCGACTGGCGGGTGATCCTGCACTCGCCCTTCGGGCAGACCGTACACGCGCCGTGGGCCCTCGCCGTGAACGCGCGCATCCGCGAGCGCCTCGGCGTGGAGGGATCCGCGGTCGCGAGCGACGACGGCATCATCGTGCGGGTGCCGGACGCCGACGCGGAGCCGCCCGGCGCCGAGCTGTTCGTCTTCGACCCCGACGAGCTGGAGCGGATCGTCACCGACGAGGTCGGCGGATCCGCCCTGTTCGCCTCGCGGTTCCGCGAATGCGCCGCCCGCGCGCTGCTCATGCCGCGGATGAATCCGAACCGGCGCACGCCGCTCTGGCAGCAGCGACAGCGCTCGGCCCAGCTGCTCGAGGTCGCGCGCAAGCACCCGACGTTCCCGATCATCCTGGAGACCCTGCGCGAGGTGCTGCAGGACGTCTACGACCTGCCGGCGCTGCGGCGCCTGATCACCGGGATCGCGGAACGGCGGATCCGGCTCGTCGAGGTGCAGACCGCGCAGCCGTCGCCGTTCGCCCGCGATCTGCTGTTCGGCTACGTGGGCGCGTTCATGTACGAGGGCGATTCCCCGCTCGCCGAGCGCCGGGCCGCCGCCCTGTCGGTCGACCCCGCGCTGCTCGGCGAGCTCCTCGGCACGGTCGAGCTGCGGGAGCTGCTGGATCCGGACGTCATCGCGCAGTTCGAGCGCGAGGCGCAGCGGCTGGATCCGGCCCGCCGCGCCCGGGGCGTGGAGGGCGTCGCGGATCTGCTGCGGATCCTCGGCCCGCTCGATGCGGCGGAGGTCGCGGCGCGGCTGGAGCCCGAGTCGGACGCGGAGTCGGGCCGGTCCCTGAGCGAGGAGCGCAGCGACGAGACGAAGGGCGCTTCGACAGGCTCAGCGACCGACGCTGTGGCCGCGGCGCACCTCGCGACGCTCGTCGAGGCCCGCCGCGCGATCGAGGTCACGATCGGCGGGGCGCGCCGCGTCGCCGCGATCGAGGACGCCGGGCGCCTGCGCGACGCCCTCGGCGTGCCGCTGCCCGTGGGAATCCCGGTGGCGTTCCTGGAGCCGGTCGCGGATCCGCTCGGCGATCTCGTCGCCCGGCACGCGCGCACGCACGGTCCGTTCCTGGGATCGGCGGTGGCGGCACGGTTCGGACTCGGCACCGCCATCGTGCGACAGACGCTGCAGCGCCTCGAGGCCGACGGGCGCGTCACGAGCGGGTACTTCCTGCCGGATCCCGCGGCCGGCGTGACGGGAGCCCGCGCCTCCGCCACGTCCGCCGGTCCGGACGAGACGGAGTGGTGCGACACCGAGGTGCTGCGCCGGCTGCGGATGCGCTCCCTCGCCGCCATCCGGGGCAGCGTCGAGCCGGTGCCCCCGGCCGCGTTCGCGCGGTTCCTGCCGGAGTGGCAGCACGTGGCGCGTCCGCTCGAGGGCATCGACGGCGTCGCGACCGTGATCGAGCAGCTCGCCGGCGTGCCGATCCCCGCCAGCGCGTGGGAGTCGCTGATCCTGCCGCAGCGCGTGCGCGACTACGCCCCGGCGATGCTCGACGAGCTCACCAGCTCCGGCGAGGTGGTCTGGGCCGGCCACGGAGCGCTGCCGGGCCGCGACGGCTGGGTGTCGCTGCACCCCGCCGACCTCGCCCCGTTCACGGTGCCGTTCGCCGAGGACGCGCCCGAGGCGGGATCGCTGGAGGCGCAGCTCCTCGCGGCCCTCGCCTCCGGCGGGGCCTATTTCGCCGCGCAACTGCGGGAGACGGTCGGCGCGGAGAACGAGGCATCGGTGGTCGAGGCGCTGTGGAACCTCGCCTGGTCGGGGCACGTCACGAACGACACGTTCGCCCCGATCCGCGCGCTGCTGAGCGGCGGCAGCCAGGCGCACAAGGTGACGCGCCGCGCCCCGCGCGCCCGCACGTTCCGCGGGATGTCCCCGGCCCGCCCGGCCTCAGCGCCGCGCCCGCTGTCCGTCGGCGGCCGCTGGTCGCTGCTCCCGGAGGCGGAGACGGATCCGGCGCGGCGCGCCACGGTCTCGGCGGGACTGCTGCTCGACCGGTACGGCGTCGTCACCCGTGGATCTGTGCAGGCCGAGGGCGTGCCCGGCGGTTTCGCGCAGGCGTATCGTGTGCTGGCGGGCTTCGAAGAGGCCGGGCACTGCCGCCGCGGATACGTGATCGAGAAGCTGGGCGCGGCGCAGTTCGCCGCGTCGGCCACGATCGACCGGCTGCGCACGTTCGCCGGGCTCGCCGACCCGCCGCCGCGCATGGCGCGCACGCTCGCGGCCACCGATCCGGCGAACCCGTACGGCGCAGCCCTCGGCTGGCCCCGGATGGACGAGGTCTCGCACCGCCCCGGACGCAAGGCCGGCGCGCTCGTGGTGCTCGTGGACGGCGCCCTCGTGCTGTACCTGGAGCGGGGCGGCAAGACGGTGCTCGCGTTCTCGGGCGACGAGGAGGAGCTGCGCGCCGCGACGGCCGACCTCGCCGCGACCGCGAAGGCGCGACGCCTGGAGACCCTCACCGTGGAGAAGGTGAACGGCACCAGCCTGTACGACCGCGGCGCCGACGGATCGGGGCTCGGCCCCCGGCTCGGCGGGCTGCTCCAGGAGGCGGGCTTTGTGGCGACGCCGCGGGGATACACCCTGCGCAAGGCGCTGTGACGGCGCCCGACCGCGGCGCCCGCGCTTACCCTGGTGGCATGATCCGCGAGTTCGCCGCCGGCGTCGGCACCCTGCTGCGCGGGTTCGCGCTGTGGCGCACGCGCCCTGGGCTGCTCGCATGGGGCCTCATCCCCGCGGTGATCAGCTTCCTCCTGCTGGCCGCGCTCCTGATCCCCCTCGCATTCTCGCTCGGCGCGATCACCGCCTGGATGACGCCGTTCGCCGACGGCTGGGTCTCCGGCTGGCGCGACGCCCTGCGCATAGCGCTCGGCATCGTGCTGTTCGTGGCCGGTGCCGTGCTGTCGGCGCTCGTCTTCACCGCTCTGACCCTGACGATCGGGGATCCGTTCTACCAGCGCATCTGGCGCGAGGTCGAGCGCAGCCTGGGAGGGCCCGAGCCCACGGGCGAGACCGGGTTCTGGGCGACAGTCGGCGAGGGGCTGCGCCTCGTGGTGCTCGGCGCGCTGATCGCGCTGCTGACCCTGGTGCTGGGTCTCATCCCGGTCGTGGGCGGAGTGCTCGCGACCGTCGTCGGGGTGCTGCTCTCCGGACGCCTGCTCGCGCGGGAGCTCACGGGCCGCGCCTTCGACGCCCGCGGCCTGAGCCGCCACGACCGCGCCCGGCTGCTCGCCTCCGGACGGGCGCGAGTGCTCGGCTTCGGCGTCGCCACACAGCTGTGCTTCATGGTGCCGCTCGGCGCGGTCATCACGATGCCCGCCGCCGTCGCAGGATCCACGATGCTTGCCCGCGCCCTGACCGAGCGCGCGGCGGTCGGGAGCACGACCCCGGCGGCGCCCGGTGCCTGAGGGCGACACCGTCTACCGCGTGGCGCACCGCCTCGACCGGGCGCTGCGCGGCGGCGAGGTGACGCGTTTCGACCTGCGGGTGCCCGATCTGGCGAACGCCGACCTGACCGGATCCGTCGTGCACGCCGTGATTCCGCGCGGCAAGCACATCCTCATGCGCATCGGCGGCTGGACGCTCCGGTCACACCTGCGCATGGACGGCGCCTGGCACCTGTACCGGCCCGGCGAGCGCTGGCGGGCGCCCGCGCACACCGCCCGCGCGATCGTCGGCACGGCCGCGGTGGAAGCCGTCGGCTTCGAGGTCTCGATGCTGGCGCTCGTGCCGACGGCCGAGGAGGCGACCCTGGTCTCGCACCTCGGACCGGATCCGCTCAGCGATGACTGGGATCCGGCGGAGGCGGCACGCCGGTTGGAGGCGGACCCGCGGCCGATCCACGTGGCGCTGCTGGATCAGCGCAACGTAGCCGGGTTCGGCAACGAGTACGCCGCCGAGCTGCTGTTCCTGCGTGGCGTGCTGCCGACGCGCCCTGCCACGGAGGTGGACGCGGCGGCGCTCCTCGATCTCGGGGCGCGCACGATCCGCGCCAACCGGAACCGGGTCGACCGCACGTTCACCGGGGTCGCGCTGCGCGGCCGCACCACCTGGGTCTACGGAAGAGCCCGCCGCCCCTGCCGCCGCTGCGGCGCTCTCATCCTGACGGGCGAGCTGGGCGCCGACCCCACCGAGGAGCGCCGCACGTTCTGGTGCCCGAACTGCCAGCGCTGACCGCGCGGTGGTGCGGGCGCTGAGTTCACGGCGCCGGATACGCGAAGACGCGCACCTCCGCAGAGATGCGCGTCTTCGGTGCGGCCTCGATGGCCGCGGCGTTCAGGCCGCCAGCCAGAGGCCCTTGCGGTCGGTGTCCAGATTCATGCCGGCGGCGACGGTCTCGTCGTCGCCGATCTTGGCGCCCCGCGCGATGTGCGCGCCGGTGCCGACCTCGGTGCGCACGCCGATGGTGGCGCCGTCTCCGATCACGGCCCCCTGCCCGATGTGGGCATGGGCCTCGATCCGGGCGTTCACGCCCACGATCGCCTCGGGCTCGATCCAGGCGCCGCGCGCGACGTACGCGCCGGCCCCGACCTTCGCCCCCGGTTCGACGTAGGCACCGGCTTCCACGACCGCCTGCGGGTGCACCTTGGCACCGTGCGCGATCAGCCCGCGGCCATTGGCGTGCTTGCGGTAGCGCAGCGTGCCGCCGTGGCCGTCCTCGATGTCGACGTAGTTCTTACCCACGAAAACCTCCCGTGCCCGGGACTTTCCCCGGATACATCTGCAACCTCGGCCGGGCCGGATCTATTCCCGCGCACGCATTTCGCGCGTGTCGGTCCTCCGTGGCACCCCGCGACGGCGCGCACCCCCGAGATGCACGCCGTCGCAGTCCCCAGCTCCTGCGGGGCCGCCGCTCAGCGCCAGCGCCCACCGCGCTGCGCCGCCGCGAGGCTGGAGAGGGCGAGCGCGCCCACCAGCAGCCCGAAGTCGCGCAGCGCGATGTCGAGGAAGCCGCCCGCGGTCACCAGGCTCACGATGATGCCGAGCAGCCACGCGGCGACCACGTAGCCGCCGATCCGTGGCAGGAAGGCGACCAAGATCCCCGCGACGATCTCGACAGCGCCCACGATGTACATGAAAGTGTGCGCATCCAGGCCGATCATGCCGTTGATCCACGGGGCGAGATACACCTCCCAGTCCGGCTTGAGGATGCGGACGAACTTGTCGAGACCGAAGAGGATCGGCGCGACGGTGAAGACGGTGCGCAGCAGGAGGAAGGCCTGCCGGTTTCCGTCCTGCAGCAGCGGCGAACGCGCCGCGGTTCTGGTCTGGGCCGAGGTGGTCATGACAGCTCCCTTCTAAAAGGTGATAGATCACAAATTAGAACCATCAGTCTCTAAAATCAAGGGAATCTTCAGTTAGAGTGAGCACATGAGCATCTCGGAGCAGGCCGCGGGGATCGGGGCCCTGGCGGACCCCACCCGGCGGGCGCTGTACGAGCACGTCATCGCACAGCCGGACGCCGTCACGCGGGAGAGCGCCGCCGACTCCGTGGGCGTGGCAGCGCACGTCGCGCGCTTCCAACTCGACCGCCTCGTCGAGCTCGGCCTGCTCGACGTGGAGTTCCGCCGCCTGACCGGCCGTACCGGCCCCGGCGCCGGGCGCCCGTCGAAGCTCTACCGGCGCGCGGAGCAGACCATCGCGGTCTCCCTTCCGCCGCGGCGCTTCGACCTGGCCGGGCACCTGCTCGCGCGCGCGATCGAGCACGCTTCCGACGACGTGCCGATCGACGCGGCGCTCCGCGAGGTCGCCCGCGACGAGGGCAGCGCGTACGGCGCACGGATCGCCGAGGGGGCAGGGCATGCCGACGCCGGTCCCGCCGACGCCTCGCACGAGTACGAGCGGATCCGGCCCGCCCTCGCCGATCAGGGCTACGAGCCGCGCTCGACCGAGGACGGGCTCGTGCTCGCGAACTGCCCGTTCCACGACCTCGCGCGCGGCCACACGGCGCTCATCTGCGGGATGAACCAGGCGTACGTCGCGGGGGTCGCCGAGGGCCTCGGATGCCGCCACCTCGACGCGCAACTGGACCCCGGCGCCGAACGGTGCTGCGTCGTGATCCGCGCCGCGGAGGCCTGAGCCGGTCGGTGCGGCGGGGCAGCGCCGGTACGCTGAACGCATGAGCAGGCGAGGCGCATCCGGCGGACGCAAGCCCGCGGTGCGCTCCGCCAAGGGCGGTGCGCGCAGCACCGCCAGCGGCAGGAACGCCGGCAAAGCCCAGAACGTCGGGAAGGCCGCGGCGAAGGGCGCCGGGAAGGCCGCGGCGAAGGGCGGGGGGAAGGGCGCGCCGCAGCGCGCGACGAAGAAGACCGAGAAGGTCGTCTTCGACGCTCCCGCCGCGCGGGCCGAGGAGCCGCGGGTCCTGCGCCTGGGCGCGGTGCCGGGCGCGACCCCGGGTCGCTGGATCGACGCGTGGAACGCCCGGATGCCGGACGTGACGCTCGAGCTCGTGCCGGTCCCGTTCAGCGCGCAGCGCACCGCCCTCACCGCGGGGAGCGTCGACCTCGCCCTGGTGCGGGATCCGTTCGACCGGGACGGCATGCACGCGATCGCGCTCTACGAGGAGCTGCCGGTCGTGATCGCCTCCGCCGAATCGCACCTGCTCGCCGCCGATGAGCTCTCCCCCGCCGACCTGGAGGGCGAGACCCTCCTGACGACCCGGGAGGACGTGCTCGGAGAGCTGGACCTTCCGGCCCAGGCGGCCGCGATCGGTCCGCTCGACACGGTCGAGGACGCGGTCGCGACGGTCGCCGCGGGTGTCGGCATCCTGGTCGCCCCGATGTCACTGGCCCGCCTGCATCACCGCAAGGACGTCGAATACCGGATCCTGCGCGATGCGCCGGTGTCCCCGGTGCTGCTGGCCTGGCCGCGCGACGCGACCACGCCCGACGTCGAGGCGTTCGTCGGCGTCGTCCGCGGCCGCACCGCGAACTCCTCCCGCTGATTCACAGCGTTTCGAAGCGCGCAAATGGCTGGATCCAGGCTCTGGATGGGACCAGATGCGCGCTTCGAAACAAGTGGAGACGGTCAGGCGGCCTGAGCGACCTCGAACGGAACGGTGACGCGCAGGGCACCGTCGACCGCGTCCACCTGCACCCGGCCGCCGTCGCGGAGCTCGCCCGAGACGAACAGGTCGGCGATGCGGTCGTCGACCTCGCGCTGGATCAGGCGGCGCAGCGGCCGCGCGCCGTACTCCGGCTCGTAGCCGTGCTCGCCGAGCCAGGCCACGGCCGCGTCCGTCACGTCGAGCGACACCTCGCGGCCCGCGAGCCGGTCCGCCGTCGCCTGCAGCAGCAGTCGGACGATGCGGCTCAGCTCGTCGCGCCCGAGCTTCGAGAACAGCACGATCTCGTCGATGCGGTTCAGGAACTCGGGCCGCATGGCCTCGCGCAGCTTGCCCATCACCCGGGCCCGCAGGTCCTCCTGCGAGGCGAAGCCGTTCGCAGAGGCATCCTGCGAGGCCACGAAGCCGAGCGCACCCGAGCGCGAGGCGAGGAACTCGGATCCGATGTTCGAGGTCATCACGATCACCGTGTTGCGGAAGTCGACCGTGCGGCCCTGACCGTCGGTGAGCCGTCCGTCGTCGAGCACCTGCAGCAGCAGGTTGAACACGTCGGGGTGGGCCTTCTCGATCTCGTCGAACAGCACGATCGAGTACGGGTTGCGCCGCACCCGCTCGGTGAGCTGCCCCGCCTCGTCGTAGCCCACGTATCCCGGAGGGGCACCGACGAGCCGCGACACCGTGTGCCGCTCGCCGAACTCGCTCATGTCGAAGCGGATCACGGCGGTCTCGTCGTCGAAGAGACGGTCGGCAAGGGCCTTCGCCAGCTCGGTCTTGCCGACACCGGTGGGGCCGAGGAAGAGGAACGAGCCGACCGGGCGCCGGGCGTCGCCCATGCCGGTGCGACTGCGCCGCACGGCGCGGGCCACGGCGGTGACCGCGTCGTCCTGACCGATCACGCGGGCGTGCAGGTCGGCCTCGAGGTCGGTCAGACGCTCGCGCTCGCTCTCCGAGACACGGCTGACCGGGATCCCGGTCGCACGGGAGATCACCGCGGCGATCTCGGCCTCGTCGACCACGGCGGCCTCCGCGTTCATCACCACGGCGGGGCGGCCGGCGGCGTCGATCCGGCGCTGCACCGCGGCGATCTCGTCGCGGATCCGCGACGCCTCCTCGTAGTGCTCGGCGCCGACCGCGGCGTTCTTGCGCGCCTCCAGGTCGGCGAGCTCCGTGAGCAGCGCCTCGACGTCGTCGACCACGCCGAGCCGCAGCCGCAGCCGGGCGCCGGCCTGGTCGATGAGGTCGATCGCCTTGTCCGGCAGCACGCGGTCGGGCAGGTAGCGGGCGCTGAGCTCCACCGCGGCGCGGATCGCGTCCTCCGTGTAGGTCACGGCGTGGTGCTGCTCGTAGACGGGCTTGAGCCCGTCCAGGATGCGCACGGCGTCCTCGATCGAGGGCTCCGCGACCTTGACCGGCTGGAAGCGGCGCTCCAGCGCCGGATCCTTCTCGATCCGCCGGTACTCGGCGAGCGTCGTCGCGCCGACGAGGTGCAGGTCGCCCCGCGCCAGGCGCGGCTTCAGGATGTTCCCGGCGTCCATGCCGCCGCCCTCGCCGGAGCCGCCGGCGCCCACGACGGTGTGCACCTCGTCGATGAACACGATGATCTCGCCCTTGTGGGCGGCGATCTCGTCCATCGTCTGGGTGAGGCGCTCCTCGAAGTCGCCGCGGTAGCGGGTTCCGGAGAGCATGGCGGGCAGGTCGAGCGCCACGACGCGGCGGTCCTTCAGCTGCGCCGGAACGGCGCCGTCGACGATCGCGCGGGCCAGGCCCTCCACGATCGCGGTCTTGCCGACGCCGGCCTCGCCGATCAGGACGGGGTTGTTCTTCGTGCGGCGACTGAGGATCTCGATCGTCTGCTCGATCTCGTCCGCGCGGCCGATCACGGGATCCAGTTCGCCGGCGCGGGCACGGGCCGTGAGGTCCAGGCCGAAGCGATCCAGCATCGGGGTCTCGGACGCGCCCGTCGCGGTCTCCGCCTCGGGGGCGGCACCCGCAGGCACCGGCTCGCGGAGGCTCTGCGTGAGCGCCTCGGCCGTGACCCCGGCGCGTGCCAGGATCTGGCCCGCGGGCACGTCCTGTCCGAGCACGAGCGCGAAGAAGACGTGCTCGGGCTCGATGTAGGTCGCGCCCGAGGAACGGGCGACCTGGTAGGCGTGGAACAGAGCCCGGCTGGCACCGGGGGTGATCGTGGCGGCGTCCACGTCGGACGCCGGCCCCGGAGCAGGCAGCCGCGTCTCGACCGCGTCGATGATGGCCTGCGGGGAGACGCCGATGTTGCGGATCGCCTGGACGACGGCGTCGTCCTCGACGACGGTGCGGAGCACGTGCAGCGCGTCGAGCTCGGTCTGGCCGCGCTCGAGCGCGAAACGGCCCGCGCGCTGCAGCGTCCGCTGCGTGCGCACGGTGAGGAACCGGCTGAGGTCGATCGACCGGGTCTGCCGGGCCTGCTCACCGGCGAGATAGCGTGCCAGGAACTCGTCGAACGAGCCCGAACCCGCGTCGGTGAAGTCGTTGGGCATTTCGCTTCCTCTCAAACTTGAGCGTAGTGCTATCAAGTTCAACAGATACCACTCGACTGTATTCCCGACCATTTCATCCGGGCCTCGTCCGGATCCACCGCTCCCCTAGAATCCAGGGATGGCCTCGCTTCTGTACGTCGGCGTGCGCCCTGAGCTGGATGCGGCGACGGCGGAGCGCGCCTCCTTCCGCGTCGCCCTCGGCGTCGACGCCGACGCGCTGGACCGGATCGACCTCACCACCACCGCGCTTCCGGACGACGCCTTCGACCGGTACGCCGGATTCGTCATCGGCGGCTCTCCGTTCAACGTCACCGACGTGCGCAAGTCCGCGACACAGCTCCGCGTGGAGGCGGACCTGGAGCGCATCGCCGCGCGCGCGATCGACGGCGCCACGACCGCATTCTTCACCTGCTTCGGGATCGGCGTGGTGACGCGGCTCCTCGGCGGCAGCGTCGGCACGGAGAATCCGGAGGAGGCGACGGCAGCGGAGATCCGGACGACGCCGGAAGGCGCGGCCGATCCCCTGTTCGGCCCGGCGGGCGCCACGTTCCACGCCTTCACCGCGCACAAGGAGGGCTCGACCCAGCCTCCCCCGGGTGCGGTGCTGCTCGCCGGCAACGACTCCTGCCCCGTGCAGGCCTACCGCGTGGGCGCCGACCTCTACGCGACCCAGTTCCACCCGGAGCCCTCGCCGCGCGACTTCGCCGACCGGATGGTGTTCTACCGCACGACCGGCTACTTCGACCCGGACGCGTTCCACACTGTTCAGGAGGCCGTGCTGGCGTCCGTGGTGACCGAGCCCGCCCGCATCCTGCACCGCTTCGGCGAGCGCGCGCTCGCCCGCTGATCCCCGAGAACCGGCGTTCCTCCCTCAGGGACCGGGCGTCACTGCCCTTGGCGCAGCAGCGCGATCCGCTCGTTCAGGTAGGTCTCCAGCGACATGAGCCCCGCGGCGGGCGACCATCGCACCGACGGCACGCCGTCCACCACCGCGAGGGGGCCGGAGGATCCGCCGGCCGCGACCGCGTCCAGGTCGATCCGGGACCACCCGACGTGCACAGTCTCGCCCTCGCGGAATCCGCCGCGCGACGCCTCCGCGCGCCTTTCGGCGCGGGCACGTGCAGACTCCGCGGCGTACCCGCGGCGCACCGGTGCCGCAGCGCGCAGCACCTCCGCCGTGGCGAACACGGCGTCGTCGGCGATCAGCAGCACTCCGACGTGCCAGGCGGATCCGCTGCGCACGATGCGCGGCGCACGCCAGCGGGAGAGCTTCTCGCGGCCGAGCGCCTCCTGCGGCACGTCCCGCAGCGCCGCGCGAGCGGCGTCGAGGAGGGCGCCGAGCGTCGGGGCCGATGCAGACGGGGTCACGCGTCCAGGCTATGCCTCCGTGCTCCGCACGCCAGCGCCGCCATCGGCGGCTCCGCGACCGCAGCGTCCCGGATCCGCATGTTTGCGATATCTAGATCCGCGGGAGAACCGTAAGTTTTCGGGAAACATCTTGATGTTTGCGCTAACCCAGCGTTAGCGTAGCCGTGTTCTCCCCGCCTCGACGATGCAGCAAGAAAGACCGATGCCCCCACAGACCCTGTCCCTCTCCCGCCGCTCGCACGGCGCGATCGCCGGGGGTGCCGCCCTCGCGATCGCCGCCACGACGCTGGCCCTCTGCGCGGTGGCCCCGGCGCACGCCGCGAGCACCCCGCCCGCCGGCGCCGCGCTCCCCGACACGGGCTACACGCTGCTCGACGTCGACTCCGAATCGGCGCCCTACCCGGCGCCGCCCTCGCTCGACGGCACGGCGAAGGGAGCGTTCGACGGCGACTACTCCACCCAGTGGGCCTCGAACTACAACGGCGGATCACCGGATCCGATGCCGCACCACCTGACCTTCGACATCGGCGCCCCGCACGCGCTCACCGGGCTCGGCTACTCCGTCAAGGTGCAGAACAACGGCCCGGCCAAGAACGTGCAGGTGCTCACCACGAACGACCCCGCCGTCGCGAAGGACGGCGAGAGCAGCGCATGGACGCCTGCGGGAACCGCCACGTTCTCGCAGCCCACGAGCAGCACCCAGATCCAGTACGTCACGTTCGCCCAGCCGGTGACGGCGCGCTACGTGGAGTTCAAGATCCTCGACGCCGTCAACGGCTCGAACAACGCCTCGGCCTCCGAGATCGTCGTCTACACCACCGACCCGATCGTCACGCCCACGCCCACGCCGACCCCCACGCCGACGCCCAAGCCCGCCGCTGCCACGGTGACGACCGACTCCGTCGACAACAGCACATGGCAGTACCCCGACGACACGCCGGCCAGCCCCTTCATCGACGCCGACGGCACGTTCCACTTCGGCGAGTCGCACGCGAATTACTACAACGAACCCGACGGCAGCAACGGCGACATCCGGCAGTGGAACTGGTACACCGGCACGGACTTCGACACCGCGAAGCCGGACGCGGCGCTCAACGCGGCCGGCACCAACCCCGACACCACCGACTTCTGCAACGCCAGCCCGACCGGCGTGGAGTCGACGAAGGCGCCCGCCGGATCCAGCTACACCCAGCCGAACTACTGCGACATCACGCAGATGTGGGTCGACCCCGATACCGGCGACTGGTACGGCCTCGTGCACAACGAGTTCACGCCCAAGCCGTTCGGCGACGGTCTGCACTACGACGCGATCGACTACGCGGTCTCGACGGATCAGGGCAAGACCTGGACCATCCCGGGCCACGCGATCACCTCGCCGTACAGCACCGAGCGCGGTGACACCGCGGCGTTCCCGCAGCAGACCTACTATTACGGCGACGGCGACCCGCGCCTGTACGTCGACTACGCGTCCGGTTACTTCTACGCGTTCTACGGCTCCCGCGTGGTGAACAAGACCGGCAGCTGGGTGGCCTTCTACGAGCACGTCGCCCGTGCCCCGATCTCCGGCAAGATGGCGACCGGCACCTGGCAGAAGTGGTACGACGGCACCTGGACCGAGCCGGGAATCTCCGGCAAGGAGAGCAACATGGTGCCCGTCACGGACGACAGCCAGACCGGGTACACCCCGGTCGACGAGGAGTACGACCCGAACACCCCGGGCACCGCGCAGCAGCAGATCAAGAAGGGGCAGATGCCGCCGACCTCGCCGCTGTTCGTGATGGACGTGACCTACGACGCCTACCTCGGCCTGTACATCGGCCAGCCGCAGAACCCGGACCAGTCGGGCAAGGCTCCCCAGGAGTTCTACGCCACGAAGAACCTCGCGACGCAGAAGTGGTTCCGCCTCGGCGACACCGGATCCGCGTACACGACCGCGTCCTGGTACCGGTGGTTCGTCGACCCGGCCAACAAGACGAGCTCGGCGATCGTGGGCAAGTCGTTCCGTTCCTACTGCTCGTTCGGCTGCATGGGCGACGCCTACGCCCAGCTCGCCAACATCACGATCGACGCCGGCCCCTCGGTGACGCCTGCGGCGCCGATCGACACGAGCAAGGCCTACACGATCGCCAACGCGGACGGCCGCAAGCTGTCGGTCGCCGGCGACGGCGCCACGCTGAAGACGGCCGGTGCCGTGAACCGCAAGAACGGCGCGTGGACGTTCACGGCGACGGGCGACGGCGCGTACACGATCGCCACGCAGGCCGGCACGCTGCTGGGCGTCGACGCCTCCTCGACCGCCGGCCGCGCCTGGGGCGCCACGCTCACGCTCACCGACGCGGCATCGGCCGGAGTCGGGCAGCAGTGGTTCGTGGTGCCGAACACCGACCCGGTCAGCGGAGAGCCGACCGGATCCATCCGGCTCGTGAACCGCTACTCGGGGCTCGTGCTGGGCATCGACACCTCCGCGGCGGCCACCACCCCCGGCCGCTCGTGGGACAAGCCCGCAGCGCACGGTGCTTCGCGCACCGCGCAGGCGGGTTCGTTCACCCGGCCCGGCGACCAGACGCTGACCCTGGCCGAGTTCGGCGGCAACTGATCGGACGACGACACGGAGGGGACCCGGGCACGGGCACCGCGCCCGGGTCCCCTCCGCGCGTCTGCCGAACAGGTGCGGCCGCGAGCGATTCGTCGTGCGGGCGCGGGCGATTCGCCTCGCGCCCGCGGGCACGGCAGAATCGACGCACACCCCCGTTGCAAGGAGACGATGCCATGGCGCAGCCCGACACCGCCCGACTGCTGATCACGTGCGCCGATCAGCCCGGCATCGTCGCGGCCGTCGCCGGTGTGCTCGCCGCGCACGAGGTGAACATCATCTCGCTCGACCAGCACTCCACCGATGCGGAGGGCGGGCGCTTCTTCCAGCGCACCGTGATCCACCGCGAGGGTCTTGCCGCCGCCCGTCCGGCTCTCGAGACCGACCTCGCCGCGGTCGCCGAGCGCTTCGGCATGGACTGGTCGCTGCACGACGCCTCCAAGCGCAAGCGCGTGGCCATCTTCGTCTCGAAGTACGACCACTGCCTGATGGAGCTGCTCTGGCGCACCCAGCGCGGGCAGCTCGACATCGACGTCACCATGGTCGTCTCCAACCACCCCGACCTCGCCGAGTCGGTGCGCTCGTTCGGCGTCCCGTTCGTGCACATCTCGTCGGGCGACAAGCCGGAGATGGAGCGGCGCCAGCTCGAGCTGCTGCAGGGCAACGTGGATCTGGTCGTGCTCGCCCGCTACATGCAGATCCTCACCGACGACTTCATCGAGCGCCTGGGCGCACCGGTGATCAACATCCACCACTCGTTCCTGCCTGCGTTCATCGGCGCGAACCCTTACGCCCGCGCCAAGGAGCGCGGCGTGAAGCTCATCGGCGCCACCGCGCACTACGCCACGGCCGACCTCGACGAGGGCCCGATCATCGAGCAGGACGTCACCCGAGTGACGCACGCCGACTCCGCCGCGGAGCTGCAGGCCCGCGGCGCCGACGTGGAGCGCCTCGTGCTCGCGCGCGCGGTGCAGTGGCACGCCGACGACCGCGTCATCGTGCACGGCCGCTCCACCGTCATCCTCTGACGCGCGCAGCCGCCGCGATCACAGGGCGCACGGACGTCGCCCCCCCCCCGGACGATCATCGCGATAACAGGCAGACGCGCCGGAACAGGCAGGGATGCTGCGCGGTCGCCTGTTCCGGCGTGATGGCCTGTTCCCGCGTGGTGGTCGGGTCCCGTACCCTGGCCTGACGCGGCGCGGTCGCCTGTTCCCGCGTGCGGGGTCAGTCCCGCGGCACGCCTGCGGCCAGTTCCGTGAACGCCTCCGCGGCGGTGCCGTACCGGGCGAGCGGGGCCGACTGCCCCATCCACAGCGACTGCAGATCGCCCCGGTTCTGCTCCCCCGCCGGCGTGCGGAAGCGCCCTGTGATCCAGTTCTGGGCCGGGAACGGCGCGATGGATCCGGCGGCCTCGATCTCGGCGACCACCCGGTTGCGCGCGCCGCGGGCGAGCCGCCCGCTCATCGCGCGCGTCAGCACCGTGCCCTCCGCCGGGGTCGCGCGGATCGCGTCGCGATGCGCGGCGGTGGCCGCCGACTCCGCCGTGCCGAGGAAGGCCGTGCCCACCTGCACGCCCTGCGCGCCCAGGGCGAAGGCCGCGGCCACTCCGCGGCGGTCCGCGATGCCGCCCGCCGCGATCACCGGCACCGCGACGGCGCCCACGACCTGGGGCAGCAGCGAGAAGAGGCCGACCAGCGACTCCTCCGCCGGTCCGAGGAACGACACCCGGTGCCCCGCGGCCTCAGCGCCCGTCGCGACGATCGCGTCGACACCGCCCTCCGCGAGCACGCGGGCCTCGGCGACGGTCGTGGCCGTGCCCACCACGCGGATGCCGCGCCGGTGCGCCTCCTCGACCAGCGCCGCCGAGGGCACGCCGAAGACGACGCTCAGTACCGGCGGCGCCGCCTCGAGGATCGCATCCACCTGCTCCTCGAGCGGAGGCAGGTACCGTTCGGGGCGCGCCGGGGCCTCGACGCCGACCTCGGCGAAGAACGGCGCGAGCGCGGCCGCGTACCCCTCGTGCTCGGGCCCCGGCGCGACCTCGTCGCCCGTGGGCAGCCAGATGTTCACGGCGAACGGCGCCCCGGCGGCCGCCCTCAGCTCCGCGATCGTGGCGCGGATCCGGTCGGCGTCATAGCCGTACAGCCCGTATGAGCCGAGCCCGCCGGCCTCGCTCACCGCCGCCGTGAGCCGGACGGAGCTGAGGCCGCCGAACGGCCCGAGGATCACGGGGGTGCGGATGCCGAAGAGATCGGTGAGGGCGCTCATGCTCCGAGGCTACGCCGTCGGGGATCCGGTCAGTCCGGGACGACGGGGATGGACCCGGTGAGCGGCGACGGGGGCTCCTCGTCACGGCCCGCGCCCTGGCGGCGCGCCCCGGCGGTCACCCCGATGCTCGCGACCACGACGAGGGCGATCGCGACCAGCCGCAGCGGAGACGCGTGCTGGCCCAGCACGAGCAGGCCGGCGAGCGTCGCGAAGACCGGCTCCAGGCTGAGCAGGATCCCGAAGACCCGCTGCGGCAGCCGGCGCAGGGCCGCGAGCTCCAGGATGTACGGGATGACCGAGGCGAGCAGGGCGGTGAGGGCGGCGAGTCCGAGCACGCGCGGATCCCCCACCGCGGTGATGGCGGCCGGCACGCCGAACGGCAGCAGCAGCACCGCCGCGACCGCGAGCGCCACGGCCAGCCCTTCCGTGCCCGTGGTGAGCGCGCCGACACGGGTGCTCATCCGGATGTACATGACCCAGAACGCCGCCGCGACGAGGGCGAACAGGACGCCCATCGGATCGAGCGCCGCCGTACCGGTCAGCCCGTCCACGCCGAGCAGCGCCATCCCGACGAGTGCGACGCCCACCCAGATCGCGTCGGCGAGGCGGCGGGTGAGCACGGCCGCCAGCACGAGCGGCCCGAGGAACTCGATCGCGACGGCCGGACCGATCGGGATCCGGTCGATCGCCGCGTAGAAGCAGCCGTTCATGGCGGCCAGCGAGATGCCGAACAGCACCGCGGCCGTCCACTGCCGCCGGTTCCACCGGCTCAGCCGCGGACGGGCGATGAGCAGCACGACGATCGCGGCGATGAGCACGCGCAGCGCCGTGACGCCCCACGATCCGAGCGCCGGGAAGATCGTCGTCGCCACGGATGCGCCGAACGGGAGCGAGAAGCAGGATCCGACGACGAGCAGCACCCCGAGCGCGGGCTGCTGCCGCGGTTCCTGAGAAGTCACCCCTCCAGCCTGGCACGGACCGGGGCATCGCCCGCATCCGCGCTCCTCGCTCGCCCCTCCTGTCGCTCAGATCCTGTCGCTCAGGTCCTCTCGCTCAGGTCCTCTCTCAGGTCCTCTCCCTCAGTTCCTCTCCCTCAGTTCCTCTCCCTCAGGTCCTCTCTCAGGTCCTCTCTCAGTTCCTCTCGCTCAGGTCGCAAAAACGGTCGCAAAAAGGCGCCCGGAAGCGCAGATATTGCGACCTGAACGGGATGTGCGCCTCAGGGCGGCGCGCGCCCTCAGCAGCGGGCGTGCGCCTCCAACAGCGGGCGTGCGCGCCTCAGCGGAGCGTGAGGCCGATCCGCAGCGGCGCGCCGGGTGCGGCCGCCTCGACGAGGGCGGCGTCCACCGCTGCCAGCGGATGCACGGCGCCCACGGCATCGGCGAACGGATACGCACGCCCTCGCCCGCCCATGAACGCGGCTGCGGCCTGCAGCTCGGCGCCCGTGTAGTTGTGCACCCCCGCGACCGCGATGAGGCCGCGCACGATGCGCTCGGCGTCGAGGGGCACCGGCTCCGCCGGGAAGACGCTGCCGAGCAGCACCACCGCACCACCCACGTCGACGGCGTCGAGCGCCGCGCGCACGGCGTGCCCCGATGCCTCCACCACGAGGTCGAACCCCTCCTCCGCGACGTCGTCCGGGGCGAGCGCGGCGAGCCCGAACCGCTCGGCGAACGCGCGCCGGCCCGGATCCGGATCCACGATGCGCACCTGCCCGCCCAGCTCAGCGGCGATCACAGCCGCCGTCAGCCCGACCAGCCCCGCGCCGAGTACGAGCACGCGCTCGCACGCGAGCACGGCGGTCTCCTCCGAGCCGGCGGCAGCCGGATCCGGACGGCCGCGGCCGCGCAGCGCGGCGCCCCGCGCGATGCCGGCCCAGGCCGTCGCGGTCGCACACGAGACCGGTGCCAGGGCGGCCGCGGGGAGCGCCTCCGGCACGCGCACGATCGCCGTCCCCTCCCGCAGGTGCACGTGACCGGCGAACCCGCCGGTGAGCTCCCAGCGCGGTTCGATGCGCGCGTGCCCGTACTTCGCGAGCGTCCGGCACTTCTGGCTGAGGCCTGCCAGGCAGCGGTCGCAGTGCCCGCAGGAGACGGTCACCGACCAGACCACCCGGTCGCCGGCGTGCAGCTCCGCACCGTCCACGGCGCGCGCGCCCTCGTCGCCGATCGCGATGATCCGGCCGACGCTCTCGTGTCCGAGGATGAGCGGTGCCGGAGCGTGGCGTCGTCCCTGCACGGTGTGGATGTCGGATCCGCAGATCGTCGACATCTCCACGGCGATCAGCACGTCGTGCCGGCCGAGTGCCACGCCCGGAACGGCGAGCACCTCGTGCGGGATGCCGACGCCGAGCCACGCCATCGCGACGGCGGCGGGCCGCAGGGGCACGTCGTGCCGGTGCACTCCCTCGGCGGGGCGGACCAGGGCCGCGCGCACGTCAGCCCGCCGCGCTCGGCGTCAGGGCGGGGACGAGCCCACGCTCGGCGAGCACCGCGGCCAAGGCCGTCACGTCGGGGATCACCGCGTCGGGTTCCGCCGCTGCGAGCGCGGCCGCGTCGTGCGCTCCGCTCAGTACGCCGGCCACGAACCCGGCGCCGGCCCTGCGACCGGATTCCACGTCGCTGACGGTGTCCCCGACGACGGCCACCGCCCGCACCGACGTCGCGCCCGCGCGCAGCAATGCGGTGAGCACGAGGTCGGGCGCCGGCCGGCCGCGTCCTGCGTCCACCGGGGAGAGCGCCCCGTCGACGAGGTCATGCCAGCCCAGGGCATCCAGCAGCGCGTCGCGGGTGACGGGGGCGAAGCCGGTGGTCAGCCACACCTTGAGCCCCGCGGCTCGCAGCGCACGGATGGCATCCGCGGCGCCCGGGATCTCCGTCGCCCCCTGCTCGGCCACGATCTCGGCGTAGGCGGCCTCGAACTGGGCGGTCGCCCGTTCCGCGGCGGCGACGTCGCCGCCGGCGAGGTGCGTGAACACGTCGATCTTCGACTGCCCCATGGTGTCGCGCACGTACTGCAGCGCGTCGTCCCCGCCGATGCGCGCGGCGACACCGGTGCGCTCGGCGGCGCGCTGGAACGCCTGCTCCACGACGCCGTCGTCGAGCACGGTGGTGCCCGCCATGTCGAGCACGACCAGTTCGATCGGGGTGTGCGGGCTCATGCGTTCTCCTCCTGTGCGATGCCGCCGGCGGTGGCGGACGTTCCGATGCCGCCGGCGGTGGCGGGCTGTGCGATGCCGCCGGCGGTGGCGGACGTTCCGATGCCGCCGGCGGTGGCGGGCTGTGCGAAGCCGCCGGCGGTGGCGGACGTTCCGATGCCGCCGGCGGTGGCGGGCTGTGCGAAGCCGCCGGCGGTGGCGGGCGATCCGATGCCGCCGGCGGTGGCGGACGTGTGCGGGGCTGCGGATCCGACGATCGATGCGGATCCGGGTGCGGATTCTGCCGCGTCCCAGCCGAAGACGCGCGACGTCTCGAGCTCGGCGAGGCCGAGCCCCGTGGTCATGCCGATGCCCGTGGTGGCGGCGAGCGCGAGCACGCGCGGTGCGACCTCCTCGACGAGGAACTCCGAGCCGGCTGCGGCATAGACGCCCTGCCAGCGCTCCAGCACGCGGATGTCGCGCACGTCGAAGAGCGCCTCCGCCTCGGAGAGGAACGCGTCGAAGGCCGCTTCCGGCTGGAACGGGCCCGGCTGCACGGCCTTGTGGTGCGAGTCGCCCACGAGCAGAGTCCCGTCGGGGAGCTGCGTGTACATCTGGTTCAGGTCGAGCGCGGCGAGCTCCGGCCGCTCGGCGTGCAGCCGCTCGCGCAGCGCCGTCGCCGACCGGAGCTCCGCGAACCGGCGGTAGCGCACGAGCGACCAGCCCGTGAGCAGCGGAGCCGACAGCGGCGCCCGCAGGTCGGCGGAGACGCGCATCATGTCCAGGGCGCAGCGGATGACGCCGGCGCGCTCCGCGACCTCGGGCAGCAGCTGGTCCAGGTCGTGGTTGACCGCGACGACCACGTGGTCGGCCGCGACGTCGCCCCGGGTGGTCCGCACCACGCCGGTGCGCACGGCGGTGACGGCGGTGCGGAAGCGGAACTCCACGCCGAGAGCGACCAGGTGGCGCACGATCGCGCCCGCGGCCTCGCGCGGGTTCACCTGCAGGTCGCCGAGCACGTGCGCGCCGCCCCGCGCCACGTCCGACCGCACGGGGGCGAGCGCGGCGATCTCGGCGGCGGTGAGCAGCCGGATGCCCTCCTCGCCGCGGGCGGACTCGGCATCCGCCGCCTCCCCCAGAAGCGCGAGCTCGTCGTCGGCGCGGGCGACCACCAGCGTGCCGCTCTCCCGCACCCAGAAGCCGGCGTCGGCGGCGAGGCGCAGCCACAGCGCCCTGGAGGCCTCGCCGTACGCACGTGCGGGCCCGTCCTGGGCGCCGATGCAGAGGTGCCCGAAGTTGCGGATCGTCGCGCCCACCGGGCGGTCGGTGCGATCCACCACGACCACGCGCAGGCCGCGGCGCACGGCCGCATAAGCCGCGCCGAGTCCGACGATCCCGGATCCGACGACCGCGACGTCGAGGCGGTCGCGCACGGGGCACAGCCCCGAGTCGAACGCGCTCATCGGAAGACCCTCCGCATCCACATCGCCAGTCCCTCCACCACGAGCACCGTGGCGAGGATCATCAGCACGATCGCCGTCACCACCGGGTAGCGCGAGCCCTGTCCCGCGTTCAGCAGGTAGTAGCCGACCCCGCCGCCACCGACGATGCCGAGGATCGTCGCGGCGCGGATGTTCGTGTCGAGCATGTAGAAGCTGTGCCCGATGAGGGCGCGCGTCCCCTGCGGCACGGTCGCGGCAGTGTAGGTCTGCAACCGGGTCGCCCCGACCGCGCGCAGCGCACGCTCCGGCCCGCGGTCGACCTCCTCGAACGAGTCGGCGATCAGCTTGCCGAGCAGGCCGATCCCGCCGACGGCGAGCGCGACGATGCCGGCGGTCGGCCCGAGCCCGGTGACGACGATGAGCACGATCGCGAGGATGAGCTCGGGGATGCCGCGGATGCCGACGAGCAGGAATCGGGCGGTCCCGCGCACCGTGCCGTTCGGGGCGACGTTGCGCGCGGCGAACGATCCGAGCAGCAGCGAGGGCAGCAGCGTGAGCACCGTGGCGGCGAGCGCGATCGCGATCGTGTCGCGCATCGCCCCGAGCATGACCGACGCGTCGTAGGCGCCGAAGCTCGGCGGCCAGAACTTCGCCGCGGTCTCCGGAATCTTCGCCCACACCGTGAGAAGGTCGCCCCACTGGATCTGACACACCAGCACGCTGCCGGCGACGATCGCCACGGCGATCCATCCGGCGATCGTGTTGCGGCGGCGCTCGGACGTCCACGGCCGGCGCACCGCGGCGGCCGGCGACGTCGCCCAGCCGGGTGTGGCGACGCTCCCAGGCGCCGCCGGCGAGGCCGGTGTCCTGGTTCCGAGCAGGCGCGGATGCAGGATCCGATCGATCCACGAACGCGTCTGCGCGGTCTCGCCGAGCATCGCCCCGCGCACCGCGCTGGAGACGATCTCCATCACGACGCAGAGCACGAAGATCACGAGGGCGATCCCGAGCCCGCGTCCGTAGTTCAGGGCCTTGAAGGCGTACGACATCTCCAGGCCCAGGCCCGCGACGCCCACATAACCGAGCACGACGCTGCCGCGCAGGTTGATGTCGTTGCGGTGCAGCACGGTGGCCACCCAGCTGGGCAGCACCTGCGGCAGCACTCCCGCCGTGAACTGCTGCAGCTTCGTGCCGCCGGCGGCGCGGATCGCGAGACGTGGGCCCTCGTCGATCTGCTCGATCGCGTCCGCGAACATCTTCGAGATCATGCCGATCGAGTGGATCCCGATGGCGAGGATGCCGGGGAGCGTGCCCAGCGAGAAGATCAGCACGAACGCCATCGCCAGCACGACGTCGGGGATCGAGCGGGTGAGCACGCCGAGGAAGCGGGCGATGCCGCGCCAGACCGGGCCAGGGGTCGTGTTCGCGGCGGCGAGATAGGCGATGGGCACCGAGAGCACGGCGGCGACCAGGGTGCCGACCAGCACGAGCCCGACCGTGAGGGCGATGAGCCAGAGCAGGTCGAGCGGGGCAGGGAAGCTCAAGGCCCCCACGCGGGTCATGAAGCGCTGGGCGTTGCCCCAGCTCTGGAACACGCCCGTGAGCGAGAAGCCGCTCTGCACGAGCGATGCGATCCCGAGCCCGACGAGCGCGACGAGGGTGAGCGACGCCGCGACCCGCTCGGGCGAGACGCCCGGGCGCGGAGCGCGGGAGAGCAGCCCGCCGACGTACCCCTCGCGCCGGGGTGCGGCGACCGCGGTCATGCGCGCGCCCCGGTGGCCACGGGGCCGGCCGCTACGGCCGTTCCGGTCGACGCGGCCGTGGCGGGGGTCGCGATGCCCTGCTCGATGAGCTCGTGGGCGACCGCGGTGAGGTCGGCCGTGGTGGTGGCGACCCGGCCGTAGATCTCCATGACCTCGGCCTTGCTCAGATCCCTCGTCGGGGTGTTCAGCACGACCTCGCCGTGCCGCAGGCCCACGATGCGGTCGGCCCAGCTGATCGCGAGGTCGACCTGGTGCAGGCTGCACACGACGGTGAGGCCCTGATCGGCGGCGATCTCGCGGATGAGCGCCATCACCTGGTCGCTCGATTCCGGATCGAGCGAGGCCACCGGCTCGTCGGCGAGCAGGATCTCCGGGCGCTGCATGAGGGCGCGGGCGATCGCGACGCGCTGCTGCTGCCCGCCGGACAGGGTGTCGCTGCGCTGGTAGGCGCGCTCCAGCAGCCCCACGCGCTCCAGATGCCCCAGGGCGCGCAGCTTCGCGTCCTTCGCGTAGCCCCAGAGGCCGAGCCGCGGCCCGCGGACCGCGGAGAGCGACCCGGTCAGCACGTTCTCCAGCACCGTCAGCGATGGCACGAGCTCGAACTGCTGGAAGATGAAGCCCACACGGCTGCGCAGCGCCCGCAGCGCCTTGCCCTTCAGCGCGGGCACGGAGGAGCCGAGCACTTCGACCGCACCCGAGGTCGGCGTCTCCAAGCCGTCGAGGTGCCGCAGCAGCGTCGACTTGCCGGATCCGGAGAGGCCGAGCAGGACGACGATCTCCCCGCGCGCCACCTCGAGGTCGGCGCCCTTCAATGCGGTCGTGGTTCCGAACCGCTTGGTCACGCCGGCGAGGCGGATGACCGGGTCGGGCGAGTCGGGGGTGCTCATGATGTCGGGCTCCTGGGTCGGGGGTAGGCAGGAGGGCCGCCGGAGGATGCCGGCGGCCCGGGAAGGGATCCTCAGATCACTTCTTGCACTGGTCGGCCTTCGTCTTCTCGCAGATGTCGCGGATGATGTCGTAGTACTTGTCGTCCACCGGCTTGGTGGCGTAGAACGTGGCCTTGAACGCGTCGCTGTCCGCGCCCTTGATGCCCGCCTTGACGATGTCGTCGATCGTGATCTCCTTGAGGGCGGAGACGACCTTGTCCGCGGTCTCCTTGGGCAGCGCCGAGTTGTAGACCAGCGGGGCCCCCGGCACCATCGTCTTGTCGACGACCGTGACCTTGTCGCTCTTGGCGACCTCGGAGTCCTCGGCGAAGCCCGCCTCGCACTCCGTGCCCTCGCCGACCTTCTGCACGCTCACGTCGTGCTTGCCCGCGAAGACCGGGGTGACTCCCGTCTTCGGGTCGATGCCGTCCTTGAGCAGGTTGTAGCTGGGGAACAGGTAGCCCGAGGTCGAGGAAGGATCCACGAAGCACACCTTCTTGCCCTTGAAGTCCTTGATCGAGGTGATCGAGGACCCCTTCGGCACGATCGCCTCGGAGTAGTAGCCCGGCTCCTGGCCCTGCTTGGTGACGATCGACGAGATCGGGGTCAGCTTCGCGCCGGCGTTGGTGGCGGTGATGTAGGTGAAGCCCGAGAACGAGGCGACGTCGACCTTGCCGGCCACGGCGGCCTCGATGAGCGCCGCGTAGTCGGTCGACTCGTGGTACTCGACCTTCTTGCCGGTCTCCTTGGCGATGTAGTCCATGAGGGGCTGATAGTTGGTCTGCGTGTCGACCGAGTCGGGCACGACGCCGAAGACGAGGGTGTTCGCGTCGACGGCGTAGCCGCCGTTCGCGGCGGCAGGCGTGTCGGTGCCGGTGGCGGCGCCGGCGGTGTCGGAGCACGCGGCGAGACCGAGGGCGAGCACGGCGGCGCCGCCCGCGAGGGTGAGAGCGCGAAGCTTCATGAGGACCTTTCGGGTTCTGGTGCGGAGGGAATCCTCGACGACTCTCTCAAGGTCGAGCTCGAGATGTATACCTATCTCGAGCCTGTTCCCCGACTGTTCACCCGCGATTCTCCTGAGTGAACACCGCAGGAACGCGGATGTCTCCGCAGGTGATGACGAAGTAGTATGCCTATGTGCCCGAGGTTGTCTACACCCAGATCGCCGACGACCTGCGCGCCAGGATCGCCTCCGGCAGCCTGCGACCGGGTGACGCCGTGCCCACCGAGGCCGAGCTCGCCGACCGCTGGCGCACCTCGCGAGGCCCGATCCGCAACGCCCTCGCGGCGCTGCGCGCGGAGGGCCTCATCGAGACCACCCGCGGCCGCCCCGCTCGGGTCGTCGAACGCAAGGCCACGCAGGCGGTGGACGTGTCGGTGCCGTTCACCCGGTGGGCGCGCGAACTGGGCGCACGCCCCGGCGCGCGCACCCAGGAGCTGAGCCTGCGCCGCGCCGGCGCCGAGAAGGCCCAGGCGCTCGGCGTGGATCCGGACGACACCATCGTGAGCGTCACCCGGCTGCGCTTCCTCGACGACCGCCCCACCATGCTCGAGAGGCTCTGCTACACCGAGGAGGTCGGCCGGCTGCTGCTCTCCGTCGATACCGACGCGATCTCGATCACCGAGTTCCTGGCGTCGCAGGGACATCCCATCGTGGGCCTGCAGCACGAGATCGACGCGGTGGCCGCCGACGAGCAGGATGCGACGCTGCTGCAGGTGCCGCTGGGCACGCCGATCCTGCGCCTCAGCCGCACCTCGCGCGATGCCGACGGCCGGGTCTTCGAGGCCAGCGAGGATCGGTACCTCTCCAGCATCGTGCGGTTCACGGTCTCCGGCTCCGGGATCTCCCCCGACGGCCAGTACCTGCGCGCCGTCGGCGCCTGAGCATCCGGCGGCTCACACCGCGAGCAGCGCGATCCCGGCGACGACGACGGCCGAGGCGCCGATCCGCCACGCCGGACTGCCCTCGTGGAGGACGAGGGCGCCGAACAGGCTCACCAGCACCACGCTCACCTCGCGCAGCGGTGCGACGAGCGCGACCGGCGCGAGCTGCACGGCGTGCAGGACGAGGATGTACGACAGCGGAGAGAGGATCCCGAAGGCGAGGATCCGACGCCACTGCGCGCGTCCCAGCGCCGCCACGCCCTTCCAGCGCCCGCGCACGGCCACCGAGTAGAACGGGAGCTGCGCGAGCGTCGTGCCGACCATGAAGGCCACCGGGTTCAGCGACAGCGACCGCACGACGAACGCGTCCCAGACGGTGTAGCCCGCGATCGCGACGCCGGTGAGCAGCCCGAACAGGAGCCCGGGGTCGATCCCGCGGCGCGCCGCACCGACCGGGGCGGAGTCGCCCGGCGCCGAGGACACCGCAGAGGCGGACCCCGCGCGATCCACGAAGCCGATCGCGACGATCCCCCCGATCACGACCGCCACGCCGACCAGGGCGAGCGGCGACGGCCGCTCGCCGAACAGCAGCATCGCGACGATCACCGAGAGGAACGGCCCCGTCCCGCGCGCGGTGGCGTACACGGTCGAGAGAGCGCCCACGCGGTAGCCGTGCTGGAGCACCACCATGTACGCGACGTGCAGCGCGCTGGACACGAGCACGCCGAGCGCGAAGGCGCCGAGGTCGGCGGTCCCGAGGCCGCCCGTGAACGGGACCACCCCGATCCAGACGAGCGTGCTCGACAGGGCGCCCCACCACAGGAACGGATAGCCCGCGCGGCTCACGCCGTGCGCGATCACGTTCCAGCCGGCGTGGGCGAAGGCCGCGGAGAAGACGAGGACGAAAGCGACGAGCGACATGGGAACCTCCGGTCCGCCGCGGGCGCGACGGACGTGGTTCCTCCAGGCTTTTGTCCGTTCAGATGACGCCGCCCCCACGAAGAGCCGACGTGGCGCCGCTCGGACCAGTCGGGCGGACCCCGGAACCCTAGGCGCTGTCGCTCCCACCCTAGCCCGCCTCAGGATCCTCCTCAGCGGCCGATGGAATACTGGACGTGATCACGACGAGGAGGTCGCCCGGTGCCGGACAGCAGGACCGCGAACGAACGCGCGCTCGAGGAGGGCATCGTCACCGATCTCAAGGATCGGATGACGTACGGCTCCTACCTCGATCTGGACCGGCTGCTCAGCGCCCAGCACCCCGTCAGCGTCCCGCAGCACCACGACGAGATGCTGTTCATCATCCAGCATCAGACCACCGAGCTGTGGCTCAAGCTCGTGCTGCATGAGCTCGGCACGGCCCGCGACCGTCTCGCCGAGGACGACCTGCGCTCGGCGCTCAAGCACATGGCCCGCGTGAAGCACATCCAGGAGGTGCTCACGCAGCAGTGGTCGGTGCTGGCCACGCTGACGCCGACCGAATACGCGCAGTTCCGCGGCGACCTCGGCAACTCCTCCGGCTTCCAGTCGGTGCAGTACCGCGCCGTGGAGTTCGCCCTCGGCAACAAGAACGAGCGGATGCTCAGCGTGTTCCGGGATCATCCCGAGAACCTCGCGCTGCTCACCGCCGAGTGGGAGCGTCCCACGCTGTACGACGAGTTCCTCCGCTTCGCCGCGCGGCGGGGTCTGCCGATCCCCGCCGAGATCCTCGAGCGCGATGTGCGCCAGCCGTATCGCATGCACGACTCGCTGGTGCCGGTGCTCACCGAGGTCTACGAGCACCCGCACGAGCACTGGGACCTGTACGAGGCGTGCGAGGAACTCGTCGACGTCGAGGACAACTTCCAGTTCTGGCGCTTCCGCCACCTGCGCACCGTGACCCGCACGATCGGACGCAAGATCGGCACGGGCGGATCCAGCGGGGTCGACTTCCTGCAGCGGGCGCTCGATCTCACGTTCTTCCCGGAGCTCTACGCCGTGCGCACCGAGATCGGGCGGTGACCGCATGGCGGAACCCCTCTACATCGGCGGTTTCACCGACCACCACGTGCACCTGCAGCTCGTGGACATCACCCATCTGGAGTCGACCCGGCTCGGCCGCGGCCTCGATCTCGGATCCGCGCCCGACGAGATCGCCCGGATCGCCGGCGCCGTCTCGGCCCGCTTCGGGCACGACCCCGGCGGCATCTCGATCGCGTACGCCGGCGCCTTCCTCACCCCGCCCGGCGGGTATCCCTCGGATCGCGACTGGGCGCCGGCCGGATCCGTCCGCGAGGTCGCGACGCTCGAGGACGCGGCGGCCGCCGTCGCCGAGATGAAGGGCGCCGGGGCATCGGTCATCAAGGTCGCCAGCAACAGCACGGCGGGCCCCGTGTTCAGCGACGAGCTCGTCGCCGGGATCGTCCGCGCCGCCGACGAGCTCGGCCTGCCTGTCGTCGCTCACGCCGAGGGGCCCGGCGAGGCGCAGCGCATGCCGCGGCTCGGCGTGCGGGCCCTCGCGCACGCGCCGTTCACCGAGCGGCTGAGCGACGACGAGGTGGCGCGGCAGGCCGGCCGGATCGCCTGGATCTCGACCCTCGGCATCCACGACGGCGAGGCGCGCGAGATCGCGATCGACAACGTGCGCCGGTTCCACGCCCACGGCGGCACCGTGCGCTACGGCACCGACATGGGCAACGGCGACACCCCGGTCGACCTGAACCCCGGCGAGCTCGACGCGCTGCGGGACGCCGGCATCCGCGGCGCGGCGCTGATCCGCGCCCTCGTGCCCGTCGCCGCCACCGACGGCCGGCGATTCCGGATGCCCGCTCGCGACGCCGACCCGTTCGACCTCGAACCCGTCCACCTCGAACCCGCCGACCCGGAGGGCATCCGATGAGCGACCCCGCCCCCGTCTCCACCGACACCGCCGCCGGGCTGCTCGCCACCGCGCGCGCCCTGGACGCGGCCGATCCGCTCCGCGCGCACCTGGACGCGTTCCTGGAGGCGCCTGGGGTGCAGGCGTATCTCGACGGCAATTCGCTGGGCCGGCCGCTGGCGGTGTTGCCGGAGCGGCTCGCCGCGTTCGTGCGCGAGGACTGGGGCACCCGCCTCATCCGCTCCTGGGACGAGCAGTGGATGGCGCTCCCCGAGCGTCTGGGCGACCGGATCGCCGAGGTGACCCTCGGTGCCGCCGCGGGCCAGACGATCGTGGCCGATTCGACGAGCGTGCTGCTGTACAAGCTCATCCGCGCCGGCGCCGCGGCGGCCGCCGCCGGCGACCCGGCGCGCACCCGGATCGTGATCGAGGAGGGGAACTTCCCGACCGATCGCTTCATCGCCGCGGGTGTCGCGGATGAGCTGGGCATGGAGCTGGCGTGGGTGCGGCCGGATCCCGTGCGCGGTGTGACGGTGGACGATCTCGCGCCCGAGCTCTCGGACCGCACGGCGCTGGTCGTGCTGAGCCACGTGGACTACCGCTCCGGCGCGCTGGCGGACATGGCGGCCATCACCGCCCGGGTGCACGACGCCGGCGCGCTGATGCTGTGGGATCTGTGCCACTCGGTCGGATCCGTGCCGGTGCAACTCGACGCCTGCGGAGCGGACCTCGCCGTCGGCTGCACGTACAAGTACCTGAACGGCGGACCCGGATCCCCGGCCTTCGCCTATGTGCGCCACGACCTGCAGCCGCAGATCCGGCAGCCCATCCAGGGCTGGTGGAGCGCCGCGGACATCTTCGCCATGGGGCCGCAGTATGCACCGACCCCGGGCATCCGGCAGCTGCTCAGCGGCACGCCGCCGGTGACGAGCATGCTCGCCATGCAGGCCATGCTCGACCTGATCGCCGAGGCCGGCATCGATGCGGTCCGGGCCAAGTCCGTCTCGCTCACCGACTTCGCCGTGCGCGCCGCGGACGAGCTGCTCGCCCCGCTCGGCGTGCGGCTGCTGAGCCCCCGCGACAGCGCCCTGCGCGGCGGGCACATCACGATCGGTCACCCCGACTTCCAGGCGGTGACGCAGCGCCTGTGGGGCGAGGGCGTGATCCCCGACTTCCGGTTCCCGGACGGGATCCGCCTCGGCCTCTCCCCGCTCAGCACCTCGCACGAGGAGACGCTGCGCGGGGTGGTCGCCGTGCGCGACACCCTGGTCGACGGGAGCTGAACCCTCCGAAGCCGGACCGCGCCGGGGTCAGACCGCCCCGAGGTCGATCCCGGCGTCCGCGGGCTCGGCGTAGGCGACCTCGCGCCACACGTCGCCGACCCGTTCGAACGAGGTGACGCTCGACAGCGCGCAGCGGCGGGAGCGCGGATCGTGCCGCAGCGGCAGCCCGGCGATCGACAGGTGCGCGATCCAGATCGGCGCCTGGTGCGACACGAACACCACGTCGCCGCCGTCGGCCTCGTGCCAGGCGTCGTCCATGGCGGCGCGCATGCGGGCCGCGATCGAGGCATACGGCTCGCCCCAGCTCGGCACCGAGGGGCGGCGCAGGTGCCGCCAGTTCCACGGGTTCATCAGGGCACGGCGCATCCGCGTGCCCTCGAACACGTTCCACGGCTCGATGATCCGCTCCTCGAGGCGCGGCGCCAGGGCGAACGCCGCGGCGAACGGCTCCGCCGACTCCTGCGTGCGCTCCAGCGGTGAGCAGCGCAGGCCCGACACGGGCCGGCCCAGCGCGGCGACGTGGTCGGCCGCGGCCTGCGCCATCCGCCGGCCCGCCTCGCTGAGGTGGTAGCCGGGAAGACGCCCGTACAGCACGTGCGCAGGGTTGTCGACCTCGCCGTGCCGGACGAGGTGCAGTCGGGATGCGGGCATCAGCTCAGTGCGGCCGCCCGATCAGGCGCGACGGTACTGCGCGGATCCGAATCCGATGATGAAGTACCCGATGAACGAGAACAGCCAGAGCAGGAAGAACGAGAACACGCCGCCCTTGCCGAAGTTCTTGCCGACCTTCACCGCCACGACGATCGAGAAGATGATGTTCACGATCGGGATCAGGTAGAGCAGCGAGAACCAGCCGCTCATCCCGGCGACCTTGACGAGGAACACGAGGTTCACGATCGGGATGATCGCCAGGAACCCCGGGTAGCCGGCCTTGGTGAAGACCTTCCACAGGGCGATCGCGAGGAGGATGTAGAAGATCAGCGCCCAGACGCTGGTGGTGCCGGAGAAGATCGCCGCGTAGACGTTGCCTGCGGCGTCGGTCGGGTCGTCGGTCGGAACGAGGTGCATGGTCTGGCCCTCCGAAGTGAGTGGATGGTGCTGCTGCGGCGAGTCTAGTGATCCGCCCGGGCCCGCTCCCTCCGGGGCACACGGCGCGTCCCCGTAGAATGGCCGGTATCCCTTTTCCCTCCTTGGAAGGCGTAATCCGTGCTTCGCACCCACACGGCAGGCTCCCTGCGAGCCGAGCACATCGGTCAGACCGTCACCCTCGCGGGGTGGGTCGATCGCCGTCGTGATCACGGAGGAGTCGCCTTCATCGATCTGCGGGACGCCAGCGGCATCGCCCAGGTGGTCATCCGCGACGAGGAGATCGCGCACCCGCTGCGCAGCGAGTTCGTGCTGCAGGTGACCGGCGAGGTGTCCCGCCGTCCCGCCGGCAACGAGAACCCGAACCTGCCCTCCGGCGAGATCGAGATCGTCGCGCAGGACGTGGTCGTGCTCAACGAGTCGGCACCGCTGCCGTTCCAGGTGTCGTCGGGCCTCGCCGAGACCGACCCGGTGGGCGAGGACGTGCGGTTCAAGCACCGCTACCTCGACCTGCGCCGCCCGGCCGCCATCGCGCCGCTGCAGCTGCGCTCCCAGGTCTACAAGGCGCTGCGCGACGTGCTGCACGAGCGCGGTTTCACCGAGGTCGAGACGCCGACCCTGACCCGTTCCACGCCCGAGGGCGCTCGCGACTTCGTCGTGCCCGCGCGCCTGCATCCGGGCAGCTGGTACGCCCTGCCGCAGAGCCCGCAGCTGTTCAAGCAGCTGCTCATGGTGGGCGGCGTGGAGAAGTACTTCCAGATCGCGCGCTGCTACCGCGACGAGGACTTCCGGGCCGACCGTCAGCCGGAGTTCACCCAGCTCGACATCGAGATGGCCTTCGTCGACCAGGAGGACGTCATCGAGATGATGGAGGCCGTCATCCGCGCGATGTGGGCCACGATCGGCGTCGAGGTGCAGACCCCCCTGCCGCGCATCACCTACGCGGAGGCGATGGCGAAGTACGGATCCGACAAGCCGGACCTGCGCTTCGGCCTCGAGCTCGTCGAGGCGACCGAGTACTTCTCCGAGACGACGTTCCGCGTGTTCCAGGCCGACTACGTGGGCGCGGTCGTCATGCCCGGCGGCGCCTCGCAGCCGCGCAAGGCTCTCGACGCCTGGCAGGACTGGGCCAAGCAGCGCGGCGCCCGCGGGCTCGCCTACGTCCTCTTCAACGAGGACGGCACCCTCGGCGGCCCCGTCGCGAAGAACCTGTCCGAGACCGAGCAGGCGGGCCTCGCCGCCCTCGTGGGCGCGAAGCCCGGCGACTGCGCGTTCTTCGCCGCCGGTTCCGCCAAGGAGTCCCGCGCGCTGCTCGGGGCCGCCCGCGTCGAGATCGGCCGCCGCCTGGGCCTCCTCGACCCCGACGTGTTCGCCTTCACCTGGGTCGTCGACGCGCCCATGTTCGAGCCCGCCGCCGACGCGGTCGCCTCGGGCGATGTGGCCGTCGGCGCGGGCGCCTGGACCGCCGTGCACCACGCGTTCACCGGCCCGAAGCCCGAGTTCGAGGACACCTTCGACACCGACCCCGGATCCGCCCTCGCCTACGCGTACGACATCGTCTGCAACGGCTCCGAGCTCGGCGGCGGATCCATCCGCATCCACCGGGAGGACGTGCAGAAGCGCGTCTTCGAGGTCATGGGCATCTCCGACGAGGTCGCTCAGGAGCAGTTCGGCTTCCTGCTGGACGCCTTCAAGTTCGGCGCCCCGCCGCACGGCGGGATCGCGCTGGGCATGGACCGGGTCCTGCAGCACCTGTCGAAGACGGAGTCGATCCGCGAGGTCATCGCGTTCCCGAAGACCGGCAACGGCTTCGACCCGCTCACGGCCGCGCCCGCCCCGATCACCCCGGAGCAGCGCAAGGAGGCCGGCGTCGACGTCGTCGCAGAGCCCGACGAGGCGCTCGAGACGGTCGAGGCCTGAGCCGAGCATGCTGACAGAGCTCACCCTTCCCGTTCCGCTGGACACCCGGATCGGGAGGGTGATGCTCCGTCGCGCCCGCCCGGACGACACCGCAGCCATCGTCTCGCTGCTCGCCGACGACGAGATCAGCGCCGCCCGCGGCGACACGGCCTCCGATGACGACCTGCCCGCCTATGCGGCGGGTCTGGAGTCGGTGCTCGCCGACGGCTCCAACGATCTGCTCGTCGCCGAGCACGACGGCGCGGTCGTCGCCACCTTCCAGCTCACCCGCATCCCCGGCATGTCCCGTCAGGGCTCCACCCGGCTGCTCGTCGAGGCCGTGCGGGTGAGCTCGCGGCTGCGCTCGAGCGGCGTCGGATCCGCGCTGATGCGCTGGGTCATGGACGTGGCGACCGCCGAGCTCGGCAGTCCGCTCGTGCAGCTCACCTCCGACGCGAAGCGGGTCGACGCGCACCGGTTCTACGAGCGGCTCGGCTTCGCCGGATCCCATCTCGGCTTCAAGTATCGCGCGCCCGTCGGCGGCTGAGCGCCCCGTAGTCGGTTCCTGAGCGAGCGAAGCGAGACGAAGGACGCTCAGGGACCGGTTCGTGATCGTCGGTTCGACGAACGGTCAGGCCTCGTCCGGATCCGAGAGGTCCTCGATCGCGACCGGGGTGCGGCCGGCGAACATCACGCCGATGCCGTACTCGTCGCCGATCTGCAGGCCGGTCTCCGCGAAGCGCATCATCCAGGTGCCGTCCTGCCAGACGACCGCCTCAGGTGCCCCGAACGGCGGCTCCTCGGCCGCCAGCAGTGCGCGATCGTCGTCGGACAGACCGGGATCCTGCAGCTCCTGCACGAGGAAGCGGATCGCGGCGTCGCTGAGCGCCGCGAACTCGGCCACGACGCCCTGAGCAGTCTCGCGTGCTTCGTCGCTCGGCGGCTCCGCGGGCTCGGCGACGATGCTCACCGTCCATCCGCCGTCGCCTCCCGCGACGCCCGCCGTCCAGCAGGCGACATCTTCTGGCGCGTCGATGCGGATGAGGGTGGCGCCGTCGAGGTCGATCGCGTCGGGAAGATCCATGCTCCGATCCAACCACCCCGACCCGCGACCGCGGCCATGGACACCGGATCGCGCGAAGGATCCCCGGCGTTCATCGCTCGTTCACCCGTCTCCGTCACACCGGTAACCCGCCCGCCGTACATTCCTCTCGACCCGACCCCGGCGCCCGCGCCGGACACCGAGAGGAAACCATGCTCATCAGCAACCGTCGCGCCCGCATCGGCGCCGGCATCGCGCTGGCCGCCAGCGCCGCGCTCCTGCTCTCCGCCTGCTCCGGATCCGCTTCGGCCGACCCGAGCGGCACCGCCGGTACCGGCGCGAAGGCGTCCACCGCGACCTCCCTCAAGGACTTCGGCACCCTTGCCGACCTTCAGAAGGCCGCCGAGGCCGAGGGCAAGCTCAACGTGATCGCCCTCCCGCACGACTGGGCCAACTACGGCGAGATCATCGACGCCTTCAAGAAGAAGTATCCGAAGATCGCGATCAACGAGGCCTCCCCCGACGCGTCCAGCGCCGAGGAGATCCAGGCCGCCAAGACGAACGACGGCCTCGACACCGCTCCCGACGTCTTCGACCTCGGCCTGACCGTGACGCTGCAGAACACCGACAAGTTCGCGGCCTACAAGGTGGAGAAGTGGGACGAGATCCCCGAGAATCTCAAGGACAAGACGGGCCTGTTCACCGGCGACTACGGCGGGTTCATGTCGATCGGCTACGACTCCTCCAAGTTCCCGGAGCCCAAGAAGCTCGACGACCTGAAGAAGTCCGAGTACAAGGGCGCCGTCGCCCTCAACGGCGACCCCACCCAGGCCGGTGCGGCCTTCGCCGCGGTCGGCCTCGCCACCGTGCAGTCGGGCGGCAAGCTCGACGACTACCAGAAGGGCATCGACTTCTTCTCCGACCTGCAGAAGGCCGGGAACCTGCTCAAGGTCGACGTCACGACCGCGACCGTCGCGAGCGGGGAGACCCCGGTCGTCTTCGACTGGGACTACCTGAACGCCGCCCACGTCAAGGACAACAAGAACTGGAAGACGGTCGTGCTGCCGGGCACCGGCTACGCCGGGTACTACAACCAGGCGATCAACAAGTCCGCTCCGCACCCGGCGGCCGCGCGACTGTGGCAGGAGTTCCTCTACAGCGACGAGGGCCAGAACCTGTGGCTCAAGGGCGGCGCCCGCCCCGCGCGCATGGACGCCATGACCAAGGCCGGCACGATCGACAAGACGCTCGCCGCCGCCCTCCCCGCGGCTCCCAAGGAGACCGTCGTGCCGACCGAGGCGCAGAGCACCGCGGCCGGCAAGCTGCTCGGCGAGAAGTGGGCCGCGGCGGTCCAGTGACCTCCACCGCCGCTGCGGCGCCCGCCGCCACCCGTGCCGGGTCGGAGCCTCGCGCTTCGGCCCGGCGCGGCTCGTCCATCCTCGCGGCGCTCGGCCTGGTGCCGTTCGCCGCCTACCTGCTGCTGTTCCTCGCGCTGCCGACGCTGCTCGCCGTGGCGACCGGGTTCTTCACCCGTGACGGCGCGTTCACCTGGAGCAATCTCTCCGCGCTCGCGGATCCGACCATCCTGCTCACGTTCACGAACTCGGCGGGGCTTTCGCTGCTCACCGCCGCGATCGGCGCCGTCGTCGGCGCCCTCGTCTGCTACGCCCTCCTCGGCCTGAACCCGGCCGGCGCCGTGCGCACGGTCGTGGATGCCGCCTCCGGCGTGCTCGCCCAGACCGGCGGGGTGATGCTCGCCTTCATGTTCATCGCCTCGATCGGGCTGCAGGGCGTTATCACGCAGCTGCTCAAGGACGCGGGGATCTCCCTCTACGCCGACGGCCCGTGGATCTACGAGCTGCCCGGCCTGATCCTGCCCTACCTGTACTTCCAGATCCCGCTCATGGTCATCACGTTCATGCCTGCGCTGTCGGCGCTGAAGCCGCAGTGGGCCGAGGCCAACCTCACGCTCGGCGGCACGCGCGCCAGCTTCTGGCTGCGGATCGGGATCCCCGTGCTCGCCCCCGCCTTCCTCGCCAGCTTCCTGCTGCTGTTCGCGAACGCGTTCTCGTCCTACGCGACGGCCGCGGCGCTCGCGAGCCAGGGGGCGCAGATCGTGCCGCTGCAGATCCGGGCCGCCCTCACCAGCGAGACCGTGCTGGGACGGGAGAACCTCGCCGGCGCTCTCGCGCTCGGCATGATCGTCATCGTCGGGATCGTGATGTGGCTGTACTCGCTGGTCCAGCGCCGGGCTTCGAGGTGGCAGTCATGAACCGCCTCGGCGCCTCCGCCCTCACCCGCTGGATCATCGGGATCGTCGTCGGCCTGTTCTTCCTGATCCCGCTGATCGCGACCCTGCTCTACACGTTCCGCGCCCAGGACGGATCCTTCACCGTGAAGCACTGGGCCGCGCTCGGCGACCCCGCGCAGGCCTCGGTCTACCAGCCGATCTGGACGGGGCTGGGCAACTCGCTGATCCTCGCCGTGGTCACGGTGCTCATCGTGCTGCTCCTGTTCGCGCCGACGATGATCCTGGTGAACCTGCGCTTCCCGCGGCTGCGGCCGGTGTTCGAGTTCGCGGTGCTGCTGCCGATCTCGATCCCCGCGATCGTGCTCGTCGTGGGCCTCACCCCGATCTACCTGCAGATCGGGCGCGCGCTCGGCACCGGCGCCTGGACGCTCGCGTTCGCCTACGGCATCACCGTGCTGCCGTTCGCCTACCGCTCCATCCAGGCGTCGATCGACGCGGTGGACATGACCACGCTCGCCGAGGCCGCGCGCTCGCTCGGCGCCGGCTGGATCACCGTCGTGCTGCGCGTGCTGGCGCCGAACCTGCGCCAGGGCCTGCTGGCGGCATCGCTGCTGTCGATCGCGGTCGTGCTGGGCGAGTACACGATCGCCTCCCTGCTGAACCGCGAGGTGCTGCAGACCGCTCTCGTGGTCGTGCAGAAACAGGACGGCTGGGCCCCGGCGATGTTCGCGCTGATGGCCCTCGCGTTCAGCTTCCTCCTGCTCCTCATCATCGGACGCGCCGCCGGCGGCCGCTCCGGAAAGGCCGGCTCATGAGCGACATCGCGCTCCCCCGCACCGCGGACAACTCCCTGCTCGCCGATCGCGCCGACGGCACCCGCGTCCAGTTCGACGGCATCGTGAAGAGCTACGGCCGCACGCAGGTGCTGCACGGGATCGACCTCGACATCGCGCCCGGCGAGTTCGTCTCCCTGCTCGGCCCCTCGGGCTGCGGCAAGACGACGCTGCTGCGCGTGCTCGCCGGGCTGGAGAGCGCCGACGGCGGCGCCGTGCTGCTGGGCGGCAAGGACGTCTCTGGCGTGCCGACGAACAAGCGCGACCTGGGCATGGTGTTCCAGTCGTACTCGCTGTTCCCGCACCTGCGCGTCGTCGACAACACCGCGTTCGGGCTGCGCCGGCGCCGCGTCGCCACGCCCGAGGCCCGCCGGCGGGCGCTGGACGCCCTCGCCCTGGTCGGCCTCGACGCGCACGCCGACAAGTACCCGCATCAGCTCTCCGGCGGACAGCAGCAGCGCGTCGCACTCGCCCGCGCCCTGGTGACCGAGCCCCGCGTGCTGCTGCTGGACGAGCCGCTGTCGGCGCTCGACGCGAAGGTGCGCGTGCAGCTGCGCGACGAGATCCGCCGGATCCAGCTGCGCCTCGGCATCACCACCGTGTTCGTGACGCACGACCAGGAGGAGGCGCTCAGCGTCTCCGACCGGATCGCCGTGATGAACGCGGGGCGGATCGACCAGATCGGCACGCCGGAGGAGCTGTACCTGCGTCCCGCGACCGCGCACGTCGCGGCCTTCGTGGGCCTGTCCAGCGTGGTCCGCGGCGTCGCCGACGGCGCGTCCGTGCGCGTCTGGGGCACCGACCTGCCGCTGCAGACGCCCGCCACGGGGGACGTCGACGTGCTTCTACGCCCGGAGAACGTGCGTCTCGTCGACGCCGCGGGGGCGGTCGTGACCGGATCCGTCGAGGAGAGCATGTTCCTCGGGAGCATGCGCCGCACCCTCGTGCGCACCGCGGACGGCGCCCTGGTGCGCGTCCAGCACTCCGCGCGCATCCGTCCCGCCTACGGCGACGTCGTCGGTCTCTCGGTCGACGCCGAACCGGTGGCGGTGCGTCAGCAGGCGGACGAAGCGCGCTGAGCCGGGCTCACCCCGCCAGCGATCGGGCCAGCGCCACGTACTCCGCCGGCGACGCGTCCGGCAGGTAGGCGCGGCCGATCGCGAGCCCGATCGCGGGCAGCTGGGAGTTGTCCGCGTAGTACAGGTGCATCGGGCGGTACTCCGGATTGAACTTGCCCTTGTACCGCAGCAGCGAGGCGAAGCCGTATGCCGGCTCCAGCACCCGGCTCAGCCAGCCCAGCAGGCGGGTGATGGTGTCCCGGTCGGCATCGGCGGCGCCCTCTGCCGACGACTCCGGAGCCGACACGGTCTGGGCGAGCGGCGCCCCCGACAGGCTCATCACCGCGAGCCCCTGCTCCTTCATGTGCAGGGCGGCCGTGGCGATCGCGAACTCCATCACGCCGGGCATCGCGCCGTCCGCGCGGCGCATGAAGTCGAGGGTCCGGCCGATCAGCTCGCCCTCGCGCCACACCGGCATCCAGCTGGTCACCGCCTGCAGCTCCCCCTCGGGGCCGATCGCGAGCAGCAGCTCGACGTCCGGATCCTTCAGCTCGTCGACACCGCCCAGCGTGAACCGCATCTCCGGCAGCGCCTTCTCCGCGATCCACTGCTCGCTGAGCGCGTCGAGCTGCGCGACGAGGCCGGCCGGCAGCTGCTCCCACGTCGTCCAGAGCGTGGTGAGCCCGTCGCGCTGGCCGCGGTTGTAGGGCTGGCGCACTTTCGTCCACACCTTGCCGGTGAGTTCGAAGCGGTCCAGCGGCACGACGGTCTCCTCGGCCACCGAGATGCTGCGCCAGCCCAGCGCGCGGAAGACCGGCATGAACTCCTCGTGGGTGCTGTAGAACACGGGCGTCCACGCGTTCGCGTCGCAGAAGTCGAGGAACCCGCGCACCGTCTTCGCCGCGTCGCCGGGGTGGCACACCGGATCGCCCACCGCGATCGCGATGTCGTTGACCACGCGGTACGCGACCGCGCCCCGGCCGTCGGGCGTGAACCAGTGCTCGTTGCCCTCCCAGGTGCCGAGGAACCCGAGCGTGCCCCCGTCGGTCTCGCGGAGCTGGGTGCGGAAGCGCTCCGCCTCATCGGCCGTGCTGCGCGAGCGCGCGCGCAGCAGCGGGATCAGGGCGATGGCGAACACGATCCAGAACAGCGCGCCGACGTCGCGGTGCAGCACGAGCGCCAGCCCGGTGAGCGGCGTGTGCGCGCCGGGGTGGCCGATGATGGTCGGCAGGAAGCGGCGCAGGGTGGTCAGCAGCGACGACCAGAACGAGGGCGAGTGCGACACCGCGGTGACCAGGATCATGTTCGTCGTCGTGAGCACCACGAAGGCGATCCCGATCGTGAGCGCGAACCGCCGCGCGGCCCGTCGGGACGCCCGCACCGCGAACCGCCGGTGCGTGACCGCCAGCAGGATGCACATCCCGACCGGTACGAGGATCGCGAGCACCGAGAAGCCGGGGAACTGACGGTCGAGCTGAACCACGTCGGTGGACGCCCTGAGGGAGCGCACCGCGACGCTGAGCCCCGTCAGCAGCGCCATCACGGCGTTCACTCCGATCGCCAGGAACCACGCCGCCCGGCGCCCCGAGCGCAGGCCCCACGCGGCGATGAGGCTGAGCACCAGGGGCACGAGGCTCATCAGCACCACGCCGGTGCCCGCCGCGAAGGCCGTCGTCACGCCCGCGACGCAATGAGCGGACGCGTTGTTGCGCGCGCAGGCGTCTGCGATGCCCGAGATGTCCACGCCGCGCAGGCCGGCGACCACCGGCGCCAGCGGCCCGATCCCCACGCCGGTGAGCAGCACGATCAGCGGCCCGAGCCCGGTCACCGCCACCATGGCCGCGACCAGCGTCCTGGTCTCCCCGTAGGAGCTGCGGTAGACGGGCGGGCGCGGGGTGCCGCTCGTGAGCAGCACGCCGAGCAGGAGACCGACGAGGGCGGCGAGGAGCCGGTACACGCTGTCGGCGTCGCCGCCGTAGAGCGTGAACGTGACGAGCAGGGACAGGCCGATGAGGCGGATCCGGCGACGGTACAGCGCGGGTGCGTAAGCGCTGCCCGCCAGGATCGCCCCGAGGATCCCGATCGAGGGGTCGAACACCACGCCGCGCGCGTCGACGCGCGCCCACACCTGCCCCCAGGACCAGGCCAGCGACTGGATCCCGACGCCGAGCAGCACGCCCAGGATGCCGGTGACGAGGAACGACACCACCACCCGGCGGGTGCCCATGAGGCGCTCCGCATAGGCGAGCAGGGTGAGCGCGAGCAGCACCGCCAGCAGCAGTCCGCCCCAGGAGTTCGGCACAAGCAGCGTCGTCAGCGGCGTCCACCACTGGCGCTCCCGGCCCAGCACGAGCGGGCTGACGCCGATGCCTGCGGGGCGCCGTCCCCACAGCGTGCCGAACGAGAGGCCCGTGATCACGAGCAGGGCGCTCAGCGCCACGGCGAACGGATGCCGTCGCAGGTAGTGCGCGGTCCGGCGTGCCACGGCGCCGGCGGTGATGCGCAGCCGACCGCTCATCGGGAGAGCCCCAGCCGCGGATACAGCACCTCGAAGGCCTTCTCCAGGCCGCCCTTCAACCCCGGCCCCGTGTGCGTCGCGTTCGGCACGAGGTAGAAGGTGGTGGTGAAGCCGGCCGCCTCGGCGCGGCGCGCCGAGACGCGGTTCGCCGGCCCGTACTTCTTGTCGAGCGCGCCTGCCGCGAAGATCGCGTAGTGCCCGGCGTACGCGCCGGGGTGCTCGGCGAGGATCGCCTCGGGCTTGCTCGCGTCGAACAGCGCCTTGTCGCCCTGGAACACCTTCTCCACCGACTTCGGATCCCCGAAGCCCGCCCAGGGCTCACCGGACGCCGTGGCGATGTTGCCCCAGATGTCCGGGTGCCGCGCGCCGTAGATGAATGCGCACGCGCCGCCGTTCGAGTAGCCGGAGATGGTCCAGTACTTCGGATCCTGCAGGACGCGCAGATGCCCGCGGATCCAGTTCGGGATGTCGGTGTTGAAATACGTCTCCACGCCGCCGTACGCCGCGGAGTCGATGCAGCCCGGGTTCTGGTTCTGCGCGCCGAGCTGGTCGGCGATGATCACGATCGGCGCGAGGCCGTCGTGCTTCGCCGCGAACTCGTTCATGACGTCGACCATGGGGTGCGGGTTGGGGTAGCCCGGCAGCCCCATCATGAAGACGACGACGGGAAGCGCGGGCGGATCCTTCACCAACGCGGCCGGCGGCAGATAGATGGTCGCGTTGCGGGGCGTGAAGCCCGCGGACGAGCGCGGCGCGTTCTCACCGGTCAGCGCGCCGAACCTGCCTCGTTCCGGCATGTCGGCGGGCGCCTTCCAGATCGCGGCGAGCGACGCGGGCGGATCCTGTCCCGGTTTCAGGGGCGACGCGAAGTGATCCAGCGGCCCCAGGGTGTTGACGCCGAGGATGTCGCCGAGGGTGCGGTCCAATCCGAACGCCTGGTTGATGCCGACACCCATGGACAGCACCGACGCGATCAGGGTGAGGATCGCGACGGCCTTGCGCCACCACCGCGAGTCCCACAGGCTCACGATCGCCAGCCCGATCGCCGCGAAGCCGCCGATCGTCCACCACTTCACCGGGGCGGGCAGGGGAAGCTCGAACGCGTTGGTCGCGTCGGACCAGGCTGCGAGGCCCCAGCCGAGCGCGGCGCCCACGGCCAGGCCGATCAGGGCGCGCACCACCCAGCGACGGCGCAGCGGGCGGATCAGCAGCGCGATCACGGCGGTGGCGGCGATCCCCCAGATGATCCACGGCACCGGCCCGTCGACGAGGTTCAGCTCCAGCAACCAGCGCGGCATGAAGGGCGTGCTCCGTTTCCCGCCTCCGCTCGGGGCGACGCCCCATCGTAATGGGTGCCGCCTCGGCAGATCCGGTGTCGGCGCCCTGACCGGGCTTGGAGAAACCTATGAGACGCTCCGAGGCCGGTTAAAGACCTCGGAGCGTCTCTGCCTCACAGCACGCGCGACAGGAAGTCCTTCGTGCGCTGGTGCTGCGGGTTCGCCAGGACCTCGCGAGGGTCGCCCTCCTCGAGGATGTGCCCGCCGTCCATGAAGATCAGGCGCGAGCCGACCTCCCGGGCGAAGCCCATCTCGTGTGTGACGACCATCATCGTCATGCCGTCGTCGGCGAGTGAGCGCATCACCTGCAGCACTTCGCCGACGAGCTCCGGGTCGAGCGCCGAGGTGGGCTCGTCGAAGAGCATCATGTCGGGGTTCATGCACAGGGCGCGTGCGATCGCGACGCGCTGCTGCTGTCCGCCGGAGAGCTGTCCCGGGTAGGCGCCGGCCTTGTGCGCCATGCCGACGCGCTCCAGCATCTCCCGCGCGACCTTCTCGGACTCGGCCTTGCCGCGCTTCTTCACCTGCCGCTGAGCGATGGTGAGGTTGCCCAGCACGGACATGTGCGGGAAGAGGTTGAAGCTCTGGAACACCATGCCGATGCGGGTGCGCACCCGGTCGATGTCGACGTCCGGGTCGGTGATGTCGATGCCCTCGATGAGGATCTCGCCGCCGGTCGGCTGCTCCAGCAGGTTCACCGAGCGCAGCAGCGTCGACTTCCCGGATCCGGACGGCCCGATCACGCAGACGACCTCGCCGGCGTGCACGGACAGGTCGATGCCCTTGAGCACCTCGTTGTCGCCGTAGCTCTTCACGAGCCCGCGGATGTCGATCGCGGGTGCGCTCAGGTTGATCAGGTCGGTGCTCATCGTTCCCTCGCCATCCGGCGCTCGAGCCATGCGGTGAACCGCGTCAGCGGGATCGTCACGATCAGGTAGAGGATCGCCGCCATGATGAGCGGCGTGCCGTTGCTGTTCTGGGTGCTCGCGTCACGGGCGAAGGTGGTGAGCTCCTTCGACCAGATGAACGTGCCCACGACGAACAGCAGCGACGTGTCCTTCAGCAGCAGCACGAACTCGTTCGTGAGCGGCGGGATGATGATCCGGAAGCCCTGCGGCACCACGATCCAGAAGGTCGTCTTCATCGGCGACATCCCGAGCGAGCGGGCCGCCTCGGTCTGCCCCTTGGGCACGGCCTGCAGGCCCGCCCGGATCGTCTCGGCCATGTAGGCCGAGGCGACCAGGATGAGGCCGATCAGACCGAGGACCACGGGTCCGCCGAGCTTCTGTCCCGGCACACCCGCCGCGATCGGGACGATGAACCCGATCGCGAAGATGGTGAGGATCGCCGGGAGTCCGCGGAACAGCTCGATCCAGGCCGTGGCGATCCACCGGAACGGCCCGATGCTGCTCATCTTGAGCAGCGCCAGGAAGACTCCGAGGACGAGTCCGCCGAGGAAGGCCACCGCAGTGAACCACAGCGTGTTCACGAGAGCGACCGTGATGATGCTCGGGAGCATCTTGGACGCGACCGCGGGGTTGAAGAACAGCGGACCGAGCTTGGCCCAGTTCGCGGTGAACGCGATCCACACGACGATCGCGATCAGCACGACGTAGACCGTGTACCGGTACAGCTTCTGTTTCTGAGTGCGCCTCAACGCCATTGTGAAGCCTCTCCTGCCGGTTCTTCGCGGCCGATCACTTGGCCGTGAAGTACGAGTCGTAGATCTTCTTGTACTCGCCGTCGTCCTTGAGCTCCTTGAGCGCGCCGTTGACGGCCTTGAGCAGCTCGGTCTTCTGGCCCTTCGCGAACGCGAAGCCGTAGGACTCGTTGGTGTTGTAGGTCTCGACGATCTTGTACGACTTGTCGGCCTTCTCGTGCTCCAGGTTCACCGGCTGGTCCTGCAGGATCGCGTCGATCTGACCGGCCTGCATCGCCGGCCACAGCTCGCCGTCCGACGGGTACTGCACGAGGTTCGCGCCCTTGGCGTGCTCCTTGGCGTAGTTCTCACCGGTGGTGCCCTGCTGGACGCCGACGTTCTTGCCGGACAGGCCGTTGATGTCCTTGATGCCGGAGTCGGTCTTGACGAGCAGCGACTGCAGGGAGTCGTAGTACGGGTCGGAGAAGTCGATGTTCTTCTTGCGGTCCTCGGTGATCGTCATCGCGGAGGCGCCGACGTCGCAGGTTCCGGACTGCAGGGTGGTGCCGGACTGCAGGGCGTCGAAGCCGACATCCTGGACCGCGAGCTTCAGGTCGAGCTTCTTCGCGATCGCGCCGAGCACGTCGATGTCGAAGCCGGTGTAGCCGGTGCCGTTGTCACCGCCCTCGAACTCGAACGGCGGGTAGGGGATGTCCGAACACACCGTGAGCGTGCCGGCCTCCACCAGGCCGTAGTCCTTGCCGCCTGCGGCGCTCTCGCTCGGCGTGGAGCCGGATCCGCCGGAGCAGCCGGCGAGGGCGAGGGTGGCGGCCGCCGCGAGGGCGAGTCCGTAGGCGATCTTCGAGCGACGTTCCATGTGCGACTCCTGTGTCTAGGACGCGGGCGTCCTGGTGCGGGTTGCCGACAATCTTGACACGGTGCGGTTACCGCCGTGTAACGACGAGGGGCCTGCGGGAGTCTCGGTTCGGTATCGACCGCACCCGCTGCCGCGGAATCACGCGGCACGGGCTCGCCGCGACGCCCGCAGAAAGTCTGGAATACGAGACAGCCGCTCGCAGGACCGTGCCGGACGCCCCGATCGGCCCGTTACCAGGAGCCGGATCGCGGCCGCTCAGACCTCGAAGTCGACGGCCGAACGCCCACCGGCGACCGAGCGCACGTACGACACGACCTCCTGGTGCGCCGGGTGCACCTGATAGGCGTCCAGGCCCGCCGCATCGTCGAAGTCGGCGACGAGCGTGACGTCCCAGTTGCCGTCGATGTCGAGAGCGTTCACTCCCGTTGAAAGTGCCCGGATGGACGACACCACGCCGACGAGCCCCTGCAGCCGGGCGGCGACGCCCGCCGCGTGCTCGGCCCGCTCCGCCGGATCCTCCGCGGCCATCTTCCAGGTCACCACGTGGCGCAGGGTCATCGCTCCGCTCCTTCTGCCGCGTCCGCGGCCTGTGCCGGGGCGTGCCCGGCGGTTCCGTCCGCCTTCGCGGCGAGCGCCTCGCGGAGCCGGTCGGGAGAGATCCGCCAGTGCGCGTGCAGCTCGCCGTCGATCAGCAGCACCGGGATCTTCTCCCAGTACTTCTCGTACAGCGCAGGGTCATCGAGGATCGACAGCTCCGTGATCTCCATGTCCTCGGCGAGCGCATCCGGCAGCTCGGCGACGACGGCGTCGACCACGTCCGAGGCCACGTCGCAGAGATGGCAATCGGGCTTGCCGATCAGGGTCAGTGCGATCACGACGCGGGGATCTCGATCTCGCGTCCCTCGGCGATCCACTCCGCGGTGCCGCCCTCGACGTTCGTGACGTCGTACCCACGAGCCTCCAGCGCCTCCACCACGCGTGCGGAGCGCCCCCCGAGCTGGCAGATCACATCGAAGGCACCGTCGGGCAGTTCGTGCAGCAGGTCGCCGATCTCCGACATCGGCAGGTTCACGGCGCCGGGCACGTGGCCCGTGGCGAACTCGCTGCGCTCGCGCACATCGATGAGGGGCGTGTCGGCGCGCTCGGACAGCTGGGCGACGGTGATCGACTTCATGGATCCGATTCTTCCAGACCTGCACGCGACACGGCGCGCAGGACCCGGAACGCACGAAGCGCCCCGGCGATCGGAACGATCGGGGGCGCTCAGTGATGTGTGCGCGCTAGGCGCGGCCGCTCACTTCTTGTTGCGGCGCTGGTGGCGAGTCTTGCGAAGCAGCTTGCGGTGCTTCTTCTTCGCCATGCGCTTGCGGCGCTTCTTGATGACAGAACCCACGGAAACCTCACTACGTCAGGGGCTGGGCACCGCACATGGACGGCGCCCGGGATCGGGCACGGAAAAATGCCTCGGAACAGTCTAGCGCACGCCGCCGCGGTCACCCGACGCGCGCGTGGGCACCGGATCCGGCGTTCAGCCGACGTCGGCGATGGGCTTGTGCAGCGCGGCCGTGACAGCGGACTCGGGCACGCGGTAGCTGCGCCCGAAGCGGATCGCGGGGAGCTCGCCGGCGTGCACGAGCCGGTACACCGTCATCTTGGACACGCGCATGATGGCCGCCACCTCGGCGACGGTCAGGAACTTCACGTCCGGAAGCTGCTCGGGCATCCCCATCTACCCCCCTCGCTCCGCGGCACCCGTTGTGCGGCGGATGCGACAACTGTAGGGGCTCGTGATGACGGCTGTAAACCCACGTGATCCGTGTGAAACACGCGACCCCGGAGACGCCCGCTGGATGTCCGCGCGGCGCGGGCTGTGGTGGAGAGGATCAGGCGCCGAGTCGCTTGAGCGCGGTCTGCACGACGTGCTTGGCGCTGGCCGCCGCGCGACCCACCACCTCGGCCGCGTGCGCGGCCCCGTCCGGCAGCGGCGGGACGACCCCGAGCGCCGTGATGTCCGGGGCCGAGTCGCCGTAGGCGTCGGCGAGGAACGGGACGAGCCAGTCGTCCACCTCTTCCAGCGGCGCCGCCTCGATGCTGTAGAAGCGGCGCTGCCCGTCTTCACGCACCGTGACGAGCTCGGCCTCGCGCAGCACCTTGAGGTGCTTCGAGACGGTGGGCTGGCTGATCCCGAGCGCGCTCACGATCTGCGACACGCTGGTGCCGGCATCCCCCTCCTCCGACCGCTGGCGCAGGAGCTGCAGGATGTCCCGCCTCGTGCCGTCGGCGATCACGTCGAAGATGTCGGTCATGCCTTCACAGTAGCCGCGCCGGGGGCGGAGTACCATGACGAAGGCTTGGCGGACGGAGGATCGGAGGGGCCGGCAATGGCGCGCAGCACTCCCGCGCGATCCTTCTCCGAGATCGCCCGCCGCGCCGCCCGGGTGTTCAAGACGCTCACGACCTCCTCGCCCTCGCGGTTCGCGATCATCGTGTTCTCCGCACTCATCCTGATCACGACCGCGCTGCTGTCGCTGCCGATCGCGACCACCGATCGCACGGTGACGCCCCTGGCCGATGCGCTCTTCACCGCGGTCTCCACGATCTGCGTCACCGGCCTGTCCACGGTCGACATGGCCACGCACTGGTCCGGCTTCGGACGCACCGTGATCTTCATCGGCGTCAACATCGGCGGTCTCGGCGTGCTCACCCTCGCCAGCGTGCTGGGCCTCGCGATCTCCAAGCGGCTCGGGCTGCGGGCCAAGCTCATCGCCGCCGGCGACACGAACCCGATGCGCGCGCACGGCGGTCCCGTGAACGAAAGCCAGACCGTGCGCCTGGGCGAGGTCGGCGAGCTGCTGCGGACGGTCGCGATCTCCGCCTTCACGATCGAGGCCGGGCTGGCGGTGCTGCTCTATCCGGCGCTGCTGACCGGCGGGGTGGATCCGCTGACGGCGCTCTGGGAGGCCCCGTTCTACGCGGCGATGGCCTTCACGAACACCGGTTTCACCCCGAACCCCGGCGGGCTCGAGCCGTTCGCGCACGACTACTACGTGCTCACCGTGCTCATGCTGGGCGTGTTCCTCGGCAGCCTCGGCTTCCCCGTGATCTACACCCTGGCACGGCAGCGCTGGCACGTGCGGCGCTGGTCGCTGCACACGAAACTCACCGTGATCACGACCATCGTGCTCTTCGTCATCGGTGCCGGCGTGTTCCTGCTCCTCGAGTTCGACAACCCGAAGACGTTCGGATCCATGGACGCCGCGGACACGACGTTCCAGGCGTTCTTCCTCTCCGCGATGACCCGGTCGGGGGGCTTCAACGTGGTCGACATGGGCGATCTGAACGGATCCTCCATGCTCGCCGCGTCGATGCTCATGTTCGTCGGCGGCGGCTCGGCGTCCACGGCGGGCGGCATCAAGGTCACCACCCTCGCCGTGCTCGCCCTCGCCGTCGTCAGCGAGGCGAAGGGGCGCCCCGCGGTGCAGGCGTTCGGACGCCGGATCCCCTCCGACGTGCAGCGGGTCGCGCTCAGCGTCGTCGCCTGGGGAGCGACGATCGTGGCCGTCTCGACCATCGCGATCAGCCAGATCACGAAGTTCCCGGTGGACGAGGTGCTCTTCGACGTGGTCTCCGCCTTCGGCACCGTCGGCCTGTCCACGGGCGTCACCGGGAACCTGCCGGATCCTGCCACGTACATCCTCGCAGCCACGATCTTCATGGGGCGCGTTGGTACAGTGACACTGGCCGCGGCGGTGGCCGCGACCAATCGGACGCAGCTGTACGCGCTGCCCGTGGAAAGGCCCATCGTTGGTTGAAGTGCTGCGCAACGACGCCCCGGTGCTGGTGATCGGGCTCGGTCGTTTCGGCGCCGCGTGCGCCGGGGAGCTGGACCGGCTCGACCGCGAGGTTCTGGCGATCGACACGAACCTCGAGCTCGTGCAGAAGTGGTCGGAGCGCGTCACGCATGCGGTGCAGGCCGACACCCGCAACATCGACGCACTGCGCCAGATCGGCGCGCAGGACTTCCAGGTCGCGGTGGTCGCGGTCGGCTCGTCGATCGAGGCCTCGGTGCTCATCACCGCGAACCTCGTCGACCTCAAGGTGCCGCAGATCTGGGCGAAGGCCGTCTCGCAGTCGCACGGCAAGATCCTCGCCCGCGTCGGCGCCAACCACGTCGTCTACCCCGAGCGCGAGGCCGGGGAGCGCGTGGCGCACCTCGTCAGCGGACGGATGCTGGACTTCATCCGCTTCGACGACGACTTCGCGCTGGCCAAGATGTACCCGCCCAAGTTCATCCGCGGCGTGCCCCTGAGCCAGTCGGGCGTGCGCAGCAAGTACAACGTCACGGTCGTGGGCGTGAAGAGCCCGGGCAAGCCGTTCCATTACGCCGAGGCCAGCACCGTGGTGACGAACCACGACCTCATCATCGTGTCGGGCACCAACAGCGACATCGAGCGGTTCTCCTCGCTCGACCGCTGAGCCCGGCGCGCGCGGCGGCTCCCGCCGCGGCGAACCGATATCCGTCGCGCGATGGATGACGCCGCAGCCGACCGCATGATCGGATGGGGCGATGACCGACTCCACCGCGCCCCTCGCCGCCCCGCCGGTGCTCTCGCTGCGGGGCCTTCGCAAGCAATTCGGTCAGAAGGTCGCGGTCGACGACCTCTGGCTCGATGTGCCCGCCGGATCCATGCTGGGTCTTCTCGGCCCCAACGGCGCGGGGAAGACCACGACACTCGCGATGACCACGGGGCTGCTGCGGCCGGACGCCGGGTCGGCGCACGTGCTCGGCACCGACGTGTGGCAGGACCCCGCGGCGGCGAAGGCCCGCATGGGCGTGCTTCCGGACGGCGTGCGCATGCTCGACCGCCTCAGCGGGACCGAGCTGCTGCGCTACACGGGCCTGCTGCGAGGGATGACCGAGGCTGACGTCGCCGTGCGCTCGGCGGAGCTGCGCGAAGCGCTCGGCCTGACCGAGGCCGGCAGCACCCTGGTCGTGGACTACTCCGCCGGCATGCGCAAGAAGATCGGACTCGCGTGCGCGCTGATCCATGCGCCCCGGCTGCTCATCCTCGACGAGCCGCTCGAGGCGGTCGACCCCGTCTCGGGCGAGACCATCCGGCAGATCCTGCGGGCGTACGTCGCCGGCGGCGGCACCGTCGTGCTGTCCAGCCACGTGATGGAGCTGGTGGAGTCCCTGTGCGATCGCGTGGCGATCGTCGCAGAGGGGCGCCTGCTGGCCAACGGCACCCTGGACGACGTGCGCGCGGGCGACACCCTGCAGCAGCGCTTCCTCTCGCTGGTCGGCGCCCATGAGCTCGGATCGGAGACGCTCGCGTGGTTGCGCTCCTCGTAAGCCTGCGCTGGAAACAGCTGAGGCACCAGCTCGCGCGCAACCCGTGGATGATCGTCTCCCTCGTCGTCTCGGGACTGATCGCCCTCGGCCTGCTCACCGCCCTCGCGGGAGGGCTGCTCGCGCTGCGCATCGCCGCTCCCGACGCCGCCGTGCGCACGCTCGTGGTGGTGGGGGCGGGGATCGTGCTGGTGTGGTGGATCGGGTCGATCGTGGTGAGCGTGGACGACTCGCTCGCCCCGGAGCGCTTCGCCCTGCTGCCGGTCACGGCCCGCGCGCTGCTGCCGGGCCTCGTCGTCGCGGGAGCCACCACGATCGGCGGCATCGGCACGACCGCCGCTCTGCTGCTCCTGCTGGTCGGCTGGTCGGTCAGCCCGCTCGCGCTGGTGTCTGCCGCGGTGCTCATCCCCCTGGCCCTGGCCACCTGCGTGCTCGGCGCCCGCGTGGTCAGCGGGCTCCTCGCGGGCTGGCTCGCCAGGCGCCGGATGCGAGACCTCGTGATCACGGTCGGCGTGCTCGTCGTGGCGTGCTCCGGGCTGCTGATCAACGTCGTGATCCGCGCGTTCGCCCAGCTCGCCGATCCCGCAGCGCTCCTTCCGGCGATCGCGGACGCGGCCGGCTGGACACCGCTGGGCGCCGTGTTCGGCGTCTCCGCGTCACTCGCCACCGGCGACCTGGCCGGCGCCGGGCTGCGCCTCCTCCTCGCACTCGCCACCGTGGCGGCCCTGTGGTTCGCCGCGCGCGGTCTGCTCGCCGCACGCCTGGTGGCGCCGATCCAGAGCCGCGGCGGTGGACGCGTGCGCTCCGGTGGGCTGCTCGACCGGATCCTCCCGGCGTCCGCGGTCGGGGCGATCGCAGCACGCACCCTCCGCTACGCACGGCGGGATCCGCGCCAGGTCATCAACACGACGATGATGCTGCTGCTGCCCGCACTCCTGATCGGGATGACCCTCATGAACGGACGGGACGGCGGTTCGTTCACGCTCGGACCCGCCGTGATCCTCATCCCAGCGATCAACGCGCTGATCATCGGCACGATCGTGCAGATGGGCATCGCCTACGACAACGACGCCATCGCACTGCACATCCATACCGGAGTTCCGGGGCGAGCCGATCGCGCCGGGCGTGTGCTCGGGTTCGGGATCATCGCCGTCCCCGTCACGATCGTGCTGTGCGTCGCGGCGAGCATGCTGGCGGGACGGGCCGACCTGATCCCCGCGAGCCTCGGCGCCGCACTCGGACTGGGTGCGGCCGCCGCCGGCGTCGGCACCTGGGTGGGCACGTTCCTGCCCGGCCGTGCCCCTGCGCCGGAGGCGAACCCGCTCGGCCGCGGGTCGTCCGGCGGCGTGCAGTCGATGCTCGCGATGATCATCATCGCGCCGCTCAGCGTGCTCATCGGCGGCACGGCCTTCGGCCTCGCGATCGCCGCGATCTGGACCCCGTGGCTGGGCTGGCTCAGCCTCGCCGGCGCGGTGCTCTTCGGCGGCCTGTCGATCTGGGCCGGCACGGTGCTGGGCGGACGGATCCTGGACCGCCGCTGGCCCGAGGTGCTTGCGGAGGTCTCCAGCGAGGCCTGACCTCCGCGCGGATCGGCGCGACCGTCAGGCGTCGACGTTCACGAGCCGACGTCGGGCAGCGACGCGCCGGCGTCCGTGCTCAGGCGCCGGCCGCGAGCTCGCGCGCCCGGGCGAGCGCCGCGTCGGTGGCGCGCGCGAACAGGGACGCGAGGTCGGCGTCGTGGAGCACGGCGACGGCGCGCTCGGTCGTGCCCTTGGGGCTCGTGACGCGGCGGCGCAGCTCTGCCGGGTCCGCCTCCGACGCCGCGAGCAGGGCCGTGGCGCCGATGAAGGTCTGCTCCGCCATGAGCCGGGCCTCGGCCTCGGCGAACCCCTTGCCGATCGCGGCCTTCGTGAACTCCTCGATCAGGAGGAAGACGTACGCGGGACCGGATCCGGAGATCGTCGAGAGCGGGTCGATCTGCTCCTCGGCGACCTCGATCACGGTGCCGACCGTCTCGAACAGTCGGCGCACGAGCGCACGCTCCTCGTCCGTGACGCCGGCGGCCGCCGCGAGGCCCGTGACCGCGCGGCCCACCGTGGCGGGGGTGTTGGGCATCGAGCGCAGCACGCTCGTCGAGTCGGGCAGGTGCGCGGCGAAGGTCGCCAGGGTCACGCCGGCGGCGATGCTGACCACGATCGCGTCCTCGCGCAGGTGCGGGCCGATCTCGTCGAGCAGGTCCGGCACCATCGCCGGCTTGACGCCCACCACGACGATGCGCGCGGCAGCCGCGAGCGCATTGCCGTCGGGCTGCTGCTCCAGGGCGATCGAGCGCACGCCGGGCAGGCCTTCGAGCTCCGCCGCCCGAGCCGCGGTGCGGTTGGTGGCGGTGATGCCGCCGTCGACGGGGATCCCGCTCGCAACGACGCCGCGCAGGATCGCGCCTCCCATCGAACCGGCGCCGATGAATGCGAGTGAGGGGAGCGCGTCGACCATGCCGCCATCCTACGAGCCCGGCGCGCGGCCCGCCGCCCGGCGTGCATCGCCTTCTCGGCCCGTCACGGCGGGGCCGTCACGGGCGGGCGGCGCGACATAGACTCGTGACATGAGTGCATCCGGTGGCGGTAAGGCGATCCTGGCGGCGTTCCTGGCGAACATGGGGATCGCGCTCGCGAAGCTCATCGCCTGGCTGCTCTCCGGTTCCGCCTCGATGCTGGCCGAGGCGATCCACTCGGTCGCCGACTCCGGCAACCAGCTGCTGCTCATGCTCGGCGGACGCAAGGCGCAGCGCCGCGCCGACCGCGAGCACCCGTTCGGCTACGGCCGGGAACGCTACGTGTACGCGTTCGTCGTGTCGATCATCCTGTTCTCGGTCGGCGGCATGTTCGCCGTCTATGAGGGCGTGCAGAAACTGATCCACCCGCACGAGCTCGACAAGACCTGGTGGTGGCTGCCGCTCGCGGTGCTCGTCGTCTCGATCGTGCTGGAGTCGTTCTCGCTGCGCACGGCGATCAAGGAGAGCAACCACGTGCGCCCGAAGGGGCAGTCCTGGGTGGCGTTCATCCGCCGCGCCAAGGCCCCGGAGCTGCCCGTCGTGCTGCTCGAGGACACCGGCGCGCTCGCGGGTCTGCTCTTCGCCCTGCTCGGCGTCGGGCTGACCCTCATCACGCACAATCCCGTGTTCGACGCCCTCGGCACCCTGATGATCGGCCTCCTGCTCGTGCTCATCGCGATCGTGCTGGGCATCGAGACGAAGAGCCTGCTGGTGGGCGAGGGCGCCAGCGAGGCGGACTACGACCGCATCGTCGACGCGATCCACGCGGGTGACGAGGTCGAGAAGCTCATCCACATCAAGACGCTCTACCTCGGCCCCGACGAGCTGCTCGTGGCCGCCAAGATCGCGCTCACCTCGGACAAGACCGTGCGCGCCGCGGCCGACGACATCGACGCGATCGAGGCCCGGATCCGCGAGGCCGTGCCGGCAGCTCGCGTGATCTACCTGGAGCCGGACATCTACCGGCCGACGCTGGATCCGACCCCCTCCACGGACGCCTTCGTGCTGCGCGCCGCGGACTGACCGCCGCTCCCCCGATGGTCGACCCGCTCGCCGAGGCGCTGGCCGACCCCACGGTCTCCGCAGAGGCGCGACGGAAGCTTCAGCTCGTGCAAGAGGTGCTGCGCCGCGATCCGCAGGCGCAGCTGACCTCGCTGTTCTTCGAGGGCGAGGAGCCCCGCGCCGCCGTGTCGTTCGGCGACGTCGACGCAGCCGACCTCATCGTGGTGGTGCTGCACGGCATCGACACGGATCTCGCGGCCTTCCCGGCCTGGGCCGAGATCGCGCAGGACCTCTGCGCCGACACGATCCGCGCGAGCCTGCTGCACGGCGGCTCCGCCCGGATCGCGACGGTCGCGTGGTTCGGCTACGACTCCGGCACGCACCTGTCGGCGCTGGCGACCAAGCACGCGACCGTGGGCGCCGCACGACTGGCCGGGGATCTCGTGCGCATGCGGCACAGCCATCCGACCGCGCGCATCGCTGTGATCGCGTATTCGTACTCGTCGACGCTGTTCGGCGAGCTCGTGCTCCTGGACGGGGCGGGCCCCGTGTCGATGGCATTCTCGATCGCCTCTGCGGGGATGACGCGCATGGCCGCGGACGCGGTGGCAGAGGCGATCTCGCGGAGGGCGTTCTCGTTCTACGCCACCGAGGCGTCCACCGACGCCACCGCTCCCCTCGGCCGGCTCGGCGCGCACCCCGTGGATCCGCGCGACATCGTCGGGGCCATCGTCTACTCGTCCGACGGGGGCCCGATCCCGGGTTCAGGCGGCAAGCACGGCGAAGCCACCGACGGTCACGCCTCTCGCACGGCGATCGACGAGCACGGCGTACGGCACCGCGGCTACTTCGACCGGCGGGCGCAGGCCTACCTGTTCGCCGTGGAGCGTCTGGGCCGGCTCGCCGCGCGCCGCCCGAAGGCCTGACCGTTGACCGGGCGGCGCTGATGCCCAGCCATTCGCTGCCGGCTCAGCGCCGTTCGGCGAAGAACGCACGCAGCTGCGCCACGGCCTCGTCCTCGCGCACGCCGCCGACGACCTCCGCGCGATACGGCAGCCGGCGGTCGCGCAGCACGTCGTACAACGAGCCGGCCGCACCCGCCTTGTCGTCCCAGGCGCCGAACACCACGCGCCCGATGCGCGACTGCAGGATCGCGCCCGCACACATCACGCATGGCTCCATCGTCACGACGAGCGTGCACCCGGTGAGGTTCCAGGACCCCTGCGCTGCCGCGGCGGCGCGCAACGCGACGATCTCGGCGTGACCGGTGGGATCGGCCGTCTCCTCCCGGTTGTTGCGCCCCTCGGCGAGGATCCTCCCTGCCGGGTCGAGCACGACGGCGCCGACGGGGATCTCATCCGCGGCAGCGGCGTCAGCGGCGAGCCGGAGCGCGCGGTCCATCGCCGCATCGAGTGTGACGGGTCGTGTTGTGCTCACCGGGTCCTCCGTGGGACGAGCCTATCCGCACCGCCGCCGGCCGTCGCGGCGAGCGCTCGACATCGCCGGAGAGCTTCGCCGTGAGGGTGATCTGGTGGTGGTAAGGCTGGCACTTCCTCGCTGGGAGCACGCTGTAGCGCAGAGCACCCGCACTCGGATCGCCTACTGCCGCTGGTTGCCCCATGCCGCCTCGATGGCGTTCCACGCGAGCGCGCCGAGTCGCCTGTCCGCGGCTTCCGAGCCACCCCGAGCCATCGATACGCCCGCCGTCACGGGCTGCTCGCCGGGGAGGATCGTTCGGTGTCCCGCGTCCGGCGTCGTGACGACGGTCGTTTCGAGGCCATGCCTGGCGCGCCTGATCCGGATGCGATCGGCGCTCTCCAAGCTCGGCCAGACCTGGTCATCGCCACCCGCGACCAGGATCAGACGCGGAACGCGCTCCACGGCGATGGCGGCATCCGCGGCTCGGGTCGACTGCGTGCGGAGGGACCGTTCATACAGGGCCCTGAAGCGAGGCGGATCCTCTTCGACGTAACCATCCCAATCGATGGGGACGTAGGGCAGAGGTCGTCCTTCGAGCGTCCAGTGCGACGTCTCGCGTCGGCCGTCATACCCGGCCCAGACGACATCGGACGGAGCGAAGGCGATCACCCCCGCGACCCGAGGCGAGAGCGATCCGCAGAGGAGGGCCGCTTCCGATCCGAAGGACGTGCCCATCATCCACACCTCGTCGCAGTCGCGACTCAGATCGTCGATGCGTCTCAGAAAGACTTCGAGGGGCACATCCCATGGCCCACGGGGCTGCCCCGGACCACCGAACCATCGCATTGATTCGGCGAGGACTCCCCTTTCTGCAAGAACTCGCGCACGCGCTTCGTCGATCCGACCGCTCGAACCCGCGACGACCAGAACTCCCGTGCCGGTCTGCCGGGAAGGGATCCACCGCACGCCCTCCGGGGCGGCAATATCGATGCGACGCACGTGGCCAGTCTGACCCACGAGCCATCCGGATCCGCGGAGCGCGCACCAGCCCGAGCGGACGCTTGAGCTCCCGGTGTCGCGCAGACCCTCCCCAGCCGCACTGCCGTCACCGGATACTCTGTCTCTATGCGCGTTCACGTGGCCGACCACCCCCTCATCACCCACAAGCTGTCGGTGCTGCGCGATGCGCGCACCCCGTCGCCGGTGTTCCGCCAGCTCACCGAGGAGCTCGTGACGCTGCTCGCCTACGAGGCGACGCGCAACGTGCGGGTCACGCCCATCGAGATCACCACCCCGATCACCACCACCACGGGTGTGAAGATCTCGGAGCCGCGCCCGATCGTCGTGCCGATCCTGCGCGCCGGCCTCGGGATGCTCGAGGGAATGGTCAAGCTGCTGCCGACCGCCGAGGTCGGCTTCCTCGGCATGGTCCGCGACGAGACGACCTTCGAGCCGACGACCTACGCCGAGCGCCTCCCCGAGGACCTCAGCGGGCGCCAGTGCTTCGCCATCGATCCGATGCTGGCGACCGGCGGATCGCTCGCCGCCGCGATCCAGTTCCTCTTCGACCGCGGCGCCGACGACGTCACCGCGATCTGCCTCCTCGGCACCCCGGAGGGCGTCGCCGCCATCGAGCAGCTCGTCGGCGAGCGCAACGTCACCCTCGTGCTCGGCGCCCTCGACGAGCGCCTGAACGACAAGGGCTACATCGTGCCCGGTCTCGGCGACGCCGGCGACCGCCTCTACGGCACGGTCTGATCCGGGCCCGTGTGGCCGCGGTTGTGACGAATGGCCGACGGATCCGGCCGATTCCTCCGCTGTCCGTGACACCGCCCGCCAGATGGAACAGGCCGGCGACGCGACGGTCCACACGTGCGCCTACACCGTCAGCGCGTAGCAGCGCTCCTCGCCGAACGGAGTGAACCCGCAGCGCGCGAGGATCGGCGCCGACGTCTCCACCCGCCCCTTGACGAGCGCCGTCTCGGCGCCGAAGGCGGCGCCGAGACGCAGGCGCTCCGCCAGAACCGCACGGTAGGCGCCTCGGCCGCGGAAGGCCGGCAGCGTGGCTGCGCCCCAGAGCCGGAGGAAGTCGCCGACGATCGTGCAGCCGGCTGTGCTCACGGGCTGTCCGTCGATGCGGGCGAGCACTCGGAACCCTGTGCCGGAAGCAGCTGCTGCCGCGATCTCCGCCAGCTCGGCCTGCAGACCGGCTCTGTCCAAGGGGTGCTGATCCCAGACCGGAGCGTTGATCGCATCGACATCCCGCACGTGGTCGAGCGTGCCGACCACCACGGTGCTGATCTCCTCCGGAACCGGGATCGGATCCCCCGGGATCGGCCGCGCGAAGACCGTCACCGTGTCTTCGTGGACCGCGCCCCGGCGCCGCAGCTCATCCTCGAGGTCGGGCTTGTCGGACGCATTCGTCCAGAAGATCAGCCGATCCTCACCCCACTCGCGGGTGCGCGCGATCGCGCGATCGAGCACAGACGCCGCATCCAGATCCGACGCGACCTGGGATCCGCGCACGCCACCGCCGAAGCGGGCCGGGTAACGGACGAGCTGCAGCTCGGACTTCTCCTCCTCGCTGTCGCGCGGAAACCACACCCAGGCTGCGGAGGCGCGGGCGATCTCCGCCTCAGAGTGCATCGGCGCCCTTTGACGCGCCGACGGCGACGAGCACCCCGGACGCATCGGACGGGACGTCGGTGTCGCGATCCGCGCCTACGAGATGCGCGAACGCGCTGAGCCGCGCCACGCCGTCGGGCGTCCGCGGCAGGTCGTCGAGCAGCGCCGGCGAGTGCACCAGGTACGCGGCGACCTTGGCCCGGGAGATCGCCACGTTCAGCCGGTTCTGCAGCAGCAGGAACTCCGGGCCGCGCGGGGCGTCGCGTCCGCTCGAGGCGGCCAGCGATGTGATCGACACGACGGCCTCCCGGCCCTGGAAGTTGTCGACCGTGCCCACCGCGACGTCGCCGAACCCGGCCGCTGCCAGCTCGTCGAGGATGAGCTGCTTCTGGGCGTTGTACGGGGCCACCACGATGATGTCCGCCGGACCGAGCGGGCGCGCAGCGGCGCCCTCCATGCCGTCGGTGTAGCTGCGGCCGATGAGATCGCGGACGATGCGGACCACCTCGGCGGCCTCCTCCGGCGCCTGGGTGGCGTTGCCGCGGTGCCGGATGGGTCGCACGTGCAGCCCCGGCTCCACGCCGTCGATCGTGCGGCGTTCCGCTCCCGGCGCCGACGCGAGCGCACCCGCGTAGGAGAGCTCGGATACCGGGACCGCCACGGCCGGATGCATGCGCCACGAACGCGCGAGGAAGGATCCGTGCGCGGGGTCGATGACCGCGCGCTCGTGCATCACCCAGCCGAGCGCCGAGGTGTCGACGGGCTCCGGGTGCGTGCCCTGGCTCACCTGGGGCAGCTGCTGCGGATCCCCGAGCAGCAGCAGGCGCTGCGCGGCGGAGGCCACGGCGATGGTCGAGGCCAGGGAGAACTGGCCGGCCTCGTCGATGACGAGCAGATCCAGCTCGCCGCGCTCCACGCGCTTCGTGTTCGAGAAGTCCCACGCGGTGCCGCCGACGACGCAGCCGAGACCGGCGGCACGCTGCTCGGCGAGGTACCCGGCCATGCCGTCCTTGCGGATCGCCGTGAATACCGGATCCGTCTGAGGGTCCTTCGGCGCCTTCGCGACCTGGGCCGCGGGAACTCCGGCCTCGACGACGCGGTCCAGCAGGTTCTCCACGATCGCGTGCGACTGGGCGACCACGCCGATCCGGTAGCCGTGCTCATTCACGAGGCGCGCGATCACATGCGACGCGGTGTAGGTCTTGCCGGTGCCGGGAGGCCCCTGCACCGCGAGGTAGCTCCGGTCCAGGTCGAGCACGCCGCGCACGATGGCGTCCGCCGCGTCGCCGTCGGCGACGGGGATCGGCGCTCCCGAGACGGTCCGCGGAACAGCCCGCCGCAGCACGTCCGTGGCCGCATCCTCGGGGAACCCGGGCGCCGCATCGAGCACAGCCTGCGCCCACTCCTCGATCGCCGCCTGCAGGGAGTTCACCCGGGGCGGCGCCGCGGGCGTGAGCGCAAGCGGCAGCTCATCCCAGGTCTGGCCGCCCACGGAGCGCTCGCGGACCCGGTATCCGTCCTCGAGCACCTCGACGATCTCGACCTCATGCGGCACGTGGATCACGCGCGACGGGAACTCCCCGAAGAACGGCCGCGGAGACGCGTACAGCGCGAACGGGCTCCCGCCGACGCCGACCGTGCTGCCGGGAGCGACCTCTCCGCGCAGGTCGACGAGCCGGGTGATGGCGCGCGCGCCCTCCTCCTGACCCCAGTCCTGGACGAGCACCGAGCGATCCGGATCCACGCGGAGCACGTCACGCGTCGACTCCCACAGGGTCACCGGCTCGCGCAGCCGCTGGAAGTGCGCGATCCAGAAGCTCTTCGCCTCCCGCGGGAAGTAGTCGATCGCGGCGGCCGCCACGCGGTGCGTCTGGCCGGCCTGCTCCAGTGCGGCGCCTGTGGCACCCGCGTCCCGGGCGGCGTCGTGCGCCCGCTGCGCCTCGGCCTGCAGGGCGAGCGAGAGCGGCGCGGGCTCGTACGCGCGGGTCTCCGGCTCGTCCGGCGGCGCCGGCAGCACGCCGGCCTGACGGGCGAGGCCCACGAGCCAGTTGCGCAGGCGTCGTGTCGACACGCAGTCGTAGCGGTTGTAGTCGGCCAGGTCGGCGAGGATCGCCTCGGCCTCTGCGGTGCGGCCGGCAACGGCGAGGCCGCGCGCCTGCACGTACTGGACGATCGAGTCGTCGCCCTTCTGCACGTCGCTCGTGCGCACCTCGGCGCCCATGTAGAGCGGTTCGAGCTTCTTGATCGAGTACGACCGGGATCCGACCCGCACCGTGCGCAGCACGAGCGGGTAGAGGTCGACGAACACGCCCTCTCGCAGCAGCCGGTCGACCTCCGCCTCGCCGACGCCGTACCGCTCCGCCATGTTCTGCAGGTGCGAGGTCTCGTATGGCGCGTAGTGGTAGATGTGCATGTCCGGGTGCGCGGCGCGGCGCGCGGCCACGAAGTCGAGGAAGTCGCGCAGCGCCTGCTTCTCCGCGGCGAAGTCGTGCGCCCACAGCGCCGAGTACTGCTCGGCGTCGTCGACCCAGCCGAAGAGGTAGTCCAGCCCCCAGGGCTGCCCCTCCCCCGGCTCGGTGTAGAGCGGGTCGCCCTCGAAGTCGAAGAACAGGTCGCCGCGACTGGGGCGCGGCATCAGCCCGATCGCCGCGGCGGAGACCACCTCGAACGGCGGCACCGGGTGCTCCTGGGGTGCGTCGACCGCGATCTGGCCGGCTTCTTCCGCGACCATCGCGGTGAGCTGCAGCCGGGCCTGCGCGCGCAGCCCCTCGAACGTCTCCGCGTTCATGCCGTCCGGCGCCTCCGTGGCGACGGCGAGTTCGTCGATGGTCTCGATCCCGGCGGCGCGCAGCCGGGCGCGCTGCACCGGCCGCATGCGCGCGACGAGCAGCAGATCCCGGTGCGCCACGACCTCGGCCTCGCACGTGGCGCAGCGCCCGCAGGCGACGACCTGCAGGTCGCCCCGGTCGTCGCCCCAGGCGAGCGGTGCGCCCGCAGCGCCCTCGTCCACGCGGCGGTCGGCGATGAGCGCGCGCAGCCGCGCGCGCCGCACGTGGAACAGCGGCAGCAGGTCGCGCACGGCGTGCGTCGAGATGCTGCGGTCGCCCAGGATCAGGTCGACCTCGTCCGAGCGGGGGATGCCGAGCCGGTCGAGCTGGTCGACATATGCCGCCAGCTGCATGAGCGCCGTCACGCGCGCCGTGCGGGCGAGCTTGGAGTCCTGCACGCGCCAGCGGCCGTCGTCGTCGCGCCGCAGGAAGTCCGCGAATCCCACGAACTCGGGCGTGGAGAACGCGGCCTGATAGATCACGGTGGCGTCCGAGCGCAGTGCACGCACGGTGTCGGCGACCACCTCCGCCAGCGCCTCGGCGTCGGTCGACGACACCTTGGGCAGCGCGACGACGCCCGGCCCGCCGGACTCGGAGGAACCGAGCCGGGTGACGTAGTCGTCCAGCACGACGAGCTCGTGCGCGTCACCCATCGCGGCGGCCCGCGCCAGGGTGGCGTCCTCCGGATCCTCGACCGGCGCGACCCGGCCGAGCTTCGCGTCGAGGGCCCGCGCCCAGGCGAACTCGCACTCCGCCGCGAGCTTCAGATCCGACGCGCTCCAGATCACCCTCGGGCGGGCGTCCGCGACGCCGCCGTCGTCCGATCCGCCGCTGCCGGATCCGGAAGGGATGATCACACGCACGAAGGCTCCTGTCGTTCGGGGGCGACCGATCAGGCCGTCGCTTCGACCCTAGACGGGGGCAAGGACATCACCGGCCGACGGCCGGGCGGCAGGGCTCAGCGCCACCAGGTGTCGTCGGGCGTGACCGGCTGGCGCCGCTTGTGCTCGGTGGCGAGGTAGCGCGCCTCGATGCGCTCGGCCACGCTCGCCTCGACCGGGCGGCCCTCCAGGTAGTCGTCGATCTGCACGTAGGTGAGGCCGAGCTCGTCCTCGTCCGCGCGACCCGGCGTGCCGTCGAGCAGATCCGCGGTGGGCACCTTGTAGGCGAGGCGGTCGGGCGCGCCGAGCTCGAGCAGCAGGGAGCGCCCCTGCCGCTTCGTGAGCCCGGTGAGCGGCGTGAGGTCGCACGCGCCGTCGCCGAACTTCGTGAAGAACCCCGTCACGGCCTCGGCCGCATGATCGGTGCCGATCACGAGCATCTGCCGCTGCCCGGCGATGGCGTACTGGGTGACCATGCGCAAGCGCGCCTTGATGTTGCCGCGGTGGAAGTCGGCGACGTCCTCCAGCCCGGCCGCCTCGAGATCGTTCTCGAGTCCGTCGACGCCGTGCTCGATGTTCACCTCGACGCCCTCGTCCGCAGCGATGAACGCCATGGCCGCGGCGGCGTCGTCGGCGTCGTGCTGCACCCGGTACGGCAGGCGCACGGCGATGAACGTCGCGTCGCCGCCCTCGGCGCGCACCTTCTCGACCGCCAGCTGAGCCAGACGCCCGGCGAGCGTCGAGTCCTGCCCGCCGGAGATGCCCAGCACGTACCCCTTCGCACCCGTGTGCCGCAGGTAGTCGACGAGGAAGCCGACGCGCCGGTCGATCTCGGCGACAGGGTCGATGTCGGGGCGGACCCCGAGGTCGGCGGCGATGTCCTGCTGCAGCGTCATGCTTCTCCTTCGGTCGTGGATCCAGTATCCAACGACGACGTTTCGCGTGTGTGAACATGCGGGAGGATGGATCCATGAGACTCCTCGTCGCCGCCCTCGCCTCCGAACTGCAGGCCTTCCCCGCGGAGCTCCCGGGCTTCGACCGGCTCGTCACAGGCCCCGGGAAGCTGAAGGCGACCTACGGTCTCACCCGCGCGCTCGACGCCACCGCGTACGAGGAGGTCGTCGTCGTCGGCACCGCGGGCGGCGTGGATCCCTGCCTCCCCGGCGGCGTGTACGAGATCACCGCCGCGATCCAGCATGATGTGCAGGACCTCGACGGCGTGATCGGCCAGCATGTCTCGCTGCCGCCCCGGGTGGCGACCGGGCGCGACGGCCTCGTCATCGCGACCGGTGACAGCTTCGTCGACGACGCGGCCGTGGTCGAGCGGATCCGAGGACTCGGCGGCGTGCTCGTCGACATGGAGACCTACGCGTACGTGTGGGTCGCCGACCAGTTCGGCGTGCCGATCCGGGTGCTCCGCGCGATCTCGGACACCGCGCAGGACGGCGCGACCACGGTGTGGGACGAGACCGTGGCGGCCTGCAGCGTGCAGCTGCGCGAGCGGATCCTCGAGGACTACGGGGTCTGAGCGGCAGCTCCCTTCCGCACCGGCCGTGGACATTTCAGTTAACGCTCGCTAATCTGATTCCGAGTCCACGACCGTTGCGAAGTCGCCCAATGGAGGGTGCCGTGTCCGAATCATCCGCGCCGAGCGCCGCGCCGGTGAGCGTCGCCGCCGCGGGCACCGTGCCCACGTATCGCGAGCTCGTCGACGAGCTGCGTGTGCGCCGGGCCGAGTCCGCGCTCGGCGGCCCTGAGAAGGCACGCCTGCGGCACACCGAGCGCGGCAAGCTCCTCGCCCGCGATCGGATCGACCACCTGCTCGACACGGGCAGCCCGTTCCTCGAGGTCGCGCCTCTCGCCGGCTACGGCATGTACGACGGCGACGCACCCTCCGGCGGCGTGATCGCCGGTATCGGACTGATCCACGGGCGGCACGTCATGGTGGTCGCCAACGACGCCACCGTCAAGGGCGGCACCTACTACCCGATCACCGTGAAGAAGCACCTGCGGGCGCAGGAGATCGCGGCGGAGAACCGGCTGCCCTGCGTCTACCTGGTCGATTCCGGCGGCGCGTTCCTTCCGATGCAGGACGAGGTGTTCCCGGACCGCGACCACTTCGGCCGCATCTTCTACAACCAGGCCCGCATGTCGCGCGACGGGATCCCGCAGATCGCCGCCGTGATGGGGTCCAGCACCGCCGGCGGCGCGTACGTGCCCGCGATGAGCGATGAGACCGTCATCGTGCGCAACCAGGGCACGATCTTCCTCGGCGGGCCGCCGCTCGTGAAGGCGGCGACCGGCGAGGTCGTCACGGCCGAGGAGCTCGGCGGCGGCGAGGTGCACACCCGGATCTCCGGCGTGGCCGATCACCTCGCCGAGAACGACGAGCACGCACTGCAGATCGTCCGCGACATCGTGGCGACCCTTCCGGAGTCACCGCCCCTGGCCGAACCGCCGGCGGCGGTCGTGGATCCGCCCGCCGGCGAGCTGCTCGACGTGGTCCCCGTCGAGCTCACGGTGCCCTACGACGCGCGCGAGGTCATCCGCGGCATCGTCGACGGCGGCGAGTTCGCGGAGTTCAAGCCCGAGTACGGCACCACGCTCGTCACCGCGTTCGCGCGCATCCACGGGCACCGCGTCGGGATCATCGCGAACAACGGGGTGCTGTTCGGGGAGTCCGCGCTCAAGGGCGCGCACTTCATCCAACTCTGCGAGCAGCGCCGCACGCCGCTGCTGTTCCTGCAGAACATCACCGGATTCATGGTCGGCCGCGAGTACGAGGCGAACGGGATCGCCAAGCACGGCGCGAAGATGGTCAACGCTGTCGCCACCACGTCGGTGCCCAAGCTCACGGTCGTCGTGGGCGGATCCTTCGGCGCCGGCACGTACTCGATGTGCGGACGCGCGTACTCGCCGCGGTTCCTGTGGCTCTGGCCCGGCGCACGGGTCTCGGTCATGGGCGGTCCGCAGGCCGCGTCGGTGCTCTCGACCGTGCGGCGCGACCAGATCGAGGCGGCGGGCGGATCCTGGTCCGCCGAGGAGGAGGCCGCCTTCCAGGCCCCGATCCGCGCCGCCTACGAGGAGCAGGGCAGCCCGTACTACTCCACCGCGCGGCTGTGGGACGACGGGATCATCGAGCCTGACCAGACCCGCGACGTGCTCGGCCTCGCGCTCGACGTGATCCTGCGCGCCCCTTCGACCGATGCGCCCGTCGCCGGCGCGGCCGCGCCGCGGACCGGCTACGGCGTCTTCCGGATGTGATCCGATGACCGACACCGCCCTCCGCCGCACTGAGCCTGTCGACGTGTTCGACACCGTCCTCATCGCCAACCGCGGCGAGATCGCCTGCCGCATCATCCAGACCCTGCGCCGTCTCGGGATCCGCTCGGTCGCGGTCTACAGCGACGCCGACGCCGGATCGCGGCATGTGGCCCTCGCCGACATCGCCGTGCGGATCGGCCCCGCCCCGGCCGCGCAGAGCTACCTGGACATCGACGCGGTGCTGGCGGCTGCTCGCGCCACGGGCGCCCAGGCGATCCACCCCGGATACGGCTTCCTCGCCGAGAACGCGGCCTTCGCCCAGGCCTGCGCCGACGCGGGGATCGTGTTCATCGGTCCCACGGCGGAGGCGATCCGCACGATGGGCGACAAGATCACCGCGAAGCTGGCGGTCACCGCGCGCGGTGTGCCGACCGTCCCCGGCATCGCCCGCCCCGGGCTCTCCGACGCCGAGCTCGTCGCTGCGGCGCCGGAGATCGGCTTCCCGCTGCTGATCAAGCCGTCCGCCGGCGGCGGCGGCAAGGGCATGCACGTCGTGACGCAGGCGTCGGAGCTCGAGGGCGCGATCGCGGCCGCCCGGCGCGAGGCCGCGGCGAGCTTCGGCGACGACGCGCTGTTCCTCGAGCGCTACCTCACCACGCCGCGGCACATCGAGGTGCAGGTGCTCGCCGACGCGCACGGGAACGTGGTGCACCTCGGCGAGCGCGAGTGCTCGCTGCAGCGTCGGCACCAGAAGGTCATCGAGGAGGCGCCCTCTCCGCTGCTCGACGAGCAGACGCGCGCCGCGATCGGCGCGGCGGCGTGCGAGACGGCCCGCAGCGTGGACTACCGCGGCGCCGGCACCGTCGAGTTCATCGTGGAGTCCGCACGGCCGCACGAGTTCTTCTTCATGGAGATGAACACCCGGCTGCAGGTCGAGCACCCGGTCACCGAGCAGATCACGGGCCTGGATCTCGTGGAGCAGCAGCTGCGCATCGCCGCGGGCGCGCCGCTCGCGTTCACCCAGGACGAGGTACGGCTGCACGGTCACAGCATCGAGGCCCGCGTGTACGCCGAGGATCCCTCGGCCGGTTTCCTGCCCACGGGCGGCCGGGTCGAGCGCGTGATCCACCCGACCGGAGAGGGGATCCGGGTCGACACGGCCATCGCCGATGGACTCGACGTCTCCACCGACTACGACCCGATGCTCGCGAAGGTCATCGCGCACGGCGCCGACCGCGATCAGGCCCGGCGGCGCCTCATCCGGGCGCTCGATGAGACCGCCGTGTTCGGCTTCCCCACGAACGTCGAGTTCGTGCGGGCGCTGCTCGAGCTGCCCGAGGTCGCGGCCGGCGACCTCGACACGGACCTCATCGCCCGCCGCTTCGACGACCTCGTGTTCGCCGAGCCCGACGCCCGGCTGTTCGCCGAGGCGGCCCTGCTGCTCGACGGCGCGGTCCCTGAGCTCGTCGAAGGGACTTCCAGGTCGCCGCACGCCCCTTCGGCGGGCTCGGGGACCGGTGTGACCGGGCCGTGGGCTCGCCGCGACGGCTGGCGCCTCGGCGCCGCCGCGCCGCGCCGCTACCCGCTGGCCTGCGGCGAGCATCACGCGGAGGTGCTCGTCACCGGATCCGGATCCGGCCTGACCGTCGCGGTCGACGGCGCCCCGGCGGCACCCGCGACGCTGCCCGCCGGCGACCTCCGCCGCACCATCACGATCGACGGGGTCACGCGCACGGTCGCGGGGCTCGTGGCCGGATCCGGACGGGTCTCGATCGCGCACGGCGGGGCCGTGTTCGAGGTGGCCGTGGAGCGACGCGTGCACGCCGGCGGCGATGCGGCGGAGAGCCGCCCGCACCTGGACTCCCCCATGCCGGGCACCGTGGTGCTCGTGCACGCGGCGGACGGCGCGCACGTCGACGCGGGCGACCCCGTGCTCGTGGTCGAGGCGATGAAGATGGAGCACGTGCTGCGCGCCGGGGTCGCCGGCACCGTGGCCCTGCACGCCGCACAGGGCGACACGGTCGCGCGCGGGCAGACCCTCGCCACCATCACGCCGGATGCAGAGGAGGCGCCATGAGCCGCATCGAGCGACCAGCGGAAGAGCGACCAGAGGAAGACAGAGTGCGCGGGAAGCGCATCGAGCAACGCGGGCTGTACTTCGAGGAGTTCGAGGAGGGCGCCGTCTATCTGCACCGCCCCGGGCGCACCGTCACCGAGGCGGACAACGTGCTGTTCACCACGCTCACCATGAACACGCAGGCGCTGCACCTCGATGCGGCCTGGAGCGCCGGCACCGAGTTCGGCGAGCGCCTCGTGAACAGCATGTTCACCCTCTCCACGCTCGTGGGGCTCTCGGTGGCCCAGCTCACGATGGGCACCATCGTGGCCAACCTCGGCTTCTCCGAGGTCTCCTTCCCCGCACCCGTGCGGATCGGCGACACCCTGTACGCGGAGACCCTGATCGTCTCGAAACGGCTCTCCTCGTCGCGGCCGGGGCAGGGCATCGTCGAGTTCGCGCACACGGGCCGCAATCAGGACGGCACGGTCGTCGCGCGGGCGACCCGGTCCACGCTCATGCAGTGCCTCCCCCGGGAGGCGAGCACCTGATGGCCACGCCCTCGGACGCCCTCAGCGGCCGCCCGTTCGCCGGCCCCGCGCTGCTGTTCTGCCCCGCCGACCGCGACGACCGGTACGCGAAGGCGCTCGCCGCCGCGGACGGGGTGATCCTGGATCTGGAGGACGCCGTCGCGCCCGACGACAAGCCGGCCGCCCGCGAGCGGCTCGTCGCGTCCGCGCTGGACCCGGAGCGCACGATCGTGCGCGTGAACCCGGCCGGCACCCCCGATCATGCCCTGGACCTCGCGGCCCTCGCCCGCACGCCGTACCGCACCGCGATGCTGGCCAAGGCCGAGTCCGCCGCGGATCTGGACGCGCTGCACGCCGCGGGCCTGCGGGTGCTGGCCCTGTGCGAGACCGCGCGCGGCGTCGTGCACGCCGAGGAGATTGCGGCGCACCCCGCCACGGCCGGGCTGATGTGGGGCGCCGAGGATCTCGTCGCGAGCATGGGCGGGCGGTCCAGCCGCCTCACCGCGGGCCCGCACGCCGGACGCTACCGCGACGTCGCCCGGCATGCGCGCTCCCGCGTGCTGCTGGCCGCGAAGGCGTTCGGGCGGACCGCGGTCGACGCGGTCCATCTCGACATCGCCGATGCCGACGGCCTGCGCGCCGAGGTGGCGGACGCCGTGGCGAGCGGCTTCGACGCCACCGCGTGCATACATCCGAGCCAGGTCGCCGTGATCCGGGCGGGCTACGCCGCGCCGCCGGAGGAGCGGGCGTGGGCCGAGCGCGTGCTCGCCGAGGCCGAGCGGCAGCCCGGGGTGTTCCGGTTCGAGGGCCGGATGGTCGACGAGCCCGTGCTGCGTCAGGCCCGGGCGATCCTCGGCCGGTAGCGGTCACTCCCATGTCGCGGTGTCCGGATCGATGCCATGCGCACGGGCGCTCTCATCGACGATCGCGCGGAACCAGTCCGCGAGACCGTGGCGGATCCCGTCGTAGTGCGCGGCGAAAGCCGGATCCGCCTGGTACATCCGGGCCAGGCACACCTGCATCGAGCGGCTGAGGGGGAAGAAGGCGGAGAACGCCTCGCGGTGACGGTCGACGAGACGGTCCGCGGCGGGGTCGCCCGGGGCGACGCCGTCGTCGAACGCGTCGCCGAGCGCCTGCTCGACCTCGGTCATGGCGCCGCCGATCGCCTGCCACTCCTCGGGGCTGCGTTCCGCCGACCGCTCCGCGTACTGCGCCCACTGCGCCGTCGTTCCCCAGCGCGCCCGCGCCCCCTCGATCCACGCCGGATCCCAGTCGGGCCCGAACACCGCCCGCTGCTGCTCGGGCGTGAGCAGCACCCCGCGCTCGTGGGCCGCGATCATGCGGCTCAGGCCGGTGTCCAGCTGCTCGAGCCGTGTGATGCGCTCCCGGATCCGCTCCTGGTGGCGCCGCAGCTCCGCCGGCGCTGCGGCCTGCGGATCGTCGAGCAGCGTGCGGATGGCGGACAGCCCGAGCCCGAGCTCGCGGTAGAGGACGATCCGCTGCAGCCGCTCCACGTCCTGTGCCGTGTACAGGCGGTACCCGCCCGTCGTCCGCAGCGACGGGCGGGCGAGCGCGATCCCGTCCCAGTGGTGCAGCGTGCGCACGGTCAGGCCCAGGGCGTCCGCGACGCGGCCGACGGTCAGCCCGTCCGCGGATGCCGGGGCTGCTCGGGAGCCGGCGAGGGCGCGGGGATCAGTCATCCCCCTCATTGTGCCCGCCGTCGGATCCGGCGGGACCGGAGATGCCCATCGCCTCGAGGTTCTGCGCCTCCTGCGTGCCGGGGACGAAGGGCTTCGCCGCGGTGAACACCACCCGCACGTTCTCGGGCGTGATCACCTCCAGCTCGCGCGTGTTCCAGAACGTGTCCGCCGGTCCGCGGACGGCTTCCGGCCGGAGGGCACGGCAGGCGTCCGCGATCGGATCGAGCTGCTGCAGCACGCAGGAGAAGCCGATGCTCATGGCCGGCACCGCCTCCTGCACCTCATCGGCGAGCACGAGCAGCACGTCCTGGAACGCCCAGCGGCGCAGGTGCACGACCCGTCCGGGGGTCCGGAACAGCTCGAAGAAGTCCAGGCCGCGGGTCCAGAACTCGACGGAGGCGTCCAGGTCCGTGGTCGGGATCGTGACATAGGACGGCATTCCGTAGATGCCGCGAAACGGCTCGGGCGGCACCGCGTCTGGGCCGGGGGCAGGCACGGGGCTGATCTCGAAGGCGTCGTAGTAATCGTTCATGAGGCCAGCCTCGACCCTCACGTCGCGTCAGGGTCAAGCGGGAATCGCCGAGAGCGGGGACGACCCGGACAGAGTGCGCCGCTCCGGCCGCCGCCCCTTCGGACCGCGGCCGGAGCGCCCGGTTCACTCGTCGGCCAGGCCGAGCCTGATCCCCGCGAAGAGCGGGTTCACCGCCGCGTCACGGCTGCCGAGCGGGTCGAGGTGGTACGACTTCTCGATCGTGGCGAGGATCGAGGTCGTGTCGTACTGGGTGTGGTCGACGCTCGACGCCGCGAACTTGCTGCTGATCAGCAGCGCCGGGATCCGGGTGCCCGGGCCCCACTTGTCCACGACGGGCGGTGCGACGTGGTCGGCCTGTCCGCCGAACTCGTCGTAGGTGACGACGATGAGCGTGTCCTTGGCGTCCGGGCCGCTCGTGATCGTCTTGATGAGATCGACGAGGTGATCGGATCCGTCCGGCTCGCTCGCGTATCCGGGGTGCTCGTTCTCGTCGCCGTAGGGCTTCACGAAGCTCACGGTGGGCAGCGTGCCGTTCTGCGCCGCCGCGACGAAGTTCTTCTCGTCCTGCAGGTGCGCGCGACCGGGCTGGCCGGGTGCGTACGCGGCGAAGTAGTTGAACGGCTGGTGGTGGTACTGGAAGTTCACCCCGGGATGACCGGCTTCCGCGTCGTCCCATCCTCCGGAGTACCAGTTCCAGGAGAGACCTGCGGCGCTCAGCCGGTCACCGATGTTCGGGTACTGCGTGTCGTCGATGAGGGGCAGCTGCGTGCCGCTGTTGTGCGGGGCGGAAGCCGGCTGGATCGTGTTGATGGCGAAGTTGCCGCAGGCCGCCGCATAGTCGTTGCCGCCGCCGGGGCACGCCTGCGTCCACTGGGTGTCCTTGACCGGACCGGTCGCCGTGTACTGCGGGTAGTTGTTCGGCATGCCGTTCGCGTCGAGCACGGAGTTCGCGACCGTGGCCGTGGTGTCCAGCGGCGTGCGCGCCGCGATGAGCCATTGGTGGTTCAGGAACGATCCGCCGAACGCCGCCTGGAAGAAGTTGTCCGCGACGACGTAGTTCGGTGCACCGTCAGCGTGCAGGTACTGGTAGATCGGCAGTTTCGTGGTGTCGTACTGGCCCTGGGTCAGGCCGACGGCGTCGGATCCGGTGGTGTACCGGTCCATCTTCCCGCCGTCCTGCTGGTACTGCTCCTGGTAGAAGCGGTGCACGAGGTCGCGGGTGCAGCCCCCGGGCGCGCCGGTCCCGTTCAGCCATCCGTTGGGCTTGTACGGTGTGCCGGCGACGGCGGGCGGACAGGTGGTGTCGGTCGGCGCGATGTAGTCGTCGATCGTGAAGGTCTGGTTGTCGAAGTGGCTGGCCGCGATGCCGTGCGTCGCGTCCTGACACGTGTCGGACAGCGGCGGCGAGGCCAGGTTCGCGTCCAGCTGCGGCAGGCACGTGTACGGGGTGCCGTCCTGGCCGACCTGCGGCACGCTCTCGGATCCGCGCACGGCGACGCCACCGACCTCTCCCCACTTGCCGTAGAGGTTGTCGAAGGAGTGGTTCTCCTCGTAGATGACGACGAGGTGCTTGAAGCCGCCGGGGATGGTGCTGGGGCCCTGGGCCGCGCTGCCCTGCCCCGGACTTCCGCCCGGCTTGCCCGGGGACCCGCCCGGGGCGCCGAGCGCGGCGCTGGCGGGGAGGAGCGATCCGGCGACGGCGAGAGCCGCGACGGCGAGGATGGCGAAGCGCTTGGACACGAATGACCTTCCCTCTGGGTCTGCGCCGGCACAGGCGCCGGACAGAGGGAGAGTAGATCCGCCGCCGCGGGAGGACAAGAGGATCCGTGATCGTTCTCCGAAAGTTCTCCGCGCGCATCGCCGTCTCGCGAACCAGCCCTGCCCGGCTCCCGTCGCCGCGCCTTACCCGGTCGCCCGCGCTCCCAGCAGGTCCTGCACGCGCTCGATCGGCAGCCCTTGCACGCTCTGCCTGTGACCGACGGTGTCGTCGCCGGCGACGAGCACGTTGAGCACTGCTTCCTCGGTCGCCTCGACCACGGCCGTGTACAGCGGATCCATCCGCCCCCAGGGCACGGCGCGCAGCTCATCCAGCACGACCCGTTCGCCCTCGGCCGGAAAACTGCTCGCCAGCGCTCCCGGGTTCGCCGTGGAGAACGCGAGGAAGATGTCGCCCGAGAAGTGCGACCCCGCCGTGCCGGTGCGCGCGAGGCCGAGCGAGACCCGCCGCGCCATCGCCGTGCACTGGCCGGGAAGCAACGGCGCATCGGTCGCCACGACGACGATGACGCTGCCCGCCCCCTGCGGGGGGACAGCGGCGCCTGCCGCGACGGGCGTGGCCGGGGCGGCAGTTCCCGAAGCCGCGTCGGGCTGGAGCCTCGACCCGACCGGGGTCCCGCGCACCGTCAGTTCCGGCATCTCGCCGAAGTTCGCCTGCAGGAACACGCCGACGGTGTACTCCGCGTCGCCCACGCCGACCCGGCGCGAGGCGGTTCCGGATCCGCCCTTGAACCCGTAGCAGATCATGCCGGTGCCACCGCCGACCGCGCCTTCGGCGACCGCACCGGCGCGGGCCGAGTCCAGTGCCGCGATGGCGTGCTCGGGACGCACGTGCAGACCGTTGATGTCGTTCAGCCTGCCGTCCCACGTCTCCGCGACGACGGGAAGGAGCCACTGCTCCGCCGCCCCGGGCACGTTCTCGAGCATCCACCGGATGGCGCCCTCGTGCGCCGCCCCGACGGAGTGGGTGTTGGTGATCAGCACCGGGGTCCCGAGGCTGCCGGACTCGGCGATCCACACGGATCCGGTCATCTCCCCGTTGCCGTTGAGGGAGTGCACCCCGGCGGCCACCGGTTCCGCCGCGCCGCCACGGCCGCGCGGCAGGATCGCCGTGACCCCTGTGCGCACCACGGCGGACTCCCGCTGCTCGATGAGCGTGGTGTAGCCGACCTCCACCCCTGGCACGTCGGTGATCGCGTTGTGCGGTCCGGGAACGCCGCCCCCGACCAGACCGAGGTCTCGCGCCCGCGCCCGGCTCATCCGCGCACCTCGTCCTCGAGCTCCTCGTCCGCGGGCAGCGGCAGCGTCCAGCGGTCCGGCTTGCCCCGCAGGTAGAGCGCGTAGTAGAGCAGGCCGACGGCGAAGATCCCCACGGCGACCGCGACGGGCACCCAGTCGGCGATCAGGCTCATGACGAGGATCGCGAGGGTGGCGAGCGTCATCAGGATCGGAGCGACGGGCCACAGCGGCATCCGGTACTCGGCGGCGTCGGTGGTGTGGTTGAGCCGCCCCACGAACGCGGCGAGGCCGACCAGGGCGTAGAGGATGACGATGCCCGCGCTCGTGGCGACGAGCAGAACGGTGAACGGCACGAGCCAGAGGCAGAGCGCGGCGATCACGCCGACGATGATCGTCGCGACCACCGGCGTGCGCAGCTTCGGGTGGATCCGGCCCAGCGGCCGGTTGATCGCGTCGGGCCATGAGCGGTCCCGCGCCGAGGAGAACAGCGTACGGCCGAACTGCAGGATGATCGCGAGCACCGCGTTGATCACGGCGACGGCGATCCCGACGCTGACCAGGGTGTTGACGACCGGTCCCGCCCGGTCGGTGAGGAACTGCGTCATCGGCGCGGGGGAAGCGACCAGCGCCGCGAGGTCCCGGGATCCCAGGAGCACCGCGATGGTGGGGATGATCTCCGCGAGCACCGCGATGAGCAGCGACCACAGGATCGCACGGCCGATCGTGGAGCGCGCGTTCTTGGTCTCCTCGGCGTAGTAGACCGCAGCGCCGTAGCCGTTGAACGCGAACAGGGCGGTGGCCGTGTACGACACCACGAGGCCGGCGGAAGCGCTCACGAGCACGCCTCCCGGGCCGCTCGTCGCTACCGTCCACAGGGTGGACACCGGCTGGCTCACGTGCAGGAAGCCCACCACGGTGAGCACGACCAGCGCGCCGATCTCCAGCACGAGGAAGACGCCGGTGACCCACGCGTTCGTCTTGATGCCGAGACAGGCGATCGCGGTCGTCACCAGGATGACGACGATCCCGACCCATCCTCCCCCGAGCGCCTCGGAGAGCACCCCGAGGTACTGCCCCGCGCCCGACGCGATCACGCCGATGATCAGCACGCCGCTCACGAGGTTCAGCAGGAAGAGGCCGAATCCCCACGGCTTGCCGAGAGTGCGCGCGACGAACGCGTACTCGCCGCCGGTGATCGGGAAGGCGCTGGAGAGCTCGGCGTAGCAGAGGGCGACGAAGACGCCGACGAGCGCGCCGATCAGGAAGGCGAGCGCCGACGCCCCGCCGATGCCGTTGATGATCGCCGGCACGATGATGAACACGCTCGACGCCGGCGTCACCGCCGAGAGCGTGATCAGGATGTTCTCCTTGAACGTCAGGCCCCGGGAGAGCTGCTGCTCGTACTTCGTGGCGTCCGGGACGATCCCCGGGGCTTTCGCCCCGACCGCGCCCGCGGCTTCGTCGAGGCCTTCCTGCAATCCGTCACTCATCGTCGAGCCTTTCGTCGATTGGAACAATTGATTGCTCAGTCAAAAGTAGGATCCGTTTTAAGTCAACGGCTGAGCGCAATCTTTTGACTGGCGAATCAAACTTGTAACATTCGACTCGGATCCCGATCGGATCCGCGGGACGACTCACCGCCCTGAGAGGATGGGCGTATGGCAAGCGCGAAGAAGACGCCGGAGCGTCGCGACCAGCTGATCCTGGCGACGCTCGACGCGATCCGCGACCGCGGGATCGCAAACCTGCGCATCCAGGACGTCGCCGAGCGCGCCGGCGTCTCCACCGGCACCGTGCACTATCACTTCAACGATCTCGATCAGCTCATCGACGACGTCTACACGTGGGCGTGCGAGCGGTTCTACACGAGACGGCTGCAGGCGCTCGCCGACATCCCGGACGCGCGGGACCAGCTGGTCGCGATGATCGACGCCGGCATCCCGAAGGGCGAGGACGACGCGCTCGTCATCGCGATGCACGACATCGACCTGTTCCGCCGGGGCAGTCCCACCATGGGCCCGCTGCTGCAGGCGCTCTACGACCGGCAGGTCGCGCTCTACTTCGCCGCGCTGCAGCTCGGGGTGGCGCAGGGGCATTTCCGGCTCGCCGGTCCGATCATCGACCTCGCGCAGAACTTCGTCTCGCTCGAGGACGCGTACGAGCTGCACATCATCAGCGGCAACCGCTCCGCGAGCCCCCGTCGCGCGCGCGAACTGGTCCTCGGCTACGCCCGCATCGTGACGGGGTGCGACGAACTGTCGCTCGAGCGCTGAGGACGACCCTCGCCTCCGACGAGCACGCGCCGGGCCGCCTCGGAGAGGATCGCGCGCTCGTTCGCGGACCCGGCGACGGTGTTGTGCGCGGTGGAGTTCAGCAGTCCGAACACCGCGTGCATCGTGACCCGCCGGTCGGCTGCGGCCAACTCGGGCCGGATCCGGCCGAGCACCTCGGCCCACACGTCGAGGTACTGGCGCTGGAGCTTGCGCACCTGACGGTTCGCCGCCTTCGGCAGGGTGCCGAGCTCGCGGTCCTGCACCCGGATGACGTCGCGGTGCGCCAGAGCGAATGCGAGGTGGAAGTCGATGAGATCGTCCAGCAGCTCCCGGTCGGATGCGTGCGCTGCGGCGACGATCTCGGATCCGCCCTGCAGCAGGAACTCGCTGGTGCCGAGCAGGATCTCCTCGAGCATCGCCTCCTTGCTCGGGAAATGCCGGTACAGCGCGGGTCCGGAGACGCCCACCGCGGTGCCGAGCTCGCCGATCGAGACGGCGTGGAATCCGCGGTCCGCGAAGAGTCGGGCGGCGGCGTCGAGGAATAGCTGCCTCGTGCGCGCCTTCCCCTGCGCCCTCGCGGTGGTCATCCCGCAAGGATACCGATCCTGGACAGTCGAGTGAACGGTCGCTAACATCTATTTCAGTTACCGATCGTTCACTGAGGAGCTGATCTGCGTGTCCGAGGCGATCCCGTCCGAACTCCCCGAGGAGTACCGCGAACTGTCCGCCACGGTGCGCGACTTCGCCGAGCAGGTGGTGGCTCCTGTCTCCGCTCAGCACGACCGGGAGCACAGCTTCCCGTACGAGGTGGTGGCGGGGATGGCGGAGCTGGGCCTGTTCGGCCTGCCCTTCCCCGAGGAGTACGGCGGCATGGGCGGCGACTACTTCGCGCTCTGCCTCGCGCTCGAGGAGCTCGCCAAGGTCGACCAGAGCGTCGCGATCACCCTCGAGGCGGGCGTCTCGCTCGGAGCCATGCCGATCTTCCGTTTCGGCACCGAGGAGCAGAAGCAGCGCTGGCTGCCGTCGCTCGCGGCAGGCACCGCCCTCGGCGCCTTCGGTCTGACCGAGCCGGATGCCGGCAGCGATGCCGGACGCACCCGCACCACCGCGCGTTGGGAAGGATCGGCATCGGACGGCGAGTGGGTGATCAACGGAGCGAAGCAGTTCATCACCAACTCCGGCACCGACATCACCGCGTTCGTCACGGTGACGGCCGTCACCGGCGAGACCGACCGCGGCAAGGAGATCTCCACGATCATCGTGCCCTCGGGAACCCCGGGCTTCACCGTCGCGCCGCCGTACGACAAGGTCGGCTGGAACGCCTCCGACACGCACGGGCTGTCGTTCGACGACGTGCGCGTGCCCGCGGAGAACCTGCTCGGCGAGCGCGGCCGCGGCTACGCGAACTTCCTGCGGATCCTCGACGAGGGCCGCATCGCGATCGCCGCCCTCGCGGTGGGCGCCGCGCAGGGCTGCGTGGACGACGCGGTGCGCTACGCCAAGGAGCGCCAGGCGTTCGGCACCCACATCGGCGGCCACCAGGCCATCGCGTTCAAGATCGCCCGGATGGAGGCCCGCGCGCAGGTCGCCCGCCGCGCCTACTACCACGCCGCCGCGCTGATGCTGGCGGGCAAGCCGTTCAAGAAGGAGGCGGCGATCGCCAAGCTCGTCGCCGGCGAGGCCGCCATGGACAACGCCCGCGACGCCACCCAGGTGTTCGGCGGCAACGGCTTCATGAACGAGTACCGGGTGGCCCGGCACTACCGCGATTCGAAGATCCTCGAGGTCGGCGAGGGCACCACCGAGGTGCAGCTCATGCTCATCGCCCGCAGCCTGGGTCTTTGAGCCCCGGGCCCTGCTTCACAGCGCGCACTTGACCGCATCTGCCGGTCGGATCGAGCCATTTGCGCGCTGTGAATCGGAACGCCCGGGACGGAACCGGGGCGATTGGCAGAGAATCTGCCCGAAATCGGGCAGATTCTTGTTGTTGGGGAGCCGCGGTCCGCATACTCGACTCATGACCGACGATGACCTGATCCACCGGATCGCGGCATCGACCGGTCTGCCGGCGAGCGTCGCCGCGCGGGTCGTCGACGACGTGCTCGCCTGGTACGACGAGCCCGTCGAGGCCTATGTGCGGCGCCGCCACGCCGAGCTGCAGCTCTACGGCACGCGCAACGCGGAGGCGTTCGCGCTCATCGCCGCGGAGCTCCGCGGCCGCCGGGTCGCGGCTCCGGAGCTGTCCGAACGGCAGCTGCGCCGCATCGTCTACGGCTGAGCGCGCCGCCGCCTTCTTCACCGCCACCGAACCCCTGAGGAGCTCCCCATGTGCGGAATCGTCGGATACATCGGCCACCAGGCCGCGGCCCCCGTCCTCGTCGAAGGCCTCACCCGCCTCGAGTACCGCGGCTACGACTCGGCCGGCCTCGCCGTCCTCGGAGCCAAGGGCACGACGGCGATCCGCCGCGTGGGCCGGGTGCGCGAGCTCGAGGCCGCACTGCCCAAGCGCCTGTCCGGCACTGTCGGCATCGGGCACACCCGCTGGGCGACGCACGGCCCCGCGGTCGAGCACAACGCGCATCCGCAGCGCAGCCAGGACGGGCGCATCAGCGTGGTGCACAACGGCATCATCGACAACGCGGCGGCGCTGCGCACCCAGCTCGCGCAGTCCGGGGTCGAGCTGTCCAGCGACACGGACACCGAGGTCATCGCGCATCTCATCGCTCAGGCCGACGCCCCCACGCTCGAGGAGGCCGTGCTCGCCGCACTCGGCCGGATCACCGGCACCTACGCACTCGCGGTGCTGGACGAGCAGCACCCGGACCGGATCGTGTTGGCGCGCAGCGGCTCCCCGCTGATCATCGGCGTCGGCGACAAGGAGATGCTGGTCGCCAGCGACGTGGCCGCACTCGTCCGGCACACCAACCAGGTGGTGCACCTCGACGACGGCGAGCTCGCGACCGTCACCGCGACGAGCTTCCGCACCTTCGACCGCGGCAACAGCCCGACCAGCTCGGAGCCGGTCGAGATCAGCGTCGCCGCGGAGGATCTGGAGCTCAGCGGCTACCGGCACTACATGCTCAAGGAGATCCACGAGCAGCCCGAGGCCGCCGCGACGGTGCTCCGGGGCCGGCTGGACGAACGGTTCGCCACGGCCCGCCTGGACGGCCTCGGCCTGGATCCGCGCGAGCTGCGCGGCTTCCGCCGGGTGAAGATCCTCGGCTGCGGATCCGCCTACTACGTCGGTCAGCTGGGCGCGCAGCTCATCGAGGACCTGGCGCGCATCCCGGCCGACGCCGAGGCCGCCTCCGAGTTCCGCTATCGCCAGCCGATCATCGAGTCGGACACGCTCTACGTCGCGGTCAGCCAGAGCGGCGAGACCGCCGACACCGCGTTCGCCGTCGAGGAGATCAAGCGCAAGGGCGGCCGCGTGATCGGGGTCGTGAACGTCGTCGGCTCGACGATCGCGCGCACCGTCGACGGCGGGATCTATCTGCACGCCGGCCTGGAGATCTCGGTCGCCTCGACCAAGGCGCTCACGAACATGGCGCTCTCCTTCGCCCTGCTGGCGCTGCACCTGGGCCGCCTGCACGACCTGTCGCACGCGGACGGCCAGCGGATCCTGCGCGGACTGCAGCGCATCCCGGAGCAGATCCGCGAGATCCTCGACAGCGCGGAGTCGATCGCCGGGGTCGCCGACGACGTAGCGAAGGCGCAGAGCGCGTTCTACATCGGTCGCGTGCGGGGCTTCCCGGTCGCGCGTGAGGGCGCGCAGAAGCTCAAGGAGATCAGCTACATCCACGCCGAGGCATACCAGGCGAGCGAGCTCAAGCACGGCCCGCTCGCCCTGATCGACCCGGAGATGCCCACGGTCGCCGTGATCCCCGAGGACGAGCTGACCGATCGCAACCTCGCCGCCGCCGAGCAGATCCTCGCGCGCAAGGGGCCGCTGATCGCGATCACGCACGCCGGGGTCGATCTCGGCCACCTCGACGTCCGGACGATCGTCGTGCCGAAGAACGAGCCTGAGCTGGATCCGATCCTGCTGACGATCCCGACGCAGCTGCTCGCGTACCACGCGGCCGTCCTTCTGGGGCATGACGTGGACAAGCCGCGGAACCTGGCCAAGTCGGTCACCGTGGAGTGACCGGCGGCCCTTCGCCGCGCCCGCGGGACTCCGGGACACGCCGTCCCGCGCCCGGGCGGCGCTGCGGAGGGAGAATGGCTGGATGAGCACGCCTCTTCTCACCTCCGGCCGGGACGCGGTCATCGTCGCCGCCCGCCGCACGGCCGTCGGCATCGGCAAGCCCGAGCGCGGCGTCTTCAGCGGCGTGCACCCGGTGGACCTGTCCACGCACCCGATCCGTGCGATGCTCGAGGACACCGGCGTGGATCCGGCGCTCGTGGACGACGTCCTGTGGGGCTGCGTGTCGCAGGTGGGCGAGCAGTCGTTCAACGTGGGGCGCAACGCCGCCCTCGCCGCGGGGCTGCCCGAGCACGTGCCCGGGATGACGATCGACCGGCAGTGCGGCTCCTCGCAGCAGGCGATCCAGAGCGCGGCCGCGGCGATCATCGCCGGCTACGCCGACGTCGTCGTCGCCGGCGGGGTCGAGGTGATGTCGCGGGTGCCGATGTTCTCCAGCGTCGCCGGCGCGGACCCCTACGGTCCGCTCATGCACGGGCGCTTTCCTGACCTGGGCAACCAGGGCGTGGGCGCGGAGCTCATCGCCGAGAGGTGGGGGCTCACCCGCGCCGAGCTCGACGAGTTCTCCGTGCAGTCGCACCAGCGCGCCGCCGCGGCGACGGCCGAGGGGCTGTTCGCCGAGGAGATCGTGGCCGTCCCGACCGCCGAGGGCGCCGTCACCGCGGATCAGGGCATCCGCGCGGATTCCACCGTCGAGCGGCTGGCGACGCTGCCGACGCCGTTCCGCGCCGATGGCGTCGTGACCGCCGGGAGCGCCTCGCAGATCTCCGACGGCGCCGCGGCCGTTCTCATGATGACGAGCGGCCGGGCGGCCGAGCTCGGGCTCACTCCGCTCGCACGCGTGCACAGCGTCGCCGTGGTCGGATCCGATCCGATCCTCATGCTCACCGGACCCATCCCGGCGACGGCGAGGGTGCTGGAGCGGGCCGGGCTCGCACTCGACGACATCGGCGCATTCGAGGTGAACGAGGCGTTCGCCCCCGTCGTGCTCGCGTGGCTGCGCGAGACGGGCGCGGACCCGGAGCTCGTGAACCCGCGCGGCGGGGCGATCGCGCTCGGGCACCCCCTGGGCGCGTCCGGCGCCCGGCTGACCACGACGCTGCTGCACCACATGCGGCAGAACGGGATCCGCTACGGCCTGCAGACGATGTGCGAGGGCGGCGGCATGGCCAACGCCACGGTGTACGAACTGGTCTAACGTCACTGCCGCCCGGTTCCCGAGCGAGCACGGCGAGACGGAGGACGCTCGGTTCCTGAGCGAGCGCAGCGAGACGAAGGACGCCCGAGGACCGAGACCGTCAGGCGTCGATCACGCTCGGGCCGTCGGGGGTCGCCCGCACGGTGATCTGAGCGGGGATCTGCTCCTGCATGGCCTCCACGTGGCTGATCACGCCGACGGTGCGCCCGCCGGCGCGCAGCTCGTCGAGGGTGCGCATGGCGACGTCGAGCGTCTCGCCGTCTAGGGATCCGAAGCCCTCGTCGATGAAGAGCGTGTCGAGCTGGATCCCGCCGGCGCGGGCGGTGACGACCTCGGCCAGGCCGAGCGCGAGGGCGAGCGAGCTCAGGAAGGTCTCGCCGCCCGACAGCGACTGCGCGGGCCGGGTCTGCCCGGTGAACGCGTCGAACACGACGATCCCCAGCCCGCTCGCCGCTCCTCGTGCGGCGCGGGCGTCGCTGTGCTGCAGCCGGTAGCGCCCGGACGACATGTCGGCCAGCCGCAGGTTCGCACTGGCGACGATCTCCTCCAGCTCCGCGGCGAGCACGAAGGTCTCCAGATTCATCCGGTAGGTGTTGGCACCGCGCCCCGCCACGGTGTCGGCGAGCTGCTGCAGGATCTCGTGCTCCTCGGCCGCCGCCGCACCGCGCGCGTGCTCGGCGGCGGCAGTCTCGACGAGGGAGCGCAGTTGGCTCGCGGTCGCGTCCGCGCGGCTCGCGGCGTCGACGGCCGCGGTCCACGCCGTGCGCGCCTCGGCCTCGGCCGCCTCGTGCGGCGCGAGGTCGATCGGCTCGTCGGGGAGGGTGCGCAGCTCCAGCTCGAGCAGGATCGCGCGCTCCTTGGTGCGCTCGGCAGCGTGGGCGGTGATCCGCTCCTCGAGCGCCGCCTGTTCCGCGGCGCCGCGCAGCGCTGCGCGTGCGGCCGCCGGATCGTCGAACGGCGAGGCGGCGAGCGCCTCCTCCTGCTCGGCACGGGCGGCCGCCGCCGCCGTGGACCGGGCTTCGCGCTCCTCCACCGCGGCCGCGAGCGTCTGCGCTGCCGCGATGCGCGCGGAGGCGTCGTCGAGCCGGGCGGCGACGGTCGCGAATCCGCCGCGACCCTCACCCACCGCCTGTTCCGCAGCGGTGAGCTCCTGCCGTGCCAGGGCCAGCCGCTCGTTCGCGGTGGCGTGCTGGGCGGCGAGTGCACCGATCTCCGCCTCGAGCGCACCATCCTGCGCGCGCAGGGCCGTGAGGCGCCGCTCGGCGTCCTCGGCGGCGGCGCCGGCCGCCGAGGCCTCGTCACGCTGCTCCGTCGCCGCCGCCAGCTCCTGCTCCGCGACGTCGACGGTGCGTCCGTCGGCCCGGGCGGTGGCAGCCGCGAGCGCGGCATCGAGCGCGGCGAGCTCGGCCGTCGCCGTGCGCACCCGGTCGGCGGCGCGCTCCCGCGCCTCGGTAGCTTCTGCGACGTCGTCGGCGGAGACAGGATCCGCCAGCGCGGCGGGGCTGGGGTGCTCGGTCGAGCCGCAGACGCTGCACGCCTCCCCCGGCACCAGGGCTGCGGCGAGCTCGCCGGCCATCCCGGCCTCACGACGACGGCGCAGCTCCGCGGCGTGCGCGAAGGCCTCGGCCGCCTCGCGCTCCCGGGCGGCGACCGCCTGCACCGCCGCACTGCGCTGCTCGGTCAGTGCCGCGGCCTCGCGAGCGGCGGACAGGCGCGTCGTGGCCAGGGCCACCGCGGCTTCACGATCGGGCAGACGGTCGGCGGCGCGGCGCAGACCGTCGCGCTCCGTGGACAGCGCCTCGAGGGCGGACGGCAGGGCCGCCCGTTCCTCCTCGCGCGCCGCCCGTGCCGACACGATCGCCTCCACCTCATCCCGCGCGGCCACCACGGCGGCCTCGAGGGTGCCGAGCCGATCCTCCGCCTCGGCCGCCTGCTGCCAGGCGCCGCTCGCGCGGATCAGCGCCGCGGCCCACTCCCGCAGCTCCGGCGCGGAGGAGCCGTCGGGCGCGCCCTCCTCGTCCGCGCTGACGGCGGCCCACGCGTCCGCGGCGACGGCGACGGCGGTCTCGGCCGCGGCGGCGCCGTCCACGGCGCGTTCCGCGGTGCTGAGCACGTGTCGCAGCGCCTCGGCGGCGCGCGCCTGCTCCAGCGTGCGGCGGTCGGCGGCGATCCGGTCGGCGGCGGCGTCGAGCGCGGCGAGCGCGGCGCGGGCGCGGTCCCGTTCGGCCTGGGCCGAGCGCTCCTCGCGCGCCACGGCGAGGGCCGTCGTCGCGGCACGGTGCGCCGCTTCCGCCAGGTCGCGTTCCTGGCGACGCTGCTCGGCACGGTAGTCGGCACGCGCGCCCGCACGGCGCAGGGCTTCGAGGCGCTCGTCGACGGAGGCGCCGGCGGCCTGCGGGGCACCGGCCGGGACATCGGCGCCGCCCAGGTCGTTCTCCGCGACGAGCCGCTCCGCATCCTCGACGCGGGCGAGCACGGCCGCACGCCCGGCACCGAGGGCCTGCTCCGAGGCGCGACGGCGCTCGTCGAAGCGCGCCTGGTACTCCTCGAACCGCCCGGTGCCGAACAACCGGCGCAGCAATGACTGGCGCTCCCGGCTGTCGGCGAGCAGGAACCGCGCGAACCGTCCTTGCGCGAGCAGGATCACCTGGAGGAACTGCTGCAGGTTCAGCTGCAAGATCTCGTCGAGCGCGTGCGCGACGTCGACCTCGCGCGCCGCGCGCCCGATCCACTCGCCGCCGGTGAACTCCTCCAGCGACACCGCCGAGGCCTGCTTCGTGAGCCCGCCGCCGCGCTTCGCGGGCCGCTGGTACTCGGGCGACCGCGTCACCCGGAACCGCCCCGCGACCGTGCTGAACTCGACGACCACCTCGGTCGGATCCGCCGGTTCGCAGTGATCGCTGCGCAGGCGCTTCTCACCGCCCTCGTAGCGCGGGACGTTGCCGTACAGTCCGAAGCACACCGCGTCGAGGATGCTCGACTTGCCTGCGCCGGTTCGCCCGCCGATCAGGAAGACGCCGTCGTCGGCGAAGGCGTCGAAGTCGATCGTCTGACGCCGCAGGAACGGCCCGAAGCCCTCGATCTCGAGGCGATGCAGTCTCACGGAACGCGCCCCGGCTAGACGAGCGCCTCGGCGAGCGCGCGGTCGTCCAGCACCTCGCGGATCAGCTCCTGCTCACGCGGGCTCGCGCCGGCGCCGGCCCGCACGTGGGCGAGGAACGCGTCGATGCGCTCCTCATCCGTGACCGCGCTGCGGAGGCGCTCGCTGTACGAGCGCTCCTCACGCGCCGTCGTGACGAGGGGCTCGTGCTGCACCAGCGCGCAGAACGGGTACTTCTCCCGCAGCCGGCGCATCGGCTCGGTCTGCGGCAGGTCGTCGGTGTACACCGCGCACACCCAGTCCTCGGCGTGCGCCGCGACGAGGTCGGCGGAGAGGATCTCGGCGAAGGTGCCGGTGAGGGTGACGAGCCGGCGCGGGACCGGGAGCTCGAGCCACGTCGCCTCGACGGCTCCGGCGGCGTCGAGGTCGACGAGCCAGGATCCGCGCGGCTTGTGCTGCTCGCCGAAGCTGTAGTGCAGCGGGGCGCCTGCGTAGCGGACCCGGTCGGTGAGCGCCTGGCGGCCGTGGATGTGCCCGAGCGCCACGTAGTCGAAGCCGTCGAACACCGACACCGGCACCATGTCGATGCCGCCCTGCCGGATCTCCCGTTCGAGGCCCGTCGTGGCGTCGACGCCCGCGGCGAAGCAGTGCGCGATCACGACCGAGCGGCCGGGATGCTCGGCGAGGCCGGCCCGCACGAGCTCCATGGCCCGTGCGACCGTCTGCGCCTGGGTGCGCAGGGGGCGTCCGTCCGCGCCGGCCGCGAACGCGGCGTGCCGACGGACGATCGCGGGCTCGAGGTACGGAACCCCGAAGAACCGCACCGGTCCGTCCGCATCCGCGATCGTGATGGGCTCGCCGACCGTGCGCGCGTTGGTGACCACGCGGATCCCCTCGCGCAGCAGCCGGGCCTGGAATCCGAGCCGGGCGGCGGAGTCGTGGTTGCCGCTCGTGACGATCACCTGCGCGCCCGTCTCGGAGAGCCCGACGAGCACGTCGGTGAGCAGGGTGTAGGCGTCGGCCGCCGGGGTGGCCGAGTCGAACACGTCGCCGGCGACGACCACCACGTCGACGTCGTTCTCACGCACCTGCGCGATGAGCGCGTCGAGCACCTCGGCGAGCGCCTCCAGGGTGGAATGCCCGTGGAAGCCGCGGCCGATGTGCCAGTCGCTCGTGTGCAGGATCCTCATGCCGTCCACGCTACGGACGGGGTCCGACATTCCCGCCGAGGCGTGCCGACGGCGCCGCACCCCGGTGGAGAGGGCCGCCGCGGTCCTCGCGTAACAAAGCGTCACATCGAGGACGGACGCGTGTACGGCTCAGCGCACGCGGAGCAGATGCGCCCGTTCCGGGTGCGCGTCGAACCAGTCGGCGACGTACCAGCAGACCGCGTCGATGCGCCGGTCCCCGCGCCGGGCGATGTCGTCGACCGCGCCCTCGACGACCCTGGCCGCGTAGCCGGATCCGCGGAAAGTCGGGATCGTGAAGGCCCGCGTCAGCGCGATCGTGCGCCCGTCGTCGTGATAGTCCAGCACGCTCACGAGCACGCCGTCGCGGGTCAGCGTGTAGCGAGACGCGTCTGCTTCGCGGGTGAGCGCGAACCGGGAGGAGTGTGCAGTGGTACCCACGGGATCACGCTACGCCCGGAGGGTGGGAGCCGGACCGTTTTGACATTGTTGGTCACCGTCGGTAATAATCGGGCCCATGACCACCAACGCACGCCCCATGTCCGCCCAGGAGGCGAACGGGACGACCGGGATGATGATGCCCGGTTGCGTTGGCATGTGTTGCCGAATGTGTCGCTGAAGCCACAACACCCCGCCTGACTCGCTCGTCGTGATCTTCGCGAGCTGAGTCTCGAGCACCCATCCGCGTGCTCCTTCGCCGGCTCGCCGGTCTCATCGCAACACTCTGAGTCTCCGACTGACTCCTTCCTTTCAAGGACCCATCATCATGTCGAACACCGCCGTCCTCGAGCGTCCCCTCACCGTTCCCGCCGCTTCCCCCGCCGCCGCGCCGCGTCTGCACGCCGTGCCGCGCACCCAGATCGACACCCCGGCGCCCGTCGTCGACGCGCCGCCGGCCCGCACCCCCCGCGGGTTCGCCCTCTACGTCGGCATCGACGAGCTCAAGGCCGCCACGAACGGCGTGAGCCTGCCGCTGCTCGTGGACGCCCTGCGCCGCACCCTCGCCGAGCTCGCGCCCGACGCCGAGACCCACGCCACCGTCGCGCTCGCCCCGCAGGGCACGGGCGGCCGCGACCTCGACGTGGTGCGCCTCGCCCTGCACGAGCCCGGCGCGATCGCCCGTTCCAAGGCCGAGGCCGAGGAGCGCGCTCCGCAGGACGGCGGCGGTGTCGTCGTCGACATCTCCCGCAAGCGCGTCCTCATCGACGGCGAGTCCGCCGCGTTCACCTACAAGGAGTTCGAGCTGCTGCAGTACCTGGTGCTGCGCGAGGGCTCGACCATCGAGCGCAGCGAGCTCGTCTCGGCGCTGTGGCAGACCTCCGACGAGGAGGCCCCCGGCGAGCGCACGATCGACGTGCACGTGCGCCGTCTGCGCGCCAAGCTCGGCCGCTACGAGGACATCGTCCGCACCGTCCGCGGCGTGGGCTACCGCTTCGACCGGCACGCCGACGTCGCGATCCGCTACGGCGTGGGCACCCCCTCCCCCGACCGGTTCTGACCGTCCCGGGTGCTTGCCCCGCGGGGCTTCGCCCCCCCGCCCGGCCGCGACACGCCGAGCCACCCCTTTCCACGCGAACCACCCCTCTGCACACCGTGCGCAAGGGGGTCGCTCGGCAACAAAGGGGTGGCTCGACGACAAAGGGTGGCTCGCAGGATTCCGCCTGCCCCGCACGAGCCGTAGACGCGAGTCCGGCACCGCCGGGCGGAACGTCAGGGAGCGGATCTAGGGTGTTCCCATGACCCTCGCCGCGGATCCCGCCCCACGCCTGTGGCCGGCGCGGGAGACCGCGTACCGCCCGCGAGGCCCGCTCGACCTGGATGAGACGGTCGGCATCCTGCGCCGCGGCCCGAAGGACCCCACGGTCGTGCGCGACGGCTCCTTGATCTGGCTCACCCTGCGCACCCCGGCGGGGATCGCCACGCTCGCCCTCCGCCCCGCGTCGGGTGAGGTGCGCGCGGCCGCCTGGGGACCTGGCGCGGCGGAGGCGCTGGACCGGGTTCCCGCGCTCTGCGGCGCCCTCGACGACCCGGACGGGTTCGACCCTTCCACCCACCCCGTGCTGGCGCGCACCGCGCAGCGCCTTCCGGGGCTGCGGCTCGCCCGCACCGGCGCCGTGTTCGACGCCCTCGCCGGGGTGATCCTCGAGCAGAAGGTCACCGGACTGCAGGCGTACGGCGCCTGGCGCGTGCTCGTCACGCGGTTCGGCGACCCCGCCCCCGGCCCCACGCCGCGCCCCATGGCCGTCGCGCCGGAGGCCGACGGGTGGCGCCGGATCCCGTCCTGGGCCTGGCACCGCGCCGGCGTGCAGCCGCCGCAGTCGCGCACCCTCGTGCGGGCGGCCGAGCGCGCGCCGAGCCTCGAGCGCGCGGTGCTCGCCGCCGGCGACGGAGCGGGCCGTGATGCGGCGCTCACGAGCCTGCCCGGCATCGGGGCGTGGACCGCGGCCGAGACCCGGATCCGCGCCCTCGGCGATCCGGACGCCGTGAGCGTCGGCGACTACCACCTCGCGCACGAGGTCGGCTACGCCCTCACCGGCCACCGCACCGACGACGCCGGCATGCTCGAGCTGCTCGCGCCGTGGGCCGGCCATCGGCAGCGGGTGGTGCGGCTCATCCGCCTGAGCGGCGCGACCGAGCCGCGACGCGGTCCGCGGCTCGCCCCGGAGGACCACCGCTCCCGGTGAGCCCCGCAGGCACCGCTGCGGCGAGGGCGGCCCTGCCGCCGGAGGCGCGGCTCAGTGCCAGACGGCGAGCGGTCCGTCCGGGCCGTCGATCACGGTCACCGGCGTCTCGAACACCTCGGTGAGCACGTCGCCGCGCATGATGTCGGCAACCGGGCCGAAGGCGACCACCTCGCCGTCCTTCATCGCGCAGATCCGGTCGGCGTAGCGCGCGGCGAAGTTGATGTCGTGCAGCACCACGACCACGCTCTTCCCGAGCTCGTCCGAGATCCGCTGCAGGTGCCGCATCATCCGGACCGCGTGCTTCATGTCGAGGTTGTTGAGCGGCTCGTCCAGCAGCACGGTGCCGGTGTCCTGTGCGAGCACCATCGCGACGTAGGCGCGCTGCCGCTGACCGCCGGAGAGCTCGTCGAGATACCGTCGTTCCAGCTCGCCGAGGCCGAGGAAGTCGATCGCCCGGCTGACCGCATCCTCGTCGGCACGGGTGAGGCGGCCGCGGGAGTGCGGGAACCGCCCGAAGCCCACGAGCTGACGGACCGTGAGCCGCGTCACGAAGTGGTTCTCCTGGCGCAGGATCGACACGACGGTGGCAAGATCCTTCGAACGGGTGGCGGCCACGTCCAGCCCTGCGATCCGGATGGATCCCTCGTCCATCCCGATCAGCCGCCCGATCATGGTGAGCAGCGTCGACTTGCCCGCGCCGTTCGGGCCGATCAACGCGGTCACGCCCTCGGCCGGGATCTCCAGGTCGACCGGACCGATCGCCACCTCGTCCCCGTAGCGTTTGCGGACGCCGGCGATCGAGATCCCGGAGTCGCCCGCGGTCTGCTGGAGGTGCGGACCGTGGGTCCGGATCTTGTTCATAGCCGTCCTTTCCGGAGCAGGACGAGCAGGAAGGCGGACCCGCCGACCAGCTCGATGATGATGGAGACGGCACCCTGCGCCGCGAACAGGTGCTTCATCACGAAGTACGCGCCGCCCAGCACGACGATCGCGGTGAGCACGGCGACCGGCAGCACGAGGCGGTGGGCGTGCGTGTCCGCCAGCTGGTAGGCGAGCGTCGCGACCAGGAAGCCGAGGAACGTCATCGGTCCCACGAGGGCGGTCGAGGTCGCCATGAGCACGGCCACGAGCAGCAGCACTCGCAGCTGCTCGCGGCGGTGGTCGACCCCGAGCGCGTTCGCGGCATCGGATCCGAGCGCCAGCACGTCGAGTCGGCGCGACCGCAGCAGGAGCAGCATGGATCCGGTCAGGCACAGCGGGATCGCGAGCGGCAGGTAGGAGGCGTCGGCATTGGCGACGCTCCCGAACAGGCGCGCGGCGAGCACGTCGAACTCGCTCGGTGTGAGCATCCTCTGCAGGAACGTCGACACCGCGCCGAGCCCGCCGCCGATCACGATCCCCACCAGGAGCATCACGTGCATGCTGCCGCGCCGCCCGGACAGCAGCCATCCGTACAGTGCCACGGCGAACCCGGTCATCAGCACGATCTGCAGAGCGAACTGGGGCACGCCCTGCAGCGCGGTGACACCCGCCGCTCCGAGCGCGAACACGGCCGCGGTCTGGATCGCCGTGTACAGGGACTCGAACCCCATGATCGACGGGGTCACGATGCGATTGTTCGCCGCGGTCTGGAACGCGACCGTCGCGGTGGCCTGCGCGACGGCGACCACGAGGATGACGAGCACGCCCGTGACGCGCAGCTGCACGATGCGCCAGAAGCCGTCGGTGCCGAACGGCATGGGGTTGTCGTGCAGGAGGAGGCCGATCAGCGCCGCGCCGGCGAGCACCGCGAGCACAGCGACCACGAGCGCGTAACGGCGTCGCGCGCGGCCGGTGGGGAATGCTCCGGACGTGCGCTCGTCTGCGGAGCCGGCCCTGGCGGGACTCGGGGTCAGCACGTCAGCCACGGGGTCGGGTCCTCAGGATCAGCACGAGGAACACTGCGCCGCCGACCAGACCCAGCACGAGGGAGACCGGCACCTCGAACGGCATGACGACGGTGCGCCCGATGAGGTCGCAGACCGTGACCAGGCCCACGCCCAGCAGGCACACCCACGGCAGGTTGCTGCGCAGGTCGTCACCGCGGACCATCGAGACCACGTTCGGCACGATCAGTCCCACGAAGGGCAGGTTGCCGACGACCACGGTCACCACGCCCGTGGTCGCGGCGATGAGCACCGTGCCGAGCAGGACGACCCGGCCGTGGTTCAGGCCCGCATTGGTCGCGATCTCCTCCCCCAGCCCCGCGATCGTGAACCGGTCGGCGACGACGAACACGATCACGCCGACGACCGCGACGATCCAGAGCAGCTCGTACTGCCCGCGCAGCACGGAGGTGAAGCTGCCTGCGAACCACACCCCCAGCGTCTGCAGCGTGTTCGTGGCGAGAGCGAGGTAGGTCGAGACGGATCCGACGACCGCGCCCAGCATGATCCCCACGATCGGCACGATCAGCGAGGAGCGCAGCGACACCCGCCGCAGGAAGGCGAAGAACACCATCGTGCCGACGAATGCGCTCAGCACCGCGCCGGCCATCCGCAGCGGGATGCTCGGTTGGGGCACCAGCACCGAGACGGCCAGCAGCCCCAGGCCGGCCCATTCGGTCGTGCCCGTGGTGGTCGGCTCCACGAAGCGGTTCTGCGTCAGCATCTGCATCACGAGGCCCGCCATCGCCATCGAGGCGCCGGCGAGCACGAGCGCTGTCGTGCGGGGGATGCGCGTGATCGCGAACATCTCCGCGCCGCCCGCGGATCCGGTCACGTCGTAGACGCCGACGAACAGCGACAGCACGAGGAGCCCGCCGACCACGAGGACGCCGATGAGCAGTGCGGGGTCGAAGAGCCGCGCCCGACGGCCGACAGGACGGGGCATCCGGTCGGTCGTCGAGCGCCGGCGAAGAGTCAGCACGCGCGTTCTCCAGAGTGGCGTCAGCTCTTCTTCGCGCTCTTCTCGAGAGCGTCGGCGAAGGAGTTCAGGAACGTCGTGTAGGTCTGGATGCCCTCGTTGAGGTAGGTGTCGGTGGGCATGTAGACGACGTGCTTCTGCTGGATCGCGGCGACCGATGCCAGCGCCTGGTTCTTCTCGAGGATGTCCGCCGCCTGCACGTACGACGGGTCGTCCTTGGCGAACACCGCGTCGCGGTCCATCACCAGGATCCAGGACGGGTTCGATGCGGCGATCGCCTCGACCGAGATGTCGTCGCCCTTGTGGTTGTCGTCGGCCCCCTCGACCGTGAGCGCCGGAGTGAGGCCGATCAGGTCGAACACCGGGCCGAGGGTCCGCCCGACGGTCGGCGCGAGATAGCCGATCTTCCCGCCGGAGGTCGTGACCGCCATCACGCTGGATCCGTCGTAGGCCCTCTTGGCGCGTTCCACAGCCTTGTCGAAGTCGGCGGCCAGCTTCTTCGCCTCCTTCTGCTTGCCGAAGATCTCGCCGAGCACCGTCACCTGTCGCTTGAGCTCGGCGTCGAGAGGCTTCCCCTCGCGCGGATCCAGCTCGAGGATCGTCGCGTCCGGGACGAGGGCGGCGAGCTTGTCGTGGTGCTGGGTGAAGCGCTGCCCGTTCACGATGAGGTCGGGGTCGACCGCGACGACAGCCTCGAGATCGGGCTCCATGTGCGTGCCGAGATCGATGATGCTCTTGTCCTTCACGTACGACACGGTGTCCGGCATCAGCGACACGGCCGCCGCCTTCACAGGGATGCCCCAGTCGGCCAGCGTCTGGAATGTGCGGTTGTCCGTGGCGACGACCGAGGCCGGAGGCGCGGAGAGCGTGTGCTCGCCGTTGTTGTCCTCGACGGTCACGGTGCGGGCGGTCGGGGTTTCCGCGGGCGCGGCGGCGGGGCCCGAGGCGCATCCGGTGAGAGCGAGGGCGGCGGCGAGGCCGAGCGCAGTGGCGGTGAGGATCCGAGGCACGGACATGGAGATGCTCCTGTTCTGCGGGATGTGCGGTGCGAGACTCGGCGATTCGGGTTAGGGTTACCTAACTTCGCTCTGAGTCGCACTAAGGCTAGCCTTACCTTATGAACTTCGCGAAATCCGGCTTCACCCTGACGCGACGCCCTCTCGAGCTGCGCTTCCGCGCGCTCAGCCTCACCGCGCGGGACTGGCTCGGCCCCGATTTCGTGAGGGTGCGGCTGTCCGGACCTGATCTCGCCGGCTTCGACTCGCTCGGCGCAGACGACCACATGCGGCTGTTCTTCGTCGACGCACCGACCGACTCGGTCGAGGAACTGCGTGCGGCGCCGAGCCGCGAGTACACACCGCTGGCCTGGGGCGAGGACTGGCTCGACGTGGAGTTCGCGGTCCACGGGGACGAGGGCGTCGCAGCTCGCTGGGCGGCGACCGCTCCGCTGGGCTCGGTCATCGGCGTCGGCGGCCCGCGCGGATCCATGGTGCTGGAGGGCGCGCCCGACGGCTGGCTGCTCGCGGGCGACGAGACCGCGATCCCCGCGATCCGCCGTTTCGCGGCGCGGGTCCCCGCGGGCGTGCCGGCCCGCATCGCGATCGAGGTGCGCTCCGCCGAGCACGAGCTGGCGATCGACGCCCCGGTCCCGATCGAGTGGATCCACCGCGGCGATGCTCCCGCGGGTTCCGCCCTGGCGTCCTTCCTGGAGTCGCAGCGCGCCGCCGACCGACCGGGCGAGGCGCCGTTCGTCTTCATCGCGGCCGAGGCCTCGATCGTGAAGCCCGGTCGCGCCCTGCTGGAGCGCTGGGGGGTCGACCCGGCCCAGGCGGTGGTGAAGGGCTATTGGCGGCGCGGCGAGGCCGAATACCACGCGCCGCACTGAGCCGGCTCGAAGGAATTCGATCCACACATCCTGCGGATCCGAACGGTTCTTCACGGATCGCACGGGCACGTCGGCATCGCTGCGCGGCCGCTGGCATCATCGGGGGATGGGTGCGACCATGACGGAGTGGGATTCATGAACGACGCGCAGATCTGGACGATGATTGGGGCCTTCACCGCCCTGATGATCGGCATGCTCACGGTCATCTCCACGCTGTTCGTCCGCGTCGTGCGTGCCGAGATCGGCGGGCTCCGGTCCGAGATGAATGGTCAGATCGGCGGTCTGCGCAACGAGATGAACGCACGCTTCGACGCGGTCAACGTCCGCATGGACGGGCTTGATCGCGATGTGCAAGCGCTCGTGAAGCGCACTTTCGGCCTCGACCGGGAGTAGCGATTTCGCAGCTCAGGACGGATCCATGACGGCGGCGACCGCCTCGATCTCGACGAGCTGCTCCTCATAGCCGAGCACCGTCACCCCGAGCAGCGTGCTGGGCACGTCATGCTCGCCGAACGCGTCGCGTACCACGGCCCATGCTGCGCCGAGATCAGACCGACGCGATGACGCGACGAGCACGCGCGTGCTGATCACGTCGGTCAGCTCGGCCCCTGCCGCGGCGAGCGCTTCCCGCAGGTTCTCAATGCAGGCCGCGGCCTGCCCGACGTAGTCTCCGACCGCCACCGTACTTCCGTCGCGGTTCAACGGGCACGCGCCGGCGAGGAAGATCAACCGCGCTCCGGCCGGTGCGGTCGCCGCATACGCGTACTGCGCGACATCGGACAGCTCTGCGGCACGGATCAGGGTTACGACGGTCATGTCGACAGTCTGGCGCACCGGGCGGTTCCCACCCGTCGGGCAGACTGGATCCATGCCCCTCTTCGATCACCTCGGCCTCACCGTGGCCGATCTCGACCGTGCGTACGCCCAGTGGAACCCGGTGCTGACGGCCCTCGGCTGCAGCAGCAACGGCGAGGAGTTCGAGGGCGGGATCGCGTGGTCACGCGACGACGAGACCGAGCTGATCCTGTACCGCGCCCCCGGGCCCGGCGGCGAACCGCATCGGCATGGGCGGGTCGGCTGGCAGCACCTCGCGTTCGCCCTCGACTCGCGCGCCGAGGTGGAGCGCCTGCACGACATCGCGCTCGCAGCGGGCTGGACGGCGGTGCGGGATCCCAAGGTGTTCACGCGCTTCTCCGACCGCTACTACGCCTCCTTCGTGGAGGACGACAACGGGATCCGGATCGAGTTCATGCACAACCCGCCGCGGCAGGACGCCGGTCAGCCGTAGCAGCTCCGCGCCGCAGGGCGGTCGATCATCCCGATCCGGAGAGCACGACGGCAGGGCGATACGGCAGGAGGAGACCCGCTACTGCGAGATGCTCTCGGCGAGGATGCCCGCGTCGTGCAGGGCGCTCGCGAGGGCGTTGGCCGTCTCCTTGAACGCCGTGTCGGTCTTGGCAGCGCCCAGCGCGCCGCCCTTGAGCGCGCCGCCGGTCATGTTGCGGATCAGGCGTGCGACCAGCCGGCCCTGCCCGTCGACCATGAAGTCCACGACGAACGTGATCTGGAAGTTCTTGCCGGCAAGAGCACCCAGCCACAGGGTCGCGGCTCCGCTGCCGCGCTTGGCGAGCAGTCCGCCTGTGGGAGTGGTGCTGACGACGAAGCCCTCGGACCCGAGGGTGGACGCGACGAACTGACGCGCGAATCCGTGGTCGCCCACGAGGAAGAAGTCATGCGCAGAGGCCATGGTGGAGTCCTTGAGAGAGAACGGGTCCTCGAGAAGACGAGGGAGCGGCCGTCGACAGATCCGGCGGGCCGGTGACCAACATACTGGAAGGTCTCGCGCGGGAATGACTCACGGCGGTGACGCCGTCCGCTCGCTCCACCCGGAGGGATGTCCGCGGCATCCGGGATGCTGGTGTCATGGCTTCTCTCGACCACCTCGGCATCAGTGTCGACCACGTCCCCAGCGCCTCGGCGCAGTTCGATCCCGTGCTCCGCGCACTGGGCTACACCCGCACGCATGACGCTCCAGATCTCGCGTACTGGCGGCAGGACGGTCAGCCCGAGATCCTGCTCTACCCCGCACGCGAGAACGCAGACGGACCGCACGAGCACGGCAAGGTGGGCTGGCAGCACCTCGCGTTCGCCGTCGGCTCGCGGGACGAGGTCGATCGCGTGCACGCCATCGCTCTCGGGGCGGGCTGGACGCCCGTGCGGGCACCCAAGGAGTACCCGCGCTTCAGCGACCGCTACTACGCGTCCTTCCTCGAGGACGACAACGGGATCCGTCTCGAGGTGGTGCACAACCCGCCCCGGGACGCGGCCGACGCCTGATCCGCGACACACCGTTGCCGTTGTCGGTGGGCGGCCTCAGACTGAGTGCGGCGCCGGTGCGGCGTCGTCGATCCGAGCACGGAGAACAGTCATGACCATCCTCAATCCGTACATCTCGTTCCGCGGCGACGCCCGCGCGGCGATGGAGTTCTACCAGCAGGCGCTCGGCGGCGACCTGCAGGTGATGACCTTCGGCGACATGCCGGGCATGGTCCAGGACGAGGCCGAGCAGTCGCTCGTGATGCACTCGATGCTGACCACCCCGGGCGGTCTGGTGCTGATGGCGTCGGACACGCCGGCGCACTACGAGTACAAGGCGCCGCAGGGGGTCTCGGTGTCGCTGAGCGGGACCGACGAGGCCGAGATCCGCGCCGCGTGGGACAAGCTCGCCGACGGCGCGACCATCACGCAGGAGTTCGGCCCCGCGCCCTGGGGCGACCAGTTCGGCATGCTCACCGACAAGTTCGGCATCGACTGGATGTTCTCGGCGGGCCAGAGCCAGGCCTGATCCGCCTCGGAGCGCTGGGCTCGCCGGCTCAGCGCTCCGCGCCGTCCGCCTCCGTGCGGGTGACGCTTTCGGCCGCGGTCGCGTCCCCCGCGACGCCCGCCTTCCCCTCCTCCGCCCAATCGACCCCGTCGAGTCGGAGCTCCTGGGTCATGTCGCGGAGGAAGCGTATGACGACGTCGCGCTCCTCGGCGGAAAGACGCGCGGCGGCGTGGAAGCGGCGGGCCTGCTGGCGCCCGACCGTCTCCATCGCCGCCTTCGCGGTCTCCGGGGTGATGGAGATGGCCAGGGCACGCCGGTCGGACGGGTGCGGGGCGCGCACCACATGCCCGGCGCGCTCCAGCCGATCGAGCAGCTTGGTGGTCGAGGCGGTCGAGATCCCGAGGTGCTGAGCGATCCCGCCGGGGGTGGCGACCGCGCCCGTGTTCGCGCACACGATGAGGTAGTGCAGGGCGCGCATGTCGGTCTCGTTGAGCTTCATGTAGCGGCGGGATGCCTCGGCGAGCCGCTGTTCCGCGTCGCGGAGCTCCGCGAGCGCTGCCATCACACCGGTGATCTGACGGATCGCATCCGCGTCGACGCCGCTCCGGTCGAGAAGCATCCCGTCCGGGTCGCTGGCCTCGATGTCGTAGACGGCGCTCGCCTTCACGCCGTCCGGCGCCGACGCGTCGGCAGGGCGCGCGGCGCGTGGCGCGCCGCTGTGCCTGTGCCGATCCGCCGCCATGCCGTCATCGTACTCCTGACCATATTTCACGCTAAGTTAATTACTTGCCAAGCTAGCTAAACTCGGCTTATCCTGCAGGTGACGGAAGGATCCCGATGACCGCGCCGAAGCACCCTGCACGCCCCCGCCGCGTCGGACGCCTGCTGCGCATCCTGCTGCCGGCGCTGATCATCCTGAGCTGGCTGGTCGCCGCGTCCTTCGGCGGACCGCTGTTCGGCAAGGTGGACGAGGTCTCGTCGAACGACCGCACGGCCTATCTGCCCTCCTCGTCCGATTCGGCACGCGTCCAGGAGCTGCAGACCCGCTTCGCCGGGTCCGACGAGATCCCGGCGATCGTCGTCGCCGCATCGGATGGGAAGCTGACCGAGGCGCAGCGCACCGCGCTCTCCGAGGCGGTCGCCGCCACGAAGGAGATCCCAGGGGTGGACGATGACGTCTCCCCCGCGCTCGCCTCGGACGACGGAAAGGCGGTGCAGGCGTTCGTGCCGATCCGCTCCGATGCCGATCTCGGCGAGGTCGTGACGGACATCCGTGCGCACCTCGACGACGCGGCCCCGAGCGGGGTGACCGTGTACGTGACGGGTCCGGCGGGCTTCAGCGCCGACCTCGTCGCGGGCTTCGCAGGCATCGACGGGATCCTGCTGGGCGTCGCGTTGGCGGCCGTCCTCGTGATCCTGGTGCTCGTCTACCGGTCCCTGCTGCTGCCGGTCGTCGTGCTGGCGACGAGCATGTTCGCCCTGTGCACCGCGCTGCTCGTGGTGTGGTGGCTCGCGAAGTGGGGCGTGCTGCTGCTGAGCGGGCAGACCCAGGGGATCCTGTTCATCCTCGTGATCGGCGCCGCCACCGACTACGCGCTGCTGTTCGTCTCCCGCTTCCGCGAGGCGCTTCGCGTGGAGGAGGATCGGGGGCGGGCAGTGCTCTCCGCCTGGAAGGGCGCGTTCGAGCCGATCCTCGCCTCGGGCGGCACGGTGATCGCCGGCCTGCTCTGCCTGCTGCTGAGCGACCTCAGGTCGAACAGTGCGCTCGGCCCGGTCGCTGCGATCGGGATCGTGTTCGCGATGCTCGCCGCGCTCACGCTCCTGCCCGCGCTGCTCATGGCGTTCGGTCGCGCGGCGTTCTGGCCGCGGCGACCGCGTTTCGACCCCGATGCCGTCGCGGCGGAGGGCGGTATGCCCACGACCGGCGTCTGGGCGCGGCTCGCCGGCCTGATCCGGCGGCGCTCGCGGGTGATCTGGATCGCTACCACGCTCGTGCTCGCCGCCGGGACGCTCGGGGTGCTGCAGCTGGACGCCTCCGGCGTGCCCCAGTCCGACCTCGTGCTCGGCTCCTCGCCGGCGCGCGACGGGCAGAAGGTGCTGGGCGAGCACTTCCCCGGGGGTTCCGGCAGCCCCGTCCAGGTCGTCGTGGCGAAGGGCTCCCTGCAGAGGGCGGCCGACGCGCTGCTCGCCGACGAGGGCATCGACGGCGTGACCGTGGTCGCCGAGGACTCGCCGAGCGGCACGGCTCCGGTGACGGACGATGGCGTCCAGCCCGTCGGCCGCCCGGGCACGCCGGCACCGGAGCCGACCGTGGTCGACGGCGACGTGATGCTGCAGGGCACTCTCACCGCCGCTGCGGACTCGTCCGCCGCCGAGGAGACGGTGCGGCGGCTCCGCTCCGCGCTGGAGGGCTCCGATGCGGTGGTCGGCGGAGTCACCGCGACGTCCCTCGACACCGACGACGCATCGCTGCACGACCGCGCGCTGATCATCCCGGTCATCCTCGTGGTCATCATGCTGATCCTGATGATGCTGCTGCGGGCGATCGTCGCCCCCGTGCTGCTGATCGTGACGACCGTGCTGTCGTTCGGCACCGCGATGGGTGTCTCGGCGCTCGTGTTCAACGGGATCCTCCGCTTCCCCGGGGCGGATCCGGCGGTGCCGCTGTACGGCTTCGTCTTCCTCGTGGCGCTCGGGATCGACTACAACATCTTCCTGATGACGCGGGTGCGGGAGGAGTCGCGCCGGCATGGGACGCGGGAAGGGGTGCGCCGCGGTCTCGCGATCACCGGCGGTGTGATCACGTCGGCCGGTCTCGTGCTCGCGACCACCTTCGCCGCGCTCGCGGTGATCCCGATCCTGTTCCTCGCCCAGCTCGCGTTCATCGTCGCGTTCGGCGTGCTGCTCGACACGTTCGTGGTGCGCTCGCTGCTCGTCCCCGCCCTCGTGCACGACGTGGGTCGTGCGGTGTGGTGGCCGTCGAAGCTGTCGCGCGGGGAGCGCTGACCGAAGCCCCGGACCAGCCCCGTCTCAGCCGATCGCAGGTTCGGCGGCGGCAGCGTGGCCGGCGCGATCGGTGAACGCCTGCTTCGGCACGAACAGCAGCAGCACGGCCGCCACCAGGGCGGTCACCGCGCACACCACCCAGACGGTGACATAGCCCGAGAAGGAGCCTGCGGTGCCCTCGGCCGCGGCGGATCCGGCGACCGCGTGCATGAGCGCGATCCCGAACACGCACGAGGCGATCGCGCCGCCCACCGTCTTCACGGAGTTCGTGAGACCCGTCGCGACGCCGGTCTGGGTGTGCGGAGCGGCCGAGGCCGCGGCCGCGGGAAGGGCTGCGACGAGAGCCCCGGATCCGATTCCGACGACGATCATGTTCGTCACCACCTGCAGGTAGGCGCCGTGGAACGGGAGGAAGAGCAGGAACCCGGTGCCCACGAGCACCGAGGCGCCGATGAGCGTCACCCGCGGGGTGGCCAGGCGCGCGATCAGGGGGAACAGCAGTGCACCGGCGATCATCGCGATGAGGTACAGGCCGATGATCAGCGAGGTCTGGAAGCCGGACGTGCCCAGTCCGTACCCGTATGCGGTGGGATCGGTGCGGGCGAAGGTCGACAGCGGGGCCTGGGCGCCGAGCACGCTCACGCCGAACAGGCCCGCCGTGAGGAACACCGGGCCGAGAGCCGGGCTGCGGAACATCCGCACGTCGATGAGCGGATCCGGCTGACGCAGCTCCCACACCGCGAACGGGACGAGCAGCACCACGCCGGCTCCGATCACCAGCCAGGACAGCGGGTTCGCCACGCCGCCGGGCAGGCGCAGCAGGCTGAGTCCGCCGGTGAGCCCGATCAGCGACAGCGAGATGAGCACGAGCCCGACGGTGTCGAAAGCCCCGCCGGTCTTCTCGGGCGACTCCCGCACGCCGAACAGGATCACGAAGAAGCACGCGGTGATGAGCACCGGCGGCACCAGCAGCACGACCGTGAGCGGCAGCACGTCGACGAGGGCGCCTCCGGCGAGCGCGCCGATGATCGCGCCGCCCTCGAGCGCGGCCACGAGCACGCCCGCCGCCCTCGCGGTGATCGCGGAGCTGCCGTCGAGGCGCCGGGCCCGAGACCAGATGAGTGCGATCTCCAGGGGCAGCCACACCACGTAGAACCCCATCAGCGCCCACGCCGCGAGGAAGACGCCGAACACGTCGGTGAACGGCAGCGCGAAACCTGCCAGCGCGGTGAGGGCCGTGGAGACCAGGAGCATCCGCTTGCGGCCGACCATGTCGCCGAGCTTCGCGAACGCCGGCACCACGAGGGCCGACAGCATCAGCTGCGCACCCTCGAACCAGTTCACGTCGGCGTCGTGGATCCGCAGGTGCCGCGCGATGTCGCTGAGCATGGGCGTGTAGTAGCCCTGCAGCACGCCGCTGGTGAACTCGACGAAGGCGAGGAAGCCGACGACGGCGACCAGCGCCCCTCCCATGGCCTTTCGCGACATCGCAGCTCCTTCTCTGCCGACCCCCAGGCCCGTCGTTCCACGGGCCTGCCCGTCCTCGACCCGCGGCTCCGCGGACCTGCCGACGCCGGCGTCGTGGACGGGTCAGCTCACTGTAGCCGCTGCAGGAGCGCCCGGTGGAACCGCTCCCCGCGCTCCAGCGCGGCGATCTCCACGCTCTCGTCGACGCCGTGGATGGCGGCGCGCTGGGCGTTGGACATCTCCAGCGGCGCGAACCGGTAGACGGCGGGCGCGAAGCGGTGGAAGTGCCGCGAGTCGGTGGCGGCCATCATCACGTACGGCACCGCAGGCACGCCCGGGTGGGAGACGCCGAGCGCCTCGGCGAGGAGCGCGAACTGCGCGTTGTCGGTGGCCGACTCGGGGGACGGATCACTGCCCTCCAGCACCTCGACCGCGACCTGCGGGTCCGCGATGCGCCGGCGCAACCGGGCGGCCGCGCTCTGCACGGTCTCGCCGAGCGCGATGCGGAGGTTCAGCGTCGCCGAGGCCTGCGAAGGCAGCACGTTCGCCGCCGTGCCACCCGACTGCATCGTGGGCGCCACCGTGGTGCGCACGAGCGCCGCCGCCTCCCCGCCGAGGGCGGCGAAGATCCGCGCCGACAGCGGCGGGAGCGCCCCGAGCAGGCGCAGCAGCAGCCGCGCGGGACCCGCGACGGATCCGGCCAGCTGCGCGAGCATGCGGGAGACGGCCCGCGGCGTGCGCGCCCGGAAGGTGCCGGGGCCGAGTCGCTCGACGGCGCGGGCGATGCGGCGCACCGCGGTGCGGCGGGGCGGTGCCGAGGCGTGCCCGCCGTCGCCGCGGGCCGACAGCCGGACGGTCATCACGCCCTTCTCGCCGACGCCGATCATGGCGGCGCGTCCCGGCACGAACGGCAGCGGCGCGTCCACGACGGCGCCGCCCTCGTCCAGCACGAGCCAGGGAACGACGCCGCGCTCCTGCAGCGCCGCGGCGATCGCGATCGCGGCGGATCCGTAGGTCTCCTCGTTGCCGCCGAAGGAGAGATAGACGTCGCGGGCGGGCGTGAACCCGTCGGCGAGGAGGCTCTCGACGGCCTCGAGGATCACGATGAGCGGGCCCTTGTCGTCGAGCGCACCGCGGCCGTAGACGGATCCGTTCTCGATCACGCCGGCGAACGGCGGGTGCGTCCAGTCGTCCGACTCGTCCACCGGGACCACGTCGTAGTGCGCCATGAGCACGAGCGGCCCATCGGGCGCGGAACGGCGACCGCGCCAGTGGAACAGCAGACCGAACTCGGTGTGCCGCTCGAGGGTCAGCGCGGCGTGCACCCGGGGATAGAGCTCGGCCAGGAGCGTCACGAAGTCGTCGAAGGGCGCGGTCCCGCGCTCGTCCAGCTCGGCGGACACCGTCGGCAGCTGGATCATCCGGCTCAGCCGCTCGGCGATGGGGGGCACGTCGTTCATCGCCGCCATGCTAGCCGCGACCGCCCGCTCCGCCGGTACCGGGCCGGTGGGCGCTCGTCGCGCCGGGGTGCAGGGCGCCTGGCACTCGCCCCGCGGTCCTGGAGCTCGCCCCGCCATCCCGGCGCTCGCCCCGCCATCCCGGCGCTCGGCCCGCTTAGGCTGGGGCCATGAGCATCCCCCACTCCGGATCCGCCCGCCCGCTCGCCGTGATCAGCGGCGGAGGCACCGGCATCGGTCTCGCCTCGGCCCTCCGCCTCGCGCGGGACGGGTTCGACCTGGCTCTGATCGGGCGGCGCACCGAGGTGCTGGACGCCGCCGCGGCGCGGATCCGCGAGCAGACGCCCGCTGCGCGAGTGCAGACGATCGCCGCGGACCTCCAGGATCCGGCGCAGGTGGAGCGCGCCGCCGGCGAGGTCGAGGGACCGGTGCAGGTGCTGCTCAACAACGCCGGCGGCAACGTACTGGATCGCGGTGAGGGGCTCGCCGGGATCGCAGCGAACTACGAGGCGAACATGCGGCTGAACGTGCTCACCGCGGTGCTGCTCACCGAGGCGCTGCTGCCGCGCATCGTCCGCCCGGGCGGGCGGATCATCTCCATCAGCTCGATCGCGGCGCTGCGCGGGGCGAACGGATACGGAGCGGCGAAGGCCGCGATCCACGGCTGGATGATGGGGCTCGCCGCCGACCTCGCGCCCGAGGGAGTGACGGTGAACGCGGTGGCTCCGGGCTACGTGCCCGACACCGGGTTCTGGGACGGCCGGCGCACGCCGGACATCGTGGCATCGCGCCTCGCCCAGGTGCCGATGAACCGCGCGGGCACGCCCGACGAGGTCGCCGGGGCGGTGGCGTATCTCGCCGGCCCCGAGGGCGGCTGGACCACGGGCCAGATCCTGCAGGTCAACGGGGGCGCGCTCTTCGGCCGCGGCTGAGCGGATAGCCAGGGCCGTCTCACCTCACCCCCTCCGGGTGTACCGGTGCTCCGGCCGCCCGGTCGCGCCGTAGCGGAGCCGCACCTCGACCGCGTCGCGCTCGGCGAGGGCTGCGAGGTGCCGCTGCGCCGTCGCGCGGGAGATGCCGACCCGCTCGCCGATCTCGGCGGCCGACGCCTCGTCGTCGCCGAGAGCGGCCAGCACCAGCTGTTCCGTCGCCGACCGCGAGGTCGAGACCGGATCCGACGAGCCGTGCAGGATCGCGAGCGCACGGTCCACGTCCTTCTGCTGCAGCGGCCGGGTTCCCGCCAGGAGGTTGCGGAAGCGGGCGTAGCGGTCCAGGGCTCCGACGAGGGCGCGCTGCTCGAACGGCTTGATGAGGTAGGCGTGCGCTCCCGCGCGCAGGGCGCGCCGGATCGTCGCGGGGTCGTCGGCCGCGGAGATGTGGATCGCGTCGATGCCGGCCTCGTGGACGAGCGCGATCCCGTCGCCGTCGGGCAGGTACACGTCGGCGAGGAGCAGATCGGGTGCGAGATCGCGGATGGCGGCACGCGCCTCGGCGATCGTGCGGACCGGTTCCAGGGCGAGATAGCCGGGGCGTTCCTCGACGATCGCGTGGTGCAGCCGGCCGACGCGGAAGTCGTCGTCCAGCACGAGCGCACGGATCGGATCCGTCATCGGTTCTCCTCCTCGTCGATCCGGGCATCGTCTTCGCGGCCCTGCGGGTCACGCCCGCGGGTCGGCGTCACCACGCCGCCGAGCCGCGCGGCGAACACGGCGCCGTGCTCGCCGCCGCCCCGGTCGATGATCCACAGGTCGCCGCCTCCGCGCCGGGCGATCTCGCGGGACAGTCGCAGTCCCACGCCGTGCCCGTGCACCGGGCCCGCCTCGGCCTCGCCGCCCGCCCCGGTGCGCCCCCCGTCCAGATCCTCCGAGGTCGTGCCGGAGCCCCCGTCCAGATCCTCCGGCGCCGTGCCAGGGCCCCCGTCCAGGCCGGCGCCGGAATCCGCGACGGTGACCACCAGGGCGTCTCGATCGTCCAGCACTGACACCTCGACCCAGCGCGGCTGCGCACCGCCGACGGCAGCGGTTACCGCATTGTCGACGAGGTTGCCGAGCACCGCCGCCACGTCCTCCGCCTCGCTCACCGCGCCGAGGAGGTGCGTCTCCTCCGCGATGCGCAGGGTGACCCCGCGCTCGGACGCCTCGAGCGCCTTCGCCCCGAGGAACGATCGCAGGAACGGATCCCGCAGCCGCGCGATGCCGGGAACGGGGAAGTCGACGGATCCGCGATCCGCGAGCTGGGCGAGGAAGTCGCGCGCATCCTGCACGCGCTCCGCGTCGAGCAGCCCCGCGGCGACGTGGATCCGGTTCGCGAACTCGTGGCGCTGCACGCGCAGGGCGGCGGTCATGGTGCGCACGGTCTCCAGGCGCTCCGACAGCGCCACCAGCTCGGTGCGGTCGCGGATCACGGCGACCGTGCCGAGCGGCCTCCCGTCCCGCTCCACGGGGCGCGTCTCGAGATAGAGCACGCGGTCGCCGAGCACCGCCTCCGACAGGGTGCGCTCCCCGGAGACCGCATCGCGCACCGCGTCGGGCAGCCCGATCCGCGCCAGCGGCCGGCCCACCGCATCCCGGACGTCGAGCAGCCGCTCGGCGGCCGCGTTGCAGACCCGCACGACACCCGCCTCGTCGACCGCGAGCACGCCGTCCGCCACGCCGTCCAGCACCGCGGTCTGGTTCTGGACGAGGGCGACGAGCTCCTCGGGCTGCACGCCGAGGGTGAGCCGCTCCCAGCGCCGGCGCAGCAGCACCGCTCCGACGCCCGCGAGCAGCAGGGAGCCCGCCGCGGCGAGGCCGATCACCGCGAGCAGGGGCGGGAGGTCGTCGAACACGCCCGCCCGTGCGAAGCCGACGCTCACCTCGCCGATCGGCGCGCCGGTCGCGCTGCGGACGGGCACCTTGGCCCGAGCGGACTCGCCCAGCGTGCCGGTGTCCCACTCCACGACCTCGTGCCCGGCCAGCACGTCCTGGAACGGTGTGCTCACCTCCTGGCCCAGCCGCGCCGGATCCGGGTGCGCGAGCCGGATCCCGTGATCATCGGTGATCACGACGAACAGGGCGCCGGTGCGGCCGGCGGTCGCGGTGGCGATGCGCTGCAGCACGCCGTCGCGCAGGTCCTCGGCGCGCGGGGTTCCGGGGTCGGCGGACGCCGTCGCCACGCCCTCCCGGATCTGAGGCTGCTCGGCCAGGGTCCGCGCGATCCCGAGCGCGGAGGACTCCGCCTGTGCGCGCAGCTGCTGCGCGGCGAGGAACAGGTAGACGCCCGTGCAGAGCGCGACGACGAGGACCACCGTCGACAGCTGCAGCAGAAGGATCCGCGTGGCGAATCGCATCCGGCGTGAGCGGGGCATCGGTCCTCCTTGAGCAATATGCGCAGAAGTCACGCTACGCGCACAACGCGCCGGAATGCGACTTACCGGATCCGCTGCGTGCCCGTTCCCTAACCTCGACGAGGTCCGTCGAAGACGACTGACGGATGACGAAGGAGTCAGCTCATGCCCATGGTTCTCAGCGGTCTGCTCGCCGCAGCCGACGACAAGCCCTCGTACGACATCGCCTTCGCACCCCCGGAGTGGGTGCTCGTGATCCTCGGCTTCGCGATGGTGCTGGTCTTCATGACGCTGATCATGACCAAGCGCCTCACCCCGATGGTCGCGCTCATCCTGGTGCCCACCGTGTTCGGCCTCTTCGCGGGCGCGGGCCTGGGACTCGGCGACATGATCCTCGACGCGATCGGGAAGATGGCGCCGACGGCCGCACTGCTGATGTTCGCGATCATGTTCTTCGGCATCATGATCGACGTCGGCCTGTTCGACCCGCTCATCCGGCTGATCACGCGCGTGCTGGGCGACGACCCGGCCAAGGTCGTGATCGGCACGGCTCTGCTCGCCGGCGCGGTGTCCCTGGACGGCGACGGCTCCACGACCTTCATCATCACGACCTCCGCGATGCTGCCGATCTACCTGCGCCTGGGCATGAGCCCCGTGGTGCTCACATGCGTCGCCGGGCTCATGAACGGCACCCTCAACATCGTGCCGTGGGGCGGTCCGACCGTGCGCGCCGCAACCGCGCTCGGCCTGCAGCCGACCGACATCTTCGTGCCCATGCTGCCCTCGCTCGGGGTCGGACTGATCGTCTCCCTCGGCTTCGCGTGGATGCTCGGCCTGCAGGAGCGCCACCGCCTCGGCTCCCTCGACGAGACCCGCCTGACCGGCACCGCGGAGGGCGGCGTGTTCGCCTCCGTGCCCGCGATCTTCCGCGGCGCCGACGCCAAGCCGGGAGCACGCGCGTCGCTGCGCACCGGGAACATCGTCACCGTCGCCGGCGGCCACGAGCCCGTGTCGGCAGGCGGAGTGGATCCGACCGACACCGCGATGGCCGACACGATGCTGGACCCGAACCGCGCGACCCTGCGTCCGCGCCTGATCTGGTTCAACCTCGCCCTGACCGTCGCCGTGATGGTGCTGCTCATCGCCGACGTGCTGCCGCTGCCGTACGTGTTCATGGTCGGCGCCGCCCTGGCGCTGGTGGTGAACTTCGGCAAGCTCAAGGACCAGGCGGCCGAGATCGTGGCCCATGCGCCGAGCATCGTCGGTGTGGTGTCGATGGTCATCGCGGCAGGCGTGCTCGTCGGCGTGCTCACCGGCACGGGCATGGTCGACGCGATGGCGTCCTGGATCACGAACGTGCTGCCTCCGGCGCTGGGACCGTTCCTCGCGCCCATCACCGGCATCCTGTCGATCCCGTTCACGTTCTTCATGTCGAACGACGCGTTCTACTACGGGATCCTGCCGGTGCTGTCCCAGAGCGCGGCGCACTTCGGCATCGATCCGGTCGAGATGGCCCGGGCGTCGATCACCGGCCAGCCGGTGCACCTGCAGAGCCCGCTCGTGCCCGCGATCCTGCTGCTGGTGTCGCTCGCGAGCGTCAACCTCGGCGACCACCACCGCAAGGTGCTCTGGCGGGCGGCGGTCGTGTCCCTCGTGATGCTCGCCGTGGGGATCCTCACCGGTGCGATCCCGTTCTTCGTCGCGCAGTGAGCCGTGGAGTGGCAACGGAAGGGGTGCTCCACAGATCCGGGAAGGTCGACGCTGTCGGGATCGGGCTCGCGGGCAGGCGCCGGCAGCGACTCAGAAGAGCGCCGCGGGAAGCGCCCCCTCGTGCTCGAGCAGCCAGCGCTTCGTCACCAGCCCCTCGCCCGGCCTCCCTCCGGAGTAGCCGCCGAGTCCGTCGCTGGCGACCACCCGGTGGCACGGGACGATGATCGGGATCGGGTTCGCGCCCATGATCGAGCCGATCGCCCGCGCCGGCACGCCTGTGCCGCTGCGTGCCGCGAGCTCGCCGTAGGTCACCGTCTCGCCGAGTCCCACCGTGTCGTAGAGCGCGTGCAGCACGGCCGCCGTGACATCGGACTGCACACCCAGATCGAACGGCAGGTCGAACGTCGAGCGGTCGCCGGCGAAATACCCCCGCAGCTGGGCGAGGGCATCGGCGAGCAGCGGATCCTCCGCGCGACCGGACGACACCTCGGAGCCGGCAGCCGTCGCACGTCGGGCACGCGGCCAGGTCACCCGGCGGATCGCGACCCCGTCGCTGTGCACCTCGAGCACGCCCACGGGCGTCGCGATCGAAGCGGAGAACGTCACGCGCCGATCGTACGCCGGGCATCCGACATGGCAACCCGAAGGGGGTGTCACACTTCCGCGACCGGATCCGACATCCCTGATGAGAGCCACAGGCAAGCCGACGAGATCCGTCGCAGTCGTGGCCGGAGAGGAATGACGATGACCCGGATCGACATGGGCCGCACCAACAAGCTCGGCTACGCCGCGGTGCTCGGACTGGAGGCGTACGCCCGCAAGAGCGTGGAACCGCGGCTGTACGAGCTGATCAAGCTGCGCGCCTCGATCCTGAACGGGTGCGGATTCTGCGTCGACATGCATGCGACCGAGGGCGCCCGGCGCGGGATCCCGCAGCGCACACTGCATGCGGTCGGCGCCTGGCAGCACGCCAAGGGCCTGTTCGAGGAGCGCGAGCTGGCGGCGCTGGCCCTGACCGATGCGGTCACCCGTCTCGGTCCGGAGACGGTGACCGACGAGATCTGGAACGCCGCGGCGCAGCACTTCGACGAGGGCGAGCTCGGCGCGCTCGTGCTGGCGATCTGCACGATCAACGTCTGGAACCGTGTGGCCATCGCCACCGAGATGGCGCCGCCGATCGACGACAAGCACCCGATCGTCTGAGCCGTGGCGCAACCGGGGCGCTACGGTGAAGCCATGACCCTCGTCTCCCCCGCCACGCGCGCGTGGCAGGCGGAGCGAGGGCGGCTGATCGGCATCGCCTATCGCATGCTCGGCGACTACGGCCACGCCGAGGACGTGGTGTCCGAGGTCGCGATCGAGGCGCTCCAGCAGGAGCGCGTCGAAGCCGACGATCCGGTGACCCCGCGGCCGGTGCGCTCCTGGCCCGCGTGGCTGACGACGGTGTGCGTGCGCCGCTCGATCGACCGGGTGCGCGCTCTCGCCGCGGTGCGCGAGGAGTACATCGGGCCGTGGCTGCCCGAGCCGGTCGCCACGGATCGTCTTCCCGAGGACGCGGTCGCCGACCGGGAACTGCTCTCCCTCGCGCTGCTGCACATGGCCGAGCAGCTCGCGCCCGACGCGCGCGCGGCCGTGGTGCTGCACCGCGCGTTCGGGATGTCGGCCGTGGAGATCGGGCGGATCCTGGAGAAGAGCCCCGCGGCCGTCCGTCAGCTGATCTCGCGCGGCGAGCGGCGCCTGCGCCTCGCCGACGACCCGGCGCGGACGCGCACGGCGGATCCGGCCGCGCTCGGCGCCCTGCTCACCGCCGTCGAGCACGGCGACGTCTCGGGCGTGCTCGCCCTGCTCGCCGACGACGCCATCCTGTGGAGCGACGGCGGGGGCAGGGTGCGAGCCGCGCGCAACCCCATCTTCGGCGCCGACCGTGTGCGGCGGTTCCTCGTCGGCGTGCTGCAGAAGGCGGCCGCCGACCCATCGCTGCCCTTCGGCGCGGCGCTGCTCGACGTCAACGGGGAGCCTGCGATCGCCCTGACGCACTCGGGACGCACCGACGTGCTCACGCTCGAGTTCGGCGCCGACGGCCTCATCCACGGGCTCCGCCAGGTATGCAACCCCGCCAAGCTCGCCCACGTGCTCTGACATCGCCTCGCCTCGCCTCGCCGAGGAATCGACAGCGGGATCCGCATCTCTTAGTATCTGCGTATGAGCGCAGATAAGCAGGCGTGCGGATACTCCCCAGACAGCCCGTACGTGGAGCTGGCCGTGGAAGTGTTCTCGATGCTGGCCGACGCCACGCGGGTGCGGATCGTGATGGCGCTCGGCGAGGCCGGCGAGCTCTCGGTGAACCATCTCGCCGACATCGTCGACAAGTCGCCGGCCGCGGTGTCCCAGCACCTGGCGAAGCTGCGCCTCGCGCGCATCGTCTCGACCCGGCAGGACGGCCAGCGCGTCTTCTACCGCCTCGAGAACGAGCACGCGTCCCGGCTCGTTGCCGACGCGATCTTCCAGGCCGAGCACTCGCTGGGCGGAACACCGCGACACCACCACGCCGACCGGGAGTCGTGATGCAGGACCACCGGCACGAGCGGCACGACCACCCGCACGGCGGTCACGACCACCCGCACCGCGGCCATGGCCACGCGCACGGGCTGCACGAGCACGAGCAGCCGGGACATGACCACCACCACTCGCACCCGGCCGGGTTCCGCGGCTTCCTCCACGGGCTGTTCGTGCCGCACACGCATGACGCCGCCGACGCCATCGACGACGCGATGGAGGCGTCCACTGCCGGCATCCGAGCGCTGAAGGTCAGCCTCCTCATCCTCCTGGTCACCACGATCCTGCAGGCGGCCGTCTTCTTCGTCAGCGGCTCGGTCGCCCTCCTCGCCGACACGGTGCACAACTTCTCCGACGCGCTCACGGCGATCCCGCTCTGGGTCGCGTTCGTGCTCGGCCGCCGCACGGCCACGCGCCGGTACACCTACGGATTCGGACGGGCGGAGGACCTGGCGGGTCTGTTCATCGTGTTCGTGGTGCTGCTGTCGGCGATCGTCGCCGCGTGGCAGTCGATCGAGCGACTGATCACCCCGCAGCCGCTGCACAACATCGGCTGGGTCATCGTCGCCGGGATCATCGGGTTCCTCGGCAACGAGGCGGTGGCGGTCTACCGGATCCGGGTCGGCCGCCGCATCGGCTCCGCCGCGCTCGTCGCCGACGGCGTGCACGCCCGCACGGACGGCTTCACCTCGCTCGCGGTCGTGCTGGGCGGCCTCGGCGTGCTGGCCGGCTTCCCGCTCGCGGATCCGATCGTCGGCGTGCTCATCTCGGTCGCGATCTTCGTGCTGCTCATCGGCACGGTGCGCAGCATCGGCCGTCGCCTGCTCGACGGGGTCGAGCCCGAGCTCGTGGAACGCGCCGAGCACGCGCTCTCGCACATCGCCGGTATCCACGCGGTGGAGCGGGTGCGGCTGCGCTGGGTCGGGCACCGGCTGGAGGGCGACGCGGTCGTCACGTCCACGGACGACCCCGCATCGGTCGCCGCGGAGGCCGAACGGAGCGTGCGGGCGCACCTCCGCAATCTCGACGGGTTCCTGGTCTCGGTGCGCGACGCGCCCTGACCGACTCAGTCCAGCAGGTGGCGCGTGTAGCGCGAGGGCGCGTCGAGGAACGAGCGCCAGTGCTGGACGAGCTGCAGCTCCTGCCATTCCACGGGCCGCAGACCCCACTCCCCGACCTCGAGGATGCGCGCTCCGGGAAGCGCCGCCAGCACCGGCGAGTGCGTGGCGCAGAGCACCTGTCCACCCTCGTCGGAGATGCGGTGCAGCACCGCGATGAGGCTCAGCGTCGACGAGAACGACAGGGCCGCCTCCGGTTCGTCCAGGCAGTAGAAGCCCGGATCGTCGAAGCGGGTCTCGAGCAGGGCGAGGAACGACTCGCCATGGCTCATCTCGTGGTAGCGCGGTTCCGGCGCCTTCGTCGGGTTCTCCTCGAGGTACGTGTAGAACGAGTGCATCGTCTCGGCGCGCAGGAAGAAGCCCCAGCTGCTCGCCCCGACTCCGCGCTGGATGCGGAGCCAGTCCGACAGCGGCGACTCGCTGGCACGGGTGCGATGCCGGGCCTGCCGGGACCCGCCCTCGGGCGACAGTCCGTACGCGATCGCGACGCCCTCCACGATGGTCGACTTGCCGCTGCCGTTCTCGCCGACCAGGAACGTGACACCCGGGTCCAGGTCCAGCCCCTCGCGCAGCACCTGGGCGACCGCGGGGATGCCGGCCGGCCATTCCGCGCTCGGCGCGGGTGCGTCGTCCGCCGGGTGCACGGCGATGATCGGCTGCTGTCGTCGACGCCGGCTGCGCGGCTCCCAGAACGGATCCATCTCGCTCCTCGCTCGGTCGGGCTCGCCTCCATTCTGCGCACGACGGCCGACAGTCGACCCGGGGACGACGGTCCCCGTGCCCGCGGGCGACCGTCAGCCGTTCCCCAGAACGGTGCCGGAAGGATGGGAGGCATGACCCAGGCGACGCAGGAACCGGTCCGGGCTCGGCGTGCGGCGCCGCGCCGCGGCGCGATCGTCGTGCTGCTGCTGGCCTCGGTCGCGCTGACCGTCGTCGTCCTGCTCGGCGCGGTGCCCGGCCCGCTCGGCACCGCCGTCGCCGTGGTGCTGCCGTGGCTGGGGTTCGTCCTGGTGCCGCTCGTCATCGGCGCGCTGGTGGTGCGGCCGAGGACCGCGTGGACCGCCGCGATCCCGCTGCTCGCCTGGACCGTGGCGCTGTGGGGGTTCCTGCCGGTTCCGTGGCAGGCCGGCCCCTCCGCGGGCGACGGCGGGCTGCTGGTCGCGACGCAGAACGTCGAGGCCGGATCCGGCACCGGAGCGGCCTCCGCGCGCGCCCTCGCGGCCGACGGCGCGGGGATCCTCGCGTTCACCGAACTCGACGCCGACTCGGGCTCGGCGATCGCGGACGAACTCGCCCACGCCTACCCGCACGCCTACCGCGTGGGAACCGTGGGCGTGTGGAGCCGGTATCCGATCCTCGACCAGGAGTCGCTGGATCTGGGCCTGGGCTGGAATCGCGCGCTGCGGGTCGAGGTGGATGCGCCCGGGGGCGCAGTGAGCGTGTACGTCGTGCACGCCGCGTCGCTGCGCCCCGGCGTGCAGGGCGCTCGCGACGGCATGCTGTCGGCCCTCGGCGAGCGGATCCGCGAGGACCGCAGCCCGCGCCTGATCGCGCTGGGCGACTTCAACGCGGTGTCGACGGATCCGGCTCTCGCGGGGATCGCCGGCGAGCTCGGCGAGGTGCGCTTCGGCGGCGTGGCCCCCGCCTTCACCTGGCCCGCGGCGTTCCCGGCCGTCCGGATCGACCACGTCTTCCAGCGGGGCTTCACCACGGCGGCCGCCAGGACGACCGCGGCCGGCGGCAGCGACCACCTCGCGATCGTGGCGGGCCTGCAGGGCTGATCGCCCCGGTGCCCGCTTCCCCGCTTCGCGGAGGCGGCGCTGCGCGCTGCGGTACCCGCTTCGCGGCGACGCGGCCGGGCCGAGCGCTGTCAGGGCGGATCCGTCGGGATCGGATCCGCCCTCCGCCCGCCGGCCCTCGGACCGTCAGCCGATGACCATGAGGACCCGGGCGTCGTCGGCGACGGCCCCGGGTCCTGAAGCGACGGCGCCGTCGCCCCTCGTCGCGTCCGGCAGCACCAGCGCCTCCATCGCTGTGGCGGTGCTGCCGCCCGCGCTCACTCTCCCCGACCGCACCACGATCGCCCGGACGTCCGCGGGCAGCGGAGCCGTACCGTGCAGATCGGAGAAGACCAGGGAGGGCGTCGCCCGCGCCGGCACCGAGGAGAGCACGAGCACCCGGCTCAGCTCGGCGGCGCGCAGCTGCGGACGACGCAGCTCCAGGAAGGCTCCCGCGTAGTGCAGGACGCGCTCCTTGCGCAGTCCCACGGCGGCTCCCGGTCCGACGCCCACCTGCGGGCCGCCGATGCCGGCGAGCACGTGGGCGGCGTCCGGGGGCAGGTGGAGCACACCCTCCGGCCCCCGCAGTTCGACGAGCTGCAGCATCCAGTGCAGCTCCCCGTTGACCCCCCACTGGCCGCAGATCTCGCGGACGTGTCCACCCCCCGCGACGAGCCCCCGCCGGGGCAGGTCCCGCAGGCGTGTGAGCCTGGTCGGGGCCGGCCCCGGAACGAAGGTTGCCATCGTCATCGGATCAGACCCGCGCTCCGATGAGGACGTAGCCCTCTTCACCGTGGACGACGGTGTCGAGGCCGGCGATCTCGTCCTCGTCCTTCACGCGGAAGCCGATGGTCTTCTGGACCACGAAGCCGATCACGGCCGCGAGGACGAAGGAGTAGACCAGGACCGCGCCGGCGGCGAGCGCCTGAGCCGCGAGCTGAGCGAAGCTGCCGCTGTAGATGAGGCCGGTGCCGTTGGCGAAGAAGCCGAGGTACAGCGTGCCGACGATACCGCCGATGAGGTGGATGCCGACGACATCGAGCGAGTCGTCGAACCCGAGGTGGAACTTCAGGTCGATCGCGAGCTGGCAGACCGCGCCGGCGAGGAGCCCCAGCACGACCGCCCAGATCGGGGTGAGGGCGGCGCAGGCAGGGGTGATCGCGACGAGACCGGCGACGGCGCCCGAAGCGGCTCCGACCGAGGTGGGCTTGCCGTTGCGGATCTTCTCCATCACGAGCCAGCTGAGCAGCGCGGCGGCCGGGGCGGCGAGGGTGTTCACGAAGGCGATCGAGGCGGTGCCGTCCGCGGCGAGCTCGGAGCCCGCGTTGAAGCCGAACCAGCCGAACCACAGCAGACCGGCGCCGAGCAGCACGAACGGCGGGTTGTGCGGCACGTCGGCGCCCTTCTGGAAGCCGATGCGGCGGCCGAGGACGAGTGCGAGCGCGAGACCTGCGGCTCCGGCGTTGATGTGCACCGCTGTGCCACCGGCGAAGTCGATCGCCCCGACGCCGAGCCAGTCCTGCAGGCCCTTGGTCACCCAGCCGCCGTAGGCGTAGCTGCCGTCATTGTCCAGGCCGAAGTTGAAGACCCAGCTCGCGACGGGGAAGTAGACGACGGTCGCCCAGATGCCGGCGAAGACCATCCAGGATCCGAACCGCGCGCGGTCCGCGATGGCGCCCGAGACGAGCGCGACGGTGATGATCGCGAACGTCGCCTGGAATGCGACGAAGGCGAGCGGCGGGTAGGCGGCGCCCTTGGGCACCTCGAGCAGGCTGCTCAGGCCGATCTCCGACCAGTCGATCGTCCAGGGCGCGATCAGGCCCTTGCCGCTCGGGAAGGCGATCGCGTAGCCGAAGACGACCCACAGCACGCCGATCAGCCCGATCGCGCCGAAGCTCATCATCATCATGCTGATCACGCTCTTGGCCTTGACGAGGCCGCCGTAGAAGAACGCCAGACCTGGCGTCATGAGCAGCACGAGTGCTGCACTGATCAAAACGAAGGCGGTATTCCCCTGATCCATGGGTCCGCTCCTCTCTCAACGAGAACGCTCCTGCAGCGTCGGGTCCAGCCAGGTTCCCACCGGCGCGTTTCGCGTCGACGCGCGCTGTGTTTCCGGGGCGTTTCGGGATGCGCGCGGGACGTGAACACCTCGTTACAGCGTCCGGATGGGGTCGATGCGATGCGCACATCCCGCGGTCCCGTGCCGAGCAGGAAGGCGGCGGCGGCCTGAGAGGATGAAGCCATGCGTGCTGTGGTGTTCGATGAGGTCCGTGCGGTGCCCGAGGTGCGGACCGTGCCGGAGCCGGCGCTCCCTGCGGACGGCGTGCTGGTCGCGGTGGCGGCCACGGGGATGTGCCGGAGCGACTGGCACGCCTGGGCAGGCCACGACGACATCGCGTTCCCCCATGTGCCGGGCCACGAGCTCGCCGGCACGATCATCGCGGCCGGGCCCGCGGTGACGCGCTGGCACGTCGGCGACCGGGTGACGGTGCCTTTCGTCTGCGGCTGCGGACGCTGCCAGTGGTGCCTGTCCGGGAACGCTCAGGTCTGCCCCGACCAGCAGCAGCCCGGCTTCACCCATTGGGGCTCGTTCGCCGAAGTCGTCGCACTCCATGCCGCGGATGTGAACCTCGTCGCGATCCCCGACGAGGTGGATTTCGCCACGGCCGCGAGTCTCGGCTGCCGCTTCGCCACCGCCTTCCGCGCCGTGGTGGGGCGCGCGGGCGCGCGCGAGGGCGAATGGGTGGCCGTCATCGGCGCCGGCGGCGTGGGGCTGAGCGCCGTGATGATCGCACGGGCGCGCGGTGCCCGGGTGATCGCCGTGGACCGCAATCCGGAGGCGCTGGCCGTGGCGCGCGAGGTCGGCGCGGAGCACGCGCTGCTCGCCGACGGCGCCGACATCCCCGCCGCCGTGGCCGAGCTGACCGGGGGCGGAGCGCACGTCTCGATCGACGCCGTGGGCAGCGAGCAGACCCTCGCCGACGCGGTCCTCGGTCTGCGGCGGCGCGGGCGGCACGTGCAGATCGGCCTGCTCCCGCCGGTCGACGGCCACCCGCGGGTGCCGATGGACCGCGTGATCGGATGGGAGCTCGACCTCCTCGGCAGCCACGGCATGGCCGCCTCCGACTACCCCGAGATGATGTCGCTGATCGCGCAGGGCGCGCTCGCCCCGCAGCGCCTCATCGAGCGCACCATCGGGCTCGAGGAGGCCGCACGGCTCCTGCCCGAGTTCGACCGGGCCACCGTGGCCGGGATGACGATGATCGATCCCCGGCGCGCCGGCTGACGCCGATCCCGTGCTGCGCAGCCGACGCGGCGCACGCATGCCGCTCGGCGCATACACGTGCGCGTAGCGTGAGGCTCAGCGAACGGCGTCCGCCCTTGGCTTCCGCCCCGGGTCTTCCCCGGACATCTGCAAAGGCCCCGCCGCATGACCGCCGCACCCGTCGACATCCGTCCCTCCCGCCTGGGCCCCGTGCGCCAGACGTATGCACGACAGGAGGATTTCCCGCCGATCGCCCGCGCCTACGTCGACATCTCCCGCGTCGTGCGGGAGACCGGGCTGATGCGCCGCACTCCGCGCTTCTACGCCCTGATCGGCTTCGTCATCGCGGCCGGGTTCGGCGGAGTCGTGACCGGATCCGTCCTGCTCGGCCACAGCTGGCTGCAGCTGCTCGTGGCCGCCGCGCTCGGGATCCTGTTCACGCAGGTCGCCTTCCTCGCACACGAGGCGGCCCATCGGCAGATCCTCTCGAGCGGTCCGGCGAACGACCGGCTCGCGCGCATCCTCGCCGCGGTCGTCGGGATGAGCTACTCCTGGTGGGACTCCAAGCACAGCAGGCATCACGCGAACCCGAACCGCGTCGGCAAGGATCCGGACATCGAGGTCGACACCATCTCGTTCCTTGACGAGGACGCCGCCGCGGCGCGCGGGCTCCGACGACTGATCACGCGCCGTCAGGGATGGCTTTTCTTCCCCCTGCTCACGCTCGAGGGCCTCAACTTGCACTACCTCGGCGTCAGGCACCTCGTCAGCCGGCAGCCGGTGAAGGCCCGCTGGGCCGAGATCGGCATGATCGCGGCGCGCTTCGCACTCGTGCTGACACCGATCTTCCTGCTGCTGCCGCTCGGCATGGCGACCGCCTTCGTCGGCGTCATGCTGGCGGTGTTCGGCGTCTACATGGGCGCCTCGTTCGCCCCGAACCACAAGGGGATGGCCGTGATCGCGCCCGATGCGCGGCTGGACTTCTTCACGAAGCAGGTGCGCACCTCGCGCAACATCCGCGGCGGCTGGTGGGCGACCGTGCTGATGGGCGGCCTGAACCATCAGGTCGAGCATCACCTGTTCCCGAGCATGTCTCGGATGCACCTCGGCAAGGCCCGCGAGATCGTCCGCGACTTCTGCGACGCGCACGACGTCCCGTACACCGAGACGTCGCTCTGGCGCTCCTACGCCATCGTCATCGACTACCTGAACCGCGTGGGCCTGGCCGCGCGCGACCCGTTCGACTGCCCCATGGCCGCGCAATACCGGCGGGCGTGACCGCCCCCGGAAGGAACAGGCGCCAGAGGATCCCGACGCGCCACTGGACGCAGTGACGCGGAAGCCGCATCACGCCCGCCCTGTCGTCCGTGTTCGCGTCCTGCGGCGGGGCGGCTCTCACGAGCCTCCCCAGCGGAGGCCGAGGACGCCAGGGCCGAAGCCGTGCCGCATCGCATGCGCGATGCGGCCGTGGATCACCGCCCGCTGCGCCCACACCTCGTCGCCCGTGTCCGACTCCACGTACTCCTCACACCAATCGGGATCCGCCCCCGCGGGGAAGACGACGCGGATCAGGGTCTCCTTGGTCGGACGCGCCGTCGCATGCCACGCGCTCCTCCGGGAGGGGTAGTCCCGGGGAAGCTCCTCCGTGAACTGCAGAGTGAACGTGGACCCCGCGGTCGCGGCCTCGTCGAGCTCGATCACGATGCCGGAGACCAGGCGGCCCGGATGCTGGTACTCGCGCACGAGACGCCCTCCGACCACGTCTAGGATCCTGCTCATCGCATCGGTCTCCGCCGGCGCCACGTCGATGAGCGGCAGCTCCGTGACCACGCCGCGGACCACCTGGACCACGGAGACGAACTCGGTCCGGTCCACGGTCCCGTCCCGATGCGTGTACGCGGTCATGTGGGTCGAGATCTCGCGGATGTCCGCCTGTGCGGCGGCGCCCAGCGCCGCGAACGTCTCCTCCGTCTCCCGACGCGCCCGCTCTTGGAAGGGCACGAGCGGCTCAGGCTGCACGCCCAGTCGCGCCGTGGGGTTGACCAGCGAGGACAGGGTTCCCGGATCCAGGCCCAGAATGTGCTCCAGGTCGTCGACCGCGCTGAGCGATGCGGCGGCTTCGGGCTGCCGCTGACCGGATCTCCAGTAGCTGAGCGTCGCGATCGAGATCGGATTGCCGTGGTCGGCGAGAAGGGCGTGCACGGCGGTGAGCGTCAGCCCCCTGGCATCGAGAGCGCGACGCAGCGTGCTCGCAAACGTCTCAGCATGCGACATCGACTCGTCCGCCACAGCCACCTCCCCGCGAAGCCCGCCGACCCCAGTTCTACAACACGGCGGCGCCCCGAGGGACCCCGAGCGTCCGTCCGTGGGCGACCGGCGTTTTCACACCGGGGACGTCAGGCTGTGAAGGCGCACCTCGTAGCATCGCCGTGCTGCCCATGCCCGGGGGCGGCACGAGGGGAAAGAAGATGCCCGACGCCCGGTCCGAGGACGACGACGTAGACCTGCCGCGGCGACCGATCGTCAAGGGTGCAGCCTGGGATCTGGCAGTGATCAGGTGGGTGACTGCGGACTTGCCTGCGCTCGCATCCGAGGTCCCGGCATCCGATGAGGTCCCGTCGCCCGACCCGGACGGCGCTCTCCGCGGCGGAGACCTGCGGGAGGAGAAGGATCCGTGACGGCGGCCTGCGCAACGGCCGAGGCCCGCTGCACCCCGCTCCAGCGCCGTACGGGCCGGCGTGAGCGAGACCGGGTTCAGCGCCGGAGCCGGGCTGCTCGCGCCCGCAGATAGTCCCGCTCCGGGATCGACAGCGTCGCCCGCGCCGCTTCGAGGTACTCGGCGATGGCCTCGTCGTGGCGGCCTGCGCGTTCCAGCAGGTGTGCGCGCACCGAGGCGATGCGCCGCCGATCGCCGCGCACGCGCGGATCGGAGATCCCGTCGACCACGGCGAGCCCGGACTCCGGGCCGTGCACCATCGCCTGGGCCACGGCGCGATTGACCGTCGCGACCGCGTTGCCGGTCTCGAGCTCGAGCAGGCGGTAGAGCGCCAGGATCTGCGGCCAGTCCGTTGTCTCGGTGCTGGGCGCGTCGTCGTGCAGCGCCGCGATCGCCGCCTGGATCGCGTAGGGGCCGTGGCGCCCTGCGGCGAGCGCGGCGTCGAGGATGCCGGTGCCCTCGGCGATCAGATCCCGGTCCCACCGGGTGCGGTCCTGCTCGTCGAGCGGGATGAGCTCGCCGCGAGGCCCGGTGCGCGCGGCCCGGCGCGCGTCGGTCAGCAGCATGAGGGCGAGCAGCCCCGCAGCCTCCACGTCGCCCGGGCGTTCGCGGTGCAGCATCCGGGCCAGGCGGATGGCCTCGTCGCTCAACCGCACGTCGCCGACCTCTGGCCCCTCTGTCGCGGTGTGCCCCTCGGTGAACATCACGGAGAGCACCGAGAGCACCGCGTCCAGACGATCATCGGCGTCGGACGGCTCGGGGAAGGCGGCCCCCGCGGCGCGGATCCGAGCCTTCGCACGGCTGATCCGCTGAGCGATCGTCGCCTCCGGAAGCAGGTAGGCGCGGGCGATCTGCGCCGTGGACAGTGCGCCGACGGCGCGCAGCGTCAACGCCACCTGCGCCGGCACGCTCAGGGCGGGGTGGCAGCACAGCCGCAGCATCTGCACGCTGTCGTCCGTGTGCGCCGTCTCCGGCTCCGCGAGCGGACGCCAGGCGTCGGCGTAGACGTGCTCGCGTTCGCGCCGCTGATGCTCGCTGCGGATCCGGTCGATCAGACGACGCCGCGCGACGGTCAGCAGCCAGCCCTTGGCATCGGCGGGGGCGCCCTCTGCGGGCCACTGCTGGTGCGCGGCCAGCAGCGCCTCCTGCACGGCGTCCTCGCACAGGTCCAGCTGTGCGGCTCCGTAACGGCGCAGCAGCGCAGCGAGGACCTGCGGCGCGGTGCTGCGCCACAGGTCCTCGAAGTCGCTGTGGGTCACGCGTCCGGGCCGGCCGAGAACATCACCGGGCGGATCTCCAGCGCGAGCCCGTCGATCGCCGCGTCCGGGATCTGCTGGGCGAGTTCGACGGCGCGCTCCTCGGACTCCACCTCGATCAGGTAGTAGCCGCCCATGAACTCCTTGGTCTCCGCGAAGGGCCCATCGACCACCTCGGGGACGCCGCCGGCCGCCCGAACGACCTTCGACTGGCTGGGGTCGGCGAGCGCGATGGTGCCCAGCAGCTCGCCGGATGCGGTGATCGCGTCCATGAACGCCTGGTGCCCCTCCCCGATGGCCTGCATCTGCTCCGCGGTGAGCGCATCCAGGACGTCCTGGCGCACCTGCATCAGAATCATGTACTTCACGGCCGTTCTCCTTCTGTTCCGTCGGGCGAGCCGATGCCCGCCTCGGTATGTGGTCGGAGCCGTCGCTCGTTTCTCGACAGCATGATGCCGATGGATTTCTCCGGATTCATTCTGCGGACACGCGATCCCACGTCCACTCCGCCACTTCGGGGATGTCCTCGCCGTGGTCGCGGGTGTAGGCGCGTGCACGCAGCCGGGCGTCCTGCAGCTCCTGGCGCAGCCCGGCGCACCGCTGGGCCAGCCCGGGCACCCGGTCGATCGCGTCGATCGCGAGCCGGTACCGGTCCAGGTCGTTCATCATGACCATGTCGAAAGGCGTGGTCGTCGTGCCGTTCTCCTTGTAGCCGCGCACGTGCAGGTTGTCGTGACCGTGGCGCTTATAGGCCAGCCGGTGGATCAGCCAGGGGTACCCGTGGTACGCGAAGATGACCGGCCTGTCCGTGGTGAAGATCGCATCGAACTCCCGGTCCGACAGGCCGTGCGGGTGCTCGCTCTCGGATTGCAGGCGCATCAGGTCGACGACGTTGACCACGCGCACACGCAGGTCGGGAAGCGCGTCTCGCAGGATCTGGGCCGCTGCGAGCACCTCCAGGGTGGGGATGTCCCCGGCCGCGGCGAGCACCACGTCCGGATCCTGTCCGGTCACCTCCGTGCCCGCCCACTCCAGGATTCCGAGTCCGCGCGTGCAGTGCGCGACGGCCTCCTCCATGGTCAGCCAGTTCGCGGCCGGCTGCTTCCCCGCCACGACGACGTTCACATAGTCCACAGAGCGCAGGCAGTGGTCGTACGTGGACAGCAGGGTGTTCGCGTCGAAGGGGAGGTAGACACGCACCACCTCGGCGCTCTTGTTCACCACGTGGTCGATGAATCCCGGATCCTGATGGCTGAAGCCGTTGTGGTCCTGCCGCCACACGTGACTCGTGAGCAGGTAGTTGAGGCTCGATACGGGGCGGCGCCACGGGATCTCCCGGGTCACCTTGAGCCATTTGGCGTGCTGGTTGAACATCGAGTCGACGATGTGGATGAACGCCTCGTAGCAGTTGAAGAGACCGTGGCGGCCGGTGAGCAGGTAGCCCTCCAGCCAGCCCTGGCACTGGTGCTCGCTGAGCATCTCCATCACCCGGCCGACGCGAGCGAGATGGTCGTCCGAGGGAAGGATCTGCGCGCCCCACTGCTTCTGCGTGGCCTCGTAGACGGCGGGGGCGAGCCGGTTGGAGGCGGTCTCGTCCGGGCCGAAGATCCGGAAGGTGCGCGGGTTGCGGCGGATCACCTCGGCGAGCCAGGCGCCGAGCACCCGCGTCGCCTCGGCAGTGGTGGCGCCGGGCGAGGGCACGTCCACGCCGTATTCGCGGAAGTCCGGCAGCTCCAGCGGCGTGCGCAGCAGCCCGCCGTTGGCGACCGGGTTCGCACTCATCCGGCGCTCCCCCTGCGGTGCGAGGCGCTGGACGAGCGCGACCGGCGCTCCCTGTGCGTCGAAGAGCTCCTCGGGCCGGTACCGCCGCAGCCAGTCCTCCAGGATCCGGAGGTGCTCCGGGGTGTCGCGTGCGCCGGCGAGCGGCACCTGGTGCGCGCGGTACGTGCCCTCCACGCGCACGCCGTCCACCTCGCGCGGACCGGTCCAGCCCTTCGGGGTGCGCAGGATGATCATCGGCCACTCCGGCGTCGCCATGACCGGGTCGTCCGAGTGGTACCGGCCCGCGCGCGCCTCCGCTCGGATCCTCGCGATCTCGTCGAACACCGCCTCGAGCAGCGCGGAGAACCGACGATGGATGCTGATCGGATCCTCCCCGTCGAAGCCGGCCGTGAAGACGAACGGCGTGTAGCCGTAACCCCGGAACAGCTCGACCAGGCGACGCTCGGGGATGCGGGCGAGCACCGTCGGGTTCGCGATCTTGTAGCCGTTCAGGTGCAGGATCGGCAGCACCGTGCCGTCCTGCACGGGATCCAGGAACTTGTTCGAATGCCAGCCCGTCGCCGCCGGCCCGGTCTCCGCCTCGCCGTCGCCCACGACGCAGGTGACCACGAGATCGGGGTTGTCGAAGGCCGCGCCGAAAGCGTGGCTGAGGGAGTAGCCGAGCTCGCCGCCCTCGTGGATGGACCCGGGCGTCTCGGGCGCGACGTGGCTCGGGATGCCGCCGGGGAAGGAGAACTGGCGGAACAGCGCCCGCACGCCGTCCTCGTCGCGCCCGACGTGCGGGTACACCTCGGAGTAGGTGCCGTCCAAGTAGGCGTTGGCGACCATGCCGGGGCCGCCGTGGCCGGGCCCGGTGACGAAGATCGAGCTCAGCGACCGGTCGCGGATGACGCGGTTCAGATGCGCGTAGAGGAAGTTCAGGCCGGGCGTGGTGCCCCAGTGTCCGAGGAGTCGCGGCTTCACGTCCTCCGGCACGAGCGGCCGGCGCAGGAGCGGGTCGTTCAGGAGGTAGATCTGTCCGGCGCTGAGGTAATTCGCCGCGCGCCACCAGGCATCGATGCTCGCGAGATCCGCGTCGGTGACGACGCTTTCGTCTGCGTCGGCGGGCGTCGTGGGGGTGGGTTCGAGGTTCGTCATCACCGTGCTCTCCGTTTCCGGTCGCGTTCGCACCAGATCGAGACGCGAGCGCCGGCCTCGCTCCACGCTTGTTCACTGAGGCAGACGCGTCAAGGGCTTGCGCCGAGCTGGGGCTCGCCGCCCCGCCTCGACGCCGGGTCTCGGAAATGCGGGGCGCGTGCGTCAGGAAGCGCCGTGCCCGCGGCGCGGATTGCGCGGCTCGACTGCCGGAACGGTGCGCAGCGCGCCTTCCAGGGCCGCACGGGCGGGCGCCCCGACCGTCGGCGCCGTGACCAGGAAGATGCGCCGCTCGAACACCGCGTCGGCGATCTCGACGGTCGCGACGGCGTCCAGGTGCACCGGCAGGGCGAGCTCCGGCACCAGTGCGACCCCGAACTCCGCGGCGACGTACGCCGCCACGACCGCATAGTCGTCGCTGCGCATCGCGACGCGCGGCGTGAACCCGGCCTGCTCCGCGGCACGGGCCAGCGCGGCATCGACCGGATCCGCCTCGGTCGCACCCGCGATCCAGCCGTCGTCGCGGAGCCCCGCGAGCGGCACCCCCGTGCGGCCCGCGAGCGGGTGCCCCGCGGGCACAATCACGGACAGGTGCTCCTGCCGGACCGGGATCATCCGGAAGCCCGGCGGCAGGACCGTCGGTCGCCCCGGCGCGTCGTACACGATCGCAGCGTCGAGGCGCAGGCCGACGACGGCCGTCATCAGCGGGTCGAGCTCGGCCTCGACCACGTCCGGCTGGAATCCGGCCTCCTGCAGCGCCCGCACCACCTGCGGCAGCAGCCGCGCGCCGGCCGAGGGGAACACGCCGATGGCGATGCGCCGCCGGCCCGAGGCGATGAGTTCGGTCATCTCGTCGACGGCCCGCTCCGACCGGTCGAGGATGGCGATCGCATGCGACAGCATCGCCTCGCCGACGGCGGTGAGGCGGGTGCCTCCGGATCCGCTCGTCACGACCTCGGCCCCGAGCACCCGCTCCAGGCCGCGCAGGTGATGGGTCACGGTGGGCTGGCTCCAGCGGAGCGCCTCGGCGGCGCGGACGACGGATCCGTGCTCCGCCACCGCCTCCAGCGCGCGGAGCTGCCTCAGATCCAGCATCGGCGCTCCATAGTGACTATTGAGGATCACAGAGATCTCTGCATTCCTCATAGTACCCTCGGCGGCCAGAATCGATCCGTGACCACGACCCCCTACGCCGACGCCATCCGCCGATTCGCCGCGCGCGACCTGCAGCGCCTGAACGTGCCGGGGCACGGCGCCGACCCCGCGGCCGCCCCGCTGATGGCGGACTTCTTCGGCGAGGACGTGCTGCGCTACGACGTGGAACCGCTGCTGGACGGCATCGACAAGGGCGTCGAGAACCCGCTCGAGCAGGCCCGCGAAGCGGCCGCCCGCGCGTGGGGCGCCCGCCGCACCTGGTTCCTCACCAACGGCGCCTCCGAGGCGAACCGGATGACGGCCCTGGCCCTGGCCGCGTTCCGCACCCCGGACGAGATCGTCGTCGCGCAGCGCAGCGCGCACTCCAGCTTCTTCGACGGCATCATCCTCGGCGGGCTCGACCCGCGGTTCGTGCAGCCGACGATCGACCAGCATCACGGCATCAACCACGGCGTGACGCCGGCGGCCATGCGCGAAGCGCTCCGGGACGTCGACGCGAAGGCGGCGTACATCATCAGCCCCAGCTACTTCGGGGCGGTGGCCGATGTCGCCGGCATCGCCGAGGTCTGCCACGAGGCCGGCGTGCCCCTCGTCGTCGACGCGGCGTGGGCGGCCCACTTCGGGTTCCACCCGGACCTCCCGGCGAACCCGATCGCGCTGGGCGCCGACCTCGTGGTCTCGTCCACCCACAAGATGGGCGGCAGCCTCACCCAGTCCGCCATGCTGCACCTGGCCGAGAGCCCGTACGCCGAGGAGCTGGAGCCGCTCATCGACCGCGCCTTCATGTTCACCCAGTCCACGAGCGCGAGCTCGCTGCTGCTGGCCTCGCTCGATCTGGCGCGCGCGACGCTCGAAGACGGCCACGACCGCATCGCGGCGTCGATCGCCGCCGCCGCCGAGCTGCGCGACGCGGTGCGCGCGACGGGCCGGTTCCCCATCGTGAGCGACGGCTTCGGCGCCTTCGAAGACATCGTCGGCCACGACCCGCTGCGCGTATCGATCGACGTGGGCGCGGCGGGCCTCTACGGACACGCGGTGCGCGAGGAGCTGCTGCGCACCGCCGGGATCATGACCGAGATCTCGACCGGATCCTGCATCGTCGCCTTCGTCGGCCCCGGCACGACTCCGGATCCGGCCCGCTTCGTCGCCGCCCTCGAGGCACTGCAGCCCGTCGGCGAGCTCGCCGCCCGCAGCGGCGCCGGAGTCGTCGCGCTGCCGAAGACCGGCGAGGCCGTGATGCGTCCTCGCGACGCCGCCTTCGCGCACACCGAGATCGTGGCCGCGGCCGACGCCGAGGGCCGTGTCTCCGCCGATTCGCTGGCGGCGTACCCGCCCGGGATCCCGAACGTGCTGCCGGGAGAGCTGCTCACCGCCGACACGATCGCGTTCCTGCGCGGCATCGCGGCGATGCCGGGCGGCTACGTCCGCGGGGCCGCCGACGCGCTGGTCGACGGCGTGCGGGTGGTCGTCGAGGAGAAGTGCGACCGGGACGACGCGAGTCGTGCGGCCGCCACACGATCCGGCAGGATCGAACAGCACATCAGAACCACGATGCGACGCGCAGCGAAGCCGTCGTCCCGGAAAGAACAGGTACCCGTATGACATCGATCGCCCAGCAGCTCCTGCGACGCAAACCGATACCCCGGGAGTCCGGGGACTCCCCGCTCAGACGCACGATCGGGCTCTTCCCGCTCATGGCGATCGGCATCAGCGCCACGATCGGCACGGGAATCTTCTTCATCATGTCGCAGGCCGTGCCGCTGGCAGGCCCCGCCGTGGTGTGGTCGTTCGTGATCGCCGGCATCGTCGCCGGGCTCACCGCGCTCTGCTACGCCGAGCTGGCGGGGGCCGTTCCGGTCTCCGGATCCACATACTCCTACGCCTTCGCGACACTCGGCGAGGGCACCGCGATGGTCGTCGGCGCCTGCCTGCTGCTCGAGTACGCCGTCTCCGCCGCGGCCGTGGCGGTGGGCTGGTCGCAGTACGTCAACGAGCTCATCGGCAACCTGTTCGGCTGGCACCTGCCTGCAGCGCTCAGCAACGCACCCGAGGAGGGCGGCGTCGTGAACCTCCCCGCGGTGATCCTGGTCGCGCTCTGCGCGGTCCTGCTCATCCGCGGCACCCGGGAGTCGGTGCTGACGAACGCGATCATGGTGTGCATCAAGATCGGCGTGCTGCTGTTCTTCATCGCCGTCGGCGTCACCGGCTGGAACTCCGACCACTTCGCCGACTTCGCCCCCTACGGGATCGGCGGCATCGCAGCCGGCGCGGGCGTGATCTTCTTCTCGTTCGTCGGGCTCGACGCGGTCTCGACCGCGGGAGAGGAGGCGAAGAACCCCCGCCGCAACCTGCCGCTGGCGATCATCGGCGCGCTCCTGGTCGTCATCACGCTCTACATCGGCGTCGCCGTCGTCGGCATCGGGGCCCAGGCGCCGAAGCAGTTCGAGAACCAGGAAGCGGGACTCTCCGAGATCCTCGCCCACGTCATCGGCAGCTCCTGGCCCGGCACGGTGCTCGCGGCCGGAGCCGTGATCTCGATCTTCAGCGTCACCCTCGTGACGATCTACGGGCAGACCCGGATCCTGTTCGCCATGGCGCGGGACGGGATGGTCCCGAAGGTCTTCGCGAAGGTCAACGAGCGCACCCGCACGCCGATCCGGAACACGATCATCGTGTCGGCCGTGGTCGCGGTGCTCGCCGGTGTGATCCCGATCAACTTCCTCGCCGAGATGACGAGCATCGGCACCCTCGCCGCTTTCCTCGTGGTGTCGGTCGGCCTGATCATCCTCCGCGTGCGCGAGCCCGAGCTGGAGCGCGGCTTCAGGGTGCCGCTGTACCCGATCACGCCGATCCTCTCGATCGTCGGCTGCATCTGGATCATCACCCAGCTGCGCCCCATCACGATCGCGGTGTTCGCGATCTGGGTGGCCGTGTTCCTGGTGTTCTACTTCTTCTACGGCCGCCGACGCTCCATCCTCGAGCCCGGCAACGATCTCGGTGACCCCGACGTGCCGTTCACGTCCGTCGTGCGCCAGCCGCACGCCCGCGATGGGGTCGAGCGATGAGCGTCCTCGTCGGCGTCGACACCGGCCGCCGCTCCGCGTCCGTGCTCGCCCTGGCCGCCGAGCTCGCGAACTCGCTGCAGACCGACCTCGTGGTCGCGGCGGTGGTCGCGACCGTGTGGCCGCCGTCGCGAGCGAGCGTCGACCACGAGTGGCAGCAGCACAACCGCGCCGCAGCGGAGCTGGTGCTGGACCATGCCCGCACCGTGCTCGACGGCCACGTGGCCGCGCGCTATGTGGTGCACGAGGCGGCGTCTGCCCGGCGCGGTCTGCTGGAGCTGGCCGAGCAGGAGAAGCCGGACGCGCTCGTGCTGGGGTCGGCCGTGCGCGGGGAACCGGGGCGCGTCGCCCTCGGGGCCGTGTCCGAGGCGCTGCTGCACGCCTCCCCCGTGCCGGTGGCCATCGCCCCGGTCGGGTATCGCGCGCCGCTCGACGGTCGGTTCCGCCGTCTCACCGTCGCGTATGGCGGGTCGGCCGTCGCACAGGACCTCATCGAAGGCGCGGCGTCGGTGGCGGCGCTGGGTCGCGTGAGCCTCCGGGTCGCGTCGTTCGCCGTGCGGCCCGACGCCGAGATGGGCATCCTCGCGGGTGCGGGCGGCCGCGCCGAGGACCCGGTGCTCGGTGAGTGGGAGGAGCGCATCCGCGCCCACACGTCGTCGATCCTCGGCGAGCTCACAGAGCCCGAGCTCACGGTGGAAGGCCTCGCGATCGGCGTCGGCGCGTCGTGGGCCGCCGCCATCGACGATGTCGGCTGGCGCGAGGGCGATCTGCTCGTCGTCGGATCCAGCTCCCTCAATCCGCTGGCGCGGGTCTTCCTCGGTTCGCACGGCACGAAGATCGTCCGCAACGCCGGCGTGCCCGTGCTCGTGGTGCCGCGCGCCGCCGCCTGGGGGTGAACCGGCGCGGGCCGGCGCCGACTGCGAGCGCCGGCCCGTCGTGGTGCATTCGCCCGTCGTCGGCGCGGCCGCCACGAGCATCGACGAGCCGTCAGGCGTACTGAGGTCGGCCACCGACGCGGTAGGTGAGGGCGATGATGCCGGTGCGGAACACCCGGGAGTCGACGAGGTCGAGGGCGAAGTCCTTGCCCTCCGACGGGAACAGGCGCTGCCCCTCCCCGACGATCACGGGGAACTGGACGAGGTTCAGCTCGTCGACGAGTTCGTTCTCGAGCAGCCACCGGGCCAGCGCCGCGCTGCCCACGACGAGCAGTTCGCCGCCGGGCCGGGCCTTCAGCTCGCGCACCCCCGCCGCCACGTCGCCCGAGATCACGGTGGTGTGCTCCCATGCCGGATCCTTCACCGTGGTGGAGACGAGGTGCTTCGGCTTCGAGCTGATCGCCTCGCCGAATCCGCCGTCGTCGCTGCGGCTGCCCCAGTACTTCTCGAACAGGTCGTACGTCTTCCGGCCCAGAAGGAAGGCGTCCGGCCGCCGCCAGGTGTCGAGGATGTCCTGCACGACCTCCTCATCGTTGAACGGAATCGCCCATCCACCGCGCGTGAACCCCGGATCCATCTCCTCGTTGTTGCCGCCGTTCGCCTGGGCGACGCCGTCGAGCGTGATCTGCAGGCTGACCGTGAGCTTCATTGCCGCTTCCCTCTGCCGTCGTTCGGATTCAGGCTGTGTCGCAGTATTCGGCGTCGAGCGCGCCCTGTCAATGGCGTGAGCCGGCGCCCCGCGCCCGCGCGACGACGATGCCGCGCTGCGAGGCCGGGAAGCGCTCGAGCATCGCGCGCAGCTCGGCGGCGTCGACGTCGGCACCGAATGCCTCCGCCCCGGGTTCCAGCATGATCCCCGCGGCCAGGTCTCCGGCGACCACGGGATCGAACCCCAGGTCGTCGACGAGCCGGGCCACCCGCGACACGTCGGCGGGGTCGTCTCCGGCGATGGCGATGGCCTTGCGATCGGGGGCGCCCGCGGGACGCGCATCGTCCTCGAGGTCCTGGTAGCCCATGTGGTTGAGCGCCTTCACGACGCGGGATCCGGCGAGGAACCGCTGCACGATCTCGCTGGTCGACGTGCGCGGATCATCGAGGTCGGCGCGCAGGCCGTCCGCACCCCACCAGTAGTTCATGGCATCGATCACGAGCCGGCCGCGCAGCAGTTCCGCCGGCAGTTCCGTGTGCCTGCCCAAGGGCAGCGCCAGCAGCACCGCGTCGGCGCGGCGGACGAGCTCGGCGACGTCCACCGCGGTCGCCCCGATCGCGGCCGCCGTCCGGGCGATCCTCGACGGATCCGACGACCCCGCGATCAGCACGCGATAGCCGGCGGCCACCGCCAGCCGGGCGAGCACGCTTCCGGCCCGGCCTGCGCCGATGATACCGAAGGTCTCGATCCGGGGTGCCGACTCCGCCACGCCGCCCATCGTAGTCAGGGATGCGCGCGGCGTTTCGCTCGGCCCTCGGTCCTCGAGCTCAAGCGGAGCGGAGACGCGCGGAGACCTTCTGCGCGGTCTCCTTCGCCGATCCGGGGTTCTGGCCGGTGACCAGATTCCCGTCGACGACCGCGTACGAGACGAACGGGAGCAGGGCCTTCTGATAAAGGGCGCCGCGGCTCTTCATCTCCTCCTCGGCGTTGTAGGGGACGAGCTTGTCGACGCGGGCGAGGACCTCCTCCTGCCAGGCGAAACCCGTGAGGTGCTTGCCGGCGACGAGCAACGTGCCGTCGGAGAGGCGGGTGTTGAGCAGGCCGCAGTAACCGTGGCAGACGGAGGAGACGACGCCACCGCGCTCCCAGATCTCCCTGGTGATCCGCTGCAGGCCCTCGCTGTCGGGGAAGTCGTACATGACCGCGTGGCCCCCGGTGAAGTAGATCGCATCGTATTCGGCGGAGTCGATCTGGTCGGGGCTCGCGGTGCTCTCCAGCAGCCCCATCTTCGCGGGGTCGGAGTGCCATGCCTTGGCGACCCGGTCATAGTTCGGGAAGCTCAGCGAGCGCGGTTCCAGAGGCACGGCTCCGCCCTTCGGGCTCACCAGCGTCTGCTCGAAGCCGTGCTCGGCGAACACCTCCCACGCGTGCGCGAGCTCGGAGAGCCAGAGGCCGGTCGGGTGCTCGGAGGGATCGTCGTAGTGGCCGACGTTGGTGACGACGTGAAGGATCCGGGTGGTCATGTTCAGCCTTTCGCTGCCGTGTTCTTCTCGGGGATCGCCCTGCCGATCCGGAAGACCGCAGAGACCGCCGCGCTCACGCGGTCCCCGACATCGGTCGCAGGCTCCGCGCTCAGCTTGCCGTCGAGGTGCAGGAACGCGAGGCCGTGTGCGAGACTCCACAGCGCGACCGAGAGACCGGCGGACGGCACCTCCGGGAACAGCCGGGCGATCGCCCGGTCCAGGACCACGTGCAGCTGGTCCGCCGCGCGGACGCGCTCGTCATCGGCCGGATCGCACGGGTTGCCGAACATCAGCCGGAACACGGCGGGGCGCCGCAGTGCGAATCCGACGTACGCCAGACCGAGCGCGGAGACGGCGTCCTCAGCCGATGCCGACGAAGGCACCTGCGCGAGTGCCGCGGCGAGTTCGTCGCGGAGCTGGGTGAACCCCTCGACGGCCACGGCCGCGTCGAGGGCGTCCCGGTCGGCGAAGTGCCGGTACGGCGCCGCAGGCGATACCCCGGCGCGCCGCGCCACGGAGCGCATCGAGTACGGCTCTCCCGCTTCGAGGCTCTCGCTCGCAGCCCGCAGCAGCGCAGCGCGCAGGTCGCCGTGGTGATACGCCCTCGTCGATGTTGACACCGCTTACTTCCCTCCGTACCCTGATGTAAGCAGTGTACACATAGACCCGTGAAGCGGGAACGGATGGAGGTCGAGGAGCCGTGCAGACGATCCTGGGAGCCAACGGTCAGATCGCCGTGGAGCTGGCGCGGGAGCTGGATCGCCGCGGGTCGGGCCCGCTGCGGCTGGTGAGCCGCAACCCGCATGCGGTGAACGCGGGCGACGAGCTGCGAAAGGCCGACCTGCTCGACGCCCGGCAGACCGCCGAGGCTGTAGCGGGCAGCGACATCGTCTACTTCACGGCCGGTCTGCCCGCGAACACCGAGCAGTGGGAGCGCCAGTTCCCGACCATGCTGCGCAACGCCCTGGACGCCGCGCGCGCCGCGGGGGCGAGGTTCGCCTACTTCGACAACACCTACATGTATCCACAGGACGACCGGATCCAGACCGAGGACACCCCGTTCGCGCCCGTGGGACCCAAGGGCCGGGTTCGAGCAGCGATGGCGACGATGGTGCTCGAAGAGATGGCGGCAGGCGGCATCCCGGTGCTCATCGCCCGTGCACCGGAGTTCTACGGGCCGGGGCGGACCAAGAGCTTCACGAACGCCTTCATCTTCGAGCGGCTGGCCCGTGAAAGGACGCCACTCGCGCCCGTGCACGCCGATCGCCTGCGCACCCTCATCTGGACGCCGGATGCGAGTCGGGCGCTGGCGACGCTGGGCGGCACGCCAGACGCGTACGGGCAGACCTGGCACCTGCCCGTGGACGAGAACCGCCTCACCTACCGCCAATTCGCCCGCGCAGCCAACGGAGCGTTCGGGCGCCCTGACCGGCTCCGGGTGCTGCCCGAATGGGTGCTGCGCACCGCCGGACTCGTCTCGCCGGAGGCCCGCGAGATCCAGGAGCTGCTCCCCCGGTATCGGCACGACAACAGGTTCGACTCGACGAAGTTCATCGAGCGCTTCCCGGACTTCGCGGTCACGCCGTACGAGCGCGGAATCGAGATCATCCGGGACGAGGCGCGGACTCGCGCCGATTCGACCCGCTGAGCCTCGCCGGTTTCATCGCGGGCGAGCAGGGGCTGGCGGACACCCTGCATTTCCGGCCGGCTCAGCGACGCAGCGCGGCAGGGCGAGGCAGTCCGATCTCCTCGAGGAGGTCGCCGAGGGCGCGATCGAGTTCGGCACCCGCCTGCGCCACCTTGTTGACGCCGAAACCGGCGAGCCGGGCTCCCGGCGCCTCGAAGCTCAGCGTCGTCCCGGGGGCACGCGAGGTGTGCGCCTCGATGCGCACCGGGGCATAGAGCATCGTGGCGGGGTCATGCCGGAACAGCCGCGCGCCGATCCCGTGATGCGCGATCAGCCACACGACGCTGCGGGAACCACCGCCGGCGTGCTCCATGAGCGTGTCCGGGCGCCAGGTCCAGACCCGGACGAACCCGCTCGGCGCCTCCCACTGCAGCCCGCGCACGAACGCCGACCAGTCGCCGGCGCGCACCTCCGCGAGCGCATCGTCGTCCGACAGCGCGGGGACCGCGGCCTCGAACGCCCCGACCAGAGCGTCGAACTGCGCGTTCGTCTCGAGCCGGATCCGTCGCCCGGCGGATTCGAAGACGGCCTCGGCCGCGTCGTAGCTCACCAGACCATCCTCTCGCAGCGTCGGCCGATCGTCGCCGCCCCGGCACCCGGCTACCCTCGATCCTGGAGAGGACGACACCATGGCAACCGACGAGCACACCTCGCGCGTGAACGCCTCACGCGCGCAGACCCGTGCCCGCGTGATCACGATGGCCCGGATCCTGCTGCCGACCTGGGACGGATCCCTCCCCGCGCTGACGGCGGAGCTGCGCCGCGAGGCGGGCCTCGGCGACGGCGCCTTCCGCACCCTCTTCCCCAGCGACCGCGACCTCTTGCACGCCGTCGACCACGAGCTGCTCGAGGAGTGCGCCCAGCGTGTGCGGTCGGCGGCGGAGGCGTTCGATCCGGATGACCACCCCGGCGAGCCGCCGGAGGTCGCGATCTCCGCCGCGCTCGCCAAGGCGCGCCCGCTCGACTGGAGCTCGCTGACCATCCGGCTCCGCGAACGCCAGCTCGCCGCGTCGACCGGTGCGCGCAGCGAGGACGTGATCGAGTCGGAGCGCGCGTTCCTTCCCGCCCTGCTGGAGGCGTTCGAGCTGCTGCTGTCGCGCATGGGGCGCCGCTTCGAGTGGCAGCCCGCGCTCGGCGTCCGGGTCGTCATCCTCACGTACGAACGGTCGTTCGAGTCGTGGATCCTGTCCGGCGGCAACGAGAAGTCGTTCCCGGAGTCGAGCTACGTGCGGCACACCCTCCCGGCGCTGCTGCTCGGTGTGAGCCGCCCGCAGGACTGACGGGGCCGAAGCCTCGGCGTGTGCGCTCGGCCCGGCGGCGCTCCCCCGCCGCCGGGCCGAGCCCGCGATCACCGGGTCACGAACGAGAACCCGTCGACGCGCAGCACGTCACCGGACGCGAGCACGAGCCGGAGCGTGTGCTGGCCCTTCTTCAGCCCGGTCTTCGCGAACAGCTCCTGCTGCGTCAGCCGCGCGTCGGCATGCACGTCCACGGTGCCCGCCGGCTTGTCGTCCAGGTACACCTCGACCGTGCCCTGATCCGGCGCCTTCGGCCCCGTCACGGTGACGGCCGTGCCCGAGAAGGTCAACGAGACGGAGTCACCGGCCGTCTTCGTCCAGTGCACGTCGTCGCGCAGATCGCCGCGGAACCGGAAGCCCAGCGTGGTGTCGCCGTCGGGAAGCGACGCGAGGTACGCGGACGACAGCGTCACCGCATCGCCCTCGATCGTGTAGTCGGTCCCCTCCTGCAGCGCCGCGTCGCCGCGGTAGACGCCGAGGAGCTCCGACGATGCGCGCGCGATGTGCAGCGTCGCCGGGGTCGGGGCGGCCCGATCGAAGGCGATGTGGTCCACGTCGACGAGGCTCTCCTTCACCACGTCGAGCCGGTCCAGCAGCATGAACTGCCCGGACTTCTTCACGACCCGGATCGTGTGGCTCCCGTTCGCGAGGTCGCGCTTGCTGAACACCGTCTGCTGCGCACCCCGCCCCTCGGCCTGATACGTGTCGACCGTGGTGACGAGCACGCCGTCGACGTACACCTCTGCCTGCCCCTGGGACGAATGCGTCTCGGTGACCCAGTCGATGCCGGTGCCGACGAACGAATACTGGAACGAGCTGCCGTCGGCCTCCACGTAGTGCACGTCGTCCTGATAGTCGCCGAGGCCTCGGCCCGTGCTCTGCCCCCAGGCGCCGGTGTAGACGATCGACGGATCCGAGTCGTTGACGGCGACGACGTTCGACGGGCCGGTGCTCGGCGCGGACCCGCCCTTCGAGGAGTCGAACACCGAGGCGACCACGTTCTGCGTCGCCCCGACGACCTCTTCCCCGCCGTTGCGCGACCACGCACCCGTGTAGGTCAGCTGCGCATCGTCGTCGTTGAGGGCGACCGTCGCCCCCTTGCTCGGCGTGAAGGTGTAGAGCTGGGCGCCGTGCACGGGCACGTCGGCGGCGACGAATGTGCCCTCGGCGGAGCCCGCGTTCTTCTTGGCCCAGAGGTCGCGCACCTTCGCCGATCCCGTGATGCCGATGTCTGCCAGCGAGACGGTGATGTCGGCGTCCGTCTGGCCGAGGTTGAAGACGCCGACGGTGACGGATCCGTCCGGGTTGTTCGCGTACCAGACCTGCCGCGGAGTGGCGGTCGAGACGGGATGCGCCGCACGACCGGCCTGGTTCACCGCGATGACCTCGTCGTTCGTGAGCAGCTGGATCCCGTAGTCGTCGAGCTTCGTCATGTCGTTGCCGATGTAGAACGGTGCGGCGGACACGGCCCACAGCGTCGCCGCGGTGCGGCGCTCGTCCTTGGTGAGCCCGTCCATCTTGCCGTTGCCGACGTTGAGCGAGTCGAAGTCGTTCCACCCCGTGTGCGGCCCGGCGTAGCGCCACCAGTCGGCCGCACGCGGGAACAGCCGTGCGATGTTGTCCCACTTGGTGAGCGCGACGTTCTCGCAGTAGCACTCGACATCCCATTCGACCCGCCGCCCCTGGGCGTACTGCGTCCAGTAGTCGGCATAGCGGATGTCGAGGGCCCAGGAGAGCTCGAACCAGATGTTGTTGCGCTTCAGCGCCTGCGACCAGGCCTTGACGTCGTCCCGCGCGTCGACGGACAGGTCGCCGATGCCGGATCCCGGCGTCACGCTGTCGAACTTCAGGAAGTCGACGCCCCACGAGCCGAAGAGGTCGGCGATGGAGTCGACGTACTTCTGCGCGCACGGGCGCGAGAAGTCGAGTGCGTAGCCGATGCCCCAGTAGTCCGCCTTCTGCAGCGGCTGCTTGACGATGTCGGCGGTGGTGCACTCCGGCGCGCCGTAGATCGGAAGGCCCGCCTCGTAGACGGCGTGCGAGACACCGGGGATCGCGTAGAGCCCGACCTTCTGGTCGTTGCCGTGGATGTGGTCGATGACCGCCTGCAGGCCGTTCGGGTAGAGCGTCTTGCTGGGGGTGGGACGACCGTACTCGTCGTTGCCGTCGTTCCATGCGGCGTCGATGTTGATGTGATCGAAGCCGGCGGACTGCAGCTTCTGGCGCATGGCGTCGGACTGCGCGACGATCTGGTCCGCGGTGATCCACTTCGAGCCGTTGCCCGCGTAGACCTGCATGCTGTAGCTGCTCCACCCCATGTAGGGGTGCGCGCCCAGGGGCTCGTCCGACGTGCGGGCACCGGCCGTCATGGTGTGCGCCGACCCGGGTGTCGAGGAGGCCGCCTTGGCCGCGGCCCCCTCTGCACCCAGGCCCAGGACGCCGACCGCGGCGACGGCGAGCCCCGCGATCCAGCGTCGCCCGAAGGCGCGGCGATCGATGATTGTCATGATTTCCTCTCTGCGGTGGGTTCGGCGGTGAACCCCGCGCCTCGTCGCGCGGTTCCCAGGGTGGATCTCGTCGGCGGATCAGATCCGCTCGACGTCGAAGAGCAGGGCCTGCTGCGGGTTGAGGGTCGGAAGCGGCACCCCGGCGGTGGCCAGCACGGCGCCGGGGAGCACCACGCCGCCGTCGGCCAGCCCCGCCATCCACGCGGGGGCCGCGACCTGATGCAGGCTCACCGGGCCGAGCTCGTCGCGCAGCCGCACCCGGTAGCGCTCCCCCGCGTCGAGCCCCGGGAAGCGCACGCGTCCGGTCTGCCCGTCCGCGGAGGTGGCCAGCCGCGCCCACGTGAACAGCGCGCGGGCGCCGTCCGCGGCGACGATGCCGGTGAGCTGAGCCCCCTCGTCGGAGAGATCCGCGTTCACCACCTCGCCGCTGTGGATCAGCGCGCGCAGCTCCTTGTACAGCCTCGACCAGGCGACGATCACGGCGAGCTCCTCCGGCGCGGAGGCGGTGAGGTCGGCCTCGATGCCGGCGTGCGCGGTGAGCGCCACCGCGAGCCGGAACGACAGATCGGTGTGGCGCGACGTCGTGTGCGAGCGGGCCGCGCCGAGATGGGAGCCGATCAGCTCCGGCGGCACCAGCAGGCGGGTCCACCGCTCGATGCGCGCGCGCTCGACCGGGTCGTTGCAGTCCGAGGCCCACACCCGGTCGGTGCGCTCCAGGATGCCGAGGTCGACGCGTCCGCCGCCGCCGGAGCAGGTCTCGATCTCGAGACCGGGATGCCGGTCGCGCAGCTCGTCCAGCATCCGGTAGAGGGCCGTGGTCTGCGCGTGCACGAGCGGGCGGTCACCGCCTTCGCGCCGGCCCACGGGCTCGAGCAGGTCGCGGTTGTGGTCCCACTTGAGGTAGTCGATGCGGTGCCGATCGACGAGGGCGCTGATGCGCTCGATGACCAGGGCGTAGGCGGCCGGATCCGCCAGGTCCAGCACCTGCTGGTTGCGCGAGGTGGCACCCGCCCCCTCGCGCGGCGCCAGGATCCACTCCGGGTGCTCGCGCGCGAGATCCGAGTCCGCGTTGATCATCTCGGGCTCGAACCACAGCCCGAACTGCATCCCTCGCGCCCGCACGGCCTCGACGAACGGGTCGAGGCCCTGCGGCCAGACCTCTTCGTCGACGAGCCAGTCCCCGAGCCCGGCGTTGTCGCTGCGGCGCCCCCGGAACCAGCCGTCGTCGAGCACGATCCGCTCGACACCGACCTCGGCAGCGCGGTCGGCGAGCTCGACGAGTCGGGTGAGGTCGTGATCGAAGTACACCGCCTCCCATGTGTTCAGCACGAGGGGGCGCGGGCTGCTCGGATGACCACGGCGAGCCCGGAGCCGACGGTGGAAACGCGACGAGAGGCCGTCGAGGCCGCGGTCGGACCACGCGAACAGCGCGGTCGGCGCGTCGTAGCGCTCGCCCGGCTGCAGGATCACCTCACCCGGGCGCAGCAGCTCGCCGGCGCCGATGACGCGGGACAGGCCGCCGGCGCCTTCGGGCAGACGCTCGGCGAGGTACTCCCCGTCGCCGCTCCACGCCAGGTGCGTCGCCCACACCTCGCCGCGGCGGAAACCGAACGCCGGCGTCCCCGCGACGAGGAGGAAGGGCGCGTCATGGCCCGGCTTGCCGCGTCGAGCCCTGCGCGCGTGCGTGCCGAAGGCGAAGGGCAGGCGCTGGGGTGCGCGCTCGCGGCACCACTTGCCCGTGAGGTCGAGCAGCTCCTCGGCACGCTCGGGCAGCGGCAGCAGAGCCCGCAGCCCGTCGAGCGTGTATGCGCCCGGCGCGTCGGGCGGGTTCTGGATCGACAGATCCACGGCGAGCACGCCGGCCGGGTCCAGACGCAGCTCCATGCGCGCAGTCGTGCCGGCGATGCGGTCGCCGAAGCCCAGGGCGATGAGTCCACCGCCGTCCGGCGACGGCTCGGCGTGCACGGATTCGAGTTCCGGCCGCGGCGTGGTGGCGAGGCCCGCGCGGTGCCCCGTCTGCGCGGGGGTCCCCGCCCAGCCGTCCCGCTCACTCGGCCAGACGGTGAACGACCGCGGCACGTCGGGCGCGTTGTTCAGCACAGCGGGCGTCGCGGTCTCGCGCAGTGCTCGGATCGCGTCCTCATCGAGCGGCCCGAGATCGGCGCCCCAGTGCAGCACCTGCGGAACCGGTGCGGAGCAGTCGATGACGAGCGCCGTTCCGGCGGCTCGCAGGACATGGACGGCACCTTCGCTGTGCGGCATCGGACGTTCCCCTCGCATTTATTGACAGTGGTAATTAATCACGATTAAGCTGGCCGTGCAAGCAAAGATCCGAGGTCTGCGGCGACGGCGCGAGACTCCAACGGATCCCCCGATCGATGAGGACCCCGATGCCCGACACCCTGCGCCTGTCCTGGGACGCCCCCGCCGACCGGTGGGAGTCGGCCGTCCCGCTCGGCAACGGACGCATCGGCGCGATGGCCTTCGGGGGCCCGGCGGCCCGCTACGCGCTCAACGACGCGACCGTGTGGTCGGGAACGCCCGACGGCCCGGCCCGGGCGCTCGACGGAGTGCGCGCCCGGGGCGCCGGTCCCGAGCGCCTCGCCCGCGTGCGGGCCGCCCTCGACGCCGGCCGCGTGCGCGAGGCGGAGGAACTGCTGATGGCGTTCGAGGGTCCGTACTCGCAGGAGTTCCTGCCGCTCGCCGACCTCCGGATCGACATCCCTGGCGCGCGCGCAGGATCGCCCGCGCGGATCCTCGACCTCGACGACGCGGTCCTGGCGGAGAACCTGCTGATCGACGGCGGCTCCGTGCGCCGTCGATCCTGGGCGTCGGCGCCCGCGGCGGCGCTGATCATCGAGCTGACCGCCGACGCCGAGTTCTCCGTCGCTCTCGGGCTCAGCACCCCGCTGCACGGCGCAGTGCACACGCACGGGATCGGGGCGGTGCACACGCACGGGATCGGGGCAGTGCACACGCACGGGATCGGGTTGGACGTCATCGCTCCGGTGGACGGCGCCCCGCTGCACGAGGCCTCCGCGGTGCCGCACCGCTACGCCACGTCCGACGACGAGTTCGACGCGTTCGCCTCGGTGGCCGTCGCACTCGACACCGACGGTTTCGTGGAGGCGACGCCGGACGGCGCGCGCATCCACGGGGTCCGCCGGCTGCTGATCGCCCTCTCCACATCGTCGCGCGCCGGGTTATGGTGGGCCGACGCGGACGGGGATTGGCGGGTCGCCTCGCGCGAGGCGATCCGGAGCCGCGCCAGGGAGCGCGCCGAGGCGGCGTCACACCGCGCCGCGTCGGAGCTCTTCGACGAGCACGTCGCCGACCGTCGGCGGCAGGCTCGGGCGCGGTTCGCGATCGGCGGCCGCCGTGAAGGGACCTGGGACGTCGAGCGCGACGTGCTGCGCGGCGCGGATCCGGCGCTGCGCGCCACCGTGATCGCAGAGTACGGCGCGTACCTGCTGCGGTCGGCGTCGCGCGCGGGCAGCCCGCCGGCGAACCTGCAGGGCATCTGGAACGATCAGCCGACCCCGGCGTGGTCGTCGAACTACACGATCAACATCAACACGCAGATGAACTACTGGGCGGCGCCCCTGCTCGGCCTCGACGACTCGTTCGAGCCGCTCCTCGCCCTGGTGGAGCACGTCGCCGGGAACGGACGGGAGGTCGCGCGCGAGCTCTACGGCGCGCGCGGGTGGGTGGCCCATCACAACACGGACCTGTGGGGGTGGGCCCTGCCGGTCGGGGACGGGCACGGAGCGGCGAGCTGGGCGATCTGGATGATGGGCGGAGTGTGGCTCACCCACAACCTGTGGGACGCCTACGCCTTCGGGGGCGACGATGAGCTTCTGCGCCGCCGGATCTGGCCGATCCTGCGCGGCGCCGCCGAGTTCTGCCTCGACTGGCTGGTCCCCGGTCCCGACGGCGCTCTGCGCACCTCGCCGTCGACCTCGCCGGAGAACTCCTTCGTCGCGGCAGACGGGGGCAACACCGCGCTCGGGCTCACGGCGGCGAGCGACCTCTTCCTGATCGCGGCGCTGTTCGAGCGCACGCTGACCGCCCTCGACATCCTGGGGATCGAGGATCCGCTCCGCAACGAGATCGAGGCGGCGCTGCCCGCGCTCGCGCGGGCCGGGATCGACTCCCGCGGACGACTGCGCGAGTGGTCCGCGGAGGTGGTGGAGTCGGAGCCCCTGCACCGGCACCTCTCGCCCCTCATCGGCATCCACCCGCTGGACGTGCTCACCCGCGACCGTGATCCGCGCCTGTTCGAGGCCGGGATCCGGCTCCTCGACGCGCGCGGCCCCGGGGCGATGGGCTGGTCATGGGCGTGGAAGATCGCGCTGCACGCCCGCGTCGGCGACGGCGAGACGGCGTCCGCGCTGCTCGAGGAGGCGCTCACGCCCTTCGACGGCGACGCGTCGCGCCACGGTCCTGTCGACGGGTCGGAGCGGGGAGGCCTGCTCCCGAACCTGTTCAGCACGCACCCGCCGTTCCAGATCGACGGCAACCTCGGCTTCCCCGCGGCCATCGCCGAACTCCTCGTGCAGAGCCACGAGGGCGTCGTGGCGCTGCTCCCCGCACTCCCCTCCTCGTGGCCCGACGGCGACGTCCAGGGGATCGGGGCGCGCACCGGACTCCACGTCGACCTCTCCTGGCGCGACGGCGTGCTGTCCGCATCGACCGTCCACAACGCGCTGCGCGCGCCGCAGCGCGTCACCGTGACGTGGCACGGGCACCAGGTCTCCCTGGAGGTGCCAGGGCATGGAAGCATCGGAGTACCGATCGCCGAGTCCGAAGGAGGGCGACACCATGCACGGTGACCTCGCAGACGTCGACGTCCCCACGACGCAGACCGAGCCCGCCGACTTCGACCGGTTCTGGGCCGACACCCTCGCCGAGACCCGCGCCCATCCCCTCGATCTGACCGTGACGCCGCATGCGACGGGGCTCGCGGTGATCGACGTCTTCGAGGTCGCGTTCCGCGGCTTCGGCGGAACGCGGATCCACGCCTGGCTGCGCGTCCCGCGCGGCGTTCCCGGCGCGCTGCCCGGCCTCGTCCAGTTCTTCGGCTACGGCAACGGCCGCGGGCACGCGCTGCGCGATCTGCGCTGGGCGGCGGCCGGCTACGCGCATCTCGTCGTCGACGCGCGCGGCCAGGGGCACGGGACCACCGATGATGACCGGCCCGATGGCGGACCGTCGGCGGGCGGCTTCCTCACCCGGGGCCTGCGATCGCCCCAGGAGTACTACTACCGGGGCGTCTACGCCGACGCCGTGCGGGCGGTCGAGGCGATGCGCGCCCTCGACGTCGTCGACGCCGGTCGCGTGGGCGTCGTCGGTGCGAGCCAGGGCGGCGGGATCGCGCTCGCGATGGCCGGGCTCGTGCCCGACCTGCGCGCGGCGATCATCCAGGCGCCGTTCCTCTGCGAGCTCGACCGCGCCGCGCTGCTCAGCCGCGAGCATCCGTACGCCCTGCTCACGCAGCACTTCGCGGATCGCCGCCTCGAGGTGCCCGCCGCGCTCGACACCCTGCGCTACTTCGACGGAGTCAACCTCGCCCGTCGCGCGACCGCGCCGGCGCTGCTCAGCACCGGTCTGCAGGACGGCATCGCGCCGCCCGAGACCGTGCTCCCCGCCTTCACGGCGTATGCCGGTCCCAAGCAGATCGTGCTCTGGCCGTACAACGGGCATGAGGCCGGGGGCGACCTCGACGAGGAGAACGCGATCGAGTTCGCCGCGGCGCACCTGTGAACCCGACGCCCGCAGATGGAGAGCATCCGATGAACGACGAGACCGCGACCCGCACCACCCTCATCCGCACCGCGTCGGAGGCAGGATCCCGGGTGTTCGCCACGATCCTCACGCACAGCCCGATCAGCCGCATCGACATCGCGCGGCAGACGGGCCTCTCCCAGGCCGCCGTCACCAAGGCCGTGTCGCCGCTCGTCGCCGCGGGCCTCGTCGACGCGCCGCCGGCATCGCAGCGCGACGGCAACCCCGGCCGTCCGGCGGCACCGGTCTCGATCGTGCCCGATGCAATGGTGATGCTCGGCATCAAGGTCAACGTGGACGAGATCATCGGCGTCGCCACCGACCTCGCCACCCGCGTGCTGCACGGCGAGCACCGCCCACTCGCCGCGCACGATCCGCAGGCGGTCGTCGCCGCGATCGCCGAGGTCGTGCGCACCCTGGAGGAGGCGCTCGGCGAGAAGGCCGCGTCGATCGCAGGCATCGGGGTGTCGGTCTCCGGCGATGTCGACACCGCGACCGGGGTCGTGCGCGAATCGGCCATCATGGGCTGGAGCGACGTGGAGCTGGGCGGCGCTCTGCACGAGCGGCTCGGGCGGACGGTGACACTCGAGAACGACGTGCATGCGCTCACCGTCGGCGAGCACTGGTTCGGCGTGGGGCTGGGCACCGAGTCGTTCGCGATCGTGACGATCGGGCGCGGAATCGGCAGCGGCCTGCACCTCAACGGCCAGGTGGTGACGGGCGCCTATGGGGTCTCGGGCGAGATCGGGCACCTTCCCCTCGCGGACCCGACGCGCATCTGCCCGTGCGGCCGGCGCGGTTGCGTGGAAGCCGTCGCCTCCACGCCCGCACTCGAGGCGGCGCTGTCGACGGCGCTGGGGCGGGAGATCGACATCGCCGAGGCCGTCCGGCTGGCGCGGGCCGGGGATCCGGTGGCCGACGGCGCGTTCCGCGAAGCCGCGACGCTGGTGGGCACCGCCATCGCCACTCTGGTCAACCTCACCGGGCCCGAGCTCGTCATCCTCGGCGGCGAGGGCGCCGCGGATTTCGCTCCCTACGACGCGGTGATGCGCGACGCGTTCCAGGCCCATGCGTTCGGCGCCGCCGCACGCTGCCGCATCGTCACCCGCCCGCACACCTTCCAGGACTGGGCGCGCGGCGCCGCCGCCGCCGCGATCCAGTCCCTGGTCCGCTGAACGCCCGCACGCCCAGGAGCCCCTCGTGACCCGTATCGTCGCCGCGCGTGCCGCGTTGATCGACATCCCCGTCGAGACCCTCCGCACCGATGCCGTGCAGTCCTTCCTGAAGCAGGAGACGGTCGTCGTCGACCTCGACACCGATGACGGCGCCTCGGGACGCGGCTACTCCTACACGATCGGCACCGGCGGCCGCGCCGTGCTGTCGATGCTGCGCGATCACCTGCTCCCCGCCGTCATCGGCCAGGACGTGCGCCGGCCCGAGGCGGTGTGGCGACACGCGTTCTCGCAGACGCGCGCGACGACGACGGGCGCGATCACCTCCTTGGCGCTCGCCGCCCTCGACACCGCGGTGTGGGATGCCCGCTGCCGGGCCGACGGGGAACCGCTGTGGCGCGCGGCGGGCGGCGCGAATCCTGACGTCCCGCTGTACGACACCGAGGGCGGCTGGCTGCACATCGACACCGACACCCTCGTGGCGAACACGGTCGCCGCGCGCGACGACGGATGGCGGGGCTCGAAGCTCAAGGTCGGGTCCCCCGACCCGGCGCGGGACGTCGAGCGTCTCACCGCCGTCCGCGAGGCCGTGGGCCCCGGCTACCGACTCATGGTGGACGCGAATCAGGGCCAGACCTTGGCCGACGCCCGCGCCCTCGCGCGCGCCCTCGAACCGGCCGGCATCGCGTGGTTCGAAGAGCCGCTTCCCGCCGACGACGTGTCGGCGCACGCTCGGCTCGTCGCGTCGACGTCGATTCCGGTCGCGGTCGGCGAGTCGCTGTACTCGGTTGCCCAGTTCAAGGAGTATCTGGCCCGGGACGCGGCGACGATCGTGCAGCCGGACGTCGCGCGGGTGGGCGGGATCACCCCCTGGCTCAAGATCGCCCACCTCGCCGAGGCGTTCAATGTACCCGTCTGTCCGCATTTCCTCATGGAGCTGCACCTCAGCCTCGTTGCGGCGGTGCCGAACGGCCGCATCGTGGAGTACATCCCGCAGCTGCGCGCCGTGACCACCGCCGACATCGCGGTGGTCGACGGCCGGGCCACAGCCCCCGAGACGCCGGGCATCGGGATCTCGTGGGACGACGACGCCCTGGACGACCTGCGCGTGCTCTGAACAGCGCGGAAAGCGCCGCCCACGATCGACGAGAAGACCGGAGGGGCCGGGTGGAGAGTCTCCACCCGGCCCTTCCGGCAGCCGCCCGCGGCGATCACTTGATCGCGTCGTAGGCCTTCTGCTCCATCTTCAGGTAGTCGGAGAGGCCGAGCCCGTCGATGTCCTTCTTGTACGCCGCCCACGCCGCATCGTCATTGATGTCGCGCTGGCCCGAGATGAACTCGGCCTCGGCCTGCGTGACGTACGTCGCGATGTTGGTCTGCAGGTCGGCGAGCTGGGAGGCCGTGGAGAGGTCGGGCCAGAGCTTCTCCGACGGGAAAAGCACGTCCTTCGAGGGGAAGTGCGGCGAGTACTCCGCGGTCGCGTTCCAGAGCCGGCGCTCGTAGCCCGCGGGGGTGTAGACGTCCTCCGGGACGACCTGCGCGTTGCGGAACTCGAGGGAGTCCCAGTACTGCCCGAGCGAGCGCCACGCCGAGTTCGACGTCTCGTCGTACGGCAGCGGCTTGAAGGTCGGCTTCATCTTCGGGTCGAGCGCGACGTCGCCCGCCGCGGCGGGGACCCACGCCTTCCCTTCGATGCCCATCGCGGCGCGCTTGGTGCCCTCGTCGGTCACGATGTAGTCGAGCATCTTGATCGCCTTGATCCTCTCGTCCTCGGTCGACTTGTTCGTGAGGGCGAACATCCCCAGCGGGCTGACCGGCGAACGGTAGGTCGCGAGCTGGGTGCCATCGGGCCCCGTGAGCGGCGCGACGGCGTCGTAGTTCTTGTCGCGGCCGTCGGGCGAGTCTGCGGTCACGAACACGTAGGGATGCAGGGTGACGGCGGAACCGAGGATCTCGGCACCGGCGTTGTCGCCGATCGCCTTGAGCGCGTCGCCGTTCTGGGTGAACGCCGCCTTGTCCAGCAGCCCTTCCTTCGCCAGCGACGCCATGAACGCGAGCCCCTCGCGCCACTTGTCGGTCGTCGCCGCCAGCTTCACCTTGCCGTGGTCCATGACCATCGGTGCGGGGGTGTTGGGGCTGCTGTAGGGCGCGTAGGTGAACGCGTTCATGAAGTAGTTGATGATCGGCTCGGACACGGATCCGCTGAGCGGGATCTCGTCCTGCTTGCCGTTGCCGTTGGGGTCGTCGTTCTTGAAGGCCCGGAGCACCGTCACCAGCTCGTCGGTCGTCGTGGGCTGCTTCAGCCCCAGCTTCTTCAGCCAGGCGGAGTTCATCCACAGTTTGGACGGCGCGCTGCAGTGCGTGCACTCGCTCCATTGCGTGATCGCGTAGATGTGCCCGTCGGGGGCCACGACCGACTGCTTCCAGTCCGGCTTCTCCTCGAACCGCTTCTTCAGATGCGGCGCGTACTTGTCGATGAGGTCCTCGAGCGGCAGCAGCACACCCTGCTGACCGTACTTGATGATCTCGCCGCGGGAGAACGCGTCCACCCATGGCACGAGGAAGTACGCGTCCGGGTAGTCGCCGCTCGCGAGGGAGACCTGGCGCTTCTCGCCGGCGACGCTGCCGTCGTAGGTCGTCGTCTGCCAGTCGAACTTCAGATCGAACTTCTTCGCCATCTCCTTGGTGAAGGCGTTGTCGTTGAGCGACCCGTTGTCGCCCTGCGGACCGAAGGCGACGAACTTGCCGTTGCCGACGCTGCCGCCGCCGCTGCTCGACGGCGAGCAGGCCGCGATCGAGAGGCTCACCGCTGCGACGGCGGCGAGCGCGGCGGCGCCGCGGATGATGCTGTGTTTCATGGCCGGATTCTCCTTTGACCGGATCGGGCTTTCGGGTGGTGGTGGGTTCTGGGGAGCATCGGTTCAGCCCTTCACGGCGCCGACCATGATGCCCTTGCTGAAGTACTTCGAGACGAACGGGTAGGCGATGAGCATCGGCACCGTCGCGATCACGACCGTCGAGTATTTGAGCAGGTCCGCGAGCTCACGACGCTGCAGCTGCGCGGCGACGTCGCCGCCGCTGCCGCTCTGCGGCACGATCAGCAGTCCGCGGAGCACGAGCTGCAACGGCTGCAGGTCGGCGCTGCGCAGGTAGAGCAGCGCGTCGAAGTAGGAGTTCCACTGCATGATCGCGTACATCAGGGCGATCACCGCGAGAAGCGGCTTTGCGAGCGGGAGCACGACCGTCCACAGGATCCGCAGCTCACCGGCTCCGTCGAGCTGTGCCGCTTCGTACAGCTCCTCGGGAATGGAGCTGCGGAAGAACACCATCGCGATGATGACCTGCCACACGCCGATCGCGTTCGGCAGCAGCATCGACCATCGGGTGTCCAGCAGCCCCAGGGACTGCACGACCAGGTACATCGGGATGAGACCGCCGCTGAAGAGCATCGTGAACACCACGAAGCCCGTGAGCGCCTTGGTGCCGTACAAGCGTCCCCGCGACAGCGGGTAGGCGATCGCGACCGTGCCCGCGACGCTGATCACGGTGCCGGCGACCGTGTAGAAGATCGAGTTCGCGAAGCCGCGCAGGATCGCAGGGTTGCCGAGGGCGACCTCGTAACCGCGCAGGGTGAAGTCGACGGGCCAGAACAGCACCCGCCCGGAGGAGACCGCCTGCGGGCTGGAGAACGAGCTGGCGAGCACGTTGAGCAGGGGGAGCAGCACGACCAGCAGGAAGACCGTGAGCAGGACGTAGGCCGAGATCACGAAGATGCGATCCGCCCTGGTCTCCTTGACCTTGACGCCCCGGGCAGCCGACCTCGAACGCCGGCGCCCGGCGGGAGAGGTCGTGAGCAGTTCGGTGGGGGTCAGCGCTTCGCTGTCGATCAGAGCCATCACCAGAGTCCGTTTCCCGAGATGCGCTTGGACACCTTGTTGACCACGAGGAGCAGGATCAGTCCGATCACCGCATTGAAGAGCCCGATCGTCGCGCCGAGGCTGAAGTTGGCGTTGAGGATGCCGGTCTTGTACACGTACGTCGGGATGATCTCGGACGTCGACAGGTTGAGCGGGTTCTGCAGCAGGAACGCCTTCTCGAAGCCGATCGCCATGATGTTGCCGACGCCGAGGATCAGGATGATGGACGCCGTCGGCATGATCGACGGAATGTCCACGTTCCAGATCTTCTGGAGGCGGCTGGCACCGTCGATCTTCGCGGCCTCGTAGAGCGAGACGTCCACCGCCGACAGCGCGGCAAGGTAGATGACCGCGCTGTACCCCGTCGTGGTCCACAGATCCGTGGCGACGTAGATGTGACGGAAGAAGTCGGCGCTGGCGAGGAGGTCGACCTGGCCGGCGCCGAAGAAGCTGAGCGTGCGGCCGAGCAGCCCCACCCGCGGCGACAGCAGCAGGATGGTCATGGAGACGATCACGACGGTGGAGATGAAGTACGGCGCGTACGTGACGAGCTGCACCGTGCGCTTGAAGAAGCGGAGCCGTACCTCATTGAGCGCCAGCGCCAGGATGATCGGCAGCGGGAAGCTCGCGAGGAGCGTGTATCCGGCCAGCACCAGCGTGTTCACGAGCAGCTTGGGGAAGACGGGGTTGCGGAACAGGTTCGCGAAGTTGTCGAATCCGACCCAGGGGCTGCCCCACACGCCCTGCACCGGGCTGTAGTTCTTGAATGCGATCACGGCGTTCACCATGGGCACGTAGCGGAAGACGATGAACCAGACGACGGGCAGCAGCAGAAGCAGGTAGAGCTGCCAGTAGCGGCGGAGACTGCGCGCGAACCGGGCGCGGTGCGACGTCTTTCGCGGCGGCGCTTTCACCGCCTCCAGGGATGCGTCCTGCTCGGCACTGAGCGTCATCTGAGTCCTCCAGGGGATTTACTTTACGTCGTAATATTATGTCTCCGGAGTCGTTTCCGCTAGTGATTCATCCGATGTATCTCGGTGCGGGCCCTCCCGAGCAGCAAGAGGCCCTGGTGACGCGAGGGATCGACATCCGAAGACGGCGCCTATGCGGCCCCGCCCCCTGAGACGGCGTGCGGCAGCCCGTCGGATCCGATCACGTCCGCCTCGGCGGCCACGCGCACCACGGCCGTCGAGGAGGCGTCGGGCGCTTGGCCGTCGCCCATGATCAGCGGTCTCCGCCCGCTCCGGACGGGACCGGCGGTCGTTCGCGGAGGACTGGCGGTGAGACGTCCGCCGGATCCGCGGCTCAGCGCGCCGGGATCTCGATCGCGCCCGTGCCGGTGAAGTTCACGAAGGTGCGGTCGTCGCCCTCGACGACGGTGAGCAGCACCTGACCGCAGGCAGCGCACCGGGCGACGGTGCCGGCGGCGCTGCGGAACACGATCGTCGTGGCGAGCTCGCCGACAGTGCCGCACCCGTTGCACCGCGCCCGCGCGCCGGTCGCGTCGAAGGACAGTAGGTCGGCCAGAGCTCCCGCCAGCAGATTCCCGTCGAAGTGCTGCATCAGGTTCCTCCATAGCGCTCGGTGCGGATCGCCCGCGGATCGTGCCCCAGGTCGACGAGCCACGCCGCGACCTGTTCGACGAAGGCCGTGGCCCCGCACACGTACACGAGGGGCTCGACCTCGGGGCCGAACGCCGCCGCGGCCAGGCGCTCGCGGGTGAGACGTCCGACCGGCACGTCGTCGCCCGCGGGCGCGCGCCGCGTGAAGACGAAGTCGGCCACGAACGGCGCGGACGCCTCCGCCGCCGCTGCGAGCTCCTCCGCGAAGAACACGTCGTCGGGCGTGCGCACCGAGTACAGCAGGCGGAACGGCGTCGCATCAGCCGCGTCGAGGTGCGCCTGCGCGATGGCGTAGAGCGGGACGACGCCCGATCCGCCGGCGATGAGCTGGACCGGGCGCCCGGCCGTGCCGTCGGTCGGGGCGCGCCAGACGAAGTAAGCGCCGAGCGGTCCGTGCACCTCCAGCCGGTCCCCCGCCCGCAGCTCGTCGATGAGGAACGGCGACACCTCGCCGCCCGGAACCCGCGCGACCGCGAGCACGACCTGCGTTCCGTCACCCGAGGACGCGATCGAGTACGACCGCGTCGCCGTGTACCCGTCGGGCGCGGTGAGCCGCACATCGAGGTGCTGACCCGGGAGGTTCCCCGGCCATCCCGCCACGTCGAGCCGGATGCGCGCGGCGGTCGGCGTCTCGCGGCGGACCTCGACGACGTCGGCCACGTGCCAGGCCGTGCGCGGCAGGATGCGCTCCGTCGCCACGCTCACCAGTAGCGCTCCTCCTTCCACGGATCCCCGTGGAGGTGGTATCCGTTCTGCTCCCAGAATCCGGGCTCGTCGGCGGGCAGCAGCTCCAGTCCGCGGATCCACTTCGCGCTCTTCCAGAAGTACAGGTGCGGCACGAGCAGGCGGGCGGGTCCGCCGTGCTCGGGATCGAGGGGTTCCCCCTCGAACTCGAACGCGATCCAGGCCTTGCCGCCGCGGAGGTCCTCGAGCGGCACGTTCGTCGTGTAGCCACCGTAGCTGTGCGCCATCGCGTACTCGTCCGAGGTGTCGACGTCGGCGAGCAGCGTGTCGATCGAGACGCCCCGCCAGTGCGTGCCGAGCTTGGACCAGTGCGTGACGCAGTGGATGTCGACGACGACGTCCTCGATGTCGAGCCGCTGGAACTCGTCCCAGGTCCAGCGCCGCTCCCCCGCCGCGCTGCGGATCGTGAACTCCCAGTCGTCCGTGGCGATCTGCGGCGTCGGACCCGCGGAGAGCACCGGGAAGTCGTGCACCAGGGTCTGCCCCGGTGGCAGTCGATCGTCCGGATCACGGCGGCGACCGGTGAACCCTCGGGTGATGAACGACATCGCGAGCCCCTCTCCAGGCACGGCGCCTCCGGCGCGGACAGGCCCAGCCTGTCACCCGCGCGCGGCCGGCGCCAGTGCACCGCCGGTCCAGAATGGTCCCATGAATGCGCAGAGCGCCGACACGACGACGGCACCGGTCACGACGGCCGGATCGGCGTGGGCTCCGTTGCGGCATAGGGTGTTCCGCGCGCTCTGGCTGGCGCAGACCGGATCCAACCTCGGCGGGTGGATGCAGACCGTCGCCGCGCAGTGGTTCCTCATCCAGGCGGGATCCGGATCCGCGATCGTCGCGTGGGTGCAGGCCGCGAGCCTGCTGCCCGTGCTGTTCCTGTCGCTCTTCGCAGGCGTGCTGGCCGATCGGTTCGACCGGCGGGGCTGGCTGCTCGCCATGAACATCCTGTCGGCGGCCCTCGCCCTCGTGCTCACGGTGCTGTCCTGGACCGGCGTGCTCGGCGCGCCGTCGCTGCTGCTCATGACGTTCCTGCTCGGCTCCTCCGCCGCGCTCAGCGCCCCGGCCTGGCAGGCGATCCAGCCCGACCTCGTGCCCCGGGAGGAGATCCCCGCGGCCGCCGCTCTGGGCGGCATCACCGTCAACGCCGCGCGAGCGGTCGGACCCGCGATCGCCGGGATCCTCGTCGCGTGGACCGGCCCGACGTTCGTGTTCGCGCTCAACGCGGTGTCGTTCCTCGGCGTCGTGATCGCCCTGATGCGCTGGCCCCGGCCGGAGCAACCGGCCCGGGGCTGGGTCGAACCGTTCGGCGACTCGCTCGTGGCGGGGCTGCGGTATCTCGGCTCCGGTCCCGTCGTGCGCCGCCTGCTGCTGCGCAGCCTGCTGTTCGCGATCCCCGCCAGCGCACTGTGGTCGCTGCTGCCCTCGGCCGCGGGCGGCCTCCTCGGCCTGGGCGCGACCGGCTACGGCCTCCTGCTCGGGGGGCTCGGGGTGGGCTCCATCCTCGGCGCGGTGCTGATGCCGTTCCTCACCCGGCGTCTGTCGGCCTCGGCGGTTCTCGGGCTCTCCGCCGCGGTCTTCGCCGCCGGCACCGTGAGCGTGGCCTGGTGGCCGCTGCCCGTGGTCGTGCCGGCGCTGCTGATCACGGGGATCGCATGGACGGCGACCCTCACCACCCTGAACGCGGCCATGCAGCTCAGTGCCGCACCGTGGGTGCGGGCGCGTGCGATCTCGGCCTACCTCCTCGTGCTGCTGGGCGGCCAGGGCCTCGGCGCGTTCCTCTGGGGCGCGGTGAGCGCGATGGCCGGGGTGGCGGTCACCCTGGCGGTGGCGGCGGGGCTGCTGCTGCTCGTCGCGGCGAGCGTGCTGGTGCTCCCGCTGAGTCCGCAGACCGGGCGCCTGGACCGGTCGATCCGGCCGTACTGCGCGCCGGAGCCGAGTCTCGTCTTCGATCCCGAGCCCGACGACGGTCCGGTCGCCGTGACCGTGACCTACCGGGTCGCGCCCGAGCGCGAGCCGGCGTTCCTCGCGGCGATGAGGCCGCTGCGCGACAGCCGCCGCAGGACGGGCGCGACGGGGTGGACCCTGGAGCGCGCGGGCGAGGAGCCGGGGACCTTCCTCGAGGGATTCCGGGTGCGCTCATGGGGCGAGTACACGGCCTCGCGCACTGCGCGCTGGACCGGGAGTGACGCGGCCGTGATGGCCCGCGTGCTCGAGACCGCCGACGTCGTCTCGGAGGCCCACGCGTTCGCCGTGCGACTGCCGCGGCGCTGAGGACCCGGGCGCCCGCGGCCGCTCAGAGCGACGCGCCGTCGGCGGGGACCACGGGCGCCTGCGGCGCGGGCGGCCAGTCCGCGAGGCGCGCGGCCGCCTCGGCCGTCGCCCGCAGGAACTCGCCGACCAGCGCGTCCGGATCCGGCGCGCGGCGCACCGCCTCATACGGCAGCAGGAACTCGCCCAGGGCCGCATCGAAGTACGCCTCCTCCGGCACCTCCGCGGCCGCGTACCCCTCCGGCGCCGGATACGCGTAGGCGTAGAACGCGCCCTCCGCGCCGCCGCCCGGCCAGAACCCCGCGCTGCTGAGCTCGTCCGAGTAACCCTCCACCATCACGCTGTCCGGACAGTTGGGCGCACCACCGGGGTGCGCCGGCGCCGGCCGCCCCGAGAAGCGCGTCACCGCGAGATCCATCGCACCCCAGAAGTAGTGCACCGGGCTCACCTTGCCGCGGAACGCCGAGCGGGATCTCCGCAGCACCCGATCCGCCTGCACCAGCTGCTGCCAGAACAGCCGGGCGTGCTCGGCGTCGTAGGTCGCGTGCACGGTGTCGTCGGGGAACGGGATGGCCTCGGCCACCTCGTTCGGCACCGGATGGATGCGCACGTCCACGTCCAACCGGGACAGCAGGGCCATCACCTCGGCGTAGAAGCGCGCAACCGATCCCCCGAGGGGGAGCGTCTCGCTCCGCCCGTCACTGGTGCGCGCGATGAGAACGTGCTCGACGAAGTCGAACGAGAGCTCCAGGATCCGGTCGCCGACCGGGATCGCTCCGGTCGTGAGCCCGCGCGCGTCGACGAACAGCGTGACGTGCCACCAGTGGTTCACCGGGGCGGCGAGCACCATCTTGACCTTGCCGACGATCTGCGTGTACATGTGCAGCGTCTCCCGTGTGGCCGTCCAGTCGTCGACGGCGAGAGCGGGCCAGGCGGGGTTCGTGGGCACGGCGTCCTCCTCGATCGGGGACACTCTACCGAGCCTGCGGTGGGCTCCGGAGTCGTCGGCGCTTCGTCGGGACCGGACCGTCGCCGTCCGGCCGCGATCGGCACCGTGGTCCGGCGTCCACCGCGAAACGGATCGCTCCCCGGCCTGTAACGGCGCCGAAACACCGGGGTGCGACGCTGGGCGCAGGCGAAGCTCCTCGAGTCGGCGTCGCGAAGGCGGGACCCCGGTTTCGCCGCACCGCCCCCTGCTCCCGGAGAGGACTGCTCATGGATCCGCTCACCACGTTCGTCCTGGTCGGCGCCCTCGTCGTGGGAGCAGCCTGGCTGGCCCCGCGGCTGCACGTGCCGGCCGCGTTGCTGCAGCTCCTGTTCGGCCTGCTGGCGGGCCTGTTCCCGGAGGTCCGCAGCATCCACCTCCCGTCCGACGCGGTGCTGGTGCTGTTCCTCCCGGCACTGCTGTTCTGGGAGGCGCTGATGACACCCCTGCGCGAGGTGCGCCGCGATCTCCGGGTGATCCTGCTGCTGAGCACGCTGCTGGTCGTCGCGACCACGTTCGGCACCGCAGGGATCGGCGTCGCCCTCGGCTGGGGGTGGCTGCCTGCGCTCGTCCTCGGCGCGGCGCTGGCGCCCACCGATGCGACCGCCGTGGGCGCGCTCACCCGCGCGCTCCCCCATCGGAACGTCATCCAGCTGCGGGCCGAGAGCCTGGTGAACGACGGCACCGCGCTGGTCATCTACACGATCGTGATCGGACTGGCGGCCAGCGGCGCCCACTACTCCGGCTGGGATGTCACGGGCCTCGTCGCCCTGGCCTACGGCGGCGGCGCCGTGGTCGGCCTGCTCGCGGGTCTGCTGGGCACGCTTGCGCTCCGGCGCCTGGACGATCCTCTCCTGCACAACGCCGCGCTCGTGCTGGTGCCCTTCGCGGCCTTCCTCGCGGCCGAACAGATCCACGCCTCCGGCGTCATCGCGGTCGTCATCGCCGGGCTGTATCTGAGCCGAACCGGACCGCGGTCCGGCACCCCGCAGTCCCGCCAGCAGCGGGACGGGTTCTGGACGCTGGCCAGCGCGGGGCTCAACGGCGCCCTGTTCGTCCTGATAGGCATCGAGGCGCAGTCCGCGATGCGTTCCGTGCCGCTGCAGAGCATCCCCACGCTCCTGCTGCTCTGCGTGCTGATCTGGATCGCGATCCTGCTCATCCGCTTCGCGTTCCAGATGATCACGACCTGGGGGATCCGGCTGGTGGACCGCAGCCCTGCCCAGCGTCAGAAGCGGATGACGCATCGGGCCAGGGTCGTCTCGACGGTCGCAGGCTTCCGCGGTGCCATCTCGCTGGCCGTCGCACTGGCCGTCCCGGCGGACATGCCGGGACGCGCGGAGATCATCTTCGTCGCCACCGGCGTCATCATCCTCACGATCCTCGCGCAGGGAATGCTCCTGCCCGCGGTGATCCGGTGGGCGCGCTTCGAACCCGACACGATGGTCGCGGCCGAGTTCACGCGCGCGCACCGCACCGCGCTGCTCTCGGCGATCCACGCGTCTCCGGCACTCGCCCGCGAGATCGACGTCCCCGAGCACATCCGCGAGCGCGTCGTGACGGAGTATCGCGAACGCCTGGAGCGGATCGGCGGCGCCCCGGAGCCGGGACGCAGCACGCGACGGGATCTGGACCACGACTACGCGGCCCTCAACCTCGCCCTCGTGGACCACGCCCGTGACGTCGTGATCCGCCTCCGCAACCACGGCGCGATCAGCGACGCCACCCTGCACCGCCTGCAGACGCGTCTGGATCGCGACGCGCTGCACCTCACCCCCGCCTCCGCGGACCGACACGACTGACCCGCCACGGCTCCGAGCGTCGCAGACGCAGCCGATGATGCCGGATCCGTCCGGTGATCGTGCTCGATGACGCCTCGCGCCGACGCTCCGTCGCCCGTAGATTTCAAGGGTGTCCAAGCGTGTCGTCGTCGTCGTCCTGCCCCATGTGAACCTGCTCGATCTGTCAGGTCCGGTGCAGGCGTTCTCCGCGGCGACCCGCTTCGGAGCCGACTACGAGCTGGCGTTCGTCTCCCCGGATCCGCTCGTGACGTCCGCCCAGGGACTCGAGCTGGCCGCCCTCACCGGTCTGACGTCCGTGCGCGACAGCGACCTCGTGCTCGTCCCGGGCACGGATCTGACGATGTCGCTGGAGCTCGCCCCGGATGTGATCGGGTGGATCCGCGAGGCCGCGCACGCCGGCGCGCAGATCGCGTCCGTATGCACGGGGGCGTTCCTCCTGGGCGAGGCGGGACTGCTGGACGGGCACCGCTGCACGGCGCACTGGAGCGTGATCGAGCACATGCGCGAGCGCTACCCGCGCGCGCGGGTCGTGGACGACGTCCTGTTCGTCATGGACGGGTCCATCCTCACAAGCGCCGGCATCGCCTCCGGGATCGACCTCTCGCTCGCCATCATCGAGCAGGATCACGGCGCCGCGCTCGCTGCCCGCGTCGCGCGCGAGCTGGTGGTCTATCTGCGCCGCAACGGGACCGCGGCGCCGACCAGCCCGTTCGTGGAGTTCCGCGATCACGTCGTCCCCGAGGTGCAGGCCGTGCAGCAGATCCTGTCCGACGGCTTCTCGCAGCACTACACGCTCGAGGAGCTCTCGCGAGCGGTGCACCTCGCGCCCCGCACGCTGACCAGCAAGTTCGTCCGCACCGTCGGCATGACCCCGCTGCAATACCAGCAGACCCTGCGCATCGGCCACGCCACAGCGCTGCTGTCCTCGACCGATCTCTCGGTCGAGGCGATCTCACTGGCGTGCGGGTACGCCGACGCCCGGCAGCTGCGGCGCGTCTTCGCGCAGGTGCACGGCCTGTCGCCGCGCGAGTACCGCGCCTCCCTCCGCTAGCACGCCCTCTCCCCACGTCCCACGGCGACAGCCCGTCGCCGTCTCCTCCACCGACCCCTTCTTCGGAGCCCTTCATGAACACCTTCCTTCGGCGCGCCCTGCTCACGGTCGGCGGCGTCATCCTCGCGACGGCCGTCTTCGGCGGCGTCGCTGTCGCCGGCTTCACCACGACGATGGCGCAGGACTTCGCGCCGCTCCCCGCCCGCTCCTCCGCGGAGCCGGCGGCGACCCGGCCCGCCGCGTCCGACCGGATCCAGGTCGCGATCCTCCTCGGGCGCAACGGCACGGTCGCGACCGACGCGATGGGGCCTTACGGCGTGTTCGCCGCGTCCGAGCGCTTCGACGTGCGCACGGTCGCGGCATCGCGCACCCCGATCGCCCTGTCGGGCGGGCTCACCACCGTGCCCGACGCGTCGTTCGCGGACTACGAGTCCGGGCGGCTGCCCCGCCCCGACCTCGTCGTCGTCCCCGCGATCGCCGACCCGTCAGGGGCAGAGGAGGCGGATCTGCGCGCGTTCATCGAGACCACGCACGATGCCGGCGCCCGCATCATGGGCGTCTGCGCCGGTGCGCGCGTGCTCGTGGAGACGACGGGGCTCGACGGCAAGCGGGCGACGTCGTTCTGGTCCGACATCGACGGGATGACCTCGACTCACCCGGAGACCACGTGGGTGCGGGGAGAGCGCTGGGTCGAGGACGGTGACGTGCTCACCACCGCGGGCGTGAGCTCAGGCATCGCCGCCAGCCTGCACGTCGTGCAGCAGCGGGCGGGCACGGCCGAGGCCGTGCGGATCGCCGACGAGGTGCGCTACCCGCACTGGAGCCCGGACGCGTCGACGAGCATCCCCGTCAACACGTCTCGCTCGCGGACTACCCGTATGTGCTCGGCGCCACGATGCCGTGGGGGCAGCCCCGCTACGGCCTCGGGCTGACACCGGGCGTGGACGAGATCGATGTCGCCGCGGCCGCCGAGCTCTACGGCGGAGCCGCGTTCACCGCGCACGTCGTCCCCGTCGCCGAGAGCGGCGAGATCACCACGCGGCACGGCATGACGCTGCTCGCCACACCTGTGGCGAAGGCGGGCAAGCTCGACCGTCTCGTGATCCCCGGCGCGACCTCGCGCACGCCGCTCGCGGCTGCCGCCCCCGACGTCCCGGTGTTCCTCCCGGCCGCGGCGGCCGGCACGGGCAACACGAGCTTCGACCCGATCCTCGCCGACATCGCGCGCTCCGACGGGCGTCACGTGGCTCAGACCGCGGCGAAGTACATCGAGTATCCGCTCCCGGCGCTGCCGCAGCAGGGAGGGGCGCCCGTGCGCGTCACCGTGATCGCGATCCTCGCCGCGGCTCTCGCGATCGCCGTCGGCCTGGTCCCCGCGCTGATCAGCCGGATCCGGGTCCGGCGCCGCGGCGCCGCTCGTCCGCAGGCGCGGTGACGCCGACGCCGGGCGTCCGTCCCCTAGCCTCCCTGGTGCGCCAGGATCCACTCCCCCATGGGGGCCGGATCGTCGAGGATGCCGAGGTGGCTCTCGTGGGGCACGATCGAGACGGTCGCCCGGTTCCCCGTGCGGGTCTCGGCATAGGCGGCGACGCGCGAGGGGTCGAACACCTCGTCGTCGCCGCCGATCCAGACGCCGACGGGCCCGCGGAGGTGTGCGAGCACCGCCGCGCTGTCATCCGCGTTCTGGGCGATGGCCATGGCGGCGGTGTACTGCGGGATCAGGCCCGCGGCGATTTGAGCGGACGTGTAGGCGAACGAGACCGCCGGCGTGTGCGCGCCCAGCAGGCCGTTCGTCAGCGTGGCGGCGATCAGGGGCCGCTGGCAGATCGTCGCGAAGTTGGAGGCGTCGTCCTGGCGCTCGGTGCCCGAGTGCAGCCCGAAGTCGGGCGCGAGGAACACGTAGCCGGCGATGGGCGTCGAGATCCGCTGCACGCTGTTGAGCACGACTCCGGCCCCGGCCGAATGCCCGCCGACGAACTCCGGCACATCAGGCTGCTCATGGTGCACGAACGAGACCGCCGACGCCGTGTCCTGCTCCAGCTGCGGCGTGCTCGGGGTGTCGCCGCGTGGTCCGCCCGAGGCGCCGTGGCCGCGGATGTCGAAGAGGTAGACCGCGATCCCCTGCGCGCGGAGGGTCTCGCCGATGCCGAGGTACCCGGCAGCACTGTTCGCCCCGGTGCCGTGGTAGAACACCAGGCTCGCCCGCGGCGCGCGGGGGACGAAGGCGTAGTAGGCGAGCCGCACCCCGTCGGTCGCCGTGACGTGGCCGGTGGGCGTCGCGGCCGGATGCGCCGTGCCGTCGGCGGTGTCCAGACCGCTGCGCGCGGCCGGGCCCGGCAGAGGGCACGGCGCGACGGCGGCGGCGACCCCCGCGCCGACGCCGACGACGAGCACGGCCGCCACGATCCCGACCGCGCCGAGGCCGCCGATCGCCCGGCGCACAACCCCGCGCGGTGCGCGCCGCGCACGGTCGGCCGCGACGAGGGACGCCCATTCCGCCGCCGGCGTGCGCGTCCACGCCCGTCCCTCGGACCCGATCACCCCGAGCAGGGCCACCACGGGGAGGAGGCAGGCGATCAGCACCGCCGGGGACCCGACCGCGGCCGCCTGCAGCACGCGCGCGCCGCCCATGGCCGCGGAGACCACGCCGGCCGTGACGGGGAGACCACGACCCGGCCGGCGGAGCAGGACGACCAGGACGAGGGCGGCCGCTCCCGACACGATCAGCGGCCACCCCGCGGCCTGCACGGACGGCCGCGCGTCGGGCCCGAGCTCGATCGCGCCGTTCACGACCCCGATCGCCCCGCCCAGGAGATAGAGCACGCGGGACACGGTGATCCGGACTGGGCGCACGCCGGCGCTCATGCGTCGCCGTCCAGCGCGTCGAGAACACGGTCGCACCAGGCCACGGCGTTCTCGGCGAACGTCAGGCCGTAGTCGCGCACGAGGGTCGGCACGGTCGCCGCCGCGCTCCGCTCCGCATCCGTCCAGGAGGCACCCGGCACGACCGCCGCGACGAGATCCCGGAACGACGCGAACTGCGCCCGGCGCTCCTCCACCAGCGCTCGCGCGAGCCCGCGGTCGAGCGGAGCGGCGAACAGCAGCTTCACCAGGTTCTCGTCCCGGATCACGACCGGCGGAGTCTCCTCGCCGAGCCACTCGCGCAGAGCCTGTCGCCCCGGCGGCGTGATCCGCCAGACCGTCTTGCCCCGGGGTCCGTCCTCCCCGTCGGACTCGATCAGCCCCGCGCCGGCCAGCAGCCGCAGCTGCGGGTACAGCTGGCCGTCGCTGATCCCCCAGAAGGGGTTGCGCGACGCGGCCTGGCGGATCTCGTAGCCGCTGCGCGGGTGCGAAGCCACGTAGCCCAGGATCGTGTGCGCTGTCGGTGTCAGGTTCTCCACGGAATGATGATACCTCTGGCAGAGGTATGGGTCCGCTGGGCGACCCACTGCGACGCTCAGACGCGCAGGGTCGCCCCCACGAGCATGCCGACCACGGAGACGCCCGCCGCGACGGCGAAACGCCGCTCCGTGATACTGGCGCCTTATCGCGGAGCACGGCTCGAGCACCCTCGTGCACGACGCGGCCCCCGGGAATCGGCTGAACCCGGGGGCCGCGTCGTGCGTTCGCTCCAGGCGGGTGTTCACTCCAGGCGGGTGATGTCGACCGAGACGAACAGCTCGGACGCGCCGGATCCGGCGTAGACGCCGCGCAGCGGGGAGATGTCCGCGTAGTCCCGACCGACGCCGACGAACACGTGCGAGGGACCGATCTCGACGAGGTTGGTGGGGTCGTAGCCGCGCCATGCGCCCGAGAACCACTCCACCCAGGCGTGCGACTCCCCGGTGACGGTCTCGCCCACCTTCGGGTCCGCGTCCGGGTGCAGATAGCCGGACACGTAGCGAGCCGGGATCCCGGCCGCGCGGAGCATCCCGAGCGTCACATGCGCGATGTCCTGACAGACCCCTGCGCGCGCCGGCCACGCGTCCCGCGCCGTCGAGTTCACCCCGGTCACGCCGCGACGATAGGTCATCGCCTCGCCGACGATCCGGCAGATCGCGGTGGCCGCGGCATCGATGCCGTCGTGCTCGGCACGCGCCTGGTTCGCCAGTTCGCTCATCTGCTCATCGGGGTCGGTGGCGTGCGTCTGGATGAGCATCTCTGCGACGTCGAGCGAGGAAGCCGCGGCGCGCGCGAGCTGGTCCCAGCGCAGCTCCGGGCCGCGCGCGGGGACCGTGCGCGTCTCGACCACGCTCGTCGCCACCACGGAGAGCTCCTCGTGCGGGGTGAGCACCTCGAACGCGGTCACCGGTGTCCCCCAGTGGTCGTTGTACGTGCTCGGATGCGTCGCCGGACTGGTCTCGACACGGGCCTGCAGCACGAGCTGGCGGTCCTGCGTGCGCGGCAGCATACGCGCCTCGTTGTACGACGCCGTCGCGGGCGAGGCGTACTGGAATCCCGTGCGGTGCACGATCCTGAGCCGGGTCATAGCGTCTCCTCGGTCCAGACGGGGGCGGCGATGGAGGGGAAGTACTGGTCCTGCACCGCGTTGCTGATCGCGGAGACACTCTCCTGCACATGGCGCATGCTGCTCTCCAGCAGGAGCACGAGATCTGCCACAGGCCGGTATTCGAGCTCCGAGCGCAGCCGACCGATGGCTCGGCCCACCGCGTCGGGCGGCAGCAGTGGCGAGGACTGGCCGATGCGCCGGAGGCTCTCCTCGGCGCGGATGACGCTCGACAGCACCGAGCGGGGGAAGTGCCGGTCGATGAGCAGGAACTCCGTCGCCGAGGTGGCTGTGGGCATGGCCCGGTGCACGCGCAGATGCGCGTCGTAAGCATCGCAGCTGCGCAGCAGGGTCATCCAGTTGATCGTGCTGCCGCCGTCGGCCCGTGCCGCGGAGACGAGCAGGCGCGCGGTCATGTCCGCGGCCTCGAGGGCGCGCCCGAGCACGAAGAAGTACCAGGCCTCGTCGCGGCTCATCGACGTCTCGGCGACGCCGTAGGTGAGCGCGGCCCGCTCGCGCACCCATTGGAAGAAGGAGTGCGAGCGTTCGAAGTCCACGCGCAGCGGCAGCCGGGCATTGGTCGTGTTGAGCACCTCCCACAGGTCCTGGGAGATGACCTCTCGGGCGCGGCGGGCGTTCTCCCGGGCGGAGGACAGCGAGTGCGCGACCGAGATCGCCTGGGTCCGGTCGGTCGCGAGCGCCCGGAGCGCATCGCCGCGGCGAGGGTTGCCGCCGGCGGCATCGGGCACGCCCATCACGGACAGCACCCCGCGGCACACCGACTCCTCGTCGGCCCAAGGATCCTCGAGCAGCAGCTGCAGATGCACGTCGAGGATCCTGGCTGTGCCGTCGGCGCGTTCGACGTACCTGCCGATCCAGAACAGCGCTTCGGCGATCCGACTCAGCATGACGACACCTCCTGCTGCTGTTGCTGTTGCTGCTGTTGCTGGCGCTGCGGGTCGTCGATCGGCGGCACCGGCAGCGGTGCGACCGCGGCGCCGGCGAGCTCCGCGGCCGGCGGAGCCGCGATCCGGACGGCGCCGATCGTGGCCGAGGCCCGTGGCGTGGCCGGATCCTCCAGCACCCAGGTGTCCTTGGATCCGCCGCCCTGGCTCGAGTTGACCACGAGCTGCCCTTCCGGGAGCGCGACCCGGGTGAGGCCGCCGGGCAGGACCCAGATCCCGTCGCCGTCGTTGACCGCGAACGGCCGCAGGTCGGCGTGCCGGGGCCGGAACCCGCCCTCCACGAGGGTGGGGATCGTGGACAGCTGCACGACCGGCTGCGCGATCCAGCCCCGCGGATCCGCGGCGAGCGTCTTCCTTGCGGTGTCGAGCTCGGCGCGTGAGGCGGCGGGACCCATGATGAGGCCCTTGCCGCCGGATCCGTCCACCGGCTTCACGACGAGCTCGTGCAGCCGGTCCAGCACCTCTTCGAGGGCGCCGGGGTCTTCCAGGCGCCAGGTGTCGACGTTCGGCAGGATCGGCTCCTCGGCCAGGTAGTAGCGGATCAGGTCGGGCACATAGGTGTACACGAGCTTGTCGTCGGCGACGCCGTTGCCCACCGCGTTCGCGATCGTCACGTTCCCCAGCCGTGCCGCGTTCAGGATCCCGGCCGCCCCTAGCATCGAATCCGGGCGGAACTGCTGCGGATCCAGGAATTCATCGTCGACCCGGCGGTAGATCACGTCGACCCGGCGCGGACCTGTGGTGGTGTGCATCCAGACCCGCCCGCCGGAGCAGAACAGGTCGCGCCCCTCCACCAGCTCGACGCCCATCAGCCGCGCCAGCAGGGTGTGCTCGTAGTACGCGGAGTTGAACACGCCGGGGGTGAGCACCACGACGGTGGGATCCTCGGCGCCCGACGGCGCCGCCGCGCGCAGTGCACCGAGCAGTCGGTTGGGGTAGTCGACCACGGGCAGGACCCGCATGTCCGTGAACATCTCCGGGACCATCTGCGCGAGCGCGCGGCGGTTCGCCAGCACGTAGCTCACGCCGCTCGGCACGCGCACGTTGTCCTCGAGCACCCGCCACCCGCCGGACTCGTCCCGGATGACGTCGATGCCGGCCACCTGGATCCGGACGCCGTTCGCCGCGACGATCCCCGCGGCCTGGCGGTGGAAGTGGCTCGACGAGGCGATGAGCGGCGCCGGGATAACGCCGTCGGTCACGCAGCGCCGGGCGCCGTACACGTCGGCGAGGAAGGCCTCCAGCGCCCGCACGCGCTGCGCGACGCCGAGATCCACCTCGCGCCACTCGTCGGGCGCGATCACCCGGGGCACGACGTCGAGCGGGAACGGACGCTCCTCGCCGGCGAAGTCGAAGGTCACGCCCTGTGAGAGGTACGCCCCGGCGAGCGCCTCGACCCTGCCGCGCAGATCCTCCGCCGACATCTCGCTGAGCGCGCGATGGATCCCGCGGTAGGGATCTCGGGCGGCGAGCTCCGCATCTGCGTCGCAGGCGTCGAACATCTCGTCCCAGGGCGAACCGGAGCGGGATCCCGTTGCCTGCCGGCTCCAGTATCCGGCGAAAGACGTTTCCATGCATGGACCATTCCACCCGCACGTTTCGCGCTGATTTCGCCTGCGAGTCCGGCGTGCTACGGGCTCCCGGCGTTCAGATCTGGAAGATCCGCTTGCATCGCCTTGACAGTGGTGCTATAAAAAATCTACAGCGCAGGGCATAGATCCTGACGAGCGGATCCATGCCCCTGAAGCATCTCTCAACGAGGACATGGAGGTGGTCATGATGCTGATGCGCACTGATCCGTTCCGTGAGCTGGACCGACTCACCCAGCAGATCTTCGGAGCGGATGGGACACTGGCGAGGCCCTCGGTCATGCCGATGGACGCCTGGCGGGAAGGCGACGTCTTCCACGTCGAGTTCGACCTGCCCGGGGTGGACCGGGAGTCGATCGACCTGGACGTCGAACGCAACGTGGTGACGGTGAAGGCCGAGCGGCCGATCAGGGCCAGCGACGCCGACATGCTCGCCGCGGAGCGGGCTCGCGGTGTGTTCAGCCGGCAGCTCGTGCTCGGCGACAACCTCGACACCGGGAAGATCACCGCGAACTACGACGACGGCGTGCTCTCCCTGCAGATCCCCGTCGCCGAGGAGGCGAAGCCGCGCAAGGTCGCGGTCACCAGCAAGGCGGAGAACCTCGCCATCAGCGCCTGAACCGTCGGGAGCAGTTCATGATGATCCCATCCGTGCAGGGCGCGAGGGCCGAGCAGCAGCTCGATGAGCGGTTCATCGAGCTGATCGTCGCGGATGACGAGCTGATGCAGGCCGAGTTCGACGACATCGTCGCCGCGGAATGGGCCGTGCCGCCGGCTCTCGGCAGCACGTGCGAAGCCACCGCAGACGGCCGTGGCACCCGGGGCCACCGCCGCCGCGAGCTCGACCGGTCGCGCTCCTCAGCGAGCGGCCCTGCCCGCGCGAGCAGCGGTCTCGTGTTCGCGCGCTCGCCGCCTCGCGCCCGATGAACCGTCCTCATCGAGGCCTTGCCTCACACCACCGAGGTGACAGCTGCCCCGCCCGCGCATTCGGATTCCGGGGGCGTGTGCACCGGAGCCACGCCCGCGCGCGGCCCGCGCATCTCGAAAGCGGGCCGGGTGGCTGCCCTCCTCGCCGCGCCGTGCGGTACATCGCGCCGCGCGGCGCAGCAATACACCAGGAGCCCAGATGTCGAATGACCGATACGTGCTGCAGCAGCTGACGCCCATCGAGTGGATCGTCGTGGACACGAGCCGCGGACCGGGCGATCCGTACCGCACCGTGGCCTGCGTCTACGAGACGGAGCAGGCGGCATACGACGTGATCTGGCTGCAGGATCTGGGCCTCCCGGCCACTTGGACGTCACCGCAGGACGTGCTCCACGCCATCCGCCGGAACGCCGAGCGCGCGACGCGGATCCCGTCGTCCAAGCCGATTCCCATCCCGCACCGGCCGCCGCTGCGGGTGCCGTCGTTCGGGGACGCCCCGGCGCTGGCATGACGAACCTGCCGGCGCGAAGAGGGTGCCGCCGGGGAATCGCTCGGTCTGCTCGACAGCACGGTGGAGCTAGCGGACGACTTCTCGCTCCTCGCCCGCCTCGAGCATTCGCCCCTTCACGCCCTTCGGACGCCCGTGTGACTCACGGAGGGTCAACTCCGCATCGAACTCCTGGGAGGAGACCGACGTTCCGTCGATCAGTCTCAGTGCCGCCTTCGCCGCGGTGACGCCGACCTCGTAGATCGGATGGGTGATGCCGGTCAGCGGAGGGTCGCTGATCCGCGCCCAGGGCGAGTCATCGAAGGCGATGACCGAGATGTCCCGAGGCACACTCAGGCGACGCGAACGCAACGCGATCAGCACGTTGAGCGCGACAGTCGCGTCCGAGGCCAGGATGGCCGTGGGAGGATCGGCCATCCCGAGCAGTTCATCGATGATCGCGGCGGTCTCCGCCTCATCGACGGCGAGATATCGGATCAGATCCGGATCGACCGCGATGCCGTTGCTCTGAAGAGCTCCGACCAGGCCTGCCAGTCGGTCGGACACGGAGGAGACCGCTGTCTCCAGTCCGCTGAATCGGTCGCCATCAGTCGTCAGCGCCGAGACGAAAGCGATCCGCCGATGGCCGAGCCCGATCAGCAGCTCTGTGGCCTGCGCCGCTGCCGCGGCGATGCGCACGCGCACACCGACGGCGTCCACGCTGTCGACGCGCCGGTCCAGGAGCACGAGCGGGCGTGAAGCCTCCAGCACGGTGACGAGATGCTCGGTGTCGTAGCTGGTCGCGGGCGAGACGATCATCGCGTCGACGCGCTTGTCGAGGAAGAACCGCACGGCGTCGCGCTCATCGGCGAGCCGCTCGGAGGTGTTCGCGAGAACCACGTCATAGCCGGCGGCCCTCGCCGTATCCGAGATGCCCCGCAGCGCGACGCTGAAGTACGGGTTCTCGACGTCTCCGACGACGACGCCGATCGTGCGGGAACGCCCGGTGTTCATGCTGCGCGCCAGCTCGTTCGGACGGTATCCGAGTTCCTCCGCGGCCGCGAGGACGCGGTCGCGGACTTCTTCGCTCACGGCACCGTATCCGCCGAGAGCCCGCGACGCCGTGGACTTGCCGACTCCGGCGCGACGTGCGACGTCAGCTACCGTGGCCTGCCGCGGCAGGGATCTCGATGCGGTCATGCGACTTCCTCAACACGGGATTGACAAGGTCCCCATCATATGACTACGGTCATTGGGTCCGGACCCAATATACAAGGTGGGTCCGGACCCACTAGCCCTATCGCTGCCCTGGCGGTCAGGGAATCAGTTCAGAGAGGAACTCCATGAGCGTTTTCGGAAGGCGAAGGGCCATCGTCGCTGCCGCCGCACTCGTCACCGCTGCCGTCCTGACCGCGTGCTCGCCGGGCACCGGATCCAGCAGCACGCCGACAGCAGGCGGCGACGGCAACCCGTACCACCTGATCAAGGCCGGGCAGATCCGCGTCGCGAGCGTCGGCGATCTGAAGCCGTACTCGTTCACGGACGCCGACGGCCAGTACACGGGGTTCGACGTCCAGCTCTTCGAGGACGTGGCGCGCCGCATCGGCGTGAAGGACGTGGTCTTCACGGGCCAGGACTTCTCCGCGATCCTGCCGGCCGTCGCGAACGGGCAGTTCGACGTCGGGGTCGCCGCGATCGGGATCACCGACGCCCGCAAGAAGACCGTCGACTTCTCCGACGGCTACCTCGCAGGATTCCTGACCGTCATGGCGAGCCCTGACGCGCACATCTCGAAGGAGTCCGACCTCGCCGGCAAACGCCTCGGGGTCGTCCAGGGCACCCTGCAGGAGCAGTACGCACTCAAGCACTTCACCAAGAGCGAGCTGGTGCGCTTCCCGGACAACAACAGCGCGATCGCCGCCGTCAACAACGGGAACGTCGTCGCGCACTTCCTCGACTACGAGACAGCGAAGACCTATGCCGAGCAGTACGGGCTCGTCAACGCCATCAACGTCCCCTCCTTCGATGCGCCTGCCGGGTTCGCGATCGCGAAGGGCAACACCGCGCTCCGGGACGCCCTGAACAAGGCGCTGCGCTCGGCGATGGACGACGGCACCTGGAAGAAGCTCTACCAGAAGTGGTTCCCGGGTTCTCCGATGCCCGACCAGTACCTCCCGCCGAGCGAGCGCACGGCATCTCCGACCCCGAGCGCCGCGCAGGGCTGACCCACCGCGAGGCGCGGGCGATCGTCGCCCGCGCCTCGAGAGGAGCACATCATGAACTGGCTCGACAACATCATCAAGACGTTCTTCGACTTCGGCGCGATGGCGCAGGTCCTCCCGCAGCTGCTGGGTATCGGGCTCGTCAACACTCTGATCATCTCGCTCTGCGCGACCGCGATCGGCATCGTTCTCGGGATGATCATCGCCGTCCTGGGCATCTCGAAGTCGCGCTGGCTGCGATATCCCGCCCGCGTCTACACCGACATCTTCCGCGGACTGCCCGCGATCCTCACCATCCTGCTCATCGGGCAGGGGCTGGCGAAGTTCAGCCAGCAGGTCTTCGGCCCGTCGCCCTATCCCCTGGGGATCCTCGCCCTGAGCCTGATCGCGAGCGCGTACATCGGCGAGATCTTCCGCGCCGGCATCCAGAGCGTCGACCGCGGTCAGCTGGAGGCCTGCCGAGCGCTCGGGATGAGCTACACCAGTGCGATGCGTCTGGTGGTGATCCCGCAGGGTGTCCGACGCGTGCTGCCGGCGCTGGTCAATCAGTTCATCGCCATCGTGAAGGACTCGAGCCTCGTCTACTTCCTGGGTCTCCTCGTCGGCGAGCGCGAGCTGTTCCGGGTCGGGCAGGACGCAGCCGTGCTCAGCGGGAACCTGTCGCCCCTCGTCCTCGCGGGCGTCTTCTACCTGGTGGTGACCGTGCCGCTCACCCATCTCGTGAACTACTTCGACAACCGATTCCGCACCGGACGCCGCAAGGCGACGCCGCCGCGCAGCGGTCTCGAAGAGGTCGCAGAGCAGTCCCTCAGCCCGGTCTACACCCGAGGAGAGAACGCATGACCTACACATCACCTCAGCCCGTCACCGACGGCCGCTTCTACAAGGGCTCCCGGCTCGAGATCCAGAACCTCCGAATGGCCTACGGCGACGTCGACGTCATCCGGGACGTGTCGATCACCGTCGAGCCCGGCACCACGACCTGCATCATCGGGCCGTCCGGCTCGGGCAAGTCCACGCTGCTGCGCGGCGTCAACCGTCTCCACGAGCCCAAGGGCGGGCGGGTACTGATCGCCGACGACGACGCCCTCACGCTCAAGCCCGACGTGCTGCGCCGGAGGGTCGGTCTCGTCTTCCAGCACTTCAACCTCTTCCCCGACCACACGGCGCTGCAGAACGTGGCCCTCGCCCTGCGGAATGTGAAGCGCATGCCGAAGGGCGAGGCGGAGCGGATCGCCCTGGCGCGACTCACCGAGGTCGGCCTCGCCGAGCGCTCGGACCACCGCCCCCGGGATCTGTCCGGAGGGCAGCAGCAGCGCGTCGCCATCGCGCGGGCACTTGCGATGGAACCGGAGGTGATGCTCTTCGACGAGGCCACCAGCGCCCTCGATCCAGAGCTGGTCAAGGGCGTTCTCAACCTCATGGCCGAACTCGCGCAGCGCGGCATGACGATGCTGGTGGTCACCCACGAGATGGGATTCGCTCGCAAAGTCGCCGACCAGGTCGTCTTCATGGACGAAGGGCGCGTCGTCGAAGCCGGCACGCCCGAGCAGATCTTCGATGCCCCGCAGAGCGACCGGCTGCGCCTGTTCCTCTCGGAGGTGCTCTGATGACGGGGACCACGGCACCGCCTATCCGCACGGCCGTCGTGGGTTTCGGAGTGTCGGGCCGGGTCTTCCACGCGCCGTTCCTCGCCGCCGATCCCGCGTACTCGCTCGACGTGATCGTCACTGCGGATCCGGGACGTGCCCGGGAGGCGCGGGTCCGGTATCCGGACGCGTCGGTTCTGGGATCCGTGGACGAGCTGCTCGATCGCCGGACCGACCTGGATCTCGTCGTGATCGGAACGCCGCCGGCCACCCACGCCCCGATCGCCACGGTCGCGCTGGACGCGGGTCTCGACGTGGTCGTGGACAAGCCGTTCGCGGTGACCTCCGCCGAGGGACGTGCCCTCATCGCGCACGCCGAGCACCTCGGACGGCGGATCACGGTGTTCCAGAACCGGCGGTGGGACGGAGACTTCCGTACCGTGCGCGATCTCGTCGAGACCGGCCGGCTGGGAGACGTGCGCCGCTTCGAGTCGCGGTTCGAGTGGTACAAGCCGGAGATCCGTGCCACCTGGAAGGCGCAGGCCACTGCGGATCAGGGTGGAGGGATCCTCTTCGATCTCGGCAGCCACCTCATCGATCAGGCGCTGCAGCTGTTCGGCCCGGTGGCCGAAGCGCGTGCCGAGCTCGCGGTGCACCGGCCGGGTGGGTGTGCGGACGACGACGCCTTCGTCGCGCTCCGCCACGAGTCCGGCACGATCTCGCACCTGTGGATGAACTCGCTCGCCGCACAGTTCGGCCCCCGGTTCCACGTGCTCGGCTCGCGCAGCGGCTACACCAGCCACGGCTTGGACGGTCAGGAGGCCGCGCTGAGTGTCGGCGTCTCGCCCGACGACGCACAGTACGGGGCCACGCCGCCGGAGCGCTGGGGCGTCTTCGGCGTCGAAGGCTCGCTCTCTCCGCTGCCCACCCTCCGGGGGGACTACGGCGCGTTCTACCGCGGCCTCGCGGCCGGCATCCGCGACGGCGGCCCGCTGCCGGTCGACCCGGCCGACGCCGTCGCCGTGCTCGAGCTCATCGAGCGCCTGCACGCGGAGACGCCACTGCGCCGATCCGAACACTCCGACACGAACGAAGGACAACGATGACCAGCCCGCAGCCACTCCACGTCGCCGTCATCGGCGCCGGGATCCTCGGCACCTCGACCGCTGCACACCTCGCCCGCGGCGGCGCCCGCGTGACCCTCGTCACCCAGGGCAAGCCGGCCGACGGCGCCTCGGGCCGCTCGATCGCCTGGCTGAACTCGTCCGGCGCACGTTCGGCCGAATACCGCTACCTGCGGCTGATCGGCCTGGATCGCTACCGGACCTGGCGGGAGCGGCACCCGGAGAGCAGCGCGTATCTGCGATTCGACGGCGCCCTCAAGTGGGCAGGCGAGGATGAGAGCTTCCGCGACACGTTCGCCTACGAGCGCGCCGGTGGCTACGACTCCGTCTGGCTCGACCGCGAGCAGGTCGCGGCGCTGACGCCCGATGTGAACGCCGAGGCCGTCGCCTCCGAGGGCGCGATCTACAACCGCGGTGAGGGGTGGGTGAACCTGCCCGACCTCATCGCCGCTCTCCTCGCCGAGGCGGTGGCCGACGGCGCCGAGGTCATCGAGGACGCCGGCGACGTGCGTGTCGACGTGCAGGACGGCACCGCCGTCGGGGTGATCCTCGGCAACGGCGCCCGGCTCGCCGCCGACCGGGTCGTGCTGGCCACGGGTGGGCACGTCCCCGCGCAGCTGGCAGCACTCGGCGTGCACGTGCCTGACGCCACCCCCGCCGCGTTCGTGGTGGTCACCGAGCCGGTCGAGCCCCGGGTACGGACGGTGCTGAACACCCCGCGGGTCGCCGTGCGCCCGATGCCCGACGGACGGCTGGTGCTCGACGCCGACTGGGCCGAGAAGTCGATCGTGGTCGGCGAGGACGGCGCCCTGACGGTGCCCGAAGCGTCGGTGCGAGGCCTTCTCGAGGAGGCCTCGCGCGTGCTCGCGGGCAACCCGACACTCGTCGCCGAGCGCGTCGCCGCGGGACTGAAGCCCATCCCCGGTGACGGCGAGCCCGTGGTCGGCTCGGTCCCGGCGATCGCAGGCCTGTCCATGCTGTTCACGCACTCGGGCGCGACCCTCGGCCTGATCCTGGGCGAGCTCGTGGCCGAGGAGGTGCTCACCGGCCGGCCGTCGCCCGTGCTCGACGCGTTCCGGCTCAGCCGCTTCGACCAGGACGCCGCTCCCGCCGAGGTCGGAACCGGTGCGTGGGCTCCCGTCACCGCCGCTGCCGACATCTCGTCGGCCCCGTCATGAGCGGGCTCGTCAGCATCGCCGGCGCCGGGGACAACGTCGTCGATTGCTATCGGTCGGCGGGGCGGATGTTCCCGGGAGGCAACACCGTGAACGTGGCGGCGTTCGCCGCTCGGCTCGGGGCCCGCGCCGCCTACGTCGGCCAGGTGGCTCCCGATTCCGCCGGAGAGCACATCGCCCAATCGCTGGCAGCCGAGGGGGTCGACGTCTCGCGACTCCGGCGCGCGCGGGGCCGGACCGCGTACTGCGTGATCGGCCACGACGAGCACGGCGACCGCGCGTTCCTGTCCTTCGACCTGGGTGTGTCCCGGTTCGATCCGTCGGCGGATGACATCGATGCCCTTGCGGGATTCGATGCCGTCCACGTCGGCGCGACCAGCGGCCTGGACCAGCATCTCGAGGCATTCGCGAGCGCGACGCGCCTGTCGTACGACTTCGCCACGCGCGCCGATCCGGATCACATCGCCCGGGTGGGCAGGATCTGCTTCCTCGCCGTGCACTCCGGCGGCGATCTGGACGACACGGCGTTCGCGGAGCTGCTCGAGAGGAGCGAGGCCTCGGGCGCGCAGTGGAGCCTCGTCACGCGTGGCACCCGGGGCGCGGTGCTCAGTCACCGCGGCCGACGCTGGTCGGCGGCGGCGCGGACCGAGCGTCCCGCCCTCGACACCCTGGGCGCCGGCGACAGCTTCGCGGCGCGGGTGCTCGTGGGCATCCTGCGCGACGAGGATCCGCCGACGATCCTGGCCGCCGCGGCGGAGATCGCTGCGGAGACATGTCAACGGCTCGGCGCCTTCGGGCCCGGCATCCCGATCGACCCGACCATCCTCGCCGCAGGCGACGACTCCCCCGTTCTCGAACCCCTCACCACGAAGGAGCACCGATGACCGACGGCACCTATGTCGGCCCGACCCCCGTCAAGCCCATCCCCGACACGATCCGTCCCGCACAGGAGCATGCGCTCGCCCGCTGGGACGAGATCCGCGACTATGTCGCAGGGCGGCCCGCGGTGGACCGCGTCTACCTCGTCGGAGCCGGCGGCTCCCTCTCCGGCCTGCAGGCCGCGCAGTACGTGTTGGACCGGGAGTCGGCGCTCCCCGTCGCGTCGGTCAACTCCGACGAGTTCAGCTACCGCGCCTCGCCCGGCGTGGGCCCGGGCGCTCTCGTCATCGTGCTGTCGGCGGCGGGCACCACGGCCGAGTCCGTGGCAGCGGCGGCCTGGGCGCAGGAGCGGGGCGCCGCGGTGGTCGCGGTCACGCTGAAGGCCGACGGACCGCTCGCGCAGGCTGTGACGACGGCATTCATCTCGCGGGGCGGCGACGGCAACCAGGTCGTGCTGCAGCTTCTCGCGCTCGCCGTGCTGGCCCGGGAGGGACGGGACGTCCGTGCCCGGCTCGACGCGCTCACGGCACTGCCGGAGGCGACAGAGGCCGCGCTGCGCGGCTTCGAGCCGCTGGCCGCCGCCATCGCCGAGGACATGAAGGACGTCCCGATGACGTACCTCATCGCCTCGGGCCCGCTCCAGGGGATGGGCAGCACCTTCACCAGCTGCTTCCTGCAGGAGATGCAGTGGATGCACGCGTCGACCATCAACGCCAACGAGTTCTTCCAGGGCCCGTTCGAGGTGTTCGACAAGCAGACCAAGAGCATCCTCTTCCTCGGTGAGGACGAGACCCGGCCCATGGCCGAGCGCGCCGAACGATTCCTCGATCAGTACAGCGGCACCACGCACAAGATCGACAGCCGCCATCTGGACCTCCCGGGCGTTCCCGCGAACCAGCGCGGCTTCACCGCACCCCTGGTGTTCTATCCGATGATGTTCCGCCTCGCGGAGAACTACGCATCCGTGCGCGGCTACGCGCTGGAAGGACGCCGCTACATGTGGCAGTTCGCGTACTGATCGAGACGTGAGCAGGAGGGGATCCGGAGAGCATCCGGATCCCCTCTTCGCGTATGACGCGCATCGGCCATCGTGCCTGCTCGGGCGACCGCTCCCCCGCCGTGGCGTCCCGCGAGCGCTTGCGCCCGATGCGCGGTCTCGCGGTGACCTGCGACAGCGGTCGAGGTCACCGCCAGGCGCTCATCGGCCCGGCTCCGTCCCGCCGGCGAACGCGTGCCGGATCCGCGGCCATTCGGACTCGACCCAGTCGCCGGCGATCCTCGCGCGATCCTCGACGGCCGCGGCGGGGAAGGCCAGGCCGCGGGTCGGCACGCTCGCACCGAGCTCGACGAGCAGCGGGCGCAGGGTCGTCTCCACCGCCAGCGCGTGCGTCGGCGCCCCGATCGTGAGCACGGGCACCGCGGTGACGCCACGCAGCCCATCGGATCCGTAGCGGTCGAGGAACGCCTTCAGCAGGCCCGTGTAGGCGGCCTTGTAGGTGGGACTCGCGATGACCGCCACGTCCGCGGTCGCGACCCGATCCAGCAGCTGGTCGACGCCCGGCTCCGGGAAGCGGAAAAGCGTCCCGGCGACGTCCGCGAGGTCGATCGTGGCGTCGATGTCGGCGCCGCCGCGAGCGCCGAGCAGGGTTGCCACCTCCTCGGCGACGAGACGGGTGCGCGAGGCGGGCTGGGGGTTCCCCACCAGTACGGCGATCCGGGTCATGAGGTTCCTCCGAGTGAAGCCGCCCGGCGCGGGGCGGGTCGTTGTGTCATGGTAGGTCGGCGTCGTCGCCGCGTGCACGGCCGCCGTCACGCGTGGTCATGGGCGGTATGACAGGCCGTCCGGGTCGCGCGTCAGCTCACGAGCACGCGGTCGTCCGCGAGCGCGGGCGTGCGCACCGAGAGGAACGTCGTGCGCCGGCGCAGCACGAAGCCCAGGCGCTCGTAGACGCGGATGGCTCCGACGTTCGCCGCAGCAGCGTGCAGCAGCGCCTGATCACCGCGCCGCTGGATGTGGAACGCGACGTCGAGGACGAGACGCGAGGCGATGCCCTGACCGCGGTGCTCCACGTCCGTCGACACCGCACTGATCTCCGTCCAGCCTTGAGGGTGCAGCCGCTCCCCCGCCATCGCGATCAGGCGGCCTCCGCGGCGAATGCCGATGTAGCGACCCAGTTCGAACGTGCGCGGACGGAAGGGACCCGGCTGGTTGCGCTCGACGAGGGCGAGCATCTCCGGCACGTCGTCGGCCCCCAGCTCGATCGCCTCGTCGTACGGGACCGGCTGCAGCGCCTCGGTCTGCACCAGCTGCACCCCGTCACCGCGGCCGAGCTCCTCCCATCCATCGGGCAGGTCGGGATCGGCGCCGGAGATGCCGATCTCCTGCCCAGGGCCGACGAGCTCGACGAGCGCCTGCCACACCCCGGGGTCGTCCCAGGTGCGCACCGCCACGAAGGGCGCGACGTCGGCCGGATACCGCCGCACCAGGTCGCCGCCGAGCGCGAAGGAGGCGTGCGGACCGGTCAGCGCATGCCACGCCGGATTGTCGAGCACATGCTCGTCGGAGGATGTGGACGTCATGACGCGGATCCCTCTCTTCTGAGTTCGATGCGGGCTGGGACCCCACGGTAGGCGCCGCCCCGGCGCTCTCGGCGAGGGCCGCAGCGGACTGTGTCGCCCGGTGACACGATGCGACGCCGCGTGACGGAGCACGACGGATCTTGACCGTCTGCATCAGCCCGTGACCCCTGCCCGCGACGGGGATCGCCGCCGGTGGAAGCATCGCTCGAACGGAGCCGTCGTGCTCCGCAGAATCCCCTCGGATCCATCCGCAAAGCGCGAAAGGAGCACCATGTCGACAGCGAACGCGACTCGATCGGCCGTTGCGCGCTACCTCGCCTCGAGGCTCGGCCAGGCCCTGATCGTGCTGTGGGCCGCATACACGGTGTCGTTCGTCGTGCTCTACGCGCTGCCGAGTGATCCCGTCGCGCTCAAGACCGGCGGCGACGCCAGCGACGTCACCCCGGAGCAGCTCGCCGCACTGAAGGCGAAGTACGGCCTCGACCAGCCCCTCATCGTGCAGTACGTCCTGCGCCTGGGCCGTGTGCTCGCGGGCGACCTCGGCACCTCGATCGACACCGGGCGGCCGGTCTCTCGGGTGATCGGCGAGGCGATCCCGCCGACGCTGCAGCTCGCGGGACTCGGCTTCGTCATCGCCGTCCTCACCGGCGCCTCGCTCGCCGTGCTCGCGACCTCGGTGCGCAGCCGCGCGCTGTCGACCTTCCTGCTCGGCCTGCCGCCGCTCGGCGTCGCGATCCCCGCGTTCTGGTTCGGGCTGATCCTCATCCAGCTGTTCTCGTTCCAGCTGCCGCTGTTCCCCGCGATGGGCGACCGCGGCTTCGCCTCGCTGGTGCTGCCGTGCATCGCCCTCTCGCTGCCGACCGGAGCAATGATCGCCCAGCTGCTGTCGAAGAGCCTTGCCGGGGCGCTCCGCGAGCCCTACATCGACACCGCCCTCGCCAAGGGTGCGGGCCGCGCCCGGATCCATCTGCGGCACGCGCTGCGCAATGCCGCCCTGCCGGCGCTGACGGTGACCGGCCTCATCGTCGGTCAGCTGCTCAGCGGCACGGTCGTCACCGAGACGGTCTTCTCCCGCCCGGGCATCGGGCGGGTGACGGCGTCGGCCGTGCAGCAGCAGGACGTCCCCGTCGTCCAGGGCGTCGTGCTCTTCGCCGCCCTCGTCTTCGTCGTCGTCAATCTCGTCGTGGACCTGATCTATCCGCTCCTGGATCCGCGGATCCATTTGACGTCGGCGTCGCGTCGCCCACGTCGCTCACGAGTGGCGGCTCCCCGCCCGACCGCCACTCCCATCGAGTCGACGTCGGTCGACATCGACGCCGTCCTGGAGGAAGTCCGATGAGCGATACCGTCGCCCTCCTACCCGATGGCACCCAGCACGCCGCGGACGGGTTCGGCGGGACCGCCGCGAACCGCTTCGACGACGCGGTCGCGGAGCGTGCCTCGCACCCCGGCCGGAGAGCGCCCGGCCCGAAGGCATGGAGCTGGTTCGCTCGACGACCGGCGGCCGCCGTCTCCCTGCTGTGGCTCCTCGTGGTGGTCGTCGCCGCGGTCGCGCCGGCCCTGCTCGCGCCCGGCGATCCGCTGACCGGCATCCCCGCGGAACACCTCCAGGGCCCCTCCGCCGCGCACTGGTTCGGCACCGACCAGATCGGGCGCGACCTCTACACGCGGGTCGTGCACGGCACCTCGCTGACGGTCAGCGCCGCGACACTGGCCGTGGCCGTGGGCGTGGTCGCGGGCTCCGCGATCGGCCTGCTGAGCGGGTTCGCCGGCGGCCGGACGGACGCGATCCTGATGCGGGTCGCCGACGTGCTGCTGGCCATCCCGAGCCTGCTGCTCTCGCTCGCGGTGATCACCGCTCTGGGCTTCGGCACCGTCAATGTCGCGATCGCCGTGGGAACGGCCAGCGTCGCCTCCGTGTCGCGCATCATGCGCGCCGAGGTCATCAAGGTGCGCAATTCCGCGTATGTCGAGGCCGCGCGCGCCTCGGGCAGCAGCTGGATCCGGGTGCTCCTGCGGCACGTTCTACCCAACTCCACCGGGCCGGTGATCGCGCTCGGCGTGCTCGAGTTCGGCGGCGCGATCCTCGCCGTCTCCGCGCTCAGCTTCCTCGGATACGGCGCGCCCGCCCCGGCACCCGAATGGGGCGCCCTGGTGTCCGGCGGCCGCGACTTCCTCCGCAACGCCTGGTGGCTCACCACATTCCCCGGGCTCGTCATCGCCCTCACCGTGCTCGCCGCGAACCGCCTGGCGCGCGGGCTCGACACCGAACGGACGGTCGGATCATGAACGCGCAGACCCCGCTGCTGGAGATCGAGGGCCTGTCGGTGGCGTACCGGACCTCGCGCGGTCGCGTCGACGCGGTGCGCGGGGTGAGCCTGTCGGTCGCGCCCGGCGAGACCGTCGCGATCGTCGGCGAATCCGGATCCGGCAAGTCCACGACCGTGCACGCGGTCATCAGGCTGCTGCCCGGTGCGGCGGAGATCGCCTCGGGCGCGATCCGCTTCGAGGGAACCGACCTGGCCACGGCGCCGTCCGCCGCGCTGCGGGCGGTGCGCGGACGCCGGATCGGGTTCGTGCCACAAGACCCCACGGTGAGCCTCAACCCCGTGCAGCGGATCGGCACGCAGGTCGCGGAGGTGCTGCGCGTGCACGGGCTCGCCGATCGGCAGGACGCCGCGGAGCGCGCCGTGCAGGCACTGGAGCGCGCGGGGCTCCCCGACGCGGCGCTGCGCGCCCGCCAGTATCCGCATGAGCTGTCCGGCGGGATGCGGCAGCGCGTGCTCATCGCGATCGCGATCGCGGCCGACCCTCAGCTGATCATCGCCGACGAGCCGACGAGTGCCCTCGATGTCACCGTGCAGCGGCAGATCCTGGATCATCTGGACGAGCTCAAGCGGGAGCGCGGCGCGAGTCTGCTGCTCATCACGCACGATCTCGGCATCGCCGCGGATCGGGCCGACCGCATCGTCGTGATGTCCCAGGGCCGCATCGTCGAGGAGGGCACGCCCGAGCGGGTGCTGCTGGCGCCCGAGCACCCGTACACCCGCCAGCTGATCGCAGCCGCTCCCGGCCTGAACGCGCATCACGAACCGGTGCTCGCCGCCGCGTCGACGCAGGTCGTGCTGCGCGGACGCCCGGGCGATCCCTTCGCCGCCCGGGACGCCGCCGAGCGCCCGGCCGCCGCGCACCCCGTCCTGGAGGTCGACGCGCTCGTGAAGGAGTTCGCGGTGCCGGGGACGGGCGGTGCCGTGCAGCGCGCCGTCGACGGCGTCGGCTTCCGGATCGAGCGCGGCCGGACGCTCGCCCTGGTCGGCGAGTCGGGATCGGGCAAGACCACCACCGCCCGGCTGGCGCTGCGCCTCACCGACCCCACCTCCGGAACCGTCCGGCTCGACGGGGCGGACGTCACCGCGCTGCGCGGCTCCGAGCTGCGGCAGCTGCGCCGCCGGATCCAGCTCGTGCAGCAGAACCCCTACGCCGCACTGAACCCGCGGTTGACGATCGAGCAGATCATCAGTGACCCGCTGATCGCGTACCGCCTCGGGGACCGTGCCCTGCGCCGCGCCCGCGCCGCTGAGCTCGTCGACGTCGTCGCGCTGCCGTCCTCGGTGCTGCAGCGCAAGCCGTCCGAGCTGTCCGGCGGGCAGCGGCAGCGCGTCGCGATCGCCCGCGCCCTCGCGATCTCGCCCGAGCTCGTCGTGCTCGACGAGCCGGTCTCCGCCCTCGACGTTTCGATCCAGCACCAGATCCTCACGCTGCTGAGCACCATCCAGCGCGAGTTCGGCCTCAGTTACCTCTTCATCTCGCACGACCTCGCCGTCGTCCGGCAGATCGCGCACGCCGTGGGCGTCATGCAACGCGGTCGCATCGTCGAGTCCGGCACCGCCCAGGAGATCTTCGACAACCCGCGCACCGACTACACCAGCACTCTGCTCGACGCGATCCCCGGCGGCCTGCGGATCACCCTCTGACCGTCGCCCAGCCCGAATCCCTGCATCCCCCCACCACCAAGGAGCCACCATGAACCCGACCCGAACGGCGTCGCGCCCGCGCACCGGCCTGCGCCCGCCCTTGCGCTTGCGCACGACCGCACTCGCCTCGATCGCCGTCGCCGCCGGCCTCGCTCTCACCGCCTGCTCGGCACCCGCGCCCGCCGGCGCACCGACGAGCGACAGCGCGAAGCCCGTCGACGGCGGAAAGCTCACCTTCGCGATCGCCAACGACCCGATCTCGCTGAACCCCTCCGGGATCGGATCCGGCAACGACACCTGGTACGTGACCCGGCAGCTGGTCGACTCCCTGCTCTACCAGAACCCCGAGACGGGCGAGCTCGAGCCCTGGCTCGCCACCTCGTACAAGAGCAACGCCGACGCGACATCGTTCACGTTCGAGCTGCGCCACGGCGTCACCTTCTCCGACGGCACGCCGTTCACCGCCGCCAACGTCAAGGCCACCTTCGACGACATCCAGACCGCGGGCGCGCTGACGCAGACGACCAGCAACTTCGTCGGCTACAAGGAGACCAAGGTCATCGACGACGACACCGTCGAGGTCGACTTCAGCACCCCGAACGCGGCGTTCCCCAACTCGACGGCCAGCGTCGGCCTGGGCATCGTCGGCAACGCCACCCTCGCGGTGCCGTTCGCCAACCGTGCCGACGGCAAGGCCATCGTCGGCACCGGCCCGTTCACTCTCGACAGCTACACCAAGAACGTCGCGACCGTGCTCACGGCCCGCAAGAACTACGCCTGGGCGCCCAAGGCGCTCGGCAACACCGGTCGCGCCCATCTGGACTCCGTCACGTTCCAGGTCGCGCCCGAGGCGGGCGTGCGCACCGGCAGCCTGACCAGCAACCAGGTCGACGTCATCGGCGGCGTCCAGCCCACCGATGTGCAGACGCTTCAGGACGCCGGGTACCCGCTGATCTCGCGCGGCAACCCGGGCATCAGCTTCGGACTCTCCTTCAATCTCGCGCGCCCGATCGTCTCCGACATCGCCGTGCGGGAAGCCATCTCCGCGGCGATCGACCCGACCGTCGTCAGGGACACCGCCCTGAACAAGCTCTTCAACGTCGCGACGAGCACGCTGGCGAAGAACACCCCGTCCTGGGCCGACGAGCGCAAGCACTTCACCTACGACCCGAAGCACGCAGCCGCGATCCTCGACAAGGCCGGCTGGACCAAGGGCGCGGACGGGATCCGCGCCAAGGACGGCACTCGCCTGACGCTGCAGCTGGCCTGGATCACGAACTTCGGGCCGAACCAGACGTCGCTCGAACTCATCCAGCAGCAGCTCAAGCAGGTCGGCATCGACGTGGTGCTCTCCGGCAGCAGCGTGCCCGAGTTCCTCGCCAAGCAGGCATCGGGCGATTTCGACATCGTGTGGGGAAACCTCTCCCGCGCCGACGGCGACGTACTGCGCACCCAGTACTCGAAGGCCACCACGAAGCTGCACATCGACGACCCCGAGCTCGAGTCGCTGCTGCAGGGCCAGCTCGCGGCGGGGAACCCCGCCGCGCGGGACAAGATCCTCGCCGAGGCGCAGGCGCGCATCGCGGCGCAGTACTACCAGATCCCCGTGCACGAGCTGACCTCGATCCTGTCGACCCAGTCCACCGTGCACGGCATCAGGCTCGGCGCCGACTCGCGCCTGGACAGCCTGGTCTCCGCCTGGAAGGACGCTAGCTGATGAGCACCGCGACCATCGCCTCCGCCGGCTTCACCCTGGCCGGGAACTACCCCGAAGCCGACCCCGCATCGGGTCTCGAGGACACGCTGCGACTGTTCGAGTTCGCCGAGGAGATCGGCCTGCAGGTGGCCGGGATCCGCCAGCGTCATCTCGAGCGCGGCGTCTCGTCGGCGCTGACCTTCCTCGCCGCGGCCACGCAGCGCACCGAGCGGATCCGCCTGGAGACCGCGGTGGTGCCGCTCGGCTACGAGACGCCGTTCCGGCTCGCCGAGGACTTCGGCACGGTCGACGCCCTGTCGGACGGCCGGCTCAACGTGGGGGTCAGCTCCTCCGCGCCGCACGGGACGCTGCTGCGGCACCTCGGCCGCATCGAGGACGAGGCCGCCATCGACCCCTACGTCCTGATCGGCCGCTTCCTCGAGGCGCTGGAGGGCCACGCGCTCGGTGCGGACATCCCCACGCCCTACGGCCCGCAGACGCCGCGGGTGCAGCCGCACATCGCGGGCCTGCGGGATCGGGTGTGGCTCGGCGGCGGGTCCGCCCGCTCGGTGCGCTGGGCGGCCGAGCAGGGTCTCAAGCTCTTGCTCGGGAACATCACGGCCGCCGCGGGAGCCGACGCGTTCGAGGCGGCGCAGCGCATCCACATCGACGACTACTACGCGCACTTCGCCGGCACCGGCACGCCGGCGGTCGGCGTCGAGCGGGTCATCCTGCCGATCGACAGCGCCACGTCCGATCAGCGCGAGCGGTACGCGGCATTCGCAGAGAGCAGGCAGGCGCGCACCGAGCAGCCCACGAACGGGCACCTGTTCCAGCGGGATCTGTTCGGCTCGGCCGACGAGATCGTCGAGCGGCTGGCGTCCGACCCGGCGATCGACGGCCGTACGGAGCTGCGCATCGCGCTGCCGTACGCACTGTCCCTGGACGACTACCGGCAGATCCTCTCCGACATCCGCCACGCCGTCCTGCCGCGCCTCGGCTGGGTGCCGGCGACAGCGGCCCTCGCCTCGGCCGCCGCGTAGAGGTGACGCGGATGGAGCCGCCGGCCGCTGAGCCTGTCGAAGCGTCCGGCCCGTGGATCCCGGCCCTTCGACAGGCTCAGGGACCGGGATACGCCGTTCCCCACCCGCGCAACCGTGCAGCACCACTTCCGCATCGACCGTCCCCAGACAAGGAGCACATCATGAGTTCACGACTTCGCGTCGGCGTCGCCCTCGAGGGCGCCGGCTGGCACCCTGCGGCGTGGCGGGAGCCGTCCTCGCGGCCCGCCGAGCTGTTCACCCCCCGGTACTGGACCGACCTCGTCCGCACCGCGGAACAGGGTCTCCTCGACTTCGTCACCATCGAGGACTCCCTCGCGCTGCAGTCCTCGGATCCCTTCCACGGCGACGATCGCACCGATGAGGTGCGCGGGCGTCTGGATGCGCTGCTGATCGCGTCCCGGGTGGCGCCGGTCACCGCGCACATCGGGCTGATCCCCACGGTGACGACGACGCACACCGAGCCGTTCCACGTCTCCACGGGCGTCGCCACGCTGGACTACACGAGCGAAGGGCGCGCCGGGTGGCAGGTGAAGGTGTCGGGTCGGGCCGACGAGGCCGCTCATTTCGGGCGGCGCGCGCACCCCGGCGACGAGGTCGCCTGGGGCGATCCCGCCTTCGACGCCTTCGTCGGCGAGCTCTTCGACGAGGCCGCCGACGCCGTCGAGGTCGTCCGGCGCCTCTGGGACAGCTGGGAGGACGACGCCGAGATCCGCGACGTCGCCACCGACCGGTTCCTCGACGCCGACAAGGTGCACGAGATCGACTTCGAGGGCCGCTGGTTCAGCGTGCGGGGGCCGTCGATCACGCCGCGCCCGCCTCAGGGTCAGCCCGTCGTCGCCGCGCTCGCGCACGCCGAAGTGCCCTACCGGCTCGCCGCGCGCTCCGCCGACCTCGTCTTCGTCACGCCCGCCGACACGGCGCATGCGGAGCGGATCCTTACCGAGGTCGCGGCCGTCGCGGAGGGACGCGAGGGCGAGCCCCTGCAGGTCTTCGCGGATCTCGTGGTGTTCCTCGACGATCCGGACGGGGAGGCCGCCGCCGAGCGCCTCCGGCGTCTCGACGCCCTCGGCCGCCCGCTCGCGAGCGATGCGCGCGTGTTCACCGGATCCGCATCCGAACTCGCCGACCTCGTCGCCGAACTCGGCGCCCTCGGTTACGCCGGCGTGCGGCTGCGTCCCGGCGTCCTCACCGACGACCTGCCGCGCATCGCGGGCGAGTTCGCCTCCGAGCTGCGCGCACGCGACCTCTTCCACGACGCCTACGAGGCGGGCACCCTGCGCGGGCTGCTCGGCCTGCCCGAGCACGTCCCCAGTCGCTACGCCGCCGTCTGACCGATCAGAGGAGAACACCATGACCACGAGAGCACGCAAGCAGATCATCCTCGCCGCGTACGTCGGCGGAGTGAACGAGCACACCCTGTGGGAGCACCCGGATGCGGGCAGTCAGATCGACTTCTCCACGTTCCGGCACGTCGCGCAGACGGCCGAGCGGGGGCGCTTCGACTACTTCTTCCTCGCCGAAGGACTCGCCCTGCGCGCCCGGGCCGGCCGCATCTTCGACCACGACATCGCGGGGCGCCCCGACACGCTCGCCGTGCTCGCGGCGCTGGCCGCGGTGACCGACCACATCGGCCTGGTGGGCACCCTGAACACCACGTTCAACGAGCCGTACGAGCTCGCCCGCCAGATCGCCAGCCTGGACCACCTGTCCGGCGGCCGGGCCGGATGGAACGTCGTCACCTCGTTCGACGCGTTCACCGGCGCGAACTTCCGCCGCGGCGGCTTCCTTCCGCACAGCGAACGCTACGTGCGCGCGGAGGAGACCGTCGCCACCATCCGCCGGCTGTGGGACTCGTGGGCGGAGGAGGCGATCGTCGCGGACAAGGCGACGGGGGTCTTCCTCGCGGACGCCGACGCCGGCGCGTTCGCCCAGTCCAGCACGCAGTTCGACATCGCAGGCCGCTTCACCGTGCCGCGCAGCCCGCAGGGGCGCCCGGTCATCGTGCAGGCCGGGGTCTCGCCGCAGGGCCGGGACTTCGCGGCAGCCACGGCGGACGCGATCTTCTCGCCCTACGCGACGCTCGCCGAGGGCAAGGCGTTCTCCGCCGACATCCGGGAGCGCGCGGCCCGTTTCGGTCGCGGACCGGACGAGATCAAGATCCTGCCCGCCGCGGGATTCGTGATCGGGGACTCGACCGCGGACGCGGAGGAGAAGGCCCGCCACATCCTCGAGCAGCAGCTGACGGACAAGACCATCCAGGTCACGTTCGAGCAGGTGTGGAACCGCGACCTGTCGGCCTACGATCCGGACGGACCGCTGCCGGACGTGGACCCGGATCCCGAGGCGCCGCCGATCATCCAGGGTCGGGCGTTCGTGTTCCAGGACCGATTCGAGACGGTGCGCAAGTGGCGTGAGCTCGCCGACGAGCGGGGTCTCACGCTGCGCGGGCTCGCGCACGAGATCAGCCGCGGACCCGGATACGTGGGCACCGCCGCGCAGGTCGCCGATCAGCTCGACGCCTTCGTGCAGGAGGACGGCGGAGACGGCGTCGTGCTCGGATCCCACCTCGTGCCGTCGGGGCTCGACGAGTTCGTCGACGAGGTCGTGCCGCTGCTGCAGGAGCGCGGCTCGCTGCGCACCGAGTACGACGGCACGACGCTGCGCGCCAACCTGGACCTGCCCCTGCCGACGCGCTCCGAGGAGCTCGCCGGGGCGACGGAGACGGCACGATGACGCTCTCGTCCGCGATCGAGGCGGTGCCACCCGCGCAGGATCCGTTCACGCAGGAGTGGGAGAAGTGGCACGACGCACACGAGGAGCGCCGCGCCGACCCGCACGGCTTCCTCGCCGTCACCGGCCTGTTCTGGCTGACGGCGGAGCCGCACCGCTTCCCCGGCCTGCCGGGCGAGTGGTTCACCAGCGTCACCGGACCCGTCGTCGTCCTCGCAGACGACGAGACCATCACGGTCGACGGGTCCGAGGCCACCGGGACGCATGCGTTCGGCCCCCTTGCCGAGCGCGACGGCGTGACGGTCGGCTTCGACGGCGGCGTCATCGAGGTCGCCAAGCGCGGCGGGCGGGACATCCTGCGCCCGCGCCGTCCCGACTTCCCGTTCCTGACGGCCTACACGGGGACCGCCGCGTTCCCGCCCGACCCGCGCTGGCGGATCCCCGGTCGGTTCGTCCGGTTCGTCGCGCCGCGGTCGATCGAGGTGGGTGCGGCCGTGGACGGCCTGAGGCACGTCTACGACTCCCCGGGCTACGTCGAGTTCACCATCGACGGCGAGCCGTTCCGTCTTCTCGCGTTCGACGGGCACCGACCCGGTTCGCTGTTCGCGCTGTTCACGGATGCGACCAGCGGTGTCACCACGTATGCCGCGAACCGCAGCGTGTCGTTCGACGTGGTCGAGGGATCCGACACGACCGTGGTCGACTTCAACCGGGCGACGAACCTGCCGTGCGCGTACACCGACTTCGCCACCTGCCCGCTGCCTCCCGCCGAGAACAGGCTCCGCATCGCGGTGACCGCCGGGGAACGGACCCCGCAGCGGCGCGTCCACGGCGAGGCCTCGGCCGACGGTCTGGTCCCCCGGGCCGGATCGCTCTGAGTCCCTGGGGGTCTGTCGATCCACTCTTGAGCACGAGGAAGGGCCTCGGCGCCGTCCGCGAATCTCGCGGGTTCGGCGCCGAGGCCCTTCGTCGTCTACGGGACGAGCGCCGTCTCGAGCGAGCGGGGCGCGTCGCTCGAGATCCCCCAGGCGTCTGCGAGCAGCGCGAACGAGCGCTCGCGATCCCGCGGGTCGTGCGTGATCGTGGTGAGCAGCAGTTCGTCCGCGCCGGTCACGCGCTGCAGGGTGTCGAGCCGTTCCACGACGGTCTCCGCGTCCCCTGCGAAACGGGTGTCCAGGCGGTCGCTGACCACCGCGAGGAGCTCCGGCGGGTACGGCGCGACGAGGGCGTCGTCGGGGTGCGGGTAGGCGATCGCGCCCTGGCCGGCGCGGATGCTGTGCACCCACTCGGCGTACCCGCGGCCGATGCGCTCGGCCTCGGCCGCCGTGTCCGCGACGAGCACGTCGGCCGAGACGATCACGTGCGGCTCGGCGAGTGCACCGGGCCGGAAGGCGCGGCGGTAGGCCTCCACGGCGTCGAGCACGAAGCTCCCCGCGACGTGGAAGTTGGCGCCGAACGGCAGCCCGAGACGTCCGGCGAGCTCTGCGCTGATGCCCGCGGTGCTGCCGTGCAGCCACACCTGGATGTCCTGCCCCTCGGCCGGCGTCGCGTGGATCGGCACGCCCTCCGGTGCGATGTAGGTGCCCGCGATGAGCGCGAGGATGTCGAGCACGTCCTGCTCGAACCGGTCGGCGTCGCCCGCGGTGCGGCGCAGCAGCCGGGCCTGCGCGGCGAACCGCGCGGAGTCGAACGCGAAGGGCTTCGCGGCCGGCAGCAGCAGACCGTCGACGACGCGGGCCTCCACGGGTGCCGGCGCGACCGGAGCCGCGGGGCGCGACGTGGATCCGGATCGGCCGATCCCGAGGTCGAAGCGCCCGGGGTGGAGAGCGGCGACCACGCCGGCGGCCTCCACGACCTGGAGGGCGGCGTAGTTGCCGATGATGGTCGCGGCGGTGCCGATCCGGATGCGCTCGGTCGCGGCGGCGATGGCGGCGAGGAGCACGTGCGGGGCGGCGCCGGCCACGCCGGGGTTCAGGTGGTGCTCGGCGAGCCAGAAGCGGTGGTAGCCGAGTCGTTCCGCGGTCTGCGCGAGCGCGATCGTGTCGCGGAGGCCCTGGCCCGGGGTCGACCCCTCGCCGAACGGGGAGAGCTCGAGGATGCTGAGCGGTGCGCGGTTGGTCATGTGTTCGTCTTTCTCGGGTGCGGATACACGGAAAGGTGCGGGCCGGCGTCTGCCGCCGGCCCGCACCTCGGATTCAGGACTTGGGAAGCCCCGGCGGGTTGATCTCCGAGGTCGTGACCCCCTCGGAGTCGAGCCCCCACCCCTTGAGCACCTCGGCGTACTTCCCGTTCGCGATGAGCTCGTTGAGCACGATGTTGACCGGCTCGATGAGACCGTTGCCCTTCGCGGTGCCCGCCGCGATCGCCGCCGCCTGCGGCCACCCGCCGGGGACGATGCCCACGAGCTTGGTGGCGCCGGTCTCCCTGGCCGCCCACGCGGAGGAGGCGTTCGGACCGAAGGTCGCATCGACACGGCCCGACTGCAGCGCGAGGGTCGCGGCCGCGTTGTCGTCGTAGTACTGCAGGTCTGCCGGCGCCTTGCCCGCGCTCTTCAGCTCCTCGTTCCACTTCAAGAGCACCTGCTCCTGGTTGGTGCCGGATCCGACCACGATCTTCAGGCCGGAGATGTCCGCGGCTTTCTGGATCTTGGAGATCTTGCTGTCGGACTTGACGTAGAAGCCGAGCAGGTCCTGACGGTAGCTGGCGAAGTCGAAGAGCTCCTTGCGCGCCTCGGTGACCGTCACGTTCGAGGTGATCAGGTCGTACTTGCCGGACTGGATCCCGAGCGGCCAATCGGCCCAGGCGACGACCACCGGGTTGTACTTCAGGCCGAGTCCCTGCGCGATCAGGCTGCCGATGTTCGGCTCGGTGCCGGCCGGCAGCGTCTTTCCGTCCGGGACGTAGCTGAGCGGCGGCACGAAGGCGCCCACCGCGACGGTGAGCTTGCCCGGCTCGACCGGGTGGAAGCCGCTCTTCTTGAGCGCCTCGACGGCCTTCGGCACGACGTCGCCCTCGACCCACTTCACGTCGTCGGCCGAGATCTTCGCCGCGCTCTTCGTGGGCTTCGGCGTGCTGTCGGCAGCGGTCGCCGCCGCCGGCTGGTTGAGGGCGACGACCGCGCCGACGGCGACGATCGCGGCGACCGCGACGGCGGCGATGCCGACCACCGCGCCCTGCCTCTTGCTGAGTGCCATGCTGTGTCTCTCCTTGTGGTGATGGGCCTTGGGATGATGCGGCCGTGCCGCGTTCGGGTCGTGCCGGTCAGTTCAGGACCTTGGCCAGGAACTCCCGGGTTCGTGGATGCTTCGGGTGGTCCAGGACGTCGGCGGGGCGCCCCTCCTCGATCACGGTCCCGCGGTCGAGGAAGACGACGCGGTCGGCGACCTGACGGGCGAAGCCGATCTCGTGGGTGACGATGATGAGCGTGGTGCCGAACCGGGCGAGGTCGCCGATGACCTCGAGCACCTCGCCGACGAGTTCGGGATCCAGCGCGCTGGTCGGCTCGTCGAACAGCAGCACCTTGGGCTTCAGGGCGAGGGCGCGGGCGATCGCCACGCGCTGCTGCTGACCTCCGGAGAGCTGCCGCGGGTAGGCGTCGGCCTTGTCGGCGAGACCGACGCGATCGAGCAGACCGAGGGCGAGCTCCCGGGCGTCCGAGGCCGTCAGCCGCTTCAGAGCGATCGGCGCCTCGACGATGTTCTCCAGCGCGGTGAGATGCGGGAACAGGTTGAACTGCTGGAACACGATCCCCACTTGGGTGCGACGGCGCAGGATCTCGCGCTCGTGCAGCTCGTGCAGCTTCTCACCGCGCAGCTCGTAGCCGATCAGCTCGCCGTCGACGGTGACCGAACCGCGATCCACGCTCTCCAAGTGGTTGATGGTGCGCAGCAGGGTCGACTTGCCGGAGCCGCTCGGACCGAGGATCGCGACGACCTCGCCGGGCTGCACCGTGAGGTCGATGCCCGAGAGCACTTCCACCCCGCCGAAGCTCTTGTGCACGTTGTGGATCTCGACGAGTCCGCTGGTCGCGGTCTCCGCGATCAGGGCGCTCATGCGCTCGCCTTTCCGGTGGAGCGGATCGCGGCGGCGGGTGGGCCTGGATCGTCGCCCAGCCGGGCCCATTGCGCGCTCACCCAGCGCCGCGCCTGCTGCAGCGGGGTGGGCGGCAGAGCCCGTGCCGAGCCGCGCGCGAAGTGCCGCTCGATGTAGAACTGCGCGATGCTGAGGATCGTGGTGATGATCGTGTACCAGACCACGGCGACCAGGAGCAGCGGGATCACCCGGCTGTTGCGGTTGTAGATGACCTGCACCGCGTAGAAGAGCTCCGGGATCGCGATCACGAACACGACGGACGCCCCTTTGACGAGGCCGATGATCTCGTTCGTGGCGTTGGGGACGATCGAGCGCGCCGCCTGCGGAAGGATGATCCGGAACAGCCGACGGCCTGCCGGGATGCCCAGGGCGGCCGCCGCCTCGGACTGTCCCTGGTCGACCGAGAGCAGGCCCGCGCGGATGATCTCCGCCGAGTACGCGGCCTGATGCAGCCCGAGGCCCAGGATCGCCGCCGCGAAGGCGCTGACCAGTTGGACGGTGGGGAACTCGACGATCCAGAAGTCGGTGGTGAACGGGGTGCCGAGTCCGAGCTTCGGGTACAGGTAGCCGAGGTTGTACCAGACGATGATCTGCACGACCAGCGGCACCGAGCGGAAGAACCAGATGTACGCCCACGCGGCGGAGCTCAGCAGCGGGGACTTCGACAGCCGCCCCAGCGCGATGATCGTGCCGAGCACGAAGCCGACGATCGCCGAGACGGCGGTGATCTCGAGCGTGTACCCGATCCCGATGAGGACCGGGCCCGAGAAGAAGTATTCGGCGAACGTCCCCCACTCGTAGCGGCTGTTCGTGACGAGGCTCCAGCCGAACTGCGCGACGACGAAGAGGATGAGCGCGGCGAACGTCCAGCGCCACCAGTGGCGGGTGTGCACCACCGGGACGGCACTGATGTCGACCCTGCTCCGAATGCGATCCTCCGGTCGGCTCGGCGCGGGGTCGACCGAGAGGCCGAGAGGCGGTGCGGCGGTGTCGGTCATGATGCTCCCTCGTGATTCCGCTGCGCAGCGGGGCGCTGCGTGAAGTCACGGTATGAGCACCCGCGACGCCTCCCACAGCCGGGGATTCACACGCGGCAACCGGCTGATATCCGACGCAATCGGCTGATATGCGGCGTAACGGAGCGATTCCCCGCGTCACGGACGCGCAGAGCAAGGGGCGCCGATCCCCGGTCGGATCGGCGCCCCTCGGCAGGTCGGTTCAGGCGTTGCGGAGGATGTGATCCGTGACGCGCGTCGAGAAGTACAGCGCATCCACGGGGATGCGCTCGTCGGCGGCGTGGAACTCCCCGAACACGTCGAAGTTGGCTGGAACCCGCAACGGCACGAACCCGTATCCGTGGATGCCCAGTCGGGCCAGATGCTTGTTGTCGGTGCTCGCCGGCAGCAGATACGGCACGACGAGGGCGTCCGGATCCTCCGTCGCGATCGCTTCTTGAAGCACATCGAGCAGCGGAGAGTCGATCGGCGATTCGATCGCGGGCACCGGGCGACCCCATGAGAGATCCACCTCGTCGCCGACGAGAGCGGCGAGCTCCTCCTGCAGCGCGGCATCCGCCCCCGGCAGCGCGCGGATGTCGAGGCGTGCGGTGGCCTCGGCGGGGATCACGTTGGTCTTGCCGCCGGCGCTGAGCACCGTCGGCGAGACGGTGTTGCGCGCGGAGGCCGTGACGATCGACGACACGAACCCGAGATCGGCGAGCTCGTCGTCCAGGCCGTCGTCGGTGAACCGGATCCCGCGGTGCTCGCCGAACACCTGGAGGAAGCGCTTCAGGGCGGGCGTCGTCACGACGGGGAAGCGGTGCGCCCCCACCGCCGAGACGGCCCGGGACAGGCGGACCACCGCATTGTCTGACGTCGGCCGCGAGCCGTGCGCCGCCCGTCCGCGCGCGGTGAGGGTGGCCCAGGTGACGCCCTTCTCGGCCGTGGCCACCAGGTAGGCCCGCCGGTCGCCGGTGAGCGGGATGGAGAACCCGCCGACCTCGCTGATCGCCTCCGTGGCGCCCGAGAAGAGCTCCGGCCGGTTGTGCACGATCCAGCGCGCGCCCCAGACGCCGCCGGCCTCCTCGTCCGCGAAGAACGCGAAGATGAGATCGCGGCGGGGCACGACGCCCTCCCTGCGGTACGCCCGGGCGAGAGCGAGGATGGTCCCCGCGTAGTTCTTCATGTCGACGGCGCCGCGTCCGTACAGGATCCCGTCGTGGATCTCCGCACCGAACGGCGGGTGGGTCCAGTCCGCCTCCACCACGGGCACGACATCGAGATGGGCGTGCACCACCAGCGCTCCGGCCTCCGGATCCGCCCCGGCCAGCCGGGCGACCACGCTCGCGCGCCCGGGCAACGGCTCGACGAGGTCGACGCGATAGCCGACCTCCTCGAGCTTCTGCTTCACGAACAGCGCCGCCCGGGTCTCGCCGTCGCCGATGGTGGCCGCGTCGCCGGTGTTGACGCTGTCGATGCGGATCAGATCGCGGATGAGCTCGAGGGCCTCGGCCTCGAGGGGCGAGGGAGCCGTCACTGCGCGCCCGCGCCCGCGTGCTGGTGCTCGTCTGTGTGCTCGTGCTCGACGCGCGCGTCGCCGGCGAGCTTGAACGCGAGCCTGCCGTGCGCGTATCCGCCGCCCGCCCGGATGGCGGTCGCGACCCAGGCGGCCTCGGCGAGCTCGGCCTCGGAGGCACCCGCGCGCACCGCGTTCTGCGCATGCCCGTCGATGCAATAGGCGCACTGCGTCGTGATCCCGACCGCGAGAGCGATCAGCTCACGGTACTTCAGCGGGATCTCCCGCCCCTCCGCGGCGAAGACCGCCTGGTCGAACGCCGCGAACGCGGCGAGGATGTCGGGGGTCTCGCGCTTGTAGACGCGGGTGAAGGTCTTGTCTGCGGTGCGATCGAAGTAGTCCGACACGTGCTCTCCTCGGAGTCCAGGCCGCGCGACGGCGCGGCGCGCCTCACGCTAACCGGGGGTGCGCGGCGCTGCCGACGCGCTGCGTCATCGGACGTCTCATGGCGTCTTCCACGACGGATTGTTCCGCCGCATGTCGCCGGGTTTCGCTTCCGGTCCCCGCCCTGCCACGACGGAAGAGACTCATCGCATGACGCATCCGACCGCCCCTGACGCCGCGCGTCGACCGCCCGTGCTCGAGCAGAACTGGGCGGAGCTGCTGCCTGAGCTCGCCCGCCCCGCCTCGCCCGCCCGCACGCCGGATCCGCGGTTGATCGTGCTGAACGACGAGATCGTCCATGAACTCGACCTCGACCCGGCCTGGCTGCGCTCGGACCGCGGGGTGCGCTTCCTCACCGGTGAGCATCGGGCGGCGGCAGCCCTCCCCCACGCGCAGGTCTACGCGGGCCATCAATGGGGTCGATTCCAGCCGATCCTCGGCGACGGCCGGGCCGCCCTCCTCGGAGAGCGGCGAGACCGTCGGGACCGTCTGCGCGACGTGCACCTCAAGGGCATCGGCCCGACGTCGATGTCGCGCGTCGACGGCTTCGCCACGGTCGGCCCGATGCTGCGCGAATACCTCATGGGCGAGGCGATGCACGCGCTCGGGATCCCCACGACCCGAGCCCTCGCGGTCGTGTCGACCGGCGCCCTTCGCGAGCGCGACGGCCAGGTGCTGCCCGGCGCCGTGCTCGCCCGCACGGCCGGGAGCCATGTGCGGATCGGGTCCTTCGAGTATGCCCGCGCGCAGGGCGATCAGAGCCTGCTCCGCCGTCTCGCCGAGCACGTCATCGCCCGGCACTACCCGCGGGCGTCGCGCGCGGAGCACCCCTTCCGCGCCCTGCTCACCGAGATCGTGGAGGCGACGGCGGTCCTGACCGCGGACTGGATGCGCGTCGGGTTCGTCCACGGGGTGCTCAGCACCGACAACGTCCTGGTCTCCGCCGAGACCATCGACTACGGGCCGTGCGCGTTCCTGGACGCCTACGAGCCCGGAGCCCATTTCAGTTCGATCGATGAGTTCGGCCGCTACGCGTACGACAGGCAGCCGGACATCATGCGGTGGAACCTGGAACGCCTGGCGGAGGCGATCGCGCCCCTGCTCGACGACGACGCGGCGAGCGCCGACCGGATCGCGGCCGAGATCACAGCCACCTTCGACAGCCGGTATCGCGCACACCGGTCCCCGGCGTACCGCCGCAAGCTCGGTCTCGGTCGTGGCGCGGACGGGACGGAGGTCGACGCCCTCGCCGATGCGGCCCTCGGGATCCTCGCCGATCACGCCGTCGATTTCACGGGATTCTGGCGGGATCTCGCGGCGGCCGCCGACGGCGACGAGCGACCGGTCCGCGGCCGCTTCCTCGGTCCGGTCCCCGAACTCGACGCCTGGCTGCGCCAGTGGCGCGCCCTTGGCCCCGACAGCCAACTGATCCGCCGTACCAACCCCGTGTACATCGCGCGCAACCACATCCTGGATGAGGCGCTCGCGGCCGCGGTCGACGGCGACATCGCGCCGTTCACTCAGCTCCTGGGGCTGCTCCGCACGCCCTACGACGAGCGTCCGGGATCCCAGAACCGCCGTTACGCACGGCCCGGTCCCGGGGGCACTCCGCGGCACCGCACCTACTGCGGCACCTGAGCCGTCGTCATTCGATACGGGACGGCTCGCCCAGGGCGTGCCACGTGCGCCCCACGTACACCAGCGGCGTGGCATCGGCCCAGGTCTCGGACGGCTCGGGGAGGTGTGCGTCGAGCGCATGCACCACCACCACCGTGGACGTGCCGGCCCGCAGACGGTGCAGGACACGTCCGCGGATCCGCGTGCGCGCCGCGAGGAAGTAGGGCTCTCCGGTGTCCAGGCGACTCCACAGGGCGCGGTCCGCGAACCGGTCGATGCCGCTCGTGGCGCCGAGCTTCGCGAGGCCCAGCTGAGCGGACGACAGCAGATGGACCACCACCGTGTCCGCGCGGTTGAGCGTGGTCGATGCCGACGACTGATCGGAGATCGAGAACACCAGGAGCGGCGGCTCGGCGCTCACCGAGGACACGCTGGTCGCGGTCAGAGCGACCGGTCCGTGGCCGGCGTCGGCGGTGACCAGCGCCACGCCCGCGGGGTGCTCCCGGAACGCCCGCTTGAACTCCTCTGCGGACAGCGCCTGCACCCCGTCGAGGTCGACACCCTCGCGCCAGGGGCTCTCTGCGCCCTTCGGCCGTTCGATCTGCTGAGTCGCCATGACGGATCCCCGCTTCTGCTCGAGACGATGTGGCGGCGCGCGGCGAGTGCCGGCTCCGTGGCGCCCAGCCTGCCTCCGCCCCGGCGAGCGAGCGCCTCTGTGTCGCCAGGTGCAGAACTGTTGCGCGCCATGACGTCGGGTGACGACATCCGGCGCCGAGCGTGCGACCGCGATCTAGCGTCACGGTGAGGAAGCGCACAGCGACAACCGAAGCGAACGGAGAGGGGCCATGGTGACCGGAGAGTGGTACTCAGAGCTGGCAGACGACACGTTCGCAGGGTTCGCGTCCGCCTCGTTGTCCCCCGAACCGCCGCTCCACGACCTCGGAGCCGAGAGCCTGGGCTCTTACCTCTTCGCGCAGGACTGGCAACGGTGGCACGACGATCTCGATGAGCGCAGGCGGGACCCGCAGGGACCCCTCGGCTACACGGGGCTGCACTGGCTCGGCGCGCGCCCGCAGCGCGTGCCTCGGGTTCCGGGAACCTTCCGCACCCTGCGCGGTTCCGTGGTCATCGCGCTCGATCCGCACGAGCGCGCTCGATGCTCCGGCATCGAGCTTGCCGGCGAGACGCCCATCGACCCGGGCGAGGGCGCCGTTCTCGAGTTCGCCGGGGGCACGGCGGAATTCGCCAGGCTCGGCGGCCACGCGGTTCTGCGGAGCCGGCTGCAGCCGAGTCCCTTCCTCGAGGTATTCACGGGCACGCCGGCGTTCCCTCCCAACGAGGCGTGGGTGATTCCGGCGGTCTTCCACGCCGATCCGCGTGAGGTCGAGGTCGACGCCGCGGTCGGCGACTTCCTGCACCGGCTGCAGTCCCCCGGCACGCTCCGCTTCACCGTCGGCGGACGCCTGCACGAGCTCGCCGTCTTCGAGAGCGTGTCCGGCAACGGCTGGCGTCTGCCGTTCACCGATGCCACCTCGGGCCGCGAGACCACGATCTGGGGCCGCGACGTGGTGATCGATCCGGCGTCGGACGGTGAGACCGTGACGATCGACTTCACCCGGTCCAGCAACCTGCCGTGCGCCTACAGCGACATGACGACGTGCGCCCTGCCGCCGCGGGACAACCGGATCCGGACGCGAGTCGCCACCGGCGAGAAGACGCCCCGCGAGCGTCTCGTCGCGGGTGCCGACGGGCCGGTCCTCGTTGTCCCGTCGGAGAATGGCTGAGCCGTGCTCGGCGACGGGTGGCCGACCGCTCGAGCCGCACTTATGAATCCGCCCAGACCGTGACCAAACCGTTGCTTTCGTTATCACGCCGTTATACAGTGGTCGCACGGTGAAAGTTTTGCTGTGGCTCTCACCGCATGTGATTGCAGGACACTCTTGGTGCAAGGGACAAAGGCCGGTCGGGAGCCTCTCCGACCGGCCTTTACTGCGCCTGAGCCTGTTGTCCGCAGGGCGGATATCCTGAGGCCATGAGCGATCGGAAGCTTGCCCTCTCGGCGTGGGAGAGCCTGTTCCGTGCCCAGCACGAGATCTTCACCGAGATGTCGAATGATTTCGAGGGCGCGGAGCTGTCCGCCGCCGAGTACGACGTGCTGCTCACCGTGACGCGCTGCGCCAGCCATACCGCGCGGCTGCGCGAGGTCACTGCGAACATGCTCATCAGTCAGCCGAGCGTCTCACGTCTGGTCGACAGGATGGTGGCACGCGGGCTGCTCGAGAAGTGCCCGGACCCGGAGGACGGCCGCGGCGCCCTCGTTCACGCCACCGAGGCGGGCACCCGCGCGTTCCGCCAGCTCGCGACCGTGCACGGCCGCTCGATCGCCGAACGCATGTCGACCCTCGACGAGGACGAGCTGCGCACCCTGACGGCGCTCACCGAGAAGCTGCGCGCACGCTGACCCATCGCGGGAACCGCGGATCCGGTCCCTGAGCCTGCCGAACCGCCCAGACCCTCACGCAGACAGGTATCCACGGACCCGGTCTCTGAGCCTGTCGAAGGGCCGGGACCCTCACGCAGACAGAGAGCCACGGATCCGGTCCCTGAGCCTGTCGAAGGGCCCGGACCCTCACGGGCACAGAGATCCGCAGGCCCGGCCCCTGAGCCTGTCGAAGGGGCCGGATGCGCAGGCCGGACGCTTCGACGAGCTCAGCGGCCGGCGGTCGGCCCGCGGGCAGCGGCCGGCGGTGGGCCGGGAGGCCAGCGGGGCCACCGGACCGCGGCGGCACGGCAGACTGGACGGATGACGTCCGCCGCCTTCGACCTCCGCACGATCGGGGCGGGGCTGTCGTTTGCGGCGGCGGTCGACGAGGTCTCCGCTGCGCTCGAGCACAGTGGCGCGGTCGTGATCACCGCGCCACCCGGCACGGGCAAGACGACGCTCGTGCCGCCCCTCCTGGCGTGGCGCTCCCCCGGCCGCGTCATCGTCACGCAGCCGCGTCGCGTCGCCGCCCGCGCCGCGGCACGGCGGCTCGCCCAGCTCGACGGATCCCCGCTGGGCACGAAGGTCGGCTTCACGGTCCGCGGCGAGCGCGCCGTGAGCCGCGACACCCGCGTCGAGTTCGTCACGGCGGGTGTGCTGCTGCGCCGGATGCTGGACGACCCCGGGCTGGACGGCGTCGACGCGGTCGTCATCGACGAGGTGCACGAGCGCGCGCTCGAGACCGACCTGCTGATCGGCCTGCTCGGCGAGGTGCGCGAGCTGCGCGACGACCTGACCCTCGTCGCGATGTCGGCGACCCTGAACGCGGAGCGCATCGCGGCCGTGATCGGATCCGACACCGCCCCGGCGCCGATCATCGCGCACACCGTGCCCGCGAATCCGCTCACCGAGCGGTGGGCGCCGAGCCCCGTCCCTCGCCTGGACGAGCGCGGCGTCACCCGCGGCTTCCTCGACCACGTGGCGCGCACCGCCGGCTCCGCCGCCCGAGAGCTGCGACGCGACGCCCCCTCCGCCGACACCCTGGTGTTCGCGCCCGGAGCCCGCGAGGTCGCCGAGATCGCGCGCCGGATCCGCGACGACGAGCCCGGCTTCGACGTGCGCGAGCTGCACGGCCAGATCCCCGCGACCGAGCAGGACGCGGTCATCCGCGGACGCGGCCCCGCGGATCCTCCCCGCATCATCGTCGCCACGTCGCTCGCCGAGTCGTCGCTGACCGTGCCGGGCGTACGCCTCGTGGTCGACAGCGGCCTGTCCCGTCACCCGCAGCGCGACGCCGCCCGCGGGATGAGCGGCCTCGTGACCAGCGGCGCGGCGCGCTCCTCCGCCGTGCAACGCGCCGGCCGCGCCACGCGCCAGGGCCCGGGCACCGTCATCCGCTGCCTCGACGAGCGCACCTACGCCGCGGCACCTGCACGGCCGGCGCCCGAGATCGCGACCGCCGATCTCGTCGACGCGGCGCTGCTGCTGGCCTGCTGGGGCGCGCCGGGCGGTGCCGGACTGCGGCTCATCGACCCGCTGCCGGCCGATGCCCTCGCCGAGGCCCAGTCGGTGCTGCACGACCTCGGCGCCACCGACGCCGACCGCCGCGCCACCGCCGAAGGGCGGGCGCTCGCACGGATCCCGGTCGACCCGCGCCTGGCCCGCGCGCTGATCGAGGGCAGTGCGCTCGTCGGCCCCGGACTCGCCGCCGAGGTGGTCGCCCTGCTCGGCGGCGACCTGCGCATGCCCGATGCCGACGTCGCCGCGGCGATCGCCGGCTTGCGCCGCGGACGCGGTCCGGAGGTGCGCCGATGGTCGCAGGAGACCGAGCGTCTGCGACGGTTCGTGCCGACGCCCTCCGCACGGAGTGGCGGCGCTCGCGCCCAGGGCACTCTCGACGACGTCGGACTCGTGGTCGCCCTCGCCTTCCCCGGCCGGATCGCACGGCGCGTGGAGCGCACCGCCGACGGTGCGACGTTCCTGCTCGCGTCCGGCACGCGCGCCGGGGTGCAGGGCCCGCTCGCGGGCGCCGAATGGCTGGCGGTCGCCGACGTCGCCCGCGCCTCCGGTCGCGCGGCGGGCGGATCCGGAGCCGTGATCCGAGCCGCGGCGGCGATCACCGAGGGGCAGGTGGAGCGCGCCGCGGACCATCTGATCACGGATCGCGTCGAGGCGGAGTTCGCGGGCGGCAGGGTCACCGCCCGGAGGGAGCGCCGGGTCGGCGCGATCGTACGGTCGTCGGTGCCGGTGCGGCCGAACGCGGAGGAGGGGCGAGACGCGGTGCGCCGGGCGCTGCGCGCCCAGGGACTCGGCGTCTTCACGTGGTCGGACACCGCCGACGACCTCCGCCGCCGGCTGGCCCTGCTGCACCACGCCATCGGAGCCCCCTGGCCCGACGTCTCGGACGCCGCCCTGACGGCTGCGCTCGACGACTGGCTCGCACCCGAGATCGACGCTCTCGCGACCGGCACGCCCACGGCGAGGATCGATCTCGCGCCGGCCCTGCGCCGCCTGCTCCCGTGGCCCGCCGCGGCGGAGTTCGACGCTCTCGCTCCCGAGCGGCTCGAGGTGCCGAGCGGATCCCGGATCCGCATCGCCTATCCTCCGCACGACGATCCCGCCGCCCGCCCGGTGGTCGCGGTCAAGCTGCAGGAGTGCTTCGGCTGGGCCGAGACGCCGCGCCTGGCCGGCGGCCGCGTGCCGGTGCTGTTCCACCTGCTCTCCCCCGCCGGTCGCCCGCTCGCGGTCACCGACGACCTCGCGTCGTTCTGGTCGGGCCCGTACGCGCAGGTGCGGGCCGAGATGCGCGGCCGCTACCCGAAGCACCCCTGGCCGGAGGACCCCTGGCAGGCCGCGCCCACCCGGCACACCACGAAGCGCGCCGCCCGCGGCTAGGCAGTCTCCACCGGATCCCGAACCCGACCTCGGATCCCCACCCGACCTCGGATCCCGGATCCGACCCGGATCCCGGATCCGTCGTCGGAAAACGGAGGAGGTTCGCGGCGTGTCGGCGCGCTCGTCGGCCGCAGGCATCGCGACACGCCCTGTGCTCCCGCGATTTCCGACGCCCCGCCCCGGCCCCTGTCTCTTATAA
>NZ_LR733284.1:3318349-3323670 GCF_902506375.1 Microbacterium sp. 8M
GCCCCGGCCCACGCCCCGGCCGGCGCCCGCGCCGCCCGCGGCGACTAGGCCGTGCGCCGGCGCAGGGTCAGCGGCGCGAGCACGAGGAACGCCACCGCGAAGGCCGCCACGATGAGCACCGGTCGCCACAGGTCCCAGCCCGTCGTGCCGGCCGTCACCGCCTGGATCGCGTCGATCGCGTGGCTGAGCGGGAGCCAGTAGGAGATCGCGTACAGCACGTCGGGCATGGTGTCGCGCGGCATGAACAGGCCGCCGAGGATGATCTGCGGGAACACCAGCACCGGCATGAACTGCACGGCCTGGAACTCGGTCTGCGCGAAGGCGCTCGCGAGCAGGCCGAGCGAGGTGCCCAGCAGTGCATCGACCACGGCGACGAGGCCCAGCTGCCAGAGCGGGCCGTCCACGGTGAGCCCGCACACGTACACGGCGAACGCCACCGTGACCACGGCCTGCAGCACGGCCATGAGCCCGAACGCCAGGGCATAGCCGAGCACGAAGTCGGCCTTGCCGAGCGGCGTGGTCATGAGCCGCTCCAGCGTGCCGGAGCGGCGCTCGCGCAGCGTGGTGATCGAGCTCACCAGAAACATCACGATGAACGGGAAGAGTCCGAGGATCGCGCCGCCGAAGGTATCGAACACGCCGGTCGAGTCGGTGAACAGCCAGGCGAACAGTCCGACGAGCAGGCTCGGCGCGACCACCATGAGCGCGATCGAGCGCGGGTCGTGCCGCAGCTGGGCGAGCACCCGCTCGGCCGTCGCGAAGAGCCGGCGCGGGTTCATGATCCGACCTCCTGACGCCGCGCCCGCCGCAGCTGGGGATGCACCGCCGCCTGCGCCTCCGCGTCCCGGGCGATGAGCACGAGGAAAGCCTGCTCCGGATCCGTCTTGCCGGTGTCGGCCAGCAGCTCCGCCGGCGTCGTGTCGGACACGATCCGCCCCTCGCGCATCAGCAGCAGCCGGTCGCAGCGCAGCGCCTCGTCCATCACGTGGCTCGAGACGACCATGGTGGTGCCGCCCTCGGCGGTGCGCCGGAACAGGTCCCACAGCTCGGCGCGCAGCACCGGATCCAGTCCCACCGTCGGCTCGTCCAGCACCACGAGCTCGGGCGAACCGAGCAGCGCCACCCCGAGCGACACCCGGTTCGCCTGGCCGCCGCTGAGGCCGGCCACCTGCTGCCGCGCGTACGGCGTCAGCCCCACCTGCTCCATGACGCTGTCGGCCTCGGCATTGCTCACGCCGAGCACCTTCGCGAAGTAGCGCAGGTTCTGCCGCACGGTGAGATCGGCGTACACGGCCGCGCCCTGCGTGCCGTATGCGACCCGGTGCCGCAGCGCCGCGGATCCGGCCTTCTCGCCGAGCACGGTGACCTCGCCGGAGCGGACCCGCTGCACGCCCACGATCGCCCGCATCAGCGTGGTCTTGCCGCAGCCCGACGGCCCGAGGAGCCCCGTCACCTCGCCCCGCGGGATGGTCAGCGACAGACCGTCGAACACGTCGTGCCGGCCGCGCCGCACCCGCAGTCCTTCGATCGTCACCGCATTATTCATCATGTGGTGAATTATGGATCCGGGATCCGCATCGGTCAAGGGGATCCGCGCCGCCCGCCCCCTGCGCCGAGCCACCCCTTTCTCCCCGAGCCGCCCCGTTAGCGCCCGTCGCAAGAGGGGTGGCTCGGCGCGAAGGGGGTGGCTCGGCGCAGGAGGCGCAGAAGGCGCAGGAGGCGCAGAAGGGCACGCGCCGGCGCGATGCACGAGGGCGCGCGAAGGCACGCCCTCAGTCGAACAGGTAGCGCTGGATCGTCGGGCCCACGCGGGCGACGATCTCGTCCACCGGGAGGTCGGCGATCGCCGGCAGCTTCACCACGTACCGGGTCACGAGCAGGCCCGCCATCTGCGAGGCGACGAGGGCGGCGCGCTGGGTCGCGTCCGGGGCGTCGAGCCGCGCCGTGATCCGCCCGATCAGCTCGCGGGAGAGGAATCCGACCAGCGGCGGCGACATCACCTTCGACCCGATCGCGACGCGGATCATGGTCACCCCGCGGCGGCGCACCTCCGGCCGCTCGAACGCCTCCAGTACGTACCGCACCACGCGCTCGCCGACCTCGTCGCGCGGCCCCTCGAGGATCGCCGGCACGTCGATGTCGGGGCGCAGGGGGATCCCGATCACCTCGGCGAACAGATCCGCCTTGGTTCCGAAGTAGTGGTGCACGAGCGCCGAGTCCACGCCGGCGCGGCCCGCGATCGCCCGGATCGTGGCGCCGTCATAGCCGTGCTCACCGAACTCGTGCTCGGCCGCCGTGACGATGAGGTCCCGGGACCCGGACTCCCCCTTGGGACGGCCCCTGCGTCGTCTGGTCGTGGTCATGCGCCCATCTCAGCACTCGATGACGTTGACCGCGAGACCGCCCTCGCTCGTCTCCTTGTACTTCGTCGACATGTCGAGCCCGGTCTGGCGCATGGTCTCGACCACGGCGTCGAGCGAGACGTAGTGCTGCCCGTCGCCGCGCAGGGCGAGCCGCGCCGCCGTCACCGCGGTCGATGCAGCGATCGCGTTGCGCTCGATGCAGGGGATCTGCACGAGCCCGCCGATCGGATCGCAGGTGAGCCCGAGGTGGTGCTCCATCGCGATCTCGGCGGCGTTCTCGATCTGCCGGTTCGTCCCGCCCATCACCGCGGTGAGCCCGCCGGCTGCCATCGCGCACGCGGATCCGACCTCGGCCTGGCAGCCGCCCTCGGCGCCGGAGATCGACGCGTTGGCCTTGAACAGGGATCCGAGCGCGGTCGCCGTGAGCAGGAACCGGCGGATGCCCCGACGGCGGTTCGCCTCGGCGAGCGCGTCCGGATCCTCGATCGCGCCGACCGCGACGAGCGACGCTTCCGCGCCGAAGCCGAGCAGCGCACTCCCGACCAGCTCGCCGTACGGGGTGACCGCGTTGCCGGCGCCGAGCCCGGAGTCGGCGAGGAACCGCCACCAGTACATCGCGACCGCGGGGAGGATCCCGGCCGCGCCGTTCGTGGGGGCGGTGACGACGCGGCCTCCCGCGGCGTTCTCCTCGTTCACGGCAAGCGCGAACGCACCGAGCCACTCACCCGGGATCGCGGGGTGCCCCTCGGCCTCGATCTCGTCGAGCTGCGCGCGGATGGCGCCGGCGCGGCGCTTGACCTTCAGGATGCCGGGGAGCGTGCCCTCGGCGTGCAGGCCGGCGTCGACGCACGCCGACATCGCGTCCCAGATGGCGTCGAGGCCCGCGGCGACCTCCTCCTCGCTGCGCAGCGCGGTCTCATTGCGCCGGGCGAGCTCGGCGATCGTGAGCCCGTGCTCGTCGCACAGCTCCAGGAGGGAGGCGGCGTCGGTATAGGCGAACGGGAACGCCGCGCCGCCGAGAGCCCGGGTATCGTCGCCGTCACGGCGGATGAACCCGCCGCCGATCGAGTAGTACGTCTCCTGCGCGAGGTGGATCCCGTCCGCGTCGAGCGCACGCAGGGTCATCGCGTTGGGGTGGCCGGGGAGGCGGGTGCGCGGCTCGAACGTGATGTCGTCCTTGACGAAGACGATGTCGTGGGTGCCGTTCAGCGCGAGCGAGGAGCCGTCGGTCCAGTCCGACCAGGCACGGCGCACATCGGCCGGGTCGCAGGTCTCCGGGGCGAGGCCGCGCAGGCCCGCGACGACCGCGTCGGGCGTGCCGTGGCCGAGGCCCGTGGCGCCGAGGGAGCCGTACAGCGAGCAGGTGACCCGGGCGACCTTCTCGAGCACCCCTTCGGCGGCGAGCCTGGCGGCGAAGTCGACGCCCGCGCGCATCGGCCCCACGGTGTGGGAGCTCGACGGTCCTACACCGATGGAGAACAGATCGAAGGCGGAGACGTACGCTGTCACCCCTTCAGCGTAGTCGTCGCCGGAGCGCCCGGATCCGCGTCAGGGCGCTCCGCGGGCAGGGTCACGACGCGGGACGGGCAGCGTCAGGGCGTGCCGCGGGCAGGGTCACCACGAACGTCGCACCGGGCCCCGGGGCGACCGCGATCGTGCCGCCGTGCGCCTCCACGACGGCCCGCGCGATGGCCAGGCCGAGTCCTGTGCCGCCGCCCTCGCGCGAGCGCGAGGCCTCGCCGCGGGCGAACCGCTCGAACACGGTCTCCCGCAACGCCTCGGGCAGGCCGGGGCCGTCATCCGCGACCGTGAGGCGCACGGACCCTCCGGCGGCCCCTTCGACAGGCTCAGGGACCGCATCAGGCCCGGTCCGCACCTCGTCCACGCGCACGCGCACCGTCGTGCCGGCGGGTGTGTGGGCGCGGGCGTTGCCGAGCAGATTGTCGAGCACCCGGCGCAGGTCAGCGGCGTCACCGCGCACGTGAACCGGATCCTCGCCGAGGTCCAGGATCCAGGTGTGCGCGGACGCCGTCGTGTCGGCCCCGGGCGCGGCCGCGTCCGCCACGCGTGCCGCGTGCACCGCCTCCGCCGCCAGCAGCCGCAGATCCACGAGGTCGCGCGTCACCTCGGGCAGAGCGTCGAGCCGGGCCAGCACGAGCAGCTGGTCGATGAGCTCCCCCATCCGCACGCCCTCGGCATCGATGAGTGTGGCGTTGTCGCGCGCGTCCTGCTGCCCGGCGTCCTCCCGCCCCGACAACTGCGCGTAGGCGCGGATCGTGGCCAGCGGGGTGCGCAGTTCGTGGCTCGCGTCGGCGACGAACCGCCGCATGGTCGACTCGCTCGCCTCGCGCTGGGCGAGCGCCTGCTCCACGTGGTCGAGCAGGTCGTTGAGCGCCGTGCCGACCTGTCCCACCTCGGTCGTTGACGCGATGTCGCGAGCATCGACCCGTTCCGCGAGTCGCACCTCGCCGCGGTCCAGCGGCACCGCCGTGACCGCGGCGGCCGTGTGCGCCACGCGGCGGAGCGGACGCAGCGCGCGCCCCATCGCGAGAGCCGCTGCCAGGATCGCGAGCACGATGCAGGCCGCACCGACGAGCGCCACCACGATCATCAGCCGCCCCGTCACCGAGGTCACCGGCTCCAGCGGCAGGGCGGTGACCACGACCGCCCCGCTCGCCGTGGCGCGCGACGCGACGCGGTACTCCCCGAGCGCACCGAGGTCCACGGTGGCAGGAGAGGTGCGTGTGGCGGATCCGGTGGGCCGATGAGCGGCGAGGATCCGCTGCGCCTCGGCGGTGAGGTCGTGCCGCACGCCGGCGGAGGAGATCCAGCCGCCGAACGCGAAGGCGCCGTCGCGGAAGACCGCCGTGATCGTGCCGGGCGACTGGCCGGGTGCGCCGACGACGTCGTCCCGGCCCGGATGGCTCCCCGGCGGGGTGGGACCGGGGGACGGGCTGC
>NZ_LR733284.1:3323770-3620159 GCF_902506375.1 Microbacterium sp. 8M
GCCCCGCCGCGCCTCGCGCGCCCTGCCCTCGCGCCCCCGCGCCGCGCCTCGCGCCGTTCGTCTGCCGAGCCACCCCTTTTGCGCGGAGCCACCCCCTTGAATGCGGCGCACAGAGGGGTGGCTCGCGCAAAGAGGGGTGGCTCGGCGAACCAGGAGCAGGAGCGGGAGATGCGGAATGGATCCTGGATCCATTCGGTTGCATAGACGGTGACCATCCCCTCCGCCGACCTCCTCGCCGCCGACACTGCGATGGGTGCGGTGACGCTGCTCGTCGCCGATCTCGACGCCATGACCGCGTACTACCGCGACGCGGTGACGCTGCGGGTGCTGTCGGCCGGCGGCGACCGCGTGGTCCTCGGCCGCGGCACGACCCCCGTCGTGATCCTGCAGCACAGCCCCGACCTGCGTCACGCGGCGCCGCGGTCCGCAGGGCTGTTCCACACCGCGATCCTGTTCGAGACCCAGGCGGCCCTCGCCGCGGCTCTGTACTCGGTCGCGCGCCGCGCCCCCGGCACGTTCACCGGCAGCGCAGACCATCTGGTGAGCCAGGCCTTCTACTTCACCGACCCGGAGGGCAACGGCGTCGAGCTGTACTGGGACCGCGACCGCACCCAGTGGAGCTGGACGCACGGCCGCATCGAGATGGACACCCTGTACCTGGATCCGAACGCGTTCCTCGGACAGCACCTCACCGAGGCCGGCACCGAGGACCCGGTGATCGGCGGCGCCGTGGTCGGGCACGTGCACCTGTCGGTGGGCGACGTGGCCTCGGCACGCGAGTTCTACGTGCGCCGTCTCGGCTTCGAGACCACCGCGGAGCTGGGCGGATCCGCTCTGTTCGTGAGCGCCGGCGGGTATCACCACCACATGGCGATGAACACCTGGAACAGCGCCGGCGCCGGCCCGCGCACCCCGGCGCTCGGCCTCGGCCGCGTCGACATCGTGCTGCCCACGGCGGACGACCTCGGATCCGTCGCCGAGCGCATGACGCATTTCGGCGCCCCCGTGCGCGACGACGGGCAGACGCTGGCGTTCGAGGATCCCTGGGCGAACTCCATCCGCCTCACCGCCGCGGCCTGACGCGCGCATCGGTTGGCGGAGCCGCCGGCCACAGCACGCGGACGCGTCGGCTCCTGCGCTCAGCCGACCCTGCGCGCAGCCGACCCGGGCTCAGCCGACCCTGCGCTCAGCCGACCCCGGCGTCAGCCGACCCTGCGCTCAGCCGACCCCGGCGTCAGCCGACCCTGCGCTCAGCCCACCCGGGCTCAGCCGCCCCGCCCACCCGCACGCGGCCCACTCGCACGCCGCCCACTCGCCGCGCGCTCAGCCCGGCAGCTGCACGGCCGAGACCGCACCGTCAGGCCACGTGACGCACACGGTCGCACCGCCGTCAGCCGCCGGCACGACCGCCGCGCTCGGCGCCGCCTCGGCACCCCGCCCGAGGCGCACCGCGGCGACGACCACGTCGCCCTCGGCGACCGCGGCGAACTCCAGCCGAGGGATCGCCGTGACCTCCCCGATCGGCGACGTGCCCGTCTCCGTGCGCGCCGACGCGGTGACCGCGCCACCGCCGATGCCCGACAGCACCCGCAGCTCGGACCGCACCCCGTCGAGCGCGACGACGACCGCATCGCCCTGGACGTCCGCCTCGCCCTCGGTCGCAGCGCTCAGCGGCCACCCGCTCACCCGCACCGGGAGCGGCTCCGCAGAGACGCCGTCGCGGGGCAGGCGCCGGGTCGCGCGCACCTCCCACGAGCCCCGCACGACGCTGGCCGTCGCGAGCAGCGGCCCGTCCGTCACGACGCCGGGTCGGCCGGATCCGTGGTCGTAGGTCGGGCCATCGGCGCTCGAGTCCACCCAGTGCGCGTCGGCCACGGAGACCGCGTAGGCGGCCACGCCGTCGTCGCCGATCGCACCGCGCGCGAACCCGGTGCGGTGCGTCGAGCGCCCTGCGGCATCGAGCGCGCCCACCATGCTGTCGACGGGGTCGTCGATCGTCGCCCCGGTGAGCGGCGGCAGCGTCGCACTGGAGTAGCCGAACCGCGCGTACAGCGGCGAGTCTCCGCTGCGGTCGCCCTCGAGCGCGTGATCGGCTCCGTGGTTGATCACCCGCACGATGCCGTCGGCGGCGGTGCCGCTGACGAGCCAGCCGGCCGCGCGGATCACGCGGCGCACGTCGCCGCGCTCGATCGGCAGGGGCTCCTCCACCGCGGTCCACACCGGGTGGTCGGCGGGCAGCAGCAGCCCGAGGAAGCCCTTCGACCCCCAGTACGGCGAGCCGGCGCCCGAGTACGTCTGCGCCATGGCGGGCCACTCGCCGAACAGACCCATCGTGAGCAGGCCGCGCTCGTCGATCGCACCGCGCTCCACGAAGGCGCGCAGCTCCGCGGAGGCGGCACGGCGCAGCGTTCCCAGCGACAGCCGGGTGGCGCCCGTGACCGCGCCCATCCACAGCGGCGCCGCCGTGGCGAACCGGTAGATCAGGCTGCGCCCCTGCAGCAGGGGCATGCCATCGGCGCCGATCAGCGACGCGCAGTCGTCGAGGAAGTCGGCCAGCCGCGCCCGGAAGACCGGGGCGAGCGTCGCGGAGCCGAACCCCTCCGAACCTGCGGATCCGGCCCACAGCAGCGGGTACAGGTGCATCGCCCAGCCGCAGTAGTGGTCGTAGTTGCGCATCGGTCCGTCCGCCCACCAGCCGTCGGTGCGGTAGTAGTCCTCGATGCGGGCGAGGTCGGCGGTGATGCGGGCGGGATCGTGCGGGCCGCCGACGGAGGTCAGGAAGGTCTCCACGGTGATCCGGAACCAGAGCCAGTTGTTGTCCGGGTACCAGCCCGCAGGGCTCAGGGCGAGCCACGCCACGATGCGCTGCCGCGCGTCCGCGTCGAGCGTGTCCCACAGCCACGGCCGGGTGAGCTGCAGTCCGAGCGCGATCGACGCCGCCTCGACCTCGGCCTGCGCCTGCTCGGCGGGGAGGATCCAGCGCTCCGGGTTGTCAGGATCCGTCCCGGCGACGAGCCCGTCACGGTACCAGTCCAGGAAGCCGTGCGGATCCGCTCCGCGCTCCCCGGCGAGGCGGAATGCGAACAGCATGAACGAGCGTGCGAACCCCTCGAGGCCGTCGCTGTCCGCGCCGCTGCTGCTCACCTGCCCGGGCAGGCGCACCTGGCTGCGGGTCGGGGTGAAGTACGGCCTCAGCGAAAGCAGCAGGTGGTCGGCGACGGCCTCCCAGTGCGCGCGCGTCCAGCCGGTGTGCGGTGAGAGCGTGCGGTCCTCGGGAGGCAGGGCCAGGCGTGCGGGGTCGAAGACGGTCACGGGGTGTCCTCCAGGACGGGTTCGGCGACGGGTCCGGCAGCCGGCGGGACGGGTTCGGCAGCGGGCGGGACGGGGTGCGAGGCAGCGGGCGGGACGGGGTGCGAGGCAGCGGGCGGGACGGCGGAGTCGACGTCGATGACGGGACGCAGCGACGACTCGCGCACGTGCAGCTCGGGGCTGAGCTTCACGCGGAACGCGGGGCGCCCGCTGCCCGACTCGAGCCTCGCGACGAGCAGGTTGACCGCCTCCCGGCCGACGTGCTGCTTGGGCGGACGGACGGCGGTGATGGCGGGGTCGCCGAAGCGGGCGACGTCGTCGTCGTAGGCGACGATCGCGAGGTCGTGCGGCACCCTGATGCCCCGGTCCAGGGCGTGCTGCTCGAGGGCGATCGCCTGCGGATCCGGCAGCACGATCACGGCCGTGGTGCCGGTCTCGCGGATCCGCCGCAGCGCCTCGTCCATCTCCCGCTCGCGTCCCGGAGCGTCGAAGCGCACGCCGCTCAGCATGGCGACGTCGAACGGCAGGCCGAGCGCGCGCAGCGTGTCGCGCCAACCGCGGCGCACGTGCCGTCCGGTCGGCATCTCGCTCTCCAGGATGAGACCGATCCGCTCGTGACCCGCCTCGTGCAGGTGCCGCACCGCGAGGGCGGCGCCCGCCGCATGGTCGGAGACGACCGACTCCAGATGCGGCGCGGCCGCCGCCGCGCGCACGCGCCGCTCGGCGAGCACCACCGGCACGGGGAGCGAGTCGAGCCACTCGAGCATCTGCACGCCCGCCTCGCCTGCGGTGTCCGGGGCGACGATGAGTCCGTGCAGTCCCGGCGTGTTCAGCAGCGCCTCGACCTGACGGCGGTTGTCGCGCAGCTCGTAGGTGGAGGCGCGCAGCAGCAGCCGGGCGCGCAGCTGGGCGGCCTGTGCCCTGGCCCCGTGCACGATCGGCGGCCAGTAGTAGTCGAGCGAGGGCACGACCATGCCGATCGTGTAGCGGGTGACGCCCGGGTCGTGGCCGGCGAGGGCGGGGCTCAGACCCGGTTCGATCGAGCTGCGCAGCGTCGCACCGCCGTGCACGCGGGTGACGAGTCCCTGCTGGGCGAGCGTGTTGATGTCGCGGCGCACGGTGAGTTCGCTGACGCCGAGGCGCCCCGCGATGGCGGAGACGCTGACGGATCCGTGCTCGCGGATCTCGTCCATGATGCGCTCCCGGCGCTGCAGGGCGAACAGCGGATCCTTCGCGCTCATGAGAGCTCCTCGATGACGGTGGTGAGCGTTCCGGTGCGCCCGGGGACGGCGTATCCGAGGCGGGTGAGGCGCGGCCCCCAGATCCCGACGAGCTCGGGGTCGTCGAGCTCCCACACCTCGAGCGCGGGCTCGACGGGCGCGTCGTCGCGGACCGCGGTGACCCGGATCCGGTGCTCGTCGGCGGCGATCTCGACACCGCCGTCCGTGCGCGCGACGGCCCCCGCCGCGACGAGGTGCACCCGGTTCGCGCCCGCCTCGTGCAACCGCCACACGTCGGCGACCTCGATCCGCCGGACGGGCTCCCCCGCGGGGGCCGTTCCATCCGCGCGGCCGACCCGGAAGGTGCGCCGCCAGGAGTCGCCGTCGGGGAGCGGGTACGCACCCGACAGCTCGAGCTCGAGCGACGGATCGGCCTCGACCCCCGGCCCCGCCTCGGTCGCGGGATCCGGCTCGCCCCGCGGCGCACTGACCACCTGCGCCGAGAAGGCAGGCCCCTCGCCCTGCTCGAGACCGAGCGGAGCAGGCGCGTTGTGCCAGCCGCTCTGCATCGCGCGGATCCCGTACCGCTCGGCGCTGAAGGTCTGCGCGGTGTAGGTCGGCTTGCCGACATCAACGAGCAGCGGCCGCCCGCCGGCCGCGACGATGAAGGATCCCAGGTCCTTGTGGTTGTGGTTCTCGTCGTTCGTGCCGCCCTTCGCGGCGAGCGCGAGCCCCTCCGCCGAGCCCGCCGCTCCCCGGCGCACGAGCACTTGCACCGATCCCAGCCACACCGCCTCCGGAAGCGGTGGCTCCGCCGGCGTCGCGTCGCGCCAGGCGTCGTCGACGAGTGCGCGGACGAGGCGGGGCAGACCGCCGGACGCGTCCGCCACGGGCTCCCCCGGGCGGCGTGCGGCGCGTGCCCAGGCGGTGACCCGCGCGTCGCCGATGAGCCCGCCCCAGCGGAACGGCAGCTGCCACGGCTCATGCCCGCGCGAGCGGGCCCAGCCGTCGGCCACGTTCACGTACCACTGCCCGCCCAGGTGCATGCGCATCGGGAAGCGCAGCGTCTCGGCCACGACCGGGACGGTGCGCGCATCGAGACCCCCGTCGGTGAGGGACGTCACGAGGTCGAGCAGCTCGAGCATCCGTCCCGCGCCGTTCCACCAGTACGCGACCCCCTCGTCGATCGCGCCGTCGGCGGGCAGCTCAGCGAGGTAGCGGTCGAGGCTGTCCAGCGCCCGCGCGAGCAGACGCGCGATGCGTCCGGCGTCGTCGAGCAGCAGCACCGCGGCGAGCAGCACGTTGCCGAGGATCCACGGGTTCCAGTTGTTCACCTCGCGCCAGTAGCCGAGCCACCACAGGTCGTCGCGGGTCTCGAACGGGGTGAACACGCGCACCTCGGCCTCGTGCCGGATGCGCTCGCGGAGGCCCGGCCAGCTCTCGTCCCACCGCGGCCCCAGAATGCGGTCGGCGACCGCGAGCTGCGCCACGATCTCGCCGGCGACCAGGTCGAGGTACGGCGCGGTGACGTCCGGGAGCACGAACCCGCGCCGGGCGTGCGCGTCGTCATGCGCAGGCAGTGACCAGGTGCTCTGCTCGCACAGCACCACGACGCCGTCGGCCGCCTCATCGATCCAGCGCTGCTCCTCGGTCGCCGCGGCCGCGATCACGGCGCGGGTGAGCCGCTGCTGGCGCTCCGACACCGCGCCCTCGTAGGTCGCGCGGTCGCCGTCGCGCACGTAGCGGGCGAAGAGCGAGCCCAGCGCGTCGGGCCAGGGCCGGCCGAGATCGGCCTGCGCGGCGCTCCGGATCCGTTCGAGCGTGATCGGATCCGCCTGCGCCCACACGTCGCGGCGCGTGATCGGCGGGATCCCCGACCGCTGCCGGAGGCGCTCCGGCGGCACGTCGCCGAGGGCCGCGTGCAGCGCGGCCTCGCGCATGGCGTCGCCCCAGGCGGCGAACAGCGGGCCGCGGAATTCCGCGGTCTCCACGACCGTCCCGGGCGGCGGTGTCGCGTGCGCGCTGACCCGGGAAAGGGCGTCCGCCTCGAGGTTCCGCGTCATGACTCAACCTTCGTTTGTGCTGGTATCTGTTCGACTTTGAATGTTTGATTTCGTCTCGAACGAGTCCGAGTATCTACTGAGTTCAGCGACGATGCAATGCCCTGCTTCGTCGGGTTCAGACGAAGGATGGGAACCGCCGGCGATGACCGCATCCACCACCCCCAACGCTCTTGTCGTGATGTCGCGAGAGGTGTTCGAGCGGCAGTTCGACGACGCCCGGATCACCCGCCTCCGCCGTCTCGCGACGGTGCCGGATCCGGTCTTCACCGACGACCTCGACGACCCGGCCCTCGCCGGACGGCTGGCCGAGGTGGAGGTGCTGCTGACCGGCTGGGGCGCCCCGCGCCTGGACGCGCAGCGGCTGGCCCGCCTGCCGAAGCTGCGCGCGATGCTGCACTGCGCCGGATCGATCCGGCCTCAGGTGAGCGACGAGTTCTGGGCGCGCGGGATCCGGGCGGCCTCGGTCGCCGACGTCAACGCCGCACCGGTCGCGGAGTTCACGCTCGCGGCCGTGATCTTCGCCGGCAAGAAGGCCCCCTTCATCGCCGCCGACCCGGCCTCGCGCCGGCTGAACGGTCTGCAGGCGGAGCGCTTCGGCGAACTCAGCAACTTCGGGCGCACGATCGGCGTCGTCGGCTTCAGCCGGGTCGGCCGCCGCGTCGTGAGCGTGCTCCAGCAGCTCGACGACGTGACTGTGCTCGTCGCGGACCCGTACGCGGATCCGGACGAGATCGCCGCGGCCGGCGGCGTGCACACCTCGCTCGAGGCGCTGCTGCCGCGCGTCGACGTGCTCTCCCTGCACGCGCCAGAGCTGCCCTCCACCCGCCACATGATCGGCGCGGAGCAGCTGGCCGCTCTGCCCGACCACGCGACCGTGATCAACACCGCGCGCGGCAGCCTCATCGACACCGCCGCCCTCGAGCGCGAGTGCGGCAGCGGCCGGCTGAACGCGATCCTCGACGTGACCGACCCCGAGCCGCTGCCGGAGGGCTCCCCGCTGTTCCCGCTGCCGAACGTCATGATCACGCCGCACCTGGCCGGATCCCTGGGATCCGAGCTGTTCCGCATGACCGACGCGGCGCTCGACGAGCTCGAACGCTACGCCGCCGGCGAGCCGCTGTGGGAAGAGGTCACCCTCGACGCCCTGCAGCTGAGCGCCTGAGGCCCGTCCCCACTCGCACCACCCGATCCGCATCACCTCATCCGTTCAAAGGAGAACCCCGCATGAAGAGAAGGCTCATCGCCGTCGGCACCGTGGCCGCCGCAGCGCTCGTGCTCGCCGGCTGCGCCGGCACGTCCGCGCCCGCGTCCACCTCCACGAGCACGGAGGACGGCGCGCCCGCCACCGTGTCCATCGCGCTGTGGGACCTGCAGAAGACCCCCGAGTTCACCGCGCTGATCACCGCCTTCCAGAAGGCCAACCCGAACATCACGATCCAGCCGGTGGACATCCCGTCCGTCAACTACGAGGACAAGATCACGACCATGCTGGCAGGAGGCGACAGCACCGACATCATCACGGTGAAGAACCTCACCGACTTCGGCGGCTACATGCAGAAGCAGCAGTTCCAGAAGGTGGACGACGTCATCGCCGCTCTGCCGAAGGACAAGATCCCCGCCACCGAGCAGTACAAGTACAAGGGCGCCTACTACGCCGCGCCCTACCGGCAGGACTTCCACGTCCTGTACTACAACAAGGACCTCTTCAAGGCCGCGGGCGTCGAGGATCCGGACAACCTGACCTGGGACGAGTTCGCGGCGGCCGCGAAGAAGCTCACCACCGGCGATGGCGCTTCCAAGACGTACGGTGCGTACATCCACACCTGGAACTCGATGGTGCAGGGCTACGCTGCGGCGCAGCAGGACAAGCCGTACGACAAGGCGGACTACTCCTGGATGTCCGACCAGTACGACGTCACGCTGGAGATGCAGAAGGCCGGATCCACCATGGACTGGGCCACCGCGAACAGCACGAAGACCGGGTACGCCAACATGTTCGAGACCGGCAAGGCCGCCATGGTGCCGATGGGCACGTGGCTGATCGCGCCGCTGCTGGCCGACAAGAAGGCCGGCACGACGAGCGTGAACTGGGGCATCGCCCCGGTCCCGCAGCGCAAGGCCGGCGGCAAGATCACCACGATGGGCGGGCCGACCGGTTTCGCGATCAACAAGAACGCGAAGAACGCCGCCGCCGCGAAGAAGTTCCTGGAGTTCGCCGCGGGCCCGGAGGGGGCCGAGGCGGTGGCCGGCGCGGGCATCGTCCCGGCGTACCACAGCGACGAGATCACGAAGGCGTACTTCGCCCTCGAGGGCATGCCGCAGGACGCGCTGTCGAAGAAGGCCTTCGCGCCCGACACGATCCGCGCCGACGGCCCCACCGGACCGGATGCCGCGGCGATGGGCGGCGTCCTCAAGCAGGAGCACGAGCTCATCATGACGGGCAGCAAGTCCGTCGACGACGGCCTCGCCGAGATGGCGGACCGCGTGAAGAACGAGGTCCTGCAGCAGTGACACACGGTCGCTGAGCGCCCTTCGTCTCGTCGCTGCGCTCCTCGCTCAGGGACCGGCCCACCACCGGTTCCTGAGCGAGCGCAGCGACGCGAAGGACCCGCCGCCCCCGCCACATCCACCCGAGCCGGAGCACCGACATGACCACGACCGCAGATCGACCACCCGCCACGGCGTCGCCGTCGCGCGCCGCGGCAGGGCGCCGGATGCGCCTGCGCAGCATCCTCGTCGGCTGGAGCTTCGTCCTGCCGAACTTCCTCGGCTTCGCCCTGTTCACCCTGGTCCCCGTGATCGCGGCGTTCGGGCTGGCCTTCATGAAGTGGGACGGCTTCAACGACCCCCAGTTCGTCGGGATCCGCAACTTCACCCGCCTGTTCGGCGACGACAACTTCCGCATCGCGCTGCTGAACACCGTGCTCTACGCCGTCGGCCACGTGCCGCTGACCCTGGCGTTCGCGCTCGGCCTCGCCCTCCTGCTGAACCAGAAGCTGCGCGGCATCGCCTTCTTCCGAGTGGCGATCTTCTTCCCCTACATCACCTCGCTCGTGGCGATCGCGATCGTCTGGAACATGCTGTTCAACCCCACCAGCGGACCGATCAACCAGTTCCTGCAGACGCTCGGCATCGCCCATCCGCCGGGCTGGACGGCGAGCACGGGCTGGGCACTGCCCGCGGTGATCATCACCGGCGTCTGGCGCGACATGGGGTACTACATGGTGCTCTTCCTCGCGGGACTCCAGGCCATCCCGAACGAGTACTACGAAGCCGCATCGGTGGACGGCGCCGGCGGCTGGCGCAAGTTCTGGAGCATCACGCTCCCGTCGCTGCGCCCCACGACGTTCCTCGTGCTCGTGCTGCTGAGCGTGTCGAGCTTCAAGGTGTTCGACCTGATCTTCGTGATGACGCAGGGCGGGCCGGGGCGCGCGACGCTCGTGCTCTCCCAGCTCATCTACCAGGACGGCATCATCAACGGCCAGTTCGGCTACGCCTCCGCGATCTCACTCGTGCTGTTCGTGATCGTGCTCGTCGTCACCGTCTTCCAGTTCCGGATCCAGCAGAGGAGGGAACGCTGATGAGCGCTCTCACCACCGATCTCGTGCGCGAGGTCACCGGCGCCGACCGGGCCGTCCCGCGGCCGCCCGTTCGCCGCAGCCGCGCCCGCACCCGCACGCGGATCGGCCAGGCCGCGATGTACGTGCTCCTCGTCGCACTGCTGGGGATCGTGCTGCTGCCGTTCTTCTGGATGCTGTCGTCGTCGCTGAAGAACGACGTCGACGTGCTGACCGTGCCGATCCAGTGGATCCCGAAGACGTTTGTGTGGACCAACTACGCGAAGATCTGGACCGAGATCCCGATGGCCGGCTACCTCGCCAACTCCGCGTTCCTGTCGATCGTGATCACGACCCTGCAGGTGCTCACCGGCAGCTTCGCCGCGTACGGCTTCTCTAAGGTGCGCTTCCCCGGCCGCGACGCCCTGTTCCTCGCTTACATCGCCACGATCGCGGTGCCGTGGCAGGCCTACATGATCCCGCAGTACGTGATGATGCAGAAGGCGGGGCTCACCAACACGTTCCTGGCGCTGATCCTGCTGCAGGCGTTCGGGGCGTTCGGCGTCTTCCTGATGCGGCAGTACTACATGTCGATCCCGGACGAGCTGACCGAGGCCGCGCGCATCGACGGGCTCACCGACTACGGCATCTGGGCCCGCATCGTGCTGCCGCTGTCGAAGCCCGCGCTCGCCTCGCTCGCGCTGCTCACGTTCGTGAACACATGGAACGACTACATGGGTCCGTTCATCTACCTGTCGAGCAATCAGCTGTGGACCGTGCAGATCGGCCTGCAGTCGTTCATCGGCCAGTACTCCGCGCAGTACGCGATGATCATGACCGGTTCGGTGATCAGCATCGTCCCGATCCTCGTCATCTTCCTCGCCGGACAGCGCTACTTCATCGCCGGGATCGCGACGAGCGGGATGAAGGGATGAGCGCCATGCCGGCGGAGCGCGGTCGGACCGGAAGGCCGCGGCGCGGGTTCCTGCGGCTGCCGCAGGAGACCATGGAGTCGATGTTCGGATACGCGTACGCGATCCTGATGACGGATCTGCTGCTCGTGCTCGCGAACCTCCCGCTCGCCGTGCTGCTGTTCGTCGCCCGCGATGCGCTGCAGGCGTGGCCGAGCGCCCTGCTGGCCTCGCTCACGCTCGCGCCGTCGCTCGCCGGGGCGTTCGAGGTGTTCCGGCGCCTGCGGGGCGACGAGCCGCCGCGGCCGTTCGCCGCGTTCTGGCACGGCTATCGCCGGCGCGGTGCGGCCGCCGCGCTGATCGGCCTCGCCACCGCGCTCGTGGTCGGCTTCGTGCTGTACGACGGCGCGATCCTCACCGGCACGCCGTGGGCTGCGCTCGCCGCCCCCACGCTGGGTGTGGCGGCCGCGTGGGCGGTCGCCACCTGCACGACGGCCGTCGCGGGACTGGTGCTGTACCCGCAGGCGTCGGTCCGGGCGATCGTGAAGGCGGCCGTCTATCTCGCGGTGCGGCGCTGGTACTTCAGCGTGTTCGCGCTCGCGCTGCTCGGGACCGCGGCGGCAGCCGTCCTCGTCCAGCCGGTGCTCGGCGCGCTCGCGCCGGGGCTGCTGCTCTACGTCGTGTTCGCGAACGCCGACTTCGCGTACCGCCGAGCCCTGGAGACCGAGGCCGCTGCGGGCTGAGCCCGGCCCTGGACGCGAGCCCTGCCGGGGCGCATGCTGGAGCCATGACCGGATTCCAGACCACTCACGCCTTCAGCGGCTTCAGCGTCGACGACATCGATGCGGCTCGGACCTTCTACGGCGAGACACTGGGCATGAACGTGTCGACGAACGCGATGGGCTTCCTCGACATCGAGCTGCCGCAGGGCGGGTCCATCCTCGTGTACGCCAAGCCGAACCACACGCCCGCGAGCTTCACGATCCTGAACTTCCCCGTCGATGACGTCGAGGCGGCGGTCGACGACCTCAACGCCCGCGGCGTCGTCACGAAGATCTACACGGATCCGGACTTCGGCACCGATGAGAAGGGCATCGCGCACGGCGGCCCCGGTCGCGGGCCGGACATCGCCTGGTTCACGGACCCCGCAGGCAACGTGCTTTCGGTGCTCGCGGCGAACTGAGCCGGTGATCGCTTGACTTAGAGTGCGCTCGAAGTCGTAGCGTGGGGCGCGGCCCGCATCACCCCCACTCCGAAAGGCTCTCATGAAGCACGCGACTCTCGGCACCCTCTCCGTCGGCCGGCTCGGCCTCGGCTGCATGGGCATGTCGGCCTTCTACTCCGGCGCGAACACGGACGAGGCCGAGTCCATCCGCACGATCCACCGGGCGCTCGACCTCGGCGTCACCATGCTCGACACTGCGGAGATGTACGGTCCGCACACGAACGAGGAGCTGGTCGGCCGTGCCCTGGCGGGACGACGCGACGGCGTCGTGATCGCCACGAAGTTCGGCATCCTTCCGGGAAAGGACGGCGGCCGGCGACTCGACGGCACCCCGGAGAACGTGCGCCGCTCGGTCGAGGGGTCGCTGCGGCGCCTCGGCACCGACCGCATCGACCTCTACTACCAGCACCGGATGGATCCGCAGACGCCGATCGAAGAGACCGTGGGCGCCCTCGCCGAGCTGGTCGCCGAGGGGAAGATCCTGCACTACGGTCTCTCCGAGGCCGGGGAGCAGACGCTCCGCCGCGCGCACGCCGTGCATCCGGTGACGGCGCTGGAGACCGAGTACTCGCTGTGGACACGGGAGCCCGCCGAGCAGCTGCTGCCGGTGCTGCGCGAACTGGGCATCGGCCTCGTGCCGTACTCACCGCTCGGCCGCGGCTTCCTCACCGGCGCGATCCGCTCGGCCGACGCTCTCGACGCCGGCGATTTCCGCCGCAGCAATCCGCGCTTCGTCGGAGAGAACCTCGATGCCAACCTGCGGATCGTGGATGCCGTCGAGGCGGTCGCCGCCGACCTCGATGCCACGCCGGCACAGGTCGCCCTGGCGTGGGTGCTCGCGCAAGGGGACGACATCGCGCCGATCCCCGGCACGAAGCGCGTCTCCCGCCTCGAGGAGAACGTCGCAGCGGACGCGCTCGTGCTCACCGCAGAGCACCTCGCGGCCCTCGATGCACTCCCGTCCGCGGCAGGCGATCGCTACGCCGACATGTCCAGCATCGGACGCTGACCGGACAGCGGCGGTCCGCCCTTCAGTCGGCGAACCGCCGCTGCACCTCGGCGTACGGCAGCGCGCCGTCGAGGAACCCGAGCGTGCCGGTGTCGAGCAGTTCGCGGCCGGCACGCTCGAGCGCAGTGAGTGCGGCGCGTGCCAGGCTGCCGCCCAGGCTCACCCGCCTCACCCCGAGCGCGAAGAGCTCCGGCACCGGGATGACGTGCGCGGCGAGCCCCGCCACGATGTTCAGCGGGGCCGGGATCTCCGCGGCGAGGCGGCGGATCGTGTCCTCGTCGCCCACCCCCGGCACGAACACGCAGTCCGCTCCGGCCTCGACGTAGCGCCGCGCTCGCGCCACCGTCTCGACGAACGGATCGTGGGCGCCCGGCCTGAAGTACGCGTCGGTGCGCGCGTTGATCACGAACGTGCCGCGGGGCGCCGCGTCGCGCGCCGCCGCGATCCGCTCGGCCGCCTCGTCGACGCCGAACAGCACGTCCTCCACCGCGTCCTCGAGATTGGCCCCGACCACGCCGACGTCGGTGGCGCGCAGGACCGTGCGTGCCACGTCCTGCGGATCATCGCCATAGCCCGCCTCGAGGTCGGCGGTCACCGGCACGTCGACCGCCGCGACGATCGCGGCGACCTTCTCGAGCATCGTGTCGAGGTCGAGCGCGCCCCCGTCCGGCACCCCGAGCGACCAGGCGATGCCGGCGCTGGTCGTGGCGATCGCCGGGAAGCCGAGCTGGGCCAGGATGCGCGCGGAACCCGGATCCCAGGCGTTCGGCAGCACGAGACCTCCGCTGCGGTGCAGGGCGAGGAAGGCGGCTGCGCGGTCATCGTTCGAGGCCATGACTCCGGGGTACCGCGCGGGCCCGCGCGACGTCAAGCGCGCGCGGAGGGCGTGTCGCCTTCGGGCTCAGCGCCGCGGGTGCGCATCCGAACGGGGATGGACGATGCCCGTGGCGGCGCCCAGCACCGCCCCGATGAGGGTGTCGACGACCCGCTCCATGATGAGGTCCCAGGGCAGTCCGCCGCTCACGCCCGCCGCCGAGGAGATGATGAAGAGGACGAGCGGGGTGATGAACACGAGCGCCAGCGCGTAGTTGCGGACCACGAAGATCTCGACCGCGAACTGCAGGCCCGCCAGCAGGAACGGCAGCACGAAGGACGGGATCGGCACGGATCCGAGCAACGCGAACATGCCCGCGCCGACCAGGGTGCCGAAGAAGCGCTGACTGCCGCGGATGAACGCGACGCGCCGGCCGACGTTGACGCCGATCACGGCGATGCCCGCGCACACGGTCCAGTAGGCCCGCTGCGGATCGACGAACAGCATGCTGAGCAGCGTCCCGACGACCGCGACCAGGGCCACGCGCACGAGCAGTGCGCGCCCGTCCCGGTCCAGATGCGGCCGGCGCGCGATCTGCGTGCGCGCCGCGGTCGGCACCGTCCCCCGCGCTCGTGCGATCAGGAGCGCCGCCACGGCGATCGCGTACGCGATGACGATGCCCACGGCGAGCGCGCCCAGGAAGCGGAGCGGCTCGACGACCCGATGCCCGCCGGACACCGCCGTGAGGTGGGTCGCGAGCCCGTAGACGAGCACGAAGAACACCGGACCCGGCGGACCCAGCCGGAAGCCGTAGTGCAGGGCGGCGGTGACGACCGACAGCACGACGAGCCCGATCGCAGCCGCGACGGGGAACGGAGCGAGCACGGTGCCGATCGCCGCACAGCCGAAGATCGCCAGCCCCACGACGGGCAGCAGCCGGATCCGCACGCGCGGCGCGGTGCCGACGAGGTAGATCGCGGTGAAGGCGCCGCTGGCCGCCATCATCCCCGCCCCGGGCTGCCCGAGCAGCGTGAACAGCCCGGCCGGGATGAGCATCGACAGCGCCGCCTGCAGCGCGATCGGCCAGCGCCGCGACGGCGCGGGAGCCAGGAGGAAGTGGCTGCGAGCCCAGACCCGGATGAGCGCCGTCGGCGGGCGCGGAGGATCCGGAACCTGTGCGGTCATGCCGCCCGCCTCCGTTCCGGCCCGGATCCGGGCCTCCTCCAGCCTACGCGCGGCCGTCCGGCCCTGTTGGCGGGAGGCCGACGGGCCCGAAACGGGCGGTCAGGCGACGCGGACGAACCTCGGGCCGCGGTAGCCGTCGCGATCGACCTGCTCCTCGAACATCGCGAGCGGCCGCGCCCAGAAGCTGTAGTCGTCGTAGAGCTTCCGATAGAAGACCAGCTGCTCCTCGGTCTCGCTGTGCCGGCCGACGGCGATCACCTCGTATCGAGCGCCCTTGAAATGCTGATAGATGCCGGGTTCGACGGCCATGCCTCGTTCGTCCTCCCGCCCGCCCGCACCCGTGCCGACGGTCGGCCGGGCGCCGGCGGCTGCGACTCCGATCACCGAGCCTGGCATGCCGGGCGTGCCATCGCCACCACCTGCCTCGGGCGGCCAGGGCGTGAAACGCGGGCCTCGGTATCATCGGGTGATGGCCGATTCCTCCGCAGCGCCCCGCAGCACCGGCCGCTACCGCAAGGGCATCGCCCGGCGCCAGGAGATCCTCGACAAGGCGATCGAGGTGTTCGCCCGCCGCGGCTCGCAGAAGACGAGCCTTCGCGCGATCGCGCAGGAGGTCGGCGTCACGCACGCGGCCCTGACCCACTACTTCGGATCCCTGGAAGAGCTCCTCGTGGAGGTCTACCGGGAGTCTCAGCGCCGCCCCAGCGCCGAGCGTCCCCTCCCGCCGGACGCCACGCCCGCGATGGCGATGAGCGCCTCCGCCGAGGCGAACCGCCAGATCCCCGGTCTCGTACAGCTGTACTCGACGCTCGTGGCGATGGCGATCGAGGACGACCATCCCGTCGCCCAGGACTTCGCGACCGACCGGTTCGCCCGGCTTCGCGAGGGCATCGCCGAGCAGGTCGTCGGGCTGCAGCAGTCCGGCCACATCCGCACGGACCTCGATCCGGTCCTGGTGGCCGCGCTCATCATCGCGGCGTCGGATGGCCTGCAGATCCAGTGGCTGCTCGACGAGAGCGTCAACCACGAAGCGGCGCTGGAGATGCTCGACCGCCTGCTCCGCGGCACCCCTCCCGCCTGAGGCGCGACGCGCGCGCACCGCCTGGACGCGCGACCTGCGCACCGCCTGGTCGCGCGACCTGCGCACCGCCTGGTCGCGCGACCTGCGCACCGCCTGGTCGCGGCACAGGCACCGCGCGATCCCCGACATCGCGAAGACCGCGGGCCGCCGGCGTTCTCGCCGGACGACCCGTGGTCTGCGGGATGGATCAGAGCGTGGCGGCGAAGGGGTCGAAGCCCTCCGGCAGCAGCGGAACGGGACCGACCGTGCTCTCCACCTCGAGCGACCGGCCCGTGCGCGCGGACTCCTGGGCCGACAGCAGCACGTCGAGAACGTGGAACCCGAGCTCGCCGGAGGCCACGTGCGGCCGGTCCGCCGCGATCGCGCGCACCATGTCGAGCGCGCCGAGGCCGCGGCCGACCTGGACCTCCTCGTGGGGGATCTCCACCCACTCCTGCTCGAACGACATGCCGTCGCGCAGGACGCCGAGCGGCTTCACATACGCGATCCGGCCGGCGAACTGGTTGGGATCCGGGATGACGATGGTGCCCTCGGTGCCATGGATCTCCACGACGCCGTGCCGCTCCAGGGCGGAGTCGAAGCTCAGCAGGCTCTGCGCCTGCGCGCCCTGCTCGAACGCGGTGACGATCTGGATCGTCGACGGCACCTCCACTGGGAACAGGGTGCCGGCGTTCGGACCCGTGCGGATCTCGCGCTCCTCCCGTGCTTTGGTGCCGACGGCGGTCACGCTCGACACCGGACCGAGCAGGCTCACGAGAGCCGAGAAGTAGTACGGCCCCATGTCGAGCAGGGGACCCGCGCCCTCGGCGAAGAGGAACCCGGGGTTGGGGTGCCACATGTCCGGCCCCTGCGTCTGGAACACCGTCTGCGCGAACAGCGGGCGGCCGATCACGCCGCTCTCGATCGCCCGGCGCGCGGCCTGGAAGCCCGGGCCGAGCAGCGTGTCCGGGGCGGATCCGACGCGCAGCCCCGCTGCGGCGGCCTCGCGCAGCAGCTCGGCGGCGCCCTCGCGGTCGAGGCCGAGCGGCTTCTCCGTCCAGACGTGCTTGCCGGCGGCGATCGCCGCGCGGGACACCTCGATGTGCACGGCGGGGATGGTGAGGTTGATCACCAGATCCACGCCGGGATGCGCGAGGACGTCGTCCGCGGATCCGAAGGCCGGAACGCCGTGCTTCTCGGCCTGCGCCTGCGCGCGGTCCAGCAGCAGGTCGCCGACGATGAGCACCTCGGTGTCAGGGAACCTCGAGAGGTTCTCGAGGTACGTGTCGCTGATGACGCCGACGCCGATGACGCCGATCCCGACCGCGCTCATCGGGCGAACCCGCCCTCGACGAGGAACGCGTAGCTCGCGGCGATGTCGGCGAACACGTCGCCCGGCGCGTGGTCGTACTCGATCACCGCGTACTCGAGGGCGGTGGCGGCGCGCAGCGCCTCGGCGAGGGGCACGTCGCCGGTGCCGGCGTGGCGCTGGTCGAGGCTTTCGGCGCCGAACGCCGGGGCGTCGGGGGCGAACGGGTTGCTCGCCGGGACGATGCCGTCCTTGACGTGGACGGCGACGAGGCGGTCCCCCAGGCGCGCGACGAGCGCGGGCACGTCCTGCGCGCCCGTGAGCGCCCAGAACAGGTCGAGCTCGATCTTGACGCGCTCGTCGGTCAGCGCGACGAAGCGCTCGTAGGCGGTCTGCCCGTCGAAGTCGGCGATGAACTCCTGGGCGTGGTTGTGGTAGCCGACCTCGATGCCGAAGCCCGCCGCGGTGTCGACGAGGGCGTTGAGGCGGTCGGCGATGTCGGTGACGCCGTCGAGCGTGAGCCAGCGGGCCGGGTCCACGAACGGGTCGATGACGGTCTTGATGCCGATCTTCGCGGCGGCCTCGAAGACGACCTCGGGCGCGGGCGTGGGGATGGATCCGTCCGGCGTCCACAGCTCGTCCGATAGCAGCGGCGCGTGCCCGGTGGGAGCGGCGAGGCCCGCGGCGTCGAGGGCGGCGCGGATCTCGTCGGGGCGGCGCACGAAGTCGAACGCCTCCACGTTGCGCAGGCCGATGGCCGCGAGCTTGTCGAGCGAGCCCTGCATGTCGGCGGAGAACTCCGCTGCGAGGGTATAGAGCTGAACAGAGGTTTCTGGCAGGGCCACGGTGACCTTCCTTGTCTATGAGGAGCCGGGCACTCCCGCCCGTATAGTCACGATAGCAGAAACCTCCATGTGGAGGTAATGGGCGATTCCGCCCGGATGGCATCACGCGATGGCGGCGTGGCGCCCCGGTCACGCGACGGTCGGGCGGATCCGGAAGCGGTGCGCGCCGGGGCCGACCGAATGGGCCTCTCCGTCCGGAAGACGGACGTCGGCGGTCGTGTTCGCCGGAATCTCCACATCGAAGGTCGTCGCCCCTGGTTCGACGGTCCACGAGCTCGCGACCCGGCCGTACGGGCTGTCGTACATCGCGGACGCGTGCGTGAGCGTGCCGCCGGGTACAGGCGCGATCGTGAATCGGTTGCCGCCGTCGACACGGATCCCGGCGACGGTGTCGAAGAGCCATTCGCACACGGCGCCGGGCGCGTAGTGGTTCCGGCTCGCCTCGCCGTCCCAGTCCTCCCAGACCGTCGTCGCGCCGGCTCTCACCTGAGCGAGCCAGCCGGGCGCCTGCTCGTTCTCGAGCATCCGGTAGGCGACGTCGGGATACCCGGCCTCGGTGAGCACCGGGAGGATGAACGGAGTGGAGAGGAACCCGGTTCCGATCGTGTGATTCCTGCTTTCCACAGCACGTACGAGACGACCGGCGACACGCTGCGCCGTCTCCCGGTCGAGAAGGCCGAACGCGAGCGGGCGTACGAGCTTGGCCTGACGGTCGGTGTCGATGCGCCCCGCCCGCACGAAGAGGTGGTTGTACGCCTTCTTCGCGCCCTCGGCGTACTCCGCGTAGCGCTCGGCATCCTCCGCTCGGCCGAGGTGCGTGGCGATCTCCGTGAGAAGGGTCATCGTGCAGTGCAGATATGCCGTCGCCTCCTCCGTGCAGACCGGACGCGACCGGGCCGAGACTTCATCCCGGAACTCTTTGGGCTCCAGCCACTCGCCGTAGTGGAAGCCCTTCTCATACGTGTACCTGTTGAAGGGGTTCGCCTTGGCGTCCCGGCGGCGCTTGTGCCCGGTGCGGGAGATCATGTACCGCGCGTAGCGCGCCATGGCCGGGTAGAACTCGTGGAGGACGCCCTCGTCCCCGTACCGCTTCCAGAACCGATAGGGCACGAGGACGAGCGCATCGGCCCATCCGACCGAGCCGCCGGATGTGTCGTACATCATCGGCACCCCGCTGTACGGGGCGACCGCCCGCGGCTTCCCGGAGCGCAGCTGCGAGTCCGTGAGGTCCCGCATCCATTTCCGGAAGAACGCAGCCACGTCCATGAAGTAGGCGGCGGTGTTGAAGAAGACCTGCGCGTCGCCGGTCCAGCCGAGACGCTCCCGCGTCGGGCAGTCCGTGGGGACGTCGAGGAAGTTCCCCTTCATGCTCCAGCGGGTGTTCTCAACGAAGCGGTCGAGGGTCGGATGGGACGACGTGAACGTGCCCGTCTGCTCCATGTCGGAATAGACCGCGACCGCACGGATGGACGCAGGATCCATGTCCACATCCCCCTCGACGAGGGCGTAACGGAAGCCGGCGACAGTGAAGGCACACTGGTACTCGGTGACTCCGTCGGCGCATGTGATCCGGATCTCCTGCTTCGGTGTCGGCTCGAGCTCTCCCCGTACGAGACGCTGCTGACCGGTCATGAGCAGGAACTCCGCGATGTGTCCGAACTGCCGAGCCGGCTTGTCGATCTGGATGTTCTCCTGCGTGAACTCCCCGTGCTCGTCGAGGATCTCGCCCAGCCGGAGGCGGATCCGCTGCCCCGCCGTCCCGTCGACTCTGACCCGGATGAAACCAGCGATGTTCTGGCCGAAGTCGAGCACCGTCGCGCCGCTCGGGGTGGTGAGGACGGTCGCGGAGAACTCCTCCTGGATGCGCGCTGCGACGTTGTCGGATGCCGTCGGCACGGGTCCGGCCTTCGCCAGGCGTGCTCGACCGCGGTAGGTGGGCGCTCTGCGGGCGTCGAAGTGCTCTCCGTCTTTGAGGTCCGCGTACCGCAGCGGCCCGTCATTGCTCCACGCGAAGTCCGGCCCGGTCCCGATCGTCTCCGAGGTGCCGTCCGCGTAGGTGATCTCCAGTTGCGCGCGGAGTGCGGTGGTGTCGCCGAAGAGGCGCGTGACGCCGTAGGCGCCGACGGCCCCTCGGTACCAGCCGTCCGCGAGTCTCAGCTCGAGGTCGTTGTCTTCGTCCAACATGCGCGTGACGTCGTACGTCTGGTACTGCACACGGGTCCGATAGTCCGTGCTGCCCGGGGCGAGCTGGAACTCCCCTACACGGGCGCCGTTGAGGTGCGCGTCATACAGGCCGAGGGCCGTCGCGTAGAGACGGGCACGCGCGATCGGCCCGCGGATGCGGAACCGGGTGCGGAAGCAGTCGACCGGATATCGCGTGTTCTTCTTCGGCTGGTAGTCGCCCGTGATCCAGCGCGCCGTCCAATCGTCCGCTTCGAGCAGCCCGAGTTCGAACCAGGATCCGATCGCCTCCTCCGGAACATCATTCTCGTCCCAAAGCGTCACAGACCAGTCGACGCGGTCGCGGCTGCGCAGCACGGGGCCCTCGTACGGGACGAGCAGCATCTGCGAGGAGGCGACCTTCCCGCTGTCCCAGAGGGGTTCGCCATCGCGCTCCGCGCGGATCCGATAAGCCGTCTGAGTCGTGCCGCCGGCGCAGTTCCAGGAGAAGCGCGGTGTTCGGACGCCGAGCCCGAGGGGTTCGTGCAGGTGTTCGGTCTTCAGGCGGATGGCCCGCATGCAGGCGTTCCTTTCAGGATCGGAGGATGTGGACGACGTGGTCGAAGGCACGCTTCGCTTCGGGAGTAGCCGAACGCATGAGCCCCACGGCATGGTTCACGTCCGGAGAGTACGCGAGCGTCCCGGCATTGCCCGCCAGGCGCAGGAGGCGGTGGGCATCCAGCGCCTGCGTCAGGAGCGCATCGCGCCCGCCCGTCACCACGTGCACGGGTGGGAGACCGCTGAATCCTCCGTGGAGGGGGCTGACGGCGGGGTCGGACGTCGAGAGGTCGCCGGCCCAGGCGCGTCCCCACAGCCGGAGTTCCGCGGGGTCGAGGATGACGTCCCAGCGCTCGAGCGCAGGGACAGCGGGGTGCGCGAGCTCGACGTCGAGCCACGGGTTCAGCAGCACCGCGGCGCGGATCCCCTCGGGCCGCCGCTGCAGCACGCTCAGCGCCAGACCGCCGCCCGCCGAGTCGCCGGCGAGATAGACCTGCTCCGCACCTCGCTCGGCGATCGTCTCGTCGAGGACCTGGGCAACGAATCCGTGCGCGCGGGCCGCGTCACCGACAGGAACGACCTCGTACAGCGGTACGACGGCGTCGATGCCGGCGGCCAGCGCGTACTGCGCGACGGCGATCCAGTGCGCCGTCGAGACCGGATGCGCGTATCCGCCGCCGGGGAGGAAGACGACCGCGCGGCCGGGTGGCGCCTCCCGACGACGAAGGGTGACGACGCGCGATCCGGCCACTCGCGCCTCGCCGACGACGAAGCGCTTGGCGACGGACGCGGGTACAGGCGCCGGCGCGGGTGCCCCGTCCGCGTGACGCCGGGCGATCTCAGCGATGACACCCTGCTTGCCGCCGCGGGACATGACGCGTTCGACGATGGCATCCAACGCCAGCGCTCTGATCGACATGGGTGCTCCTGGATCGGCAGGTCGGCTCAGCGTCGCGCCGGACCGGGCAGCGACGTGCGCGGCGCGGAAAGCTGGGCGAGGAACGGGTTGCGCTCGGCCTGGCGCTCGTGGCCGGCGCTGTCGCGCGTGCACTCCGGACACCAATGACCGCCGATGAGGACGAGGAACGGGCTGCCGGCGAAGATGTGCCCGAACGCGCAGCTCCAGATCAGGGGCTCGCGCGGACGTCCGCTCCGCACGACCGGTGAGACGAGCTCCCCGCCTCGGAACCCCGCGGCCTGGACGTAGTCGGCACGATCCCAGTCGCCGGGTGAGATCTCCTCGTCGAAACCGTGGTCGAGATACGACGGCGCACGCGAGGGCTCCGGACCGGTGAAGGTCGACCAGTCGCCGATGGCCCGCCACTCCGCCAGCGATCCGAAGTGCGCTCGGATCGCAGACTCGTCGCGCTGCGAGATGGCATGCATGGTTCCGCGAGGCATCCGGGTGAGCGGGCGCATCACGAGGTTCTTCACGATCCAGCCGGGCACCCGCCCGGCCGCCCTGACCGAACCCGGCAGCGTCGCGACGGCGCGCACGAGCGCCTGATCGAAGGTGTCGCGACGGAACGGCACGAGCTGGTCGAGCGTGTCGCTGTCGGTGTACCAGTGCCCGTGGAAGTTCCGGGTGGCGAACCAGTTGCGGTCGTACCAGCGGCGCACGTCGGCGACACCGAGGGCCCCGCTGATCGCCGTCTGCAGCTGCCAGTTCGTCAGCCGCCACTGCGCGCCGCCGCCGATGTTGTAGATCCCACCCCAGAACTCCTCGGGCAGCTCTCGTTCGGCGATGCCGGCGAGCAGGCGCGCGGAATCCTCGGCGGTCACCCATTCCATCACTCCGCCCAGGGTGGAGTGGGTCATGATCGGGTCGCGCAGGGCGAGCATCCCCGGATGGAAGATTCCGGTCTGGCGCAGCCACGCCCACCTCGGCAGCGACGATTCGACGAGCAGCTTCTCCGCGACGACCTTCGTCTGGCCGTACTCGTCGAACTGGGACACGCGGATGGGGTCGCCGATCCGGCCCCAATGGATCGGCGGGGTGCGGTCGCCGGTCTCAGCGACGGAACCGATCCCCACGACGCCGACCGATCCGGGATCGGGCAGGGCCGCTACAGCGCGGATGATGTTCTGCATGCTCCCGGTGTTGACTCGCTGGGCGAGCTCGGGATGCTCGTCGGCGAGCGGGGAGACCACAGCCCCGACGTGGAGGATCAGATCGACGTCCTGGACGGCTCGCTGGACGTCGGCGTAGTTCAGCAGGTCGCCCCAGAACACCTCCACGTTCTCCGCGTCGGCGAACTCGTCCAGCACCGCCCGGTCACGCGGCGTATCCAGCGCGAACGCGATGACACGCATCCGATCGCCTCGTTCATGGAACTCTCGGAGCGCCGCACGGCCCCAGTTGCCCGTGGCGCCGGTGAGCAGGACGCGGGTTCTCGGGTCGCGGGTCACGAGGCGACCATGCCCAGCTCGGCGGCGCCGCTGAGGCTCAACGCGATCAGCTGCTCGAGCGCTTCGTCGGGGATCTCCACGCCGGGGAATCGTGCGAACTGGCCCATCGGCATCGACTCGACCATCCGGAGCATGTTGCCGTTCGCTTCGGCGGCTGCGAGCTGCTCCTCCGTCGCTCCCGCCATCATCGCCTGCATGAGCGCGGGCCCGACCACCGGGTGGCCGAACCAGTCGCCGACCGTGGATTCGAGTGACAGGGCTTTCGGCGCGTCCACATCGCCCTCGAGGTCGATCACGTGCTCCCCGACGATGTGCTCCGCCGAGTCGCCGAGCTGGACCGCGTAGCGGTCGGGGGCCACCCGCCACCTCGACCGCGACGTATCCCAGAAGGCGAACACCCGTCGGTTCAGCGGGATCTCGACCGTGATCGACTCGCCCGGCTCGAGGGTCACCTTCGTGAAGCCGGCGAGTTCCCGGATCGGGCGTCGAACCGGGGCGCTCTGGGGCGCGACGTACAGCTGCACCACATGCGCACCGGCAACAGCACCGGTGTTCGTGACCCGGACGCGCGCGACCGCGCTGTCGGAGCCCGTTGTCTCCACGTCCAGGATGGACTCGAACCTGGTGTAGCTCAGGCCGTGCCCGAACGGATACCGCACGTCACGCCTCACGGTCGTGTAGTAGCGGTAGCCGACGAAGATGCTCTCGCTGTACCGCACGCCCTCGTTCTCGCCGGGGAAGGAAAGGTACGACGGGGTGTCCTCGAGCCGCAGCGGGATGGTCTCCGCGAGGCGGCCGGACGGGTTGATCGCCCCCGTGAGCACCGCGGCGAGCGCGTACCCGACGGCCTGGCCGAGCGCCCATCCCTCCACGATCGCGTCGACGCTGTCGTGCCACGGCTCGAGGGTCACGACACCGCCGTTGGAGAGCACGACGACGGTGCGCGGGGCGACGCCCGCGACCGCCTGGATGAGACGGACGTGCGCGTCGGGCAGATCGATGTGCGTGCGATCGAAGCCCTCCGACTGGTCCTCCTCGTACAGGCCGACGAACACGACGGCGACGTCGGCGTCGCCGGCCACCTGGACCGCCTCCTCGCGCAGACCCGCATCGGCCTCCGGATGCTTCCGGTCGTAGCCCGCCGCGTAGGAGACGCCCGCGCCGAGACGGGCACGCAGCTCGTCCAGCGGGATGTCCAGCTTCGTCGGGTTGACGTGCGAGCTGCCTCCGCCCTGGAACTGCGGCTCGACGGCCAGCTGCCCGAGCACGGCGACCCGCTCGCCCTGCCGCAGGGGCAGCGCGTCGTTCTCATTGCGCAGGAGCACGATCGCCTCGCCCGCTGCCCGCCGGGCCAGGTCGTGATGAGAAGCCGGGTCGAACGGGTCGCCGCCGCCCGCAGGTTCCGTGCGCTCGGCGAGTCGTGCCAGCCGGGCGACGCTGCGCTCGACCACGGAACGGTCGAGCCGGCCCTCGCGGACGGCGGCGATGATCGCACGCGCGCCTTCATCGCCGGTTCCGGGCATCTCCAGGTCGAGGCCTGCCTTCAGCGCCTCGACCCGGTCCTTGATGGCCCCCCAGTCGGAGACGACGAGCCCATCGAAGCCCCATTCGTCGCGAAGCAGCTCGGTGAGCAGCCACGCGTTCTCGGAGCAGAAGGCGCCGTTGACGGAGTTGTAGGCGCTCATGACGGTCGCCGGCTGAGCCTCGGTGACCACCTGCTCGAACGCCGGCAGATAGATCTCGCGCAGTGCCCGCTCATCGACCTGCGCGTCCACCCGCATCCGCTCGGTCTCCTGGTTGTTGACTGCGAAGTGCTTCAGGGATGCGCCGACGCCGGTGCCCTGCACGCCGTGCACGTATTCGGTGGCGAGCGCCCCCGTGAGTCGCGGATCCTCGGAGAAGTACTCGAAGGTGCGTCCACCCAGCGGCGAGCGCTTGATGTTGATGGCCGGCCCGAGCAGGACATCGACGTCCAGGGTGCGCGCCTCGCGGCCGAGCGCTGCACCGACCTCTCGCACCAGCGCCGGATTCCAGGTGGAGCCCATGCCGACCCCGGGCGGGAAGCACGTCGAGGGGAGGCTCTCGTTGAAGCCGAGGTGGTCGGCGTCACCGCCCTGACGCCGCACGCCGTGCGGGCCATCGACCAGCACGAGCGAGCGGATCCCGTCCCCTTCGCGCGTCGACCAGAAGTCCCGTCCGGTGAGCAGCGCCGCATCACGGGCGAGGGCGTCGTCTTCCGCAGTCGGCTCCGGGGCGGTGATCACGTCCTCCGGCACCGGTTCGCCCGCGCTGACGGCGGCGAAGCCGCGCTCGAGGTCCGCGAGCACCGCGTCCGGGTTCACGAGCATCCCCGCGATCTGGCGGGGCGTGACCGCTTCCTGCCCGCGCAGTCCGGACGCCATGTGCTCGGCGGCCTCAGGGATGTGCTTGGTGATCACGCCGGTGAGGACGGCCATCGCCTCTGTGCTCTCGGCGAGTGTTCCGAGCGGAGTGTCGACCGTGACCGTGACGGGCGCGTCCTGGTCGGTCTCGAACGGCTCCGCGAACTCATGCGCACCATGGCCGACCACGTGCCGGCCGCCCGAGGGCAGCATCACCTCGGCCGTGACTCCGACCGGCACGCGCACCGCCAGCCGGATGGAGCCGTCCTGCAGCGTCCACCCGCTTTCGACGACGCCGTAGGGCGTCATGAGACGCCCGGACGCCGCGGTGAGTCCGCGGCGCGGAGGCTGCGGCGCGACGCGGACCGTCCGGTAGCCGGGTGCTGCGGGCGCGAGACCCGCCACGACGCGGTGCAGCCAGTCCCCGACCGCGCCGAACGCGTAGTGGTTGAACGACGTCATCCCGGAGGGGTTCACCGTGCCGTCCGGCAGGAGCGAGTCCCACCGCTCCCAGATGGTCGTCGCGCCCTGCGCCACGCTGTACAGCCAAGACGGCGCTTCGGTCTGGAACAGGAGACGGTACGCCGTATCCAGGTGTCCGTTGGCCGAGAGCGCGTCGCAGATGAGCGGTGTGCCGATGAACCCGGTCGAGATGGTGAAGCCGTTCGACCGCACGATCTCGGCGAGCCGGTCAGCAGCGCGCGTGCGAGCTGCGGCATCCCCGATGAGATCGAACTGCAGCGCGAGCGCGTAGGCGGTCGCCGAGTCCGACAGGAGCCGCCCGGATGCGGAGACGTATTCGCGACGGAACGCGGTGGCGACCTCGCCCGCGAGCGCACGGAACCGCTCGCCCTCCGCCCGCCCCAGGAGCTCTGCCGCATCCGCGACGATGCGTGCCGATCGGGCGAAGTACGCCGTCGCGACGATCTCCGGGTATGTCGCCGCTGCCTCCGGGCGACCGGCGGGCGCCGACGGGTCGAGCCAGTCGCCGAACTGGAACCCTGCCGACCAGATCCGGTCGGATCCGGCTGCCGCCTCCACCTCGGAGACCCAGGCAGCCATCGAATCGAACTGCCGTGCGAGGACACCCAGGTCACCGGACGCCTGATACAGCGTCCACGGAACCACCGTCGCGGCATCCGCCCAGCCGGCCATCGGCCCGGTGTAGCCCGTCGTGATCGCGGGCACCACCATCGGCGTCCCTCCGTAGCGGGTCTGCTCGGCGGAGAGGTCCTTCAGCCACGACGTCAGGAATCCAGCGGTGTCGAACAGGTACTCCGCGGTCGGGGAGAACACCTGCAGATCACCCGTCCACCCGAGTCGCTCGTCGCGCTGCGGGCAGTCGGTGGGCAGGTCGACGAAGTTGCCGCGCATTCCCCACACGATGTTCTCGTGGAGTCGCTCCAGCCGGGGGTCGGAAGCGGTGAACCAGCCGGTGCGCTCCATGTCGGAGTGCAGAACCTCCGCGACGATCGCCGACGGGTCCAACTCGCCGGGCCATCCCGTCACCTCGGCGTACCGGAAGCCGTGGAAAGTGAACCGCGGCGCCCACTCCTCCACGTCTCCGCCCCGCAGAACGTAGGTGTCGGTCGCCTGCGCTCCGCGCAGCGGCTCGGTCGCGAGCTCGCCTCCTTCCAGGACCTCGGCGTGCCGCAGGATGACGGTGTCACCGGCTTCTCCGGCGACCCTGATCCGCAGCCGCCCGACGAGGTTCTGACCGAAGTCGAGGATGGTGCGCCCCGACGGCGAGATCGAGACCTCGGCGACCGCGACGGTCTGCGTGGCCCGCACCGGCGGTCCGTCGGGCGCGACGAGCAGTGCCGGGTCGAGCTCCGCGACTGTCACCGCTGTCCAGCCCTCCGCCGTGCCGCTCGCAGTCGCCCATTGGGGGTCGACGAGGCGGGCGTCGAACTGCTCGCCGTTGTAGAGGTCCGCCGAGACGATGGGTCCCGTCGTGCTCTCCCACGAAGAATCGGTCACGATGACACGCAGATCGCCGTCCTCGTATTCGACCTCCAGTTGGGCGAGCAGGCCTAGTTCCGTGCCGTACCATTCCCGGCGCCCGTCCCAGCCGAGGTACCCACGCCACCAGCCATCCGCGAGCCAGGCACCGATGGTGACCTCGCCGCCGCCGACGAGATCGGTGACATCGTAGGTCTGGTACCGCAGCCGTGACTCATACGCCGTCCACCCCGGTGCGAGCTCGTCGTCTCCGACACGCTGCCCGTTGATCTCCAACTGGTACACCCCGTGGGCCGTGGCGTACACGCGGGCGCGGCGCACGGGCTTCGCGGGCAGTTCGGCCGTTCGGCGCACGAGCGCCGCCGCTCCCGCGACGGGTGCGACAAGCCGAGCGGTCCAGTCGCCCGGCTGCAGAAGGCCCGCCTCGACCTGCGCCCAGTCCGACCAGTGGGAGGCGTCCCCGTCCTCACCGATCACGCGCACCCTCACCGACGCGCATGCACGCGACGTCAGTTCGGCGAACGGCCAGGGCACGAGCACCGACTCGCGGCTGCCGACGCGGACGACCTCGCCGGATTCGCTCTCGAGCTCGTATGCGCTCTGCACCCAGCCAGGCGGGGCGTCCTCGACGATCCAGCTCAGCCGCGGTGCGGACTCGCCGATGCCGAGCGCGTCGCGGTGGTGCTCGAAGCGGACAGGAGTGACGGTGACGGTCATGACAGGCCTTCAGGGATCAGCGGACGGAGCGGATGCGGAGGATGACGAGCCCGCCGAGGAGGACGAGCGCCGCGGCGATGATGAACAGCAGGGAGTAGTTCTTCTCGTGGCCGCTCACTCCGATGAGCAGGATCCCCGAGGCGACGAGCGGGGCCGCCGCCTGCGGGATGGAGGTGGCGAACCCCGTGATCCCCATGAACCGGCCCGCATCCGTCTCCTTCTCCGGGAGGACGTCGAGAAGGAGAGCCTGATCGACCGCGGAGAACGCGCCGATGCCCGTTGAGACGATGAGCGAGCCCGTGATCAGCGTGGGCAGGCCCGGCGCCAGAGCCATCGTGAGCATTCCCGCGGCCATCAGCGCGCCGCCGAGCAGGACGAAGACCTTGCGGCGCCGGAAGCGGTCGGAGAGGAAGCCGCCGCCGATGGCCCCGGCTGTCACCGCGAGCACGCCCGCACCGCCGAGTGCCGCGATGATCCCGGCGACCTCCGTGACGGGCACACCGAGCCGGCTGGCGAAGAAGAACGCGGTGAAGGTCGTGTTCAGGGTGAGGCCGAAGTAGAAGAGGAACCGCCCGAGCCAGTTCCACGAGAAGTCGGGATAGCGACGCGGGTTGTACAGGTACTTGCCGAGGAGTCCGGCGAAGCCGATCCGCTCGCGGGGCAGCCCCCGGCTGTCGTCCTCGTGGACGAGCGTGACGAACAGGGTGACCAGGACGACGCCGACGGCACCCGGGAGGAGGAAGAGCAGGAGCGGGTTTCCCGTGAACCCGGAGGTGAGGATGACGCCGAAGACGGGCGCGATCTGCGTGGCGAAGCCGGTGAGGCCGGCGACCTTGCCGCGCTGTGATTCGGGCAGGCGGTCCGCGGTGGAGATGCCCAGGTTGCTGAAGACCGTTCCCCAGCCCCACTGCGCCAGGATCCACCCCAGCCCGAGCGGCACGATCGACGGGGCGACCGCCATCCACACGAGCGAGATGACGCCCACGATCATGCCGCCGATCATGAACGGCCGGCGACGGCCGATGCGGGTGCGCGTGCGGTCGCTCCACACGCCCATGAAGGGGGCGGTGACCATGACGAACAGGGCGCCCGCGCCGGTGATGTAGCCCAGGTACTCGTCGTGCCCCGGCGCGATCGCCTGCACTCGGATCGCGAGCGAGATCGCGATCGGGGTGATGAAGGCCATGAAGACGCCGAACTGGGCGAGGACCATGAACCAGATGTAGCGGGCGCCGACCTTCTCCAAGGTCGACGGGATGCGGTCCTGTTCGTCGAGGATTTCTGCGGGGACGCTCGGGGAGGGCATGGCCGTCGGCATCGCGGCGATGACCGGTTCGTCGTCGATCGGGTTCGTCATTGCGGTGACTCCATCGTCAAGGGTGAGCTAGCACGAGCTAGTGATGTCACTATAGGGGCGTTAAGCTAGCACGTGCAAGTGCGGGATAGAGTCGACCTGAGGAAGGAGTGCCGTGACGAAGCCGGAAGCCCTGAAACGCGTGACCGCCGCGGACGTCGCGCGCGCGCTGGGCATCTCCCGCGCCACGGTCGGCTTCGTCCTGAACAACACCCCCGGCCAGACGATCTCCCACGCCACCCGGGAACGCGTGCTCGCGGAGGCCAAGCGCCTCGGGTACCGGCCGCACGCCGCCGCACGGACCCTCCGCAGCGGGCAGAGCCGGATCGTGCTGCTGATCCTCCCGGACTGGCCGATGGACTACAGCATGCGCACGCACCTGGACGAGGCCTCGCTCGTCCTGGATCGGGCCGGCTACTCGCTGGTCACCATGACCCCGCACCCCGGCGGTCAGGCGCAGCCGCTCTGGGAGACTCTCCGTCCCGACGTGGTCCTCGGAATGGCCGCGCTTCCGCGGAAGACGATCGCCGCGATCCACGACAGCGGCGTGCCGCACGTGATCGCCGAGGTCCTCGAAGACCAGCAGGGCCCGTCCGATGACGGCCTGCGGTATGCGGAGGGGCCGCGTCTTCAGGTCGAGCACCTGCTCGCGCAGGGCCGCACGCGCCTGGCCTTCGCCGGGTCATCGGATCCGCGGATCGCGGAGCTGGTCCGCACCCGGCGCGCCCTCGCCGTACGCACCCTTCTCGAGCGGACGGGCCAGGGCTTCGCCGCGGATGCGGACCTGGATCCGACCACTGCCGGGAACGTCGTCGAAGCGTGGCTGGCAGACGGAATCGACGGCATCGTCGCCTACAACGACGACATCGCCGCCCTCGCGGTGGGCGCCGTCCTCCGCGCGGGACGCACCGTCCCCGGCAACCTGGCGGTCGTCGGCCACGACGACAGCCCCCTGGCTTCGCTCTTCGTGCCCAGCCTCACGAGCGTGCGCGTCGACACTGCCGGCCTCGGGCGTTACGTCGCGGAGCTCGCACTGAGCGCAGCGACGGATGCACCGAGGCCGGAGGCGGGGCCCGAGACCGAGGCGCGGCTCATCGTCCGCGAGTCCACCGCCGCGCGCTGACCGCGTGGCCGCCCGGGCGGACGGGACGCCCGCTGACGCTCAGGGCTCCCGGTCATATCGTCGGAGCGCAGAGCACCGGCTGCACGGCGCGGGGTCGGGCGCCGTGCAGCCGGTGGGTTCGGCCGGGACTACTTCCAGGTGTCGTTGAGCGTCACGGATCCGGACGATCCGGTGGTGTAGCTGCGGTTCGCGCCGCTCTCCCAGGTGACGGCGCCGTTCGCGTCCTTCACGATGTACTTGTACTGGAAGGCGGTGGACGCCGGGATGGACACCGTGGCGGACCAGACCGGGTACGACGCCGGGTCCATCTTGATGGCGGCCCCGGTGTTCCAGCTGCCGAGCGCGGGGATCGATCCGACCACGTACACGTTGCTGCCCCAGGTCGTCGTCTCGTTCTCGTTGAACGTGACGGCGACGGTGGGCGCGGGCGGCGGCGTCGCCGTGGTGCCGTTCAGCTGATCGGTGAGGGAGGCGGTCGCCCCGCTGCCCGTGGTCGCCGTGTGGTTGCTGCCGGACTCCCAAGTGACGGTGCCCGATGCGTCCTTCTGGATGTACTTGTACTGGATGGCGGTGCTCTGCGGCAGGTTCACCGTGACGGTCCAGGAGGAGCCGGACTGCGTCATCGGGATCGCCGACGCGGGCGCCCAGCTGCCCAGCTCGGCGATGGATCCGACCAGGTACACCGGCGTCGATCCCGTCTCGCCGTTCACGGTGAACGTCTCCGCGACCTGGCCGGCCGTCGGGGTGGGCGTCGGCGTGCTGCTGCCGGTCGGCGTCGGGGTCGGCGTGGCGGTTCCGGTGAGGCCGTACAGGGCGACCGCGTCCTTCGCGGGTACCGTCACCGAGGCGTTCCCGCTGCTGTCGACCGTGATCGACGTGCCGGTGCAGGCGCCGGTGGATGCGGTGTAGTCGCCGTGGATCACGTCGCAGTAGCTGCCGGCCGGGAGACCGGTCGCGAACGTGCGGGTCTGCGCGGAGGTGCCGTTGTTGATGGCCACCCAGGCCTTGCTGCCGCGGCTGAACGAGATGAGGTTCGCACCGTCGCTGTACCAGTTCGCGACGGGCTGGCCGGTGGCCGCGTTGCGCCAGCCGACCATGTTCGCCACGGCGCGCGTGCGGTCGGTGCAGTACCAGCCGTTCGCGCAGTCGGTGTCGGTGACGAACCCGTTCGCGTCGGACGGCGGGGAGTCGTCGGTCGAGTTCCAGGTGAAGCTGGCATACACCTGCGGCGTTCCGTAGCCCCACGCGAGATGGAAGACGTTCGCGAGCACGTACGTGGATCCGGCCTTGTAGTTGAGGCTCGACCCGTTGCGCTCGGTGTCGTGGTTGGTCACCATCGTGCCCGAGGAGGCGGAGGGCTCGATGCCCCAGCTCTGACCGAGAGTGGCGAGGTTCGCGATGTTGCCGGTGAACTGGTTCTTCAGCGCCGTGGCGTAGGTGAACTCGATCACCTGCCCCATGCCCTCGTATGCGCTCGGCGCGAGACCTCCGGATCCGCCCGGCATGACCTCCTGCAGCACATACGGACGGGATCCGGTCCACGTCGTGTTGTGCACGCCGCTGAGGATCGCGGACAGGTCGTTCGCGTTGATGTGCTTGGCGGCGTCGAGGCGGAAGCCGTCGACGCCGAGGTCGACGAGCTGGTTCAGATACGCGGTCTCGGTCGAGCGGACGTGGCTGCTCTCGGTCTTCAGGTCCTCGAGCGACACGAGCTCGCACTCCTGGACCTGGGTCTGGTTGTTCCAGTCGTTGATCGCGAGGTTGCTGTTGGGGCAGTCGTTCGGATAGGCGTGGAAGTCGCTCGCCGTGTAGCCGGGCTGCGCGTAGGAGTGCGACGACGCGCTGAAGCTGACCCCGCCGTAGGAATCGGTCGTGGTCTGGTTGTCGCCCGCCATGTGGTTGAGCACCGCGTCGACGTACACCTTGACCCCGGCGTTGTGGCAGGTGGTGACCATCGCGGCGAACTGCGCCGCCGTGCCCATCCGGCTGTTGAGGTCGTAGCCGACCGGCTGGTAGACCTCCCACCACGGATGGGTCGACTGGTTCAGCCGCACGGAGTCCTGCGGCGGGGCCACCTGCACGGCGCCGTAGCCCTTGGGACCGAGGACGTTCGTGCATTCGGCGGCGACCGAGTGCCAGTTCCACTCGAACAGGTTGGCGACGACGTCGCCGCCGTTGGGCGTACTCGCCTGTGCCGCTCCGGACATGGCGAGAGGGACCAGGGCGCCGACGGCCAGCGCGCCGGTCAGCATCCAGGCGGCACGAGTGGCCGTGGTTCGTCTCGAGGGCGCGTGTGCGGCAGCTCTGCGGTCGAGGGGCATCGTTGCTCCATCCAATGCGGGCCGGGGTGTCGTCGCACGCCGGCGGAGGGGCGGTCGACGATGCCCTGGACAGGTGTCCGCGCCCACGGGGATGCGGACGCGGACACCACAATGAAGCACGAGAAGGAGAGCCGTCAAGAGAAATCTGGAAGCGCTTGCATCTTGCGTCAGCTGTGAAACAGGCTGTAACAGCGGAATTCCGCGCCTATCCGCGATGACTCTCCATGAAAGGGCAACTGCGAGCCCGTTCTACTGCAAACGCTTACATCTCCCCAGTACGATCGTCCGCTGAGGATCGCACCCGGCTCGCTCACGGCCATCGGACTTCACGCCGGCGCGGGACCTGTCGACTCGCGCAGGAGCAGCGCGGTGCTGAGGCGGTGCTGGTGAGTTGGCGCCTCCCCCGTCGATGAGATGACCTCCACCAGATACTCCGCCGCGAGCCGTCCCTTCGTCGCCACCGGCTGGCGGACGGTCGTCAGGGACGGTGAGGTCCACACGGACTCGATGAGGTCGTCGAAGCCGGACACGGATACCTGAGCCGGCACAGAGACGTTCTCTTCCCGGGCTGCGTCGAGCACGCCGACGGCGATGATGTCGCTGAACGCCACGATCGCGGTCGGCCGCTCGTCACCCGACCAGAGCGCGCGGAAGACGTTGGCCCCACCCTGCCGGGTGTTGGGCGTCTCGAGAACATGCATCCCCGGGTCTGCGAGGGAGAGCCCGGACGCGGCGAGCGCGCGGCTCGCGCCCTCGATGCGACGCAGGGCAGCTCCCTTCCAGTTCGCGTATCCGCCGTCGGTGCCGGTCTCGAACGCGACGAAGGCGAACCTGCGGTGCCCGAGGCCGAGAAGGTAGCGGACGACCTCCTCCATAGCCGCGCCGTCGTCGATGTCGACACTGGAGACATCGTCGTGCCACTCGCTGTCGACCAGTACGAACGGGATCCGCCGACGGCGCAGGGCGCTGACCTCTCCACGGTCGTACTCGAGTCCGGTGACGATGAATCCGTCGACCGCAGCGTACGGGATGGCCTTCAGCATCGAGCCGCGCAGCGGGGGCGCGAGCAGCAGAGTGAACCCCTCCCGCTGGCAGACCTGGCCGATGCCCTGCAGGAACAGGGAGTAGTAAGGATTCTCTAACACCCGGTCGAGCTGCTGTGGCAGGAGAAGACCGAGGCTGTCAGTCCGCCGGGTGCGAAGCATGCGAGCCGCGGGGTCCGCGGTGTAGCCGAGCGTCGAGGCCGCCTCCATGATGTTCGCCACGGTGGCTTCGGAGAGCTTCTTCGCGTCGTTGAAGGCGAGCGAGACGGCGGACTTCGACACCTGCGCCAGATCCGCGACGTCCTTCATCGTCGGTCGGCGTTGACTCATTCCTCAGCTCCCGTCACATGCCGCGCGACCAGCACCTGCTCCGCTGCAACGCTCCAGAGCGCACTGAGAGGCCTCCCCTGCAGGTCTCGCCACTGCTCTCCTTCACGGAGCTCCGCCACCTGACGCGGGTCTATCGTGACGCCGTTGCCGCGGTGCACGACCATCATCACTCGTTCTGAGCCGAGCATACGGGTGATGAGGACCGTGTCGGCATCCAGCGCAGATACGTGCTGGGATCCGCGGCGCAGAGCCGCGCTCGCCGATCGCATGGCCGAGAACGACCGGATCCCCTCCAGCAACCCCATCGCCCACTTTTCCTCCTGCCAGACCATCGCCGCCCGGCAGTCGGGATCGTTCGCTCCGGTCATGCCGATCTCGTCCCCGTAATAGATCATCGGCGCACCCTCGGATGCGAACAGGAGCGCGTAGGCGAGGAGCGCCCTGGTCTCGTCACCGTCGTGCCGCGTGAGCACTCGCTCGGTATCGTGGCTGCCGAGCAGGTTGAGCATCCCTTGACGGAACCCCTCGGGGATCCGGTCGCGGAGGCGGTTCATCCCTTCGGCGAACGCGAACGCGTCGATGGATGCGTCGGCAGTGAATCCGAGCACGAGATCGCGCAGGGTGTAGTTCATCGTCCCGTCGGCGAGATCGCCCGTCAGCCAGGGCTCGGGTTCGCGCCACTCCTCCGCCACGATGTAGAGGTCGTCGGAGCGCTCCTTCACCACGCGCGCGAACTCGCGCCAGAACGTCTGGTTCACGAAATACGGCACGTCGAGACGCCATCCATCGATACCCTGATCGATCCAATATCGGGCGACGTCGAAGTGATGCTTCCGGACGTCGGGGTTGTACGCGTTCCACTTCGGAAGGTAATAGCACCCGGAGCACGTGCGGTAGTTGGGCTCGGGGTGTGCGACGATCGGGAACCCCTCCACCGAGAACCAGTTCACGTATTCCGAGGCCGCGCCGTTCGCCACCACATCCTTGAATGCCCAGTGGCCGTCGCCGCAGTGATTGAGCACCGCATCCAGCACGATCCGGATACCGCGCCGGTGCGCCGCGTCGACCAGGCTGCGGAACGCGTCAAGGTCACCCAGTCGGTGATCGATCGCGAAGTAGTCCACAGCGTCGTAGCGGTGATTCGTCTCCGCCTCGAAGATCGGCGTCAGGTACAGCGCGTTGACTCCGAGGGAGGTCAGATGATCGAGATTCTGCTCGATGCCGGCGAGGTCTCCGCCGAAGAAGTTCTCACGGGTCGGTGCCGCGTCCCACGGGACCACGTCCTCCGGATCGAGCGACGGGTCTCCGTTGGCGAAGCGCTCGGGGAAGATCTGATAGAAAACGGCATCGGAGAGCCAATCGGGAGCAGACATTCAGTCCTTCGATCCTGTCGTTGCGATTCCGCGCACAAGGGCGCGCTGGAAGAAGAGGAACACGATGATGCTGGGGATCGTGGCGCTGAGCGTGCCCGCCATCAGATAGTTCCAGCTCGTGCCGTACCGGCCGACGAACGACGCGAGACCGATCTGGATCGTTCGCAGTTCGTCGGTGTTCGTCACCAGTAGCGGCCAGAGGAAGTCGTTCCAGGCGAAGAGGAAGCTGAAGATGCCGAGCGTCGCGAACGCAGGCAGCGACAGGGGCACGACGATCCGGAAGAACGTCGCGAACCGTCCGCATCCGTCGATTCGCGCCGCCTCCTCGAGCTCGACGGGGATGGACAGGAAGTACTGGCGCAACAGTACGATCCCGAACACATCGGCCAGGCGCGGGACGATCAGACCGGCGTACGAGTCGATCCACCCGAGGTCAGCGGTGATCGCATACGCGGGGATCACTGTGACGAAGGTGGGCACGATGAGCGCCGCGAGCAGAACCACGAAGAGCGACCTGCGCAACGGGAACCGCAGGCGCGCGAACGCGTAGGCCGCCAGCGCGTCCAGCACGAGATGGCCGCTGACGATGCCCGCGGCCATGATCAGGCTGTTCAGGTAGTACTGGCCGAAGGGCGCCGACTGCCACGCATGGATGTAGTTCTCCCAATGCCATGACGTCGGAAGGATCGACGTGTTCGTGTAGGTCTCCGCCTTGGATTCGAGCGATGTCGTGAACATCCACAGGAACGGCACCACGACGACGGCCGCTCCAAGGATCAGTACGCCGTGTCTCGTCAGCGACGACGCCAGGGACGCAGGCTTCATCGACGTTCTCCTTCCGCGCCTGACGCCCGCCATTGCACGAGCGACACCCCGAGCACGAGGACCAGTGTCACGAATGCGATGGCCGTGCCGTACCCGAAGTCGCCCAGACGGAACGCTTCCCGGTACATGAACATCCCCAGCACCTCCGTGCCGCCGCGCGGTCCCCCGCCGGTGAGCACGTAGACGAGATCGAATGCCTGGAAGCTCGTGATCAGCGCCTGCAGCACGACGAAGAAGGTCATCGGCGACAGCAGCGGGATCGTGAGCAGGCGAAGACGCTGCCACCCTGAGGCGCCGTCGAGTTGAGCGGCCTCGTAGATCCCGTGCGGCAGGGCCTGCAGGGCGGTGAGGTACAGCACGGCGTTGAAGCCGATGTTCTTCCAGACGGTCAGTAGTGTCAACGCGATGAGCGCGAGCCAGCGGTTCTGCAGCCAATCGGGACCCGCGATGCCCACCTGCGCGAGAAGCGTGTTGACGAATCCGGCGGGATCGAGCATGTACTTCCACACGATCGCAGCAGCGACCGACGAGGTGACCGCCGGAAGGAAGTAGATGCCGCGGTAGAACCCGCGAGCGCGGATCGGAGCGTCGAGAAGCAGCGCCACTCCCAGTCCGCTCACCACGCTCAGCAGGCAGACGCCCACCGCGTACACGACCGTGACCAGCAGGCTGTTCCAGAATTCGGGGTCCCCGGCCAGTCGCACGTAGTTCTCGAACCCGATGAACTCCTTCACCGGATCGAATCCGTTCCACGATGTGAGGCTGATGTGCGCGGCGGAGATGATCGGGAACAGGACGAATACCCCGATGACGAGCAACGCCGGCAGCAGGAAGACGCCTGCCGTGAGTACTTCGTCACGGTGATAACGCGTGCCCCGTGGGGACCTGCGTGCGGGCCCGCCCGGAAGGAGCACTTCCGGGCGGGCCGTGGTGCGGGAAGAGACCACGGGTCGGATCAGCCCTTCGCGATCACGTCGTCGACGGCCTTCTCGGCAGCGTCCAGCGCCTCGTCCACGCTCGCCTCTCCAGCCAGTGCCTTCTCGATCTGCTGCGCGAAGGCGAGCGAGATCTTCGGGTACAGCGGCGTGTTCGGACGGGCATGGGCAGAGGACATCTGTTCCACGAAAGGCAGGAGCTGAGGCTGGCTGGACTTGACCCAGTCGAGGTAGTCGGAGCTCGTGGCCACCGAGTTCAGCACCGGGAGCATGCCCGTCTTCTCGCTCCACTTCGTCACCTGCGGCGCCTCGAGGAACCAGGCGAGGAAGTCCGCCGCGGCCTTCGCCTTCGCGTCGGAGTTCTTGAAGACGACCGCCTGCTCACCGCCGAGGTTCGTCGCGGGAGAGCCGTCCGCCGGATGCGGAACCTTCGCGCTGCCCACCTCGAACGGCGGATCCTGAGCCCAGATCCCGACCATCCAGGATCCCTCCTGCGCGGAGCCGCCCTGACCCTTCTCGAACTCGCCCCACTTCGCGTAGGGGCTCACCCCCGACTTGATGAGGTCGACCCAGAACTGCAGCGCCTTGCGTCCCTGCGGGGTGTTGAACGCGGCGGCGGAGTTGTCCTTCTTCAGGAACTCTCCGCCGGCCTGCCAGAGGTTGACCTGGAAGTTCCAGGTCAGGCCCTCACCCGTGTCTCCCGCCTGGGTGAACAGGTCGTATCCGGGCTTCCCCGTCTTCTCGACGATCTTCTTCCCGTCCGCCATCAACTCCTCCCAGGTCGTGGGCGGCTGCTCGGGATCCAGACCGGCCTGCGTGAACAGGGTCTTGTTGTACATGTATCCGAGGTTGTTGGCGGACACCGGGACAGAGATCTGCTTCCCGCCGATCTTGCCGAACGAGGTGAGCGCCGGATTGATGTCAGAGAGGGAGTCGGCCGGCACCATCGTGGACAGATCCGCGAGCGTGCCCAGCTTGGCGATCTGCGGGACCCAGACCAGGTCGACGATCGACACGTCCGGCAGCGTCTTCGACGTCGCGGACGCTCGCAGCTTCGTCAGGTAGTCGGCGTTGGGCACGTTCGCGGTCTTGATCTTCACGCCCGGATGCGCGGCGTTGTACTCCTTGACCATCGCATCGAAGGCATCGGCGTTCGTGCCGTCCCAGTAGTGCCAGACGGTGACGGTGGTGGTGCCGCCCGCGTCGGCGCTGCCGGGCGACGAACAGCCGGTGAGGACCAGCGCGCCGGCCAGGGTGGCGGCGGCGAGGGTACGGGGTGTGAGGTGCATCGTTGCTCCTATCGGGTGTGCTGTTTCGGGCGGAGGCCCGGGTGGTGGGTTGTCGGGCGGTTCAGCCGCCGCGTGGCGCGAACCACGCGGCCGAGTCGCGAGGGATGACGGTCTCGGCTTCTGTCGCGGCCGTCGCGATGACCGGGGCGCCGGTCTGCCAATGCGCAAGGACAGCGAAGGGCTGCGCTCCGGTGTTGACGACGCAGGTGGCGCCGGCGCGCTGGAACGCGAGCACATCGGGGCGCTCGGTGTCCAGCCAGACGATAGGGGCATCGCCGGCGAAGAAGCGGCGGCGCAACGAGATCAGCTGCTCGTAGATCCGCAGCATGGAGTTCGGCTGCGCCGCAGCTCGATCCCGCGCATAGCGTCCGAACCACTCCGGTTGCGGAAGCCAGGAGGAGTCGCTCTCACCGAATCCGAAGTTCTTCTCCGTCGCAGCCCACGGGATCGGCACCCGGCATCCGTCTCGTCCGAGCTCCGCGCCCTCAGAGCGGATCCAGATCGGATCCTGCCGAGCCTCGCGGGGCAGGTCGAACACTTCCGGGAGGCCGAGCTCCTCCCCCTGATAGAGATACACCGTCCCGGGGAGCGCCAGCAGGAGCGCCGCCGCAGCAGCCGCGCGCCGCGTTCCCTTATCGAGATCGGCTCGTCCGATTCGTCGGGCGGCGGCGATCATGTCAGTCGGATCCGTCGGCTCCAGGATCTGCTCCTGGCCGTAGCGCGTGACCGTTCGATGCACGTCGTGGTTGGAGAGCGTCCATGCCGGCGCGCTTCCCGCCGCGGCGAGGCCTGCATCGATGGCCGTGCGGAGACGGCTCGCATCCCAGGGCTGGACGAGCAGGTCGAAGCTGAATGCCTGATGCATCTCATCCGGCCGGAGATAAGCCGCGAGCCGCTCGATCGAGGGCACCCAGATCTCCCCGATGAAGTACTTCTTCTCCGGGTAGGAGTCGCCGAGCGATCGCCATGTCCGGTAGATGTCGTGGACGCCCGGCTGATCCCACATCGCGTGGTTGTGACCGCCGGTCCCGGTCTCCGCGCCCGGCCAGTCGGGCAGCCCGGGTGCCTTCACGTGACCATGGCCGACGTCGATGCGGAAGCCGTCGACCCCGCGGTCGAACCAGAACTCGAGAACGCGGCGGAAGTGCAGCGATACGTCCGCGGACTCCCAGTTGAAGTCGGGCTGGCCTGAGTCGAAGGAGTGCAGATACCACTGCCCCGGACGCCCGGCCGCGTCGGTCACGCGAGTCCAGGCGGGCCCACCGAACACGGACTGCCAGTTGTTCGGAGGCAGCTCGCCCTCAGCACCGCGGCCGTCGGCGAAATGGAACCGCGCTCGCTCCGGGCTGCCCGGCGCCGCGCGCACGGCGGCGCGGAACCACTCGTGCTCGATCGAGCAGTGGTTCGCGACCATGTCCATCAGCACGCGGATCCCGAGGCGGTGCGCTTCCCGGACGACGGCGTCGAAGTCCGCGAGAGTGCCGTAGTCGGGATCGACATCGAAGTAGTCCGCGATGTCGTAGCCATGATCCCGCTGGGGAGAGGGATAGCAGGGGTTCAGCCAGATCGCGTCGCACCCGAGCGCGGCGATGTCCTCCAGCCCGCGGAGCAGGCCCTTGAGGTCGCCGATGCCGTCTCCGTCGCCATCGCGGAAGGAGCGCAGATACACCTGGTACGCGACTGCGCCGACCCACCACGGCGAGGTCGATTCAGCCCTTTCATCAGGGCTCAGAACGTCGATGAGAGTCATGTTTCTCCAGCTCCGGAGGGCCTGGGCGGCGTCAGGGCGGCCGCGCCGCCCAGGCGGTCTCTCGGGGTTATGTCCGATCAGAACGATGGGTAGATGTCGATCACCGATCCGCCGGTGCCTGAGTAGTTGCTGCCGCTCGACCATGTCGCATCGTCGATCAGCGGCTTGAACTGGAAAGACTGCCCCGCGGGGATCCGCTCCAGCTCGAACTCCCACACATCGGGCGCGACGTTGCGCGCGCCCCGGCCCGCCGCCCAGGAGAACGGGTACGCGTCGCCGCGGATCGCGATGTTGTGCCCGACTCCGGTGTTGTAGTGGACGCGGATCTTCGTCGTGTTGCGTGCCGGCGGCGTGTAGGCCGAGACAGGTGTTCCTGGTGCATAGACCTTCGACTCGTGCTCGCCCAGGGAGACCGTGATCTGCTTCCCGGTCGTGCCGCCGGCAGTGACCGTCACCGTGTCGGACGTGTTCATCAGGTTGGTCAGGACCGCACCGACCGGGATGCTGCTCTCCGCGCGCAGCGGGATCGTGCGGGTCTGCGTATTCCACGAGTTCGAAGAGAGCGTGATCGCCTCCGCCCCCGTCGAATCCACGCGGCGAGAGAATCCGTACACGTTCGCGTCAGCCCACATCTCGCGCTGCTTGCCGATCTGGAGGGCGGGGTTAGCCTTCTTGATGGCCGTCAGCCGCTGGATGTGCGTGTACAGGGTCGACGTCTGGCTGAAGCTCGTCATGTCCTTGCGGTTGTCCTTGTTCGCGATGGGGACCTCGGTCGCGTTGCCGTTCCCGTTGTCCGCCTGCTCCGTTCCGTAGTAGATGACGGGAACGCCGCGGGACGTGAGGAGGAACGTGAGCGCCGAACGGAGCCGCTGATAGTTGTCATCGGCCCAGGTGAGGAATCGCGCACGGTCGTGGTTGTCGAGGAAGGTCTCGAGCCGGTTCGGGTTCACGTACTTGTTGTCCTGCGCGAAGAGCCCGCTGAGAGCAGTCATGCTCGTGTCTGCGGAGAAGGCGCTGCGCGCCGTGAAGAAGTACGGGAAGTCCAGCACGCCCCACTCGTAGTTCTGATACGGCGCCACGTAGTCGACATCGCCGACGAAGACCTCGCCGAAGCTCGGAACGCCCAGGGACGACTGGAAGCTGGCGAGCCAGGTTTTCGGGATGGAGCGCGCCGCGTCGACCCGGACACCATCGAAGCCCATGTCGACCCAGTCCTTGTAGGTCGTCGTGAGGTAGTTCGAGACTGTTGCGTTGGACTGGTCGAGATCGTCGAGTCCACCCAGATCGCAGTTCTCGATCTGGGTCTGCGTCTCCGTGCCGTTGAACAGGCAGTCCCCGTTGTGGTGGAAGTACGACGAGTTGTCGAGCGGGCTGGCGGGCTTGTACGTGCTCGGCGAGTACGTTGTCGAGGTCCCCGCGAGATAGTCCGCCGTGTGGTTGGGGACCACATCGAGGATCATCTTCAGCCCCTTCGCGTGCGCTGTGTCGATCAGCGTCTGCAGCTCCGCTGTGCTCCCGAAATGTTGGTTCGGTGTCGCGAAGTTCTTGGTGAAGTAGCCGTGATAGCTCGCCTCGAGACCGTCACGAGAGAGCGGCTGCTGCTCGGACACCGGGGAGATCCAGATCGCCGTCACGCCGAGGTTGGCGATGTAGTCGAGCTTCTGCGTGAGCCCCTTCCAGTCACCGCCGTGGTACATCCCGAGGTTGGACGGGTCGTACTCCCCCGCGCCCTGGTTGTTGTTCGTGGAATCCCCATCGGAGAACCTGTCCACCAGGACCTGATAGATGACGTCGCCCTCCGCGAGAGGCCCCGGCGACGGCACGGTCGACGTACCAGCCGCGACCGTCTGCGCCGCCACCGCCGGGCTCGCGAACAGCGTGCCGATCAGGGCGAGTGCACCCCCCGCCGCAAGCAGCTGTCGCACGTGAATCGAAGATCCACGCACCTTTTGCCTCTTGAACACGTGTAACCACCTTTGTTTCGAGTCGGTGTGCGCTCCGGCCGCTGGGTTGCACTCGTTTACTAGACCGATCCAACAACCTTGCCGAGAGCACTGTCAAGAGGCAGATGGAGAACTGATGCACTCGCGGCCACAACGATCTCCATCACCTCGAACACCCCGCCACGCAAGGGTGTCGCGCTTAGCGCCACCCGCAGACGCGCCCGCTTCGCGCCTTTGGCCAGGCGGCCGCCCCACTCAGCGCGGGGTGCGAAGCCCTGTGCAATCGACACCAGCGTGGATATGTGGCGTCACCGCCCACCACGACGTATCCTGCGGCGTCGGGCGAGGTCGAGGGCATCGACAATGCCGTCGCGCGTCGCCAGAACGCTGCTTGACTTGCCGCAGCTTGGAGACGACTCGTCGTGGAACTGCCGCGTCGCGAGCCTCAGGACCCTTCGACCCACGCAGTGAGAAATTCCTGCATCGGTGCGAGGTCGTCCTGCGTCGCTCGCTCGAACGCTTCGGCGCTCGGCAGTGTGCGACTGATCCTGCCGCGACAGGCAGGAGACTACACATCCGTAAGGTCGGGGGGGGGTTGTTCAGCGGCCGATGTGCAATCACCCGCACGGGAGTAAAATTCGCGCATGTCACCCCTCGCAATGGCGCGAACAACTCGCGCGGCCGCCTCGATCGCTGCGGCTTGCCTTGCGTTGACCCTTGCCGTGCTCGCCGCACCGAGCGCGTCCGCGAGTCCTCAGATCCCGGCGGAGAGCACGCCGCCCAGCCCGCGCGTCGAGCCGTGCATCTGGCAACCTACCGGCGTCGACCTCAACCAGTACTTCGGCGTCTCCACCGCTCTCGTCGTACCGACGAGTGTGGGGTGCCCCACGATCTCGTCCGGCGCGTGGTGGTCCCGACCCGCCACGTTCTTCCTCGCGAGGACCTGGGAGCACGTGCCCGACGGCTATGTCCCCGTCGGTGCGACGCCGTTCGATGAACTGAAGGCCGACCTGTCCATGGTGCGGGTGATCGTCGACGAGGGCACCCCGCAGGAGTTCACCGTCGAGCGCTCCGGCGTAGACATCCAGTGGGCGACGGGGCGACAGCAGGCCCTGTTCCCCGACGATCCCGACTGGCTGCTGGCGGACATCGGATCGCACGTTCTCATCCACCCGCTCTCCGTCGGGACGCATACGGTGCGTGGGGAGTTCTTCATCACCCGACCGGCGTGCGACGGTACGAGCAGCAGTTGGGACAGCTGCATCCCGGTGGGACTGTTCCCGTACCCGCCGACGCGGACGTTCACTGTCGCTGCGCGCAACTGAGGCACGACTGCGGCCAGCCCGCCGGATCCGCGCGCGTCGGCGGCAAAGCCCCTGGAGATCGTCGAAGAAGACAGCCTCTGATCAGGCGATAAGTGGCGGAGACGGAGGGATTTGAACCCTCGGTCCCCTTGCGGGGACTCCACCTTAGCAGGGTGGTGCACTAGGCCTGACTATGCGACGTCTCCAGATGTCCGGCACGCCGAACACCAGGGACCATCCTAACGGGTCCGCACGGGTGCCGCGAACCGAGCGGCTTCGGACGCCGGTCGGGCGGCGTCAGCCCTCGTAGCCGTTGCCGTTGGAGCAGGTCTGCTGCGCGGCGGACTGGCCGGAGATGTTCTTCGACAGCTCGACCGGACCCGAGGTCGCGCCGGGCGTCGGAGTCGCGCTGGGCTCGGTAGTGGCGCTCGGATCCGCGGCCGGATCCGTCGGCGTAGGCGTCGCGGAGATCACGGCGTCATCGCGCTGACCGGCCACCTGGATCGGCTCGTTCGCGGCGAGCGCGGCCCACAGCTGGTCCGCACTGTCCTCGTCCGGGACCACCTTGTTCGGGTCGTCCGGGTCGGTGAACACCGGGTAGTTCACGAAGTTGATCTGGTCCAGCGGCACGTCCTTCATCGCCAGGGCGATCTGCACGAGCAGCGTCGGACTGGTCAACGTCGTGCTGGGAGTGACATTCGACATCACGGTGTTGGCGAGCTTCAACAGCGTCCCGGGGTTGCCCAGCACCTTCGCGGAGACCATCTTGCGGGCCAGCGACGACATGTACACCTGCTGGTTGCTGCCACGGCCGAGGTCGCTGCCGTCTCCCACGCCGTGACGGGTCCGCAGGAACTGCAGCGCCCAGTAGCCCTGCAGCGTGTGCGTGCCCGGCGGGAGGTTCAGGCCGGTGTCGGGATCCGTGATGCCGTTCGCCACACAGACGTCGACTCCGCCGATCGCGTCCGTGACCTTCATCACGCCGCCCCACGTGATCTTGGCGGCGAACTGGATGTCGAGCCCGGAGAGCTTGCTGATCGTGCGGGCCACGCAGGCGAGGCCGTTCTTGGGGCCGCCGGTCTCCAGGGTGGTGTTGATCGCCTGCTTCGAGGCGGGGCTGGTGTCGTTTCCGTCGGAATCGATGCACGACGGGATGGGCACCATGAGGTCGCGCGGGAACGTGATGACCGTCACGCGGCGAGGGCTGTCCGAGATGTGCAGCAGCAGGTTGGTGTCGTTGCGCTCCCCCGCATTCTCCGGGTCGGAGCAGCGGTCGCCGAACTCGGCCGCGAAATCCGGCTCGCAGGCGTCACTGCCGACGAGCAGCAGGTTCACGCCGCCCTTGATCGCCCCGATGTCCGGCGGCACCGATTCGCCGCCATCCAGCGCGACGGCCTTCGAGGTGAAGGTGGTGGACAGGTCATAGGCGACGTACGCCGCGACGCCGACACCCGAGACCAGCACCACCGCCATGGCGATGCCGAGGATCTTCAGGAGCTGGCTCCAGGCGCTCGGGCGGCTCAGCTGACCGTGCCCGGCAACGGGGCGTCGGGTTCGGGACGTCGCGCTCACTCGGTGCCTTTCACGGATCTGCGGGAAAATCGCGCCACCCTGCGCTCTTTCAGCGGAGAGTGTGGGATTCGAACCCACGGAGTATTGCTACTCACTGGTTTTCAAGACCAGGTCCTTCGGCCGCTCGGACAACTCTCCTCGCCGTGCCTGCGCACGCCGATCAGAGGTTGAGTCTAACGGAGAACCCGGTAGCGCCCGGTGAGCGCTCCTCCATTCTGCCGCGAACGCCTGGGCGGCCCCTGAATGAATGCCCAGGTCACGCCGGGGAAGGACTCAGCCCGCCGCGGGCACTGCGAGCACGATGCGCGCGATCGCGGCTGCCAGACCGCCGTCCGCGACGTCGTCCGTGACCTCGGTCGCCGCCGCCTTGACCTCGTCCGGCGCCTGCCCCATGGCCACCGCGCGACCGCCGATCCCCTGGGCCCAGGCGAACATCCCGACGTCGTTGCGGCCGTCCCCGGCGACGAACACCCGGTCGCCGGCGTCGCCGCGCGCCTCCTGGACGCGCCGGAGCGCGGTGCCCTTGTCGACGCCGCGCGGAGCGATGTCGAGCCACGCGGTCCAGCCGATCGCGTAGGACACCTCGTTGAGACCGGCGTCCTGCACGAGCCGGTGGAAGTCCTCCTCGTCGTGCCCGGGCGAGACCACGACCACGCGCGACACCTGCTCGGCGCTCAGTTCCGGGAACGCGACCTGGCGCCCGCCGTCGAGGGTCCAGTCGTCGAGCACGGCGGTGTACAGGCGCTGACCGGATCCGAGCTCCACCATGTACCGGGCGTCGGGCAGACGCTCGTGCAGCAGCTCGAGCACGGCCGTGGGATCGAACGTCTCCACGTTCCAGCGCTCGTAGGCCTCCGACGCCGGGCCGTCGACGGCGTCGTCCTTCCGGCGCAGAGTGACGGCGCCGTTGGAGCACACGACGTACTCGGGGCGGATGGCGAGCGCGTCGAGGAAGCGGTGCGTGCCCATCCAGCTGCGCCCGGTGGCGAGCGTGACCTCGTGGCCGGCGTCGCGCGCGCGGCCCACCGCCTCGGGCACGCCCGGGCTCATCGTCTCATCCTGCAGCAGGACAGTGCCGTCGATGTCGAGGGCGATAAGCCAGGGCGAGGTCATGCGTCCGCGCCCTCGGTCTCCGCGCCGAGCGGCCGCAGCACCTCGAGGCCGCCGAGATAGGGGCGCAGCACCTCCGGCACCCGGACGGATCCGTCCGCCTGCTGGTGCGTCTCCAGGATCGCGACGATCCAGCGGGTGGTGGCCAGCGTGCCGTTCAGGGTCGCGACGTGCTGGGTCTTCGCCGCGCCGGTCGAAGGGTCGGCGTCCGGACGGTGCCGAATGTCGAGCCGACGCGCCTGGAACGTGGTGCAGTTCGAGGTCGAGGTGAGCTCGCGGAACGCGCCCTGCGTGGGCACCCAGGCCTCGATGTCGTACTTGCGCGCGGCGCTGGATCCCAGATCCCCTGCCGCGACGTCGATCACCCGGTAGGACAGGCCCAGCGCGGTGAGCATCTCCTCCTGCAGGCCGACGAGGCGCAGGTGCTCCGCCTCAGCGTCCTCCGGGGTGGTGTAGACGAACATCTCCAGCTTGTTGAACTGGTGAACGCGGATGATCCCGCGGGTGTCCTTGCCGTACGACCCGGCTTCGCGACGGTAGCAGGTCGACCAGCCCGCGTAGCGGAGGGGCCCACGCGACAGGTCGAGCATCTCGCCGGTGTGGTACCCGGCGAGCGCGACCTCGCTGGTGCCGACGAGGTAGAGGTCGTCGTCTTTGTCGAGGTGATAGACCTCGTCGGCGTGCTTGCCGAGGAAGCCGGTGCCCTGCATGATCTCGGGACGCACGAGCGTCGGCACGACCATGGGCGTGAACCCGGCGGCGAGCGCCTTGTCGAGCGCGAGGTTCATGAGCGCGATCTCGAGGCGGGCGCCGATGCCGGTGAGGAAGTAGAAGCGGGCGCCGGAGACCTTCGCCCCGCGCTCCATGTCGATCGCGCCGAGCAGCTCGCCGATCGCGAGGTGGTCGCGCGGCTCGAAGTCGAAGGTCGGGATCTCGCCCACCCGGCGCAGCTCGACGAAGTCGTCCTCGCCGCCGGCGGGCACCCCGTCGATGACGATGTTCTCGATCGCCGCGAGCGCCTCGGCGGCGGCCTCGGAGGCCTCGTTCGACGCGGCCTGCGCCTGCTTCACACGTTCTGCGAGATCCTTCGCCTGGGCGACCAGGGCGGCCTTCTCCTCCTTCGGCGCCTTCGCGACCTGCTTGCCGAATGCGTTCTGCTCGGCGCGCAGCTCCTCGAACGCGGCGAGCGCGGCACGACGCGATCGGTCGGCCTCGATCGCCGCATCGACGGTCTCCGGCGCGTTCCCGCGCGCGGCCTGGGACTGACGGACGAGCTCGGGCTCGTCGCGGAGAAGGGCGAGGTCGATCACCCGACAAGTCTAGTCAGGCGCCAGGACGCGGATTCCCGGGCCGATGGCGCGGACGCACGCTGTCCGGCCCCGAGCGCCCAGCGGGTGACCGGGGATGCGCGGACTAGGCTGACCGCATGACTGACGACGCCGGACGCCCGCGCGCCGCACTCGTCGTCAACCCGGTCAAGGCCGACGCCCCGCGCCTGACCGGGCTGCTGCGCTCGCTGTCGGCCGAAGCCGGCTGGGACGAGCCGCTGGTCATCGAGACCTCGGTGCAGGATCCGGGCCAGGGCGCGACGCGCACAGCGCTCGACCATGGCGCCGCAGCCGTGCTCGTGGCCGGCGGCGACGGCACGGTGCGCGCGGTGTCGGAGACGATGGCCGGCACAGGGGTGCCGCTCGCGATCGTGCCCAGCGGCACCGGCAACCTGCTCGCCCGCAACCTCGGACTCGCGCTGGACGCCCCCTCGGCCGTGATCGACGCCGTGTTCCACGGCGACCGCCACCCCGTAGACATCGGCTGGGCGGAGCTCACCCGCGCCGACGGCGACGTGCACGAGCACGGCTTCGTGGTGCTCGCCGGCATCGGCCTCGACGCGCACATGATCGCGAACACGCGCCCGGGGCTGAAGAAGTCGGTGGGCTGGGTCGCTTACGTCGACGGCGCCGCACGGTCGCTGCCCGGCGCCAAGCCGTTCCGCATCATGTACGCCGTGGAGGACCGCCGCCTGCACTCCGTGAAAGTGCACAGCATGCTGTTCGCGAACTGCGGCGCGCTGCCCGCCGGCATCGCTCTCGTCCCGGATGCGTCGATCACTGACGGGGATCTGGACGTGGCGGTCATCCAGGCGCGCGGCCCGTTCGGGTGGGTGAAGGTGTGGCGCACGGTGTGGTGGCAGAACTCGGTGCTGCGCCGCAGCAAGGCCGGCCGGCGCGTGATCGAGCTCACCGGATCCAGCGGCTCGATCCACTACCTGCGCGGGCGCGACGCCGAAGCGGCGACCACCGAGCCCGCCCCGGTGGAGCTGGACGGCGACGAGTTCGGGGAGGCGGTGCGGATCCGCTGCCGCATCGATCCGGGGGCACTGCTCATCGCGCTCCCGGCCGGGCACGTGATCAACCCGGCCTGACCCCGGCCCCTTCGACAAGCTCAGGGACCGGTGGGCGCCGGTTCAGTGACCGGTGGGCGCCTGTTCAAGGCCGTCGTCGTTCGACGCGATCGATCGGTCAGCCGACGACCTTCACCTCGCCGTCGAGGTGGTCGCCCTTCAGCGCGAGCGTGTAGCCCGAGGGATCCGCCGGAGGCGTCACGCCGAGCACGGTGATGCGGGGAGCGAAGTCCATGGTGCACATCTGCGTCGCGTCGGTCTGGAACGTCACGATCGCTCCCGCCTTCTCCTCCACGACGTCCGACACGACGGGGCGACAGCTCGAGGATCCCCAGGTCAGCAGGAGGATCCCGCTCGGCGAGAACCAGCCGGCGGTCGGCGCGCCCTGCTTCGGCGCACCGAGAGCGCTGCTCCCCGTCAAGGTCAGCCGGCCCTGGGATCCGGCCCCGTCGAACGACAGCGTCACGTCCTTCGCCGGGTCGACGCCCTCCGGCACCGCGACGTAGGTCGCCCGCGGCGCGAAGTCGGCTGTGCATATCGCTTGCGGGTCCGGCTCGGCGAGCATCACTGTCACGGCCTGTCCGTCGGCGTTCACGTCCTGCACCGCCGGGGTGCACGCGGGCGAGGACGAGCCATAGGTCACCAGGCCGATGCCCCGACCGCCGTCGAGCCAGGCCGCGGCCGGATCCGTGGACGGCTCCGCAGGCGTCGATCCGGTCGGGACGGGCGCGCCGACCGGTTCGAGCTGCGCACAGCCGGCCAGCCCGATCGACAGTGCGGCGGCGATCGCCGCGATGGCCAGACCGGTGCGGATCCTCATGGGCACATGGTAGCCAGGTGCGTGTGCGGTGGCCACGGCCACGGGCCCGGTCCGCGAACTCCTCTCGGCGGCTACTGCAGCGACGACGTGAGACGGGCCAGGTTGTCCAGTACGGTCGAGCGCAGCGGCTGCTGCAGCCACTCGTCGAGGGTGAGCTCGCGGCTCAGCGCGCGGTACTGGTCCTCCACCGCGCGCACCTCCTGGACGAACGCCTCGCCGCGCACGAGCATCGAGATCTCGAGGTTGAGACCGAAGGAGCGCATGTCCATGTTGCTGGATCCGATCACGGCGATGTCGTCGTCGATCGTCAGGCTCTTGGTGTGCAGGATGTACGGCTTGCGGTACATCCAGATCCGCACACCCGCTCGCAGCAGCGCCTCGTAGTAGCTGCGCTGCGCGTGATAGACGACGGCCTGATCGCCCTCCTCCGACACGAACAGCTCCACCTGCAGCCCGCGGTCGCACGCCGTGGACACGGCGAGCAGCAGGGCCTCGTCCGGGACGAAGTACGGACTCACGATCATGATCTTGCGGCGCGCGCCGTAGAGCAGTCCGAGGAACAGCCGCAGGTTGTTCTCGGCCTCGAACCCGGGGCCGGACGGCACGATCTGGCAGTCGAGGTCACCCGAGCCGCTGCCCTGGGGGATGAAGTCGACGATCTCGGGCACCGTGTCGGTCTCGCTGTACCAGTCGGAGAGGAACACGGCGTTGACGCTCGCGACGACCGGACCGTCGACGCGCACCATGAGGTCGACCCAGTGCAGCCCGCGCTTGATGTTCTTCGGCAGGTTGTACGTCGAGTCGGTGACGTTCTGCGAGCCGAGGAACGCGACCTCGCTGTCGACGACCAGGAGCTTGCGGTGGTTGCGCAGGTCGGGCCGCTGGGTGCGTCCGCGGAAGGGCTGCACCGGCAGCATCAGGTGCCAGTCCGCGCCCATCGCGTCCAGCCGCCGGATGGTCTCCTTGTATCGCGGCTTCCAGCGGTTCGCCCAGTGGTCCAGCAGCACGCGCACCGGCACGCCACGGGCGGCGACCTCCTCCATCGCGCAGAAGAAGTTCTCGGTCGACGCATCCGACTGCAGGATGTAGAACTCCACATGGACGTACTTCTGCGCGCCGCGGATCGCGTCGGCCATCGCGTCGAGCGACGTCTGGTAGTCGGAGATCAGATGCGCCCCGTTGTCACCGGACAGCGGCAGCGCACCGAGGCGCTGGTTCATGCGGATGAGCGAGCTCAGCCACTCGGGGGTGCCGGGACGGGGCGTGCCCAGATGCAGCCCCTTGGTGACCTCGGCGATGGTCGAGTTGATGAGCTCCTGCTTCCTGCGCCGTGCCCGCGGCAGGCGAGGATTCCCGATGAGCAGGAACAGCAGCACCCCGATGTACGGGATGAAGTAGATGGCCAGGAGCCACGCGGTCGCGGCGGTGGGGCGCCGGTTGCGGGGCACGACGATGATCGCGATCACGCGGATCGTGATGTCGACCGCGATGCCGAACGCGACGAGCCACCAGGGCCACGCATCGGACGTCATGCACGTCCTCCTGAACCGGGGTGCGCCGCCGATCGGCGGCTTCGTCCACAGTAGCGGCTGGTGCGGACAACCCCGGGGAGCGAGGGCCGGCGGCTTGCGGCCGGCTCACGGTGCTGTTCGCGGGCTCCGGGCTCACTGAGTCTGACTCGCGGTGCGGGGCGCGGACCTCGGGGCGCGGGCTCGCGATGCCGTGCTGGCGGTGCAGGGCGCGCGGCGTCGTGCGTGGGCCTCGCGGCACCGTGCTGGATGCGGTCGCCCAGCCACCGTACTTCGCCGCAGCGGGTGCGGCCGTGCAGCGCCGATCAGGACGAGCGCGGCGGAAGACCGCGCGCGGCGCGCTCCTCGGCCTCGATGCGGGCGTGCGTCTGCCGTTCGGTGCGGTCGAAGCGGATGATCCCCCGCAGCACGAACCAGAACACGATGCAGACGACGATCGTGGGGATCACCGACCACGCGGCCGCCACCCAGAACTCGTCCATGTCCTCGATCCTACCCGCGCCCTTGGTGCGCGGGCTGGGAGCCGTCCACACACCAGGGGCGATCGATCGTTCCGCACATCGCGGATCCCTCAAGGGAGTTTCCCCCGTTCCGTTCCTGACGCGGAGCCGGATCCGGCGCAGTGCTGATCGTGGATCCATGACAACGATCGTCCATGCCGCGGGCGCCGCAGAGCTGCTCGCCGCCATCCCCGTGCTCACCGGCTTCACCCCGCGGGACTCCGTGGTGCTGCTGCCCTTCCGACGCTCGCGCACTGCAGGCGCCCTCCGCTTCGACCTGCCACCCGGCGCGGTCGCCGCGGGGCCGCCGCCCTCTGCGCCCGCCGCTGCGTCATCGTCCGGCGCGGGTCCCGGGGCGGCGCCGGCCGGTGTGGATCCCGCGGCGGCGCCGTCCGGTGCGGATCCCGCGGCGGCGGCCTCCGGTGCGGCCGCCGCGACGCCGCCGGTCACCCCGACCGCCGCCGAGTTCGCCGAGGCCGCCATCGGGCTCACGCGCCGCATCCCCGACGTCGACGGGCTCGCGATCGCCGTCTACGCCGGAGGCGGGGCGGTGAGCGACGAGCCGCCACCCGCCGCAGCCGTCGTGGAGGCGCTGCTCGGGGAGGCGAAGGCCCGCGGCCTGCACGTCGTGGAGGCGCTGCACGTCGGCGGCGGATCCTGGCGCGACTACCGGGATCCGCTGGCGCCTCCGCATCCGCTCTCCGAGGTGCCTGCACCTCCACCCGTCCCAGGGTTCGCCGGCCCCGCGCCGGATCAATTCAGCGGGACGGAGCTCCCCGATCCCGGGCTGTTCGCCACGGAGTCGGTCGGGAGGGCGCTGATCGCCCTGGAGCGGGTGCTGGGTCCGGCCGGGCCGCAGCGCACGCCGCCGGACGGGTCGGCCCGCGTCGATCCACGGGCGCACGAGACGGCGCTCCTGCTCGACGACCTGCCCTCGTTCCTGGAGGAGCTGCTGGACGCTCCGGAGACCGCGTCGCCGTTCGCGAGCGCGGCGCTGATCTGGATCCTGAACCGCCCGGCGCTGCGGGACGTCGCGCTCGTACAGTGGGCGAGCAGCATCGACTACGGCGACCGGGCCCTGGCCGCTCAGCTCTGCCACTGCGCGGCTGGGCTGGAGGTGCCGCCCGACGTCGCCGGCATCCTTGTGGGGCACGGTCCGGCCCCTGACCGCGACCGTCTCGGCGTCGCGCTGACCCTGATGCGCCGCACCATCGCCCTCGCCCCGCGACAGGCAAGAGGCGGACCCCTGGCCGCGGCGGCGTGGCTGTCCTGGGCGATCGGACGCGCGACGCACGCCGCGCGGTACCTGGATCAAGCGCAGGCCGTGGATCCGACGCTCGGGTTCACTCAGCTGCTGCGGGCCGTCGTGGACGCCGGCATGCTCCCGGACTGGGCGTTCCGCGCCGCCGCCCCGTGAACGCCCGGATCGCCCTCCCGAGGCGCGATGCCCCGGAACGGAGGGCGCGTCACTTCACGAGGGGGAAGAGGATGGTCTCGCGGATGCCGAGGCCGGTGATGGCCATGAGCAGACGGTCGATGCCCATCCCCATGCCGCCCGTCGGGGGCATGCCGTGCTCGAGAGCGCGCAGGAACTCCTCGTCCACGCGCATCGCCTCGAGGTCGCCGCCCGCGGCGAGCTTGGCCTGCTCGATGAAGCGCTCGCGCTGGATGACGGGGTCGACGAGCTCCGAGTACCCGGTGGCCAGCTCGAAGCCGCGCACATACAGGTCCCACTTCTCCACCACGCCCGGGATCGAGCGGTGCTCGCGCACGAGCGGGGAGGTGTCGACCGGGAAGTCCATCACGAACGTGGGCCGCTCCAGGCCGCCCTTGACGAAGTGCTCCCACAGCTCCTCGATGAGCTTGCCGTGCGTCGCGTGCGGCGGGACGTCGACGCCGCTCGCCTCGGCGAAGGCGATGAGCTCCTCCACGGAGTCGGACGGGGTGAAGGTGCGCCCAGCGGCCGCGGACAGCGAGTCGTACATGGAGATCCGGTCCCACTGGCCGCCGAGGTCGTACTCGGTGCCGTCGGCCCAGGTGACGAGCGTGGATCCTGCCACCGCGATCGCGGCGTTCTGGATCAGCTCCTGGGTGAGGTCGGCGATCCCGTTGTAGTCGGAGTACGCCTGGTAGGCCTCGAGCATCGCGAACTCGGGGCTGTGCGTGGAATCGGCGCCCTCGTTGCGGAAGTTGCGGTTGATCTCGTAGACGCGCTCGATGCCTCCGACGACGGCGCGCTTCAGGTAGAGCTCCGGCGCGATGCGCAGGTACAGCTCCGTGTCGAAGGCGTTCGAGTGCGTGATGAACGGGCGCGCGGAGGCGCCGCCGTGCTGCACCTGCAGCATCGGGGTCTCGACCTCGAGGAAGCCGTGGCTGGTGAAGGTCTGGCGCAGGCTCGCGTTGACCGCGGCACGGGCACGCACGGTGCTGCGGGCCTGGTCGCGCACGATGAGGTCGAGGAAGCGGCTGCGCACACGGCTCTCCTCGCTGAGCTCGCCGTAGGCGTTCGGCAGCGGCAGGATCGCCTTCGACGCGATCGCCCAGTCGTCGGCCATGACGGACAGTTCGCCGCGGCGGCTGGAGATGACCTCACCGTGCACGAACACATGGTCGCCGAGGTCGACGAGCTCCTTCCAGCGCGCGAGAGACTCCTCGCCCACGTTGGCGAGCGAGATCATGGCCTGGATCCGGGATCCGTCGCCGGCCTGCAGCGTGGCGAAGCAGAGCTTGCCGGTGTTGCGGCTGAACACCACGCGTCCGGCGACACCGACGACGACGCCCGTCTCGGCGCCCGCCTCGAGTTCGCCGTACTCGGCGCGCAGCTGCGGGATCGTGTGCGTCACGGGCACCGACACCGGGAACGCGCCGCCGGCGGCGTCGGCACGGTCGGCGATCAGCCGCTCGCGCTTGGCCAGCCGCACCGCTCGCTGCTCGAAGGTGTCCTCCCCGGTCCCCGAGCCGGCCGAGGCACCCGCCGCGGGGTCGCTGCTGTCAGGGGTCGGCGCGGGCGCGTCAGTCATGGGTGGGGCTCCTCGAAAGTCGCCGACCAGTCTACCGGCGCGCGCCTTCGCCCCCGCCGCGCCGGATCCGCCCTCTCCCCGTCCCGACGCGGGCCCGACGTCACCGTCGGGCTCTGACCGCGAGACTGCAACGGGACGACGAGACTGCAACAGACTGCTGCAGTCTCGTCGCGTGGTTGCAGTCTCGCGGTCAGGGGAAGGGGCCCGCGGTCAGGGGAAGGGGGCCGCGGTCAGGAGAAGGGATCGGCGGGAGTCAGGGGATCCGGCGGGGACGCCTCGCGCAGGGCGCGATCGAACGTCGACGAGACGAGGGCCGACAGGTAGCCGCCGGGGTTCTCCACCCCGATGCCGCGGAGGATCCCCGTCGCCTGGCCGACGATCGAGCGCGCGAACTCGGATGCGGTGGCGATGGCCTCTGCGTACGCGGGGCGGTCAGCCTCGTCGATCACGACGGGCTCGCAGCCGAGTTCCACGGCGAGGGCCTGCGCGATGGGCAGCACCATGGCCGGCGCGGTCACCGCGGCGTACGCCGCCTGGAGCTGGCGGAGGTCGAGCGTCGTTCCGGTGAAGGAGATCGCCGGATGCACGGCGAGCGGGATGGCGCCGCTGCGCGTCACGGGCTCCAGCACGTCGGTGCCGTAGCCGGGGTCGGTGTGCAGCACGAGCTGCCCGGGTTGCCACGCCCCCAGCTCCGCGAGGCCCGCCACGAGCCCCGGCAGCTGATCGTGCGGCAGCGCGAGCACCACGAGCTGGGACGCACGCACGAGCTCGGGCGGGTCCATCACCCTGACCGCGGGCAGCACGGCGGCCGTGCGGTCGGGGTCTGACCCCGCCGTCACGCCGACGAGCGCGTGCCCGGCGCCGGCGAGGGCCGCGCCGATCACCGGCCCCACATGCCCCGCCCCGACGATCCCGACCTCGAGCCGCCCCGCACGGGTCATGACGCGCCTCCCGCGGCGGTGCCGTCCGCACTCCCCGCGGTCCCCCCGACGGCGCCCGTCGTGCCACCGAGACTACCGAGGCCGCCGAGGCCCGCGCTCCCCGCGGTTCCCCCGCCGCTGCCCGCGGTGCCGCCGAGCCCCGCACTCCCCGCGGTCCCCACGCCGCTGCCCGCGCTCCCGCCGAGCCCCGCCGGCAGGGCGTGCCCGTGCGCCGCGGCTTCTCCGGCTGCCTCACGCTCTTCCGCCCAGCGGTGCGCGCGATCCGCGGCCGCCGCCCGCGCTGCGGCCCCCGGCAGTGCGCTCAGCATGCCGAGCAGCACCTCGGCGTCCAGCCCGGAGACGCTGCCACGCACCGGCCCGATGGCCGAGTGCGCCTGCGCCTTGGCGACCCGCTGGGCGCGGTCGATCGGGCCCTGATGCAGCGAGAAGCCCTGCAGCCGCGCGAGCGGGAAGACCGCCAGCTGCCGCCAGAGACGTCCACGGCGCAGCAGCAGCGCGAAGTCGGTCAGCGCCAGCCCGTGCCGGCGCCAGGACAGCGGTCGGCGCCACCACGCCCGCCGCGGGATGGTGGCGTAGGGGTCGCCTGCTACCGGCCCCAGCACGCCCTGCTCCCAGATCAGCGGCAGCACGTCGGCGGGCACGTCGGGCAGGATCAGCCCGAGCACCCGTTCGACGTCGGCCCGGACGCCGACGGGCAGCACGATGTTGAACTGCTGGCCCTGACTGGACTGCTGCTGGGATGCGGACTTGCCGCTCATCCGGTTGATCCGCACCGACCACCAGCCGAACGGGCGCCACAGCAGCGGCTGCATCACCTCGACGGCGAAGATCCGTCCGGGCGGGATCGTCTCGGTCACAGTGGTGAACAGCCCGAACGTGATCCGCACGCCGTCCGGCGTCGGCGCGATCGAGTAGCGCAGGGCCCGCGCGATCCGGCTCCAGGTGACCGCGATGGACGCCAGCAGCAGCGGGATCCCCATCGCCAGCGCGATACCCCCTGCGACCACTCCCCCGGCCGGACCCGCGTCGTTCAGCACCGCGGGCAGCGTGCCGATCATCGCGCCCACGAAGATCACCGCGAACACGGCGAGCCACACGAGGCCCGACAGCACGTGGGAGCCGACAAGACGACCGGTGGGGATCCGCAGCACGTGCTCCGGCGCGATGTCGTCGAGATCGACGCCCGCGAGCAGGCCGGTGACCCCCGCGTCCATCGACGCCGCCAGCTGGGCGCGCATCGTGCGGGCCGCCGCAGGATCGGCGACGCCCCTGGTCGCCTCACGGGCGTGCCGCGCTCCCGACGCCAGGCGCAGGATGTCGGTGCGCACCGCCTCCGCCCGGGCGGTGGAGAGGTATTCCAGCGGCACGTTGGCGTCGTTGCCGGCACCGTCGACCTCGAGCTTCGCCAGTCCGATGAGGCGGGCGGGGAACGGCCGGGTGAGGTTGACCCCCTGCACACGATCGAGCGGCGCGCGGCGGTGCGAGCGGAAGATCACGCCCTTGCGCACCTCGACATGCGCCTCGGTGATGCGGAACTGGTGGAAGCGCCACATCAGCCAGAACAGGGCGATGAGGAGCACGGCCAGGGCCAGCACGCCGAGCAGCACCACGATGACGAGGTTGTTGTCGACGACCCAGTCGACCGGGTCGCCACCGAACTCGGGCAGATGCGCCGGCGTGACGAGGGAGATGAACCACTCCAGGATCCGCTCGCGAAGGTTCGCGATGAGATAGCCCAGCACGATCACCAGCACCAGCCCGCCCTTCAGCAGCGGGGTGAGCGGATGCATCCGGTGCCACTCGCCGTCCGCGAGCGTCGGAGCAGCGGCCCGCGGCGTCGGACCGGACCCCGACGGCGGAACCGTGGACCCAGCCGGAGCAGGAGCGCCCGACGGAACCGGCGATTCCGCGCGCGGAACGAAGGCGCCCTGCTGCTCGGGGGTGCTCACAGGCCCGTCCGGCGCATCTCGGCGACGTCGATGAGAGTGTCCCGCAGCGACTCTGCGGCGTCCTCGGTCATACCGGGGATCTCCACACCCGTGGTCGCGGCCGCCGTGACGAGCTTGAGCTTCGCGATCCCGAACGCCCGGTCGACGGGCCCGCGGGTGATGTCGACGAGCTGCATCCGCCCGTACGGCACCGCGATCATGCGCTGCCACAGGATCCCGCGCCGGAACACGATGTCGTCGGCGCGGAGCATGTATCCGATCGCCTTGGCCTGCCGGGGCAGGATCACCAGCTCGATCAGGATCCCGACCGCGATCACGCCGGCCGCGGTCCACGCCCACGGCCACGGCTGGGACATGAGCGTCGTGGCGGCGTACGCGCCGACAGCCACGATGACGAGGAGGATCACGCGCAGGAGCACCTCGGCGACGACGTACTTGGGCGAGATCTGATGCCAGGATCCGTCGAGGGCGAGCGCGCCTCGCCCCTGCGGCGTGCGCAGCGCGGGATACGTGCCGTCATCCAGCACCGGTGCCGCGACCGGGGCCGTGTGTCCGACCGGCGCCGTGTGCGGGGCCGGCGCCGTGTTCCCGGCCTGTGCGTCTGCGAGCGTCCCGGCGGATGGCGTGCGGGTGGTGTCAGGATCCGGAGTCTGCGGCGGCTCGGGAATCGTCATCGTCGTCCTCCAGGCGCGGCCCGTTCTGGCCGTCGGGGTCGTGGGGCCCGTCTCCGGGCAGCATGCAGAAGCTTTCGGCGATCACCGCGGCGATCGTGAGCACGAGCGCGGCGGCAGTGGTCGCGATGATCGCGCCGATCGGCGGCGTGATCGGGCGGGAGAGCAGGTATGCGCCGAGCCCGGCGCCGAAGCCGGTGATCCCCGCGCCCACCAGGCTCGAGGCGCGTGCGAGCATCGCGATCCGCACGGCGCGGAAGGGGTCGACCCGGCGGCGCGTGGTGGAGCGGGTGGTCGCGCGCGTGCTGCGGCGGATCGGCCAGGCGAGCGCGAGCACCGCGATCGCGAGCAGGGCCAGGAAGATCGGCAGCACGATCGACGGCGTGAAGGTCGGCCGCCCGGCGGTGGTCAGGGCGTGGTCGAGGAGGAAGCCCACCGCCGCGCCGGCGAGCGCCAGCACGAGCAGCAGCGCCGGAGAGATCCGCTTCATGAGCCGTCCTCGAGCGCGGCCAGCAGGTCGGCGACGCGGCCCCGGCCCGGCAGCACCGCATCCGGATCCACGTCGAGCCAGGGCTCCAGCACGAACGCGCGCTCGAACGCGCGCGGGTGCGGCAGCAGCAGGTGCTCGTCGTCGCTCACCACGTCGCCGTACGTGATCAGATCGAGATCGAGGGTGCGGTCGCCCCAGCGCTCGGCGCGGATCCGGCCGTGCTCCTCCTCGATGGCGTGCAGCATGCCGAGCAGCACCTGCGGGGCCAGGCGCGTCGTCACGATCGCGACGGCGTTGGCGAACCGCGGGGCGTCCGGATCCGGTCCGTCCGGCCGCAGCGCGACCGTGGTGAAGACGCGTGACACGCGCACGTCGTCGACCAGCGGCAGTCGGCGGATCGCACGCACGGCCTCCTGGATGGTGGCGGCGGTGTCGCCGAGGTTCGAGCCGAGGGCGACGACGGCCTCGACCGGCGCCTCCTCGGGACGCGGGTCGAGCGCCGGCAGCCGGCGCCCACGGGGCACCGGGGGAATCGGACGGATCGGCGGAGTCATGCTCCTCCTGCCGTGGCATGCTCGCGGGCGCCGGACGCGGGCCGCAGCTGGGCGCCCGACACGGGGCGCTGCTCGTGCCCGTGCTGCACGCGCTGCACGGTGACCGCCACATCACCGAAGTTCAGCGGGATCGGCGCCTGCGGCTTGTGCACGGTGACCTCGACGATCCGCACCCGCTTGTCCTCGAGCACGGTGTCGGCGATCCGCACCGCGAGCGTCTCCAGCAGGTTCACCGGCTCGCCGGCGACGATCGCGGCGACCCGTTCGGCGAGCTCGCCGTAGTGGACGGTGTCGGCGACGTCGTCGCTCGCCGCAGCGGCACGCAACGGGAGGTGCAGACGCAGGTCCACCACGAAGTCCTGCCCGTTCTCACGCTCGTGCGCGTACACGCCATGGTGACCGAACACGGTCAGGCCCGTGAGCGTGATGCCGTCGAGGAATTCCATGCCCCCAGCCTACGGCGGGCCGCCCCGGTACGGTCCCCGAACGTGACCGCCGCCGTCTGGTGGGCGCCCGCATGGAGCCGCCGTGCCCGTGACGAGCGGTCGCGGTCAGCCGTCCCAGGCGCCGAGCACGGCGAGGGCGTCGCGGGTCGCGGCGACGTCGTGCACCCGCACGGCCCAGGCGCCGGCGCGCGCGGCGAGCACGCTCGTCACGGCGGTCGCCAGATCCCGGCGGCGCTCGTCGGCGCCGTCCCCGAGCACTTCGCCGAGGAACCGCTTGCGCGACGTGCCGACGAGCACGCGCGGTCCCAGCGCGACGACGTCGGAGAGCTCCCGCAGCAGCTCCCAGTTCTGGCCGGCGGTCTTTGCGAAGCCCACCCCGGGGTCGACGATGATGCGCGACGGCGCGATGCCCGCCGCAGCCGCCGCGGCCACGCGCTCCCGCAGCTCCGCGGCCACCTCGCGCCCGACCCGCGTGTACTCGGCACGCGCGTACATGTCCGCGGACGGGCCGCGCCAGTGCCCCAGGGCGATGTCGGCGCCGGTCTCCGCCACGGCCGCGAGCATCTCCGGATCCGCGAGGCCGCCGGACACGTCGTTCACGATCCGCGCCCCCGCCCGCGCGGCGGCGACTGCGGTGGACGCGTTCAGGGTGTCGACGCTCACCGGGATCCCCTCGGCGGCGAGCCGTTCGATCACCGGCAGCACCCGCCGCTGCTCCTCGGCCACCGGCACGCGCTCGGCGCCGGGACGGGTCGACTCCCCGCCGATGTCGAGCACGTCGGCGCCCTGCGCGCGCAGCAGGAGCCCGTGCGCGACCGCGCTGTCCGCGTCGGCGTAGCGCCCGCCGTCGCTGAACGAGTCGGGGGTGGCGTTTACGATCCCCCAGATCGCGGTCACGTGCCGGACCCCGAGCCGATGAGGGCGATGAGCTCCGCCCGCGCGACCGGATCCGTGTACACGCCGCGGGCGGCGATCGTGAGGGTCGACGCCTCGGTCTGCCGTCCTCCGCGCATGGTGACGCAGCCGTGCACGGCGTCCATGACGACGAGCACGCCCTGCGCGTCCAGGTGGGACGCGATCGCATCGGCGACCTGCTCGCCGAGCCGCTCCTGCACCTGCGGGCGGGACGCGAGGATCTCCACGACCTTCACGAGCGCGCCGAGGCCCACGACGTGCTCCCCCGGCAGGTACGCGATGTGCGCGTGCCCCGCGAACGGCAGCAGGTGGTGCTCGCACACGGAGCGGAACCGGATCCCGCGCAGCAGCACCGCGCCCGAGGGCAGGGTGTCCGGGGCGGGTCCGTGCGAGACGCTGATCGTGTGCGCGAGGGGCGCCGCGGGGTCTTCGCCGACCCCGGTGAAGAACTCGGCGTACAGATCGGCCATACGCGCCGGGGTCTGCTTCAGCCCCGGACGCTCCGGATCCTCTCCGATCGCGAGCAGCAGCTCACGGGTGAGCGCTGCGATGCGCTCCCGGTCGACGGTCATCGCTCAGGCCGTCGCGGGACGCGGCTTCCCGCCCGTCGCCGGCTTGCGGCCCGCAGCGGTGGACGGAGCGGCCTCGTTCGCGGCGGCACCCGTCTCGGCGCCGCGCTGCGGCATCTCGATCGGGGGCAGCAGCGACACCGGACGGTCCTCGCTGGAGAGCCACTGCGGACGCTCCGGGAGCTTCTTCACATCGGAGAAGATCTCGGCGATCTGGTTGTGGTCGAGCGTCTCCTTCTCGAGCAGCTCGCGCGCGAGCCGGTCGAGGATGTCGCGGTTGGCGCTGAGCACCTCGTACGCCTCGTTGTGCGCCTGCTCGATGAGCGCGCGCACCTGCGTGTCCACCCGCTCCGCGATGGTCTCGGAGTACTCGCGGCCACGGCCCATGTCGCGACCCGCGAACGGCTCGCCGCCCTCGGAGCCCAGCTTGACCGGGCCCAGGTCGGTCGTCATGCCGTACTCGAGCACCATCTTGCGGGCGATCGACGTCGCCTTCTCGATGTCGTTCGAGGCGCCCGTGGTGGGGTCGTGGAAGACGAGCTCCTCGGCGACGCGGCCGCCCATCGCGTAGGTGAGCTGGTCCTGCAGCTCGTTGCGAGTGACCGAGTACTTGTCGTCCAGAGGCAGCACCATCGTGTAGCCGAGCGCCTTGCCGCGCGGGAGGATCGTGATCTTCGTGACCGGATCCGTGTAGTTCATCGCCGCCGCCGCGAGCGCGTGTCCGCCCTCGTGGTACGCCGTGATGAGCTTCTCCTTGTCCTTCATCACGCGCGTGCGGCGCTGCGGGCCGGCGATGACGCGGTCGATGGCCTCGTCGAGGGCGCGGTTGTCGATGAGCTGTGCATTCGAGCGCGCGGTGAGGAGAGCCGCCTCGTTGAGAACGTTGGCCAGGTCGGCGCCGGTGAAGCCGGGGGTCTTGCGGGCGACGACTTCGAGGTCGACGCCGTTGGCGAGCGGCTTGCCCTTGGCGTGCACCTCGAGGATCCGCTGACGGCCCTTGAGGTCGGGCGCGTCCACGCCGATCTGCCGGTCGAAGCGGCCGGGGCGCAGCAGCGCGGGGTCGAGGATGTCCGGACGGTTGGTCGCCGCGATCACGATGACGTTCGCGTTCGGGTCGAAGCCGTCCATCTCGACGAGCATCTGGTTCAGCGTCTGCTCGCGCTCGTCGTTGCCGCCGCCGAGACCCGCGCCGCGGTGCCGGCCGACGGCGTCGATCTCGTCGATGAAGATGATCGCGGGGGCGTTCTCCTTCGCCTGCGTGAACAGGTCGCGCACGCGCGAGGCGCCGACACCGACGAACATCTCGACGAAGTCGGATCCGGAGATCGAGTAGAAGGGAGCGCCCGCCTCGCCGGCCACCGCACGCGCGAGCAGCGTCTTACCGGTTCCGGGAGGGCCGTACAGCAGCACGCCCTTCGGGATGCGCGCGCCGATCGCCTGGAACTTGCCGGGATCCTGCAGGAACTCCTTGATCTCGTGGAGCTCCTCGATCGCCTCGTCGGCGCCCGCCACGTCCGCGAACGTGACCGTCGGGTTCTCCTTGTTCACGAGCTTCGCGCGCGACTTGCCGAACTGCATGATCTTGCTGTTGCCGCCCTGAGCGCTCGACAGCAGCCACCAGAACAGCAGACCGAGCAGCAGCATCGGGATGAGGATCGAGAGGAAGCCGTCGAACCAGCTCGCCTTCGGCACGGAGTCGTTGTAGCCGTCCTTCGGGGCGGCGTCGTCGATCGCCTTCACCACATCGGCCGCGCGCGCCTCGACGTAGTAGAACTGCACCGTCTCCGCGCCCTTGTACGGCTTGGACAGGGTCATGTCCACGCGCTGGTCGCCGTCGGTGTTGACCACCTTGGTGACCGCGCCCTTCTTGAGCAGGTCGAGCCCCTCCTGGGTGGAGACCTGCGAAGAGGATCCGAGGTTCGTGATCAGCATGAATCCGCCGATCAGAAGCAGACCGATCAGCCCCACATAGAGGAAGGGATTGCGCGTGATCTTCTTGACATCCATGATCCGTTCAGCGTAGCGCGGCGCTGCTTGGCCCCTCCTGGGGATTCGCCCACGGCGTACCGGGAGCCGGCCCCTGTCGAAGGACCCCGGGGGCTCTCCGGTCCCCGAGCCTGTCGAAAGGACGTGGCGCTCACCGGTCCCTGAGCGAGCCGAAGGCGAGACGAAGGGCGCCGCCTCAGGCGTAGACGTGCGGGGCCAGCACGGCCACGTCGCGCAGGTTGCGGTAGCGCTCGGCGTAGTCGAGGCCGTAGCCGACCACGAACTCGGTGGGGATGTCGAATCCGACGTACTTGCAGTCGATCTGCACCTTGGCCGCCTCGGGCTTGCGCAGCAGTGCGAGCACCTCGATCGACTCCGCACCGCGGGAGGCGAAGTTCTCCAGCAGCCAGCTCAGGGTGAGGCCGGAGTCGATGATGTCCTCGACGATGAGGACGTGCTTGCCGTGCAGGTCGGTGTCGAGGTCCTTGCGGATCTGCACGACGCCGCTCGACTTCGTGCCCGCGCCGTAGCTCGACACCGCCATCCAGTCCATGGGCACTGAGGACGGCAGCGCCCGGGCGAAATCGGCCATCACCATCACGGCGCCCTTGAGCACGCCGACGAGCAGGAGGTCCTTCCCGGCGTAGTCGGCCGCGACGCGCACCGCGAGCTCGTCGAGCTTGGCGCGGATCTCCTCTTCCGTGACGAGGATCTCGGTCAGGTCGTCGGCAATGTCCGCAGCACGCATGGATCGATTTTATGCGACCGGATCCTTCACCCATGGGATCCTCCCGACCGCTACTGTGAGCGATGAGGCGGGGTGGCGCTTGGGGGAGAACCGAGCCTCCGCCGTGGACGGAAGGAGTCCCATGGACATCGACGAGATCCTCAAGCAGGTGCCGATCGGCGACATCGCGCAGAAGCTCGGCGTCAGCGAGGACGTCGCCCGCCAGGCGGTGCAGGAGGGCGGCGCGGCCCTCGTCGGCGGCCTGGCCAAGAACGCGGAGACTCCTGAAGGCTCCGCCGCGATCGAGGCCGCGCTCGCCAAGCACGACGGCTTCTCGGGGGCGTCGTCGGTCGACGACGTCGATCAGGAGGACGGCCAGAAGATCGTCTCGCACGTGTTCGGCGACAACGCCGACCAGGTGGCGCAGACCCTGACGAACGACCAGAAGACCGCGGGCATCGACTTCGGCAAGCTGCTGCCGATCCTCGCCCCGATCGTGATGGGCCTCATCGCGAACAGCCAGAAGGGCTCCTCGAACGGCGGCGGTGGCGGCCTCGGCGACATCCTCGGCGGGATCCTCGGCGGCGGCCAGCAGCAGGGCCAGTCCTCGGGCGGCGGCGGCCTCGGCGACATCCTCGGCGGCCTCGGCGGACTGCTCGGCGGCAAGAACTCGGGCCCCGGCGGTGCCGGCGGCATCGACATCGGCGGTCTGCTGGGCGGACTGCTCGGCGGCCGCAAGTAACGACCGGCACGTCGCTCACGAGACGCGGCTTCCTCCGGGAGGCCGCGTCTCGTCGTCTTCGCAGCCCTAGCGTGCGGCGAACACGATCCGGCCGCCGACGCGCGCCGCGGTGCAGCCGGGCAGGTCGATCGGGCCCTGCCCGGACCAGTCGGTGACGAGCCGGGCGACCTCGACGGTCTGGGTGCGGGTGAGCGCCACGCCGAACTCGCTCTGCACCACGAGGCGGATGATGCGGTTCCGCAGTGCCGCGGGGTTGGCGGCCAACGCCGCGGCGCTCACGGAGATCCCCGCCTCGGCGTGCTCCACGATGTCCTCGATGGTCTCGTGGATCATCTCGTCGAACGCCTCCGCGTCCTCGCGCAGCTGCTCGGCCGTGCGGGCGAGGGCTTCGGCGATCCCCGGCCCGAGCTCCGCCTCGAGCACCGGCAGCACCCGCTCCCGCACCCGCACCCGCATGTAGCGGGGGTCGGCGTTGTGCGGGTCGTCCCAGGGCGCCAGCCCCTCGGCCGCGCATGCCTCGCGCGTCGTCTCACGGCGCACCGACAGCAGCGGCCGGATCCAGACCGTGCCGTCGTCGTCGGCCCGCACGGGCGCCATGCCCTGCAGGCTGCCGGCTCCGGATCCCCGGGCGAGACCCAGCAGCACCGTCTCCGCCTGGTCGTCGAGCGTGTGCCCCAGCAGCACAGGGGCACCCTCGGCGCGGGCGGCCTCGCGCAGCGCCGCGTATCGTGCGGCCCGGGCGTCGGCCTCAGGCCCGTCCCCCGTCGGCGTCACGTCGACGGAATGCACCCGGGCGGTGATACCCAGCGCCGTCGCAGCCGCTGCGGCGTCGGCGGCGACCCGATCGGAGCCGTCCTGCAGGCCGTGGTCCACGGTGACGCTGTGCACAGCGATCCCCGCGGCGCGGGCCTCGAACGCGGTCGCCGCGGCCAGCGCCAGCGAGTCGGCTCCGCCGGAGAGCGCCACCACGACTGCATCCGGCGGGGACGGCAGGGCGGCCAGCGCGGTGCGCACGGCACGGCGGACAGCGGCGGTGGCGGGAGAGAGCGACGGCACGCCCCCACGGTACCCAGGTGCACGGCGCCACGCGCAACGATCCTCACGCAAGTAGGCTTGTGCGCGGCATCCACCCGTCTTTTCTGAGGAGCACACATGGGCGCACACGACGCCGTCATCGAGATCCCGCGCGGCAGCCGCGTGAAGTACGAGGTCGACCACGAGACCGGGCGAGTGCACCTCGACCGCGTGCTCTATACGACCTTCGGATACCCGGCCGACTACGGCTACTTCGACGAGACCCTCGGCGAGGACGGCGACCCGCTGGACGTGCTGGTGCTGCTCGACCAGGCGATCTTCCCTGGCGTGGTCGTGAACGTGCGTCCCGTGGCCGTGCTGAAGATGAGCGACGAGGCCGGCGGCGACGACAAGCTCGTGGCCGTGCTGAGCAAGGATCCGCGCTGGGAGCACATCCAGGACGTCGACGACCTCGCCGAGTACACGAAGAAGGAGATCGCCCACTTCTTCGAGCACTACAAGGACCTCGAGCCCAACAAGTGGGTCAAGGTCGACGCCTGGGGCGACGCCGCCGAGGCGCAGCGGATCCTCGACGAGGCGATCGAGCGCTACAAGAACGACGGCCACTGAGCTCGTCCGGCCGCTGAGGCGCGGCCGAAATGCAGATGACCCCCGGTCCGCTTCCGCGGCCGGGGGTCATCTGCGTGAGGATCCGGGTCAGCCCATGTAGACGCCCTGGCCCTCCATGAAGGTGATCGGGTTGATGGTGTCACCCCACTGGTAGACCTCGAAGTGCAGGTGGCAGCCGAAGGATCCGCCGGTGTTGCCTGCGAAGGCGATCACATCACCGGCATTGACCCATTGCCCCGACCAGACGTTGAAGCCGCCGTTGAGGATGTGTCCGTAGCCGGTGGCGAGGCCCGTGCCGTCGCCGTTGTCGATCTTGATGTAGTTGCCGTAACCGCCGTTCCAGCCCGCGTACACGACCGTTCCGGAGTGGGCGGCGTAGATCGGCGATCCGCAGCTGCCGTCCGCGAGGTCGACGCCCCGGTGGAAGCTCGACGAGCAGCCCCACGCGTCGCAGTCGGGAACGCGCGGTCCATACCCGGAGGACTGGTATCCGCCGAACGGGCGCACCCATCCGCCGCTTCCGGACCAGCTGCCGCCGCCACCACCGCCACCGCCGCCGCCACCGCTGTTGTTGCGGGCGGCGTCGATCGCGGCCTGTCGCTCGGCGGCGAGCTGCGCCTGGCGCGCAGCTTCCGCAGCGGCGCGAGCAGCCTCGCCGGCCTGGTATCCGGCAACGGTCTTGACCGTGGTGTCCTGCAGTGCGGCAAGCTGCGCCTGCAGCTGACCGAAGTTGGCCTGCTGATTGGCGAGGGCAGCCGCGGCGGCATCGGCGGCCGCTTGCGCCTTCTGCATCTTGTCTTCGGCGATCTTGGCGAGCCGGTCGCGCTCGGCCTTCGCCGCAGTCGCCTGATCCGTGAGCGCCTGCGCGGTGTTCTTCGCCTGGAGCGCCTTGTCGTAGATCGCCTGGGTGCCGGCGAGCACACGGTCCATCTGACCGAGACGCTGCAGGAGCTCGTCCTTGTTGGCCGTGGACTTCGAGAAGAACAGCTGCAGAGCGGTGGTGTCGCCGCCGTCGCGAGAGAGCTGTGCCGCGATCTGCCCCGCCTTGCTGGCGGAGTCGTCCGCGACCTTCTTCTGCGCGTCGGCCTGGGCCTGCAGGTCCGCCAGCCGACGCGCCTGCGCGTCGACCGCCTCCTGCGCGGCGAAGTACTCGTTGCCGGCGGCCTCGGCCGCGGCCTTGGTATCGGCGACGTTCTGAGTGAGCGTCGCGATGAGCCCCTGGATCCGCGAGACCTCGCTCGCGGCAGCTGCCTCATTGGCCTTCGCCGCCTGCACGTCCTCCCAGCTCGGGTAGTCGTCGGCGTACGCGGCCGGGGCGCCGAGGAGGAGGCTGGCGATCAACGCGCCGATGGCGGTGATGCTGAGCGCGACGCCGCTGCGGCGTGCACGGCGTCGGGCGACGGCACGCCGAACGTTGGACGTCCAGCCGGAGTCGCGGCGGGCGCCACGGATGTTCGGATTGTTCACGCGGCTCCCTTTCGCCGGTTTCACTCATGTCACATTAGCAACATCAGTCCCATGCGCAACCATCGGATCCGGGTCGGGATCGGGAATTCTTCGAATCTTCGGCTGCTGGTCTAGCTCATGGGGACGGAACGGGACCGCCTTCCATCATCCTCCTGGACACGCCCGGGATCCAGCCCGACTCGCCCTCGATTGGCGTTTTGCCTCCCGAACCCCTTATGCTTGAGCGTCGGCAAGGGAACCCCCGAGGTTCGCCTCCGGCCCCATCGTTTAGCGGCCTAGGACGCCGCCCTTTCACGGCGGTAGCACGGGTTCGAATCCCGTTGGGGTCACTCTTTCCGATACAATTTCATAGTTCTGGCCCTGTAGCGCAGTTGGTTAGCGTGCCGCCCTGTCACGGCGGAGGTCGCGGGTTCAAGTCCCGTCAGGGTCGCTCCAAGCGACGGGCCTTTCTTCGGAAAGGCCTTTCGTCTAGGACACAGGTCAGAAGCTTCCACCTTCCGGCCTGTGCGGCTCTGTAGCTCAGTTGGTAGAGCGTTCGACTGAAAATCGAAAGGTCACCGGATCGATGCCGGTCGGAGCCACAAGGGTGATCGTTACAATCACCCCAGGAACCCTCGCGTAGCTTCTACATCGCGGGGGTTTCGTCTTTCCCTGGTGCGGGGCGGTTTCTGAGCCGCTCTCCTCGACAGGGGCCGACGCAAGAGGATCTATCGATGACTCTCAGGCCTCCGATTCGGAGGACGCGCCGGGCGTGGTCTTGACCGCATGACGCCACCTCTGAGCCATTGCCTCGCCAGGAGCGTCGTGGCGGACTTCTGCTCGTTACTGGGCCGCGAGGCTGACCCCGAACCGCTGGGCGACGCGATCGAACTGGGCGCGGAGCCTCGGCCAGCGCTCCTCGGCGCCGAAGTTCGCCTCGGCGGTCGCGAGCTGTTCCGCGATCGCGGCCTGGTCGTCGTTCGCGCACGACCAGGCGAAGAGGTCCAGGTCGAGCCCGGACGAGCCGGCGGCCATCGCCGCGGCGAGCGAGCGAGCGTCGGTGATAGCGGCGAGGTGAGTGTCGAGCTGCTCGAGCGCGACACCGAACGCCCGTGCGAGGTCCTCGTCGCTCCAGCTCTCGAGATCGACCCACTGCCCCGGCCAGTCGCAGACCTCTTCGAAGCGAACTCGGTACTGCGCTACGCCCTTCGTGAGATCGTCAGGAACGGTCCCGCCGACAGCCGCGGCGAACTCGGCCGAGTACGCGGCGACTTCGACGTAGAAGCGCAGGTGGTCGGGCGTATTGCCGTGGCTGCGCTGCAGGATGATCCAGTGCGCCATTCCGTCGCCGGCGCGCACCCAGCTCAGCTTGCGCTTGGCGTAGCCCTGCGGCTTGAGCGCGGGCACGACGGTCGTGCGCACCAGGGCATCGAGTCTGGCTTCGAGGTCACTCACCGCGCCAGTCTATGCACGCCTCGCTCGCCGACCAGGTGAGCCGGTGATGGGAATCGGTCATTGGCCTGGTTCCCCACTTCGCATCATCGGCCCGTGTCACCGGGCGGCGGGTACGCCGAGTATTCGTCCGCTGGCCTCACGATCGGTGCAGTCTCAACACGCCCCAGATAGAGGTCGTTGATCGTTTCGCCAGCGCCGCCGAGACCGTCCGTATCCGGGACCGGATACCTGCGCGGCAGAATCGCTCTCACGAGGAACGCGAGCGCAATGACCGCGGCAGGCAGCCAGGAGATCAGAATGCCGATCGTGGTTCCGATCGAGGACCAACCGAGCACCTTTGCCAGCACAAAGGTCACAACACCGGCCACGCTCAGAACGATCGCCAGCAACGCGAGGATTCGCCTGAGCAGATACCGGTTCATCTCTTCCCCCTCGTCGGCCATGACAGCCCTGCGTCCGTCCAGTGTGTTCGCGGGCCGCGCGACTCATCAAGGGCGGAAGGATGTCTCGGTCGCCACGAACGTGGGACCTGCCGTCGCACGCATTGGTACCCGCCTGTTCGCTCCGGGTGCTAGCGCGTGATCTTCTTCGCCTGCTTGACCGCGGACTGGGCGGCGGCTTCCGCACGCTTGAGCGCCTTCTTGCGGGCCTTCTTCACCTTGGGGTCGTTCCAGACAGCGTCAACGCTTGCCTTGATGTCGCGGTACCTGCCGCGACCGGCTTTGGCACCGTAGAAGTAGGCCACCACCGCGACCACGCCGACACCGAGCCAGAAGACGTACTTTCGCATGCGCTCTCTCCTCGAGAAGATCTCCGATCATCCACCACTTTTCGCCGTGCGGTGGATGGCAATGCCCGACAACGATCGCGCCTCGTCGCCACGAGAACCAGGTGATTGACAAATGAGCGTCGTTCGCCAGAGGATCCGCCTCCGCCGTCAGGCTCGGCGCGATCCGGCCGAGAACGCGTTCGTCAGGATCTACTGGTCGTGGCGGGTGTACTTTCCCGGACGATCGTGCACGGAGTGCGGCGGAGGAGCGCTCTTGTCTGCGTGGTCTGCGTCCGTGTACGCCCCCTTCGTCTCACCGTCGGGCCCACCGCCGTCCGTCCGCGTGTACCGGCCGCGCAGGGAGCGGCGCGTAACAGGCTTCCCGTCGACGTCCGTGTACCGACCCTCGTTCTGCTCCTTCGAGTCGCCGTTGCCGTCTCCGCGCAGAGCATCACCATCCATGGTTCCTCCTCAGCTGCTCCCCTGCACTGAAAGTACGTCCGGAGCGAGCGCATCCTCACCCCCTTGACAACTGCTCGGGCTTGCGGAGCAGCGCTCGCCCTGAGCACCGCAGTGGATCAGCTCCGGCGCAGTCGCGGAATGAGACGACGAGTGGCGTCGTCCGTGAGACCTCCGATTGGCTCACCGCGCCGGCGCCGCCTGGCCGAGAGCTCAGGCGGATCCCTCGAAGTGCGAGAGCCATCCGGCCAGCGTCGCCTCGAGCGCCGCGCGCTCGCGGGCGGGGACCATCGCCAGGAGCCGCTGCTCGTTGGCTACGTGGTCGGCGAAGGCCGCATCGATCAGCTCCCTCCCCCGCCGGGTCAGCGCGACGACACGACCGCGGCCGTCGCCAGATCCGACACGGCGCCTGACGAGGCCGGCCCCCTCCAGGCGATCGAGGCGCTTGGACATGCCGCCGCTGGTCACCATGGTCGATGCAGCGAGGTCGCTGGGGCTGGCCTCGAACGGCTCCCCTGTGCGGCGCAACGCGGCCAGGACGTCGAAGTCGCCCTCTGAGAGGCCATGCGAGCGGTACACCGCGACGAGCTCCTCGGTCAGCGCCAGAGCCAGCCGGTGCAGGCGCCCGATGGTGCCGATCGGCGTCACGTCGAGGTCGGGGCGCTCCCGCCGCCACGCCGCCTGGATCCGCGCCACCTGATCGTCGATGTCCGTCACGTCTTCACTATATCTTCCACGGAAGCTATAGTGTCTTCCATGGAAGCTAATTGGAGATGGCTCGGCGTCGCCATGATCGCGCCGATCGCCTGGGGCAGCACCTACTTCGTCACGCGGGAGTGGCTGCCCGACTCTCCAATCTGGGGCGCGGCCGTGCGCGCACTCCCGGCCGGGCTGCTGCTCCTGGCACTCGTGCGGCGCCGCCCCCGAGGCTCCTGGTGGTGGAAGTCCGCCGTGCTGGGCACGCTCAACGTGGGAGCCTTCTTCGTCCTCGTCTACGCGGCGGCGCAGCTGCTGCCGACGAGCATCGCCTCCACGATCATGGCGACGTCGTCTGTGGCGATCGCGCTCGCGGCGTGGGCGATCCTGCGCGAACGCCCGGGACTCCTCCGCCTCCTCGGCGCCACCGTGGGCATCGCCGGGGTCGCGCTGATGCTCCTCGGCACCACGACAGCCGCGGATCCGCGCGGCGTCGTCGCCTCGATCGCCGCAATGGTCATGTCGTCGATCGGGTTCATCCTCGCCAAACGCTGGAACGGCGAGGTCGGGATCCTCCCTTCCACAGCGTGGCAGCTCGTGTTCGGCGGCCTCGCGCTCATCCCGGTGGCGATCATCGTCGAGGGACCGCCGCCGCGCGTCGACGCCGCGGGCCTCGCCGCGTACGGATACCTCGCGCTGATCGCGACGGCGCTCGCCAACGTCGCATGGTTCGCCGCGCTGCAGCGCCTCCCGTCCGGCACCGTGGGGCTCGTCGGGCTGCTCAATCCCGTCACCGGCGTGCTGCTCGGGGTCTTCGTCGCCGGCGAGGTGCTGGAGGGCCGGCAGCTCGCCGGCCTTGCCCTCGTCCTGCTCGGGATCGCCGCCCCGCTCGTCATCGGAGCATTGCCACGCCGACAGCGCCCGCGCCCGCGCGCCGGCGCCCGAACGCAGTCCGCGGCGGAGTGCACCATGGCCGCATGACGCGGCCACCTCAGTGCTGAAAGGCACAGACCGCCCCGCTCGGAACGGATCCGGGGCGGTCTCCGCGATTCTCAGGCGAGCGCGAGCGTCGCCTCGTCCGGAAGGAGGATCCCGCCGGACGTGTTCGCCGAGTTGGCGATCGCCTGGATGCGTGCCGGATCCAGTTCCGGAGGATTCGGGTCGTCGAACTCGAACCGCAGCTGGATCGAGGGGTGCAGCCAGATGGTGGAGCGACCCAGCGGCTGGTCGCCGTCGTGCCGCCAAGACAGGGTGAAGCTCTCGTTGCGCCGGAGCTTCGTCGCGATCACGACCTTGAGGTGGGCGAGGGCGATGTCCTCGATCTCGATGGCGTGTTCGGAGCTTCCGTAATAGAGAGTGCTCATGCCTGGACGCTACGCCGCTTCGCCGGGCGCGGCTCGGATCGAGCACTTCTCCCACGCGATGCCCAGTGAGGCTCACATGCCGCATCCAGGCTCAGTGCAGGTCGTCGGATCCAGCAGCAATCATGTGCGTTTCTGCACACCTTGTTCGCCGCGAATGGGCATTGTCGCGTGGGCGAAGTCGGGATCAGGCTAGGAGCACCGACAAGCATCCGATCGTGCAAAGGAGCACACATGGCATACGAGACAGCCTCTCCCTCGGGCCTGCGCAGAGTCGTCGCGGCCTCGATGGCGGGCACGGTCGTCGAATGGTACGAGTTCTTCCTCTACGCCTCGGCCTCGACGCTCGTGCTGGGCACCGTCTTCTTCCCTCCGTCCGACGACCCGTTCAGCGGCATCATCGCCGCGTTCGTCACGTACGCGATCGGGTTCGTCGCGCGTCCCCTCGGCGGCATCGTGTTCGGGCACCTCGGCGACCGCTACGGGCGCAAGCGCCTGCTGCAGGCGAGCATCCTCATCATCGGCGCGGCGACCTTCCTCATCGGGTGCCTGCCGACCTTCGCCCAGATCGGCTACCTGGCGCCGGCGCTTCTGGTGCTGTTGCGGTTCGCCCAGGGCTTCGCGATCGGCGGCGAGTGGGGCGGCGCTGTGCTCCTGGTCGCCGAGCACAGCCCGCGCGAGCGGCGAGGGTTCTGGGCCAGCTGGCCGCAGGCCGCGGTCCCCGTGGGCAACCTGCTCGCCACCCTCGTGCTCTTCGTGCTCTCCTCGACGCTCACTCAAGACGCCTTCCTCGGCTGGGGCTGGCGGATCGCGTTCTGGCTGTCGGCCGTGATCGTGCTCATCGGCTGGTACATCCGCACCAAGGTCGCCGAGGCGCCGATCTTCCTGGAGATGAAGGAGCAGCAGGAGCGGGAGGCCTCGAAGAGCTTCGGTCCGCTCGAGGTCGTGCGACGCTACCCGCGCGGCGTGCTCGTGGCGATGGGCCTGCGCGTGGCGGAGAACATCCTCTACTACGTCGTCGTCACCTTCTCGATCGTGTATCTCACCCAGACGGTGAAGGAGGCCGCGTCCGCGACGCTGCTCATCCTGGCCGGCGCGCACGTCGTGCACTTCCTCGTGATCCCGCTGTGGGGACGCCTGTCGGACGCCTGGGGTCGCAAGCCCGTGTACGCCACCGGTGCCATCCTCGGCGCCGCCTGGGGCTTCTTCGCCTTCCCGATGATGAACACGGGAAACCCGGTCATCATCTGGGCGGCCATCGCCCTCGGGCTGGTCTTCCACGCCGCGATGTATGCCGGTCAGCCGGCCCTCATGGCCGAGATGTTCCCGACCCGGATGCGGTACTCGGGCGTCAGCCTCGGCTATCAGGTCACGTCGATCTTCGCGGGCTCGCTCGCGCCCATCATCGCGACCAGCCTGCTCGGCCAGTACCACTCGAGCGTCCCCGTCGCGGTGTACGTGGCGATCGCCTGCGCGATCACCCTCGTCGCGGTCGCCGCTGCCCGAGAGACGAAGGGCGCGGACCTTCGCACCCTGGATGCGGACGACCGGTCACGGCTTGCCCCGCAGGCCGGATCCGCGAACCCGGCGGCCGCCCGGCGCTGACCCTCGCTCCCGTCCGAACGGCGGCGCCTCTCCGGGGGCGCCGCCGTTCGGCGTAGGCCCTCGCGCGCACCGGGCCCTTCGACAAGCTCAGGGACCGGACAGGAGGCACGCACCGGGCCCTTCGACAAGCTCAGGGACCGGACAGGGGGCGCACCGGGCCCCTCGACAAGCTCAGGGGCCGGAGCCGATGCCGGGGCTGGCGGTTCCGACGCCGAGGCGGCCCGCGAGGAACGGGCGGAACGAGGCGGAGTGGTCGTGGCCGCATGCGCAGCGCTCGACGTCGCCGTGCAGCAGCTCCCGGGGCGTCTGACCGGCGAGGCGCAGGCACTCGCGGCTCAGGTGCGCCTGGTCCGCGTACCCGGCGTCCACGGCGAGCCCCGCGATGCCGTCGCGGCCGCGCCGCCCGCTGGGTGCAGCGCCCGCCTGGGCGAGCGCGAGGAAGCCCTGGAACCGGAGGGTGCGCTGGAGCACCTTGGGACTGAGCCCCACCGCGCTCAGCGAGCGACGCCGCAGCTGGCTCTCGGACAGCCCCACCCGCGCGGCGACGGAGCCGACGTCCACCGGACGCCACGGCATGAGCGCCTCCACCGCTGCCCGCAGCAGGGGATCCGCCGGGCGACCCACCCGATACCGCTGCAGCAGGAACGCCTCGAGCACCCGGATGGCACGCTCGGCGACGCCGACGACGGCGATCTCGTCGAGAAGGCGGTCGGCGAGCTCGCCCCAGAGATCCGCGAGGGGCACCCTCCGGTCGACGAGCTCGTCGAGCGGCACTGCCGTCGGCGGCGCCCCGCCTGGCCGGAACCGCACACCGAGGATCGTGGTGCGTGCCGGGATGACCTCGAGGCGGTGGCTCGTGAGCGGGCCGAGCAGCCACGCTCCCCGGTCGAGCGCCACGTGGATCTCCGCCCCGCCCGTGGGCAGATGGCGATGGACCGTCGGCGCATCGCCGGTGCGCTGCACCCAGATCGTGCGCACCGCGCCCGCCAGCGCCGCACTCGGCGCCTGCTCGCGGTACGTGTCGGCCATGGCCGCTCAGCTCTCCTTGGGGAAGGCCGCCCGGGTCGAGCGCCGGTTCAGCAGCACGGCGATCGCGACGAGGAGGATCCCGATGAGACCCTGCTCCAGCTTCATCCAGAGCGGGTATCCCGAATCCGGCGAGACGATGATCAGCCCGATGCCGATCGGCGCGAGGATCGAGATCCAGCGCATCCGGCTGAAGGCGCGGCGGCTGCCTCTCGCGGCCGCCCGGGTCACGACGACGAACACGAGACTCGCCGCCGCGACAACGGATCCGCGCAGCCACACGACCCAGTTGACCTCCACCGGGTCGACCACGGCAAGCACGGCGGTCACGGCCAGGGAGATCAGCGAGACCACCGCGCACAGCCACCAGAGTCGGCGCACGGTGTCGAAGGTGGGGCGTACTGCGGCGAGGCGGTCGGCGGTGAGGGTCACGATGAGGCTCCTTCGGTGCGTGTGGCTCGGTGATAGAGCGCGGCGATCTCGTCGATCGCCGCAGCGGTGGCCGCCTCGCCCGACGGCATGGTCATGGCGAACGCGTCGATGGTCGCGCGGATCGAGCGCGCCACCACGAGGGGGTCGAAGGCGCGGAACTCCCCCGCCTCCTGGCCCTGAGTCAGGAGCAGCGACAGCAGCAGCGCCGAGGTGTCCTCGCGCAGGTCGTTGTCCGCGCGCGGGACATTGCGGATCACCTCGATGACCGCACGGGCCGCGAGCCGGTTCTCGGCGAGGAAGCGCAGGTTCGTCCTCAGGTACGTCGCGAGCTTGCCCGCCCAGGTGGGCTCGGCCTCCATCGCGGGCACCATCACGGCGGCGGCCTGCTGCACGACGTGCTCGACGAGTGCCGTCATGAGGGCCGCCTTGTCGGCGAAGTGGTACGAGATCATGCGGGTGCTGCTGAGCCCCGCCGCGTCCCGGATCCGGGCGAAGGACGTGCTCGCGAAGCCCTGCTCCGCCAGCACCTGGACGGTCGCCTCGATGATCTCGGCGCGACGCTCCTCGGTCGTGCGATAGCTGCGCGTCTGGGTCATGCGTTCATATTTACTTAACTGAGTAATTTTGGCAAGACCGTTTGCGGAACCTCATCGCGGATTGCCGCGACGCCAATCGACGTAGTGCGCCACCGCTGCGGCGATGTCGAATACGGGCTCGAAGCCGGTCTCCGCGCGCAGTCGGCCGATGTCCAGGTACGGCGCCGCCCCCGACGACTCTCCGGCCGCGAGTTCGATCCCGGATCCCGGCAGCGCGGCGTTCAGCGCGTCGACGAGTTCGCGGGCGTCGAACGGCACGCCGCTCGACACGTTGTACGCGGCATGGGCGAGCGACGGTGCCGTCATGAGCAGGGCGATCGCCCGCCCCGAATCCGGCGCGTAGCCGAAGTCTCCGCCGCCCGCCGGCAGCGCTCGCGGGCGCTCCCCGCGCAGCACGGCGCTCACGGTCGACGGGACCGGGTTGAACGGGGACTCCGGATCCATCAGCGGACCCCACGTGCTGCCGATCCGCAGGATCACCGGCTGCACGCCCGTGCCGGCCAGCGCGAACAGGGTCAGCGGCTCGACCGCCTTCTTGAAGGCGGCGATGGGATGCGGCGGCACCGCGAGCGGCAGGGCGAGGTCCTCGGTCCACGGCCGCTCGTCCCGCCCCTCGTAGGAGCTGATGCTGCCGGCGACGGCGAACCGTGCGACCTCCCAGCTGCGCGCGGCCTCGAGCGCCATGAGCAGAGCGGCCGTGTCCCGTCGGAAGTACGGGATCGGATCCGGCTCCGGAATGCTTCCGGCGAGGTGCACGATGCCGCCGATGTCGTACCGCTCGCCGAGGGCGAGGAAAGCGTCGCGGTCGGCCACGTCGACGGCCTCCACGGCGACGCGACCGGCGAGGAACGACGGCACGTCCCTTCGCCGGTGCGCGGTGACCACCACCTCCTCACCGAGATCGACGAGCGCCGCCGCCGTGTGCGCGCCGATCATCCCGAGCCCGCCCGTGACGAGGATCATCGCGCATCCCCCTGCACCGTCGCGGACGCGGCAGGCTCGGCCGGCGGTGTCTTCTCGACCAGGTAGTGCAGATGCGTCACGTCGGGCGCGGACACGACCTCGCGGATCCGCAGCGCGATGTGCCGCGGCAGCTCGTGGAAGAACCGCCGGCCGGCGCCCAGCAGCACAGGCACCTGGTGCAGGATGAGCTCGTCGACGAGCCCCGCGGCGAGCGCCTCGGTGACGAGGACGCCGCCCATGAGCCCCACGTCCTTGCCGCGTGCGAGACGCTTGGCCTCCGCGACCGCATCGGCGAGGCCCGTGCTCACGATCGTCTGCCGCTCGTTCGCCGGCGGGAAGTCCTCGTGCGACAGCACCACGAGGGGAGCCGTGGGATGCGGCGCCCCGCCGGCGAAGTCGTCGGAATCGGTGTAGGTGGTGTGCCCCGCCAGACTCGCACCGACGCGCGACGCGAGTTCATCGAACACCCGCACGCTGGGCGCCGACAGCCGGAAGCCCGCGAACACGGTGCTCGGCACATCGCCGCTCCCGTACCAGTCGAAGAGCACCCCGCCGTCGCCGAGCCCGTGGCCCGGCCGGGGATCGCACCCCGTGATGAACCCGTCGACCGAGACGGACAGACCGCAGATGACCTTGCTCATATCGAACCTCCTGCTCAGGGGATGCCTCCGACGCTACGGAGGATGACGGGGCAGGCGATTGAACAGAACGCGCATCGACGGACGAGCGCGCTGCCGCATCCGCCGCACGAACAACGGAACACGCGAGGCGCGGCTTCCCAGGGAAACCGCGCCTCGCTCAGCGCTCCCGCGGGGCCGTTACTGCACCCAGCCGGCGCGGGCGCTGCCCCAGCCGGTCTCGGTGTCCCAGCCCGTGCCGACGGTCTGGCTGGTGGTGGCTCCGTTGAAGGTGCGCACGGAGTAGACGTATCCGCCGGTGGCGTCGAGACCGTTGGCGTAGTCGACGCGGATCGCGCCCTCGTCGATGCCGGCGCCCGTGACGTCGTGGAAGCCCTGGCCGTGGGTGCCGTAGATCGTCGGGTTCAGCAGACCGAGACCGGTGCCGCCGTTCGCCTGGATCTTGAGGGCCGTGATGCCCGCGAAGAGAGGAGACGCGAGGCTCGTACCGCCGATGCGGTACGTGTCGTACGCCGCGGTGCCGGTGAACGACTGCGTCTGGCCGACGAGCATGCCCGTGGTCGGGTCGCCGTCCATCGAGACGTCCGGCACCGCGCGGCCGCCATTGGGGCTGACGATCCCTGCGTCCTTCTGATACTGCGGCTCGGCGATGTTCGACGAGTAGCCGCCGCCCCCGCCGTAGAGGAACGCGTTGCTGAGCGTCCACGCGCCGTCCTTCAGCACGTACTTCGACGTCTGCCAGCCGGTCTCGCCGGTGAGGCCCTGATCGGTGATCGCGGTGGAGGTGCCGCCGACGGCGGTGACGTACGGGTCGGAGGCCGGGTAATCGGTCTGCGGCGTGCCGAGGCGGGTCGCCTCGTCGCCGTCGTCACCGCTGGAGAACACGTAGCTGATGCCCTGGGCGGCGCCCTGCAGGAACGCCGTCTGGTAGGCGAGCAGCAGCGACGGCTTCACGACATCGCCGGTTCCGCCCCACGAGTTCGTCACGACGTCCGCGACGTCCTCATCGTTGATGCGCGTGAACGTGTCGAGCAGATCCGGATCCATGCAGCTCTTGCCCGCGTAGTAGCGGATGTTCGCACCCGGCGCCATGGCGTGCACGGCCTCGACGTCGAGCGTCTCCTCGCCGTACCACCCGGCCATGCCGCACTGGCGCCCGTTGGTGCTGTTCACGTTCGTGTACGCGTTGGGCAGGCTCTGCGAGAACTGTCCGGGCGCGAACGGCTTGTCGCCGGTGTCGGTGGCGTACCGGTTCGCGTCGGCCTCGATGGTCGGCGATGCGTAGGCGTCGGTGATCGCGACGGTCACCCCCGTGCCGTCCCAGCCGCCGGTGAGGCCGGCCTCGTAGGCGCTGCGCAGCTGCGGACCTGTGTACCCGCACGGCGAGTACGGCAGCGTCTTGCCGTCGAACGGCGGAAGCACGGTGCCATCGGGCGTCGCGAGGTTGCTCGGCGTCGCGGATCCGTACGTCGTGCCACAGATCGGCGAGTTGCGGAACCCGCCGTCCGGCGGGGCCGGCTTCTGCGTCTTCGGCTCCACGAGCGACGGAGTGGTGTCGAGGCCGCCGACCGCGATGACCGCACCGGCGAGCGCGGCGGGGGTGCTCGCCGCACCGTCGGGCGCCTGCACCGTGATCCCGTCGTGGCTGTAGTTCGAGAGCGTGACGCCGAACGCCTTGTTCGCGTTGCCGACACCGCCCTTCACGTCCACGTAGCGGTGGGTCGGGTCGACCGTGGTCTTCAGCCCTGCGCCCTGCAGCCAGGCCGTGACGGCGTCGACGGTCGCCTGCGGCGCGTCGAACTTCGCGTGGTACTGGTCGGCGGTGAGGAACTGCCGGTACTGCGCCGATCCCGGCGTGGACACCGCATTCGCGAACGCCGCGAGCGCATCCATGCCGCCCGCCGGCGCCAGGTACACGCGGGCGTTCACCGCGCCGGTCGCCGGTCCGCCCTTCGTCGCGTGACTGAGCCAGCCCGGTGTCGAATTCGGAATCGGGCTCGTGGGCGGGGGCGCCGCGTTCGCGGCTCCCGCTCCGGCGAACGTGGCGGCGACGGTGGCGACGACCGCGAGGGTGACGCCGAGGACTCTTCTACGCATCCGGGATCTCCAGACTCTGATACGGCCGCGGCGGTCGCCGCTGACCGAGGGCGATGCTATTCCCGCGCGCCCGAGCGGCGCGAGAGGCGAGAGCTCGGCGAAGCCCGGCTCACAGCGCACGCATCACGATCTCCCAGCCCGCTCATGTGCGCCGTTCGAGAGTCTCAGGATCCGGACCCGGGATCCGACGTCACGAGCACGCCGTCCTCGCGCCGCGGCACGCCCAGGGGGTTGCCGTCGCGGAGCTCCTCGGGGAGCACGTCCACCGGGGCGTCCTGGTAGGCGAGCGGGGTGAGGAACCGCCGGATCGCGCTCGCGCCCACCGAGGTGTGCACCGAGGCGGTCGACGCCGGCCATAGCCCGCCGTGATGCTGCGCCCAGGCGATCGCGACGCCCGTCGGCCAGCCGTTGTAGAGCACCCGGCCGGCCACCCTCGCCAGGGCTTCTGTCAGCGCCCGGAGCAGCTCGGGCTCCTCGTGGGCGGCGTGCCAGACCGTGCCGGTGAGGCTGCCCTCGAGCACGCAGAGCGCCCGGTCGAGCTCCGCGCGGTCGCGGTAGCGCACGAGCAGCGTCAGAGGGCCGAAATGCTCCTCCTGGAACGTGTCGGGGTCGGCGAGGAACCGCGCCGCCGGCACCGCCGCCACGACCGGGCCGCTCTCATCCCCCGCACCGGGCAGGGCCGCCAGCGTCTTCACTCCGTCGCGGCCGAGCAGCGCCGATCCGCCGGCCGCGAAGGCCGCGGCCATGCCGTCGGTGAGCAGCCGCTGCCCCGGCGCTCCCGACAGGGCCGCGACGAGCGCCGCGTCGAAGACGGCCGGACCCTCCGGCACCTCCGGCACGAAGACGAGCCCCGGCTTGGTGCAGTACTGGCCGCCGTCGCGGGTGAACGAGGCGGCGAGCCCCTCCGCGATGGCCGCGCCGCGCTCGGCGATCGCCCGGGGCGTCACCACCACGGGGTTCACCGAGCCGAGCTCGCCGTAGAACGGGATCGGGTCGGGGCGGGCGGCTGCGAGGTCGAACAGCGCCCGTCCGCCCCGGGTGGACCCCGTGAATCCGACCGCGCGCACGAGCGGATGCCGCACGAGCGCGGTCCCCTCCGCCATGCCCTCCACGAGGACGAGCGCATCCTCCGGAGCGCCCGCGGCGGCCAGGGCTTCCCGGGCGATCGCGGCGACCCGGCGCGACAGCTCAGGGTGTCCTGGATGCGCCTTCACCACGACGGGGCACCCCGCGGCGAGCGCGGAGGCGGTGTCGTTGCCGAGCACCGAGAACGCGAACGGGAAGTTCGACGCCGCGAACACGGCCACCACGCCGAGCGGCCGGAGCAGGCGGCGCAGGTCGGGCCGGGGCGGGACGAGCGTCGGATCCGGCCGGTCCAGGGTCGCCTCGAGGTACGACCCCTCCACGATCACGTCGGCGAAGAAGCGCAGCTGCGTCGCCGTGCGCACCACTTCGCCGCCGAGCCGCGCGGGGCTCAGGTGGGTCTCGGCGTGGGCGAGCGCGACCAGGTCGTCGCTGTGAGCACTCAGCGCATCTGCCAGGGCGCGCAGCCAGCCGGCGCGTGAAGAGCGGGAGCTGCGCTCCAGATCGGATCCCGCCGCCGCGCGCACGGCACGGTCGACCGCGTCGGCCGCCGCGTCGGCCACGGTGCGCTCGGCCGCCGCGGCGGGCGCGGCCTCCGTCGCGCGCTCCGCCGCCGCGGGCTCCGCCTCCGTCGTCAGGCCGCCCGCTGAGCTCCGCACCGCCTCGGCCATCAGAAGGCGCTCAGTCCGGTGAGCGCGCGGCCGAGCACGAGCTGGTGGATCTCGTCGGTGCCCTCATAGGTGCGCACGGACTCGAGGTTTGCGGCATGGCGCATCACGGGGAAGACGTCGGTGATGCCGTCGCCGCCGAGGATCGTGCGCGCCTGATGCGCGATCGTCAGAGCCTCCCGCACGCTGTTGAGCTTGCCGACCGAGATCTGCGCGGGGGTGAGCGCACCGCGCTCCTTGAGCCGCCCGAGGTGCAGCGCCAGCAGGATGCCCTTCTCCACCTCGACGAGCATGTCGGCGAGCTTGGCCTGGGTGAGCTGGTTGGCGCCGATCGGCTTGCCGAACACCTCCCGGGTCGTGGAGCGCTCCAGGGCGGCCTCGAGGCAGCTGCGGGCCGCCCCCATCGCACCCCAGACGATGCCGTACCGCGCCTCGTTCAGGCAGCCGAACGGGCCAGACAGCCCCTCGGCGCCGGGGAGGATCGCGTCGCCGGGAAGGCGCACACCCTCGAGCGAGACGTCGCACTGGATCGATGCGCGCATCGACAGCTTGCCGGCGATCGGCGTCGCGGTGAACCCGGGCGTCGTCGTCGGCACGAGGAAGCCGCGCACCGCACGTCCGCCCGTTCCGAACGCCGGATCGTGCACACGCGCCCAGACCACCGCGACGTCGGCGATCGACGCCAACCCGATCCAGCGCTTCGCGCCGTCGAGCACCCAGTCGTCGCCGTCGCGGCGGGCCGTGGTGGTCATCGCCGCCGGATCGCTGCCGCCCTGCGGCTCGGTGAGCGCGAAGCACCCCACAGCCTCGCCGGCGGCCATCCGTGGCAGCCACTGCTGCTTCTGCTCCTCGGATCCGTACTTCGCGATCGCGCTCATCGCGAGCGAGCCCTGCACCGAGACGAACGTGCGCCAGCCGCTGTCCGCGGCCTCCAGCTCGAGGCAGGCCAGGCCGTATGAGACCGCACCCGCGCCCGCGCAGCCGTATCCGCTGAGGTGCATGCCGAGGAGGCCTGCCGCTCCCAGCTCCGGGATCAGCTCGCGGCGGAAGTGCGCGTTCTCGAAGTCCTCCTCGATCACCGGCAGGATCCGCTCCTGCGCGAACGCGCGCGCCTTCTGCTGCCAGGCGCGCTCCTCCTCGGTGAGCAGGGCGTCGACCTCGAACACGGCGTCGATGCGGGGGGCGAGGGTCATGGCGTTTCCTTCCGAGGGATCCAGTCAGCGCCGGTGTCGGCGTCGAGCGCCGGCGGGGAGGTGCGGTAGCGCGCAGGGGTGGCGCTCAGCCCGATGGGGCTGGCGATGGTGCGGGACGCGCCGAGCGCGACCACGGGTTCGAGGCCGAGCGCCTCGGCGAACGCGACGGCCTCCGCCACGTCGTTCACGAGACCAGCCGGGATCCGGGCGGCGCGGAGCCGCTCCACCCACTCGGCCGCGGACGCCTCGGCAAGGGCCTCCTCCAGCACGGCGGCGAGCATCTCGCGGTGCGCCACCCGGTCGGGGTTGCCGCGGAAGCGCGGATCCTCCGCCAGCTCGGGCCGGCCCAGCACGGCGGTGAGTGCGGCGAACTGCCGGTCGTTGCCGACGGCGATCACGAGGTCGCGATCCGCGGCACGGAACAGGGCGTAGGGCGCGATCGACGGGTGCGCGTTGCCGAGACGGCGCGGCGCGGTCCCGGTCGCGAGGGTCGACGCAGCCTGGTTCGTCAGCGCCGAGAGCAGGCTGTGCAGCAGATTCACCTCGATGCGCTGGCCCCGGCCCGTGCGATCGCGCTCGCGCAGCGCGAGCAGGATCCCGTTCACGGCGTTCTGACCGCACAGCACGTCGACGAGAGCCACGCCGGCCTTGACCGGGATGCCGTCGGGCTCACCCGTGATGGACATGAGCCCGCCGACCGCCTGCACGAGCAGGTCGTAGCCGGCGAGCTCGGCTCCGGCGCCCGCGCCGAAGCCGGTGATCGAGCAGTACACGGCACCCGGGTTCGCTGCGCGCACGGCCTCCGCGTCCAGTCCGAACCGCGCCATCACGCCCGGGCGGAAGTTCTCCACCACGACGTCGGCGGATGCGACCAGCCGCAGGGCCTTGGCGCGGCCCGCGGCGGTGGTCAGGTCGAGCACCACTGAGCGCTTGTTGCGGTTGACGCTGCCGAAGTACGTGGCCATGCCGTCGGCGTCGACGGGTGGCGCCCAGTGCCGGGTGTCGTCGCCGGCCGGCGACTCGATCTTGATCACGTCGGCGCCGAAGTCGGCCAACGTCATGGTGGCGTAGGGACCCGCGAGCACGCGGGAGAAGTCGGCGACGCGCACGCCGTCGAGCGGACCGCGCGCGCCTCCCGTCCCCTGCTGATCCATGGCGTCCAGCTTCACACGCCGGCGGGCACGGCGACAGGCGTCGCCGCCTCGGCGGCAGCCGTCTCTCCGGGCGCGGTCCCGCCCGCTGCCGCGAAGCCCTCGCGGATCCGCCGCGCGGTGTCGGATCCGATCCGCACGCCGCCGTCCACGTGCATGTAGCCGGCGCCCGCGATGTCGCTGCTCGCGAAGAACAGCGGCCCGACGGGCTGATTCTGCAGCTGCCCCCAGCGGCTGAGGCCGCCGAGATCGTAGCTCGACGCGTAGGCGCCGCGGGTGTACTGCTCGCCGCCCCAGTCGGAGAGGAAGAAGGCGAGCGGGGTCAGCGCCTCGTCGCCGAAGTACGCGGCGAAGGATTCCAGCACGGCCTGGCGGCGCTCGGCCTCGGGCAGCGCCCACGTCTCCTCGGCTCGGGGGCCGGCGATGAAGCCGACGATCGTGCCGCGGGTCTCGTGCGGGGAGCTGTTGTCGTACACCTCGCAGACGAGCTGCTCCGAGCCGAACCCGGTGCCGCTGAGGCCCTGCTCTCGCCAGAACGGGCGGTCGTAGGCGGCCTGCGCCTTGATCACCAGGCCCATCGACTGGTGCTGGTGAGCGACCTGCTGCAGCCGGGGCAGCGCGGGCGCGTACTCGATCGTGGAGTACAGGTTCGGCGGCACGGCGACCACCGCGTACCGGGCGTGCACCTCGATGTCATCGGTGTGCGCGACCACCGCCCCGGGCGCGCCGTCACCGCCCGCCTGCGACGACGTCCACTCCAGGCGGCGGACCGGGGCGGACAGGTGGAGCGTGCCCGCGTCCAGCTCCGCCGCGATCTGCTGCGAGACGGACTGCATCCCGCCGACAACCCGCTCGTCGAGCAGCAGGTTCTCATCGATGAGGTTCTCGAAGTTCTCCGCCGAGGCCACCATGAGCATCGCCTGCAGCACCGAGAACACATGCGATGGCTTGGTGAGCATGCCCGCGGCGATGTAGTGGTCGACGATGCGGATGGCCTGCTCGTCGTCGGTGAGCGAGGCAAGCCAGGCGGCGAACGGGATCCGGTCCAGCTCCGCCGCCTGCGGGTGCGCCCACGGCGCGTCGACGTCGAGTCCGGCGGCGAGCGCGTCCAGCGCCTCGACCAGCCGGTCGATCTCGGCGAGGGTGGCCTCGCCCACGGGGAAGGATCCGGAGAACGTGCGGCGCTCGCCGCTCGGCGAGAGGTGCACGGAGTCGCCGTCGCGGTAGCGGGAGAAGGTCTCCTTGCCCAGCTCGGCGAGGAGGGCCTTCAGGGCGGTCTGCTCTGCCGAGATCCACTGGCCGCCCAGCTCCAGGAACGAGCCGTCGATGGTCTCCGACCAGGTGCGTCCGCCGACGCGGTCGCGCGCTTCGAGCACGGCGACGCTGTGTCCGGACTGGGCGAGCCGGCGGGCGGTCACCAGGCCCGTGATGCCGGCGCCGATGACGACGACGTCGCGGTCGATCCGGGTGCGGGTGGAGGTCATGGGGGTCCTTTCCTGCCGATCCGACACCACTTTTCGCGCGGCGCTGCGCGGGTCTGCGGACGACGTGACGATGCTAGGTTTCGCGGCGCCTGCGGAGCGAGCGCAGGAGCAACCACGTGCATTTATCGCCATTCACTCCCGCCGTCAACGCCCCAGACAGATCCCCTAGTGTTCATTTATGACCCTCGAATCGCGTCGCCCCGGTCGGCCGAAGGAGCGCATCCTCGATCGGGACCGGATCGCGGAGGCGGCCCTGGCGCAGATCCGCAGCGCCGGACTGTCCGGCATGACCATGCGGGCGCTGGCCCGCCGGCTGAAGGTCTCGCCCAGCGCGCTGTACAACCACGTCCCCTCACGGGCGGCGGTGCTGGCGCTGCTGCAGGAGCGGTTCGCCGCCGGCATCGACACGTCGGGATTCGGATCCGAGCCGCTGCGCGAGGCCCTCTCGCGGTGGGCCTGGAGCTACCTCACGCGACTGCGGGAGCGCCCGGAGCTCGTGCCGCTGATCGTGGCCGTGCCGCTCGCGCACACCCCGTACACATCGCTCGTCTACCAGCGCGTCGTGGCGGGGTTCTCGGCCGCGCACTGGCCCGACGAGAGCATCATCGCGTCGCTCAGCGTGCTCGAGACGTTCATCTTCGGGGCCGCGCTCGATTCGCCCACCCCCGAAGGGGTGTACGAGCCGCGGGATCCGGAGCGCTCGCCCCTGCTCGCCCGCGCCTCCGCCGCCTTCGCCGCCACCGCCGCCGAGCGCGGGCTGCCACCGGGCGACCTGCTGTTCGAGATCGGCCTCGACGCGCTGCTCACCGGCATGCACCAGCTCTGGGGCGCCACCCGGCGGACGCGAGGCTGACGGGGAACACCCGCTCGCGGCTCACCGCCAAGCATGCACGCCGCGGGCCCGCCGCGCCTGGGCACGACGGGCCGGCGGACGAGCGGCTCAGGCCTCGGGCCGGTTCGCGCGCAGCACCTCGAGCCGGGCGCGGTACTCGGTCTCGTCGACGTCGCCCTTGGCGAAGCGGTCGGCCAGGATCTGCTCGGCGGTGCGGCTCTGCGCAGGCCCCGCCCACGGCGGCGTCGCCCCGGACGCGCCGGGACCGCCGGGAGCCCCGTGCCAGCCCCACGGGCCGGGTCCGCCCCAGCGCCGGCGACGCACCAGGATCGCGATGAGCAGGCCGACGATGATGAGGAACATCAGCGGCCCGATGATGAAGAAGGGCCAGAACGGGTGGAACCCCCAGTGCCCGGGATGTGCGGCGACGGCCGCGACGGTTGCGATCATGAGTGACCATCCTTGAATCGGTTCGGTCGCATCTCGACCGATGGATCCAGCCTCCTCGTCACCCTCCTTCCGCGAATCCGGCCCGGGGAGTGATTCCGTGTGCTCCCCGGGGAGTACACGGTCGCGCGTCACATCCGCTGGAGCAGCACCCCCAGCGCCATGACCGCCGTCGAGCACCCCATCGCGGCGTACTGGATCCGGTCGCGACGGGTGTGTCCGCGGATCGCCGCCACGACCGACGCCAGTGCGTATCCGACCACGAACAGGATCAGGAGCACGCCCGCCCCCGAGCTGCCGTGCATGCCGCTCATCCCCGCCGCCGCCATGGCCCGGGAAGAACCGCCGTGCGCGGACATCGCGAGCACCAGCACCGACATCACGACCATGCCCAGCGCCGTGTGCGACGCCATCCCCGTCGGAGAGAGTGCCGCCGGGCGCGCGGCCGACCTGCCCGTCCCCGTCGAGCCTCGCGTCGCGGCCCGCACCTGCGTGCTCCGGATCGCCGCGAGGATCATGGCGGTCGCGATCAGCACCGCCGCCCACGCCACCGGGACGAGCAGCGGGGTCGCGCGCGCGAGGTCGAGCATCGCCAGAAGCATGAGCAGCGATGCCACGACCTCGGGGACCCGCGCCCGGCGCCGGTCGACGACGAGGCAGCAGGTCCCCGCGGCCGAGAACGCGAGGGCGCAGAGATGGAGCGCCTCAGGCATGGCTCATCCGTGGGAGCGCGCGGCGTGCCCGCCGTGCGCCTCATGCCCGTGCGCCCCGTGATGCCCGGGCACCGCAGGGCCGCTGTGATCATGGACATCCTGCTCGGCGTGGTGGTGCGCCCCGTGGCCTGGCGCGCAGTGCGCGCTCGCGGGGGCCGGCACGTTCAGGGTGGGGTTGCGCTCGAAGAAGTTGTAGGGCTTGAGCGTGAACTTCGCGTAGTCCATCGGCATGACCGGCCAGTCCTCGTTGCGCGGGAAGTGCGTGAGGCCGAACGTGTGCCAGAGCACCACGTCCTCGCCGATGAGCGGCTCGTCGCCCTCGATAAACTGCGGGATCCCGCCTCCGCCCGGGTGCTGGTTGACGAAGTCGCCGGCGGCGTAGCGCTCGGCCGGGTCGTATTTCGTGACGAACAGGTTCTTCGTCGCGAACGCCGCGCGTGCCGAGACCGAGGCATCCGGATCCGCCATCAGCGTCGGCGTCTCGGTCGGGAAGAGCACGTACGACGTGGGCTGGCCCAGGCTCGTCGCCTTCTCGGTCGAGGCGATCTGCCAGACGCGGTTCACGGCACCGTCCGCCACGCGTCCGGACTGCTTCTCCGAGGCGATCGGCGTCACCGACTTGGTGAAGGCATTGCCGTAGGGATTGGTCTCGGAGATCGGCAGACGCACGGCGTCGATCTCGTTGACGACGTTGGCCACGCCGTCGACCGTCATGTCCAGCCGGGCGGAGAAGAGGTGCTGGTGATACGGCGCACCGAGACCCGGAGCCACCTCGGACGCGAACGGGTACGGCGAGCCGTCCTCCTCGGCGCCGGGATACGCCGACGTGAACAGGATCCCGGTCAGCTTCGCCTCGCACTCGATCGTGCCGTCCAGGTACAGGTACCAGAAGAACCCGTAGTCGTAGTTGCCGACCGTCGTGAAGAAGGAGATCACCAGCCGGCGCTGGCGACGCACCTCGCTGGAGCCGGTGAACAGATCCGAGTGCTTCCAGAGCGTCCCGAAGTCCTCCTCGTGCATGCAGACGCCGTTGCGGACGACGCGCGGGGCGCCGAGTTCGTCGGCGAGGACCGCATCGAGGTAGGTGATGTCGCCCACGCAGTCGCAGCCGAGTTCGAGCTCGTTCGTGTAGCGCCCGAACAGGTACTCCCCGGTGTCGAAGTAGTTCTGCCAGAAGCGGTTCGGCGCCGGGTCGGCATAGGGGACGATCATCTCGCTGATCGATCCGCGGTACAGGACGGGTCGACCGGCGAACGACAGCTGTCGCAGGATCAGACCCTCACGCGCGTCGAAGCTGATCCGGAGCTTCCATTCGCCCCAGCTGACCTCCTCACCATCCACGGTGAAGCTGGATCCTTCGGGCTGGGTGATCTGGATCGGCATGAGCCCGGTCAGCGGGCTCCCCTGCAGCTCGGGATCGTCGAAGTTGCCGCTGGTCTGCGGGATCTCGAAGCCCGGGGTGTCGATGATCTCGATCACGGCGCGGTCGGCGACGTCGATGTACGCGGTCAGGCCGTCCACCGGATGCGCCCACGGGTGATCGGTCGGCGAGAACTGCTGGAACGCGAAGGTCCGCAGGATGCGTCGCTTCTCCTCTGCCGGGTAGCCGTAGTGGCCCGCGGAGAGCGGAACGAGCACGACGTCGTCCACGGTGAGCCCTCGCGCTGCGAGCGCGGCGACCCAGCGCTCGTCGGCGTTCGCGATCACGCCGACCTCCTCGAACTCGGCGTCGAGGATCGGCAGCTGCCCGGCGGTTCCGTCGAGCACGGTCTCCCGCAGCACCGCGCCGGATCCGATCGACAGCACCAGGTCCGTCGAACGCGCCGAGCGCAGATCCAGCAGCTGCACGCGCGCCTTCCGCTCCGGAAGCGGCAGTTCGCCGCGCTCCCAGCCGAGCACCTCGCCCTTCGGAGGCTCCTCCAGGCCGACGTAGGCGAAGCGGGTCCATTCGGTCGTCTCCGGCAGCGCCTGCACCACGGCTCGCACCGACTCGATCTCGGCCGCGGTCAGAGAGGAGAGCGGGTGCTGCGGGGACGGAGGGGTGGCGGTGGCCGACGAACCGTCGACATCGATCATGGTGGTCATTTCTTCTCCTTGCAGGGGATGTTCAGCGTGAGGTCGGGGGCTTCAGCCGGCGATCGTGTCGATGAGCTTGGCGTAGGCGGCCGGGCGACGGATGCGGATCCAGCGCGCCTGCGCGTAGCCGATGATCGGGAACACCGCGACGAGCAGCAGCAGGAACCAGCAGAGCGGGCCGAACGTCGGGGCGCCCTTCGGGTCCACGTCGCCCACCATGACCGGGAAGTTCACCACGATCAGCGCGGTGGCGAGCATCAGACCGACCACGCCCAGGCCGGGCGCGATCACGGTGTTCCACACGCGCGCGTCCTTTCGCGTGCGCCGGAAGTACACGATCACCGCGGCCGACGTCGCCGCCATCAGCAGGGCGATCGCCACGGTCGCGACGCCGGAGAACCAGGTGAACACGGCGAGCACGGGGTCGAGCCCGAGGGCGGCGAACACGACCGTGCACAGGATCGCGGTGGCGGTCTGCACGAGCGAGGAGACGTGCGGAGACAGGTGCCGGTGGTGCACGGCGCCGACGCGCTCGGGCAGCACGCCCGCGTGGGACATCGAGTGCTGGTAACGGGTGAGCACGTTGTGGAAGGAGAGCACGCAGGCGAGCATCGAGGTGATCAGCAGCACGTTGGTGATGACCTCGCCCGCGGTGCCGAGATACACGGCCATGGTGCGAAGGATGAGGCTGCCCGGATCCTTCGCCGCCTCTGCCACCACGTGGTCAGGACCCCAGGCCATCACCAGGCCCCAGCCGGCGAGCGTGTAGAAGACGCCGATCCCGATCACCGCGGTGTACGTCGCGCGCGGGATCGTGCGGTCAGGGTCGCGTGCTTCGTCACGGAAGATCGCCGCCGCCTCGAATCCGATGAAGGCGGCGATCGCCATCATCAACCCCACGCCGGGGGAACCGCTGAGCACGTTCGCCGGGGCGAACGGCGCCAGGCTCAGACCCTGCGGGCCGCCGCGCACGATCACCACGGCGACGAGCACCAGCACGATCCCGACCTCCGCCACCAAGACGACGCCGAGAACCTTGCTGGACAGGTCGATGTGCCGGTACCCGAGCAGCGCCACGAGTCCGATCACGAGCAGCGAGAAGATCCACCACGGCAGCTGCACGTGCGTCATCGTCTGCACCGTGTAGCTGAGCACGTAGCCGAGATAGCCGTACACGGCGATCTGGATGGTGGTGTACGCGAGCATCGCGACCCAGGCCGCGGCGAGTCCGCTGGAACGACCCAGCCCGTACCCCACGTAGGTGAAGAAGGCGCCGGGCTTCGGCACGTGCCGCGTCATCGCTGCCAGACCCACGGCGAACAGAAGCAGGATCACCGCCGCGACGATGTAGAGCGCGGGGTATCCGATCCCGTTGCCGAGGAGGATGCCGAGTGGTGCCGCCCCGCCGACGACGGTGAGCGGCGCCGCGGCCGCGACGACCATGAACACGATCGCCGTGACGCCGAGCGACCCGCGCAGCACGGGAGGGGCGGCGACAGCGGGTGGGGCTTCGAGCTGAGCCATGAGCAGGATTCCTTACGCGAGGGATATCGGATCCTCCGAGCCTGGCGAGGGACGATTGCGCGGGCGTCTCGGCCGTGTGAAACCTCGCGCACCACGAACGAGACAGACGGTGCACCGTGTCTCATTCGCGGATACGCATCCGAAACATCCAGGAATCCTCGAGGCAACGCCGGCGGGATAGCCTCCCGCCAGGAGGATCCCGAATGACCGCACTCGAGCGCGCGATCGATCGCCCCGCCCCCGCCCCCCAGTTCGCGGAACGCTCGTCTCTGCATGGTCTCGAGCGCCGCACCGTCGGCCTCACCGACGTGATCGCTCAGTCGGTCGCGGCCGTGGCCCCGTCAGCGGCTGCGACGACCGTGATCCTGCTGGTCTCCGGCATCGCGGGCGACCTCACGCTGCTGTCGGTCGTGATGGCCGCGCTCATCTCGCTCCTGGTCGCGCGCTCGATCAACGAGTTCGCGCGTCGCATGGTCGGCACCGGATCCGTCTACACCTATGTGGCCCAGAGCCTGGGCCCCATCCCTTCGATGGCCGCGGGCGCCGCGATCCTGGTCGCCTACGTCTTCGTGTCGGTCTTCGCCCTGCTCGGCGCCGCGCACTACTCGCTGATGCTGTTGCAGCGAGTGTGGCCGGACATCGACGGGGCCGGCGCCACGACGCTCGTGCTCCTCGTCGAGGGCGTGATCCTGGCGATCATCCTGGTGCGTGGGATCCGGCTGTCGACGCGACTGGCCCTGATCGCTGAGGTGCTGTCCGTGGTCGTCATCGTCGTCCTGCTCGTGGTCCTCGTCGTGACGATCGGGCCCGTGGATCTCGGAGCGATCGTGCCCGCAGGGGGCATCTCGCCCACGACGCTGCTCGCCGGAACAGTGCTCGCCTTGACCGCCTTCGTGGGCTTCGAGAGCGCGACGACGCTCGGTGTCGAGGCGCGCTCCCCGCTGCGCAGCATCCCTCGCGCGATCGTGTGGACGGTGATCGTCACCGGCGCCCTGTACCTCCTCGCCGCCTACGCGCAGATCGCCGGATTCCGCGCGCTCGACCTGGGGCTGGGATCGTCGGACTCGCCGATGAACACGCTCGCGACCCGGCACGGCCTGGACGGGTGGGGGATCGCGATGGATGCCGGAATCGTCGCCTCCTTCCTCGCCTGCGCGATCGCGTCCACCACCGCGTGCACCCGAGTGCTGTTCACGCTCGGACGCGACCGCGTGGCACCCGCGTTCTTCGGTCGCACGCACGCGCGCCTGCGCACGCCGATCGGAGCGGTGGTCGTCGCCGTGCCCGTGGTCACCCTGATCCCCGTCGCCGTGGTGGCCTGCGGCTTCGGCGCCTGGCCGGCGATGCAGACGGTGATCGTCGTGTCGGCGGCCGGGTACATCGTCGCGTACGCCTTGGTCTGCCTGGCCGTGCCCGTCTTCCTGCATCGGATCGGCGAACTCACCTGGCGCGCCGGCGCCGTCGCGATCGCCTCGGTCGTGCTCCTCTCCCTGAGCCTGGCCGCGTATCTCGCCGTGGAGACCGCAACCGGCAACCCCGGCATCGCCGTGACCGCGGTCGTCGTGGTCTTAGCGGCCGCGGCCGTAGCCCTGCGTGCACGCCGTTTCCGCCGCGCTCCGCGAAAGATCGGGGTCTACGACGAACCGACCGCCGCCCAGGTGCTGGGCGGCGTCGCGCGCGAGGCAGGCGATGACTGACCCTGCGGCGCCGACTCTCACCGCACGGCAGCCTCGAGCGATCCACAGCGCACTCACCGTGCTCGAGGCGGTCGCGGAACTCGGGCCGGGGGTCAGCGCCCAGGAGGTCTCGGCATTCCTCGGACTGCCCCGGGCGACCACCTACCGACTGCTGAACCTGCTCGTCCAGGACGAGTATCTCGTGCGCACCCCCGACCTGTCCGGATTCGCGCTCGGCACGAAGGTCGCCCAGCTCGCGGCCGCGGCGGCGCCGCCGGCCCTGTCCTCCGCCGCCCGGCAGCTCATCGGCACCGTGCGCGCAGAGGTGCGCGGCGGCGTGCACATCGTGCGGTTCGATCGGGGGCGGGTGGTCGTGGTCGACGGCGATCCGGACTTCCCGCTGAGCGACCCGGTGCGCCTCTCCCGCGAACCCCAGCGGTATGCGATCGGCCGGCTGCTGCTGGTGACCAGCGGACGGACGGGACCAGGGCTCGACGCCGCCATGGCCGACCTGGCGCGGTGGGGCGCGACCCGTCAGCTCGATGAGCTCGTCCCGGGATCCGGCTGCCTCGCTGTTCCGATCATGGATGCGGAGGGGATCCTGACCGGCGCGGTGGGATATTCGGGGCCGAGTTCCCCTGTGGCGGAGCCGGCGGCGCTCACGCGACGGCTGCGCGCCGCAGCGAACCGCCTGGGCCCGCTCCTGACCTGACGGCGGCCGCCGCTACTGCCACCCGGGCGCGACCAGCCCGGTCTCGTAGGCGAGGACCACGAGGTGCACCCGATCCCTCGCGTGCAGCTTCGCCATGATCCGCGACACGTGCGTCTTCGCGGTGAGGGGGCTCAGGAACAGCTGCGCGGCGATCTCGTCGTTCGTGAGCCCCTGCCCGACCAGCCGTAGCACCTCGCGCTCCCGCTCAGTGATGCCCTCGAGCAACCGCTGGTCGGGCGCATCCCGCAGGCCCACGGTGAGCCGCTCCAGCAGCCGCCGGGTGACGCCCGGGGAGAGCAGCGCCTCGCCGGCGGCGACGACGCGCACCGCCCGCACGAGATCGGCGGGCTCGGTGTCCTTCACGAGAAAGCCCGCGGCACCGGCGCGTACCGCCCGCACCACGTACTCGTCGAGCTCGAACGTCGTCACGATCACGACGTGCACCCCCGCGAGCGCCGGATCCGCGGCGATCTGCTCGGTCGCCCAGAGACCGTCGCCATCGGGCATCCGGATGTCCATGAGCACGACGTCCACCGCCGTCTCTCGGATCCGCTCCAGCAGCTCCCGCCCGCCGGACGCCTCCACGGCCACCTCGATGCCGTCCTCCGCATCCAGCAGGGCGCGGAACCCGGCCCGCACCAGCAGCTGGTCGTCGGCCAGGGCGACCCGGATCACGAGGCCCTCCCCCAGGGCAGCGTCGCGATCACGCGCGCGCCGCCGTCCGGCCCGTCGCCGACCTCGACGCTGCCGCCGAGCAGGGCGGCGCGTTCGCGCATGCCGAGCACGCCGCCACCCCCGGAGGCGCCCGGATCCGCGTCGCCGAAGCCGTGACCGTCGTCGACGACCGTCACGATGAGCACCGGATCCGGCTCGTCGCGGCGCTCCAGCGTCACCCACACCCGGGAGGCCTGCGCGTGACGCACGGCGTTGGTGAGCGCCTCCTGCACGATGCGGTACGCGGCGAACTGCGTCGCCCGGCTGGGCGCGGTGCCCTGCAGGCGGTCGTCGAGCGCGATGTCCAGGTCGGGGGTCTGCACGCCCGCGATGAGTCGCGGCAGCTCGGCGAGCTCGGCCTGCGGCACGAGCGGCACCTCGCCGTCGCGGAGCACGCCGAGCACGCCGCGGACCTCCTCGAGCGCGAGCTTCGAGGTGTCCTTCACGTTCTGCAGCGCCGCGCGCGCCTGCTCCGGATCCCGGTCGAACAGGTGCAGCCCGACGCTCGCCTGCACGTTCATCTGCGACAGGGCGTGCCCCAGCACGTCGTGCAGCTCACGGGCGATGCGCACCCGCTCGCGCTCCTCGGCGCTGCGGCGGCGGCGCTGGGCATCGGCCCGCATCGCCGCCATGCGCGCGCCGCGGGTGCGCACGAAGGCGCCGACGGCGAAGCTCGCGGCGAGCCCGACCGTCGCGAGCACGATCAGCCCGGGATGCCAGATCCGCCCGATGGCGACGCCGATCAGGATGGCGGCGGCCCAGCCGGTGGCGACGGAGGCCGCTGCCCAGATCACGGCGCCGCGGGCGACGGCGATCGCGATCGCGAAGGCCAGCGCGAGGTACGGCGGGCCGTAGACCGGCGCCGTGAGGACGTCGAGCAACGCGAATGCCGAGACGACGGCGACCACGGGCCCTGGGAAGCGGCGTGCGGCGAGCAGCGCGAGGGGGCCGGCGATGGCGAGCGCCAGGTGCAGGGCGACCCGCCAGTGCAGCCCGTGACCCGGTGCGTGCGCGGCGATCCACGCGCTGGCCGGCACCTGCACGAGCAGGCACAGCACGACGGGCGCGATCAGACGCACGCGCTGCGGCGGCCCCGCCGGGATACGGCCGGTGTCCGGCCCGAACCACGCCGCCGTCGGGCTCGAGGCGCTGTCGTGGAGCTGCTCGGGCATCCTTCGATGCTACGCGCGGGTGCGCCGACGCGGATCCGTCCGTGAGGCGCACACCGCGTACTCCCCGGGGAGTACGCCGCTGCGAGGAGGGAGCGCCTGGGCGGCCAGGCGCGCGGGCTCAGTTCTCCCAGCTGCGGGTGCGCTTGGTGGCACTGCCCGGCTCGCGCATCATGTACGCGAGGGCGAGGCTGATCGCGAGGATGCCCGCCACGAAGAGAGGGCCCTGCCACGAGGGCAGACCGGGAGCGATGCCCAGCAGCGCGAAACCGCCGAGGAACAGAATTCCGAACACGATGTAGTGAAGGATCACCGGGCAACCTCCTGTTGAGCCTCTCGAGTCTATCGCGCGCGGCTCGGCCGCTTCGACCGACCGCGTTCCGCTGCTGTGTCCGACCCCGTCGTTACGCTCGCGCCATGAGCATCTCCTATCCCCCGGCGCCCGGGCTCGTGAACAGCCCCGGCTTCAGCCATGTCGCCGTCATCCCGCCCGGATCCACGCTGATCCATGTCGGAGGGCAGAACGGCGTCGATGAGACCGGCGCGGTTGTCTCCGACGACGTCGCCGTGCAGTCCGCACGTGCCCTCGAGAACGCCGAGGCGGCCCTCGCCGCGGCCGGCGCGACGCTCGCCGATGTCGTCAGCTGGACCGTGCTGATCCACCAGGACGCGGATCTGCGGGCGGCCTACGGCGCGGTCGGACCCAAGCTCGCCCGAGAGGGCGCTCCCCCGCTGGTCACCGCGGCGCGCGTCGTCGGGCTCGGCGTCCCCGGTGCGCTCATCGAGATCGGCGCCGTCGCCGCCCTCGCGCCGTGACGGCCCGGCCCGCTCAGGCGCCTGAGTGCCTGGGCGCGCCAAACGCCTGCGGTATCGTCGGTCGCTGATCGAACCTCGCCCGGGCGCATCTGGCCTCTGGGCGAGCCGGAGGCACGACGACGGGCGCCTCAGCCGGTCCCCTGAGCTTGTCGAAGGGCCGGAAACTGCAACCTCCGCTCCCTGAGCGCGGCATGCCTCCGGTCCCTGAGCTTGTCGAAGGGTCCGGATCCGTGGTCCTCGGTCCCTGAGCTTGTCGATGGGCCCGGAACCACGACCCTCCGGTCCCTGAGCGAGCCGGAAGCGAGACGAAGGGCGCCGCGCACACCCTCGGATTCGACTGCCGGATCTTGTGACCTGGTTGTGATCTTTTCCGGACCCGATCAGGCCCTTTTCGGCTCTGGAATGTCGGTGCCCCCGGGTTGAATAGGGGCATGACGAACACGGCGGGCATCGTGGAGGATCCCGGGGTTGACCCGGTGGATCCGGTCGCTGTGTTGGCCATGGTGACGTCGGGTTTGGCGGCGACGGAAGCGTCGATCATCCGCCTGCAGGCCGTGCGGGACGCGCACCTCGCCGTCGCGCAACGGCTTGCTGAGGATCTCGCTTCAGGGTCCGGGTCAGTGCGGGGTGAGGCGGTGGATCTGGCCGCTCGCAGTGTCGCTGCGGAGTTGGCGGCGGTGCTGCACATGTCCGACCGGGTCGTGCAGGGCCGGATGACACGCGCGGCGGAGCTGATGACCCGGTACCCGATCACGATGCAGGCGTTCAGCGACGCTCGGATCAACGCCGCCCATGTGCGGCTGATTCAGGACACCGCCGCCCGTTTGGACGACGAGGTGCGGGCCGAGTTCGAACGGGCCGCCGTTGCCGCGTGCGAGGGTGAGACCCCGCATCGGGCGAACCGGATCGTGGAACGCATCGCCGAACGCCTCGCCCCGCGCAGCCTCACCGAGCGGCATCGGGAGGCGCAGGAGAAGCGGACCGTGTGGCGGGAGGAGCTCCCCGACGGGCAGAAGGCACTGGGTTTGGTCCACTCGGCGGCAGTGATCGACGGGATCTTCGACCGGCTCACCCAGCAAGCCCGCCTCATCAAGACTGCGAACGCGAAAGCGGCGAAGGATGCCGCCGCGGGGACTGCCCCGGATCCGGATGGGATCGGCGACCCGGACGACGAACGCACCCTCGACCAGCTGCGCGCCGACCTCTGCGCGGACACGCTCCTCACCGGAGCCGCGTCGGGCCATGACACGACGGCCGGGCTGCTCGCGGCGATCCAGGCGCGAGTGGAAGTCACGGTCCCGGTGTTCACCGCCATGGCGCACGACCGGGCCCCGCACTGCGGATCGCCTGCGGGCCCGGGATCCGCGTTCGGGGCCCCTACCGAACAGCCTGGCGAGCACTCCGGCCTATGGTCGCCGTTCGGTGTCCGCATCGAGCAGCCCGCCGAGCTCGCCGGTGGGCAGCCGATCGACACCGACACCGCCCGCATCCTCGCCGGCGGAGTCGTCGCCTGGGAGCGGGTGCTGACCCACCCGGTCACCGGGGCGATCCTCGCCGTCGACCGCTACCGGCCCAACGCCGACCTCCGCAGGCTCCTGCATGCGCGGGATGCCCGCTGCCGGTTCATCACCTGCGGACTGCCGCCCATCACCCAGGACCTCGACCACACCATCGACGCCGCCCACGGCGGGCCAACGGAGGAGGGCAACCTCGGCGGGCTCTGCCGGAGACACCACGTCTTGAAGCATCAGACCGCATGGAAAGTGAAACAGCTCGGCGCCGGAGTCCTGGAATGGACCAGCCCCACCGGATCCAGCTACATCCACCAGCCACCCCCGCCGGTGACCTTCACCCTCCATGAGCCCGATCCGCCACCCGACGACGAATCGGCCCCGTTCTGACCGCGACACCGACCGCGGAACCGCTCGGCACAGTACGACTACCTTCAAGGCGTCGGCCCCTCGGGCGCAGATCCGCCCGCCCCTAGCGCGCCATCCCGGACTACGAGGGAAGCGGAAGCCGCCCATCGTGACGGGATCGTGCGCATCGTGCGAAGGGGGATCCGAAGCCACCCTCCACGCCGCCCGCCGTCTACCGTCCCCCGCCGGCCGCCTACCGCCGCCCGCCCTGTGACGGATGTCATAGCGGATCCATGACATCGTTCATCGTGCCCCGCGCGCGCTGCGGAGCAGACTGGATGACATGAACGAGGCGACATCATGAGCTACACCCGGACGGCCCCGTCCGCCACCCGCATTTCCGCAGCACCTCCCGCGGCGATCTCGGCCCACGGGCTCACCAAGCGGTTCCGTGGCTTCACGGCCGTGGACGGCGTGGACATCGAGGTGGCGCAGGGCGAAGTGGTGGCGTTCCTCGGCCCGAACGGGGCCGGCAAGACCACGACGATCGACATGCTGCTCGGGCTCTCCCAGCCCGACGACGGCGACGTCTCCCTGTTCGGGCTCTCCCCCCGTCAGGCGATCGGGCGCGGCCTGGTCTCCGCGGTGATGCAGACCGGCGGCCTCCTCAGCGACGTCACCGTCCGCGACACCATGAAGCTCACCGCCTCGCTGTTCGCGCACACCACGAGCATCGACGCCGCGCTCGAGCGCGCCGGCATCGCCGACATCGCCGATCGCAAGGTGCAGAAGTGCTCCGGCGGTCAGCAGCAGCGCCTCCGCTTCGCGATGGCGCTGGTGTCGGATCCGGGTCTCATCGTGCTCGACGAGCCGACCACCGGCATGGACGTGGAGGGACGGCACTCGTTCTGGCAGGCGATCCACGCCGACGCGCAGCGCGGCCGCACCGTGCTGTTCGCGACGCACTACCTCGAAGAGGCCGACCAGTACGCCGACCGGATCATCCTGATCCGCAAGGGCCGGATCGTCGCCGACGGCACCACCGCCGAGATCAAGGCGATGGCGTCGGGTCGCACGGTCGAGGCGGAGTGGGACGACGCGACAGGATCCGGACAGGCGGAGATCGCGGCGCTCGCCGGGGTCGACTCCGTCGAGGTGCGCGGCCCGCGCATCATCATCCGCGCGAACGACTCGGACGCCGTGGCGCGCCACCTGCTCACCCGCACGAACGCGCACGACGTGACCATCACCAGCCAGAACCTGGAGCAGGCGTTCCTGCGCCTGACCGGCGACGACACGGAAGGGGACTGACCATGACCACCGCTGCAGAGCGCCTGGACCGGATCGACCCGTCCACTCGCCGGGTGCCGCCGATGGGCGGCTTCAGCGTGACTTTCCTCGGCGTGGAACTCAAGCGCATCTTCCGCAACTCGAGCGTGGTCGTCTTCACGCTGATCTTCCCGATCGCCATGCTCGTGATGATCGGACTGCCGAACAAGAACACGGCGATCACGAACGTGCCGGTCAGCCAGGGCGGCATGTCGGCCGCGGTGCCGATCATGATCTCGATGGCGGTCTACGGCGCGATGGTCGCGAGCACGATGACGGGCGTCTCCGTCGCCGCCGAACGCGCCCAGGGCTGGAGCCGTCAGCTGCGTCTGACCCCGCTGAACCCGGTCGTCTACATCCTCGTCAAGGTCATCTGCGGCCTGGTGCTCGGCGGGATCGCCGTGCTGGTGACGCTGATCGTCGGCGCCGCGCTCGGCATCACCGCCCCGCTCGGCAACCTCATCGCCGCGGGCGTGCTCGCGTGGCTGAGCTCGCTCATGCTGACCAGCCTGGGACTCGCCGTCGGCTACGCGTTCCCCGCGCAGAACGCGATGCGCTATCTCGGCCCGATCCTGCCGATCCTGAGCTTCATGGGGGGCCTGTTCGTCCCGCTCGCGGTCATGCCCGAACCGGTGCAGATCGGCGCGAAGTTCACCCCGCTGTGGGGCATCGCCGAGCTGTCCCAGTCGGCCGTCATCGGCGTCACGCCGAACGGCTGGGCGGTGCCGAACCTCATCGTCTGGTTCCTCGTCTTCACGGGTCTTGCGGTCCTGATGTTCCGCCGCGACACCAAGCGCGTCTGACGTGACCGACCACATCCACGCCAGGCAGGGCGCGGCGGCAGCTGCCGCCCGCCCCGCCGGGCGTGAGCGCCGGTTCGGAGTCCTGGGACCGTTCCACGTCGGCGAGGGCGGGTTCCTCGACGCGCCATCACTCGACGGCGTCACCGGGTGGGCGAGGCTGCGGCTGACCCTCGGCGCCCCCGGCGCGAGGCGGTGGTATCCCGGCGCGCTGATCAGCCAGCTGTTCATCGTGGGCTTCATCCTTGTGCCGCTGCTCACTCAGCTCCCGCCGCCGGGGTCGTGGATCTGGGGCCTCGCGGTGCTCGTCTACGGCGCGCTGTTCACCATCTCCTTCCCCGCGGCCATGGCCCTGCCCGATCGATGGCGGTGGGCGCCGCCGGCGGCCCTGCTGCTGCTGTCGCTGCCCTTCATCCTGGTGCTCGGGCCCGACCTCTCCGGGCTCTGGACGTACGTCGCGGTCTCCGCGGCGATGTGCTTCGGCGGTGACCGGCGCGCAGTGTTCTCCGTGTTCGGCCTGGCCACGGCCGCCCTCGTGATCAACCTGATCGATGCGGCGCTGCAGCCCTCGAGCACCCCGCCCTGGACGATGCCGCTGGTCATCCTCTCCATCGGCACCCTGATGGCCGCGTTCACCCGCAACCTGCAGACCCTCGCCCAACTGCGGCGCACCCAGAAGGAGCTGGCTACGGTCGCCGTCGAGGAGGAGCGCAACCGCCTCGCCCGCGACATGCACGACATCCTCGGCCACTCGCTGTCCGCGATCGCGGTGAAGGCCGACCTCGCCGCCACGCTGGCCGAGCGGGATCCGGTCGCGGCCTCCGCCGAGATCCACGAGGTGCAGACCCTCGCCCGCGCCACCCTCAGCGACATGCGCGCCGTCGTCTCCGGCTATCGTCAGGTGCGCGTGGCGAGCGAGCTCGCATCGCTGCGCTCCCTCCTGCCTGCCGCGGGGATCACCGCGCACCTGCCCACCACCACCGACGAGGTGCCGGAGCGCAACCGCGAGCTCTTCGGCTGGGCGCTGCGCGAGGCAGCCACGAACGTGATCCGGCACGCCGCCGCCGGCAACTGCTGGGTGACGCTCGCACCCGGGCGCATCACGATCGAGGACGACGGCGTCGGCCCGTCGCCGCGCACGGCGGACGACCCGGTGGGGACCGGCCTGACCGGCCTCGCCGAGCGGGCGGCAGACGCCGGCGGCGCGCTGACGATCGGCCGCTCCCGCCACGGCGGGTTCCTCCTGGAGGTCACCGCATGACGCCCGACGACAGCACGGCTCCCGGAAACGGAGCAGCCTCGAGAGACAGGATTCGGATCCTGCTCGCCGACGATCAGGCGCTCGTGCGCGGCGCCCTGGCGACGCTGCTCGGTCTCGAAGACGACCTGGACGTCATCGCCCAGGTTGGCCGGGGCGACGAGGTGCTGCCCGCCGCCGAGCAGCACCGCCCGGACATCGCCCTTCTCGACGTGGAGATGCCGGGCGTCGACGGCCTCACCGCCGCCGCGCAGCTGCGCCGGGAACTACCCGAAGTGCGGATCGTCATCGTCACCACGTTCGGCCGGGCGGGCTACCTCTCCCGCGCCCTCGCCGCCGGCGTGGCCGGGTACGTGGTCAAGGACACCCCCGCCTCCGAGCTCGCCGAGGTGGTACGCCGCGTGATGCGCGGCGAGACCGTGATCGACGCCGCCCTCGCCACGGATGCGCTCACCGCAGGGGCCTCGCCGCTCACGCCGCGCGAGACCGAGGTGCTCGCCGCCGCGCGGGACGGCGGCACCATCTCCGATGTGGCTCGCGCGCTGCATCTCTCCGAGGGCACGACGAGGAACCATCTCTCCTCGGCGATGCAGAAGCTCGAAGCGCGCACCCGTGCCGACGCCGCGCGCATCGCCCAGGAGCGGGGCTGGCTGCTCTGACCGTTCGCGACATCGCAGCAGGATCCGGACCCGCCCATCCCCTACACTCAGCACCATGACCGGAGCCTCCCCCACTTCGTCGCGCCCGCGGCGCCCCTCGCCCGCGGTGATCCGCAGACGCCGGCTCGTGGTCGGGCTGATCGCGGTCCTCGCCATCGCCCTGGCCGCGGTCCTCACGACGATCGCCGTGCGCGCCTTCTCGGGGGGCGACCCGAAGGCGGCTGCCGCCGGCACCACGGCCACGCCCACCCCGACGTCCACGCCGCTCACGCCGGCCCAGCAGCTGCTGACGACCGCCGCCGATCCGGCCACCGCATGCGCGGTCTCCTTCTCGGGCGAGGGCATCACCCAGCCCCCCATGCTGCAGACAGAGGGTGTGCTGTACACCGGGCTGCCGATCCCGGAGAAGGCCGGCGCGGTGTTCGCCGGCTGGTACCCGACCCCGGAGGCCGCGCAGGCCCAGGTGCAGACCGACCGCGTGAACGGCTCGCAGCTCACAGCGTGCACCGACCACGAGCGCACCCTGTACGCGGCGTGGACCACGCCGGAGCAGAACGTCGCCACGGCGGCGAAGATCCCGATCCTGATGTACCACCAGTTCACGACCAAGCCCGGCGGCGAGGACAACTGGCTGCGCAACAACTACGTGTACATCGAGGACTTCAAGGCGCAGATGGACTACATCGCGAGCTCGAAGTTCTACCTGCCGACCTGGGATGAGCTGAACGCGTTCATCGACGGGAAGCTGTTCCTGCCGCAGCACTCGCTCATCATCACCGACGACGATGCGGATCCGACCTGGCTGCAGCTCGCGGTGCCGGTGGTCACCGAGCGGAAGCTCCTCACCACGTCGTTCGTGATCACCGGCGAGCGCAAGGACGGCTCCCCCTCGCCCTACGTGCTGCAGCGCTCGCACACCAACGACATGCACCGTGCCGGCGACAACGGCAAGGGGCGGATGGTGAACCTGTCGGCCGACGAGGTCGCCGCTGATCTGGAGGAGTCGGCGAAGGTGCTCGGGGTCAAGGAGGTCATCGCCTACCCGTACGGTCACTACAACGCGACCGCGGAAGAGGGCGTGACCAAGGCCGGGTTCCTGCTCGCGCGCACGATCGAGTACGGCTACGTGAAGATCGGCACGAACAAGCTCGAACTGCCGGTGATCCGGATCAACTACGGGGACACGGTCCAGGGCCTCAAGGACAACATCGGTTGAACCCGTCCCGGCCTGCCGTGGCGCGGCCGGGTCACTGGCGCAGCCCGGGGGTCGCTCCGCGGCCGGGCGTCACTCCGCGGCTGCGGCCTCCGCTTCGCGACGCACGCGCAGGCGCTCCTCCGACTTGCGGGCGAGGCGCACCGAACGACGCGGCGCGTAGACGACCAGCGAGTGGAACAGGAAGCGGACGAAGAACGCCGCGATCAGAGTGATCGCCGCGGCGAGGATGCTGGAGATGTGCCAGGTCTCGACCATGAGGGCGAGGACCGGGATCCGCACGGCCGCCTCGACGTTGTTGAACGTGAACGACTGCGCGAAGCGCACGCCGATCGCGGCGGCGTCGCCGCGCATGTCGTTGAAGACGTAGCGCTCCTGCAGGAGGAAGTTGCCGATGATGGTGACCTCGGCCGCGATGATCGCCGCCCAGACGTACTCCACGCCGAGGTGCGTCAGCGCCCACATGATGGCGAGGTTCGCCAGCGCGCCGACGCCGCCGATGATGGCGAACAGCGACATCTTGCCGAACCGCAGCCGCGCGAGGTGCTGGAGGAACTGCATCCCCTGCACGAACGACGCCTTGGACTGGCCGTGCAGCCGCTCGCCGAACTCCATCGGCACCTCGGCGATGCGCACGTCGGAGCGGACGAGGATCTCCAGCAGGATCTTGAACCCGTTCGGGCGCAGGGCGCTGGGATCGATGCGGCGACGGTCAACGAGGAAGTACCCGGTCATCGGATCCGAGGCGCCGGAGAGCCGGATCGGGAACATCGCCTTGGTGAGCAGGGTCGCGCTGCGGGACACCCCGACGCGCACGGCGCCCGCGAGACCGCCATTGTCCCCGCCGCCGACGTAGCGGGAGGCGATCACGACGTCCGTGTCGCCGTCCTCGAAGCGCTCGATCATGTCGGGCAGGAGCTCCGGCGGGTGCTGCAGGTCGCCGTCCATGACGATGCAGACGTCGTACGCGGCGGCCCGGATGCCCTCCACCACGGCACCGCCGAGACCGCCGACCGGCTTGTCGCGATGCAGCAGCCGCACGGGCACGGGGGCGTCGGCGGCGATCCGCCGGATCACGTCAGGAGTGTCGTCCGAGCTGTCGTCGACGAATAGGATCTCGACGTCGCGGTCCTCGAGCGCGGCGGAGACCCGGGAGACGAGGGCGGCGATGTTGTCGCGCTCGTTGTAGGTCGGGATGATGACCGTGGCGCCGGGTACGGGGTCCCCAGCAGACATGTCCTCCATGCCCCTCCTCCGTTCGCCTGACTCGCCATGATCCCATGCGGAACCTGCGCGTTTGGTGTCAGACACTCTTCCCGATTCAGGCTAACGGCGGGTGAACGCCGGACGAGCCCCCTTGCGCCGGACGGCCCTCCCCCTCTCGGATCCGCCGTACCCTGGAAGCATGACCGCTCCTGCCTCCGACTCGATCACCATGTTCGGCGCCGACTGGTGCCGCGACTGCATCCGCACCAAGAAGCAGCTCGACGAGCTCGGCATCGAGTACACGTACGTCGACCTCGTCGCGGACCCTGCGGCCGCCGACGTCGCCAAGGAGATCTCCGGCCGCACGAACATCCCGGTGGTCGTGTACCCCGACGCCTCGCACCACGTCGAGCCGTCGAACGCCGACGTCGAGGCGAAGCTCCGCGAGCTGTCGCTGATCTGACGCCCCTCGGGACACTGGGTCCCTGAGCGAGCCAAAGGCGAGACGAAGGGCGCCGATACACTGACGCGCATGAGCATCGCCGCTCGGGCCGGACAGGCCCCCACGCGCCTTCCTGTACGCACGGTCGCCCGCTACGCGGCCGGCTCTCTCGGCACCGGAGGGTTTGCGACGCTGCCCGGCCTGGTGCTGGCGTACTTCCTGACGGACAACCTCGGCGTCGCCGCGATCCTCGCCGGCACGATCGTGACCCTGGCGAAGATCTGGGACGTCGTGATCGACCCGGTGATCGGCGCCGGGTCGGATCGCAGCCTCATCCGCACCGGCAGCCGCAAGCGCTTCATGCTGGTCGGAGCGTTCACGCTGCCGCTGTTCTTCGCGCTCACGTTCGCAGTGCCCCCCGTGTTCGGCCCGGTCGCGGGCGTCATCTGCGTGCTGATCGCGTTCCTCGCCACCGCCACGGCGTTCAGCCTGTTCCAGGTGCCCTACATCGCACTGCCCGCCGAGCTGACGTCGAGCTACGACGAGCGCACCCGGCTGCTGAGCTGGCGGGTCATCGTGCTCACCGTCACGATCCTGCTCTTCGGCGGGGGCGGGCCGGAGCTGCGCCGCCTCACCGGCGACCCCGTCACCGGCTACCTCGTGATGGGCGTGGTCGCCGGCGTCGTGATCGGCGTCGGCATGCTCATCGCCGCGCGCACCGCCGACGACGCCGTGGTCGCGCCCGCGACGGTCGAGCACGTCGGGATCCGGGCGCAGTACGCCGCGGGATTCGCCGCCGTGCGTCGCTCGCAGCCGTTCCGGGCGCTGCTGGCCACCTACCTGCTGCAGGCGCTCGCGACCGGCACCATGCTCGCCGGCGCTCAGTACGTGGCGACCTGGGTCATGCGCTCCGAAAGCGCCGTGACGCTGCTGTTCGTCGCGCTCGTCGCCCCGGCGGTCATCGCCACGCCGGTGTGGGAGCGGGTGTCGCGCCGGATCGGCAAGGAGCGGGCGTTCCGGATCGCCTCGGCCCTGTTCCTCCTCGCTGCGGCCTCGATCGTGATCGCGCTGTGGATCCCCGGATCCTGGATCTACGCCTCGGTCGCGATCGCGGGCATCGCCTATGCCGGAATGCAGGCGCTGCCGATGGCGATGCTGCCCGACGTGATCTCGCACGACGAGCGCACCAGCGGCCCGGGCCAGGCCGGCACGTTCACCGGCATGTGGACGGCCTCGGAGGCGGTCGGCTTCGCCCTCGGCACCACGATCGTCGCGATCGTGCTCGCGATCACGGGGTACGTCTCGCGCACGACCGGCGCCGCGGCCGACCTCGTGCAGCCGGCGAGCGCGGTCGCGGGGATCGTGCTGACCTTCAGCGTCGTCCCGGCGGTGCTCATGCTGCTGAGCCTGGCCACGCTGGGCCGCTACGGACTGCGCCGCGGAGACATCGACGGCGCCGACGGCTGAGACTCAGTCCCACAGGGACGGCGTACGCTGAAGCCAGACCGCGCCGAAGGAGACCCGATGCCCGACACCCTCGCCGACGACGTCCGCGCCCCGATCGAGGAGGACATCGCCGTCCTGCGCAGGGGTTCCGCCGCGTGGTCCACACTGACCGTCGGCCAGCGCGTCACGCTGCTGCGCGGCGTGCGCCGCACGGTCGCGGCGAACGCGCGCACCTGGGCCCGCGCCGCGGTGCGCTCGAAGGAACTGGGCGACGACCACCCGCTCCGCGGCGAGGAGTGGCTGAGCGGCCCCTATGCGACGCTCGGCGCGCTGGACGCCTACATCGAGACGCTGGACCGCATCGCGAACGGGCGCAACCCGCTCGACGGCATCCGGATCGACCGCACCGCGAGCGGCCAGACGCGCGTGCACGCGTTCCCGCTCCTCGGCATCGACAAGCTCCTGCTGTCCGGTTTCACCGGCGAGGTGTGGCTCGCCCCGGGCGTCACACCGGGCGATGCCCGCGCCCGCGCCGGCCTGGCCCAGCGCTCTCCGGAACCGGGCGACGGCGGCATCGGACTCGTGCTCGGCGCCGGCAACATAACCTCCATCCCCGTGCTCGACGTGCTGTACGAGCTGCTCGCGCACGACCGCGTGGTGCTGCTCAAGGTCAACCCCACGCAGGACGCGCTGGTGCCGGTGTTCGAGAAGGCGCTCGCCCCGCTCATCGCGCCCGGGTTCCTGCGGATCGTGCGCGGCGGCCCCGACGTCGGCGCCTACCTCACGGCGCACGACGCGTTCTCGCACGTGCACATCACCGGATCCGCGCCGACCTTCGACGCGATCGTGTGGGGCACAGGGCCCCAGGGCAAGCGCCGCAAACGGGAGAACCGGCCGCGGCTGAAGAAGCCGATCACCGCGGAGCTCGGCGGCGTCTCCCCGATCATCGTCGTGCCGGGTGCATGGAGCGACGAGGATCTGCGCTTCCAGGCCGAGCACGTCGCCACGATGCGACTGCAGAACGCGGGCCACAACTGCATCGCCGGCCAGGTCGTGATCCTGTCGAGCGACTGGGCGCAGAAGGACCAGTTCCTCACCGAGCTGCGCCGCGCCTACGCGATCGCGCCGGAGCGCCCGATCTGGTACCCCCGTTCCGACGAGCGGATGGCGCAGGCCGCCGAGGCGTATCCCGACGCGCTCGTGCTCGCCGACCGCCTCCTCGTCGAGATCCACGAGGGCGACGACGCCACCGCGCTGGAGCAGACCGAGTACTTCGCGCCCGTGCTGGGCGTGGAACAGCTCCCCGGCACGGGTCAGGCGTTCCTCGATGCGGCCGTCGCGCACGCGAACGAGAAGCTGCAGGGCACGCTCGGCGCGAACGTGCTGATCGACCCCGCCACCGAGGCATCCCTCGGCGCGGGCTTCGAGCGGGCGATCACGGCGCTGCACTACGGATCCATCGCGATCAACACCTGGACCGCGTTCGGCTTCATCACCCCGACCGTCACGTGGGGCGCGTTCCCAGGCAACACGATCGCCGACGTCGGCAGCGGGATCGGGGTCGTGCACAATGCGCTGCTGCTCGCCGACGTGGAGCGCTCGGTGGTGCGCGGGCCGTTCCGGCCGTTCCCCCGAACGGCGTCGATCGTCAGCGACGGCGGCCGGTTCACGATCCTGCCGAAGCCGCCGTGGTTCGCCTCGTCCCGTACGGGTGCCGAAGTCAGCGAGGGGCTGACCCGGTTCCGTGCTCAGGGCGGTGTGCTCGCCCTCGTGCGCACGCTCGTTCAGGCGCTGCGCGCGTAGCCTGACGGTGACGTCACGGCGACGGGGCGAACGCTACGGCGTGGCCACCGCGAACGTGTCGCACTTGCCGAGACCGTACTTGTAGCCGGTCGCGAACCACTTCTTCCGCTGGTCGCTGGATCCGTGCGTCCAGCTCTCCGGGTTCGTGTAGCCCGCCGACTGCTGCTGGATGTGGTCGTCGCCGACGGCGGCCGCAGCGTCGAGCGCATCGCTGATCTGCGCGTCGGTCGGCGCCTTCATGTAGGCGACGCCGTTCTTGTCCTTCTGCGACGCCATGTCGGCGATGAACGCGCCGGCGTAGCAATCGGCCTGCAGCTCGGTGCGCACCCCGTTGCTCGTCGGTCCGGTCCCGTTGTTCGGGTACTTCTCCATCGTGCCGGTGATGTTCTGGATGTGGTGCCCGTACTCGTGCGCGACCACGTACACCTGAGCCAGATCGCCGGCCTCGGCGCCGAACTGCTGGTGCAGCAACTGGAAGAAGGTGGGATCGATGTACACGGTCTGATCCGACGGGCAATAGAACGGGCCCACGTCGTTCGAGGCGGTTCCGCAGGGCGTCGAGGTCGCCCCATCGACGCTCACCTGACCGGGCTCGGCGTAGCCCTGCACGTGCTGGGACCAGTAGTCGTTCAGTACCAGCGACACCGCCGCGACACGGCAGTCCACACTGTTGTTCGCATCGGTGCCGGTGTTGCAGCTCTGTACGGATCCCTCGGTCGGTCCCGCACCCTGCTGCTGACTCTGCGACGTGCCGGTGCCGCCGCCGAGGAGGCCGGTGAGGTCGACGCCGGTGAACGCGCTGATCAGCAGGACCACGACCGCGCCGAGGCCGACCACGCCGCCGCCGGCGATCGCGGCGGTGCGCCCGCCGCCACGCCGCTGGACCTTGTTGTCTGAGACATCGGCATCCGGGTTGAACGTCATGAGCACAGTTTTCCACGGTCTGCACCCCGGCGGCGAGGCATAGGCTCACACTGAGCGTCGCGTCCGCGACCCGAAGGGAGCCAGAAGTGACGACCACGGTGACTCTGACCGGAGCCGGCGGGCAGATCGGCTACGCCCTGCTGTTCCGGATCGCGGCCGGCGACATGCTCGGTCCCGAGGAGAAGGTGCGGCTGCGGCTGTTGGAGATCCCCGCCGGGCTCGCCGCCGCGGAGGGCGCCGCACTGGAGCTGCAGGACGGCGCGTTCGAGCTGCTCGAGCACGTCGAGGTGACCGACGATCCCGCCGTGGGCTTCGACGGCGCCGACCACGCCCTGCTCGTGGGCGCGCGCCCGCGCGGGCCCGGCATGGAGCGCGGCGATCTGCTCGCGGCCAACGGCTCGATCTTCGGCCCGCAAGGAGCGGCGATCGCCGCGCATGCCGCCGCCGGGGTGCGCGTCACGGTCGTGGGCAACCCCGCGAACACCAACGCGCTCATCGCTGCGGCATCCGCCGACGGCGTGCCTGCGGAGCGGTTCAGCGCCCTCACCCGGCTCGACGAGAACCGCGCGCGAGGTCAGCTCGCCGCGGCCCTGGGCGCCCCCGTCGCGGACGTCGCCGGCGTCACGATCTGGGGCAACCACTCGGCGACCCAGTTCCCGGACGTCGCGCACGCCACGGTCGCCGGGCGGCCGGTGCTGGAGGCGCTGGCCGAGCAGACCGCCGACGTGCGCACCTGGCTGGAGAGCACCTTCATCCCCCGTGTCGCCGAGCGCGGCGCGGAGATCATCCGGGTGCGCGGGTCGTCGTCGGTGGCCTCCGCCGCGAACGCGACCATCGACCACGTGCGCGACTGGGCGCTCGGCACCGGCGAACGCCGTACGAGCGCCGCCGTCGTCTCGCATGGCGAGTACGGCGTACCGGAGGGGCTGATCAGCTCGTTCCCGGTGCGCTCGGTCGACGGCGAGTGGCGGATCGTGGAAGGACTGGATCCGGATGCGTGGGCACGCGAGCGCATCGACCGCTCGGTCGCCGAGCTGGTCTCCGAACGCGATGCCGTGCGCGCTCTCGGCCTGATCTGACGGTCACCCGTCGGTCCCTGAGCGAGCCGAAGGCGAGACGAAGGGCGCCAGAACCGCCCAAGGCCCTACCGGTCCCTGAGCGAGGAGCGCAGCGACGAGACGAAGGGCGCTCGGATTCCAGGGCGCGGTCGTCCTTCGTCTCGCTGCGCTCGCTCAGGAACCGGTGTAGCGCTGCGCTCGCTCAGGAAACGGTGTAGTGCCGCGCTCGCTCAGGAACCGGTGTAGCGCCGCGCTCGCTCAGGAACCGGTGTAGCGCCGCGCTCGCCCAGGAACCGGAAGCGTGCCCGAGAGCCCAGAGGTCAGATCGTCGCGGCGTCGATCACGAAGCGGAACTTCACGTCGCTGGCGAGCACGCGCTCGTAGGCGTCGTTGATGCCGCTCGCGTCGATCAGCTCGATCTCCGCGGCGATGCCGTGCTCGGCGCAGAAGTCGAGCATCTCCTGGGTCTCCGCGATCCCGCCGATGGCGGATCCGGCCAGCGATCGACGGTGCCCGAGCAGCTGGTTGATCGACAGCGACATCTGCTCGGGCGGCGCGCCGACGCACACTAGGGCCCCGTTCGTGTCGAGCAGGCGCAGATAGTCGTCCAGCGGCAGCGGGGCGCTCACCGTGTTCAGGATGACGTCGAAGGCTCGCTTGTTCTCCGCGAACGTGGCCGGATCCGACGTGGCGAGGTAGCGGTCCGCGCCGAGCCGGATCCCCTCGTCCTTCTTGCGCAGCGACTGCGAGAGCACGGTCACCTCGGCGCCGAGGGCGTGCGCGATCTGCACGGCCATGTGGCCGAGGCCGCCGAGACCCACCACGGCGACGCGCGTGCCTGGTCCGACGTTCCAGTGCCGCAACGGCGAGTAGGTGGTGATGCCGGCGCACAGCAGAGGCGCGGCGCGATCCAGCGGGATCGCGTCGGGGATGCGCACGACGAATCCCTCCGTGACGACCACCTGACGCGAGTACCCGCCCTGGGTCACAGTACCGTCGCGGTCGATCGCACCGTAGGTGCCGACGGATCCGCCCGTGCAGTACTGCTCCTCGCCGCGCAGGCAGGCGCGGCATTCGCCGCAGGAGTTCACCAGGCAGCCGACGCCGACGCGGTCGCCCACGGCGAAGCGCGTGACCTCGGATCCCACTGCGGCGACCGTTCCGGCGATCTCGTGCCCGGGCGCGAGCGGGTAGCGCTGCGGCCCCCAGTCCCCGCGCACCGTGTGGATGTCGGAGTGGCAGATGCCGGCGAAGGCGATGTCGATGACGACGTCGAGCGGACCGGGCTCCCGGCGCTCGATCGTGGTGGGAGCGAGGGGCGCTCCCTCGCTCGGTGCGGCGTATGCGGCGACGACGGGCATGGCACTCCTCAGCGGACTGCGGACGGGGGACACGTGCGAGCGTACTCCGCCGCAGGAGGGGGTCGGCCCGACGATGGCGGGAACGCCCGGGACACCGGTGTCCGTGGGAGAAGGCACAATAGACACGGAGGTAGGCGACATGGAAGCGACCACGCACGCGCACGGCGAGTCCGAGGGCACGGCGGAGGCGTCGCTCGATGCCGCTCTCACGAGTCCGCTGCACCTCCCGCACGCCGCGGCCGAGTGCCCCAAGTGCTTCACGGAACTGCAGCAGAACCGCGACTGGTGGTCGGCCCGGCCCGACGGCGCGCGCCTGGTCGGTCTCGTCGTCGCCCGTGAGGGAATGCCTTCCGTTGTGCAGCAGCGCGACGACCTCACCCGTTTCGGCGTGCCGATCGAAGGCTTCCGCCACCCGGCGCCCGACATCCTGGAGAGCTGGACCGACCGCATCGCCCGGCTCATCGACACCCTGCAGGCGGGCGACGTGCTCGTCGTCGCCAACATCCACGCCCTCGGACGCGACCTCGACGAGGAGACTCGCACCGTGGCCGCCCTGCGACGGCACGGCGTGATGGTGAAGGTGCTCAGCCACGACGCACGCCATCTGGCCGACGCCGGCCGCTGACGCGAGGCGCCGGGCGGTCAGTGCCCGATGACACCCTGCAGATCTACGGCGACCTGGATCGACGCGATCGTCTCGCGCTTGTGCAGGTTCTCCACCTTCTCCGCCCCACCCAGGGACAGCAGCGGCACGAAGATGAACGACTGGTCGTACGGCAGCTCACCATGCGCCGCGACCGCCTTCGGGAAGATATCCCAATCAAGCGTCCTGGACAACGTCTGGGCGGCGCCGACGCTGACGAGGAACAGGAAGTCATCCAGACTTCCCAGGCCGACAGTTTTGCCGAGGCGATAAAGAATCCCGACCGCACCAGGATGACTGGGCTCCCAGGTGATCAGGTCGCCCAGCCCGGTCACCATGATCGGGATCGCGATGCCATCGCCCTGCGTCTTGCCGATGCAGTCACCGACCTCCGCCTCGTACAGCTTCGGATCGATCACCCGCAGGAAGCCCTCACCGAACGTCCCGTACCCGTACTTCTCCCAGACCTCGATCAGCTCGTCCGGGACCCGACCCCGATACTCCTCGATGATCTCCGCCGGAACCGGCGCATGCGGAACGAAATCAGCGATCTCAACCATGTGCCGACTCGACTCAGTGGCCGATCACACCCTGCAGATCCACGGCGACCTGGATCGACGCGATCGTCTCACGCTTATGCAGGTTCTCCACCTTCTCCGCCCCACCCAGAGACAGCAGCGGCACGAAGATGAACGACTGGTCGTACGGCAGCTCACCATGCGCCGCGACCGCCTTCGGGAAGATGGTGGCCTTCAGGTCATCGAGGATGAGTTCGTCCTCAACACGCCGCAGAAAACTGCGGAACCTGCTGCCCAGACCGACTGTGTCACCAAGGCGATAGATGATCGCCGTGACGCCGGGACGGCTCGGTTCCCAGGTGATCAGGTCGCCCAGCCCGGTCACCATGATCGGGATCGCGATGCCATCGCCCTGCGTCTTGCCGATGCAGTCACCGACCTCCGCCTCGTACAGCTTCGGATCGATCACCCGCAGGAAGCCCTCACCGAACGTCCCGTACCCGTACTTCTCCCAGACCTCGATCAGCTCGTCCGGGACCCGACCCCGATACTCCTCGATGATCTCCGCCGGAACCGGCGCATGCGGAACGAAATCAGCGATCTCAACCATGTTTCCCAACCTATCGGAGCACGACGTTGATGAAGGTGTTGTCGAGGTCTACACCTGGGTTCCTGTTGAGGAAGTCGATGACGGCCGCGTCGATGTCGCCGACGCGCGACCGCCATTGCGACCCTAGGGAGGAGTTGATCCGAGAGTCGCCGACGCGTGAGATGTCCGTGACATTGCCGCCCGCGATGCCGTCAAGACGATGCAGGGCCGCTTGAGTCTCGAGCCACTCATTTGCGAGCCTCGTCGCATCATCCTTGCTATGACCCTGGTCACGAAGGTCGTCGTACATGTCGCGGAAAGCATCGTCGCGGGCGTTCTGCTGCGCACGGAGGGAGTCCGAAGTGCGGCCGTGCTCCAGATACTCGATGCGGTTCTTCAGCCAGTCGGACAACGGCATCTTCTGCAGCGTGTCCATCTGCTCGTTGTACTGACGGTTGTACTCGGCCGAGTCGTGATTCTTGTTCCTCTTGAACTTCTTGATGCTGACGTCGACCTTGCCGTCGTAGTGATCGCGGTCGCGAACCTGACGGATCACGTCGTCGAGATGCCCGTCCAGATTCGCGGTCAGCTGGTGCAGCTTGTGATCCGCATGGGCGAAGCCCTTGAGAGCGGCCTGCTTCAGCTCGCGGATGATCTTCTTCACCTCGGCGCTCATCAGTCGTCCCCTCCGAAGTCGAGCGCGGAGAACTCCGCGAAGAACGTCGACGTGATCGACTGGATATCCGCCCCATGCAGCTTCAACTCCGCCTGCGCATCCTCCAACGCCTGCAGATCCGCATAGAACTCATCCGAATCCCCCACCGACGCCTCCACCATCGGCGCATCCAGCACCGCATCGATCACCGCAGGCAGATGCTCCGCCAACGGCTCGATCGCCATCGGCGCCAACTGATTCATCAACTGCTCCACCACGATGTCCACCGCCGCGTTCAACAACTTCTTCTTGATCAGCAGCATCGGCCCCGCACCCAGAGCCGTGATCGGGTTCGTGAGCATCCCCACCAGGGTCACGAGGGTGGCTGTCACGTCGACGATGACCTTGACCTTCAGCCCGGTGATCGCCGCCGCACCGATATCCATCGCCATCGCCGCCGGCGGCATGATGTCGATCAGCTTCTGCAGATTCTGAGACCGATTCGTGTTCCACGCACTCAACGTCGCCGGACCCGTCTGCCCCCGCATCGCACCACCGATGTCACCGTTCACCTTCCGGTCCACCGACTGGATCACCGACTCCAGATCCGTACCCAGATTCCGCACCAACGTCGCACCCTTGGCCACCTCATCCTCATCGATGTCCGGCCAATCAAAACCCAGCTTCTCCATCACCCAGACAAGCTCATTCGGCAACATCATCCCCACCGACAACACCTCCGCAAGCCGACCTATCAGATCCCTCGTATCGACCCTACGAGAGCTGCCGCGGCGCCGTCGATGGGGAGAACTCCCCATCGACGGTCAGGGCGCGGCGGTCCAGGCGGCGGCACCGGCCAGCAGCGACGCCGCCGCTCCGTTGCGCACCGAGACTCCGCCGATGCCGCGGTCGATGACCGTGATCCGGGGGTTCGTCGCGATCGGCAGCACCACAGCCGCACGGACGATCGACGCCTCGATCTGCGCGCGGAGGTCGCGCGCCTGGTACTCGTCCGTCGTCTTCGCGAGCTGCGCGATCAGCTGGTCGCGGGACGGGTCCGCGCTCGGCGTGAGCGCGGCGGATCCTGCCGACGCCCAAAGCGCGGCGATCTGATCCGTCGTCTGCGGCAGCGGCACCCGGACGATCGCGGCCTCCCACGCCCGCTGCGGCAGCGCGGCGGCGACGTCGTCGGTGCCGCAGTCCGCGGGCTCCCAGCCCGCCTTGCGGGCCGTCGTCTGCAGAGCGGCGAACGCGCCGCGCGCGAACTCGCTGCCCCGGTCGTACAGCACGCATACCCGCGCGCCGTCGGCGACGCCGACGCTCCGGCGCTCCAGACCGGGATCGTCGCCGGGCGTCCCCAGAGCCGCGGTGAGCCCGGATCCCTCGTCGACGACCTTGTAGGCCGGCGAGTCGGGAGAGGTCACCATCGACGTGGTGGCGGCGTAGGCGGACGCCCACTCTCCACCGCCGCCCTGGATCATGGCGTTCGCGGGCGCCGCATGGAAGAACGCCGTGCGCGCCGGGGCGGAGGAGAAGACGCCGACGGGATTCAGCACCATCGCCCACAGCGTGCCGTCGTTCGTAGTCGTGACCGTGAAGTCCTTCAGCTCCAGCGCGTGAATCGGTGCACGGTTCTCGGCGGTCGGGCTCACCTGCACGATGTCCAGCCCGTCGCCTGCTCCGACTTCGGGCTGCTGCGCCGGCGGCACGAGGTCGATGCGCGCCACCTTCGGCTTGGGGGCGCCGGCATAGCCGGGGTTCGCGATGAGCCGCACGTGCTGCCCGTCCTGACCGCGCTCCACCCGGTCGACCTTGTACGGGCCGCTGGAGAGGAGGAGCCGGGACGGAATCGCCCCCTTCTCGGGAAGGTCGAAGCCGCTCTTCCACACGTCGGCGATCGCGGCGAGCGCCTTCCGGTCACCGGTGCGGATCGCCGTGATGACGGCCTGCTTCGCCTCCATGGGGTCGTCCAGGCCGAACGCGAGACGGCCCACGACATGGGCCGGCACGGGAGCGCCGACCGCGGTCTGCCAGTCGATGCGCGGGTGCGGGAAGGTGACGTCGATCGCACGCGCGAACTCGTCGATCCGCGGGACGGGATCCGCATCGTCCTGCGCGGGCGCGCCGGGCGCAGGATCCAGACGGCCCGTCTCACCGGCCCATCCCAGCAGCAGATCGGCGGCGTCGAGCGGGATACCGTCCGACCAGGACGGCTGGGCGAGGTCGTAGCGCACCGTGAACGGCGCCTCCGAGACGACCTTCACGGTGCCGAAACCGGGGTCGGGCGTGAAACGGCCGTCGACGACGTCACCGAACCGGCCGCGCGTGGCGGCGGCGATGTCGAGGTTGCCGACGGTCGGCGCCTGCGCCGCGTTCGCGGAGGTGAATCCGGCCGTCCATCCCACGACGATCTTCGTCCCGGCGATCGGCCCGCTGTTCTTGGAACCGCCCGACCGCGCCTTGGTGCAGGCCGCGAGGCCTACCGCGAGCAGCAGCACGAGCGCGGCGGCGAGTAGCCGCCTCCGCACCGGCGGGCGGTCACCCCGCACGATGGAAGCGATCGTCACGCGTAGTCGGTGTTCTCGTCGGCTTCCGCGGCCATCGCGCGATACGGCTCGCTCTCCTCGCTCTCCAGCCAGGCGCGCGCGTGCTCGATCAGCAGCGCCGGGGAGTCCTCGGCCTCGGCGGCGGTGCTGAACGGGCCGATGGAGTCCTCCGTGGGCCGCTCATCGGCCCGCACGACCGTCTGGGTCGACAGGGTGTACCAGTAGTAGCTCTGCGTTCCGCTCATCCGTCCGCTGCTCCGATCGTGCTCGTGGTGATTCTATTCGGCGCCGGCGGGACTCGTGCCGACACCGGTGCGCGCGCACTCCGGGGCGCACATGCAGAGATGCACTCCAGGGCGCACATACAGAGAGAGGTCGTGACGCCGATTCCCCCGACGCCACGACCTCTCGCAGTTGGATCCGCTCAGGCGCCACCGGCCATGCTGGAGTCCGTGTCGCGGATCTGGTCCGCCATGCGCTCCAGCGCCTGCGCCATGTCATTCACGGCCTCAGCGGCATCGTCGAGCGACGTGGTGAGCTCCTCGTACGCCGACGAGTACGCGTCAGACGCGTTCTCCGTCTTGAAGCCGTCCTGCACCAGGTCATCGATGACGCCCTGCAGCTCCTTCAGCGTGTCGGTGATGCTGCTGCGTCCATCGCGCAGACGCGACGCCGCACCTTCCATCTCGCTGTACGTTGCACCAAAATCGTGTCCGGCCATGCGAACCGCCTCCAGGTCTCGTCGTTCTCCCAGGCTGCTCAGCCTGTTGCCATAAGGCTAACCAACGATCCGCGGAGCGCCCATGGGGAGAACTACCCATCGGTGCTCCGCGGGATCCGGGGCCGTCACGGAGCGTCCGGGACGAACGGGATCTGCATCGTCACCGCACGCCCCGCCTGCACGAAGATGCCGCGCCCCACGGGGAAGTCGCTGCGCTTGACCCGGCCGAACGGCGTCTTGAAGATCGTGTCGCCGTCGTACGTGTCGGGCTTGAGCACGATGCCCTGGCGGCCCGCCTTCCACTCGCCCAGCACGCCGATGCTCCCGCTGGCGCGGCTGATCTCGGCGTCGGCGATGAGCATGTGATCGCTGTTGTTCATCGCCTGCAGCAGCGCGCGCATCGGACGATCGGCCGGGCCGTCGGCCAGGTGCGGGATGTCCTCGATGACGATCAGGATCCGTCCCGGCGCATCGCTCACGACCAGCTCTGCGAGCTCGGTCGCCAGATCCTTCTCGTCCTCCGGGCGGATCGCGCTGCGCACCCACGGCCGGAAGTCCTTGAGCTCCGAACGGCGCGTGCCGAAGTGATACATCTGGATCCGCGGGTTGAAGCGCTCCATCGCCACGACCAGCGCCTTGAGCGCAGTGGTCTTGCCCGACGCGGGCGGGCCGGAGATGACGAAGGATCCGATCGGCTCGAAACCGCGCGGTGCCAGGGTGTCGTCGGCCACGCCGAACACCGGCAGGCCGTCCACCTGCGCCGGCATCTCCGACGCCGGGACGAGCGTCGGCAGAGCGCCGATCTCCGGGAGATCGCGCACGCCCTGCGCCCGCAGGCGCTCTCCGAGCGCGCCGAGCGCCTTGGTCTGCTCCACCACGTTCATGGTGCCGCCGAGCACCGCGATCTGCGCCTCGTGCCCGTCGACGACGGCGCGCCCCGGGGCGGACTGTTCGTCCAGCACGTCCCGCGGGGCGCCCAGCAGCATGTACTGGGTGGGGTCGCCCATCCGCAGCACCACGCGACGCGAGATGTTCGCGGCGACCGCGCTCGGCACCGCGTTGCCGCGGTCGGCGGTGATCACGGTGTGCACGCCCAGCGTGCGCCCCTCGCCGAGGATCCGCATGAAGATGCGGTAGAACGGGCCGCGGCCCGCGGTGACCTCCCAGTCCTTCTTGAACTCCGGGTAGTTGTCGATGAGCAGCAGGATGCGCGGCATGTTCGGATCCGCGAGCTCACGGTACTCCTGCACCGACGCCGCACTGGCCGCGGAGAACGCCGCGGACCGGCGGTCCATCTCGGCATCGAGCGTGCGCAGCAGTCGCTGGATGCGCTCCACGTCGGCGCCGTCGACGACGGAACCGACATGCGGCAGCGCCGTGAGCGGACTGAGCGCCCCCGATGCGAAGTCGAGGCAGTACACCTGCACGCGCCCGCGGTCTGGTCGCATGCCCGCGGCCGTGGCGATGCTCTTGAGCAGCGTCGACTTGCCCGATCCCGACGTGCCGTAGATCACCAGCGAGCCGTCGCGGTCGGGGACGAAGACGGCCGGCTCCTGCAGCTGCTTCTCCGGCACGTCCACGAGAGCCAGGGGGATCCGGGTGTCGCCCTCGTTCGGCAGGTCGGCGAGGTCGACCAGCAGCGGCAGGTCGTCCAGCCACGGGCGCCGCGGCCGGGGCAGGCCGGCGGCGTCCGCGGCCCGGATGAGCGTGGACACGATGCGCTTCTGGTCGTTCGGCCCGAGGTCCTCCTCGTGCGCGTCGGAGTCGGCGGGGCGGTCGGGTTCCCACTCCCGGCTCGCTCCGAAGCGCAGCTCCGTCACGCGCACGTCGGCGACCGCCGCCTCGTCGGTGCCGGTCCAGCCTCCTGCGTACGCGGACTGGAACGGCACCAGCCGCCCGGGACCGGTCTTGGCGATCGCACGTCCGGGGATCGTGGGCGAGAAGGTCGCGGCGATCGGGTCGTCGACGACGTCGCGCGAGTCAGCCTCGTCGGCCATGCGCAGGGCGACGCGCAGGTTGGTGTTCGCGCGCAGGTTGTCCTTGATGACGCCCGCCGGCCGCTGCGTCGCCATGATCAGGTGGATGCCCAGCGAGCGTCCGCGCTGCGCGATGTCCACCACGCCGTCGACGAACTCGGGCATCTCGGAAGCCAGCGCGGCGAACTCGTCGATCACGAGCACCAGCGCCGGCGGACATTCCGGATCCTGCCGCTTCTCGAGCTCCAGCAGGTCCTTGGCCTTCTTGCGGTTCAGCAGGTGCTCGCGGTGCTGCAGCTCGGCCCGGAGGCTGGTGAGCGCTCGGCGCACGAGGTGCGGGCTGAGGTCCGTCACGAGGCCGACGCAGTGCGGAAGCTCGACGCAATCGGCGAACGCGGATCCGCCCTTGTAGTCGACGAACAGGAAGGTGATCCGGTCGGGGCTGTGCGCCGCCGCCATGCCGAGCACCCAGGCCTGCAGGAACTCGCTCTTTCCGGCTCCGGTGGTGCCTCCCACGAGCGCGTGCGGGCCCTGCGTGCGCAGATCCAGCGTCATCGCGTCGCTGGCGCCCTGGCCGATGATCGCGCGCAGCGTGCCGGCTTTCTTCAGCCGGGGCCTCGGGTTGGGCGAGCGGTCCACGATCGTGTTGTTCTGCCGCCACCGCTCGATCACGACCTGCGGGTCCTCGGCGATCTGCGGATCCACGAGCTGCAGGAACATGACGGATGCCGGGATGTCGGAGGCGTCGTGCACCACGGTGCTGGCGTCGACCACCGGAGCCAGGCGCCGGGCGAGCATCTGCATGTAGTCGTTCGACACGCCCTCGACGCGGACGCCCTCGAAGCTCTCGCCGTTGCGGACCAGGCCCACGGTCGCGGCGTCGAGACCGGCTGTGACGTCGATGTAGCTGCGGCAGGCCGCGGGCAGGGACTCCACGGTGGGGGCGACGAACACCGCGTGCACGCCGTGGTCGGCGCCGCGCTCCAGCACGTCGGTGAGACGACCGCGATCCACCGGGGCGTCACCGCTGACGAAGACGATGACGGAGACCTCGGGCGTCTTCTTGTGCTCCGTCGCCGCGCGCGCCACGTCCGATCCGTACAGCAGCGGGTTCCAGTCCTCCTTGAACGGCCCGCGCGGTTCCGCGTCCAGTGACTCGCCGGCGGCCCGGCGCACATGCTCCTCGAGCAGGTTCAGCAGCGTCGCCGCCGTGGGAGCGGAGTCGGCGAGGGCCACATCGCGGAACGGCGAGCGCTCGCTGGAGGTGTGCGGCATCCACTTCAGCCAGTCGAGCTCCGGCGTCCAGGCGGAATCGGCGAACGCGACCGCGACCACGTCGTTGGGGGCGTGCAGGCCCAGCAGCTGCACGGCGATCCCGCGCATGGTGTCGGCGGCGGGACCCTGGTGGCCGGCGATGCCGATCGAGCCCGCGTCGCTGAGCAGTTCGAACACGGGCACGTCGTCGACGTATTCATACCGGGCGCGCAAGCGGTCGATGCGCTCGATGTACTCGGGGAGACCCTCCGGGCTGTCCTCGTCGTCGATGGTGTTGCGCGCAGGCAGCCGGCAGCTCCCGAGGCGCAGTCCGAGGAAGTTCCAGTGCTCCGGCCGCCTGGTCCACAGCATCGGGCCGAGTCGCAGGGCATTGTCGAAGATCTCGGCGACCGGCGGCGCCTCGGCGTTGCGCGCCTTCTCCTCCTCCGGCTTGCCGCGGAAGAAGTCCTCCTCGAGCTGCTCGAACTGCCGCTCGAACACGCCGATCTCGTGCCCCTCGGTCTTCTTGCTCTGCACCGACTGGTTGATGATGTTGCCGAACGCCATGAGCGGCGTCATCACGATCATGAGCAGCGAGCGGGGGTTGCCGTTCATCATGTACAGCGCCGCGCCCATCAGGATCGGCGTCACCATGATCGGCCAGGGGAAGAGCTTCCCGATCCGCTCGGTCGGGATGCGGGGCAGGGTGAACTTCTGGCCCGGGTAGCGGATCTCGACGCGAGGGCTGCGGTTGAACAGCAGGCCGCCGCCGCGCTCGATGATCGGCTCCTCCGCGGCGGAGCCGTCGAAGGAGCGGACCAGGCGGAGCACGAACGTCGTGCTGCCGATGACGAACGGCTCCCCCTCCTCGATACGGACGCGCTGCACCGCCACGCCGTCGACCAGCACGCCGTTCGCGGAGTTGAGGTCGACGACCTCGATGTACGCGCCGACCTCCAGGCGCGCGTGACGCTTCGAGACCATCGGATCCGCGATGACGACGTCACTCGCCGCATCGCGCCCGAGGATCACGTGCCCGGAGCGGATCGGGAACTCCTGACCGGTGAGCGCACCCGCGGTCGCGACCAGCATGGCGACGACCTCGTTCCTGGACGCGGACGTGTAGCCTGGGCCGTAGTTGACGATCGATGCGGCGAACCCGGAGCCGATCCTGGCCTCGCCGATCGGCACGTCCGGCTCCAGCGGGATGAGGCGCTTGCCGTTCGGCGGCGCGACGGCGAGCGTCACGACGTCGCCGTCCGCGACCGGAGTCGCACGGGTGGGATCCGCCGCGGCGACGTGACGCGCGACATCGCCGGCCGTCGCCGTCGAGTCCGTCGTGATGACGATGTCGGCGGGATCGCCCACCGGACGGTGCAGCGTCAGCTTCAGCCTCATGCGACTCCTTCATCCCCCGTCGGCCGGGCACCGTTCACGCTCTGCCGTCCTGATCCGCTCACAGCGCCACCACGGTCGCCAACCGGTCTCCCATGCGGATCGTGTCTCCGTCGTGCACCGGCACCGCAGCACCGGCGGTCGCGGCGTACTCGATGCCGTCCCGGATCAGGCCGGAGCCGTTGGTCGAGCCGCAGTCGACGATCTCGAACCCGCCGGCGACGGGACGAACGAGCAGGTGGGTCTTGGACAGCGACCTGCTCGCGTCCGCAAGCGGGAGCGGCCGCGCATCCGGATGCATCGAGCCATCCGGATTCCTGCCGAGCAGCACGGGCTCGGTGACGGGGATGCTCTGTCCGGTGTCGAGCCGCAACGCGAACCGTGCCACCGAATCTGCGGGCGGCGAGGCCGGCGCGGCCAGTGTCGGGAGCGGCCCGGGTGCGGGTTGCTGTGCGGGCGCGGGCTGCGGCGCGGGCCGCAGCGGGGGAACCTGCGGCGCGGGGGCGGGCGGCGTGGGTGCGGGCGGCGCCGGTGCGTGCTGAGCCTCTGGAGCCGGCGCGTGCTGAGCCTCTGGAGCCGGCGCGGGGGTCGCCGTGACGACGGGTGCCGGCACGGGCTGCGCCTGCGGCGCCGAAGGAGTCGGCGCGAGGGTCGGCACCGACGGCGCCACGAGCGGCTGCTGCAGTGCCGGGGTGGCCGCGGGCTGGGGCACATCTGCGGACGGGGTCGGCGAGGGCTCGGGCCGTTCCGGAGCGGAATGCGGACGAGCGACACCGAGCACGCCGGCGCTGATCCGGCTGCCCGGCTGATAGGTCGGGGCAGCAGTCGGCCCGACCGGCGTCGCCAGCGAGGGAAGCGCAGAACGCTCCGGCACCGGCTCCGCCTTCACGAGCTTCCTCGCCAGGCGCATCCGCTTCTCATCCAGCGGGTTCAGGCCATTGCGCACGTCGACGAGCCACACCCGTGACGCCCTGTCGTGCCACCCGCGCCCGCGACCCTCGGGGTCGAGCAGCGGAGAGATGAGGAACACGATCCCCAGCACCGGGACGATGCTCGCAGCGCACAGGATGAGGAAGCGCAGCAGCACGGCACCGACACCGGCGCGCTCCAGGGTGCGCACGCTGATGAGGCGCAACCCCATGGTCGCCTTTCCGACCGTGAGCCCCCGGACGCCCTGCAGCACCAGCTGCACGACCGCGAAGGCGAGGCTGAGCGCCACCGTCACCCCGGCCATGATCATGGAGAGCCGGAAGTCCGGATGATTCACGAATCCGTACAGGGAGATCGTGCCGGTCGCGAACTTGAGCAGCAGCGGGACGGCTCCGAGCCACAGCGGCAGCTGCAGGAGGTACCAGATCGCGGCGTCGATGACCGCGGAGACCGCGCGGCGCCCGAGTGGCGCCTTCACGAGTCCCAGCGCCGCGGCGTATGCCGGGTCGGGGCGTCCGTCGGCGTCGAGTCCCTCGATCACCGGCTTGTGCTCGTCGAACTCCCAGATCATGTCCTGAGGCGCGTTCGAGCCACCCGCCTTCACCTCCGGCATGACCAGCTACCCCTCCGCGATCGTCTGAGTCGGAGCATCGACCCACAGCATTCGTCAAGCCTACGGAACTTCCGACAGGACCGTCGATGGGGACGACTCCCCATCGCGGCTGTGCCGGATCCGCTCAGCGTCAGCCCGGAGCCGATCTCACCGTCGTCGGATAGACGATCAGCCCTCAAAGTTCTCGGTCGAAAAGGGGCGGGATTTCAGCGGCAATCACTGCGCCGAGCTGCCCAGTGCCCGCCGGAATCGTCCGTTCGTTCGCAAACACGAGTCGAGGACGGCCTGCTCGTATGTCGTGGTCATGGGATCCTCCCCGGAAAACCTACCGGGGAGGATCCGCGCGTGTGATCGCTCCGTGTCGGCCACGTATCGATATTCAGAGCGATGAGCGGTCCGGCGCGATGGGCTGGTCGATGCTGACGTTCTTGGACTGCAGGTCAGTAGGCGCACGAGCGGCGACCAGTGGAAATGAACTCAACGCCAGTTATAGGTGAAGCTCCAGCGCAAGGCTGCGAGCGCATCAGACGTGAGTTCTGGGTGGCGCTTCGCCATCTCTCGCGCCGCCGCGTCTCCGCCGCAAACGAGCGTCAGGCGGACCGTGCGCGAAGCGCGCGGTGATATCTCGTGCCCTGCCGCGCCTTCTGCAACACATACTCGAGCGCTTCCGGCTCGTTGTCGAACGTCCGCAAGGTCTTCCCCAGAACGCCCCCGCGCTCATCCGAGACGTACACCTTCCAGCCGGTGTCATCGCGTTCGAGGACGACACCCTCGCTCTGTCGCTCGCCAACGCCGTACAGCACGGGCACCTCCAGATCCTCTTCGCGCACGATGCGCTTGAGCTCATCGATGTCCATCACTTGACCTCCCGAATGAGTCCGAGTATCTCCAGCATCTGCGGGCTGATTGGCAGGAGATCCTGTGTCGCCCCGCCAGGTGTGCCCCAATCCGGGATCGGAGCGGCCTCACCGCGCTGAACGGGCGAGAGATCACTGAGGTCTTCGCCGAAGTAGTCGAGTCCGGAATCGACGATCTCTCGATCCTGCGGGCTCAGCTGATCATACTGCCCCTGAGCCTCATCCAACGTCCGCGTCCACTCGTACTGGTGATAAGCATTCGGATTGTGCTCGTAGGGCAACGATCGGCTCTCATAGGAGAACGGGCCGTCCTCGGGCACCGGAGAAACGTAGGTGCCCCTCGGGTCACCATACCGGTCGAAACGATCACCCACCTGCGGCGTGTGATCGCTCTTGATGGGGTTGCCGTCCGCGTCGAGCACGAACCCGTTCTTCGGCGCCTTCGACCAGTCGATCTCGCCCTTGTCGTTCAAGCACTCCGGTCGAGGAATGAGCTTGTCGTTGGCGGGCTTCGACACAGTCGGCTTCCCGTGGCCCGGCGCATCGAAGTGGTCATTCCCCTTGACCTGCTTGATCACGTCGTCGAGGTGGCCGTGCATGTTGTCTGCGACCTGGTGGAACTTGCCGTGCAGGTGGGAGAACCCCTTGACGGCGGCCTGCTTCAGCTCGCGAAAGATCGGCTTGACCTCGCTCATCAGTCGTCCCCTCCGAAGTCGAGCGCAGAGAACTCCGCGAAGAACGTCGACGTGATCGACTGGATATCCGCCCCATGCAGCTTCAACTCCGTCTGCGCATCCTCCAACGCCTGCAGATCCGCATAGAACTCATCCGAATCCCCCACCGACGCCTCCACCATCGGCGCATCCAGCACCGCATCGATCACCGCAGGCAGATGCTCCGCCAACGGCTCGATCGCCATCGGCGCCAACTGATTCATCAACTGCTCCACCACGATGTCCACCGCCGCGTTCAACAACTTCTTCTTGATCAGCAGCATCGGCCCCGCACCCAGAGCCGTGATCGGGTTCGTGAGCATCCCCACCAGGGTCACGAGGGTGGCTGTCACGTCGACGATGACCTTGACCTTCAGCCCGGTGATCGCCGCCGCACCGATATCCATCGCCATCGCCGCCGGCGGCATGATGTCGATCAGCTTCTGCAGATTCTGAGACCGATTCGTGTTCCACGCACTCAACGTCGCCGGACCCGTCTGCCCCCGCATCGCACCACCGATGTCACCGTTCACCTTCCGGTCCACCGACTGGATCACCGACTCCAGATCCGTACCCAGATTCCGCACCAACGTCGCACCCTTGGCCACCTCATCCTCATCGATGTCCGGCCAATCAAAACCCAGCTTCTCCATCACCCAGACAAGCTCATTCGGCAACATCATTCCCACGACAGCACTACCTCCAGCAAAGGACTCTACGAAAACACGACCCGCCGCAGCGATGGGGAGAACTACCCATCCGAGCCCCGGCGCATCCGATCACTCGGCGTCGGCCGGATCCGCGTCGGTCATGTCGAGCAGCGACAGATCCGCCTTGCCGACCAGGCGGGAGGCGATCACGTGCTCGACGAGCCGGGAACGCCGGTTGGTCGCGGATCCGCCCACGCCGCCGCGCATCCCGGGCACTCCGATGCGGTCGAACTTGTCGCACACGTTGTCGAGCTTCCGGTTGAATCGGGTCACCGTCCAGCCCAGCCGGGCGGCGGCGTCGGCGCTGGACGGGATGGCGCTCATGCCGGTGCCGTCGCGTCGCAGCAGCGGCTCCGCCAGCGCGACGAGCAGCTGCTTCTGGCTGAGGGTGAGGGGCACCTCGCCGATCGTGGAGTCCCCGTCGGTCTCACGCTCGCGCCGGGTCTCGCGGAAGGTCGGCTCCGCGGCGTGGATCGTGAACTCGTAGGTCGTGGGTCCGGCGGAGAACACGACGCTCGTGGTCGCGAACACGAGCGGCAGGCGCGCACCGGGAGCCAGCCAGGCCTGCACCCCGCCGGTCGCGTCGGTCACCGTCGCCTGCAGCCGGGCGCCGATGTTCGCCAGCCACCACAGGCCGCCCGACTCGGCGATCTCGAGGAAATGCCGGTGCAGGAACAGGTTGTCGTCGATGGCGAGATCGCCCTCGCGCCCCACCACGAACCTGCCTCCGGGCTCGATCGGGAAGTACTCTCCGGCGAACTCCACCGTCACTCGCGCGCGCGATGGGTCCTGCGTGACCTCGGGATCCAGGGTCATGGCGTGCATCCTCTCACCGTCGATGATCCGGATCCGTTCTCGCGGCGCAGCACGACATCGATGCAGGTCTTGCCGCCGGGCTGTGCGGGGATCGTGATCTCGGGCTTGTCGACTTTGGTGGTCTCACCGTCGCCGGCCAGCGTCACCACCGTGACGAGGTAGGAGTCGCCGTCCTTCGGGCTCGGGTTGGTCCAGGTGAAGCGCACCGAGCCCGAGCCGTCCGGCGTGCCGACCAGGTCCTTCGGCGTCGCGGTCATGTCGCCGAGCGGATCCTGTGGGTCGGCGGTCTCGGCCGTCGTAGGCTTCGGCTTGGGCGAGTCGGCGTTGAGCAGGTTCACCGTGAGGACGGACCCGCCGATGAGCACGACCGCTGTCGCGGCAGCCGCCAGACCCCAGATGAGACCCCGGCGCGATCGCGGGGCGCCGGGCGCCGCAGGGGCTGTGGGCGCGGACTCTGCCGGAAGCGGGCTCGGAGCGGGCACGGCCGGCGCGGGGCTGACGGTGCGCGGCGGTCGCAGGACGGTCGGCGCCTCGTCGTCGGGCGCAGGCTGCGGCGTCGGGGCCGCGGGGGCGACGGCCGGCACGGAGGCCGGTGCGGCGGGCGGTGCGGCGGGTGCCTGAGCGGACACCTCGCGCGGCACCCGGATCATGGTGCGGTCGGCCGCGGTCTCCTCGGGCGCCCCGGGAGCGTCGAAGCGCGGCCCCGGCGCCGGCGGCGCAGACGGCGGGAGCACGGGGCTCGTGGTCGCCGAGGGGCGCGTGGCCGTGTGGCTCGGGTCGATGCTGACGACCTCGCGCACCCGGGTCAGACCGTCGTCGTCATCGTCGTGGTCGGGCTCAGGCTGATGGTCGTCGACGATGTCGATCGGGGTGACCGAGTGCGACAGCTCGATCTGCACCTTCTGCAGCGCGCGGGCGAACGCCACGGCACTGCCGAAGCGGTCGTCCGGGTTCTTCGCCATGCCGCGCTCGAGGACGCGGGTGAGGCTCTCCGGCACGTCGGCGCGCCCCAGCGGAGGCAGCGGCTCCGACTCGATGCGCGAGATCAGGTCGGCGCCGCTGTTGCGCTGGCCCGGCTTCTCGAACGGGCTGCGCCCGGTGAGCAGCGTGTACAGCGTGGCGGCGAGCGCGTACACATCGGATCGCACGCCGCCCTGCGGCGGGTCGCCGAACGACTCCGGCGGAGACCACGGGATCGACATCCCCGCCGCCTCGTTCACGGCGCCGGTGGTCGAGGCGATGCCGAAGTCGGTGAGGGCGGGCCGGTTGTACGCGGTGACGAGGATGTTCGCGGGCTTGATGTCGCGGTGCAGCACGCCGGCGCGGTGCGCGGTCTCCACGGCACCGGCGACCTGCACGCCGACGCGGAGCGCCTCTGCCACGCTGAACGGCTCCTTGCGGGCGCGCTGCTGCAGGTTCGGCCGCGGGCAGTACTCCATGACCAGGTAGGGGCGGCCGTCGGCGGCGACGCCGGTCTGGTAGATCGTGACGATGGCGGGATGCGTCGAGAGCATCGCCATGACGTTCGCCTCGTCGGCGAACTCCCGCGCGGCGCCCGACGCCAGACGGTCGGCGAGCAGCACCTTCACCGCCACGCGCCGGCGCGGCTGCTGCTGCTCGTAGAGGAAGACGTCGGCGAAGCCTCCGGTGCCCAGCGGCTCGACGTAGTCGAAGCCCTCCAGCTGCGGCGGCGGAGACGGCGGACGGCTCACGGCAGCTCCTCGAACGCGACGGTCACGCCGTCGCCGAGGTCGATCACGTCGCCGGTGACCACGACCGTCTGCTCGCCGGGGTGCAGCCGCACCGGCTCGGCGCCGGAGCGCAGCAGCGTGGATCCGTTCGTGGTGTGCAGGTCCAGCACCACGACCGCGTCGGCCTCGGGGCGGATCTCGAGGTGGCTGCGCGAGATGTCCTGCTGCGGGCTGTCGACCGCGACGAGGTGCGGCAGCGTGGCGCCACTGGACCGCGTGGCGCGTGGACGGCGGCCGATCACGACCGTGCGGTCGAGGGCGATGACCTGCCCCGTGGACAGCCGCACCCGCGGTCCCGACGCCGGCGCCGCACCGGCCGGGTCGGGCGCGGTCGCCCGCCGGGGCTGCTGGGTGATGCCCGGCACCGCCGACACGGGCACGGCCGGGACGGGCTCCGCCAGGGTCGCCGTGGACGGGAGGTCGTCGGCGGCCGGCGCTGCCGGGAGGTCGCCGCGCATCGCCCGCGCCTGGGCGAGGGAGATCGTCGCGCCGTCGTGATCGCCGTCGTCGAAGGCACCGGGCGCGGGACTGCCGACCGCGGCCGGCGCCGGACGGAAGTCGAGCGTGTGCCCGCCCAGCGGTGTGACGATGGTGTCGGCCGGCGGCAGGATCGTCTCCACCGCCGCGGGTGCGCTGAGCACGGTGTCGTCGACATCCTCCACGTCGGTGGCGTCCGCCGCGCGGTCGAGCGCCGGCTCGACGGCGTCCGTGGAGGTCCCTTCGACAGGCTCAGGGACCGGGGCAGGCTCGGGATCCGGCTCGGGGGTGGGCTCCGGATCCTGGGTGGTGATGCCTGTGGTCGTGCTCGTCGAAGCGACGTCGGGCGCTTCGGCCCCTTCGACAGGCTCAGGGACCGAGTCCAGGCCGCCCTCCCCGGTCGCCGAGCTCGTCGAAGCGACGTCGGGCGCTTCGGCCCCTTCGACAGGCTCAGGGACCGAGTCCAGGCCGCCCTCCCCGGTCGCCGAACTCGTCGAAGCGACGTCGGGCGTTTCGGACCCTTCGACAGGCTCAGGGACCGGAGCGGGCTCAGGGACCGGAGTGGACCCAGGGACCGGAGTGGACCCAGGGGCCGGGGTGGACTCCTGCCCGCCCTTCTCGTCGCTCCGCTCCTCGCTCAGGGACCGATCCGGGTCGGTGGTGTCGCCCGCGACGACGGCGGCGGCACGCACGACGCCGGCGACGATCGGCAGGGCCGGATCCTCCCCGCGGTCCTCGACGCGTATCTCGATGCCGGTCACCGCCGGAACGAAACGCTCACTCCAAGTCGTCACCTCGGCGCCGGTGATCTCGCGCTCGTCATCCGCGGTGACCACGCGCGCGAGCACCCGGCCGCGCACCGCGATCCGCGCGTGCTCGCCCTCGCGAACGACGGCCGCGAACGGCGGGATGGCGGAGAACGACCCCCTGCCGGCGGCCGTCAGGGCGTCGACGACGTCGGCGAAGGACACCTCATCGGTGGCGACCCGCTCCCACAGCCCGGCGACGAGCGCGGCGTCCGCATCCGGCGGCAGCGCCACGACGGCCCGCGGGCCGATCAGCGCGTACCAGGACCCTGCGCGGTAGACGGTCTTCATCAGCGCATCCCTCCCATGGCCTCGGCACGCGGTCGCGTGTCGGAGTCGATGTCCTCATCGTCGATGCCGCTCGTTCCGTCGCCGCCCGGACGGGTGGTGACGTGCACGGCGTCCACGACGACCGCGGTCACGTTGTCCCGCCCGCCGAGCTCGAGCGCACGGTCGACCAGGCGTTCAGCGGCGGTCTGCGGATCCTCGTGGACGGTCAGCAGGGTGCGGATCTCCTCGTCGTCCACCTCGCTGCTGAGCCCGTCGGAGCAGACCAGGATCCGATCGCCCACCCGGGCCGGGATCATCCAGTAGTCGGCCTCCCCGGTGCTGCCGGCGCCGATCGCCCGGGTGATGATGTTGCGGCGGCGGTCCTTCGGGGCGTCCGCGGCGAGGAGCTCGCCGGAGTCGATGAGCTCCTGCACCACGGAGTGGTCGACGGAGATCTGCTCCAGCGCACCGCCGGAAAGCCGGTAGGTGCGGGAGTCGCCGATGTTCAGGGCCAGCCAGTACCCGACGCCGTCGACCGCGGCGATGGTCACGCCGCTGAGCGTGGTGCCCGCCTTCGACGCACCGGGACCCCCGATCACGTCGACGGCCGCGCGCACCCGGGCCAGCGTGAAGCTGACATCGTCGATCGTGAGCACCGGTCGGCCGCGCAGCTGTGCGAAGCCGTCGATCACGGTCGTGCTGGCGATGTCTCCCGCCTGATGCCCGCCCATGCCGTCGGCGACGAGGAACAGCGGTGCCTGCGCGAGCAGCGCGTCCTCGTTGAGGGAACGGCGCAGCCCCGTGTGCGTCGCCGCTCCCGCCCGGGCCACGATCGGCGGCGTCATGCGTAGCCGCCCACGGTCACGATCCGGTCGCCGATCTCGATGGCGTCGCCGAGGCGGATCCGCACGCGCTCGCCGGGCGGGCAGGCGATCCGCACGCCGTCGCGCACGATCGTCATGCCGTTGGTGGAGTGCCGGTCCATGACCCAGCCCCCTGCGGCCTCCGCGGCAGCCTCGAAATGCGTCTTGGACAGGGACAGCGTCTCATCGCGGACGACGACGACCGTCGCCCCGGCCTCGGGCGCGGGGTTGCGGCCGAACAGCGTGCGCCCGGAGACCGTGGCGCGAGCGCCGTCATCCCAGACGAACTGCAGGCGGTGCCCCGGGATCGAGATGCGGGTCTCCTCGGGATCATCGTCTTCTGCCGGCTGCACGACCGGCGTCTGGGCGAGGGCGTCCGCAACCGTGGCGGGAGGGGCGCCGGGCACCGGCGGACGTGCCGGCGCCACGGTCTCGGGCCCCGACACGACCGGCGCGGCCGGCGCGGGCACGGACGGGCTCACCCCGGGGACGACCGTGATCATGGCGCTCTCGTGCGCGGCGTCGGCGGCGGCCCGTGCGACCGGCGACAGCACCGTGGCGTCGTGCGGATCCACCTCGGCCGGGGCGCCGGTGACGGGAGCGCCCGCACGCGGCGCGTTCGGCAGGGTGTGCCCGGTGGGAGAACCCTGCCGTGCGGCCGGGGAAGCCGGTGCGGCCGGGGAACCCTGCGGGGCAGCCGGGGAGGCCGGTGGGGCGAACGACGCTGCGGGGGCGGGCGACGACCCTGCGGCGAACGGGGCCGTCGGCGACGCCTCGGGGGGCGCTTCCTGCGGCGTGGGAACGAACGGGGCCGCCGGCGCGCCCGGATGCACGGCGTTCGCCGGTGCGGCGCCGGGGACGGTGGCGAGGGACCGCGCGGCAGGGGCGCCCGCGGCTGCAGGGGCGGGGGCGGCCGCGGGTGCACCCGCGGTACCGGATGCCGCGGGCCCGACCCCAGCCGCGCCGCGCACGTCGCGCACGATCGCGCCCGCGGCGCGGTCGTGCCAGCCCTGGAACCGTCCGGAGCCGTCGAACAGCGGCGTGAAGTAGCCGACCACGATCGCCGTGCTCAGCCCGAACACGATGTTGCGCAGCAGCGCGCGCCCGAAGCCGAGCGGTGCCTCGCTGCCGTCGCGCACGACGCGCAGACGCATGATCCGCATGCCGACCGAGGCGCCCGTGCCCTGCAGGAACGTCGAGACGACGAACCAGACGGCGGCCAGCCCGAACGTCACCCCGAGCCCGAGCAGCATCATGGCCAGCAGGCCGGTCAGAGTGTCGGACTTCGCGGACATCGCGACCGCTGCGGAGACCCCGTAGCCGACGATCAGGATCGCGGCGGAGATGGCGAGGTCGATCGCACAGGCGATCGCGCGACGCGAGACGGGAGCGATGGGTCCCACCGGGTTCGTGGTCATGGTGTCTCGCTCTCGGATCCGGGGCGTGCGGCTCGGGTGCCGCCCTGCTGCCCTGCAGTGCTCTCGATCGTGCCAGGTGCGCCCGAGCTCGCGCCAGAGCCGCTCCCGGGTCGGCGGATGCGCTCGGAGGCCGCGTCGCGCAGCCCCTGCACTCCGGCCGACAGCCGGGATCCGCCCAGCAGCGAGCGCAGGCTGAGTCGCGCGAGCATGCGCCGTCGCCAGCTCGCTTCCTTGCCCAGTCCGGCCACGATCCCGTCGACCTCGCGCCAGAACGCGTCCACGTCCTCCGCGGTCGGCTCCGCGGGTCCGAACACCTGGGCATCGGCGCGGTCGGCGAGCGCCGTGACGGCGGGCACGGTGAGGGCGGTGGCGACGGTCTGCGCCTCCTCGGCGCGCGTGGCGCCGACGGGGAGACGCGCGCCGTAATCCACAGCGCGGTCGGTGAGCTCGTCCCAGCCGCCGCTGATGCGGTCGGCGGCGAGCGCGGCCGCGCGCCGCTTGCGCCGGCGGGCCGCCTTCCACGCGCCGATGACGACGAACGGCGAGGCGAGGATCGCGAGCACCAGCAGCACGCTGCCGGCAATCCCGAGGATCATCCCGATGATCCCGAGCAGGTCGTTCGGGCCGTCCTGGTTGCCGCGCTGATCGGGCACGCTCGGCGGGAGCTCCACCGGCTCCTGCGGCGGGGGCGGCGGCTGCAGCACCTGGGGCTTGGGCACCACTTTGGGTTTGGTGATCTGGTCCTGGGGCACCTTGTCCTTCGGCGGCGTCGGGTCGAACGGCACCCAGCCCGCCTTCTCGAAGTTCACCTCGACCCAGGCGTGCAGGTTGTCCCCGTTGGCGGAGAACGTGCCCTTCTGCCCCTTCTCCGGGTAGAAGCCCATGACCACCCGCGCCGGGATGCCCAGCGAGCGTGCGGCGAGCGCCATCGCAACGGCGTACTGCTCATCGTCGCCGACCATCTGCTCGCCGCCGATGAGGGTGGAGATGCGCTCCTCGGTGTGGCCGGCGCGGCTGAGCGCCTCGCCTTCCAGGCCGTGGCTGAAGAAGCCCTCCTCGGAGAACTTCTTCACCAGGGCGCGCACCTGCGCGATCGGGGTCTTCGCATCCGCCACCGTGTCTGAGGCGAGCGCGGCGAGCTTCTCCGGGGCTTCGGCCGACTTCGGCATCGCGACCGTGCCGAAGTCGAGGTCCTCGAGCTCCTTGTCGGTCCAGGTCCTCGGGATCGTGGTCTGCACCGTGTACGTGTCGCCCTTGCGCAGCTTCGAGGTGGCGACCGCGGTGCCGGTGGACTCGTTGTAGTACGTGCCGCGACGCAGCACGTCGGCGTCGGATCCGCGGAACGAGATCCTGCTCACCTGCCCGGCGTCCGGCAGCCACACACCCCTGTACTCGTCCATCGTGAAGTCGAGCGTCGCGGAGGAGCCTGTCGCGCTCGCCGACATGTTGTCGCGGATCGGACTGAACGCGCCCGACGACCCCACGCCCTTGTCGGACACGTCGTAGACGACGCCGTTGTACGCGTCCATCGTGCCGACTCGGATCCTGGCGCCCTCCGGCAGTCCCTTCACGGTGAACAGGGTGTCCTTGCGGTGGTCCTTCACATACCCGCGGTACGACTGCAGCGGGCTCGCGTACTGGTGCACGTCGAACGGCGGCAGCACCACGTCGCGGAACACGTGCCGAGGCTCGGCGAGCGTCGTCGCGGCGGCCACGCCCGTGCCGGCGAGCGCTGCGACGGCCAGCACGGCGGATCCGGCGAGGATGCGACGGCGGCGCAGAGCGGTGGAGCGGGATCCGTCGGCGGCGACCGAGACGGCGGCGTCCGCGGTCTCGCCGGTGCCGCGCAGTGCGAGCCAGCCGACCACCACGAGGGCGAAGACGACGCCCTGGGCGATGGGCGCGGCGGGGGCCGGGACCCCCATGGCGATCACCAGCATCAGGTGCGCGGCAGCCGGGATCAGCGCCCAGACCGCCCTGCGCAGCCGGAGCGCGAGAGCGGCGGCGACCACGCCGAACACGAGGGCCGACAGGAACGGCACCAGCGCATACCCGTCGCCGACCGCGACCGGCGCCACGGTGGTGAGCATCGCCTTCCAGCTCGTGATCGCGCCGGCCGACAGCGCGCCGAGCGTCTGCCCGGTGGGGACGACGCCGAACAGCGTGGTCTGCGGCAGCGCGAGCGCGCCGCCGAACAGGTAGTACGCGAGCAGTGTCAGTCCGGCGGTCGGCAGGATGCCCCAGCCGCGCCAGGCGCAGAGCAGGGCGACGCCGAGTCCGAGCACGAGCCCGCCGAGCGCGGCGGGCAGGAAGGATCCGCCCGCGAACGAGGGCCACCAGCCGACGACGCCCACGCCCATGAGCAGGGCGACCGCAACGAGGTCGGTGATACGACGAGCCGTCATGCGAGCACCTTCCCGAGGGCGAGCGGCAGCTGCTCGAGAGCTCCCACCGTGATGACGTCGGCGTCGCCGATGCGGCGCAGCGAGGGCGCCTCGCCGAGATCTGCGACGATCGCGAGCACGCGCGAGCCGAACGGCAGCCGGGCGCACGCGGCGCGCAGCTCCTCCGGGGAGGTGCGACTGCCGCCGACGAGCACCACGACGCTGGACAGCGGCATGTGCGCAGCCACCGTGCCCGCGAGCGCCGACAGGCTCCCGTCCCTCGCGCGGCCCTCCTCGACACCGGCGAGCGAGTCGAGCAGCTGCTTGCCGGTACCCGAGGGCAGGGAGCGTCCCTGCACCCGGAGGTCGACGTGCTGCGAGTCGCGGATCGCGCGCAGGCCGACGGATCCGGCAAGCGAGATCGCCAGCTCGAACTCGTCGGGCTCGGCGTACTCGGCAGCGTTGCGGCTCAGCCCGATCACGAAGTGCGACCGGCGGGTCTCCTCGTACTGGCGCACCATGAGCACCCCCGTGCGCGCCGAAGAGCGCCAGTGCACCCGGCGCAGGTCGTCACCGGGCTGGTACTCGTTGAGCGCGTGGAATGACACGTCGTCGCGGGACAGATCCGAGGCCGGCAGGCCCTCCAGGTCCCGCAGGAAGCCGAGCGACTGCCCGTCGAAGACGATCGTCCGAGGGTGCACGAACAGATCGATGGGCTCGTCGCGGCGATGCGCGCGCTCGAACAGCCCGAGCGGGTCACCGCGCACGACGCTGACCGGGCCGACCGAGACGACACCGCGCCGGTGCGTCGGGATCGCGAAGAGCTCCTCCGCCTCCTCGCCGGGGGCCAGCCGCTTGATGCCGAACTCGCCGCGGCCGGCGCCGACCGGCAGCACCACGCGGGACGGCAGGATCGCCCGCGTGCCGCGGTTCGCCAGGGTCAGTGCGCCCACCGCACGCTCCCCCACGACGACGCGGGTGCGGGCGAGGTCGAGGGTGACGTCATAGGCGGTGCGCCCGATCAGGAACAGCGCGCACAGCGCCAGCACCACGGCGATCACGACCGCGATCACGGCCAGCTCGAGCCAGCCGAGCGGCAGGGCGATCACCAGGCAGCCCAGAGCGATGGCGCCGAGCACCCACGCGAGCGGACGCACCGCGGAGGCGATCAGCCGCAGCCGTGCACCGACGCGCGCGAGCACCAGGGCGGCGACGTCGCGCCAGCCGGCCTCGCGGTCGGATCCGGTCGGGTGGTCGGTGCCACGCGACGGGGCGGTGGTGGTCATGCGTGCTCTCTCGGGGTGGCTGTCATGGGGCGGTCCCTTCGACAGGCTCAGGGACCGCCCCATGACAGCCACCCCGAGAGAGCACGCAGACCGGGGGTGGGGCTCAGGGATCGGGGGTTCAGGCCGCGGTGCGCGCCTGGGGGGCGGCGATCTTCTCGATCACGCGGGCGATGACGGTCTCGGCGGTGGTGCCGGCGAACTCGGCCTCGGGGTCGAGCAGCAGGCGGTGCAGCCACACCGGGCGGGCGAGCGCCTTCACGTCGTCGGGCAGCACGTAGTGCCGGCCGTGCGCGGCGGCCCACACCTTGGCGATGCGGACCATCGCGAGCGCACCGCGCACGGAGACGCCGAGCCGGATCGCGGTGTCGGCGCGGGTCGCCTCGACGAGCTCGGCGATGTAGCGCAGCACGGCGGGCTCGACGTGCACGGCGGCGGCGAGGTCTGCCATGTCGGCGACGGCGCTCGTCGTGATCACGGGGTTCAGCTTCGCCGACGGGTTGCGCTCCGCGGCGCCGGCGAGGATCGACGCCGTGACGTCGAGATCGGGGTAGCCGATCGACGTCTTGATGAGGAAGCGGTCGAGCTGCGCCTCCGGCAGCTTGTACGTGCCGGCCTGCTCGATCGGGTTCTGCGTCGCGATGACGAGGAACGGGCGGCCGGTCTCGTGCGGCACGCCATCGACCGTGACCCGGGACTCCTCCATGACCTCGAGCAGCGCCGACTGCGTCTTCGGCGAGGCGCGGTTGATCTCGTCCGCGAGCACGATCGACGCGAACACCGGACCGCGGTGGAACTCGAACGTATGCGTGTTCTGGTCGTAGATGGTGACGCCGGTCACGTCCGACGGCAGCAGGTCGGGCGTGAACTGGATCCGCGAGCTGGTGCCCTGCACGGTTGCGGCGAGCGCCTTGGCGAGGCTGGTCTTGCCCGTGCCGGGGGCGTCCTCCAGGAGCACGTGCCCCTCGGCCAGCATCGAGGCGAGCACGAGGCTCACCACGTCGCGCTTGCCCTGCAGCGCCCGGTCGACGTTGTCGGTCAGGCGGCTGAAGGTGCCCTGGAACCAGGCGGCCTGTTCGGGGGTCATCGTCATGTCTGTGTGTTCCTCTGATCGTGAGATGGTGCGCGATTCCTGCCGGATCAGCCCGGCTACGGTCTCGCCCAGAAGCTCTTCTCGGTATCGACGCCGTCGCCCCAGCCCACGATGTCGACCCAGACGTCGACGCCGTCACGGCCCTGCCAGCAGGACAGCTGCAGGCTGCCCTGGCCATCGAAGTTGACGCTGTGGTTGCCGCCGATCTGGCCGTACGAGCTGGAGTGGCAGGTCACGTTGTAGGTGCCGATCTTCAGGTTCTGCCAGTTCACGACGAACAGGCGGCAGCCGTTGACGCAGCTGCCCGCTGCAGCTCCCTGCGTCACCCACACGCGCGGCGGTGGCGGGCTGTCCGTCTTCGCGGAGGCGGAGGCGATGTTGGACGACTGACCTTCGGTATCGAAGGCCTGCACCCGGATCGAGTGCGTCTGGTCATAGCCATTGCCGACCGTCGTCGAGCCGCTGTCCGCCACCGATTGCCAGCCGCCGCCGTCCACGCTGATCTTGATGGACACGTCGCGCCCGTTCCTCGCCGGTGCGGACCAGCTCAGCGTCACACTCTGGCCGTTGTTGACGGCCCGGGCTCCTGGCGTCCCGACAGGACCGTACGGCTGGAGCCCGCTCCGCGAACCGGCTGTTCCGGGCTGGGACTCCTGCCCGCCCACTACTGAGTAGGCGCGCACCGACACCGTGTACGTGCCGTTGTTCGCGGCCGGGATGTTCGTGCCATCCCAGTTGCGGCTCCACCCGCCGCCGATGGAGTACTCGTAGTGGATCTCCGAGCCGCTGGCGCCGTTCGCATCGGCCAGCGTGTACGTCACCGCGATGTTGTTGTTCTCTTCTTTCGCGGAGGTGATCGTCGTGGCACCCGGCTGTCCGAACGCGCGCTGCGGGTTGGAGGCCGCCGACCAGGCGCCGGCACCGGCCTTGTTGTTGCCGCGCACCTGGAAGGTGTAGTCCGAGGTCGAGTTGCCGACCGTGACGTTCTGGCTCAGCGTGGTGCCGGGGATGCCGGTGATCGTCCGCACGACGGAACCGCCCTGCATCACCTGCAGGTCGTAGCTCGAGATCGCATCGCCGTTCGCTCCGGCCGCCGTCCACTTGACGGTCATCTGCGACTGGCTGCCCACGGACGGCGCGCTCTGCGCCGTCGGGGTGCCGGGCGCGGTCGGCGGTCCGGCGGGGATCTCCGAGGCCGACCAGCCCGACCAGCTCGAGGGCTCCGGGGCGCGGTTCACGGCCTGCACGCGCACCTGGTAGTTCGCGCCGTTCTCCAGGCCGTCCCACTTCAGGGAGTTGCCGGTCACGCCGGTCTTCGTCGCCACGCCGCTCGGCGGAGCCGGTGAGATCTCCAGGTTGTACGAGGAGACCGGGGATCCGGGAGTCGTCGGCGTGGTCCACGACACGTCCAGCGACTTGTCGCCGAACTTCAGGGTCGGCGGGTTCGGGGTGTCGGGGCGCGCGTCGGGACGGGCGACCGCCGACGTCGGCGACGGCTTGCCCTCGCCCACCCGGTTGGTGGCGGTCACCGCGAAGGTGTACTCCACGTTGTTCGTCAGGCCGTCCAGGGTGCAGGTCGTCGACGTGCACTGCTTGGTGTAGCTGCCGCCGCTGGTGGCGCGCACCGTGTAGCCGGTGATCTCGGCCCCGTTGTTCGACGGCGGGCTCCAGTTCAGCACCACGGTGCGGTCCTGCACGCTCGTCACCTGGGGTGCGCCGGGCGCGTCCGGCACACCCTGCACCGTGACGACGATGCGGCCGTCGACCTCGCGGTCCGGATCCTTCGTCGCGTCCTGCACGCGGTAGGTCGCCACGATCTGGCCGACGAACTTGGCAGACGGGCTGATCACGATCTTGTCGCCCTGCACCGAGGCGCCGTCGGCGTCACCGGTCTGCACATCGACCGAGCGGATCTTCAGCGGCTTGTCCGGGAACGGGTTGACATCGTTCTGCAGGACCGGGATCGTGACGGGCTTGCCCTGATCCGCCTGCGGAACGGTGTCCTCGTTGGCGACGGCGAGCGGCCGCGTGGACGCGGCGACGGTCACGGCGACCGTGCCTGAGACGGGGTCGGTCTTGCCGTCGGTGATGCTCAACTGCACCGTGGATCCGGTGCCCTTGGGGGTCGACGAGTCGGCCTCCACGCGCAGGGTCGAGCCGTCCAGGCTGGCCTTGATTCCGTTGTCCGGCTGCCCGGTGATCTTGTAACTGATCTTCTTGGCGTCGCCCGGATCCGGGTCCTTCGTGAGCGCCGCGAGGTCGACCTTCTGCGCCTCCTCCCCCGGGGCGACCGACACCTGCGCGTTGGTGAACGCCGGCGGCTGGTTGTCGGGCGGGAGCACGGTGATCGGCAGGCTCAGAGTCGACTTGCGACCCTTCGGGTCATCCGGTCCGGTGCCGTCTGTCACCTCGAAGGTGAGCGCGTCGTCGCCGAAATAGCCCGGCTTGGAGGTGTAGACGAGGGTGTGCTCGTCCTTCAGCAGCGGCGCGCCGTTGCTGTTGACCGCGCTGACCTTGCCGGCCTCGGTGATGCGCACATCGCCGCCGCCCGCCACGACGACGTACTTCGAGAGCGGCACGTCGATCGTCTCTCCGCTCTTCACCTCGACCGGCTTCGTCGAGCGCAGGGTCGGCGCGAGCTCGGAGAGCGCGGGGACGAAGATGAACGCCGACGCGGTCTGGTCGTCCTGGTCGGTGACGGAGTACTGCACCAGCTGGCGCTTCTCGGTGACGGTGACCTGGATCTTGCGGTTCTGCAGCACCTTCGCCGACGCGTCGGAGACGCTGAGCTTCAGTGCGTCGACCGTGCCGTCCGGATCCTCGTCGTTGTCCAGCACCGGCACCTCGACCTGCAGGCTCTCGCCCTTCACGTCGGACGCCTGGATGCGGTCGTCGCGGGCGATCGGCGCGACGAGGGGCACGTCCTCCGCGACCGTGATCTGCACCGGGGCGGTGGCCGTGGCACCGCGCGAGTCGGCGACGGTGTACTGCACGGAGGTCTGCAGCGGCCGGTTCGGCGCCGTGATGAGCACCCGGTCACCGGACACCGTGGCTTTGAGTCCGTCCACGCCGGCCGCGACCTCGATGCCGTTCTTGACGAGGCCGATGGTGTCGCCGTCGGGATCCGAGTCGTTGGTCAGCACGGCGACCGCGACGGTGCGACCGGGCCGCATGACGATCGAGTCCTTGACCGCGTACGGCGCCTGGTTGATGTTGGCGCCGGGGGCGATGCCGACGCGGATGGTGGCCGTCGCCTCCTTGCCGAGGCGATCGCGCACCTTGTAGGTGAAGGTGTCGATGCCACTGGACTTGCCGAACGCGTCGTACGTCAGGTAGTTCGAGCCGATCTCGGTGACCTGGCCCTGCTTCGGGGCGGAGTCGAGCCCCACGAGTTCCACGGAGTCGCCCTCGGCGTCGAGCCCGTCCAGCGGCACCGGGATGCGAACGCTCGTGCCGCTCAGGGCGCGCACGGTGATGTCGTGCGGCCGCGGGGCGGTGTTGGTCTTCTCGTCGACCGGGAGGATCTGGATCGTGATGTACCCGGCGGCCTTCTGCCCGTTCGAGTCCACCGCCTCATACGTGGCGTAGACGGTGCGCGGCGTGTCGCCCGCGCGGAAGCGCACGGTGTCCTGCGACACGAACGCCTCGCCGTACTTCGGATCCACGAGCGGCTCGACGAGGTCCGGCGACACGTGCAGCGTCGTGCCCGGCGCGTGCTTGTCGTTCGCGAGCACGGGGATCGTCACGACGTCGCCGGCGCGCACCACCGCCGTGTCGTCGTTCGCGGTCGGCGGGTCGAGCTTGGCGGGCGCCGGTATCGGGATGACGATCACGTCGCCGTCCGCGGACTTGGATCCGTTCGAGATGCGGTAGCTGATCCGCACCTCCTTGTCGAGGTTGCCCTGGTCGGTGATCCGGAGCGTCTCGTGGTTGAGCACCGAGACGGCGACGCCGCTGTGCGGGGGCACCGTCACCGACTGCACCACGAGGATGCCGCCGGCCGGGTCGATGTCGTTGTTGAGCACCCCGGCGAGCACATCGCCGCCGCTGGGCAGCAGCGCCACGTCGCGCACCGCGATCGGCGGCGCGGCCTCGGCGGTCTTGTCCAGCACGTCGATGCGCACCAGGCCGGGCACGGCGTTGGGGCCGGCGCTGACCAGGTACTGCATGTAGTAGGTGCCCGGCGCCTCCGACTGGAACGTGAAGGTGCCCTCCGCGAAGTTCGGGGTGATCACGGCGCCCGGCGTCTCGTCGACGCGGGTCAGCCGGAGCTGCTCCTTGCCGGAGCTGGAGTCGTTCAGCAGCGGCGTGGCCGTGACCTGCTCGCCCGCGCGGGTGACGTAGTGGTCGGCGTTCGTCTTCGGCGCCGTGGTGCCCGCGGGGCGGATGTCCAGGCGGATGGCGCCGCTGGTGAGCTCGCCCATCGCGTCGGCGACCTGGATCCGGATCTCCTTGCGACCGGGCAGGCTGGCCACCGCGCGGTAGGTGAGCTGGCCGTCGGGCGTGTAGTCCACCTCGTCGCCGGGCGCCGCCTCGACGTCCTTGAGGTACACGTCGTCACCGTCCGGGTCGATCCAGTCGGGCAGCACGTTGTACGTCACCGCGCCGCCGGCCTCGACGAGCAGACCCGGGGTGCGCCGCTGCTTCGGCGCGGCGTTCATGCTCCAGTCGTGCACGCTGACCGACGCGTTCGCGGTGGCCTTGCCGCCGCGGCCGTCATCCGCCTGGTACTGGAAGGACGCGGATCCGGTCGCGTCCTCGGGCACCGCGATCTGCAGCGCTCCGCCGTTGTTGATGGGCTGCACCTCGCCGATGGACGGCTGCTCCTGGGCGAGCGAGGCGACGAGCACATCGCCGTCCGCGTCGGTGTCGTTGTCGAGCACGGGAAGCAGCGTGGTACGGCCGGGGCGCACTCCGAACTCGTCGTCGTGGGCGACGGGCGCCGTGTTCTCCGGGGTGCGCTTGGGCAGCGTGGTCTCGACCTGGTCGTCGGTGGTCTCGTCCTGCTTCTCGCTGTCGCCCTCGGGCGGGACGATGTCCTGCCAGTTGTCGACGCGCTGCAGGTTGTCGGTCGCCATCCACGCCGCGCCGCTCGCCGTGTCGTTGAGCACCACGACGTCGCGGTTCACACGGAACACGAGGGTGGAGCTGCTCTCGGCGCCCTCGATCGAGGTCTTCAGGTCGTTCGCGGATCCGATGCAGTCGCGAAGGAACTTCGCGGATCCGCCCCAGGCGCCGTAGGTGCAGCCGTTGAGGTACACCGGAGCGGCGGGGGCACCCGTGCCGCCCACGTCCTGCACGGCGGGGGCGGAGCCGTCGAGCGGCACCGAGATCAGGGCGTCGGCGGTCGCCAGCACTGCCGCGCCGTTGTCGGCGGACGGCTGCTGCAGCACGGCGGCGTCGAGGTTCTTCACGTCCGCGCCGTCGAGCACGGTGCGGTGACCGGCGGCGAACACGGTCTTCGCTTCGGCATCGAGCACCACGGGGGTGCTGCCGACCACCGTGATCGTGGGCTTCGCGTTCCCGCCGAGTTCGATCTTCTCGGTGGACGGCGACTGCGCTTTGCCCTGAGCGTCCACGTGCACGGTCACGACCGTGCTGTCCTTCGCGGAGACCGCGTAGACGGTGCCGTCGCCGCCGACGGCGACATCGGCTCCCGCGCCGAGCGTCGCCAGCGGCTTCTCCCCCGCGGCCTTGAAACCGCTCAGCGACGAGGCGGAGCGCACCCAGAGCTTGCCCTCCTTGGGGTCGAGGATCGCGACGGTCGTGCCGCCGAGCGCGGACTTTGCGCCACCCGGCAGCAGCACGGCGTCGCTGAGGACGACGCGGGCAGGGTCGACGCTGGTGAGCGTGGATGCGGTGTGGTCGGTGACGAGCACGGTGCCGCCGGATTGCAGCACGTCGTAGTTCTCACCGCCGGTGCGCAGGCCGCCGTCGAGCACGCGGGACTCGTTGTTGAAGTGCCCGACGAGCAGGCTCGAGGTCTTGGTGAGCCAGACGCCGCCGTCATGCAGATCGACCTCGGCGGTGGGGTTGCCCTCGTAGGCGAACGCCATGCCGGTGACGGCGAGAGCGGCTGCGGTCACACCGGCCGCGGAGGCGAGAGTCTTCGGCCGCATCCGCAACCATGCGAAAGACTTCACGACGATTTCCCCCCGAACATCGAGCACAGCCGTCCCATGAGGAATTGTCAGGGGACCGTAAGAGTGTATGTCGGGAATCTGGGAGCCGCGATGGGGAGGACTCCCCATCCATCCTTCGATCGATATCGCCTTCGCGAGGCCGGATCCGCGCTCTCCGCATAGGCGGGAGCCGTACTCTCGGAGCATGTTCCTCGACTCCGTGCTGCAGCGCGTGGAGCCGCTGCTGCTGCGCGTCGACCGCATCGCCGGCGGCCGGAACGCGCACGAGAAGATCGTCGAGTCCGACCGCGATCACGTCCGCACCGTCCGCGCCTTCCGCTGGGTGTTCTGGCTGCTCGCGCTCGAACTCGTGATCGGCGTCGTCGCCGTGGTCATCGCGGTGGTCATCGCAGTGCAGGCGTCTTCGATCGCCGCGGTGCCGTTCGCGGTGTGGATGCGCGCGCTCATCGTGCTCGCGATGACCGCGACGCTCTTCTACTTCGCGTGGCGCGCCGCCCTGGGCTGGCGGTGGGCGTATCAGCGGCTGCGGCTGTTCGCGCAGATCTTCCCGGTGATCACGCTCGTGATGGCGGCGATCCCCGGGCTGTACCCCGCGTGGATGGTGACCGAGCAGATCGTCTTCAGCCTCATCATGATCGGCGTCGCCGACTTCCTCACGAGCGACCACATGCGTCGCGTGTTCCGCAAGCCTGAGGCGCCCGCCGCTCCCGCATCCGCCGACGCCGGAGACGACCTCTAAGCCGCGCGCCAGCACCCGGCGACGTGGTCGTCGACCATGCCGGCGGACTGCATGAGCGCGTACATCGTGGTCGGGCCGACGAAGCGGAAACCGCGCTTGCGCAGCGCCTTGCTCATCGCCTCGGACTCCGGGGTGACCGCGGGGATCTCCGCCATCGACCGCGGACGGGCCGCGGGCGCCGCCGGCGCGAACGACCACATCAGCGCGTCGAGCTCGCCGTCGGCCATCTCGCGCACGAGACGCGCGTTGCCGATGGTCGCCTCGATCTTCGCCCGGTTGCGGATGATGCCCGGATCCGCCATGAGCCGCGCGATGTCGTCGTCGCCGAACTCCGCGACGACCTCGGGATCGAAACCGGCGAACACCTCGCGGAACCGCGGACGCTTGCGCAGGATCGTGATCCAGCTGAGCCCCGCCTGGAAGCCCTCGAGCGACATCTTCTCGAAGAGCGCACGGTCGCCGTGCAGCGGCGTGCCCCACTCCTCGTCGTGATAGCGGCGGTACTCCGGATCCTCCCCCGGCCAGGGGCACCGCGGGCGGTCGTCGGGGGCGGGGATCGTCATGACGACCAGGCTAGGCGAGGCCGCCGACACGGGGCGCAGGCCCGGCGGCGCCGATGCACGGCGTTCGCCATCAGCCCGCTGTCTCCGCGAACAGCAGGGCGTCGTCCGACGCCAGCACCACCTGACCGGCGCGCACGTCCGCGACAGCGAAGCCGGCGGCGCCACGGATGGGCGGGATCTCTTCGAGCGCTCCGTCCGACAGCCGGACCAGGCGCTGACGGCCGGCCCACTCGCCGGTGCGGAACACGGGGGTCAGGATCGCGGAGACGCCGTCCGAGGTGAACCGTGCGCGGATGCCGTGTTTGCCCGGCTGCTTCTTCCACCCGCTTGCCTCGAAGACGCGGCGGGCGACGCGCCCCGCCGCATCGAGCTCCGCGAGTGTGAAGAAGTCGCTCCCGTACTTCAGCATGCTGGCCGTGTCGCTGCCCTGCGCGGCCACGAAGCGGACGCCCGCGACCTCGATGGCGTCGGCGATCGTCGGCGCCGCCACGCCACCCGGCGCGGTCGACGTCCGCCCTCCCGCCATCGGGTAGTCGTCGCCGGGGAGCAGCTCCGCGCTCTGCCAGGCCGCGGTCGCATCATCGACGCGGAGTGCGGCGATCGTGCGGGCGTTCTGGAAGGTGGACGGATCGGTCAGGACGACCAGCCAAGTGTCATCCGACGCCCGCCGCGCGATCCCGCCCGCGGTCAGCCGGCGTTCGCGATCGGTCGCTGCGAAGAGGTCCGGGATGGTGACGGTCGTCGCGGACGAGAGCGCCTCGTCGGCGACCACGAGCGTCCGGTCGTCGACGAGCACCGCGACGCCCGCGGCGCCGCGGTCGATGATCACCGGCTGCGCCCCGAACGCGCCCTCAGGCAGCGCCAGTCGTCTCTGCTCGCCGGAGGTCTGCACCTGGATCAGGGACGTCTCCCACCCGGCGTCCGTGCGCAGCGTGGCGATGCACAGCGCCGACCCGTCGGCGCGCAGGCACACCGTCGGCGGATGCGGGAACGCGAGGGCGCCTTGTCCGAGGTCGACGCGTGCCGTCGGGGAGAGCTTCATGACCCGAAACTACCAACCGGCACCCTGGGCCACCGAGCGGCTACAGCTGGCGCGCCTTCCTCAGGGCCTTCTCGTCGACCGGAGCCTGGCCCGAGGCCTTGAGCTCGGCGTAGTACGCGCGCGCCTCGTCCTGACGGACCTGCTCCGCACCGGAGGCGAGAGGTGCGCGCACGTGCTCGGGCTCGTAGCCGAAGGCGTTGACGAGGTCGAGGGCGTGCGGGCGCAGGCGCGCGCACAGCCGGTCGATGTAGCGAGAGACCGAGGCCGCGCGCTGCGCCGAGAGGCGGCCGTTGATGAGGTACCACGCGAGGTGCTTCTCGATGAGCTGCAGGCCGAACAGATCGCGCAGCCAGGTGAGCACCGTCCTGCTGTCCTCATCCGCGACGCGGCCCAGGGCGTCGGTGAAGGCCTCCCACTGCAGCAGCTCGCCGTGCGCACGGGCCGCCTCGATGAGCTCGGCCTGGTTCTCGTTGAACAGCTTCTCGCCGAGCGCCTTGTCCTTGCCGGCCGCGCGCAGGCGGCCCGCGATGTCGGCGACCATCTGCTGCACCCGGTCGGTGAGCAGCTCGTGCTGCTGCTCGGCGCGCAGGCCGTTCTCGACCGAGCGGGCGGTGGATCCGAGATCCGCGACCGCCTGCCCGAACTGGCGCAGTCCCGCGCCGTGGAAGACCTTGCCGGCGGTCTGTCCGACGGCGTAGCGTGCGAGCGTCTTGGCGTCGGCGCCCTGGAACTGCTTCGCGAAGTCGGTCAGCAGCCGCTTGCCGACCAGCTGCAGCAGGACGTTGTTGTCGCCCTCGAACGTCACATAGATGTCGAGGTCCTGGCGGAGGCCCACGAAACGGTTCTCGAACATGAACCCGGCGCCGCCGCATGCCTCGCGGCACTCCTGCAGCGTGTCGAGCGCGTGCCAGGTCGACAACGGCTTGAGGGCGGCGGCCAGCGTCTCGAGGTCCTCGCGGTCGTCCGGGGTGTCGGTGCGCCCCGAGAAGACGCCGTCGAACTTCTGCAGGAACTCGTCGTGCGCGAACAGCTGCGCGTACGTGGTGGCCAGCCGCGGCAGCAGCCGGCGCTGGTGCTTGCCGTAGTCGAGCAGCGTGGTCTCCTCGCCGCTGACCCCGTTGAACTGGCGGCGCTGGGTGGCGTAGGTGATCGCGATGTACAGGCCCAGGGCTGACGCCCACGACGAGGCGCCATCCAGCGAGACGCGGCCCTGCACGAGGGTTCCGAGCATCGTGAAGAAGCGCCGGCCGGGGCTGTCGATCGCACTCGTGTACGTGCCGTCGGGGGCGACGTCGCCATAGCGGTTGAGCAGGTTGGTGCGCGGGATCCGCACGTGGTCGAAGCTCAGCCGGCCGTTGTCGATGCCGTTCAGGCCGCCCTTGAGGCCGTCGTCCTCGCGCCCGATGCCGGGGAGGTCCACGCCGTCCTCGCCGCGCAGCGGCACGTAGAAGCAGTGCACGCCGTGGTTCACGCCGTTCGTGATCAGCTGCGCGAACACCGTCGCCGCCACCCCGTGCAGCGCCGCGTTGCCGAGGTACTCCTTGGTCGCCGCGCGGAACGGCGTGTGGATGACGAACTCCTCGGTCTCCGGGTCGTACGTCGCCGTGGTGCCGATCGAGGCGACGTCGGAGCCGTGCCCGATCTCGGTCATCGCGAAGGCGCCGGGGATCTCCAGGCTCATGATGCCGGGCAGCCACTTGTCGTGGTGCTCCGCGGTGCCGAGCTGCAGCACGGCGGATCCGAAGAGCCCCCACTGCACGCCCGACTTGATCTGCAGGCTCGGGTCGGCGACGACGAGCTCCTCGAACCCGGCGATGTTGCCGCCGTTGTTCTCCTCCCCGCCGAGGCGCTTGGGGAACGCGCGATGCACGGCGTTGTTCTCCACCAGCAGGTGCAGCTGCGTCAGCACGCGCTCGCGGTGCTCGTCCTTGCCGAGCGAGTCGTCCCGCCAGAACGCCGGATCCTTGATCATCTCGCGCGCCTCACGGCGGGTGTCGGCCCAGGTGCCGAGCAGCAGGTCGCCGATCGCATCGACATCGATGCGCGGCGTGGTGTCGTCCTGGGCGGTGTTCGCAGTGGTCCGAAGGGCGGCGTCGACCATGAGGATCCTCTCGTGAGGTTTCTGGGATGCGTTCATGGTAGGTCGCGGACAACGCATGACGAACCCGGCTGTAGGAGCCGTCCAACTCGCCGCGGGTCCGAGGCCGCGCCGGATTGTGCTGAAGCCACAGCCGGGCCCGTGCAGGCGCTCGCGTGACCGGCCCGGCACGGTCGGCTCGGCCGCTCGCCCAACCGGCGGAGCCGCTCGTATGGCCGTATGGTCAGCCCGCTGCGGCGATGACCTCGAGCACGGCATCGCCGTAGGCCTCGCGCTTGCGCTCGCCGATGCCGCTGATGCCGACGAGGTCCTCCGCACGGGCCGGACGGTGCTCCGCCAGGGCGCGGAGCGTGGCGTCGCCGAACACGACGTACGCGGGCACGCCCTGCTCACGTGCGGTCTGCGCGCGCCAGGCGCGCAGCGCCTCGAACAGCTCCCGGTCGCCCTCGGCGAGCGCCTCCGCGGCGCTCCGCTTGGCCGCGCGCGTGCCGGCCGCGCCCGCCCTGGCCACCACGTCATGGCGCAGTTTGACCGGCGTCGTGCCGCTGAGCACCCCGGCGCTGGCCTCGCTCACGGCGAGGGTGCCGTACTCGCCCTGCGCCTGCATGAGGCCCTGCGCGAGCAGCTGCCGCACGACCGAACGCCACTGCGCGTCGGTGAGGTCGGATCCGATCCCGTAGGTGGCGAGCTCGTCGTGACGGAACTTGCGGATCTTCTCGGTGGACGCCCCGCGCAGGATGTCGATGAGGTGCCCTGCGCCGAAGGACTGCCGCCGCTCGCGCTGCAGCCGCACGATCGTGGAGAGCAGCTTCTGCGCCGGGATCAGCCCGTCCCAGCTGTCCGGCGGGGTGAGGCAGGTGTCGCAGTTTCCGCACGGCTCCGAGGACTGCCCGAAGTAGCCGAGCAGGTTCTGGCGTCGGCAGTCGACGGTCTCGCACAACGCCAGCATCGCGTCGAGGTGCTGGTTCTGCCGCTGCTTGATCGCGCGGTCGCCCTCGCTCTGCTGGATGAAACGGCGCTGCTGCACGACGTCGCCGAGCCCGTACGCCATCCACGCCACCGATGGCTCGCCGTCCCGGCCGGCACGACCGGTCTCCTGGTAGTAGCCCTCGACGGACTTGGGCAGATCCACATGGGCGACGAAGCGCACGTCGGGCTTGTCGATGCCCATGCCGAACGCGATCGTGGCGACGACGATCACGCCGTCCTCGCGGAGGAAGCGCGACTGGTGCGCGGCGCGCGTGGCGGCGTCGAGCCCCGCGTGGTACGGGATGGCGTCGAGGCCCTGCGCCTGCAGGTACTCCGCGATCTGCTCGACCGAGGAGCGGCTGAGCGCGTAGACGATGCCGGCGGACCCGGCGGGCTGACTGCGGATGAACGTGACGAGCTGCTTGCGGACATCGACCTTGGGATCGATCCGGTACTGGATGTTGGGCCGGTCGAAGCTCGCGACGAAGTGCTTCGCCTCGGGCAGGTGCAGCCGCTCGGTGATCTCGCGGTGGGTCTCGCGGGTGGCGGTCGCCGTGAGCGCGATGCGCGGGACGCCGGAGAAGCGCTCCGCGAGACCGCCGAGCGCGAGGTAGTCCGGGCGGAAGTCGTGGCCCCACTGCGACACGCAGTGCGCCTCGTCGATCGCGATGACGCTCAGCGCTCCGCGCTGCAGCAGCGCCAGCGTCTGCGCATGGGAGAGGCGCTCCGGGGCGACGTAGATGAGGTCGAGATCGCCCGCGAGGTACGCCCGCTCGACCTCGGCGCGATCGGACGCGGTCTGCGTCGAGTTGAGGTAGGCGGCACGCACTCCGTTGGCGCGCAGCGCGTCGACCTGGTCGTGCATGAGCGCGATCAGCGGGCTGATGACGAGCCCGGTGCCCTCCCGCACGAGCGCGGGGACCTGATAGCAGAGGCTCTTGCCGCCGCCGGTGGGCATGAGGACGACCGCGTCTCCGCCGCCGACGACCTGGTCGATGATCGCCGCCTGGTCGCCGCGGAACGCGTCGTAGCCGTAGACGGTGCGCAGCGCCTCCAGCGGCGTCGCGAACCGGCTCGGCGCGGGGGTGCCGGGTCGGGCCGTCGCGGGTGCGGTGCGCGCCTGCGCGGGGTGCCCCTGCGCGGTGCGCGCGGTCGGCGCGGGGAAGCTGCCCTGGGGCACCGCGCCCGGGGAACCGAGCCACTCGCCCTCCTCGGGAGGCGGAGCCGCATCCCACGGCTCGTCCGGATACGGGACGTCGGCGTACGGATCGTCGAGCGGCGCATCGGACCACGGCAGATCCGCATAAGGGTCTCGCGGATCGTTCTGAGGCATGTCTCCAGCGTAACGAGCGGCGCCGACACGACGGGCCGCTGTCCACAGCCCGCACCATTCAGGCCACGCGGCTGAGAAGGCCGCGTCTGCCGGGAGTTCCGGCACCCTTTCCTCTGCACAACTGGATCGTGCGCCCGACGCATACAGGCGTCGTCGCCCGCGCACCCCGCCGGCGGGCATAGGTTGGACGCGAACCGCGACACCGCACGAAGGAGCGCCATGCCCGAGACCGCTGTGACCCTGAACGAGTCGGAATCCCGGTACGAGATCAGCGTCGACGGCGCCCTCGCCGGGTTCGCCGAGTTCCAGCGCCGCCCCGGGACGATCCTGTTCATCCACACCGAAGTGGATCCGGCCTTCCAGGGCCAGGGCCTCGCCTCCCAGCTCGCCGCCGGGGCGCTCGCCGATGCGGCCGCCAGCGGCGACACGATCGTGCCGTACTGCCCGTACATCAACCGGTACCTGCGCACACACGAGGTGCCGGGGGCCAAGGTGCGCTTCCCGGCCCCGACGCCCGAGGAGACCGACGGGGCCTCGGCACCCACGGGGGCCGCCGGGACGACGACGCCGAAGGACTCGGAATGACCCTGCACGGGCCCCGCGCGGTCGTGTTGGAGGCACGCGAGGTGCCGCTCGGCGGCGTGCGCGCGATGAACGTGATGCGGGTGCTGCCGAGCAAGGACGTGCCGACCATCGGCGCGTGGTGCTTCCTCGACCGGTTCGGCCCCGCCGAGGTGCGCATGCGCGTGGAACCGCATCCCCACATCGGCCTGCAGACCGTGACCTGGCCGCTCGTCGGCGAGATCCGCCACCGCGACACGATCTCGAGCGACGTGGTGCTGCGCCGCGGGCAGCTCAACCTCATGACCGCGGGCAACGGCATCGCGCACTCCGAGTACTCGGTGGGCGAGGATGCCGTGCCGCTCGACGCGCTGCAGCTGTGGGTGGTGCTGCCCGACGGCGCGGCGACCGGCGCCCCGGGCTTTGAGCAGCACCTGTCCCTTCCCGGGCTGGCGCTGCCGGCCGAGGAGGGATCCGACGCCGACGTGACGGTGGTGATGGGGTCGTACGCCGGCGTGCACTCCCCCGCGACCGCGTACACGCCGATCCTCGGGGCGGAGATACGCCTCGAACCCGGTACGCGGCTCTCGCTCCCGCTCGACCCTTCCTGGGAGCACGGCCTGCTTCTCGTCACGGGCGACGCCGCGGTATCCGGATCCGAGCTCGCCTCGATCCCGCTGTCCGCCGACGACATCCTGTTCCTCGGCGATTCGCGCGAGGCGGTGACCGTCACCAGCGAAGGCGGCGCGCTGCTCTTCCTCCTCGGCGGCGAGCCCTTCGAGCAGGACCTGGTGATGTGGTGGAACTTCGCCGCGCGCACCCATGAGGAGATCGTCCAGGCGCGCGAGGACTGGGAGGCGGGATCCGATCGCTTCGGCCACGTCGTCGGTCACGGCGACGAGCGGGTGCCCGCGCCGCCCATCCCGCCGGTGCACCTGATGCCGCGGCGCCGGCGCATCTGAGCCGTCCCGCGGGGGGCGTTCGGCACGCTTCTCGGCCGCAACGCATCTAGCCGGGGGGACGGCATCGCCCGTCCGACCCCGGCGACCGTCCGACGCCGGCGGTCGCGCGGTCCCCGTCCGACGCCGCCGGTACGCTGGACGGGTGCCCGCCGCCCGCTCGCCGCTGCCCACGCGGATCCTGCTCGTCTGCGCCGCTATCGGGGTCGCCACAGGGCTGCTCGGCGCGGCCGCAGGCTGGGTGACGATCCCGGTGATCGCGGGAGCGCCGTTCGCCTACGGCCTGGTGCTGGGCTCGCACGTGCTGCCGGGGATCATCGCGCAGGAGGTGCTGCGACGACCGCTGGTCGCGCTGCTCACGCACGTGCTCGCCGCGCTCGTCGCGAGCGCCTTCAACCCGATCTGGTTCCCCCGGTTCCTCGGCACCGCTCTGTTGTTCGGCCTCATCCAGGAGGGCGTCGCCGCCCTGACCCGGTACCGGTCGTGGGGCGCATGGCGCTTCTTCGTATCGGCGGCGATCATCGGCGTGATCATCGCGGCGGTGGTGTTCCTCGCGGTCGATCTCGACGCGCTGCCGCTCTGGGCGCGGATCATCTATCTCCCGCTCGCGGTGCTCGGACCGATCGCCTGGACCGCCCTCGGCCTGCGGATCGGCATCTCCCTGCGTCGCGCGGGCGTCGCCCCGCACTGACCACTCGATGCAGCGCTGACGGGCTCCGTGCCGCGCTGACGGGCTCCGCGCCGACGAATGTCCTAGGTTAGGCTTGCCTAAGCAACCCACTCCGAACGGACCCCCATGCCCGCCGTCCCGCTCCTGCGCGTGCGCGATCTCACGATCACACATCGCGGTGCGAGCGCTCCCGCCGTGCAGGACCTCTCCTTCGACGTGCGCGCCGGCGAGGTGGTGCTGCTGCTGGGCCCGTCCGGCTCCGGCAAGTCGACGCTCGCGCTCGCGCTCGGTGGCCTGATCCCGCACTCGCTCGAGGCCGGGATCACCGGATCCGTCGCGATCCGCGGCGACGACACGGTCGAGACGCCGACGGCCCGGCTGACGCGGGACGTGAGCATCGTGTTCCAGGATCCGGATGCGCAGATCGTCACCGGATCCGTGCTCGACGAGGTCGCGTTCGCGCTGGAGAACCTCTGCCTCCCCGTCGATGAGGTGCTGGCCCGCGCAGAGCAGGCGCTGCGGCGGATGAGCCTGTGGGAGCGGCGGCACGAGAACCCCGACCGTCTGTCCGGCGGCGGGAAGCAGCGGCTCGCCATCGCGGCGGCTCTCGCCACGGCGGCGCCGGTGCTGATCCTCGACGAGCCGACGGCGAACCTGGATCCGCAGGGCACGACCGAGGTGCACGCCGCGCTCGCCGACATCGCCTCTCCCGAGCGCGCGATCGTCCTGGTCGAGCACGACCTCGACGAGGCGCTCCCCCTCGCCACCCGCGCGATCGTGCTCGACGCCGGCGGGCGCGTGGCCTTCGACGGCCCCGCGGCCGACGTCCTGCGCCGGCATGCCGACGAGCTGACCGCGCTGGGGGTGCGCCTGCCCGCCGCCGCTCTCGCGGCGCAACGGCTGAACGCCCGGATCCCCGAGCTCGCCGCCGACCCGATCCACCCCCTCCCACTCACGCCCGGCGAGCTCGAGGCGGCCCTGCACTCCTCGTTGAAAGCGCGCAAATGGCTCGATCCGGCGCCCGGATCCAGCAATGTGCGCGCTCTGAAATCACAGGTCGGCCCCGTCATCACGGCGCGGGGGCTCGACGTGGAACGCGGGGGCGTCCCCGTGCTGCGGGGCGTCGACGTCGACATCGCGCCCGCGTCGATCACCGCGGTGATCGGCTCGAACGGGGCGGGCAAGACGACTCTGGTGCAGGCGCTCGCCGGCGTGGTGCGCCCGCCCAAGGGGCGGGTCGTCGTGGACGGCCTCGATCCGGCGACCGCCTCTCCCCGGGCGATGGCGGCCCACCTCGGCTTCGTGTTCCAGAACCCCGAGCATCAGTTCATCGCGCACACCGTGTTCGACGAGCTCACGCACGGGCTCCGATTGCGCCGCACACCGCCCGACGAGGTCGCCGACCGCGTGGCGGAGATGCTCGATCGCTTCGGCCTCGCGGACAAGGCCGGCACGCACCCGTACCTGCTCTCCGGCGGCGAGAAGCGCCGGCTCTCGGTCGGCACCGCGCTGATCACCCGACCGCGGATCCTCGTGCTCGACGAGCCCACGTTCGGGCAGGACCAGCGCGGCACCGAGGAGCTGCTCGCGCTGTTCCGCGAGCTCCGGGCCCTCGGCACGACCATCGTGCTGGTCACCCACGACCTCGACCTCGTCGCACGGCACACCACGCACGCCGTTCTCGTCGAGGGCGGCACGGTCGTCGCGGCCGGCCCGACGCCCGCACTCGTGGCCGCCGGACGGATCCCGCTCCCCGCGGCGTACGCGGCGATCCCGCCGGCCCTGCGCGGCGCGCTCGCCGACGACGACGCGACAACCCGCATCACCCCGACGGATCCGTCCTTCGCCGGCATCGCCACATCCACCGCCCCCGGCACAACCGGCACCGCCACGCCCGCCACCACCGCGTCCGAGACGACGGGGGCCACCGGCACCACCACGCCCGATACACGCGCGTCCGAGACGACGGACGCCGCCGGCACCGCCATGCCGGATGAGACCGACACCGCCGCCCGATCCGACCCCTACGCCGACCGCCGCCCGCCGCGCGGCTGGCTGCACGGCCTGAACCCGCTCGCCAAGCTCGGCGCCGTGGTGCCGGCGATGGTGGTGCTGCTGTTCGTGCGCGACCTCGCCACGCCCGCCGCATTCCTGGCGCTCGCCTATGCCCTGGTCCTGACCGGCGCCCGGCTGACCCGCGGGGTGTGGGCGCTGCTCCTGCTGGCGGTGCCGGCGGGCGTGCTCCTGCTGACCGGGGCCATGGCGCTGTGGACGGATCCGGCGCTCGTCGCCGCCACCCCGACGGTGCTCCGGGTCGGCGGCTGGACGCTGCACGCGGGCGCCCTCGAGATCGGGCTCGCGACCGCACTACGGCTCGCCGCGATCCTCGGGCTCGGGCTGATCCCGGGGCTCACCACGACCGGCCCCGACGTGGCGCGCTCCGCCGTGCAGCAGCTGCGGGTGCCGTACCGCATCGGCTACACGGCGCTGGCGGCGTACCGGTTCGTGCCCCGGTTCGGCTACGAGCTGGGCGTGATCCGTGCGGCGCATCGGGTGCGCGGTACGCACGGCGGGCAAGGTCCGTTCGCCAGGATCGCCCGGGGCTGGGGGTACATCGTGCCGCTGCTCGCCAGCGCGATCCGGCACGCGGAGCGGGTGGCGCTGGCGATGGACGCCCGCGCCTTCGGCGCCCACCCCACCCGCACCGAGCGCCACGAGGTGCCGTTCCGAGCGCGCGACGTCGTGTTCATGGCCCTCATGATCGCCGCCTCCGCGGTGCTCTTCGCCCTGTTCTTCCCCTGGCAGCTCTGAGAGGTCTCCCATGGCGTACAGCAAGATGGTCAAGCCGGCCGAAGCCGGTCTCCTCCCCCTCACGGTGCTGCGCACCGAGCGGCTCGCACCGCATTGGATCCGCGTCACGTTCGGCGGAGGCGAGATCGGGCGCTTCGTGCCGATGGGCTACGACCAGTGGTTCCGCCTGTTCCTTCCGGTGAGCGGAGAGGCGGGCCTCGGCAGGGTTCCCGCCAAGGCCAACCAGATGCTGGGCTACCTGAAGTTCCTGCGGATCCCCGACGGCGAACGCCCCGTGATGCGCAACTACACCGTCCGGGCGTTCCGCCCCGCCCGCGACGATGCGGGCGCGGAATTGGACGTCGACTTCGTCTTGCACGGCTCAGCAGCCGAGGGCACCGCGGGGCCGGCCTCGCGCTGGGCCGAGACCTGCCGCCCGGGCGAGAACGTGCTCGTCATCGACGAGGGCCTCGCCTTCAACCCCGCACGGGGCACGGAACGCGTGGTGCTGGTCGGCGACGAGACCGCGCTGCCCGCGATCGCGGCGATCTGCGCGTCCCTGCCCGCGCAGGCGACCGGTTCCGTGCTTCTCGAAGCGCCCTCCGCCGAGGACGCACTCGCGTTCCCCCACCCCGACGGCATCGCGGTGCGATGGTTCGTGCGCGATGCCGACGAGGTGCCAGGGGCACTCGTGCTGCCGGCGCTGCGCGAGCTGACGCTGCCGGATGCGCCGTTGCACGCGTACGCCGCCGGCGAGCAGTCGCTCGCGTCCGGGGCGCGGAAGCTGCTCGTCGGCGAGCGTGGCGTCGGCAAGGAGCAGGTGAGCTTCTGCGGCTACTGGCGCCGGGGATCCGCGTCACCGGCCTCGCGCGCGGCGCGCGAGGCCGCCGCCGTGCCCTTGGGCTGACCGGGTCCGAACCGCCTCGAACCGCCTCCGGGCGCACGGGGCGCCGAAGGCGGTTCGATCCGGTTCGGACCGGCGACGAGCTCATGACGGCCCGCCCGCTCAGCTGATCTTCTTCCGGTAGATGACGATCGCGCCTGCATACGCGACGACGAGGATCCCCACCATCCAGGCGAGGGCGATCCAGATGCTCGACCCCACCGGCGTGCCGGCGAACAGGGCGCGGATCGTGTTCACGATCGAGGTGACCGGCTGGTTCTCGGCGAACCAGGCGACCGGCCCCGGCATCGACGACGTCGGCACGAAGGCCGAGCTGATGAACGGCAGGAAGATCAGCGGATAGCTGAACGCGCTCGCACCGTCCACGGTCTTGGCGGACAGGCCCGCGATCACTGCAAGCCAGGTCAGGGACAGGGTGAACAGCACGAGGATCCCGGCCACCGCCAGCCAGGCTCCGACCGAGGCGCCGGTGCGGAAGCCCATGAGCAGCGCGACGCCGACGACGATCGCGACCGAGACGATGTTCGCGACGACGGAGGTGAGCACATGCGCCCACAGCACGCTCGAACGCGCGATCGGCATTGACTGGAACCGCTCGAAGATCCCGCCCTGCAGGTCCAGGAACAGCCGGTACGACGTGTACGCGATGCCCGAGGCGATCGTGATGAGCAGGATCCCGGGGAGCATGTAGTCGATGTACGACTGGCCGGATCCGGTGTGGATCGCCCCGCCGAGCACGTAGACGAACAGCAGCATGAGGGCGATCGGGGTCACCGCGGTGGTGATGATCGTGTCGGGACTGCGCAGGATGTGCGTGAGCGAGCGGCGCGTGAGCGCGCCGGTGTCGCTGAGGATGTGACTGGACATGTCTATGCCTCCTTTGCTTCGGGCCGGTCGACGGGCCCGGGGACGGATGCGGCCGACGGGCCGACGAGGGCGAGGAAGACCTCCTCGAGGGTGGGCTGCTTCTCGACGTACTCGACCGTCGTCTGCGGCAGCAGCTTCTTCAGCTCGGCGAGGGTGCCGTTCTGGATGATGGTGCCCTGATGCAGGATCGCGATCCTGTCGGCCAGCTGCTCCGCCTCGTCGAGATACTGCGTGGTGAGCAGCACCGTGGTGCCGCTGTTCGCGAGCTCCTTCACGGTGTCCCACACCTCGATCCGCGCCTGCGGGTCGAGGCCGGTGGTCGGCTCGTCGAGGAAGATGACGGGCGGGTCGCCGATCAGGCTCATCGCGATGTCGAGCCGCCGGCGCATGCCGCCGGAGTAGGTGCCCGCGCGGCGCCCGCCGGCGTCGGTGAGCGAGAACCGGGCGAGCAGGTCGTCCGCGACGGCGCCGGGATCCTTCAGGTGCCGCAGCTTGGCGACGAGCACGAGGTTCTCCCGACCGGTGAGCACCTCGTCGACGGCGGCGAACTGCCCGGTGAGGCTGATCGCCTCGCGGACATCGTTCGGCGCCGTGGCGACGTCGAAGCCCTGGATCGTGGCGGATCCGCCGTCGGCCTTGAGCAGCGTCGACAGGATCCGCACCAGCGTCGTCTTGCCGGCGCCGTTCGAGCCGAGCAGGGCGAAGATGCTGCCCCGCTCGACGTCGAAGTCGACGCCGCGCAGGACCTGCAGGTCCTTGAACGCCTTGGTGACGCCCTGCACGCGGATCGCGGGGGCGAGGGTGGTGGGCATGGTCACTTCTCCTTTCCTGCGGCCTTGTCGATGGCCGCGGTGAAACGGCCGCGCTCCTTGTCGATCCACTCGCGCCCGGCGTACGCCTTGGCGAAGGTGTCGGCGAAGTCGACGGGGTCGTCGCCGACGATGTCGCGCACCGGCGTGCCGTCGACGGCGGCGCGCTCCCAGAGGTCGGCCAGGTCGGTGTACATCCGGATCAGGGTGTCGCCGTCGGTGATCCCGCCGGCGTACATGAGGTAGCGGTGCATCGCCATGGCGGCCTCGGCGTAGGGCGCCGGGAGCGCCTCCATGCGCGCCTTGTCCTGCTTGTACTGCTTCTTCTGCTCGAGGGACCCGGTGAGGGCTTCGATCCACTTGGCGGCCATGTCAGGCTCCTTCATTCGTGTCGGTCGTGCTGCTGTCGGTGTGGCGGAGCTGTTCGATGTGCTCTGCGAGGAAGCTCCAGGTCCTCCAGAACTCGGCGAGCTGGTCCCGCCCCTGGCTGTTGAGGGAGAACACCTTGCGCGGCGGCCCCTTCTCGGAGGGCACCTTCTCCACGTCCACGAGGCCCCTCTGCTCGATACGCACCAGCAGTGCGTAGACGGTTCCCTCGGCGATGTCGGAGAAGCCTCCGTCCCGCAGTCGCGTGGTGATCTCGTATCCGTAGGCCGACCGTTCGGCCAGGATCGCCAGGACGATCCCTTCGAGGGTGCCCTTGAGCATCTCGGTCATCTGATTCGCCATCGCGATCGCCTCCTCCTTCTACTCAGTGATGTTGACTACCGGTAGACAGTAACACTGAGTACCGGTACATAGCAACACTGAATAGCAAGAAATCCTCCCGACACTCCGGACGCAGCAGAACGCCCCCGGATCCGTGGATCCGAGGGCGTCGCAGGTCAGAGCGCGAGATGTGTCCGGAGCGCGGCTCACACCCAGTCGCCCGCGTGCAACTGACGCACGCCGCGATCGTGGAGCAGGAACTGTGCGCGCAGCGGGATCCCCAGGGATGCCGATTGCCGCTTCATCGCGCGCGCCCATTGACGGACGGCGTCGTCCTCCCCGCCGACGACGTCGTCGCCCACACGCTCCCAGACCAGCACGACGGCGGCGTTGCCGGTGAACTCGCGGAGCATGCCGATCCGGTGCGCCAGCAGCTGAGCCTGACCGACCTCGCCGAGATCCTCCACCGTGACGGCTTCGCACGGATCCACCGGATAGTCGGCCATAGGCATGAGCGGCTCTCCGAGCCGCCCTCCGCCGTCGATGAAGAGCAACCAGAGCTGCCGCTGGTTCGCTTGCTGGAGCAGGAGCTCCACCGCATCGCGGAGGTCGTCGTCGCCGGTGAGCACGTGGTCGCGCAGAGTCTCGGGGTTCATGGGGCCAGCCTGACGCCGGCGCATGCGCGACGGGACGGGATCACGTGTTCCGTGCGGAACTCGCTTCAGCACCCGCCTGTGGAGGACGAACGCCCCCGGATCCATGGATCCGAGGGCGTTCGAGAAGGGATGCGAGCCGTCAGCGCTTGCCGGCGATCTGGCGCGAGACGATGTCGCGCATGATCTCGTTCGTGCCGCCGTAGATGCGGTGCACGCGGGCGTCGAGGAAGGCGCGCGCGATCGGGTACTCGGTGATGTAGCCGTAGCCGCCATGCAGCTGGACGCCTGCGTCGAGCACCTCCCACTCGCGCTCGGTGGCCCAGAACTTGATCTTCGCGGCCTCCTCCGCGGACAGCTTCTTGTCCTTGTACGCCAGCAGCGCCCGGTCGACGTAGGCCCAGAGCGCATCGACGGTCGCGGACATGTCGGCGATCGTGAAGCGCGTGTTCTGGAAGTCGATGATCCGCTCGCCGAACGCCTCGCGGTCCTTCGTGTAGGCGACGGTCCAGTCGTAACCGGCCTGTGCGGCCGCCGCAGCGGCGACGGCGATCGAGAGGCGCTCGAGCGGCAGGTTCATCATCAGCTGCACGAAGCCCATGCCCTCGGTGCCGCCGATGAGGTTCTCCTCCGGGACGAACACGTCGGTGAAGCTGAGCTCCGCGGTGTCGTGGCCCTGGAACCCCATCTTGTGCAGCTTCTTGCCGTGCTCGAAGCCCTCCATGCCGTTCTCGATCAGCACCAGGCTGAACGCGTCGGGACGGTTGCCCTCCCCGGTCTTCACGAAGGTCACGACGAGGTCGGCGGTCTTGCCCGAGGAGATGAAGGTCTTCGCACCGTTGACGAGGTAGCCGCCGTCGACCTTCTTCGCGGTGGTCTTGATGCCGCGGAGGTCGGATCCCGCCCCGGGCTCCGTCATCGCGAGCGCGCCGATGACCTCGCCGGTCGCCATCCGCGGCAGCCACTTCGCCTTCTGCTCCTGCGTGCCCATGTGCACGAGGTACGGGACCGCGAGGTCGTCCTGGATCCCGAACGCACCCGCGAGGGATCCGGCGCCGGCGGCGATGACCTCCTCCATCACGACCGTGCGGAAGCGGTAGTCCTGGAGCATCCCGGCGCCGCCAAACTCCTCCGGCACCGAGAGGCCGATGAGTCCCGCCTCTCCCGCGGCGAGCATGGTCGCCCGGTCGATCTCACCCTCGGCGTTCCAGCGCTCGATGGCCTCGTTCGTGACGTAGCGGCCGATGAAGTCCTTGACGAGGCCGCGGAAGGCCTCGTGATCCTCGTCGTAGATGTCGCGTTCCATCGCGCTCCTCCAGATCGTGTGTGCGTCTTCGCACTCGTGATCCTATGCGGGATCCTGCGGATCGCAGCCTCGATTGTGGGAATGCATCCCACGGCGGGTGAGACTCGGTGTCACGCTTTGTGCGATCGTGCCATACGCCGGCCGCGGGCGTCGCCGGCGGGGATCAGCCGGGGTACGCGGGGGCGGGCGGAAGCCCGAAGAACTGCTCGAGCGTGCTGTAGCCGCCGTCGTGATACGCGGTCGCGAGCGGCACGCCGATGTAGCGCAGATGCCAGGGCTCGGCATCGTAGCCCGTCACCTCGGTCTGCCCCGGGGTATAGCGGACGATGAAGCCGTACTGCCAGCCGTACTGCGCAACCCAGGCGCCGGCAGCGGTGCCGCCGAACGAGTCGATGTCGCCGCACCCGCCCGCACAGGAGACGACGTCGGCGGCGAGGCCGGTCTGATGCTCGCTGTGGCCGGGGCGGGCCGAGAGCGCGTCGCCCTGCGCCTGCCCGTACTCGGCGATCTGCCCCGAGTACGTCTGCACCTGCGTGTCGTAGGAGCGGTAGCCGCTGGCCAGGGCGATCGACCCTGCGCCCGCGGCGTCGGCTGCCGCGGACAGGCGGTCCAGGGCCTGCGCCACGTCGGCGCGCAGGGACCCGGCGCCGTCGACCGTGAGTGCGGGCTCGCCGAACGACGAGGGCGCGAACGTCACCGGGTTCAGCGGGCGCGCCTTGTTCACGACGACCCAGTCGCGGCGCGGGTCGGCGAGATCGATGCACGGGGCGCTGCCCGCCGTGACGGCGGCCCGGAACGCGGCGCCTCCGCCGAACGCCTCGACCACCGCATCATCGCCGCCCGCCGCGAGGGCCTGCTGCACAGCCGGCTGCGCGCACGGGTCTGCGGCGGCGACGGCGCGCAGCCGCACCGCGGGCAGGCTCGTGGCGGCGGCGGGCATCACGATCTTGGGGGCTGTCGCCGCAGCGGCCGCCGTGGCCGGCCGGGGTCCGTGCTGCGCCGAGCCGTCGGCGAGCGACCAGAGCGCGCCGATCAGCGCGACAGCCAATCCGATCGTGACGGACAACAGAAGCACCACGCGCGGATGCATGCCGCGAGAGCGCGTCGGGTGCCTCGGGTATGCCACCGCTCCATTCTCACCGCGCCACCTGAAGATCGCCCGTCTTCGAAGTTTTCACCGACCGACCCTTGACTCACTCTCGTCGTTATGTTCGAATATCTGCATGCGATGGCAGGGGCAGAGGATCGACGACACGGACGATCAGGCGCTGCCGGGGATGGAGAACCGCACGGGCTTCCTGCGCACTGTGACGACCCCGGAGTTCGCCGGGATGACGTTCCACGAGGTGCTCGCGAAGTCCGCACTGAACCACGTGCCCGGCCCGTCGAAGATGCCGTTCTCCTGGACGATCAACCCCTATCGCGGCTGCAGCCATGCGTGCACTTATTGCTTTGCCCGCGGCACGCACACCTACCTCGACCTCGATGCCGGAAGGGACTTCGACTCGCAGATCGTCGTCAAGGTGAATGTGGTCGAGACGCTCGAGAAGGAGCTGCGTCACGGATCCTGGCGGCACGAGACCGTCGCGCTCGGGACGAACACGGATCCCTACCAGCGCGCCGAGGGTCGGTACCGGCTGATGCCGGGGATCATCCGCGCGCTCGCCGACTCCGGTACGCCGTTCTCCGTGCTGACCAAGGGCACGCTGATCCGTCGCGACATCCCTGTGCTCGTCGAGGCCGCCGCGCACGTGCCCGTCGATGTGCAGTTGTCGATCGCGATGTTCGACGAGACCCTGCGGGAGGCGATCGAGCACGGCGCTCCGTCGACGCAGGCGAGACTCGACACGGTGCGGGCGCTCACCGACGCCGGGTTCCGCGTGGGCGTGTTCCTGATGCCGATCCTGCCGCACCTGACCGACTCCGTGAACGCGATCGACGCCGCCCTGCGCCGCATCAAAGAGGCGGGCGCCGACCACGTCGTCTACGGAGCGCTGCACCTGCGCGCGGGGGTGAAGCCGTGGTTCTTCCAGTGGCTCTCGCAGCACAGGCCCGATCTGCTGTCGTCGTATCGGGCGCTGTACCCCAGCGCGGCCGCCGAGGCGCCCAAGGACTACCGCCAGTGGCTCGGGCGCCGGGTCAAGCCGCTGATCCGGATGCACGGTCTGGAGGCGCTGCACTCCGACGACCGACCGGCCCGCGCACGCAGAACGGCTCCGGAGCGCGCCGTGCGCACCCCGGAGCCGTCAGCGACCCTGTTCTGAGAGCGGACCCGCCGATCAGTACCAGTTGGTCGCCTGCGAGTGACCCCACGCGGAGCAGGGGGTGCCGTAGACGCTGGAGATGTAGCCGAGCCCCCAGCGGACCTGGGTGACGGCGTTGGTCTCCCAGTCGTCGCCGGCGCTGGCCATCTTGCCGCCGGGCAGAGCCTGCGGGATACCGGTCGCGCCGGACGGGTTGTAGGCCTGGTAGTCCCAGCCGGACTCCTTGTTCCACAGCGAGTTCAGGCACTGGAACTGGTCGTCGCCCCAGCCGTACTCGCTCGCCATGATCTGCTGGGCCGCGGCACGGGCGCCGTCCGGGGTGTTCGCGGCGGCCTGCGCCTCGGCGGCAGCCTGCGCGGCAGCGGCGGCCTGGGCCGCGGCGGCGTCGGCGGCCTGCTTCGCGGCGACGGCGTTGTTGAGGTTGGCGCGCACCTCGGCGACCTGCGACTCGATCTTCTCGGAGTAGTCGGTGACCGCAACGGCGAGGGCGGTGTGGGCGGCGCCCTTGTCCTTGTCGGATGCGGCGTCGGACAGCACCTCGTGCGCCGAGCGCAGACCGGTCACGTCGACGAGCTTGCGCGCCTGACCCAGGTCGAGGCCGGAGGCCTTGACATCGGCGTTGACCGCCGCCGCGTCCGTCAGCGCGGTGTCGGCGGTGTCGAGCGCGGCGCGCACCTGAACCTGCTGGTTGTATGCGGTGACGTCGTCGACCTGTCCGGCGGACGGAGCAGCCGCGGCGACCGCGGGGGCGACGAGCACGGCACCGCCGACGGCGAGCGCGCCGAGCACGGCGGTGGCGCCGACGATGGTTGCGGCCTTGCGGCGGGCAGAGCGGAAGAACGGGTTTCTCGACATGACGAAGTAACGATCCTTGAAGTCCTCGGCGCCACTCGGGTAGTGACGTCAACACCCTTGACCGGGCGTACAAGGTAACGATCCTGCATCACTGAGTCTGGGAGCTCCCCGAGCATCGACGGATGCGACTAGATTTTTGGACCCGATTCTCAGGTTGGGCGTTCTGGGGTTCCAGGATCCGAGAACTGTCATGCTCCGAGTCCGGCGCTGCCATGTCGGTGCCCGCGGCTACCGTGGCCGCATGGTGACACTCCGACCGTGGCAGGACGAGGACCGTCCGCTGCTCGACGCCTTCAACACGCCCGAGATGACGGCGCACCTCGTCGCGTCGGAGAGCGTCGAAGAGCTCGATCGGCGACACGTCCGCTATCTGAAAGAGGATCTGCCCGGGCGGATGCTCGTGATCATGGCCGGATCCGCGCCTGTCGGCACGATCGGCTACTGGGAGGTTCACGAGGCCACCGGCGAGGTCGCCTGGGAGACCGGGTGGAGCGTGCTCCCGCAGCACCAGGGCCACGGCTATGCCGGCCAGGCGCTGCAGGAGCTGATCACGGTCGTCCGCGCCGATGGACGGCACGGCGAGATCCATGCCTATCCCTCGATCAACAATGCGCCCTCGAACGCCCTCTGCCGCCGCGCCGGATTCACTCTGCGCGAGACCCGGTCGTTCCCGTTCCGGGGCGGGGAGCTCGTGGTCAACGACTGGGCCCTGACGCTCTGACCCTCCGCCACGTTCGCACCACGCACTTCAGGTCGCAGTTTCGGCTCTTCCGCATACGGGGAAGAGCCGAAACTGCGACCTGAGTGAGAACGGATCCGAAGGCGGAGCGGTCAGGAGGTGAGGTCGGCCGCGGACGGCATGCGCCCGGCGATCTCCTCGATGAGGTCGTCGCCGAGGCGCGCCTCCTCGAACGGGGCATCGATCTCGGCGCGGTCCAGCAGCTCCGCCATGCGGCGACGGCGCTGGCGGGTGATGAGAGTCACCACGCGCCCGGCGTTGCCTGCACGACCGGTGCGGCCGGCACGGTGCAGGTACGTCTTGTACTCATCGGGCGCATCGGCCTGCACGACGAGGTCGATGTCGTCGACGTGGATCCCGCGCGCGGCGACGTCGGTCGCGACGAGCACGTTCACCCGGCCCGAGGTGAGCTTCTGCAGGTTGCGGGTGCGCTTGGCCTGGTTCAGGTCGCCGTGCAGCGACACCGCGGGGATCCCGGCGTCCTCGAACTGCTCGGCGAGCATCTCGGCGTACGCCCGGGTGCGGGCGAAGACGAGCGTGCGGCCCTCGCGATCGACGAGGGAGGAGAGGACCTCAGCCTTGTCGCGGTGCTCGATCACCAGCACGCGGTGCTCGATCGTGCCCGAGTCCTGCGTTTCGCCGGCGACCTCGAAGACGGCCGGATCCACCAGGAACTCATCGACGAGCGCGGCGACCTCGCGGTCCAGCGTCGCCGAGAACAGCAGCTTCTGGCTGCCCTCGCCGGTCGCGCGGAGGATCCGCTGCACCGGCTCGACGAAGCCGAGCTCGCACATGTGGTCGGCCTCGTCGAGCACGGCGATCCGCACGTCGGAGAGGTCGAGCTTGCCCTGGTTGATCAGGTCCTCGATGCGGCCGGGGGTGCCGATCACGATGTCGACGCCCTTCTTCAGCGCGCCCACCTGGCGCGCCTGGGGCACGCCGCCGTAGATCTGCGTCGTGAAGAGGCCGACGCTGCGGGCGATCGGCTGGATCGTGCGGTCGATCTGCAGGGCGAGCTCACGGGTCGGCGCGAGCACGATCGCCCGCGGCGAGCGCCCGAACTCGCGCTTCTTGCCCTTCTGCGACTGCAGGATGCTCTCCACGAGCGGTGCGCCGAAGGCGATGGTCTTGCCGGATCCGGTGCGTCCGCGGGCGAGCACATCACGCCCCTCGAGCACGGCGGGGATCGAGGCGGCCTGGATCGGGAACGGGGTCTCCGCGCCCATGTTGCGCAGGATCTCGACGATGTTGGATCCGAGTCCGAGGTCGGCGAACGTCACATCCGCGACCTCGGCGGCCTCGACGGTCTGCGCCGCGAGGCGCTCGTGCACCACGTCCTCGGTCGCCTCGTGCTTCGGCGCGCGATCGGTGCCGCGGCTCCAGTCGTCGCGCAAGGGACGCGCGGCGCGGCGGTCATCGCGACGCGGACGCTCGGCCCGGTCATCGCGGCGGGAACGGTCGTCGCGGTCGAAGCGCGGACGCTCGGCCCGGTCGTCGCGACGCGGGCGGTCCTCACGGTCGAAACGCGGACGCTCGGTCCGGTCGTCGCGACGCGGGCCGTAGCTCCGGTCGTCGCGGCGCGGACGGTCGTCCCGACGGAAACGGTCCTCGCGCGGACGGTCGTCGCGCTCGCGGTCGTCGCCGCGGAGCCGGTCGTCCCGACGGGCACGGTCGTCACGGTCGTACCGCGGGCGGTCATCCCGACGCGCGCGGTCATCACGATCGAAGCGGGCACGCTCGTCACGGTCGAAGCGGGGACGCTCGTCGCGGCGGTGCGGAGCGTCGACTCGGCCGGATCCGGCACGGTTGCGGATCGCGCGCGCCTCGTCGCGGCCGGCCCGCTCCTGCGCCGACCAGCGCTGCTTCGGCGCACGCTCGCCCGCGGCGGGCTCAGCGCGGTAGCCGCGGTGGTTCGGGGAACGACTGCCAGGGCGCGCGTCCCCGCGCCGGTCGTCGCGCGCCGGACGGGCGTCGCGGTCGTATCCGCGGGCGTCGCGGCCGGCGGAAGCACGGCCGGACTCGCCGTCACGGGCCGGGCGCCCCTGACGGTGCCGGTCGTGGAACGAGGTCTTCTTCGCGTAGCGGGGCTCGAAGTTCGCCGCGGGGCGGCCGCCCTTGGGCTTGTGGTTCTTGGGCACGGGGTTCGTCCTTGTCTGGTTCTCGCACGAGAACAGCACCCCGCCGCCCTCGTGGGGCGCGGGGAAACCCGGGCAGTCGTCGGCCGGGGGCCATTCAGGTGATGGATGTCGCGCCCGACGACGTCCGCCGGGCTCACCATCGGCCCTGGGCCGCCTCCCGGAGGAAGCTCACACACATTCGCACACACCCGCGCACCACCGGGGATCCCGGAGGCCGCAGTCACCCGAAGCCGACTCACCCATCGTACCCGAGCCACCTGGGAAGCGTCCTGGCCGCAATCCGGCGACACGGCGCCGTCCGACCGCTCTACGATGGCGGCATGACCACTCCGACCGGCGTCCAGATCCACCTCGACGCGGGCGGCGTCCACGCCCAGATCTCGCAGGTCGGCGCTTCGCTGCGGCACCTCGTCGTCGGTGAGACGACGGTCGTCCCGCCCTACCCCGAGGACCGGCCTGCGCCGTCGTGCGCGGGCGTCGTGCTCGTCCCCTGGCCCAACCGCATCCGCGACGGCATCTGGATCGACGGCGACGAGACGCGGGCGCTGGCGGTCACCGAGCCGAAGTTCCGCAACGCCATCCACGGCCTGCTCCGCTACGCGGCGTACGAGATCGCCGAGCAGAGCGACGCGACGGTGCTGCTGCGCGCCGCCGTGGTGCCGCAGATCGGCTACCCCTACCTGCTCGAGACGAGCGTGCGCTACACGCTCACCGCCGACGGCATCACCGTCGAGCACACCCTCACGAACCGGTCCGGATCCGCCGCTCCCGTCGCGATCGGCACGCATCCGTTCTTCACGATCTCCGGGACGGATCCGAAGACGCTGCTCCTGCGGATCCCGGCCGCGACCTACTTCGAGACCGACGATCGCATGCTGCCGATCGGCGAGTCGCCCGTGTCCGAAGGCACCGACCTGCGCACCCCGCACCGCCTCGGCGATCTGCAGCTCGACACCGGGTTCGCCGCGCTCTGCCGAGACGAGGACGGGAAGGTGCGCAGCACCCTCTCCGCGCCGGACGGCCGCACGGTCACGCTGTGGCAGGGCGAGGGGCTCGACTTCATCCAGGCGTTCACCACCACCGGCTACCCGGGGCAGGAGCTCGTGGTCGCGCTCGAGCCGATGTCCGCGCCCGCCGAGGCGTTCAACTCCGGTCGCGGCCTGCGCCGACTCCCACCGGGCGAGACGTGGACGGTCGAGTGGGGCGTGACCTTCTCCGGCTGAGCGCCCGGCCGATGGGATACTCTGCTCGGGAATGATCTTTCCGGCATGCGGATAACTCCCGCCGGATCGCGAGGCGAGAGGATCCGCATGGCCGCGGACAGCACAGAACGCGTCAAGTCGGTCTCCCGCGTCTTCGACGTGCTCGAGCTCATCGCCGACGCGGGCGGCGATGTCACCATCAGCCAGCTCGCGGCGGCCGCCGACCTGCCGATGACCACGATCCACCGGCTGCTTCGCACGCTGGTGGCGGAGGGATATGCGCGCCAGCTCGCCAACCGCCGGTACGCGCTCGGACCCAAGCTCGTGCGCCTGGGCGAGGTCGCGAACCGGCAGTTCGGTCAGATGGCGATGCCGCAGCTCAAGTCGCTCGTGGCGCGCCTCGGCGAGACGGCGAACCTCGCCACCATCGACGGCGACAGCGTGGTGTACGTCTCCCAGGCGCCGTCGCCGCACGCGATGCGCATGTTCACCGAAGTGGGCGGCCGGGCCGCGCTGCACTCCACGAGCGTCGGCAAGGCGATCCTCGCCCAGCTCAGCGACGACCAGGTGCGCGAGATCATCGGCCGTGCGGGCATGCCGCACTCCACGGAGCGCTCCCTCAGCACCATCGACGAGCTCCTCGCCGATCTGGCGGTGAGCCGCGAGCGCGGATACGCGGTCGACGACGGCGAGCACGAGGTGGGCGTGCGCTGCTTCGCGATGGCCGTGCCGGACATGCCGGTGCTCACGGCCGTCTCGGTCTCGGGACCGATCTCGCGCGTCGGGGAGGACTTCGCGGATCAGGCGATCCCTGTGCTCCGGGAAGTCGTGGCGGACATCTCCGCCGCCGCGAACGCGTACTGACCCGGCGAGCGCCCACCGCACGGGGGACGCGCACGGGCCTCGATCGCCCGCCCGGCGAGATCGGCGTTCCCCTCCTCTTGACGGTTCCCTTTCCGCCGCCTTAGGCTGTCGATGTTTTCGGAACACGGATTCCGTATTTCGGAAACAGCGCGAATCTACTGGCGGTAAGGCCGAGGCGACGACGCCTGACCACACAGCGTTGCGCTCCTCTCAACAAGGAGAAACATCCCACGCGGAGGCCTTCGGGCCTAGGCTCCGTCTCACAGAGGCAGGGCCCGAGCCGCTCCGCACACTGTCGCCGGAATCGAGGAGATTCGCATGACCGAGATCGCCGTCACCGTCAACGGACAGCAGCGCCCGCTCGCCGGAACGCCCGCGCACACCACCGCGCTGGACTGGCTGCGCGACGTCGGACTCTCCGGAAGCAAGGAGGGCTGCGCCGAAGGCGAGTGCGGCGCCTGCGCGATGCTGCTGGCCACGCCGACCGCCGATGGCGGCACCGCATGGACCCCCGTCAACGCCTGCCTCGTGCCGGTGTACGCGCTGGACGGCCAGGAGGTCGTCACGGCCGAGGGGCTCGGATCCCCCGAAGAGCTGCACCCGGTGCAGGCCAAGCTCGCGGAAGCCGGCAGCTCGCAGTGCGGCTACTGCACTCCCGGCTTCGCATGCAGCATGGCCGGCGAGTACTACCGTGCCGATCGCACGGCGGTCGCGGACGCTTCGACAGGCTCAGCGACCAAGGCGTTGACAGGCTCAGCGACCGAGGCGTTGACAGGCTCAGCGACCGAGGCGTTGACAGGCTCAGCGACCGACGCGGGCTCAGCGACCGACACGTGCCCGGTCCACGACCCCGAGCACGGGCCGAACGGCTTCGACCTGCACGCCCTGAGCGGCAATCTCTGCCGCTGCACCGGCTACCGCCCCATCCGCGACGCCGCGTACGGACTCGGCTCGCCCGACGCGGACGACCCGCTGCAGCAGCGCCTCGCGCAGCCGGCCCCTCAGCCGGTCGCCACCGACGCGGAGATCGACGGGGTGCGCTTCGTCCGGCCCGCGACGCTCGCCGAGGCGCTGCGGATCCTGCACGACGAGAAGGATGCGCTGCTCGTCGCCGGATCCACCGACTGGGGCGTCGAGGTCAACATCCGCGGCCGGCGCGCCCCGCTCGTCGTCGCCATCGAGCAGCTGCCGGAGCTGCGCACGCTCACGGTCGGCGACGACGCGGTCGAGATCGGCGCCGCCCTCCCCCTCTCCGAGGTCGAGAGGCGTCTGGACGGGCGGATCCCCCTGCTCGCGCAGCTGTTCCCGCAGTTCGCCTCGCGGCTCATCCGCAACCGCGGCACCTTCGGCGGCAACCTGGGCACCGGATCCCCGATCGGCGACACCCCGCCGGCCCTGCTCGCCCTGCGCGCGAGCGTCGTGCTCGCGTCACTGTCCGAGGACGCCTCCGGCGTCGTCCTGCGCGAGGTCGACCTGGCGGAGTACTTCACCGGCTACCGGCAGACCGTCAAGCGCCCCGATGAGCTCATCAAGGCCATCCGGATCCCGCTGCCGCTCGCGACCACGACGGCGTTCCACAAGATCGCCAAGCGCCGCTTCGACGACATCTCCAGCGTCGCCGTCGCGTTCGCCCTCGACATCACCGATGGGATCGTCACGTCCGCGACGATCGGCCTGGGCGGCGTCGCCGCCACGCCGCTGCGCGCCCGTGCCACCGAGGAGGCACTGATCGGCAAGCCCTGGAACATCGCGACGGTGAAGGCCGCGGCCGAGATCCTGCGCGGGGAGGGCACCCCGATGTCCGACCACCGCGCGAGCAGCGAGTACCGCTCGCACATGCTGAGCACATCGCTGCTCAAGCTCTACAGTCAGACAGCCCTCGAGGCGAAGGAGGTGTCGGCATGAGCACTCTCGCCGACCGCCCGGAGAACCCCGTCGTCGGCCTGCGCGCCGCGCACGAGAGCGCCGCACTGCACGTCACCGGCGCGGCGATGTACACCGACGACATCGCCGAGCACACCCACGGCGTGCTCACTGCCTGGCCGGTGCAGTCCACCAACGCGCACGCCAAGGTCACCGTCGACGTGTCCGGCGCCTACGAGGTGCCCGGCGTGGTGCGCGTGCTCACCGCCGACGACGTGCCGGGCCTCAACGACGCCGGCATCCGCAACGACGAGCCGCTTTTCCCGAGCGAGGCCATGTTCTACGGTCACGCCCTGGTGTGGGTGCTCGGCGAGACGCCGGAGGCCGCCCGCCTCGGCGCCGAGCGGGTCACCGTGGAGTACGAGCCGCTGCCCTCGCTCATCACGATCCAGGACGCCCTCGACGCCCAGTCGTTCCAGGGCACCCCGCGCACGGTGCAGCGCGGCGACGCGGCTGCCGGCCTCGCCGGATCCGCCCATGTCTTCGAGGGCGTGACCGAGTTCGGCGGCCAGGAGCACTTCTACCTGGAGACGCACGCGTCGTTCGCCATGCGCGACTCGGAAGGGCAGTACTTCATCCAGTGCTCCACCCAGCACCCCACCGAGACCCAGGATCTGGTCTCGCACGTGCTCGGGATCCCGGCGAACGAGATCACCGTGCAGTGCCTGCGCATGGGCGGCGGGTTCGGCGGCAAGGAGATGCAGCCGCACGGCTTCGCGGCGATCGCGGCCCTCGGCGCCAAGCTCACGGGACGCCCGGTGCGACTGCGCCTGAACCGCACGCAGGACATCACGATGACCGGCAAGCGCCACCCGTTCCACATCGCGTGGAAGGTGGGTTTCGACGAGAACGGCCTGCTGCAGGCGCTGGACGCCACCCTGACCTGCGACGGCGGCTGGTCGATCGACCTGTCCGAGCCGGTGCTGGGCCGCGCGCTCTGCCACCTGGACAACTCCTACTGGATCCCGAACGTGCACGCGTACGGGCAGATCGTGAAGACGAACAAGACCTCGAACACCGCCTACCGCGGCTTCGGCGGCCCGCAGGGCGTCTTCCTCATCGAGGACATCCTGGGCCGGGTGGCCCCGAAGCTCGGCGTCGATCCGCTCGAGCTGCGCCGGCGCAACTTCTACAAGCCCGGTCAGACCACGCCCTACGGCCAGCTGGTGAAGGATGCCGGCCGGCTGGAGACGATCTGGGGCCAGCTCTCCGACGAGGCCGACGTCGCCGCCCGCCGCGCGGAGATCGCCCGGTTCAACGAGACCAGCCCGCACACCAAGCGCGCCCTGTCGATGACGCCGATCAAGTTCGGCATCTCGTTCAACTTCGCGGCGTTCAACCAGGCCGGCGCGCTCGTGCACGTCTACAAGGACGGCTCGGTGCTCGTCAACCACGGCGGCACCGAGATGGGCCAGGGCCTGCACACCAAGATGCTGCAGGTCGCGGCGACCGCGCTCGGCGTCGAGCTGCACCAGGTGCGCCTCGCCCCGACCCGCACCGACAAGGTGCCGAACACGTCGGCCACCGCGGCGTCCTCGGGCGCCGACCTCAACGGCGGTGCCGTGAAGAACGCGTGCGAGCAGATCCGGGAGCGCCTGGCGAAGGTCGCGGGGCGCCTGCTCGACGTCGACGAGCGCGATGTGCGCTTCGGCGGCGGCCGGGTCACCGCGCTCGCCGCACCGGCGCGCAGCCTGTCCTTCGCCGAGGTCGTGAAGGCCGCGTATTTCCAGCGCGTGCAGCTGTTCGCCGCGGGCTACTACCGCACCGAGGGCCTGCACTGGAACCCGGAGATCATGCAGGGCTCCCCGTTCAAGTACTTCGCGTACGGCGCCGCGGCCACCGAGGTCGAGGTGGACGAGTTCACCGGCGCCTACCGGGTGCGCCGCGTCGACATCATCCACGACGTGGGCGACTCGCTCTCCCCGATGCTCGACATCGGCCAGATCGAGGGCGCCTACGTGCAGGGTGTGGGCTGGCTGACCCTGGAGGAGCTGCGCTGGGACACCAGCGACGGCCCGCACCGCGGCCGGCTGCAGACACAGTCCGCGTCGACGTACAAGCTGCCGAGCTTCTCCGAGATGCCGGAGGAGTTCCACGTGCGGCTGTTCGAGAACGCGCGCGAGGAGGGCGCCGTCTACGGATCCAAGGCCGTGGGCGAGCCGCCGTTCATGCTCGCGTTCAGCGCCCGCGAGGCCCTGCGCGACGCCGTGGCCGCGTTCGGACCGACCGGACATTCGGTCGAGCTGGCCTCGCCGGCGACGCCCGAGGCCGTGTTCTGGGCCGTGCGCGCCGCACAGGAGGCGGGAGTGCCGCAGAGCACCGCCGGTGCGGGTGCTCACGCCCTGGCGGCGGTCGCCGCCGACTGATCCACCACCGGTCGTTGAGCGAGGACGCCGCAGGCGACCGAGACGAAACGTCCGCGACACGAGGAACATCGATGGACTGGCTGGACGCGCTGCAGGAGCTGCGGTCGCGGCGGATCCCCGCGGTGATCGTGACCCTGGCGACCGTGCGCGGGCACGCCCCGCGCAACGGCGGCGCGAAGATGGTGGTCTCCCCCGACGCCGTGCACGGCACTGTCGGCGGGGGAAACCTCGAGCAGACCGCGATCGAGCAGGCGCGGCGGATGCTGTCGGCCGGCACCGCCGAGCCCGAGCTGCTCGCGCTGACGCTCAGCGACAAGGCCGTGACGGAGTACGGCGTGCAGTGCTGCGGAGGAGAGGTCACCATGCTGCTGGAGCCGATCCGGGTCACCCCGGCCGTCGCGGTGTTCGGCCTCGGCCATGTCGGTCTCGAGCTGGCGCGCATCCTCGCCCGCCACGAGCTCGAGCTCACGCTCGTCGACTCCCGGGAGGAGATGCTCGCGGAGGAGCGGATCGGGATCCCCGGCCGCAGCGGGGTGCTCGGCGACGCGGTCGCCCGGGTGCGCGTGGTGCACGCCCCGGTTCCCGAGTCCGCGCTCGCCGATCTCACCCCCGGCGCGCACGTGCTCGTCATGACGCACGACCACGTCGAGGACCTCGCGATCGTCGACCAGGCTCTGCGCACGGCGGACCTCGGATCCATCGGCCTGATCGGTTCCGCCTCGAAATGGGCGCGGTTCCGCAAGAAGCTGCACGAGCTGGGTCAGACCGACGACGACCTCGCCCGCGTGACGACGCCGATCGGGATCCCGGAGGTCTCCGGCAAGCAGCCCGCCGTGATCGCGGTGAGCGTCGCCGCCCGGATCCTGCAGCTCATCGACGAGGCCGCCGTCGCAGAGCAGCCGCGCACGGGCTAAGAGGTTGCGCGGATGGGGAGCGGAGTATCCGGTCCCTGCGCTTGTCGAAGGGCCCGGATCCACGGATCGGACGCTTCGACGAGCTCAGCGCCCGGCGACCTGGCCCTGCGCCGTCTCAGGCCTCCAGGGACGCGAGGTAGGCGGCATTGCCCCGGAGCGCGGCCTCGTAGCGCTGCACCTGCGCGGTCGGGAAGCGGTCGGCCACCACGGTGAGCACCGCGCCGAGCGCTGCGCTGGGCCGTCCCATCGCGTGCAGGGTGAGCGCGCGGAACAGGCCGAGCGACTCCGATTCGGGGAACCGTGCGAGGCCCTCGTCGAACGCGGCGAGACTCTCGTCGAGACGACCGAGGTTGCGCAGCGTGCTTCCGTACTGCAGATAGCACTGCCGCAGCCAGCGCCCCTCCAGGCCCGCGGCCATCGCGCGACGGTAGTAGCCCAGCGCGATCTCCTCCTGGCCGTCGGTGTCGAAGGCGCCCCCGACCTCGTAGAGCACGCCGGGATCGTCGGGATGCTCCTCGAGCACCGCGAGGAAGGCCGCGATGGTCGGCGCCATGTGCGAGCGGTCCCGCGCGGCGAAGATCGCGTCCAGCCGGGCGCGCAGTTCGGGGTCGGTCATGGATCCACGCTAACCGCCGTCGATGCAGGATCCCCCGGTCCGAAACACGGGACCGGGGGATCAGGCACGAGCCTCAGTGCCCGAGCAGCTGCTCCACCGGGCCGCGCACGAAGTACAGCGCGAAGCCCGCGGCGACCACCCACATCAGCCAGTGCACCTTGCGCGCCCTGCCGGAGAGCGCGTTCACGAGCGCCCAGGAGATGAAGCCGACGCCGATGCCGTTCGCGATCGAGTACGTCAGCGGCATGGTGACGATGGTGAGGAACGCCGGCAGTGCGACCGCGAACGTGTCGAAGGTGATCTCGCGGATCTGCGCCATCATCATCGCGCCGACGACGACGAGCGCGGCGGATCCGACCTCGATCGGCACGACCAGGGTGAGCGGCGTGACGAACATCGACAGTAGGAACAGCGCGCCCACCACGAGCGAGGCGAGTCCGGTGCGGGCGCCCTCGCCGATGCCGGAGGCGCTGTCGACGTAGACCGTGTTCGACGAGGTCGAGGTCACGCCGCCGGCGACGGCGCCGAAGCCCTCCACGACGAACGCGGAGCGCAGGCGCGGGAACGTGCCGTCCTTGTAGGCGAGGCCTGCGTTCTTGGCGAGCCCGGTCATGGTGCCCATGGCGTCGAAGAAGTTCGAGAACACGAGGGTGAACACGAGCATCGTGGCCGAAAGCGCGCCGATGCGGCCGAAGGCGCCGAACAGGTCGAACTGGCCGACCAGCCCGAAGTCGGGCACTGTCACCCACGTGCTCGGCAGCTGCGGGATCGTCATGTGCCAGCCGTTCGGATCCTTCACCGACGGCCCCAGGTGCAGAACCGCCTGCGCGATGAGCGCGACGATTGTGGTCGCCACGATGCCGATCAGGATCCCCCCGGGCACCTTGCGGGCCACGAGGATCGCGATGACGACGACGCCGAGCAGGAAGATCAGAGTGGGCACCGACGTGATGGATCCGCCGTCGCCGAGCTGCACCGGCGGACCGGCGGGCGTGCGGTTCACGAAGCCGGAGTCGACGAAGCCGATGAAGGCGATGAAGAGGCCGATGCCCACGGTGATCGCGGCCTTGAGCGGCTGCGGCACGGCCTTGAAGATCGCGGTCCGGATGCCGGTGGCTCCGAACAGCACGATCAGCACGCCGTTGATCACGACCAGCCCCATGGCCTCCTGCCAGGTGACCTGGCCGACCACCGAGACGGCGAGGAAGGAGTTGATGCCCAGGCCCGCGGCGAGCGCGAACGGGAGCCGTGCGATCACGCCGAACAGGATCGTCATCACTCCTGCGGTGAGGCCTGTGGCGGCGCCGATCTGGGCGGCGTCGAGTGCATGCTGCGCGACATCCTTCGTGCCGCCGAGGATCAGCGGGTTGAGGATGACGATGTAGGCCATCGTGACGAAGGTCACGATGCCGCCGCGCACCTCGCGGCCGATCGTGGATCCGCGCCGCGTGATCTCGAAGAACCGGTCGACCGCGTTGCGCGGTTCGGCGTCGACCGTGGTGCTGGTGCCGGTCTTCAGCGGGGGCAGGTTCTGCGCGGTGCGGGAGAACGGCGAGCGCTCCGGGGAGCCTTCGGCTTCAGGGGTGGGAGTGTGCGACGTCATTGTCTGCTCCTGGTCTTCGGATTCGGTCAGTACTCGATGCGGGTGGTGTTGCGGCTCCACTCGGTGAAGGGCGCCACGCGCTCCTCCGCCGGCAGGGTGATGTCGGTCACGGGCATGATCGCCCGATCCTCCGGGCCGCCCTCGAAGTAGCGGTAGAACAGCGCGTCGTCGAACCCGGCGTCCGCGGCGTCGTCGCGGTCGGCCGCGAAGTAGACCCGGTCGATGCGCGCCCACAGCGACGTGGCGAGGCACATCGGGCACGGCTCGCAGCTCGTGTAGAGCGTGCAGCCGGCGAGGTCGAACGTGCCGAGCTGCTGGCACGCGTTGCGGATCGCGGTCACCTCGGCGTGCGCCGAGGGGTCGAGGTTCGCGGTGACGCGGTTGACGCCCTCGAACACCCGGCCGTCCGCCGAGACGACGATGGCGCCGAACGGGCCGCCGGCGTTGCGGACGTTGTCCGTGGCGAGGGCGACCGCCCGGGCGAGATACTCCGCCGGGGTGATCCCGGCGATCGGCGCGGTCTCCTCAGCGAGGGAGGATGCGCCGGCTTCCGCGGGCGCACTGCCGTTCGGGGGCACGGGGGTGCTGGTCATGGAGAGCTTCCTTGCTGTCGTCGCAGTGATACGGCTTCCGGTCGGGCCCCGGAGTCGGGCCGTCCCTCGAGATAAGTACGTCGAACCGCTAGGTTGTCATCCCGCCGTCGGCCGTTGATGCGGCGTCAGGCTGGGGTCGACAGTAACAGCGTTCCCGTCTCCGGTCCAGGGTTTTTCGGAATCGTCATTCCGTAATGCGGGATCCGCGGTTGTTGGACCGCATCTGCGGCGCTATTGTCATCGTCATGACGCATTTTCGGATCCGCGAGGCAGCGAGTCTGCTGGGGGTCAGTGACGACACCGTGCGCCGTTGGGCTGCCGACGGCATCCTGACGCTCTCCACCGACGCGACCGGGCACCAGGTCGTGCCGGGCGCGGAGCTGGCCGAACGCGCCCAGGCGCTCGCGAGCGAACCGGATCCGGGCGACGACGTGGTGCGCAGCGCGCGCAACCGTTTCGTCGGCCTCGTGACGGCCGTGCGGGTGGACGGACTGATGGCCCAGGTCGAGCTGCAGAGCGGGCCGCATCGCATCGTGTCGCTGATGAGCGCGGAGGCCGCGGAGGAGCTGGGGCTCGAGGTCGGCAGCAAAGCCGTCGCCGTGACGAAGGCCACCATGATGATCATCGAAGCCGAGAGGGCCTGAGCATGGCCGGCACCCGGCTGCGGCTGTCGGCCCTCGTCGCCGGCCTCCTGACGGTTCTCGCCCTCACGGCCTGCTCCGGGACCACCTCCCCGGCACCGAGCCCCTCGGCCACGCCGACCGGCCGGACGAGCATCACCGTCCGCCCCGCCCCCCACGGCGAGCTCACCGTGTTCGCCGCCGCGTCGCTGAGCAAGGCGTTCGATGAGATCGCCGCCAGGTTCGAGCACGAGAATCCCCGGGTGCACGTGCGCCCGATCACCTACGACGGATCCTCGACCCTCGCGACGCAGATCCTCGAGGGCGCCCCCGCCGACGTGTTCGCCTCGGCCGACCTGAAGAACATGGACAAGATCATCCAGGCCCGGCTCGCGGGGGCCACGGAGGTGTTCACCACGAACGTGCTGCAGATCGCCGTCGCCCCCGGCAATCCGCGGAAGGTGAAGGACCTCGCATCCCTCGCCGCCCCGGGACTCAAGGTCGTGCTGTGCGCTCCAGCCGTGCCCTGCGGCAGCGCGGCGAAGACGCTGCTCGGCGACGCCGGAGTGGCCGTCACGCCGGTCAGCGAAGAGCAGAACGTCACCGCCGTGCTCGCCAAGGTCAAGGCCGGCGAGGCGGACGCGGGCCTCGTCTACACGACCGACGTCAAGGCGGCCGGATCCGCCGTCACCGGGATCGAGATCCCCGACGCGGACCGGGCCGTGAACCAGTACCCCATCACGGTGCTGACGACGGCGAAGAACCCGGACGCGGCGGCCGCGTTCCAGGAGTTCGTGCTGTCGGAGAAGGGCCAGAAGATCCTCACCGATCTCGGGTTCGGCGGGCGATGACGCAGCGGCGCGGCGAGGGGCTGCCGACGTGGGTGCTGATCCCGACCCTCGTCGCGGTGGCGCTGCTCGTGCTGCCGTTCGTCGCGCTGCTGGTGCGGCTGGACTGGGCGGCCGTGCCCGCGGCCGTCACGTCGCCCGCCGCACTGCAGGCGCTCGGGCTCTCGCTGCTCACCGCGACGATCGCCACCGCCGTCTGCGCGCTGCTCGGCGTGCCCCTCGCGGTCGCGATCGCCCGCAGCCCCACCTGGCTCGCGGCCGTGCTGCGCACCCTGACCACGCTGCCTCTGGTGCTGCCGCCCCTCGTCGGCGGCATCGCGCTGCTCGCCCTGTTCGGCCGGACCGGTCTGCTCGGCGGCGCCCTGGGGGCCTTCGGGATCCAGATCCCCTTCACGACCGCCGCCGTGGTGATCGCGCAGGCGTTCGTGGCGCTGCCGTTCCTGGTGATCTCGATCGAGGGCGCCCTGCGCGCGATCGGCACGGAGCACGAGCACGTGGCCGCCGGCCTCGGCGCGAGCCGGTTCACGGTGTTCCGCCGGGTGACCCTGCCGCTCGCCGCCCCCGGACTCGTCGCGGGTACCGTGCTCTGCTTCGCGCGCGCTCTCGGCGAGTTCGGCGCGACGGCGCTGTTCGCGGGCAACGCGGCGGGCGTCACCCGCACCATGCCGCTGGCGATCTACACCGCGTTCAACGGCGCAGGCGTCGAGGAGGACACGGCGATCGCGCTCTCGCTCATGCTGATCCTCGTCGCCATCGCCGCGCTGGTGCTCGTGCGGGGCTGGCGTCCGGGGGCCGTGCGATGAGGGTGGACCTGAGCGCCCGTCGCGGCGGCTTCGCGCTCTCCGCCGCGTTCGAGGCGGATCCGGGCGAGATCCTGGCGGTGATCGGCCCGAACGGATCCGGCAAGTCCACGCTCCTGAACGCGGTCGCGGGGTTCCTGCCCGCAACCGGGACGGTCGAGGTCGCCGGGCGGGTGCTCGATGCCCCGGGTCGCGGATCCGCCCGTCCGACGCACGTGCCGCCCGCACGACGGCGGATCGCACTGCTCGGACAGCGTCCGCTGCTGTTCCCGCACCTGAGCGTGCGCGAGAACGTGGCGTTCGGGCCTCGTGCGCAAGGGATGTCGCGCGCCGAGGCCCACCGTCGTGCCGAGCGCCGGCTGGAGGAGGTCGGCCTGGACGGCCTGGCCGCGCGTCGCCCGGGCGAGTTGTCCGGCGGGCAGCAGCAGCGTGCGGCGATCGCGCGTGCGCTGGCCTCCGAGCCCGACGCGCTGCTGCTCGACGAGCCGTTCGCGGCGCTCGACGCGCCCTCTGCCGCTCAGGCCCGGCGGCTCATCGCCGCGCAGGTGGGCGCCGGCGACCGTCCCCTCCCGATCGTGCTCGTCACGCACGACCCCATGGACGCGCTGATCCTGGCGGCGCGCACGCTCGTCATGCACGACGGCGCCGTGGTGCAGGCCGGCCGTACCGCCGAGGTGCTCGGCCACCCGCGGTCGGAGTTCGTCGCCGCGCTCGTCGGGGTGAACCGGCTCGAGGCGGTCGGCACCGGCGACGGCGGCGTGCGGGCGGCCGGCGGGCTCGCGCTCCGCGGTCACGGCGAGGCGCCAGGCGCAGGCCAGGCGGCCACGGCCGTGTTCTCACCCGGATCGGTGCGGGTGGAGGTGGCGGCGCCGGAGGATGCCGCAGCCGTTGCGAACGAGTGGACCGGCCGCATCGCGCAGTTGGATCCGATCCCCGGCGGGATCCGGCTGCACACCGCGGAGCATCCCGAGATCGCCGTGGACTGCCCGTCGACGCACGCGGTCGCGCTCGGCCTGCACCCCGGGCAGCTTCTCACCTTCCGCGTCGCGGAGGCCGACGTGTCCCTCCGCGTCGAGGCGCCCTGCGACCGCTGAGCGCCCTTCGCCTCGTCGCTGCGCTCCTCGCTCAGGGACCGGGAAGCGGTCGCCGGCGCCTGAGCGAGCGCAGCGAGACGAAACGCGGTGCTCTTGCGAGTTCACCGCGTTTCGTCTCCGTCGCGCTGCGCGCGTCGTCGCTCAACGGCCATCGAAGACGCCGTTCGGATCCTGCTCACCCGCGCCGGTGCTACGGTTGCCCCTCGAAAGGAGGCCGACCCATGTCGCCCACGCCGCGCGCCCATGACGCCCACGCCGCCGCGTCGCGCGCCGGTGCCCGGCGGCTGCCGTCCACGGGCGTGCTCGACACCCGCGACCGGCCTCTGCGCGACCTTCGGATCTCCGTGACCGACCGCTGCAACTTCCGCTGCGTGTACTGCATGCCGCGCGAGGTGTTCGGCCGCGACTACGCATTCCTCGAACGGCATGAACTGCTGACGTTCGAGGAGATCGAGCGCATCGCGCGCGCCGCGCTCGCGAACGGCGTCCGGAAACTGCGCCTCACCGGCGGCGAGCCGCTGCTGCGCCGCGGCATCGAAGACCTCGTCGCCCGACTCGCCGCACTGCGCACGCTCGACGGATCCAAACCGGAGATCGCCCTCACCACCAACGGATCCGCCCTCGCCGTCAAGGCGGAAGCGCTCAAGGCGGCGGGCGTCGACCGGGTCACGGTGTCGATCGACTCCCTCGACGACGACCTGTTCCGTCGCATGAACGATGTGGAGTTCCCGGTCGCGCGCGTGCTGCACGGCATCGACGCCGCGCAGGCCGCCGGCATGCCGGTCAAGCTCAACACGGTGGTCAAGCGCGGGGTCAACGACGGCGAGATCCTGAACCTGGCCGAGCACTTCCGCGGGACCGGGCACGTCCTGCGCTTCATCGAGTACATGGACGTCGGCGCCACGAACGGCTGGAGCCTCGACGAGGTCGTGCCGTCGGCCGAGGTCGTGGCGACGATCGACGCCCGCTTCCCGTTGGAACCCGCAGCGCCCGCCGCCCCTGGCGAGACGGCGAAGCGCTGGCGCTACATCGACGGCGGCGGAGAGATCGGCGTGATCTCCTCGGTCACCAATGCGTTCTGCGGCACCTGCAATCGCGCCCGGCTCTCCACGGAGGGCCGACTGTTCACCTGCCTGTTCGCGACGGAGGGCCACGACCTGCGCGCCCTGCTGCGCGGCGGCGCCGACGACACCGAACTCACCGCAACCCTCGCGCGGATCTGGGGCGTCCGCGATGACCGCTACTCCGAGATCCGCTCCAGCCTCACCCCGGAGCTGCGCGCCGACCGCCGCCGCATCGAGATGAGCTACATCGGCGGCTGAGGTGCGCAGGTTCTTGAGCGAGCGCAGCGAGACGAGGGACGTTGCTCCTCAGAGGCCGACCCACTCCGACACGCCGTCGGCGTAGTGCTGGCGCTTCCAGATCGGCACGCCGCGCTTGATCTCCTCGACGAGCCGCTCGCACGCGTCGAACGCCTCCTTGCGATGCCCGGCCGAGGCCGCGGCGAACAGCGCCACGTCGCCGATCCGCAGGTCGCCGACCCGGTGCGCCGCCGCGACGCGCAGGCCCGTCTCGGCAGCCACGCGCTCGACGATCTCCTCGAGGAACCGCTCCGCGTCGGGATGCGCCCGGTAGTCGAGCGAACGCACCGCCTGCCCGCCGTCGTGGTCGCGCACGACGCCGCAGAACATGACGGTCGCCCCGTGCGCCGCGTCCCCGACCGCGGCACGGATGACCGCCTCGTCGAGCGGCTGGTCGCTGATGATCGCGCGCTCGCTCATGCGCCGGCGCCCTCCGTCCTGCCGCCCACGGCGACGTAAGCCCCGATCCCGCCCGCGAGATAGCGCGCGTCGATGCCGCGCCCGCGCAGCACGCGCACCGCCCGCTGCGACCGCGGATCCTTCTCGCAGAACACAACGAGCGGTCCGCCCGCGACCTGCGGATCCTCGCCGGCCGCGAGGGCGCCGAGCGGCAGCGCCGCCGCACCCGGGATCCCCCGCAGCGCGATCTCGTGCGGCTCGCGCACGTCGAGCAGCCGCACGCCGCCCTCGCGCTGCAGCCGCAGCACCTCGGCCGCAGAGACACTCGGCGTCTCATCGCGGGCGCCGGCGCCAGTGGAACCCAGTCCGCAGAACAGCTCGTAGTCGACGAGCTCGGTGACCGGATCCGCATCGGCCGCCCGCTCGTACGCGATCTCCCTCGTGCGCGCCGTGAGCGCGTCGTAGAACAGCACCCGTCCGATGAGCGGCTCGCCGATGCCGGTGAGCAGTTTGACCACCTCGGTGGCCATGAAGGACCCGATGGCGGTACACAGGCTCGCCAGCACCCCGCCGAGTTCGCAGGACAGCACCTCGTCCGGATCCGGCGGAACGGGGAACAGATCCCGGAAGCCGACCTCCGGCACCGACACCCCGACCTGACCCTGGAATCGCAGGATCGAGCCCCAGACCAGGGGCTTGCCGGCCAGCCGTGCGGCGTCGTCGGCGAGGTAGCGGGTGGGGAAGTTGTCGCTGCCGTCGACGAGCAGGTCGTATTCGGAGAGGATCGCGGGCAGGGTCTCCGCGCTCGCGCGCTCCCGGTACGGGCGCACCAGGATGCCCGGGTCGATGTCGCGCACGGTGTCGGCGAGCGAGCCGACCTTCGACCGGCCGATGTCGTCCATGCCGTGACTGAGCTGCCGGTGCAGGTTGGAGAACTCCACGACGTCGTCGTCGATCACGCCGATCGTTCCGACGCCGCTGCCGGCCAGCGCCGGGACGAGAGCACTGCCGAGGCCACCCGCGCCGATCACGAGCACCCGGGCCGCCGCGAGGCGGCGCTGCGCGGCCTCGCCGAACCCCGGCAGCATGAGCTGACGGCTGTACCGGGCGATCCGTTCGGGCGGAAGTTCCGGCCCCGGCTCGACGAGCGCGATCATAGGATCGAGTGTAAGCGGGGATCCTCCCGCCGGACGATCTTTTTTCCAGGATGCGGATGCTGATTTCCGCGATACGGGTTACATTGAGGTCATGACCACTATCACCGTGCGCTACTTCGCGGCCGCCGCCGACGCGGCCGGGCGCGACCAGGAGCAGCTGACCGTGCAGGGCACGCTCGGCGCCCTGCGCGCGGAGCTGCTGGAGCGCTACGGCGAACCCATGGCCAAGGTGCTGCGGTCGGGGTCCTTCCTCGTCGACGGCACGGTCAGCCGCGACGACGACCGACGCCTCGGCGCCACCGTCGACATCCTGCCCCCGTTCGCGGGCGGCTGACCCCGGCGTCCCGATCCGCCGACGATGTCCGGTCCTGCCGAGGAATCCGGCGGATCCGTCGGTGAAACGTGACAGGCTCGGAGGATCCGGACCGAGTCGGAGGAGACGAGCATGAGTGAGCTGACGCACCTGCGGGCCGATGGATCCGCGCACATGGTCGACGTGACGGACAAGGCCGTCACGCGCCGCGAGGCGCGGGCGCAGGCCGTGCTCCAGACGACCACGGAGGTCGTCGCCAAGATCGCCGACGGGACACTGCCCAAGGGCGAGGCCCTGGGCACCGCCCGCATCGCCGGCATCATGGGCGCCAAGCAGACCTCCGCGCTCATCCCGCTGTGTCACCCGCTGCCGCTGAGCCGCGTCGAGATCGACCTGGTGCCGGAGGGCGACCGCGTGCGGATCCTCGCCACAGCCGTCACGAAGGGCGTCACGGGCGTCGAGATGGAGGCGCTCACCGCGGCCAGCGTCGCCGCCCTCACGCTGTACGACATGATCAAGGCCGTCGACAAGCACGCCGTGATCGGGGACATCCGCGTGCTCGCGAAGTCGGGCGGCAAGAGCGGCGACTGGACGGCGGAGTGACCGCCGAAGCGCCGGGCCCTGGCGCGTCGGCGGGCTGGGCGTCCGGCACGCGGTCCGCCACGGTGCTCGTCGTCTCCACCCGGGCCGCGGCGGGTGTCTACGCGGACGAGACCGGGCCGATCATCCGCGACTGGCTGACGGCCCGCGGCTTCGCGGTCGGGGATCCGGTCGTGGTGCCCGATGCGTCGGTCGCGGACGCGCTGGCCGCCGCGCTCGCGGACGCCCCCGACGTGCTGCTCACGACCGGCGGCACGGGGCTGTCCCCCGACGACCGCACGCCCGAGGCGACCGCCACGCTGCTCGACCGGGAGATCCCCGGGCTCATGGAGGAGCTGCGCCGACGGGGCCTGGCGATGACGCCGATGGCCCTGCTCACCCGCGGCGTCGCGGGAGTCGCCGGACGCACGGTGGTCATGAACCTGCCGGGATCGCGCGGCGGCGTGCGCGACGGTCTCGCGGTGCTGGATCCGGTCCTGGAGCATCTGCTCGGCCAGCTGGGCGGGCGTCGCGACCACTGACGCGGGGCTCTCCACGCCCCGCGCCCTCCGGTGCCGGCCGCAGGCGCGGAGCAGCAGGCGCCGCGCAGCGCCGTAGGGTGGGACATCTATGGCAATCGGAGCGACGATCCACACGTTCGACGTGCAGCTGGCGGACACCGACCGCGGGGTCTACGAGGACTACGCGCTGCGCGTCGCGCGGCACCCGTCCGAGACCGATGCGTACATGCTGACCCGCGTGCTCGCGTACGGACTGGAGTTCACAGAAGGCATCGCGTTCAGTGAGGGCCTCTCCTCGACCGAGGAGCCCGCGATCGTCGTGCGCGACCTCACCGGACGGTTGACCGGCTGGGTCGAGATCGGCGCGCCGGATGCCGAGCGCCTGCACTTCGGATCCCGGCTGGCCGAGCGCACCGTCGTCTACACGCATCGCGACCCGGCCAAGGTCATGGCGCCCTGGGAGGGCAAGCGGATCCACCGCGCCGAGGACATCCGCGTCCACAGCTTCGACCCCGGCTTCATCGACAGCGCGGTGCCGCTGCTCGAGCGCCGCAACACCGTCACCATGACGGTGACCGAGGGTGTGCTCTACCTCGACCTCAACGGCACCACGCTGACCACCGCTGTGCACGAGCACGCGCTGGGCTGAGCGTTCGGAGTCGTTGAGCGAGCACCGGCGAAGCCGGAGCGAGACGAAACGCGGTGCCTTCGCGGAACGCCGCAAGGGCACCGCGTTTCGTCTCAGTCGCCTGCGGTGTCTTCGCTCAGCGACCCCGAGGAGACACCCGACGGCCCGTGCTGGCGCAACTCGCGACGGGTCGGGTGGTGCGCCGGCACCTCCGCACCGTCCGCGTAGGCCGTGCGGATCGCGGAGAGCTGCGCGGTGGACGTCGCGGGCTCGGGCGACGCGGCGGTTGTCACGCCCGACGGCGCCGCCGAGGCCGCCGACGGCGGGGCGGCGACCGGCTCGGCGGGCGCCTCGGCTGCCGCGGGGGCATCCGCCTCGGCCGGCGCTGGGGCATCCGCCTCGGCCGGCGCAGGAGCATCCCCCGACCCGCCGGCCTTCGCGGCGCGCCGGGCCGCGCGGCGCTCCTTGGCACCCTCGACGAGGTTGTACAGCGTCGGCAGCACCAGCAGCGTCAGCACGGTCGACGACACGAGGCCGCCGATCACGACGATCGCGAGCGGCTGCGAGATGAAGCCGCCGTGACCGGTGACCCCGAGCGCCATCGGCGTGAGCGCGAAGATCGTCGCGAGCGCGGTCATCAGGATCGGGCGGAGGCGCCGGGAGCCGCCGGCGATCGTGGCGTCATGCGTGTTCATGCCCTTCTCGCGGTACTGGTTCACCAGGTCCACGAGCACGATCGCGTTCGTCACCACGATGCCGATGAGCATGAGCACGCCGATGAGGGAGGCGACGCCGAGCGGCACGCCCGTGACGATCTGCAGCAGGATGGCGCCGGTCGCCGCGAACGGCACCGAGCTCAGCAGCAGGATCGGCTGACGCAGCGACTTGAACGTCGCGACCATCACGATGTACACGATCAGGATCGCCGCGAGCATCGCGAGCCCGAGCTGGCCGAACGCGTCCTGCTGCTGCGTCACCACGCCGCCCAGCGACGCGTCCGCACCCGACGGGAGATCCGCCTTCGCGATCGCCTTCGACACCGCCGCCGAGGCGCTCGCCAGGTCGTTGCCCTTCGGGGTCACCGAGACCGTCGCGGTGCGCTGACCGCGCTGCGTCGTGACCGACGCGGGGCTCTCGCTCTGCTGCACGGTCGCGATCTGATCGAGACGCACGATACCCGTCCGGCTCGGGATCGTGAGCGCCTTCAGCTCGTCGACCGTGGTCGGCGGGTTCGCGCTCTGCAGGTACACCGTGAGGGACGATCCGTCGATCTCCACGGATCCGATCTGCTGCGGACGCATCGCCTGCGACACGATGCCGCCGACCGCGACCTCGCTGAGGCCGTGCTGCGCCGCCGCTGTGCGATCCACCTGCACGGCGATGTACGGCAGCGACGCCGACAGGTTGCTGGAGACCTGGTTGACGCCCGCCGAGCCCTTGAGCTCCTTCACGAGCGCGTTGGTCGCCGCGTCCAGCGTCTTCTCGTCGGGCGCGGTGATCTTCACCTCGATGTCACTGGATCCGAAGCCCTCGCTGGCGGCGATCGCGATGTCGCCCACGCCCTCGAGCTTCTTCACCGCCGTGCGCACGTCGGACTGCACGCGCTCCTGGTCCGCCGACGGATCCGTCGTGATCGAGTAGCTGATGCCCGATCCACCGCCCGAGAACGCGTCGCGCAGCGCGGATCCGCTGGATCCGATCGAGACCTGCACGGTCTTGATGCCCGGGACGTCCTTGATCGCCTCTTCGACCTTCTGCGCGGCCGCGTCCTCGGCATCCAGACTGGGCGCCTCGCCGAGGGACTGGGACATCCGGAAGGTGTTCTGCCCGCTGGATCCGAGGAAGTTCACCTTCATCAGCGGCGCGGCGGCCATCGTGCCGATGAGCACGACGACGGCGAGCAGCACCGTGATCCAGGAGTGCTTCAGCGTCCAGCGCAGGATCGGCAGGTACGCCCGCTGCAGCCGGGTCGGCGGGGCGTCCTCGTGCTCCGGGTCGATCGCGTGCCCGTCCGCGCCGATCAGCGGCTTGCCCGGACGCAGGAACCAGTACGCGAGCACCGGAACGATGGTCAGCGCCACGAGCAGCGACGCCGTCATCGCGATCGTCACGGTGAGCGCGAACGGGCGGAAGAGCTCCCCGGTCATGTCGCCGACGAAGGCGATCGGCAGGAAAACGGCGACCGTGGTGATCGTCGAGGCCGTGACGGCCGTCGCCACTTCGCGCACGGCGCTGAGGATGGCGGTCTTCTTGTCGGATCCCTGCACGTAGTGCCGCTTGATGTTCTCGATCACCACGATCGAGTCGTCCACCACGCGGCCGATCGCGATCGTGAGCGCGCCGAGGGTGAGGATGTTCAGCGAGTAGCCGAACGCCTGGATGCCGATGAACGTGATGAGCACGCTGGTCGGGATCGAGATCGCCGTGACCAGTGTCGACCGCACCGAGAGCAGGAAGATGAGGATCACGATCACGGCGAAGACGAGGCCGAGCAGGCCTTCCTGGGCGAGCGACTCGATGGACTGCTGGATGAACGGCGCCTGGTCGAACACCGTCGTGAAGGTCGCGCCGGGCAGGTCCTTGCGAAGCTGCGGGATGAGCGCGGTGACGGCCTTGGACACGTCCACCGTGTTCGCCGAGGGCAGCTTGGTGACGGCGATCGTGAGGGCGCTCTTGCCGTCGACCCGGGAGAGGGAGGTGACCGGGTCGCCCTCGATGGCCACGTGCGCCACGGATCCGACCGTCGTGCCGGGCACGGTGGCGCCGATGAGCGGGATCGCCTCGATCTGCTCGACGCTGGTGAGCTTCTCCCCCGTCTGCACGGTGAGAGTGGTGTCGTCCTCGGTGATGGATCCGCCGGGGAAGAGCGTGCCGTTCTGCTGCAGGGCGTCCTTGATGGCCGTCGGTGCCAGACCCGCGGCCAGCACGGCGGCATTGTCGGGCGTGATGGTGAGCCGCTTGCCCTGCCCGCCGACGAGCGATGCCGCGTTCACGCCCTTCAGCCGCTCGATCTTCGGGATGATCGTGTTCGTGAGGCGCTGCTGCGCCTTCTCGGCATCGGAGAACCCGGTCACGGCGAGCTGGATCACCGGGAAGTCGTCGATCGACGCGGTGATGACCTGCGGATCCACCCCCTCCGGAAGCTGGGACTTGATCCGACCGATCGCCTGGTTGATCTTCTGCTCGGCGGTCGCGAGGTTGGTGCCGTACGCGAACGACGCCTGGATCACGGAGGAGTTCGTCGTGCTCGTCGCCGTCGAGGTGTCCAGGCCGGGGACGCCCTGGATCGCGGTCTCGACGGGCGTGGAGACGTCGTGTTCGACGACCTCCGGGGAAGCGCCGGGGTAGTTCGAGACGATCGCGAGCTGCGGGAACTCGATCGACGGGATGAGCTCCTGCTTCAGGTTGGTGAGCGCGAGGCCGCCGAACACCGCCGCGACGATCGTGATGAGGGCGATCAGGGCGCGGTTGCGCAGGCTCAGAACGGCGAGTGTGGACACGGGTCCCCCTTTTCGGTAGCCCGTGGGCGAGATCCGGGCGTACAGGCCAGAGTCTAGGGCGCTCGCGTATCGAGCTCGTCACAGGATCCCGGCGCACGCGCCGCGCCGGGATCCTCGCGGCGCACTACTGGCACACGCCGTTCTGATAGTGGGTGTTGAACGAGTGCACCTGCACCCAGGAGACCGGCTTGCCGGTCTCGACGTCCCATTGCAGCGAGCCCGGGGTCGGCGCAGTGCCGTAGTTGGTGCCGTACGACGCTGAGGTGCCGTCGGTGAAATGGGCGTTGAGCTCGTAGATGTCGGGCGCGGCGTCGTAGCTGACGATCACGCGCTGGTCGGTGACCGTGTAGCTGCCGTTGTCCCCCGCCGCCGTGCTCCCGCACGTGACCGCCGGATCCTTGGAGCCGCTGGTCGACGCGGTGGCGAGCGGCACGGCCGTGGCTGCGGCGATCACCGGGATGCTCCAGGCGGCCCCCTTGATGACGGTGCGGCGGGTCAGCGTGCCGGCGGTCCTGGTGAGCTGCTCGGACATGGTTCTCTCCCCTGATACGTCGCCCGCGGGCGCGATGGCGCGGCGCGGGCATGGATGCGATGACGCGCGGGCATGCGGATGCGCAGCCCCAGGCGCGGCTCGAACGACGCTCGGGCGCGCCGTCCGGTCCTTCCACGTTCGCCGCCGCGGGGAGGGCGCCCGTGCCGTCCGGCGGAGAATCACCCCCCTTTTCACCCACCTGGCCCAGCGGCGGGTCGCATCGAGCCCGTAGCGTGGCAGTGAGTGTGAAGCATGCGTGCGCATGCACCGGCGGACCGGGGCGTGCGGGGTGATTCGTGGGGACGAACGTGGATATCGGGGAACGGTTCATCGAGGCGGCGCTGGCGAACCGGGACGCGGACGCCGCCGCGCTCGTGGAGATGTGGCCGATCGAGCTCTGGTACTCGCTTCCCCCGTACCAGCTCGGCACGCTCCTGGCACGCCTCTCCCCGGAAGCGCACCGCCTCAGCCCGACGGTCTCGCTGCTGTCGCGGGCCCTGACGCCCGACGACACGACCTTCCGCATGCCGCGTCGCCGGGGACCGCTGCCGGCGAACCATCACCGTCGCGCCTCGATCTTCGAAGCGGCGCGGCGACGGGTGGCCGGGGATCCGGTCGGCGCGTACGAGCTTCTCGCGGGCCTCCGGGAGAACATCGCGGGGGCGTCCCGCTCCGGTGTCGGCCCGACCGATCCCGCCCTGGCGTTCGTCCTGATGCAGACCGCCGAGTCGGCACTCCTCGCCGGACGCCTGCGGGAGGCGCTGAGCCTGTTCGAGGAGCTCGCCGCCGCACCGCGGTCGGCCGGCATGGAGTTCTTCGCCCGCAGAGCGCACCTTAGGGGCGCGCTCATCCACCGCCTCTACGGCAGCACGTGCGTCGCCCGCTCCCATCTGCAGCAGGCGCGGGGAGTGCCGCGCACCACGAGCTGGGTGGAGAAGCGGCTGGACGGCGACCAGCGGCTGGTCGAGGCGCTGATCACGACGGAGGATCCCGACGAGGCCTTCTCCGAGCTGCTGGACCTGACGTACTCCGACCTCGGCGAGCTGTGGCCCTTCGCGGTGATCGCCCTGCACGCCTGGGGCTCCGTCACCGGCCGTCGCGACGCCGCACGCTCACGCATCGAGGCGATGGCGAACGCGGGGTTCGGGCGCGACGGCACGGGCCTCATCGGGTCCGCCCTGCCGCTCATGCTCGCGCTGGACTCGGTCCTCAACGGCGACCTGCCCCGGGCGCGCGCCGAGATCCACGACGTCCACGAGGATCACTGGATCGCGACGGTGGTCCGCGCGCTGGTCGACATCGGCTCCGCCGCGCCGAGCCGTGCACGGGACGCCCTTGGAGCCGCGGCCGATGCGACGACCGGTCTCATCAAGGCCGACCGGCAGCGGCACCAGGTCACGGCGCTCGCGCACTACCTGAGCGGCGACTCGGGGAGCGCCTCGGCCACGATCGCCCTGCTCCCGGTCAGCGCCCGCCGGTGCAGCCCCTACGAGATCTCCGTCCTGGACACCCTGGCTCCGGGCGTTCTCGGTGTGGTCGCCGATCTCGTGCCGGAACTCCTGCCGGAGGGCCACTCGTTCGACCGCGTGGGCGTGCTCGAGAAGCCCTCGCTCACGCGGCCCGAACTGGAGGTGCTGACGAGACTGGCGCGGGGGATGAAGAGACCCGACATCGCCCGCGAGCTCTTCCGCTCGATCAACACGGTCAAGACCCACCAGCGCTCGCTGTACCGCAAGCTCGGCGCGTCCTCGGCCGCGGAGGCGGTCGCCCTCGCGACCGAGTCGGGATATCTCTGGCACCCGCCGCAGGCCGCGCCGGTGCAGGGGTGACACCGCCGCTCGAGGGGTGATGACGAAGTCCGCGTCGCGACGGCGCACGTCTACGCTGGGAGGATGTCGCGTCTTCTCGTCCGCCGCCCCTCGCCCCGTCTCGCCGAAGGCGAGCTGACCCACCTCGAGCGCGTCCCGGTCGATCCGGAGCTGGCCCAGCGGCAGTGGGAGGCCTACGTCGACGTGTACCGCACCCGCGGCTGGGACGTGATCGACATCGAGCCTGACGACGCGCACGCCGACGGCGTCTTCGTGGAGGACACCGTCGTGATGTTCGGCGACCTCGCCCTGCTCACGCGTCCCGGCGCCGACTCGCGCCGAGGTGAGATCGAGACCACCCGTGCCGCGCTGGAGAAGGCGGGCATCGAGTACGCCGCGATCGAGGCGCCCGGCACGCTCGACGGCGGCGACGTGCTCAAGGTCGGCCGCACGGTCTACGTCGGGCAGACGCTCCGCACGAACGCCGAGGGTGCCCGCCAGATGGACGCCCTGCTCGCGCCGCGGGGCTGGACGGTCGTCCCGGTCGAGGTCACCAAGGTGCTGCACCTGAAGAGCGGCGTCACGGCCCTGCCCGACGGCACCGTGATCGGATACCCGCCGCTCGTCGACGACCCGTCCGTATACCCCGAGTTCCTCGCCGTGCCCGAGGAGCACGGCACGGCGGTCGTCGTGCTCGACGAGAAGACGGTGCTGATGTCGTCCGACGCGCCGCAGAGCGCGCAGCTCTTCCGCGACCGCGGCCTCACGGTCATCGAGACGCCGATCAGCGAGTTCGAGAAGCTCGAGGGCTGCGTGACCTGCCTGTCCGTGCGGGTGCGCGACTGACCGGATCCATTCCGGATCGTCGAGCGGGCACTCTCTTCGGGGCCGTTGAGCGAGCGCAGCGAGACGAAACGCCGTGCTCCTGCCGGGAACCGCGTTTCGTCTCGGTCGGCTTCGCCGTCCTCGCTCAACGACCCCAGAGAGCGCCGAGCGCCAGACCCGCGACCGCCGCGAGGATCCCGAGCAGCAGCATGCCGGCCGCGTTGAAGATCGCCGCGCGCGAGGATCCGTCCCGCCACAGCGCGACCGTGTCGAGCATGGCCGTGCTGAACGTGGTGTAGCCGCCGAGCAGGCCGGCGCCGACGATGAACGCCGCCCCCGGGAAGCCGCCGGTGACCACGCCGAGAGCGAAGGATCCAGTGAGGTTGATCACCAGCACGCCCCAGGGGAACCGGGTGCCGAGCACGCGCGCGACGCCCAGGTCGACGAGATAGCGCAGGCCGGCGCCGACCCCTCCGGCGAGCGCTGCGCCGAGGAAGAGCAGCGGGTTCATCCGTGCGCCTGCGTGTGAGAGGAGCGGGGGCGCGCCCGGCGGTGGGGATGCGCGATGCCGAGGCCGAGCGCGGCCGCGGCGACGCCGAGCACGACGCTGCCGATCGCGTACGCCGCGGCGAGCCAGGGCTGCGCCTGCCACAGCGTCACCGTGCCGACGGCGAACGCGCTGTAGGTGGTGAACCCGCCCAGCACACCGGTGCCGAGGAGGATGCGCAGCCCGCTGGATCCGGGCAGACGCGCCGCGAGCACGCCGATGAGGAACGCACCCACGATGTTGGCGACGAGGGTCGCCCACGGCACCGCGCCCAGGCCGTCGCCGACGGGTGCCGGCAGCGCGAGCCCGAGCCCCAGGCGCGCGGCGGTGCCGACCGTGCCGCCGGCCGCCACCAGGGCGAGGCGGAGCGGGATGGGCGAGGTCACGCCCGCCAGCCTAGACCGCACAGCTGTGGTCGCCGCTCCCTCGGCCGCGGGCGGAAATCGAGGGTGGGTCCGGCGTGTCGGGGCACAAGGCACCGCCGGCGAGACGACACGCCGCACACCGCCGCCGTTTTCCGACGTCGCACACGACAGGGGGATCCGGAGCCGCGTCCAGCCGGGTTCCGTAGACTCGGCCAGGTGGCGGGCACCACCCGAGGCGCTCCGCCGATCGGTTCGGAGCGACCGAGGAGGACGACGCGCGAGTGAGGTACAGGCGGGCTTTCGGCTGGGCGCGGCTCGTCACCGCGGCCGTGTGCATCGTCGCCCTCGTGGACCGGCTGTTCTGGGGCCTGGGCTCGCAGACCATCGCCGGGCAGAACTTCCTCGCGTACCTCACGATCGAGTCGAACATCGCCTTCGCCCTCCTCGCGGTGATCGCCGGCGTCATCGCTCTGCGCACCCCGGAGGATCCGCGCTGGCTGACGACGGCGCGCGCGGTCGTGCTCAGCTGGACCATCACCGCGGGCCTCGCGTTCGCCCTCATCGTCTGGCAGGCCGGAGTGCACGGCGTGCCGATCTGGGTGCCCTGGTCGGACGTGGTGCTGCACTTCGTGCTGCCTGCGTGGACCGTCGTCGCGTGGGTGTTCGGCCCCGGCCGTCGTGCGGCGTCCTGGCGGATCGTCCCCTACGTTCTCCTGTACCCGGTGATCTGGGGTGTGTTCACCATCTGGCGGGGCCGCCTGGTCGGCTGGTACCCGTACTACTTCCTGGATCCGCGGCAGGTCTCCGGTCCGCTCGAGCTGGTCCTGACCTGCACGATCGCCCTGGCCATCTTCGCGCTCGTGGCAAGCGGCCTCGTCGCCCTGAGCCGGCTGCATCCGACGGTGCCGGTGGATCCGGACGAGCCCGGCGGGTCGGAGACGGATGGTCCGGATGCGGATGCGTCGGACCCGAAGCCTGACCCGGCTGAGGTCACGGCGTCGGCGTCGCGCTGACGAAGAACCGCAGCGATTCCCGCACCGTCGCCTGCGCCTCGGCGTCGCCGAGCTTCGCGAACGCCTCGGCGTCGGGACCTCCGACGAGGCCGACCAGCACGGGCTTGCCGGTGACGGGCTGCAGGTTGAGCCACGTGCGGATCGGCGCGTCGCCGCCGATCACGTGCCAGATGTCGGCGTCGACCTTCCAGAACGCCTCGTCGAACTGGGCCCACACGGTCTCGATGTAGCCCGACGCGAGCGCGGCGATCGCACCGCGCTGCGCGAACGGCAGCGGAGGCGCGAACTCGACGGCCTGATGCTGCAGCACGCCCAGCGGCACCGTGACCACGACCCGGTCGAAGGACAGGGACTCGCCCGTGCCGAGGCGCAGGCTCACTCCGGAGTCGTCGTGCGCGATGCGCGTCACCGGCGAGGCGAGCGTGACCTTGAGATCGGCGAGCGGCGTGTCCACGAGCAGACCCACGTCGCCGTCGGCCCCGACGAGCGCATCCGGCGTGAACGCCGGCGGGTACCAGCTCGACGCCTTCGCCGTGTCTGCGCCCGTGGTCGCCTGCAGCCAGGCCAGGGCCGCGGCCAGCGCGGGGTCGGCGGGGTCGGCGCCGGACGCCTTGAGCGCGGCGACGACCGTGACGTCCGCGGGGCCGTTGGCCGCCTGCGCGACGGCCTGCTTCACGCGCGTCTCGTCCACCGTCGGGGCGGCGCCGTCCTTCGACCAGCCGGTGGGCGTCTCGAAGCGCAGTCGATGCACGCCCTGGGCGGCGAGCTCGGCGCCCAGGGTGCCGTCGTCCTCTCCGGCGGAGAGCCAGGCGCCCAGCTGGACCGGGATCGGCCACTTCTTGTCGGCGACCGACCGGATCCGCCCTCCGGTGCGCTCTCGCGCCTCGAACACCGTCACGGTCATCCCGTCATCGGCGAGGGCGCGCGCGGCGGCGGCTCCGGCTGCGCCGGCCCCCACGACCGCGACCCGCTCCCCGGCGGCGGCCACATCGGCGACGGCGCGTGCGGCGCGCCGTCCGGAGGCGATCGCACCGGGCACGGTGCCGGGATGCTCGTCGTCGGTCGCCTCGCCCGCGAAGAAGACGCGGTCGCCGATCGGCTCGGCGAGATCGGCGCGCAGCTGCGGGGTCGCCCCCGCGGGCAGGTAGCTCATCGCGCCGCGGGCATAGGGATCGGTCGACCAGGTGCTGCGCATCCACGCCGCAGGTTCGGGGGCGGCGCCCGGCGGGATCGTCGGCGTCGGCGTGGGCGTTCCGGGGCTGGGCGTCTTCGTGGGCTGCGGCTCCGGCGTGCAGGCCGCGAGCACGACCGCGACGGCACCGAATCCGGCGCCGACGAGCAGGTTTCGCCGCGTGATGCCCATCGTGGTGTCAGCCTATCCCGGGCGGCGGGGCGAGCGCCCGGGACGGCACGCTGGGCGGGTGGGGTGGCCGTCCGACAGCCGCGGGATGGAAAACGTCGCTCCCGACGCTCCGGCAGCGACGAGATCCATCTCCCCGCGAGGCGCCGACCCGCCACAAGATGGAAAACGCCGCTCCCGACCCGCGGGGAGCGACGTTTTCCATCTTCGGGACAAGGGCGCGGGGGACGGATCCGGACGGATCCGATCCGGTCACCGCGCCGACGGATCCCGTCCGGATCCGATTACAGGTTCGCCTCGGCGTAGATGCGGAGCGCGTCGCGGACGAACTCGGCACCGGCGGTGCCCTGCTCCGCCCCCGCGCGGTCCGCCTCGGTCGCGTAGTTCGCGCCGAAGCGCGGGTCCGCGACGTACATCTCGCCCAGGCCGATCACATAGGCCTTGCGGTCTGCGCCGTCGCCGTACGCGGGCGTGCCGGGGATGCCGGTCAGCCACTCGACGTGACGGCGGGCGGCGTCCTGCGCCTCGGGCGAAGCGGGATCCGCTCCCGCCTCGGCCAGGGCGATCCAGTCGGCGCCGAGGTCGGCGACGCGCTGCTTCCACGCCGCCTTCTCGTCGGCGCTCAGCCCCCGCCACCAGCGGTCGCTGTCGGCGTAGGCCTGCTTGCCCCAGCGGGTCTCGACCTCGTCCTTGTACTGGGTGTGGTCGAAGCCGTCGAACATGTTCTCAGGCATGAGGTCCTCTCCTTCTCTCAATGTGGTGATGGTGTGCTCGACCGACGCGATCTGCCGCGCCAGCCGGGCCTGCTCCGCGCGCAGCTGCTCGAGATGCCTCTCGAGCGCCGCCGCTTCGGCGTGACCGCCGCGTCCGGGCGCGGAGACCGGATCCTTGCCGACGACGTCGGCGATGGCGGGAAGCCCCAGGCCGAGCTCGCGCAGCAGCAGGATGCGCTGCAGGCGCACGAGGGCGCCCTTGTCGTAGTGCCGGTAGCCGTTCGACGCGATCCGCGTCGGCGGCAGCAGGCCGATGTCGTCGTAGTGCCGCAGCGTGCGGCTCGTGGTGCCGGTCAGCCGCGCGATCTCCTGGATCGACCAGTCCCGATGCGTCATCGGATCCTCCTTCCGTCGTCGTTGAGACCAGGCTAGAAGTTGACGTCGCGTCAATGTCAAGCGCATCCGGCGGCATCAGCCGCTACGGTCATACCGTGACCGCCGCCGATGCCCCGCAGACGCATGACACCAACGCCGCCCCGCACCCCGAGGGCGCGACGCATCCGCTCGCCCTCGCGCCGGTGATCCCGCCGCCGGCCACGGTCGACGGCTTCGTCGCGGAGTTCCTGCGCAACCTGAACTTCGACCAGGGCGTCAGCCTGAGCGCCTCCAGCCCCAACGACCGCTACCTCGCGCTCGCCTTCACCGTGCGCGACTACCTGATGGGACGCTGGCTCGAAGACCTGCGCGCCCAGAAGGAGTCGCAGGCGAAGGGCGTCTGCTACCTGTCGGCCGAATACCTGCTGGGTCGCCAGCTCGACAACAACCTGCTCGCGTCCGGACTCGCCGAGATCGCCGACGAGGCGCTCGCGGCCTGCGGACTGAGCCTGGACGAGCTGCGCGAGCACGAGATCGAGCCGGGCCTGGGCAACGGCGGCCTCGGACGGCTCGCGGCGTGCTTCATCGACTCCCTCGCGACCCTCGGCGTGCCGAGCATCGGATACGGGATCCGGTACGAGTACGGCATCTTCCGGCAGACCTTCGAGGACGGCCAGCAGGTCGAGCAGCCCGACGCCTGGCTGACCCTGGGCTCACCGTGGGAGTTCCCGCACCCGGAGCGCGCGCAGGTCGTCTCGTTCGGCGGGCGCACCGAGACCTACGACGACGGCGGCGTCACCCGCAGCCGCTGGATCCCGGCGTGGAACGTGAGCGCCGTGCCCTACAACTACATGGTCCCCGGCTTCCAGAACGGCCGCGTGAAGACGCTGCGGCTGTGGCGCGCCAGGGCGACCGACGCGTTCGATCTGCGCATCTTCAACTCCGGCGACTACGAGGAGGCCGTGCGCGCGCAGACCTTCGCCGAGAACATCTCGAAGGTGCTCTACCCCGAGGACTCGACCCCGCAGGGCAAGGAGCTGCGGCTGCAGCAGCAGTACTTCTTCGTCGCCGCATCCATCCGCGACTTCCTCGACAACATGCTCGCCGAGGGCTACGACCTCACCCGGCTCGGCGAGCGGGTGATCTTCCAGCTCAACGACACGCATCCCGTGATCGCCGTGCCCGAGCTGATGCGGGTGCTCGTCGACGAGCGCGGCCTGGACTGGGACACCGCGTGGTCGGTGACGCAGAGCTGCTTCGCGTACACCTGCCACACCCTGCTGCCCGAGGCCCTCGAGGTCTGGTCGGTGGAGCTGCTGGGCCGCCTGCTGCCGCGGCACCTGGAGATCATCTACCGGATCAACGAGGAGTTCCTCGCACAGGTGCGCGAGCGTTTCGGCGACGACGAGCTGCGGATCCGGAACATGTCGATCATCGCGGAGTTCCCCGAGCGCGCCGTGCGGATGGCCTACCTCGCCACGGTCGCCGGATCCAAGGTGAACGGCGTGGCCGAGCTGCACTCGCAGCTGCTGCGCGACAAGGTGCTGCCCGACTTCAATGCGTTCTACCCGGGCAAGTTCACCAACGTCACCAACGGGGTGACCCCGCGCCGGTTCCTGCGGCTCGCGAACCCGGCGCTGTCGTCGCTCATCACGGAGGCGATCGGCGACGGCTGGGTGACCGACCTGGAGCGGCTCCGCGAACTCGAGCCGTTCGCCGACGACGCGGGCTTCCGCGCCTCCTTCGCCGAGGTGAAGGCCGGCAACAAGCGGCGCCTGAACGACGTGCTGCAGGCCCGTGACGGGATGCGGGTCGGCGACGGCCACCTCGTCGACGTCATGGTGAAGCGCCTGCACGAGTACAAGCGCCAGCTGCTCAAGGTGCTGCACGTGGTGAGCGAGTACGAAGGGGTCGTGTCGGGGCGCATCCCGCTCGCGGAGCTGCAGCCGCGCACGGTGGTCTTCGGCGCGAAGGCGGCGCCCGGCTACGCGATGGCGAAGCGGATCATCCATCTCATCAACGCCGTCGGCTCCACGGTCAACACCGACGCACGGCTCGAGGGCCGGCTGCAGGTGCTGTTCCCGCCGAACTACAACGTCACCCTCGCCGAGAGCGTGATCCCGGCGGCCGACCTCAGCGAGCAGATCTCCCTCGCCGGCAAGGAGGCCTCCGGCACCGGCAACATGAAGTTCGCACTGAACGGCGCGCTCACGATCGGCACCGACGACGGCGCGAACGTCGAGATCCGCGAGCTCGTCGGCGACGACAACTTCTTCCTGTTCGGGATGACCGAGCCCGATGTCGCCGCGCTCCAGGCGCAGGGATACCGGCCGGCCGAGTTCTACCAGGCCGACGCCGGGCTTCGCCGGGCCATCGACCTGATCGCCTCGGGCGCCTTCTCCGGCGGCGACCGCTCGGTGTTCGAGCCGGTCGTGTCGAACCTGCTCTACGAGGACCGGTTCATGGTGCTCGCCGACTACGCCTCGTACATGGCCGCGCAGAAGCGCGTGGACGCGGCCTACGCCGACGCCGACCGGTGGACCCGCTCCGCGATCCTGAACGTCGCGCGCTGCGGATTCTTCTCCTCCGACCGCTCGATCCGCGACTACATCGACCGGATCTGGCACACCCCCCCGATGGCCTGAGCGAACCGCCTGCGATTCGAAGCGCGCAAATGGCTGCATCCTGTCCGCGGATGCAGCCATTTGCGCGCTTTGAAGTTTCTCCGGGGGACCCCTTGACGGGATCGAGATATATCGTGTTACGCTGAGGACACGATATATCTCGAATCTGCGGATCCGGGATCCCTCGACTCAGGAGAGAAGACATGACCGAGAAGTGGCTCATCGCCCCCGGGCAGGAGCGCGTGATCGACATCGAGCGCGCGTCGAAGCTCAAGATCGGGCTCGTCGGCGGGCAGGTCGACGTCATCGCGCACGACGAGCCGGGCATCCGGATCGAGGTGCACAACGTGACCGTCAAGGACCTGCGCATCGAGTCCGACGGCACCCAGATCGAGATCGATCACCCGCAGATCGGGTGGGACAACTTCCTCGAGGTGTTCCGCAACTTCGGCGCGGGCGGTCCCAAGGCCGAGATCAGCGTGGCGGTCCCCCGCGACGTCGCGCTCACTCTCGGCGTGGTCAGCGCCGGCGCGCTCATCTCCGGCCTCACCGAGGACGCCCGCCTGAACACGGTGTCGGGCGACCTCATCGTCGACACCCACCGCGGCGACCTCAACATCAACACCGTCTCCGGCGACGTGCAGGTGCGGGGCCTTGCCGGCACCGCCATGGCGAACACCGTCTCCGGCAGCGTCGCCCTGACCGGCGAGATCCGCAAGGCCACCGTCGACAGCGTGTCGGGCACGATGCTCATCGATGCGACCGGCGCCGTCAACACGGTGTCGCTGAACAGCGTCTCCGGCGACGCGACCGTGCGCCTGGACGAGGCCCTCGCCGCGAACTACGTGGCCCGCACCATGAGCGGCCGCATCGTGATCGACGGCGTGCCGCGCGGCTCCTCCGGCCCGTCGAACTTCACCGGCTCGCGCGGCGAGCTGTCCGGATCCTTCGCCGACGTGCGCGTGAACACCGTCTCCGGCGACATCACCGTGCTGCGCCGGGACGCCGCCGAGGCGCCCGTGTCGTTCACCTCCGACGGGGAGGACCTGCTGTGAGCCCCGCGGTCTTCTCGCACGGCGATCTGCGCCTGTACCTGCTCGCGCTGCTGGCCGAATCGCCACAGCACGGCTACGGCATCATCCAGGCACTGACCGACCGCACCGGCGGCACCTACACGCCCAGCGCCGGCACGATCTACCCGCGCCTGGCGAAGCTCGAGGAGGACGGGCTCGTCTCGAAGACCGTCGACGGCCGCACCACGATCTACGCGATCACGGATGCCGGACGGGCGGAGCTGGCCGCCCGCGAGGGCGACCTGCAGGGCATCGAGGCGGGGCTGAACGACTCGGTGCGGCTCATCGCGAACGAAGTGCGCCAGAGCGTGCAGGAGGCCATGAAGAGCCTGCGTGCGGATCTGGCCGCCGCGGCGCGCGAGGAGCAGAGCGGCGCATCCGCATCGGCGTACCGGGAGGCCTCCGCACGCGCGGACGAGCGGATCTCGAGCCGCGAGGAGCTGCGCCGCGCGGACGCCTCGATCAACGCGTTCCGCGCCCGGGTGCGCACCGACCTGCGCACGCACGTGGCGAAGGGGGGCACGCTTCCGCCGCAGGTCGTGAGCGACTTGGATGCCGCCCTCGACGCGGCGGCGCACGCCGTCACCGCGGCACTGGCCGCGACGGGTCCCGTGCGGCACTGAACCCACCCCGCGGGACCGCAAACCCCCGAGACGAAAACCCGCGACACCGCAAACCCGCGAGACCGCAAACCCGCGAGACCGCAACTGCGCGACGAGACTGCAACAGCGTGCTGCAGTCTCGTCGCGCAGTTGCAGTTTCGCGGTCAACGGGGTGAGCGCGGCCAACGGGGTCAGCGGTCGACGGGCCAGGGGCCGACGGGTCAGCGCGGCCGACGGGTCTCAGGCGCGGCGGGCTACTCCGGCCAGATCTCCTTCTGGGAATCGGGCACGGGCTCCTGCAGCGGGACCACGAGGATCGGCCGCGACTGGCGGTGCGAGAGCCGGGCGGCGACGGATCCGGTGAAGAACTCCCGGATCGATTCGCCGATGCCGCGGCTGCGCGTGCCGACCACGATGAGCTGAGCGTCCAGATCCCCCGCGAGGTGCTTGATCGCGAGCGCCGGATCGCCCACCAGCTGGCGGGCCGTCCAGGTCAGCCCGGATCCTGCGAGCACCTTCTCGACCTCGGCGCGGAGCTCGGCGAACTCCTCGGCGCCCGTGTCGATGTTCAGGTCGATGGGTGCGGAGTGCACCATTCCGTCCGGATCCTCGAAGGTCACGAAGCGCGTGACGTCCACGTGGACGACGACGAGCGGCGCGGACAGCAGGGTCGCGTAGCGCATCGCCTCGGTCAGCACACGAGGCGGCTGACCGGGCCGCAGGGCGACGATCACGGCCTTCTGCAACTGCGCGTTCTGCAGTTCGCGTTCCTCGGGGCTGGGGGTGGTGTCGCTCATGTCATCATTCCCTTCCGGCCGGGCTGCGGCGGGCTTCCCTCACGGCGAGGTGAGGTGGCCCTCGTGCTATCCTGGATGCTACTCTTACCGGCCGCGAGCCGGTGCCGCTGATAACACGACGGGCCCCGCAATGCCCGTTGTTTCTAGTAAGGGGGTCTCGCGCATGGGCCGTGGCCGTCAGAAGGCAAAGCACACGAAGATTGCCCGCGAACTCAAGGCGTACAGTCCGGATGTGAACTACGCCGCGCTCGAGCGCGAGCTGGGACATCCGGATCCCGACGACCAGTACGTCGACAAGTGGGCGGATCAGTACGCCGACGAAGACGAGGACGAGCTCGAAAAGGCCTGAGCCTCGCCCTTCGAAACCCCGCCCGAGCCTCGCTCGCGGCGGGGTTCGTCATTGGGACGCATGATCCCGCCGCGCCGCGAGTCCCGTACGCGCTCGCGATGTTCGCGCTCGCAGGGCCTCGTCGCCCGTCAGTCCCGGCCGCCTCATCACGGGATCTGATCGCTACCATTGCCGCATGTCCCCCCGCCATCCGCGCGAAGACCGAGTCACGAATCAGGTCGACGTCGCACGGCTCGCCGGCGTCTCCGCGCAGACCGTGTCGCGCGTCGTCTCCGGCCAGGGCAATGTGCGCCCCGAGACCGCTCGCCGGGTGCGGGCGGCGATCGACGAGCTCGGCTACCGCGTGCACGGGGCGGCGGCCTCTCTCGCCACGGGGCGCACCCGCGTGCTCGGCGTCATCGTCGTCTCGACGGATCGCTACTCCTCGGCGGCGCTCGGCGTGGGCATCCAGCGGGCCGCGAGCGCGAACGGGTACACCGTGACGACGGCCACGGTGGCCGATCATGCGTCGCCGGAGGCGTTCGCGGAGGCCTTCGACCGCCTGGAGCGCCAGGGCGCGGAAGGGATCGTCCTCGGCGTCCCGGTGGAGCTCGACAGCCCGGCGATGCGCACGCGCATGGCCCGCACGCCCGCGACGCGGAGTTCGCACATCTCGCTCGATCACGATGCGCCGCTCGTCGTGGATCAGCGCCTCGTCGCCCGGCTCGCGGTCGAGCACCTCCTCGACCTCGGGCACGAGACGGTGTGGCACGTCTCCGGCGACGAGTACTGGGACGAGGGGAAGCAGCGCCGGGAGGCGTGGGAGGGCGTGCTGCGGGAGCGCGGCATCACCCCGCCTCCGGTGATCCCGGCCGATTGGACGCCGGAATCCGGGTACCGGGCCGGGCGGACCATCGCCGCGATCCCGGGCGTGACCGCCGTGTTCGTCAGCAGCGACGAGATGGCTTTCGGGGTGATCCGTGCGCTGCACGAGGCGGGCCGGAACGTACCTGAGGACGTGTCCATGGTCAGCGTCGACGACATCGCGCTCGCGGCCTACGCCTCCCCCGCGCTCACCACGGTGCGGCAGCCGTTCGAGGCCATGGGCGTGGCCGCCGCGCTGCGGGTGATCGGCCAGATCGAGGGGCACGACCCCGTCGGCGAGCTGCCCTCGATCGTGCCGCATCTGGTCGTGCGCGCGTCGACGGCGCCTCCGCGCGCACGCTGAGGACCCGCGGTGCGGCGCGACGCACAGGCACTGGGAGGATGGATCCATGCCCCACGTCGTCGCGCTCTACCGCCATCCCGTCAAAGGCTTCACGCCGGAGAGCCTGCCGGCGCTCACCGTGCAGGCCGACGGCCGCATCGCCGGTGACCGCGTGCTCGCCTTCCGCTTCGCCGATGCCGTGGCCGCGGAGGAGCGCGACGGGCTCGACCACTGGCCGAAGTCGAAGGGGCTCGCGCTCGAGTCCTTCCCCGCCCTCGCCGCGCTCCGGCTGAGCTACGACGACGCGGCGCAGCGGGTGCGCATCCAGCACGGCGACGACACGCTCGTCGAGGCGGGCCTGGACGCGCAGGGCCGGACCGCCCTCGCCGATGCGGTGACGGCGTTCGTGCTGAGCTCCCCCGACGCCAAGCGCCTGCAGCGACCGGGACGGCTGCCCGTGGCGCTCGTCGGCGATGGCGCGACCTCCCGGTTCCAGGATCGCCATCGCGGCTATGTCTCCCTGCACAGCACAGCCAGCGTCGACGCGCTCGGGGCCGCGCTCGACCAGGACATCGACGACCGCCGGTTCCGCTCGAACGTCGTGATCGGCGGCGTGGATGCCTGGGAGGAGCTGGAATGGCAGGGCGACGTGCGGATCGGCGACGTGCGCCTGCACACCGCCGGCCCGATCGTGCGCTGCCTGGCGACGCACGCGAACCCCGACACGGGCGCGCGTGACGCGAGCGTGCTGAAGACGCTCACCGGTTCCCTCGGCCAGGACGAGCCGACCCTCGGCCGCCTGCTGATCCTGCCGGGCGTGAGCGGCGCGGTCGGCGACACGGCGGGCGCCGGCGGCACCATCCGCGTGGGCGACGAGGTCGTCGTCGGCTGAGGCCTCGCGTCAGCTGCGCGGCGCCGCCGTGCTCGCCCGCACCACGAGCTCGGTCGGGATGAGCTGCGGGTCGCCGGACGCCGCGTCGGCGCCGCCCGCGGGGCCCTCGAGCTCCGCGATGAGCGCGTCCACGGCGAGCGCACCGACGGCCTCGAAGCGCTGGCGGATCGTGGTCAGCGGCGGCCAGACGTGGCCCGCATCCGCGACGTCGTCGAAGCCCACCACGCTCACGTCCTCGGGGACGCGAAGGCCCGCCTCGTGCAGCGCGTGCAGCACGCCGATCGCCATGCTGTCGTTCGCCGCGAACACGGCGGTCACGTCGTCGCGCGCGGCGAGCTCCCGCCCCGCCGCGTAACCCGCCTCGGCCGACCAGTCGCCGGCGAGCGCATCGGGCACGGAGCGTCCGCGTTCTTCGAGCGCCGCCTTCCACGCCTCCCGCCGGCGGGTCGCCGCGTAAGACGACTCGGGCCCCGCGACATGCCAGACCGTGTCGTGCCCGAGATCGAGCAGATGCTCGGTGGCCTGGCGCGCACCGAGCGCCTGGTCGTTGTCGACGAACGGATGCGAGAAGCGCTGGTTCGAGTCGATCACGACGATCGGCAGCCCGGGCGGGATCTCGATCTCGGATCCGTCCAGCTGATGCGCCTCGATGAGGATGATGATGCCGTCCACGGCGTGCTCGGCCAGCCGGTGGAAGGCGCCGCTGACGGTCGACAGATTGCCGGGATCGACCGGGATGAGAGTGAGCGCGTACCCGGCCTGCGCGGCGCGGACGGCGATGGCGTCGAGAGTGCGGTGGTTGCCATAGGGCGCGAGCGTGAACATGATCACGCCGATGGCGCGGAAGCGCCCGGAGCGCAGCGCACGGGCGGCGCTGTTGGGGCGGTAGCCGAGCTCGGACATGGCCGCTTCGACCTTCGCCCGTGTGGCGGCGCCGACGTAGCCCTTCGCGTTGACCACCCGGGAGACTGTCTGCCCGGAGACCCCGGCGGCACGGGCGACGTCCTCGAGCGACGGCTCGCGTCGCCGCACGGGTGACGCGGCCGGATCCGAGGTCCGCTCCTCGTGATGCGCACCCATCGTGCTCCAATCTGTTGACGTTGACACATTAGCGCGAGACTGTGTATGTTGACGTTGACATACCGGGATCGGATCCCACGAGGAGAACGTCGATGACGACACTGCAGCATCGGGCGCCGCGGCGCGACCGGGCGGATTGGCGGGGATGGGCCTTCGTCGGGCCGTTCCTGATCGTGTTCGCCCTCGTCTTCCTGGCGCCGCTCGCCTACTCGGTCTACCTGAGCCTGTTCCGTCAGCAGCTCATCGGCGGGAACGCCTTCGTGGGGCTCGACAACTACATCCAGGCTCTGAGCGACCCGCAGTTCTGGGAGTCCTTCGGGCGCGTGCTGCTGTTCCTCGTCGTCCAGGTGCCGATCATGCTCGCCCTCGCCCTCGGCGCGGCGCTCGCGATCGACAGCGGCCGCCTTCGCGGCGCCTCCTTCTTCCGGATCCTGGTCTTCCTCCCCTACGCGGTGCCCGCGGTGGTGGCCGTGCTCATGTGGGGCTACATCTACGGCGACCAGTTCGGGCTCGCCGGCAACATCAACCACCTGGTGGGCTTCGAGCTGCTCACCCCGTTCGCCCGGGAGTGGATCCTCGCGTCGATCGGCAACATCGTCACCTGGGAGTTCGTCGGCTACAACATGCTGATCTTCTACTCCGCGCTGAAGACCATCCCCGCGGAGCTCTACGAGGCGGCGGCGCTCGACGGCGCAGGGCAGTGGCGCATCGTGAGCGCGATCAAGATCCCCGCGGTGCGCGGCGCGCTCGTGATCGCCACGATCTTCTCGATCATCGGCAGCTTCCAGTTGTTCAACGAGCCGAACATCCTGCGCCCGCTGGCCCCCAACGTCATCACGACCTACTTCACCCCGAACATGTACGCCTACAACCTCTCCTTCGCCGGCCAGCAGTTCAACTACGCCGCCACCATCGCGATCGTGATGGGCGTGATCACCGCGGTGATCGCCTACGTCGTGCAGCTGCGCGGATCCCGGGCGGAGGTGCGCTGAGATGACCGCCGTCACGACCGCGCGCGGACCGCGCACCCGCAGCTCGAAGCTGCTCCTGCTCGTCATGGTCCTGTACGCGCTGTACACCCTCGTGCCGCTTGTCTGGCTGCTGATCAGCGCGACCAAGACCCAGGCGGGCCTGTTCGGATCCTTCGGCCTGTGGTTCTCGAACGACTTCGCCTTCTTCGACAACCTGGCGCAGACGCTGAGCTACCGCGACGGCATCTTCCTGCGCTGGCTTGGCAACACCCTGCTCTATGTCGTGCTCGGTGCGGGCGGAGCGACCCTGCTCGCCACGCTCGCCGGATACGGCCTCGCCAAGTACCGCTTCCCCGGCCGGCGTGCGGTGTTCGCCGTCGTCCTCGGCGCGGTCGCGGTGCCCGGCACCGCGCTCGCCGTGCCGACGTTCCTGCTGTTCAGCCAGATGGGGCTCACCAACACCCCGTGGGCTGTGATCATCCCTTCGCTGATCAGCCCTTTCGGCCTGTACCTGATGTGGGTGTTCGCCTCGGACGCGGTCCCCGCGGAACTGCTCGAGGCCGCCCGGATCGACGGCGCCGGCGAGTTCCGGATCTTCTTCACGATCGCTCTGCGCCTGCTCGCACCGGGCGTCGTGACGGTGATCCTCTTCACGGTCGTCGCGACCTGGAACAACTACTTCCTGCCCCTCATCATGCTGAGCGACCCCTCCTGGTATCCGCTCAGCGTCGGGCTCAACCAGTGGGCGGCGCAGGCCTCGGGCGTCAGCGCGCAGCCCATCTACAACCTCGTGATCATGGGGTCCGTCCTCACGATCGTCCCGATCGTCATCGCGTTCCTCCTGCTGCAGCGGTTCTGGCAGGCGGGTCTCAGCGCTGGCAGCGTCAAGCAATGACGCACCCCCTGCACCGCAACCACAACGAAGTGAAGGAGAAACCCATGGCACGCACGCGTGCAGTGCGCCGCACCCTGATCGCCGCGACCGCCGTGATCGCCACGATCGGCGCCCTGGCCGGCTGCTCCGCCGGAGGCACCTCGGGCGGATCCGGATCCGCATCGGATCTGGACGCCGCGCTGAAGAAGGGCGGCGAGATCACCTACTGGTCCTGGACCCCCAGCGCCGAGGCCCAGGTCGCCGCCTTCGAGAAGGCCTACCCGCAGGTGAAGGTCAAGCTCGTCAACGCGGGAACCAACACCGAGGAGTACACGAAGCTCCAGAACGCCATCAAGGCGGGATCCGGTGCGCCCGACGTCGTGCAGATCGAGTACTACGCGATGCCGCAGTTCGCCCTTTCGGACGCGCTCGTCGACCTGTCGGCGTACGGCATGGCCGACCTGAAGTCGAAGTACAGCGCCTCCACCTGGGGCGCGGTGAACATCGGCGGCAAGCTCGTCGGACTCCCGCAGGACTCCGGACCCATGGCGCTGTTCTACAACAAGAAGGTGTTCGACACCTACGGCATCGAGGTGCCGAAGACGTGGGACGAGTACATCGCGGCGGCCAAGAAGCTGCACGCGGCCGACCCGACCAAGTACATCACCGCGGACACCGGCGACTCCGGCTTCGCCACCAGCATGATCTGGCAGGCCGGCGGCAAGCCGTTCACCACCGATGGCACGAAGGTCACGATCGACCTCGCCGACGAGGGCGTGAAGAAGTGGACCTCGGTGTGGAACCAGCTCTCCCAGCAGGGACTGCTCTCCACGACCCCGGGCTGGTCGGACGAGTGGTACAAGGGCCTCGGCGACGGCTCCATCGCCTCGCTCGTGATCGGCGCCTGGATGCCGGGTGTGCTCGAGTCGAGCGTCGCGAGCGCGTCCGGCGACTGGCGCGTCGCGCCCACCCCGACGTACGACGGCACGGCGGCGAACGCCGAGAACGGCGGCGGCGGCCAGTCGGTCACCAAGCAGTCGAAGAACCCCGCGCTGGCGGCCGCGTTCCTGCGCTGGCTGAACAGCGACAAGGCGTCGATCGACGTGTTCCTGAAGTCGGGCGGCTTCCCGTCCACCACCGCCGACCTGGAGGACCCGGAGTTCCTCGCCGCAGCACCCGACTACTTCGGCGGTCAGAAGATCAACGAGGTGCTGACGCAGGGCTCGAAGGACGTGCGCACCGGCTGGAGCTACCTGCCGTTCCAGGTGTACGCGAACAGCATCTTCGGCGACACCGTCGGCCAGGCCTACCAGAACAAGTCCGATCTGAACGACGGACTCAAGGCCTGGCAGGAGGCGCTCGTCAAGTACGGCAACAGCCAGGGCTTCTCCGTCAACAAGTAACCCCACCCGCACTCGCTGCCTCGGGGAGGAGGCGCCCGCCTCCTCCCCGAACCGTCCGGCGCCGCACGCGCCCTAGGGAGCCATCCGTGACCACCTTCTCCATCGGCGAGGCCGACTTCCTCCGCGACGGCGCACCGCACCGGATCCTGTCCGGCGCGATCCACTACTTCCGCGTGCACCCGGACGAATGGGCGGACCGGATCCGCAAGGCGCGGCTGATGGGGCTGAACACGGTCGAGACGTACGTCGCCTGGAACGCGCACGAGCCGCGGCGCGGCGAATGGGACGCGGCAGGTCCGAACGACCTCGGGCGGTTCCTCGACCTGGTCGCTGCGGAGGGGATGGACGCGATCGTGCGCCCCGGCCCCTACATCTGCGCGGAGTGGCACAACGGCGGACTCCCGGTGTGGCTGACGCGCGACGACCGCATCCGGCTGCGCAGCTCGGATCCGCTCTTCGTCGCCGAGATCGGCGCCTACCTGCGTCGCGTGTACGAGATCGTCGCGCCACGCCAGGCGGATCGCGGCGGACCGGTCGTCCTCGTGCAGATCGAGAACGAGTACGGCGCCTACGGCGACGACGCCGCCTATCTCGCCGAGCTCGTGCGCATCACCCGCGACAGCGGCATCACGGTGCCGCTGACCACGGTCGACCAGCCGCAGGACGGCATGCTGCGCGACGGCAGCATCCCCGGCCTGCACCGCACCGGATCCTTCGGCTCCCACACGGCGCAGCGCCTCGCGACGCTGCGCGCTCATCAGCCGACCGGGCCGCTGATGTGCTCGGAGTTCTGGGACGGCTGGTTCGACTGGTGGGGCGGCGTGCACCACACCACGAGCGCTGAGGACGCCGCGGCCGAGCTCGACGCGCTGCTCGCGGCGGGCGCCTCGGTGAACATCTACATGTTCCACGGCGGGACGAACTTCGGGCTCACCAACGGCGCGAACCACAAGGGCCGCTACCTGCCCATCACGACCTCCTACGACTACGACGCGCCCCTCGACGAGGCGGGGGATCCGACCCCGAAGTTCCACGCCTTCCGCGCCGTGATCGCGAAGTACGCTCCGGTTCCCGCCGAGGAGGTGCCCCCGCGCGGTCCGCGTCCGGTCGCCGAGGCGCCGCTGCGCGCGCTCGGATCGTGGACGGACGCCCCGGCCGCGCCGGCGACGCACACGGATCCGCCCTCCTTCGAGGAGCTGGACACGCTCGCGCCCCTCGTGCGGTACGAGACCGAACTGCCCGCAGCCACGGGAGACGGCTGGCGCCTGCTGTCGTTCGGCGAGGTGCGCGACGCCGCACAGGTGAGCGTCGACGGCGTCCCTGTGGGGCGCATCTCGCGCACCGCGGGTGAGCGCTCCCTGCGGATCCCGGACGGCCGCCGGCTCACGGTCCTGGTCGAGGAGCAGGGGCGCGTGAACTACGACCACCGCCTCGGGGAGCCCAAGGGGCTCATCGGCGGCGCCGCGCTCGGCGGCGAGCCGCTGCGGGACTGGACGGCGACCCCGATCGATCCCTCGGCCGCGGCCGCCGCGCTCGGCACTGCGGAGCCTGTCGGGCACGCGCGGCCTGGCCCCTCGGCGTGGAGCGCCGAGGTCGCGCTGGACGCACCGTCGGACCTGTTCCTCGACACGGCCGGGTGGGGCGACGGCTACGCGCTCGTCAACGGCTTCCTGCTGGGGCGGTACCGGCGCACCGGCCCGCAGCGCACGCTTTACGTGCCGTCCCCCGTGACGCGCGCCGGTGCGAACACGGTCACCGTGCTGGAGCTGCACCACTTGGACGACGCCACGGTGCGGCTGGTCCCGGCCGCCCTGCTCGGCCCGGCCGAGGAGTGAGGCTCACCAGAGCCGGCCGTGCCGGCGCTCCCACGCGGCCTCGACCGTGACCGGGCGGCCCGCGTAGACGCCGGCGGGGACCGATGCGACCACCAGAGCCGTGAGCACGATCAGCGGCACCTGCCAGCCCCCGGTGGCGCCGTGCAGGATGCCGAGCAGCAGGGGGAACACGGCGGCGAGCACGTACCCGACGCTCTGCACGAAGCCGCTGAGCGCCACCGCCGTCTCCGGCTCCCGCGCGCGGACGCTGATCAGCACGAGCGCGAGCGGGAACATCAGCCCGGCCAGGCCGTACAGCAGCACCCACAGCCAGACGAGCGAGGGCGCGGGTGCGAGCAGCAGGCCGATCAGGCCCGCCGCGGCGCCGAGCGCGCCGATCACGTACAGCGGCGTCGTCGCCCGGAAGCGCACGATGAGCACGGGAACGATCAGCGACGCCGGCAGGCCCGTGAACGCGAACAGGGAGAGCAGCAGACCCGCCTGCTGCGACGTCGCCCCGGCGTGCTCGACGAGGATCGTCGGGAGCCAGGCGAACGCGGTGTACGCCATGCTCGCGGAGGTGCCGAACACGGCGGCCAGCGTCCAGGCCAGCGGGATGCGCAGCAGGCGCGAGAACACGCGCGAGCTGGAGGGCGCGGTGATGATGGGACCGGTGGAGAGGGCCGTGGCGTCCTCGAAGGACAGGGCTTCCCCCGCGGGGTCCTCGGCGTCCGCGGACGCCGCCTCGGCTTCCTTCGCCTGCGCGGCGGCCGGCTTCGCAGCCTCGGCACGGGAGCGCAGCAGCATCACGATCCACGGGATCGTGCCGGCGAGCGCGAACACCGCCCACATCGCCAGCGACGTGCGCCATCCGGCGAGATCCGCCACGGGCACGGCCACGAGCGGAGGCAGGAACGTCGAGATCGCCATGACCGTCGTGTAGAGGGTCATCATCAGGCCGAGCCGGTCGGGGAAGTACTTCTTCACCAGCGGCGGCATGAGGATGTTCGCCATGCCGACGCCCGCGAACACGAGCGCCGTGGCGACGAGCAGGGTGGTCGCATCGACCGCGAGCCCGCGCGCGATGAGACCCACCGTCACAGCGCCGAGCGCGATCACGGCGACCCGCTCCAGGCCGAGCCGACGCTCGATGAGCGGGGTCAGCAGGCCGAACAGGGCGAAGCACACCGGCGGCGCGGTGCCGATCAGGCCGACCACGGCGGACGGCATCGGGAAGTCCCGGGCGACGTGATCCACGACGGGCGACAGCGACGCCACCGCAGAGCGCAGCGAGAACGCGACGAGCACGATGCCGAGCACGGCCAGCGCCCGCCCTTGCCAGAGCGGCCGGGCGCTCATCGCCGGGCTCCGGGGCCGCCGACGAGCACGGATCCGGCCGCCGGCATCACGAGGTCTGCGACCCCTCGAGCCAGCTCAGGTACTCCTCCGTCACCGTCCCGGTCACGTAGCGGCCGTCGAACGGACTCAGGTCGAGATCGGTGAGATCGGATCCCTCGGTGATCGCGGCCTTGAGGTCGTCGACCTCCTGGTACACGAGCCGGTCGGCGCCGAGCTCCTCGGCGATCTCCGGGATCGTGCGGCCGTGCGCGATGAGCTCGTGTTTGGAGGGCATGTTGATGCCGTACACGTGCGGGTAGCGGATCGGCGGCGCGGCCGAGGCGAAGATCACCGAGGTCGCCCCCGCGTCGCGCGCCATCTGGATGATCTGCTTCGAGGTGGTGCCACGCACGATCGAGTCGTCGATGAGCAGCACGTTCTTGCCCTTGAACTCGGTCGACATCGCGTTGAGCTTCTGGCGCACGCTCTTCTTGCGCACCGCCTGCCCCGGCATGATGAAGGTGCGGCCGACGTAGCGGTTCTTGTAGAAGCCCTCGCGGTACTCCTTGCCGAGCTTGCGGGCCACCTCCATCGCCGCCGGGCGGGAGGAGTCCGGGATCGGCATGACCACGTCGATCTCGTCGAGCGGCACGTGCTTGGCGATCGTGTCGGCGAGGCGGTCGCCCATGCGCAGCCGCGACTCGTACACCGAGACGCCGTTCATGACGGAGTCGGGGCGCGCGAGGTAGACGTACTCGAACGCGCACGGCGCGAGCGTCGGATCCGTCGCGCACTGCTTCGAGAACAGCGTGCCGTCGTTCGCGATGAAGACGGCCTCGCCGGGCTCGATCTCGCGCACGACCTCGTAGTCGCCGTTCTCCAGCACGAGCGACTCGCTCGCGACGACCCACTCGTCGCGCAGCGCGCCCTGCGCGTCCTCGCGCACCCGCTTGCCCAGGATGAGCGGACGGATCCCGAACGGGTCCCGGAACGCGAGCAGGCCGTAGCCGGCCAGGAGCGCGATGACCGCGTAGGCGCCCTCGATGCGCTCGTGCGTGCGCGCGACGGCCTCGAAGATGCGCTCGGAGTCGAGGTCGACCGTCGACGTCGTGGTCTGCAGCTCGTTGGCGAGCACGTTCAGCAGCAGCTCGGTGTCGCTCGACGAGTTCAGGTGGCGCCGGTCGCGGCGGGCCATGTCGGCGGTCAGCTCACGGGTGTTGGTGAGGTTGCCGTTGTGCACGAGGATGATGCCGTACGGCGCGTTCACGTAGAACGGCTGGGCCTCCTCCTCGCTCGATGCGGTGCCCTTCGTGGCGTAGCGCACGTGGCCGAGCCCGACGTTGCCGAGCAGCGACCGCATGTCGCGGGTGCGGAACGCCTCGCGCACCATGCCCTGCGCCTTGGCCATGTGCATGACCCCGTTGGGTTCGGCGGTGGCGATTCCGGTCGCGTCCTGACCGCGGTGCTGCAGCAGGAGGAGCGCGTCGTAGATGTCCTGGTTGACCGGGGCGTGCCCGACCATTCCGACGATGCCGCACATGTGTGGTTACTTCGCTCCGTCCGCGTACGCGCCGACCAGGCGCACTGCTCCGCCGTCGACGCCCTTGGCGCCCTGCTCGAAATCGCCGGCCGGGCGCGCGGCGACGGCATCGAGCCGCACCGTCCCGACCTGCCAGGTGTCGATCCCGCCTGCCGTGAGCGCCTGGGCGATCGCGGCGGCGGAGGAGGCGTCGACGACCGCGAGGAAGCCGATGCCGAGGTTCCAGGTGCCCTCGCTGGACTCCAGCGAGGTTCCGGCGAGCTCGCTGAGCACGCGGAACACCGGCGCGGGCGACCAGGTGGCGCGGTCGACCTCGGCCCAGGAGCCCTGCGGAAGCACGCGCGCGAGGTTGGCCGCGATGCCGCCGCCGGTGACGTGGCTGAGCGCGTGCACCGCGCCGTCGAAGGCGTCCGCGATGCCCAGCAGCGGCGTCGTGTAGAGCCGCGTCGGGGTGAGCAGCGCCTCGCCCCAGGTGGCGCCGAGCTCATCGGAGCGGTCGCCGTAGCCGATGCCGGCCTTCGCGAGGATGTGCCGGACCAGGGAGTAGCCGTTGGAGTGCAGCCCGCTGGAGGCGAGCGCGAGCACGACGTCGCCGTCCTGCACCCGCTCGGATCCCAGGATCCGGTCGGCCTCGACGATTCCGGTCGCGGCGCCCGCGACGTCGTAGTCGTCGACGCCGAGCAGGCCGGGGTGCTCGGCGGTCTCGCCGCCGACGAGGGCGGTGCCGGTGAGCTCGCAGGCCTCGGCGATGCCGCGCACGATGTCGGCGATGCGCTCGGGGAAGACCTTGCCGCACGCGATGTAGTCGGTCATGAACAGCGGCTTCGCGCCCACCACGACGATGTCGTCGACGACCATGCCGACGAGGTCGTGCCCGATCGTGTCGTGCTTGTCGATGGCCTGCGCGATCGCGACCTTCGTGCCGACGCCGTCGGTGCTCGATGCGAGCAGCGGCCGACGGTAGCCGAGCAGGGCCGAGGCGTCGAAGAGTCCGGCGAATCCGCCGACCCCGCCGAGCACCTCGGGTCCGTGCGTGGCACGGACGGCGGACTTCATGAGTTCGACGGCGCGATCGCCGGCCGCCGTATCGACGCCGGCCTCAGCATAGGTGCGGGAGGACACCCGACAATCCTACCGGCGGGCGGCTGTGCGAGCGCCCCGCGTGGCGCCCTGCGGAAGGGCCCCGCGAAGAAGGCCGCCACGGCCGTCATCGCGGGGTCTTCAGCGGCTCTGGTGCTGCAACGGGAGACCTGGTAATACTTGACTCCCCTGATCCCGAGAGAACTCCGCAGCGCGGCGAAGAGGCCGCGCCTTCACGAATGGAGAGGACCATCGTGGCACGCACTCAGAAGGACCAGGGGTCGGGGCTGACCCCGGCCGAGGACGCCGAAGCCGTGAAGCCGACACCCCGCCGGCGCGCGTCGAGCGCTTCCGCCGCGAAGGACGCCGCGGGGTCCGTGGCGAAGAAGGTGAGCGCGGCCCGTTCCCGCGGTCGCAAGCCCGTGCCGCGATCGGCCACGACGACGGGCCCGGCGACGAACCCGCTTCCCGTGGCGCTGCCCACGCTGGATCCCGAGATCGCCCCGGGCGAGAAGCCCGCGCGCTCGCACGGTCTGCGGAACATGTCGGAGATCCGGCACTACTTCCGCACCAACCGCACGCCGATCTTCTTCGTCGGTGCGTCCGCGTTCAATCTGCTGGGCCTGGACCGCTGGGTGCGCGGGTTCTCCTACATCGCCTATTACGACAGCTGGCAGGGCGCGCACCCCCGGGTGTTCAGCCCGATCCACAAGCCGTACGTGGAGTTCCAGAGCGGCGAGGAGATCAACAACTGGCTGCTGCGCCATCACGAGGTGCGTGCGCACATCGCCCGCCTCACCCCGGCCGGCGAGAGACCGCGCATCGCCATGGTGTTCTTCGACGAGGAGACCGAGCAGATCTGCGAGGAGCTGGGCTACGAGCTGATCCTGCCGGCGGCCTCGCTGCGCGAGCGCCTGGACTCGAAGATGGTCACGACGCGCATCGCCGATGCCGTGGGCGTGCCGAGCGTGCCGAACATCATCACCACCGTGGACTCGTACGAGGACCTCATCGCGCAGGCCGAGGAGTCCGGGCTCGGATCCGACCTCGTCGTGCAGACCGCCTACGGCGACTCAGGCAAGACCACGTACTTCATCGCCGACCCGGCGTCGTTCCGCAAGAACGAGGGCGACATCGTCGGCCACGAGGTCAAGGTGATGAAGCGCATCAACAACCGCCCGATCGCGGTCGAGGCGGTGCTCACCCGGCACGGCACCATCGTCGGCCCGTTCATGACCGAGATCACCGGGCACAAGGAGCTGACTCCGTATCGCGGCGGCTGGGCGGGCAACGAGATGTTCCCCGGAGTGCTCGACGAGCCCACCCGGCACACGGCGACGAGCCTCGTGCGCAAGCTGGGCGACGCGCTCAGCGCGGAGGGCTACCGCGGCTTCTTCGAGGTCGACGTGCTGCTCGACACCGACACCGGTGACGTGTACCTCGGCGAGCTGAACCCGCGCATCTCCGGCGCCTCCGCCATCACCAACGTGACCGCGGGCGCGTACGCCGACATCCCGCTGTTCGTGTTCCACCTGCTCGAGTACGCCGGGGTCGAGTTCGACCTCGACGTGGACGAGATCAACGACCGCTGGGAGGAGCTCGCCGCCGCCGACCAGTGGAGCCACATGATCATCAAGCACACGGATCCGACCGTGGAGCACATCGACGTCGCCCCGCCCACGGGACGGTACGTGCTCGACGCCTACGGGCGGCTGGCGTTCTCACAGGGCGACCTGGACTGGCACCTGCTCGGATCCGAGGCCGAGTCGTTCTTCCTGCGGATCTACGGGCCGGGGGACTACCGTTGGAAGGGAGCGGATCTGGGGATCCTTGTCACCAAGGGTCGGCTGCAGACGCCTTCGGGGCGCCTGTCCATCCGCGCGAAGCACCTCATCGAGTCCATCCGGGCCATGTATGCGGCCACCGAGCTGCCCCCTGCCGCAGCGGTCGATGAGAACGAGCTGATCGGAATCGAATCGACCTCATGAGCGGTGATGTGACGCCCCCGGCTGCGGAGATCTGGAACGGCACGGCTCCCGCGACGGGGGCCGTGCCCGTCCCCGCGCACGACGCCCGGCCCGTCGACGGGTTCATCCCTCCCCTCGAGGCGTGGCAGCAGGAGCCGAACCTGCGCTGGTCGATGCAGCACATGGCCGATTTCCTGCCCGTGCACGAGATCTCCTCCGGCGGGCGCACCCTCGCGCTGCCGTCGGTGCCGGCCGACCTGGGCCACATCGACGTCCCGCACCCCTGGGAGCCGCGATCGGCGCCGTTCGAGGACGTCATGGCCTCGACGTACACGGACGGCTGGATCGTCGCCCGCGACGGCGCGGTCATGGGCGAGCAGTATGTCGGCACCATGTCGCCGAGCGTGCTGCACCTTCTCATGTCGGTGAGCAAGTCGCTGACGACCGCCGTCGCCGGCACGCTCATCGGCGCCGGCGAGCTGGACCCGGGTGCGCAGGTCACCGCCTACGTCCCCGCGCTGTCCGGATCCGGATACGACGGCGCGCGCGTGCGCGACCTGCTGGACATGCGCACCGGCGTGCGGTTCTCGGAGGCGTACCTGGACGCGAACGCCGAGGTCCGGCTGCTCGAGGAGGCGATCGGGTGGGCGCCGCGACGGCACCCGGACACCCCGCACACGCTCCGCGACTTCCTCGCCACGCTCGGCGCCGACGGTCCGCACGGCGGCCGCTTCGACTACAAGTCGTGCGAGACGGACGCCCTCGCGTTCGTGCTCGAGGGTGCGACCGGGATCCACGCGGCCGACCTGATGTCCGAGCGGCTGTGGGGGCCGATGGGCGCGGAGTTCGGCGCCAACGTCGGCGTGGACGCGGTCGGATCCGGGATGTTCGACGGAGGCGTCTCCGCCTCGCTGCGGGATCTGCTGCGGTTCGGCACGCTGTTCCTGCGCGACGGCGCCGCGATGGACGGCCGGCAGGTGCTGCCGTCGGCGTGGATCGCGGAGACCCTGGCCGGTGCGCCGGACTCGCGTGCCGCATTCGCGAACGCCGCCGAGCCGACGCTCATGCCGGGCGGCATGTACCGCAACGGCTTCTGGTTCCCCTATCCGGGGTCGGATGTGCTCCTCGCCCTCGGCATCCACGGGCAGATGGTCTACATCAACCGCGCCGCGAACGTCGTCGCCGCCAAGCTGTCCAGCTGGCCGACCCCGCAGGACGGCGAGCGCCTGCTCTGGACGATCCGGGCGTTCGACGCCGTCGCGCGCACCATCGGCTGACCGGCGCCGCTGGGACGGATCCCGGGCGTTCGACGCCGTCGCGCGCGCCATCGGCTGACCGCCGACCCGGGGCGGATCCCGCCCGGAATCCCGCGGATCCGTGCCGGAAGAACCGCCCCGTCCGGGCCCGGGAATCCGTACCATGGGGCCATGGTGGAGAAGCCGCAGTGGCTGGTGCGCGAGGAGGCCGGCGTCCCGGTCCTCGTCGCGCTCGCCCTGCGGCAGCGGCTCGGCATCCGTGTGCCTGCGGAGCTGCCGACGCTGCGCGATCATCCGCGGCGCGCGTTCGACGACGGTGAGGCCGACGACGCGCTGGAACGCCAGTGGCGGGCGTATTGGGAGATGACGGTCGAACCCGTCACGCACCCCTCGGCGACGCCGCTGGAGCTCGTCGACGGCTTCGAGACGATCGTCGCGCTGCCGGCGCGCGGCGCCGAGCGGCTGCGCACCGCGATCACGCCGTTCGCGGCCGAGGTGCTGCGCTACGCGAAGGACGCGCAGCAGCGCTACGCCCGCTCGGTCTCCGGCACCGGCGATCCGTACCGCGCGTACGCGGCGGCGCTGGCGGAGTTCGAGCGCGACACCGGGCGCCGGGCGCACTCCTTCGAGCTCAACGTGCACGTGCTGCCGCTCGCCCAACGCGGGATCTGGCGGATCGGCGCGTTCAGCATCGCTGTTACCGACACCCTGCGGCACGACCCTGTCGACTTCGACACCGCGATCCGCCCGGTCATCGCCGAGGTGGCCTGACGGGATCCGGTCCCTGAGCGTCCTTCGTCTCGCGCAGCGGTCCCTGAGCGTCCTTCGTCTCGCTTCGCTCGCTCAGGAACCGCTACCCGAGACGAAGGGCGCGCGGGCTACTCGATCGCTGCGCTCGCGCTCTCGCGCGGGCTACTCCGCGATGGTCTCGTGGTCGACGCGCACCACGCGCTCGCTGCGACGCGCGGCGCGCTCCAGCAGCAGCGCGATGACGCCGAACACGGCGATGCCGGCGGGGACCGTCCACAGCACGAGGAATCCGAAGACCTGGCCGAACGGATAGGCGACCTGGGTGGCCTCGGACGCCTCGAAGTTGCCGAACGCGGTCAGCAGGAACGCGACGACGACGCCGACGACCACGCCGATGCCCAGGAAGACGCCCCAGCGCGGCGCACGACGGACACGCGCGATCTCGATCTCGGGCGTGCGGTGCGGCTGCGGCGTGCTCATGGATCCATTGTCCCACGCCCGCCTGTGCAGGGGACCGGGCGCGGGCGGTCGGCGGACCCGGGTCGCCCGCCCGCGCGAGAACAGGCGATCACGCCGGAACAGGCGCACGCCGGAAGCATCCGCCTGTTCTCGCGCGTCTGCCTGTCGCGGCGCCGTCGCGCGCCCGTAGAGCGGCGCACCCGTCAGCGGATTCGGTCAGGGCCGCAGCGGCAGCAGCGCAGTGAGGTCGGCGCGGGTGCCGGACGCATGGATCCGCCCGGCGTCGACGGCCGACTCCCAGGATTCGGATCCGGTCGCGACCGCGATCCACGTCGCCGGATCCAGCTCGACGACGTTCGGCGGCGTGCCCCGCGTGTGCCGCGGGCCCTGCACCACCTGCACCGCACCGAACGGCGGCACCCGCACCTCGACGCTGTTGCCGGGCGCCTTCTCGTCGAGCAGCTGCAGCAGGTAGCGCACCGCCGTGGCGAGATCGGCGCGCGCGGGCTTCTCCCCGGCGGCGAGCGCGGTGCGGGCGGCGTCGAGCGCGGCGCGTCCGGCCGTGGTGTCGATCCTGCTGGCCATGGATCCAGCGTAGGCGCGTCGGGGAGCGCCGGCGGCGGCGCACACGGGATGCGCCGGGCGTAGGCTCGGATCGATGACCGACACCCGGACTCTGCGCGGCGCCCGTGCCGAACTGCTCGCCGCGGTGCAGAACGGCGACGCGTGGCGGCCGCCGTTCCCGCAGCTGGTGAACGAGCCCGTGCCCGCCGCCGTGCTGATGCTGTTCGGCCGGCTGGACAGCATCCCGGCCCGCGCCGACGAGGCGACCGTCGCAGCAGACCTGGACGTGCTGCTGCAGCGCCGGGCGGCGACGCTCTCGTCGCACCCCGGGCAGGTCTCGTTCCCGGGCGGGCGCAGCGAGCCGGAGGACGCGGACGCCGCGGCCACCGCCCTGCGCGAGGCGCAGGAGGAGACGGGGCTGGATCCGGCCGGCGTCGAGGTGCTCGCGTCGCTGCCGGATCTGCCCCTCGCCGCCAGCAACCACCTGGTCACGCCGGTGCTGGCGTGGTGGCGGGTGCCCTCCCGCGTCGCCGCCGTCGATCACGCCGAGACCGTCGAGGTCTTCCGCGTGCCGGTGGCGCAGCTGCTCGACCCGGAGAACCGCTTCACGTCGACCCTGACACGCGACGGCTCGACCTACCGCGGACCGGCGTTCGACATCGACGGCACGATCGTGTGGGGCTTCACGGCCAGCGTGCTGAGCGGCCTGTTCGACGCCGCCGGCTGGACGCTGCCCTGGGACCGCACCCGGGAGCGCCCGATCACGCTCTGAGGCGCCCGCGGACCGGGTGCCGGCCGGCGGCGCACGGCAGCCGCCCTGCATCCGATGCGATCCGAGATCCGGCGGGGGCGCTGGATCCGAAATCCGGCGGGGGCGCTGGGTAGGAAATCCGGCGGGGGCGCTGGGTAGGCTTGACGGGTGAAGATCCTCGTCCTCGGTTCCGGTGCCCGTGAGCACGCGATCATCCTCGCCCTGCGCGCCGAGCGCAAGGGCCACGAGATCCTCTGCGCGCCCGGCAACGCCGGCATCGCGCAGGACGCCACCCTGGTCGAGGTGGATCCGATGGACGGCGCCGCCGTGCGCGCCTTCGCCGACGAGCACGCCGTCGACCTCGTGGTGATCGGTCCCGAGGCGCCGCTCGTGGCGGGCGTCGCCGATGTGGTGCGCGAGCACGGGATCCCCGTCTTCGGCCCCGGGCGGGCCGCGGCGCAGCTGGAGGGCTCCAAGGCCTTCGCCAAGCGGATCATGGAGGCCACCGAGGTGCCGACGGGCCGCGCCGTGCGCGCCGCGACCGCGGCCGAGGTCGAGGCCGCGTTCGACGACCTGGGCGCCCCGTACGTCGTGAAGGCCGACGGCCTCGCCGCGGGCAAGGGCGTCATCGTCACGGAAGACCGCGCCGCCGCGCTCGCGCACGCCGAGCACTACCTGCCGCACGGTCCGGTGCTCGTCGAGGAGTTCCTCACCGGGCCCGAGGTCTCGCTCTTCTTCCTCAGCGACGGCGACACCGTGCGCGCGCTGAGCCCCGCGCAGGACTTCAAGCGCGCCTTCGACGGCGACGAGGGTCCGAACACGGGCGGCATGGGCGCCTACTCGCCGCTGCCGTGGCTCGCCGAGCAGTTCGGCAGCGAGGCGGCCTTCGTCGACGAGGTCACCCGCACCGTCGCGCTGCCCGTCGTGAAGCAGCTCGACGCCGAGGGCACCCCGTTCATCGGCCTCCTCTACGCGGGCCTCATCCTCACCCCGAACGGCGTGCGGGTGATCGAGTTCAACGCCCGCTTCGGCGACCCCGAGACCCAGGTCGTTCTGCCCCGCCTGCGCACGCCGCTGTCGCGGCTGCTGCTCGCGTCCGCCACCGGCACCCTCGAGGACGAGCCGCAGCCGGAGTTCTCCGATGAGGTCGCGATCACCGTGGTGCTGGCGAGCGAGGGCTACCCCGAGGCGCCGCAGACCGGCCGCCCGATCGAGGGGCTCGCCGAAGCGGGCGCCGTCGACGGCGTCGGCATCGTCCACGCCGCGACCGCGGGGCCGGACGCCCCGCGCGGCAACCTCATCGCGACCGGTGGCCGCGTGCTGAACGTCGTGGCGACGGGATCCGACTTCGCCGATGCCCGCGCCCGCGCGTACGAGGCGCTCGGGCGGATCCGCCTCGACGGCGCGCACCACCGCACCGACATCGCCGCGCGCGTCGCCGAGTAAGACGGCTCCGGGCCGCTCGCACGCCTGCCCGACGCCTGCGCGTCCCACCCGGCGAGGCGCACGTCCGGCACGGCACCCGCGGGCAAGCCGCGCGGTCCGCGTGCGCCGGCGGTTACGTCGCCTTCTGCGCAGCGCGCTGGAGCTCCTCGTCGACCGCGGCGAACGCGAGGTGGGCGGCGCCGCGGACGGTCGCCTCACCGCCGAGCGGTGATGTCTCGATGCGGGGGGCGATGATGCGCGCTCGCGCATGCAGCCGCTCCTGCAGCAGCGGCGCGATCATGTCGCCGACGCGCGAGATGCCGCCGCCGAGCACGACGAGCTCCGGATCCACCGCGAGCGAGACGGCCGCCAGCCCTACCGAGAGCCGGTCGACGTAGCCGGCGATCGCCGCTGACGACCGTGCGTCGCCCTCGTTCGCGCGCTGGAAGACGGAGAGCATGTCGTCGCCCGTCACTCCGGCGTCGTCGAGCAGCATGCGCGTGGCGTCGTCCCATTCGAGCTCGGGCAGTTCGCCCACCATCCCCGCCGCGCCGTTGGCGCCGCGGAGGACTCGCCCCTCGACGACGATCGCCGACGAGGTGCGGTGCCCGCCGAGCAGGTACACGAAGCTGCTCGCCCCCCGGCCCGCGCCCCATTGATGCTCGGCACTGGCGGCAGCCATGGCGTCGTTCTCGACGAGGATCGGGCAGTCGTAGGCGGCGAGCAGGCGGTCCCGCAGCGGGAGCCCGTCCCAGCCCGAGCGCGCAGGGCCGATAACGACGCGGCCGGTGCGGTCGACGACACCGGGGAGCCCCACGCCCAACGCCAGAAGCGGCGGGTCGCCGGCTCGGTGCAGCGCCTCATGGATCGTGGCCCGGAGGAGATCCAGCTGCCGCGCGGTGCCGCCTTCCTGGTTGGGCACGCGATGGTCGGCGAGGAGCTTCTCCTCCAGGTCATGGACGACCGCACGGATGGAATGCAGACCCATGTCCACCCCGACCACGGCGCCGGCGGACACCCTGAGGGCGAAGTGCTTCGCGGGTCGACCCATGCCCTGGGAATCGGCACGCCAGTTGATCGCCCAGCCCGCGTCCTCGAGCTCCGCAGCTCCGGCGGCGGCGGTCGGCCGCGAGACTCCGATGCGCTCAGCGAGGTCGGCCACCGTGAGGGATTCCTCCCCGCGGAGCGCGTGCAGGACGGCGATGCCGTTGCGGCTCAGGTCCGGCAGTCGCGATGTCACGGCGTGATTCATTAACTCCCTTTCGTAAGTCTCATCCTATCCGCTTGACGGCTGGCTCTAGAAGGGATTATCGTTCATGAGACTTTTGAAAGTTACTTTCACTAGCCTCGCCTTCACCACCAAGGAGCCCGACAATGAAGTCTCGAATCATCGCCCTGCCCGTCCTCGCGAGCGGCGTACTGGCCCTCACCCTCACCGCGTGCGCTCCGGGAGGTACTGCGTCCGCCTCCGACAGCGCTGAGAAGCCCTCGACCGACCTGGGATCGGAGAAGATCACCCTGACGGTCGCGTCGACGCCGGAGTCCGGTGCGCCCCTCGCCAAGATCATCCCGGCCTTCGAGCAGAAGCACCCGAACGTCACCGTGGAGCTCTCGAAGACGACCTTCGACGACTACAACAAGGGCCTCGCCCTGAGCCTCGCCTCCAACAGCTCCCCGGATGTCGCCCTGCTCAACATGATGGGCAACAACGCGAAGAACGGCCTCGTGGTGGACCTCGACGAGTACGCGAAGCTCTACCACTGGGACACCGAGATCCCCTCGACACTCCTCAGCCAGTGGAAGGTGGGCAGTGACAAGGTCGCCCTCGGCGGGGACAGCCTGTACGCGCTGCCGACCTCGGGCAGCGTGGTCGGTCTGTACTACAACAAGGATCTCCTCGCGAAGGCCGGCATCTCGGCCCCGCCCCAGACGCTCGACGAGCTCACCGCCGACCTCAAGAAGGCCAAGGAGGCCGGTCTGGTCCCGCTACAGCTCGGCAACGCCCAGGGGCACGCAGCGTTCCTGATCCAGGGCGTCGGTCAGGGGATCGACGGCGCCGAGCCCGCCAACGCCTGGGCGTTGGGCCGTTCCGGCTCCACGTTCAACACGAAGGGCAACCGCACGGGCGCGCAGACCCTCCTCGACTACGCGACCGAGGGACTGGTCCCCTCCGACGCGAACGCCGTCGACCTCCAGGGCGCCGTGACGAAGTTCGGCAGCGGTGAGGGCGTCTTCCTCAACGACGGCAACTGGGACGCCGGGACGATCGAGAAGGCCCTCGGCGACAAGGCCGGCTTCGCCGTGTTCCCCGGGGCCAAGCCGACGGCGATCGGAAGCTCGACCGCGTACGCGATCTCGGCCAAGAGCAAGCACCCCAACGCCGCCGCGGCGTTCCTCGACTTCCTGCGCTCGGACGCCGCAGCGCAGGCCTCCTTCGACGCCGGCTTCCTCCCCTTCAACACGAAGGCGATCACTGCGAAGCCCGGCCTGCAGGCGGACCTCGTCAAGACCTACGGCGAGGTGAACGAGGCGAACGGGATCGTCAGCTTCAACAACAACGCGACCGCGTCGATGAACGACACGCTGACCCAGCAGACGCAGGAGCTGCTCTCCGGCAAGACCACGGTCGACGCGCTCGTCACGGCCGTGCAGGCGGATTGGGCTGGCAGCCACAAGTGAGTTCCCTCGCTCCCCGGCGACGGAGGGCACCGATCTGGCGGGGTGGAGTCGCATGGCTCTACCTCGCCCCGGCGCTCCTCTTCTACGTCGTCTTCGTGATCGTCCCGTGGCTCAACTCGATGTGGTACTCGTTCTTCGACTGGGACGGCATCGGCGCATCCACCTGGGTCGGTCTGCAGAACTATCTGACGGTCTTCACCGACCCCGAGCAGGCGTCCAGCCTGTCGCACGCGTTCGGACTCATCGTGTTCTTCTCGGTGCTGCCCATCTGCTGCGGTCTCGTGATCGCCGCGCTCGTCGCGGGGGACGCGAAGGGGCGATGGGGGTGGGCGCGTGCGCTGATCTTCCTGCCCCAGGTTCTGCCGCTCGTGGCGGTGGGCGTCGCCTGGAAGTCGATCTACAGCGACGGCGGCCTGGTGAATTCCACGCTGCGGGCGCTCGGGCTCGGAGCCTGGGCGCGCCCGTGGCTCGGCGATTTCGACTGGGCGTTCCCCGCCGTCGGCCTCGTGGGGGCGTGGGTGGGCACGGGACTGTGCGTCGTACTGTTCTCCTCGGCGATCCAGCGGATCGACCAGAGCCTGTACGAGGCCGCCCGGCTCGACGGGGCCGGCCCCGTGCGCGAGTTCCTGTCGATCACCGTGCCGCAGCTGCGCGGCGAGATCGGCGTCGCCGCGACGGTCACCGTGATCGCCGCACTCGCCAGCTTCGACATCATCTACGTCATGACGGCGGGCGGCCCCGGCACCTCGACGATGGTGCCCGGCGTCGAGATCTATCGCCTCGCCTTCAGCTACAACAAGGTCGGCCTGGCGTCGGCCCTGTCCATCGCGCTCAGCGTCATCGTCTACGGAGTCGTGATCGTCATCAACCTGCTCTCCCGGCCGAGGGACGCCCGATGACCCGCGGCGCGCGCTTCACGACGGCCGTCATCCTCCTCATCGCGGTGGCCCTGACCGTCGTTCCGCTGATCTCGATCTTCTTCGCCGCGGTGCAGGAGCCGGGAAGCCCGGTCACCGGGCTCCACTGGCCGGAGCACCCGCACTGGGAGAACTTCGCGACAGCGTGGACCGTCGGCGGCTTCGCGAGCCTGTTCGCATCCAGCGGCACGGTCGCTATCGCGGTGGTCCCCGTGGGCGTGCTCCTCGCCACCCTGGGCGGATACGCCCTGTCCCGCTTCCGGTTCCGCGGCAGCAGCGTGGTCGTCGCCCTGCTGCTGCTCGGCCTCACGCTCCCGCTCGAGTCGATCGTCCTCTCGCTCTACTACGGCATGCGCTCCGTCGGGCTGCTCGACACCTACTGGGCGCTCATCCTCCCCCTCATCGGCGTCTTCATGCCGTTCGGGATCTTCTGGATGCGGGCGCATTTCGACTCCCTGCCGATGGAGCTGACCGAGGCGGCCGAGATGGACGGCGCCGGGCCCTACACCGTCTTCGTCCGGATTCTGCTGCCGACGGCGAAACCCGCGCTCGCCACGCTGGCGCTGCTCTACTTCATGTGGTCGTGGAATCAGTTCCTGCTGGCTCTGGTCCTCATCCAGGATCCGAATCGGCGCACCGCGCCAGCGGGACTCGGGCAGTTCGTCACCCAGTACGGCAAGGACATTCCCCTGCTCAGCGCCTCGACGATCGTCGTGATCGTCCCGGTCGTGATCGTGTACGCGATCTTCCAGCGCCAGCTCGTGCGCGGGTTCCTGCAGGGCGCCGTCCGGTAGGGCAGGCAGGACGCGGCACAGCCGTCCGAACGTCCCGCTCCCCCGGCTCGGGCGGATGCAGGGCATGCAAGAGCAGTACACGGCACCACACAGATCGAGGAAGAAGCATCAATGAAGAAGCACCTCACCACCCTCCTCGCCGGAGTCATCGCCACGGCCTCCCTGGTCGGAACCGGGACGGCGGCGCAAGCGGCGGACACGCCACCCAGCCCGCTCGCGAAACCCGGGTACACCCTTTCTTTCGATGAGGAGTTCGACGGATCCACTCTCGACGGCACGAAGTGGATGGACTACTACCTGCCGCACTGGACCTCGAATCGGGAGAACGCGAAGGCACGGTACTCGATGTCGAACGGGATCCTCAACGAGAGGATCGATCCGGACACTCCAGCCTGGAATCCGACTTACGACAGCACCGTGAAGGTGTCGAGCATCCAGACCTACGACGCCGACTGGTGGCACCGCTTCAACAGCAACATGCCGAACGACCACCACGAGGCCTTCAACGGCTACACGATGAAGTACGGCTACATCGAGCTGCGCGCCAAGCTCTTCAACGGCGGAGGCGGCGGACACCAGGCCCTGTGGCTCGTCGGCACCGGGGACAAGAGCTCGGCTAACGGCAACTCCGAGATCGACATGCTCGAGACCTTCTTCAGCGCGCCCGGAACGTGGCGCCAGTGGGGGTACGGCTGGTCCGACCCGAACTTCGTCTCGCAGTGGACGGGTTGCGTCTGCCAGCTGCCGGCCGGCGCAGGCGACACCCAGAACGAGTTCCACACGTACGGGCTCGACTGGTCGCCCACGAAGCTCGACTTCTACTTCGACGGCCAGCTGTTCAAGACGATCAACGACGCGCCGAACGAGGCGATGGGGCTGATCCTCGGCATCTACACCGATGCCGGATCAGGCGTCCACAACGATGTCTGGCCCAAGACCTGGCAGGTCGACTATCTCCGCACCTACACCAAGGACGGCGGCTACCCGGGCGTCTACGAGCGCATCAAGGACCGCTACACCGGGAAGTACCTCAACATCGAGAACCGCACCGGAAACCTCGAGTCCTCGTCCGTGCCCGCCACCTACTGGTCCAGCCAGTGGACCGAGGTGCCCACCGCCGACGGATTCACCCGCTTCAAGAACCGTTGGACCGGCGAGTACATGCACACCGAGCAGAACACCGGCAACGTGCAGGTCGGCACCGTGAGTCCCACGCAGTGGACCGCGGATTGGACCCTCAACAATCTCAACGGCTACAAGCGGATAGTGAACCGCCAGACGGGCGCCGCGATGAACGTCGAGGCCAACAACGGTCTGGTGCAGTACAGCAACATCCAGAACACGGCCTGGTCCGCGCAGTGGGCCTTCGACTACGTGAAGAACTGACGCACCACGGACATGCACGGGGCGGCCGCGAACCTGCGGCCGCCCCAGGAGGACCTGATGAGAAGCCCGATGAGAGTCATCTCGACGTTGACGGTCGCGGTCGCGCTGGCCTGCAGCGTGACGGCCTGCACCGGGTCGTCGACACCGTCGCCGTCGTCGCCGCCCTCTCCGTCGTTCACGGCAGGGCAGAGCATCTGGCGCGTATCCGACGGCAGCGGTGGGCCGGGCACCGAGGCGATCCCCGATGACGACGCAGAAGTGCAGTCTGCTCAGAAGGTCATCGCGCTGCAGACGTCCGCCGTCGACCGCCGCGCATCCGAGACCGTCAGCCAGGACATCGCGACCGAGATGACGTTCTACACGGCTTCGTTCTCCGAGGCTCTCCGCAAGGACGGATACGCCGACAAGACGGTCGCGCTCTTCGAGGATGCTCAGCTCACGACGGCTCCTCTCTCGATCTCGTGGTACGTCTCGACCCTCTCGGCGGACCGCACCACCGGACGCGCCGAGATCGACGCGACGTTCGAGTTCACCCGAGCCGATGACGACTTCCTGGCGAAGAACCGACTCGCACTCGACACGCCCTACACGCAACACCGCACCATCGACCTGGTGAAGCAGGACGGCCGCTGGCTGATCAGCAACATCACCAGGGCGCCGCTGACTCGAACAGAAGGAAACGGACAATGACCGAACCTCGACTCGCGATCCTGGGCGCGGGTTCCCGCGGCCTCGGCTACGCGCAGCTCGCCGCCGCACAGGGCGCGCGGATCACCGCGGTCGTCGACCCCGATCCCGCGCGCGTGGCCGCGCTCCTCGCCGCTCTCCCCGACCAGTACGTGCGCGTGCTGGACTCGTGGCAGGAGCTCGCCGCCCACCGCGCCCTCGCGGATGCCGTCGTCATCGCGACCCCGGATCGGGCGCACGCGGAGCCGGCGATCGGCCTGGCCGAGGCCGGGTTCCACCTGCTGGTGGAGAAGCCCATGGCGTCGACCGAAGACGAAGCGCGCGCGATGGTCGACGCCGCCCGCCGCAACGGCGTGCTGCTCATCGTGTGCCACGTCCTTCGGTACAGCGACTACTCCCAGCGCCTCTTCGCGCTCGTCGACCAGGGGCGCATCGGCGACCTCGTCTCGGTCGAGCACCTCGAGCCGATCGGATGGTGGCACTTCGCGCACTCGTACGTGCGCGGCAACTGGGCGCGGGAGGAGACATCGTCCCCCATGCTCATGGCGAAGTCGAGCCACGACGTCGACTGGCTGATCCGGCTGGTCGGGCGGCCCGTGGAGGAGGTCTCGTCCTTCGGCGGTCTCTTCCACTTCCGTCCCGAGAACAAGCCGCCGCAGGCCGCCGAGCGCTGCATCGACTGCCCCCTGCAGAACGACTGCGCCTACTCCGCCACGCGCATCTACCGAGGATTCCTCGGTCAGCCCGCCTACCAACGGTGGCCGCTCGCGGTACTGGATCCTGTCGTCTCGCCGGAGAACATCGAGCGCGCGCTCGAGACCGGACCCTATGGCGAGTGCGTGTATCTCGGCCGGAACGATGTGGCCGACCACCAGGTGGTGAACTTCCAGTTCGCCGGCGGCGCCACGGCGTCGTTCACGGTGACCGCGTTCACGGATCTCGACTTCCGCAAGACCCGCGTGTTCGGCACCCGGGGCAGCATCGAGGGCGACGGACGCACGCTGCAGGTGCATGACTTCGTGACCGGCGCACAGGAGACGATCGCCATCGACGTCGACGGCAGCGGAAGCGCGGCCGACGGTCACGGCGGCGCGGATGGAGCCCTCGTCCGGGACTTCCTGCACGCGTTGCGGACGGGGGACGCCTCCCGCCTCTCGACCCCGGAGGAGAGCCTCGTCTCACACCAGGTGGTCTGGGCGGCCGAGCGGTCCCGGGCGTCCTCCGCGACCGTGCGGATGCCGGCGGACCCGGCATCCTTCACAGCGCTGCCGATCTGAAATGAAGAGGCGCCGCCCCGGTTCCGGGAGCGGCGCCTCTCTCACGGGGAGCGTCCGCTGGTCAGCGCGCGCGGAGGTGCTCCGGGCGCTTCATGAACAGGATCGCGATCACGCCGACGGCGAGCACGAGCGTCGGCAGCACCATGGTCTGGGACATCGCCGCGGAGAAGCCCTTGACCACGAACTCGGGCAGCTTGCCCGACCCGAAGTCGCCGCCGTGCTCGGCCGCCCCCGGCAGGTTCTCCACGAGACGGTTCTGCATGAACGCGGCGATGGCGGCGGATCCCAGCACGGATCCGATCGTGCGCGTCGTGTTGTAGATGCCCGCGCCCGCGCCGGCCTGACGCGGCGCGAGGTTGCGGGTCGCCGTGGTGGCCAGCGGCCCCCACATCCCCGCCTGGCCGATGCCCATGAGCGCCGACGGCAGCAGGAACATGCCGATCGGCGTGTCCGGGTTCATCAGCAGCGCGTACCAGACCAGCGCCAGCACGGTGAGGCCGAGACCGGGCACGAGCAGCAGGCGAGGGTCGACGCGGTCCAGGATCCGTCCGGCGAGCGGGGCGAGCACGCCCGAGAGCACGGCCATCGGGATGAGCAGCAGCGCCGCCTCGGTCGGCGTGAGCCCCCGGGCGAGCTGGTAGAAGAACATCATCGGCAGCGACATCGACGTCACCGTGAAGCCCACCGCCGCGATGCCGAGGTTCGCGACGGAGAAGTTGCGGTCGCGGAACAGCTCCAGCGGCACGAGCGGCTCGCTGCGGGTCTTCGCCTGCTGCCAGAGGAACACCGCCATCACCACGACACCGGCGGCGATCATGCCCCAGATCCAACCGGCCCAGTCGTAGTGCTCGCCCTCCTGCAGCGCGAACACGATGAGGAACAGGCCGATGGCGCTGAGGAAGACGCCGACCAGGTCGAACCGATGCTCATGCGTCTGCAGGCGCGGGACGAGGATCCATGCGAGCACGAAGCCGATCACGCCGACCGGCAGGTTGATGAAGAAGATCCACTCCCAGCCCAGGCCGTCCACGAGCAGACCGCCGGCGAGCGGCCCGACGAGGGTGGCCACCCCCGCGGTGGCGCCCCAGAGCCCCATCGCGGCGCCCCGGCGCTCGGCCGGGAAGGTGCGCGTGATGACGGCCATGGTCTGAGGCGTCATGAGCGCCGCACCCAGGCCCTGCACCGCACGGAACACGACGAGCATCGTGAGGCTGCTGGACAGGCCGCAGCCCAGCGAGGCCAGAGTGAACACGGTCAGGCCGATGAGGTAGATGTTCTTCGGGCCGAACCGGTCGCCGAGGCGACCCGTGATGAGCAGCGGCACCGCGTAGGCGAGCAGGTAGGCGCTCGTGACCCACACGACGTTGTCGAGGTTGCTCGTGGCCGGATCGAGCGCCGCCTTGATGGCGGGGTTCGCGACGGAGACGATCGTCGTGTCGACGAGGATCATGAAGAAGCCGATGACCAGCGCCCAGAGGGCGGGCCAGGGGCTCTTCGGCTTGTGACCGGCGGCGTACGCGCCGGTCGACGTGCTGACGGGTTCAGCCATCGTGGTGTGCCTTTCGCTTGGCAAGAAGGTGGTCCGGATCCGGCCCCCAGGAGAACTCAGGGGAGGCGATCCGGGGGATCAGGTCGCCGAGCCAGTCGACGTCGGCCTGCAGCAGGAGGCGGTGCCGGAGCACCTCCAGCAGGTACTGCTCGGGGACGGCACGGGTGGCGGCGCCGTCCAGGGCCGCGCTCAGCGTCTCGAGTTCGTGACGGAGCAGCTCGAGCCGCTGGGTGAGGAGCTCGACCACCTCGTCCCGCTCCAGGTTGTGCGCCTCGGCGAGGGCGACCCGGAACGGCGTCCGCCGCCGGCTGCCGCCGAGCTCGCGCCGCACCCACTCGCGCACCGCCTCGGTGCCGGCCGGCGTGACCGCATAGGTGGTGCGCTCGGGGCGGTTGCCCTCGCGGTCGACGCCCACCTCCTCGAGCAGGCCCTGCCCGTGCAGGCGGGCGACGGTGTGGTACAGCGTCCCCGCGGAGATCGGCACGATCCGGTCGTCGCGGCGTGCACGCAGCAGCCGCGCCATCTCGTACGGATGCATGTCGCCCTCGCGCAGCAGCGCGAGCACCATCACCCCCAGGGGCGTGAGCGCCGGATCCTTCACCATCACTCCATTTCGATTAGTCCATGTGGACTATCCGTAGAGGACTTTACGCTGATCCGATCGTCGGCACCAGCCCGGATCCGGCCCTCATCGCAGTGCGGTGGCCAGCTGGGCGGGCGTGAGCGCACGATCCGCGTACACGAGGCGCATCACGGAGGGATCCGGATTGCCCGCGTCGGGGGCGCGGTGCACGAGCGTCAGCCCCGCCTTCTCCGCGACCGCGGCCGAGGCCCGGTTGTGCTCGACGAGATACGCGATCACCGGCCGCTGGGGCGCGACCTCGGCCGCCGCCGCCCGCGCCGCGCGCGCCAGCTCGGTGGCGTACCCGCGCCCGTGGTGGTCGCCGGAGAGCCGGTAGCCGAGATTCCAGACCTGCGCCGAGGGCGCGTCGGGATCGGGGGCGAGCAGCGTGCAGCCTCCGTTCCCGATCAGCTCGCCGGTCTCGCGGAGGAGAACCGTCCAGGTGCCGAGCCCCGCGCGCTCCCAGCTGCGCCACCAGCGCGCCATCATCGGACCGATCTGGTCGGGGTCGGTGGGGCGCAGGCTCGGGAAGTGCGTCCACACCCGCGGATCCGTGTGGATCGCGAACACCGCGGCGAGATCGCCCGGCTCCGGGCGGCGCAGCACAAGACGGTCGGTCGTGATCTCGAGGGGGAACGCGTCGCTCACCCGTGCACCCTACGCGCGGCCACGGACATCGGGCCCCCCGGGCACCGCGATAATGGACGCGTGAGCACACCCCTCGATCTCCCCGGCTGGCGTCACCTCTACTCCGGCAAGGTCCGCGACCTGTACACCCCGGCGGATCCGGATGACCAGCGTCTGCTCGTCGTCGCGAGCGACCGGGTGAGCGCCTTCGACTTCGCGCTCGAGCCCGGGATCCCGAAGAAGGGCGCGCTGCTCACCGCGCTCAGCCGGTGGTGGTTCGACCGCCTCGCCGAGGGCCCGGACCCGATCCCGAACCACCTCGTCGCCGGCGAGATCCCCGCCGAGGTCGCCGACCGGGCGATGCTCGCGATGAAGCTCGAGATGCTGCCGATCGAGTGCGTCGTGCGCGGCTATCTCACCGGATCCGGCTGGGCCGAGTATCAGGCCGAGGGCACCGTGTGCGGGATCCCGCTGCCGGCCGGCCTGCAGAACGGCGACCGTCTGCCCGAGCCGCTGTTCACCCCGGCGTACAAGGCGCCGAAGGGCGAGCACGACGAGAACATCACCTTCGAGCGCACCGCCGAGATCGTGGGCACCGAACGCGCCGCCCAGCTGCGCGACGTCTCGCTCGCCGTGTACCGCCGCGCCGCCGCCATCGCGGAGGAGCACGGTCTCATCCTCGCCGACACCAAGTTCGAGTTCGGCGTCGATGCCGACGGCGTGCTGCGCCTGGCCGACGAGGTGCTCACGAGCGACTCCTCGCGATACTGGGACGCCGAGGCGTGGCGGAGCGGATCCACCCCCGCGGAGCGCATGGCGAGCTTCGACAAGCAGATCGTGCGCGACTGGCTCGCCGCGCACTGGGACAAGCAGGGGACTCCGCCGCTGCTGCCCGATGACGTGGTCGCCCGGACGGCCGAGCGCTACGCCGAGCTGCTGGACCGGCTGACGGCCTGACCCGTCGCGCCGCTGCGGCCGCGGATCCGGCGCGGACAGCACGCTCCCCAGGGAACGCCCAGGATAGGGTTTTCGCGACCCCCTCCCCCGATCCCGAGGAGCCCGCATGGCCCTGTGGACCATTCACGGCGACGGACGCACGGTCGAACCCGGCGCCGTCGTCCGCCCCGATGAGCGCCTGAACTGGCCCGCCACGATCGCGATCGGCGTGCAGCACGTCGTCGCGATGTTCGGCGCCACCTTCCTGGTGCCGATCCTCACCGGATTCCCGGTGCCGACCACCCTCCTGTTCAGCGGCGTGGGAACGCTGCTCTTCCTGCTGATCACGCGCAACAAGCTGCCCAGCTACCTCGGATCCTCGTTCGCGTTCATCGCACCGGTCACGGCCGCGACGGCGGCGCACGCGACCGGGGCGGACAAGGGCATCGGCGCCGCGCTCGCGGGCATCGTCTCGGTCGGCGTGCTGCTCGCGCTCATCGGCGTCGTCGTGCACGTCGCCGGCGTGAAGTGGGTGGACCGGTTCCTGCCGCCGGTGCTCGCCGGCACGATCGTCGCCCTCATCGGGTTCAATCTCGCCGGCGCCGCCTACGGCAACTTCGCGAAGGCGCCGGTCACGGCGACCTTCACGCTCGCGATCACCATCGTGTTCGCCGTGCTGTTCCGCGGATTCCTGGGCCGCATCTCGATCTTCCTCGGCGTGATCGCGGGTTACATCTTCGCGGCGTTCCGCGGCGAGCTCGACTTCTCGGCTGTCGACAAGGCCGCCTGGGTGGGACTTCCGACCTTCCACTTCCCGGACTTCGGCACGCCCACGGTGTGGAGCGGCATCGCGATGTTCCTGCCGGTGGTGCTCGTGCTGATCGCCGAGAACGTCGGCCACGTGCGCGGCGTCGCCACGATGGTCGAGGATCCGGAGATCAACGCGCAGACCGGCAAGGCGCTCATCGCGGACGGCGTCTCGACCACCCTCGCCGGATTCTTCGGCGGATCCGGCACCACGACCTACGGCGAGAACATCGGCGTCATGGCGTCGACGCGCGTCTATTCGACAGCGGCCTACTGGGTGGCCGGCATCGCGGCGATCCTGCTCAGCCTCTCGCCCAAGTTCGGCGCGATCATCAACTCCGTGCCGGCCGGCGTCCTCGGCGGCATCACCACCGGTCTCTACGGCCTCATCGGCGTGATCGGCATCAAGATCTGGGTGGACAACCGCGTCGACTTCTCCCGCCCGGTGAACCAGTACACGGCCGCGGTCGCGCTGATCATCGCCGTCGGCGGCTTCTCGATCTCCATCAAGGACTCGGGCTTCATGCTCGGCGGCATCGTGATCGCCACGGTCGCCGCGATCGTCATCTACCACGGCGGAAACGCGATCGCCCGGCTCCGCAGGAGCGGTGCGGACGACCCGCGTCCGCTCGAGGCGGTCGGCCCGATGGGCGGCGACCCGGCCTGACCGGTCCGGCGCTCGCGCGTCACTGCGACGCGCGAGCGCGGGGCTCGGATCCGTCTCCGCCTCCGGGCAGGGACGTCAGGCGGTGCAGCGGCGTCTGCGGATCCGGCAGGTCGTACAGCCGGTGCACCCAGCGCCGCGCCGGCTCCAGCGGGTAGGAGTCGCCGTAGATGATGCACTGCCCCACGATGCCGTCCAGCAGACTCCGGAGCATGATCTCCTGGATCGCCGGATCCTCCTCGCCGCGCTCGCGGAAGATCGCGCGCACCGCGTCCTCGGCGGCGGTCACGGCGGCGGCGTGCCGGCGCTCCGCCGCGGCGAAGAGCTCCCGCGTCGACGGCCGCTGCTGCAGGGCGAAGATCACCCGCTGCAGCGGGAGCGCGACGGCGGTCATGCCGAGCACGGTGTCGATGATGCCCGCGAGGCGCACCTCGGGCGGCGGTGCGGCGGACGCGTTGCGGGGCGTCTCCTCCGCGTCCGCGGTGCCGTGCGCGATTCCGAAGAGCACCTCGAACCAGCGGTCCACGATCGCCCCGATCAGCTGCTCCTTGCCGCCGAAGTAGTAGTTGACCATGCCCTGGGCGACGCCGGCGCGACCGGTGATCTCGGCGATGGTGGCGCCCTCGATGCCGCGCTCGGCGAAGACGTCGATCGCCGCCTGGAGGAGGCTCTCGCGCGAACGCTCCCTGGCGAGACGGTTCTGCTCCGCAGAGCGTGCCATGCGCGACGCCTTCCGGTTCCGTTGCCGGGTGACGGATCCATTCGCTAGATTAATCACTGAACGTGGATTCAACCTATGTTGATCACGTCACCGGAGGAAGCCGCGGGCGTCTAGGGGGCACACCGCGGGTGACCGGTTTCTGGGGGATCGGTCGGCGATGCCTCGCCTTCCGAGCCGTGCACGGCCGGGAGGCGAGGCACAACCGAGGCGCGAGGACGGCTCAGCGCCGGATGATCCGCTGCTCGATGGCCGCCGCCACCGCGCCCGCCCGGGTGTCGACGCCGAGCTTGCCGTAGATGTGCGAGAGGTGCGACTTCACGGTCGCCTCGGAGACGAAGAGCGCCTTCGCCAGCTCGCGGTTGCCGAGCCCGTCGGCGAGCAGTTCGAGCACCTCGACCTCGCGCTCCGTCATGCGCGGCTCGGGAGAGGAGGCGCGGCGGATCAGCACCGCCGCGACCGAGGGCGCGAGCGCGGGCTCGCCGCGGTGCACCGCGTGGATCCCCGCGAACAGCTGATCCGGCGGGGAGTCCTTGAGCAGGTACCCGGCGGCGCCGGCGTCGAGCGCACGCAGGATGTCGGACTCGCTGTCGTAGGTGGTCAGCACGAGCACGGCGGGGGGATCCGGCAGCGTCCGGATGCGTCCCGTCGCGGCGATCCCGCCCTCCCCGTCGCCGAGGCTCAGGTCCATCAGCACCACGTCCGGCCGCTCCGCCTCGACCGCCCGGACAGCATCGGCGGCGCTGGACGCCTCGCCCACCACGACGAGGTCGTCGGAGGATTCGAGCAGGGCGCGCAGGCCCGCGCGCACCACCGGGTGGTCGTCCACCAGCACGATCCGCAGGGTCATCGGGTCTCCTTCTGCGGATCCGCACCGGATCCGTCCTCCGTGCGGGATCGACCTTCCACCGGGGCACCTTCGGCGACGCCGGATCCGTCCTCCATGCGGGATCCGTCCGCGCCGTCGGCGCTCCTCGGGAACACCAGCGTCACCGTCGTGCCCTCTCCCGGCGCGCTCTCCACCTGCAGCTCGCCGCCGAGCTGCGCGATGCGCTCGGCCATGCCGCGGATCCCCTGACCGCGGCCGGATGCACGCCGCTGCGCCGCGCGGGCCCTCATCGCCGCGGGCCGGGCGTCGAAGCCGACGCCGTCGTCGCGGATGTCCAGGCGCAGCTCGTCCGGTTGCGCCGTGAGGCTCACCACCGCCCGCGTTGCGCGGGCGTGCTCGGTCACGTTCGCGAGCGCGCCGCGCACGGTGCGGATGATCGCCGACGCCACCGGCAACGGCACCTCGGTGGCCGTTCCGTGGCTGGCGAACTGCACGTCCACACCGCGGCCGGAGGCCTCCTCGACCACGCGCGCGAGCGCGGCGGGCAGGGATCCGGCGGCGCCCTCGAGCTCACCCGGCGCGAGGTCGCGCACCACCCGGCGCACCTCTTCCAGGGCCGAACGCGCCGTGCCGGCGGCGGAGCGCACCTGGGCACGGGCCACGTCGGGGCGACGCTCCCAGCCCTGCTCCGACGCCTGCAGCAGGAGGTTGATACTGGACAGGTCCTGACCGACGGAGTCGTGGATCTCGCGGGACAGGCGGGCCCTCTCGGCGAGCGCCCCGGCGCGGTGCTGCGCCGCAGACAGGTCCGCCTGCGTCGCCGTGAGCTCGTCCACGAGCTGCTGCCGGGCGCGGGCCTCGCGGTCGAGGGCACGGTAGGCGACGATCGTGGCGAACGCGATGCCGATCGGTCCCGCGACGAGCGTCGGGTCGAACAGCGCCGCGAGCCGCAGCTCGGCGGCGATCACGACCGCCGTCATCGTGGCGATCACCGCCGTCGCCGGCCAGAACGGCAGGATCTGCAGCACGCCGAAGGCGAGGGGCACGGCGCACCACGCGAACGACGGAGCGATCAGGGTGAGCACGGCCCAGAGCGCGCACACCACGAGGGTCCACACCGCGGGCCACGCACCGCGGCGCGGCACCACGCCCTGCAGCACGGCGGCCCCGACCAGCACCGCGGCGCCCGCCATCACGGCGATCGCGTTCTCCCCCTCGCCGTGGCGCAGGAGGTACCGGATGGCGCTGACCACGATGAGGGCGATGAGCACGACCTGCAGCGCCCGCCCGAAGCGCACCGGGGCGAGGATGCCGCGTGCGCCGTCGCTCGCGCCCTGCCCCGCCTCGTCCATGGCCTCAGCCTAGGCAGCCCGGATCCGGACCCGCATCATCCGATCGGCCAGGATCCGCGCCGCCGGATGCGCGGCGAGGATCCCGCTCGGGAGGCTGACCGTTCTCAGGACGATCTGCGCGTGTTCACGGCCGCACGGCGGACCCGCACGCCTGGCACCGAATTCCTCCTAAGAACCGTCACCCGTCAGGCGGAGCCGCGCACCACCAGCTCGGTGCCGAGGATCGTGCGCCGTGGCGGAGCGGATCCGGTGAGCCGGTCGATGAGCACGCCGGCGAGCGCCTCTCCCTGCGCATGCATGGGCTGTCGGACCGTCGTGAGCGCCGGGTCGGTCGACAGCGCCACCGTGGAGTCGTCGAAGCCGACGATCGCGACGTCCTCGGGCACCCGCACGCCCGCGCCACGGAGGGTGCGCAGCACGCCGCGGGCCATGAGGTCGCTCGCCGCGAAGACCGCATCGGGCAGCACGCCGCCCGGCTCTGCCGCGCGGGCCAGCAGCTCCTGGGCCGCACGCGCGCCGCTCGCCTCGGAGTAGTCGCCGGCGAGCTCGGCGAACGGGGCGAGGCCCGCCGCGGCGAGCCCGTCCCGGAACCCGGCGAGGCGGTCCACCGCCCCCGCCATCGACAGCGGCCCGGTCACCGTCGCGATCCGGCGCCGCCCGGTGGCGACCAGGTGCGCGACGCCCTGCCGGGCGCCGGCCACGTTGTCCACGTCCACGAACCAGTCGTCGTCCCGGCCGTTGGCGCGCCGCCCGCCGAACACGACGGGAACGGCCTCGACGATGCGGTCCACGAACGCGTCGCTGTTGTGGTGCGACAGGATGATCGCGCCGTCCACTCCGCCGTTGCGCACGAAGCCGGTCATCCGCCCGCCGGGGTCGTCGCTCGCGATGAGGAGGTTGAGGATGTAGTCGGAGCGCGCGATCCGGTCGCCGATGCCCGCGACGACGGCGCCGAAATAGGGATCCCCGAAGAAGCGCCGGGTGTCCTCCGGCACCACCAGCGCGATCGCGTGCGTCTGCCGCAGCGCGAGCGAGCGCGCCGCCCGATTGGGCACATAGCCGAGGCGCGCGATGGCGTCCTGCACGGCGGCGAGCGCCTCGGGGCTCACCGCGGTCGATCCGTTCACCACGCGGGACACGGTCGACCGGGACACCCCCGCGGCGGTGGCGACCTCCTCGATCGTCGCGCGGGGTGCGCGGAGCGGATCCGGATCCGTCGTCCCGGCCATGAGCTCAGACCGCCCGTGCGGCGATGATCCGCGCGTACTCCCGGCCGGAGTCCTTCACCGTGCGCTGCTGGGTGCCGTAGTCCACCCGCACGATCCCGAACCGCTTGTCGTAGCCCCAGGCCCACTCGTAGTTGTCGAGCAGCGACCACGCGAAGTACCCGCGCACGTCCACGCCCTCGTCGATCGCGTCGTACACGGCCGCGATGTGCTCGCGCAGGAACATGGCGCGCTCGGCGTCGTGCACCTGTCCGTCCTCGACCACATCGTCGTAGGCCGCGCCGTTCTCGGTGACGTAGAGCGGCAGACCCGGCGCGTACTCGGCGCCGAGGCGGCGCAGCAGACGGGTGAGCCCCTCGGGCTGCACCTCCCAGTCCATGCCGGTGCGGGGCAGCCCGCGCTCGACCCAGTGCACGTCGTCGGCAGCGGGGAACGGCGAGCGCGTGCGCCGTACGGTCACCCCGTCGCCGCCGCCGTCGTGCGGGGTGCCCTCACTGCCCGGCTGGGGCGTGCCGGAGAGCAGCTCGCCGTGGTAGTAGTTGACGCCCAGGCAGTCCAGGGGCGTGGCGATCGTGTCGTGGTCGCCGTCGTGGATCGCCGCGGCCCAGCGCCGCACGGCCACCGGATCCACTTCGCGGATGTCCGCGACGACGTCGGCCGGGTAGGCGCCGCGCAGCAGCGGATCCAGGAACCAGCGGTTGAACTGGCCGTCGATGCGCCGCGCCGCATCGGCGTCCGCGGGGTCGCGCGGATCGGCCGGATCCGCGACCGTGAGGTTGAGCGTGATGCCCAGGTCCAGCTGGGGATCCCGCTCGCGCAGCGCCTGGACCGTGCGGCCGTGCGCGAGCAGCAGGTGGTGCGCGGCGAGCATGCCGTCCTCGATGCTGACCCGCCCTGGCGCGTGCACGCCCGCCGTGTACGACAGGAACGAGGAGCACCACGGCTCGTTCAGCGTGGTCCAGTGCTTCACCCGGTCGCCGAGCACGTCATGCACGCTGAGCGCGTACTCGACGAACCGGTCCACGGTGTCGCGAGACGTCCACCCGCCCTTCTCCTCGAGCGCCTGGGGGAGGTCCCAGTGGTACAGCGTCAGCCAGGGCACGATCCCATGGCCGTCCGCGTCCTTCGCGAGCAGCTCGTCGACGAGACGGTCGTAGAACGCCAGGCCCGCCGGATTCACCGCGCCGCCGTCGGGCCGCACCCGGGCCCAGGAGGTGGAGAAGCGGTACACCTGAAGGCCGAGCTCGCGCATCAGCCGCACATCGTCGGGATAACGGTGGTAGTGGTCGCAGGCCACATCGCCGGTGTCGCCGTTCTGCACCGCGCCCGGCACGCGCGCGAACGCGTCCCAGATCGAGGCGGTGCGGCCGTCCTCGAAGGCGGCGCCCTCGATCTGGTAGGCGGCTGTGGCCGCGCCGAACAGGAAGCCGTCGGGGAACCGGCGGGCGGACTCATCCACGGTGCTCATGCGGGTGGTTGCTCCTTCGCGGTGGCGGCGCGGCGCATCGGACGGGGGTCCGCGCATCCCGGACAGGCTATGGGAGCGCTCCCACAGCTGTCAACAGCCGGGCGCGCGGATGACGCGTACCCTGGTCCGGTGACCTCCTCGCCCGCGCTCGTCCGCGCCGAATCGCTCATCCGCTCCGTGCCCGACTACCCTCAGCCGGGCATCCTGTTCCGCGACATCACGCCTCTGCTGGCCGACCGCGAGGCGCTGCAGGCGACGACCGAGGCGCTCGTCGCCCCGTTCCGCGGCGCGTTCGACGTGGTCGCGGGCATCGAAGCACGCGGATTCATCCTCGCCGGGGCCGCCGCGATCGAGGCGGGATCCGGGTTCGTGCCGATCCGCAAGGCCGGCAAGCTGCCGCTCCCCGCCGCTGCGGTCGACTACGCGCTGGAGTACGGCACCGCGACGATCGAGATGCACGAGGATCTGCCCGCCGGATCCCGGATCCTGCTCATCGACGACGTGCTCGCCACCGGCGGCACCCTCGCCGCCGGCCGGCGCATCGTGGAGCAGCTCGGCTACACGGTCGCGGGGATCTCGGTGCTCTTCGAGATCGACGGTCTCGGCGGACGCGACGTGGTCGGCGACGTGCACACCGTGTTCCGCAGCTGAGCGGAGCCGTCCGGCACCCCGATCGCTCACACCCCTCCGGCGCCTGGCGCACCGGCGCCCTCGCCGGACATGCGGCGCACGGCCGCCGAGGTGTGCGCGAGCTGGTTGAGCGCCGCGAACATGCGGTTCTGGGTCGCGGCGCCGATGAGGAGGTTCCGCGCCATCACGTCGAGGGTCGCGTCGGGCCGGATGCTGTCGATGTCGCCGTCCGCCAGCGGCGCCAGTCCTCGCGCATACTCGGCGAGCTGATCCAGCTCGTAGACGAAGCCGCCGCGGGCCGAGGCCGCGAGCGCCGCAGCCAGCGCCCGCGCGGCGACGCTGTCGACCTGCGGCCAGCCCGCACGCCGGATGAGCTCGTCCACCTGCTGCGCGAACCACGTCGGCGGCTCCTCGTCTGCGGCCAGGCCGGTCGCGATGAGCTGGCAGGCCTGCATCACGTCGACCACCGGCGTGCCGGGCGCATCGATCAGGGCGGTGAGCGCGCGGACCCGCTCGATCGACGCGTCGAACTCCGTGCGCATGGTCTGGATCAGCGCCACGCGTTCGACGTGCCGCTCGTCGTACACAGCCGTGGTCTGATTGCGCAGACGACCCGGCGGCAGCACGCCCTCGCGGATCCAGTACTTGATCGCGGCCTTCGAGGCGCCCGTGCGCTGCGCGAGCTCCGCGAGCTTCATGCTGCCTCCCTGCCGTGGACGATTGGATCCTGGATCCCGCATCCGCTATCCAGGATGCGGTCGCGTGCCCGCGAACCTACCGTGTGCGCATGGACATCCTGCAGATCTCCCTCATCAGCATCCACGCTGTGGCGGCGAGCTTCGTGATCCTGCTCGGCCCGGTCAACTTCCTTCGCCGTCGCAAGGACGTGCGGCACAGGATCCTGGGGCGCACGTTCGCGCTCATGATGTACTTCGTGTGCGTGTCCGGCATGTTCATCTACACGATCGGCGGGTTCACGCTGTTCCACGCGCTGGCGATCTTCACGTTCACCACGACCACGATCGGGATCATCGCCATCCGCCGGCGCAACGTGCCGCTGCACCGCGGCATGATGATCGGATCCTGGGCCGGCACGGTGACGGCAGGGGCGTTCGCGGCGTTCGTCCCGGGGCGGCGGATCCCCACTCTCGCCGTCGAGGACCCTGCGCTGCTGTGGGCGATCGTCGCGGGCGTCGTGCTCGGCGCGACGCTGGTGGTGGCGCTCATCCTGCGTGCGCCGCTGCGCCCCCGGCCGGCAGAGTCCGCGAGGCCCGCCGTCGCCACGGGCGGGGCCGACGGCCTCGCCGCGGACCGCGTGACGGAGACTCCGGCCGCGGCCGGAGGCCACGCGACCGCACGATAGACTGAGCGTGCCCCCGCCCGCGACTCCCGGAGCCGTTCATGCCCACCATCGTCGTCGACGTCATGCCCAAGTCCGAACTGCTCGACCCGCAGGGGAAGGCCGTCTCGGGAGCGTTCGCCCGCACCGGCGTGACCGCGTTCAGCGACGTCCGCATCGGCAAGCGCTTCGAGCTCACCGTCGACGGCGAGGTCACCGACGACGTGCTCGCCGAGGCCCGCCGGGTCGCCGAAGAGGTGCTCTCCAACTCCGTGATCGAGAACGTCGTGGGCGTCGAGGTCGCGGAATGACCGTCCGTATCGGGGTCATCACCTTCCCCGGATCCCTCGACGACCGGGATGCGCAGCGCGCCGTGCGCATCGCCGGCGCCGAGCCCGTCGCGCTCTGGCACGGCTCGCACGACCTCGAGGGCGTCGACGCCGTGATCCTGCCCGGCGGCTTCAGCTACGGCGACTACCTGCGCTCGGGTGCGATCGCAGCGCTCTCGCCGATCATGACCGAGGTCAAGGACGCCGCCGCCAAGGGCATGCCGATCCTCGGGATCTGCAACGGCTTCCAGATGCTCGTCGAGGCGCACCTGCTGCCCGGCGGCCTGATCCGCAACGACCACCAGCACTTCGTGCGCCGCGACCAGAAGCTCACGGTCGAGAACGCCGACACCGCCTGGACGAACGAGTTCACGCGCGGCCAGGAGATCATCATCCCGCTGAAGAATGCCGAGGGCGGCTACATCGCGTCCGACGAGACGCTCGACCGCATCGAGGGCGAGGGCCTGGTCGCCTTTCGCTACGCCGGGGTGAACCCGAACGGATCCCTCCGCGACATCGCCGGCCTCACCAACCCCGCGGGCAACGTCGTCGGCCTGATGCCGCACCCCGAGCACGCCACCGAGCCCGGCTTCGGCCCCGACACATCCGCCGCGATGCGCAGCGGGGTCGACGGCCTGCCGTTCTTCACGAGCGCGATCGCCGCGGTCGCCCGCGTCGCCGCGTAATCCCTCCGGCGCCCGCGCGGGTGACCCCGCCGCCTCGCCGCGCTTCGCCCGCCTCGCCGCGACGGATGCAGGATCCCGCGACACCCGCACGTCCGGATCCGCGATTCCGTCGTGCAGGCGTGACGCGATCCTGCAAACGTCGCGTCCTGAGACGCTGCTCCGGATCCGTTGCACCGCACCCCGCCCCGGTCTACCGTCGAATCGGACGCCGCGGCGAGGAGGATCCCATGGGCCGGTTCGTGTACTGGATGAACGTGTCGCTGGATCTGCGGATCGAGGCCGTGCCCGGTGAGGACGGCGGCGGCGACTGGATGCGGATCGGCGAGCCGCTGCACCGCGAATTCAACCGGCGTGCGAGCGACCTCGCGCTCATGGTGCAGGGCCGGCGCGTGTTCGAGATCATGGAGGACTTCTGGCCTGCGGCGCGGGACGACGCCTCGCTGCCCGCGTACATGCAGGAGTACGGCGCGATCTGGACCGACAAGCCCAAGATCCTCATCTCGCGCACCCGCACGGAGGCGCCGTACAACACCCGCGTGATCGGCGACGACGCACTCCCCCGGCTCGCCGAGGTGCGGGCCGAGACCGAGGGCGACATCGGCGTCGGCGGGGCGACGATCGCCACGGCGCTGCTGGATGCCGGCCTGCTCGACGAGCTGCTGCTGTTCACGCATCCGGCGATCCTGGGATCCGGTAGGCCGCTGTTCGACGATCCGCGACCCGGCGAGACCCGTCCGCCCGTGGTGGTCGACCTGCTCGAGCAGGCGGCGTACGACGAGGGCGTCACCCTGCACCGCTACGCCGTGCGGCACTGACCGGCGCGACGAGCGGGGCGCGCGGGTGCACGCGGGTGGCGCGGGTGCACGCGGCGACCGGCGGTCAGCCGAGGGCGGGCGGCCAGACGCCGATGATGGCGGCCATCACGATCGCGGTGACGAGCTCATGCGCGATGTTCAGCACGGTCAGGGAGCTGGGGCGCCCTTCGAACGCGTCGTGCGTGATGAACCGCGCCGCCGTGAAGCCCATCCACAGGGTGATCGCCGTGACCAGCGCCGAGACGAAGAAGGATCCGCCGTAGAAGTGCCAGGCGATCACCGTGGCCCCGGCGAGCACCCACGCCGTGAGGAAGCTCACGATCACCGTCGCGATGATGGCCAGCACGGGGTTGCCCTTGGGGTGGTCGAGGTCCACGCCGGCCAACCGCGCCCAGCGGGTGCCGAGCACACCACGGGCGTACCAGATGGATCCGACGACCATGCTCGAGGCGGTCGCCAGCAGCACGGCCCAGTAATTGATCTCGGGAACCATCACAGCCTCCTCGCGTCGGTGCCGGACGCGCACGGCGCACCGGTGCGCTCAGAGTACCGCTGCGACCCGACGCCGCGAGGGAAGCGCGACGTCACCACGGTGAGCGGTCACCACGGGCTGGGCTGGTAGTCCTTCAGGAACACGCCGTGGATGTCCTCCCCGGCCTCGCCGCGCACGATCGGGTCGTACACTCGGGCGGCGCCGTCGACGAGGTCGAGCGGGGCGTGGAAGCCCTCCTCGGCCAGGCGCACCTTCGTGTAGTGCGGGCGCTCGTCGGTGATCCAGCCGGTGTCGACCGCGGTCATCAGGATCCCGTCGGTCTCCAGCATCTCCCCGGCGCTGGTGCGGGTGAGCATGTTCAGCGCGGCCTTCGCCATGTTCGTGTGCGGGTGGCCCGGGCCCTTGTACCGGCGGGAGAACTGGCCCTCCATCGCGGACACGTTCACGATGTGCTTGCGCCGCGCCGGCGAGGCCGCCATCGCGGGCCGCAGCCGGCTGATCAGCAGGAAGGGCGCGGTGGTGTTGCAGAGCTGCACCTCGAGCATCTCCAGCGGATCCACCTGGTCGACGCTCTGCACCCAGCTGTTCACGCGGTTCACGTCGGGCACGAGCCCGCCGGCATCGATCGCGGTGCCGTCGGCGTGCTTGGCGAGCGACGAGGATCCGGGAGCCATCGCGAGCCGGGCGAGCTCGTCGGCGGTGAGCGCCTGGCCGCCTTGCTCGGCGATCGTGCCGCCGAGCGAGGCAATCGACAGCAGCGGGTGCGCGTCGACCGAGGCCTGCAGCGCCTCGGGGTGCGGATCCGCGGTGTGCCCGAAGGTCTCCATCTCGGGCAGCGGCCCGTTCGGCAGCGGCTGCAGCTCGGCGTCGACGAGCAGCGAGTACGCGCCGGGCGAGCGGCGCACGGTCTGCGCGGCGTTGTTGATGAGGATGTCGAGCGGCCCCTGGGCGGCGACCGAGTCGGCCAGGGCGATCACCTGGGCGGGGTCGCGCAGGTCGATGCCGACCACGCGCAGGCGGTGCAGCCAGTCGGCGGCGTCGGGCAGGGCCGCGAACCGGCGCACCGCGTCGCGCGGGAAGCGCGTGGTGATCGTGGTGTGCGCGCCATCGCGGAGCAGGCGCAGCGCGATGTGCATGCCGATCTTCGCGCGGCCGCCGGTGAGCAGCGCCCGCTTGCCGGTGAGGTCGGTGCGGGCGTTGCGCTTGCCGTGGCTGAACCGGGCGCAGTCGGGGCAGAGCTGGTGGTAGAACGCGTCCACCGTCGTGTACGGCTGCTTGCAGATGTAGCAGTTGCGGGGCTTGAGCAGCTCGCCCGCCGTCGGGGCGTCCACCACGCTGCTGGCGAGGTCGAGGCCGCGCGTCTCGTCGTCGATGCGGTCGGGGGCGCCGGTCGCGGTCGCCGCGATCACGGCGCGATCCGCCTCGGCGATCGCATCGCGGATCTCACGGCGGCGCACGCGCTTGGCGGCCTTGAACATGGCCGAGGTCGCCCGGCGCACGGCGATGAAGTCGGGGTGCTGCTGGTCGAGGTGGTGCAACTCGGCGAGCACCCGCAGGGTGGTCGCGAGATCGGCGGGATCGATGCCGGATCCGACGACGTCGTCGTCCGTGCTGGCGCTGCGATCGCTCGGGGACGACGGAGCGTCGGAGGGGGCGTCGGTCATTGTCACGATTTTACGCGAGCGCGCTGAACGCCGGCCCGGCCCCTCGTCGTCGCCCCCCTCCGCCGTCCAGACCCCCGCGCAACGGCGCGAGCCCGAGGGGGTCTCGGCGGCCCGAGGGGGCCTGGGTGCGAGAAGAGCGACCCAGGCCGCCGCCGCGCTCAGGCCCGCCGTGCTCAGGCGACGACAGCCGCGATGCGGCGGATCACGCCGGGCCAGCCCCGGCCCATGCCCTCGAACGCCTGCCGACCGCGCGGATCGTCGAGGTCGAGGCCGTCGTGTGCGAAGAGCAGCCGGGTGCCGGTGCCCTCGGGCACCAGCCGGAACGTGAGCGTCGAGTCGAGCCCGCCCTCGCTGAACGTGTACCGCAGCAGCCGCGGCTCGTCGGCCTCGAGCACGGTGCAGCGCTGCTTCCCCCACGGCCCCATGTCGAGAGTGAACGCGTGCCCCACCGCGGGGCGGATGTCGCCCTCGGCCCACCACTTCGCCACGAACTCCGGGGTCGTGATCGCCTCCCACACGGTCTCGGCCGGGTAGGGCAGGAACTCGTCGCACTCGATCAAGCGAATGTCAGTCATGGGTCTCTTCGTCAGGGTCGGGTGTCGCCGCGTGCAGCTCGTCGAGCGTCTCGCGCAGGCCGCGCAGGCGACCGCGCCAGTAGCGTTCGAAGGGGTGGAACCAGTCGGCGGCCTCTGCGAGTCCAGCCGCCTCCAGGCGGTAGATCCGCGACCGCCCTCTGGGCTCGTCACGGACGAGACCCGCCGCACGCAGCACCTGGAGGTGCTCCGAGACGGCGGGGCGGCCGATCTCGAAACGCGCGGCGAGCTCGTTCACCGTCTGCGGGCCCGACCGCAGCACGTCCAGGATCTCCCGGCGGATCGGGTTCGCGAGGACGGAGAACACATCGAGCACGGATCCATGATACGTCGGAAATCTCCGACATATCTACAGCGCTTCGGGAGCGGCGCGCCGGCGCTCACAGACTCAGGCGATGCCGCCGCCGTCCACGACGAGGGCGGATCCGGTCACGTACGACGATTCGTCGCTCGCGAGCCAGACGACCGCCGCGGCGATCTCCTCGGGCTCGCCCATGCGGTTGAGCGGACGCTCGGCGGCCTCGGCGAGGAAGCCGGCCTGGTCCTGACCGAGCTGGCGGGCCTCGTCGCGCAGCATGCCCGTGTTCACATCGCCCGGGTTGACGGAGTTGACGCGGATCCCCTGCGGGCCGTGATCGATCGCGAGCGCGCGGGTCATGTTCACCACGGCCCCCTTCGAGGCGCAGTACGAGATCGCCTGGCCGCCGCCCTTGAGGCCCCAGCCGGATCCGGTGTTGACGATGGACCCGCCGCCGTTCGCAGCCATGATCGGCACGACGTGCTTGCACATCAGGAAGATCGCACGCACGTTCACGCCGAACACGCGGTCCCACTCCTCGACCGTGGTCTCGACGGCCGTCGTGCGCCGGATGATGCCGGCGTTGTTGAAGACGACGTCGATGCCGCCGAACGCGTCGACGGCCGCCGAGACGACCCGCTCGATGTCGGCTTCGCTCGACACGTCGGCGCCGATCGCGATCGCCGTGCCGCCCGCGGCGCGGATCTCCTCGGCCACGGCTTCGGCGGCGTCGGCGTTCAGGTCGACGACGGCGACCGAAGCGCCTTCCGCGGCGAAGGCGAGGGACGTGGCGCGGCCGATGCCGCCGGCGCCTCCGGTGACGATGGCGTTCTTGTTCTGCAGGCGCATGATGGGTTTCCTTCCGGGCGGATGGTGCGGGGGCGGTCAGGATCCCTTCGACAGGCTCAGGGATCGGGTTGGTGCGCGTCCCTTCGACAGGCTCAGGGATCGGGGCTTGGGGTACGGGTCCCTTCGACGGGCTCAGGGACCGGGATGGGTCAGGGGACGAGGACTTCGGGGGCGGCGACAGCGTAGAACGCCGTGGCTGCGGCGCCGGTGATGACGCGGATGTGTCCGGCGAGGGAGGCGTCGACCTCCCCATCGCCGGTGTCGACCAGCAGCGGGCGGCCGCCGAGATCGATGAGCTTCTGCTCAGGGGCGACGACGAGCAGGGGATCCGGCCCGAGCGCGCTGATCACGCGCGCCGACAGCTGCTGGTTGCCCCGGCCGAGCAGGAAGCCCTGACCACCGATCACCGTGACCACAGCCTTCGCCGGCCCCGCGGCGGCCTCTGCGAGCAGGCGCTGCTCGTCGGCGCCCGGGGCGATGACCTGTCCGTCCAGCACGACGTCGACGCCGAGCGCCGTCTTGGCGACGCCGAGCTCCGCCGCGATGCGTGCCGTTGTGCCGCCGGGGCCGAGCAGGTACCGCACGCCGGGGCGCATCGCGCGCACGGCTCCCCGGGCGGCGGCCGCGACCGCGTCCTGCTCGGTGACCGGAGTGGGCGCCTTGCGCGCCTGGGTGCGGCCCAGGCGCTGCGGCACGCGCAGGGTGCCGTAGAGCACGGGCTCCACGCGGGCGCGGCGGAGGGCCGCCTCGTCGATGTCGAGCACCTCGCGCTCGGCGGTGGGCACCGGATCCGGCCCGAGCCAGTCCGCCGCGATCGCCCCGGCGGCCACCGGGGAGACCGCGAAGACCGGTGAGTACATCTTGACGCCGGCGGGGATCCCGAGCACGGCCGGCGCCGGCCCGTCGCCGAGCCCCCGCACCGCATCCCGGAGAGTGCCGTCGCCCCCGACCACGAGCACAAGCGTCGCCCCGGCCGCGGCCACGCCGGCGACCGCGGCGGCGGTGTCATCGGGCGTGGTGCTCCCCGCCGACGGCGCGAACACCACCACCGGGTCGAGCCCTGCCTCGGCCACGGCCGTGGCGCCCATCGCCCCGGCCGCGGTGAGGATCCGCGTTCCGGGACGCGAACGGGCGAGGACCGCCAGCGCCTGCCCCGCGCGCTCGTGCGCGCGGGGCAGGGAGCCGTGCTCCGCCGCCCTGGCCTGCACGGCCTCCCCGTCGGAGCCGGCGAGGCCCGCGGGCCCGCCGACTCCGGCGACAGGGTTGACGACCAGTCCGATCACGGGATCAGTGCTCCCACACGCCCAGCGGTGCGGCCTCGGTCGAGCCGGGCAGGCCGCTCGCCACGGCGCCGGCCGGCTGCTCGCCGAAGTACTTGCGGCGGTAGGCGCGCCACGTGATCGCCCAGCGCTCAGGGTCGTCCAGGTCGTCGTGGTGGGTGTGGTGCACGGTCTGGTTGTGCGGCGCGGTGCGCACCACCTCGGGCTTCTCCCGCGCCTCCCGGGCGACCTCGGCGAGGGCGGCGACGTACTCGTCGATCTCCGCCTTCGAGTACGACTCCGTCGGCTCGAGCGTGAACGGCTGCGGCACCACATACGGGTGGTGGCTCGTCCAGTAGTGCATGCCGAAGTCGCTCAGGCGGATCCCGATCTCCTCCGAGCTGATGCCGGTCTCCTGGAACAGCTCCTCCCAGGAGTAGCGCACCTGCTCGATGCGGCGGCGACCCGTCGCGTACGGTGCCGATGCACCGGGGATGTCGGTGACCTTCTTGAGCAGGTAGTTGTTGTTGAGCACGGCGATCTCGGCCGCGGCGAGCAGGCCGTCGGCTCCCAGCGCCATGATCCACGAGTACGCGCGGACGAGGTTGGGGATCACGCCGTGGAACGGCGCGACCGACCCGATCGACTTCTCCCCCGCCTCCGCGATGGCGAAGGATCCATCGTCCTCCCGCACGATCCGGGGGCCCGGCAGGAACGGCGCGAGGGCCGCACTGACGGCGTTGGCGCCCGCACCGGGGCCGCCGCACGCGTGCGGAGTGGAGAACGTCTTGTGCAGGTTGAAATGGCACACATCGAAGCCGGCGTCGCGCGCCCGGGTGATCCCGAGGATCCCGTTCGCGTTGGCCTGGTCGTAAGAGGCGAGCGCGCCCACCGCGTGCGCGGCGTCGACCCACTCCCGGATGGCCGGGTTGTAGATGCCGGTGTCTTCGGGGTTGGTGACCATGATGGCCGCCGTCCGCTCGGAGAGCGCGGCCTTCATCGCGGCGAGGTCCGGATAGCCCTCGGCATCCGGGAAGATCGTGACGACCTCGTAGCCCGCAGCCTTCGCCGCCGCGGCGTTGGACGGGTGGCTGAAGATCGTCGTGATGACCTCGCGGCGCTGCTCCCCCTCGCCGTTCGCCTCGTGGTACGCGCGGATCATCGCGATGTTCGACCAGATCGCGGCGGATCCGCCCTGCGTGTGCAGGGAGACCTCGTCCATGCCGCTGATCTCGGCGATCATCCGCTCCAGGCGCCACATGATCTCGAGCACGCCCTGCGCGTCGGCCGGATCCTGATGCGGGTGCATCTCGGTGAGCTGCGGCACGCCGATGAGCTGGTCGTTGATCTTGGGCGAGTACTTCATGGTGCAGGTGCCCTGTCCGATGTCGACGTTGAAGTCGGCGCCGAGGTTCTCCTGACTCAGGCGCAGGTAGTGCTTGAGCACGCGCATCTGGCCCATCTCGGGCAGCTTCGGCGCCGTGCGGCGACGCAGCGACGCCGGAAGCGATCCGACGACGTCGCCGACGGCGGAGCGCACGCCGGGCTCGACCGGGGTGACCAGCACCCCGCGCTCGCCCGGGGTGGACAGCTCGAAGATCACCGGCTCGTCCCACCGTGCCTGGTGGAAGCGGCGCAGCGCGGGCTTGGGCGCGACGGGAAGGCTCACTTCGTCTCCTCCTTGCAGTTGTCGCTCAGTGCATCGCATCGGTTCTGCTCCTCTGCAGGGATCGGGGAGGGAGCGACGACCGCGGCCAGCGCGGCGGCCAGACGGTCGATATCGGACTGGCCGGTGGCCTCGGTGACGCACACGAGCAGGGTGCGCTCGCCGGTCACGACGCCTGGCTCGATGCCCTGGGCACGCAGCGCCGCGACGACGTCGGCGGCAGGCACCGGGAGCTCGACGGCGAACTCGCGCAGGTGCAGCGCGGAGTCGGTGAGCCGGACCCCGTCGATAGCGGCGAGCCTCTGCTGGGCGTAGCGGGTGCGAGCCAGCAGAAGTTCGCCGAGGTCGGCCATGCCGGCAGGGCCCATCAGCGCGAGGTAGACGCCCGCGGCGATGCCCCAGAGAGCGGCGGCGGTGCCGACCCATTCCTTGCCCTCTTCGCGGTGCGCGAAGGAGGTGCGGTCGTACGCGACGTCGCCGAAGCCGTACTCCCCCTCGACGTCGGTGGAGGCGAGGCCGAACAGGCGCGACGGCATCTGCATCACGAACCGGGGCTCGTCGTGCACGGCGATGAAGCCACCGTGACCACCGCCGTACCACTGGTGGACGCCGAGCGACTGGATGTCGCCTGTGACGATGTCGGCGCCCTGCGACGCCGGGGTCGCCAGCACGCCGTAGCCGATCGGGTCGGTGCCCACGACGACCACCGCTCCCGCGGCGTGCGCGGCATCGGCGATCTCGCGCAGGGCCGCCTCGACCACCCCCGTCGCGCTGGGGGTCTCGATCCACACCGCGGCGACGTCATCGCCCAGCGCAGCGCGGACGGCTTCGACGTCGGCGCTGCCGTCCACCGTCGGGACGATCTCGAGCTCGACGTGAGCGCGGACGTAGTCGCGCACCTTCGACAGCTTCGCCGGCAGCACGTCGCTGGCGACCAGGATCCGCTTCCGGCCGGTCAGGCGGCCCGACATCGTGAGCCCCGTGGCGGTGGCCTGGTAGCCGTCGTAGACGGGGACGTTGACGACGTCCATCTCGAGCAGCTCGGCCATCATCGACTGGTACTGGAACAGCGCCTGGAACCGGCCGTGATCCTCGTAGGGCTCGCCGGCATAGGCGGTGAGGAACTCGCTGCGGCCGATGACCTCGTCGACGACGGCCGGCACGTAGTGGTTGTAGGTGCCGGCGCCGAGGAAGCTCAGCCGCTCCTGAGTGGAGCGGTTCCTCGCGAGCAGCCCGCGCACGTGGCGCGCGAGGTCCTGCTCGGCGACGAGCGGCTCGGGCAGATCCAGCGGCGTGCGCAGCCGCAGATCCTCCGGGACGTCGGCGTAGAACTCGTCGATCGATGCGGCGCCCGTCTCGGCGAGCATCGCCGCGCGGGTCTCGGGTGCCGTGTTCGGGATGTAGGGGTGCACGAACGTCTGCGTCATGCTTGCTCCTTCGGCGGGATGGTCAGGGGTTCGGGAAGCGAGAGGGTGACGAACGGGATCGTGTCGGCGCGGGGCGCTGCGATCACCGCCACGCCATGGCGTCCGAGCGTGAGGGATCCGGTGGTCTCCGAGCCGGTGAGCAGGTCGTGCCCGGGCTGCGGCAGGTGGAAGGTGACGGGTTCGGTCGCGTGGTTCAGCAGGAACGTGTAGTCGGTGGTGCTGTCGCTGCGGGTCACGGCCTCGGCGTCCACCGACACCTCGTCGCGAGCCGGGAGTCCGGCGATGCGCAGCACGTCGCGGAACACCGCGACGAGGCCCTCAGGCGTCAGCATCGCGCTGACGTACCAGGCGGATCCGGATCCGTCCGCGCGACGTGTGACCGCCGGGAGACCGGCCAGCTCGCCCGAGGCGTACGTGCCGCGCACCTCGACGTCCGCGTCGGCGTCGAGCCACTCGCTCCAGCTCGGCACCTCGAGCACGTCGCCGCTGTAGGCCAGCAATTCGGTGCGGCCGTCGGCGATCGGCCACTGCTCGTCCACCTCGACCCCGAGCAGGTCGCGCAGCGGTCCGGGAGCGCCGCCGTCGTGCACCTTCTCGGTCGCGTCGACGACGCCCGAGAACGGCCCGACCACCAGGGTGCCGCCGCGCTCCACGAACGCGCGCAGGGCGTCGGCCTGCGCCCGCTCCAGAATGTACAGGTTCGGCGCCACGACCACGTCGTAGCCGTCGAACGGGGTGCCGGCGTCAGCGCCGCCCGCCCGCACCGTGTCGACGGGGTGGCCGAGCGTGTAGAGCGCGCGGTGCCAGGCGCGGGCCTGCTCCGCCCACTGCAGCCGCTGCGACGGCAGCGACTCGCTCGCGCTGGATCCCCACCAGGAGTCCCAGTCCACGACGAGGGCGACGCGGGAGCGCACCCGGGTTCCGCGCACCGGCTCGAGCAGGCGCAGCTCGTTGCCGAGCGCCTTCGTCTCCTGGAACGAGCGGGAGCGCTCGCCGCGGTGGCCGAGCATCGAGGAGTGGAACTTCTCCTGGCCGTACTTGGCCTGGCGCCACTGGAAGAACATGACCGCGTCGGATCCGTGCGCCACGGCCTGCAGGCTCTCCACGCGGATCTTGCCCGGAGCCTTGGGCACGTTGATGTCGCGCCAGCTCGTCGCGCTCGCCGACGACTCCAGCAGCAGCCACGGCTGGCCGGCCTTGAGCGAGCGCATCAGACCGTAGTTGAGCGCCGCGCCGATGTGCGACGTCGGATCCATGGGATCCGGGTAGGCATCGTCGGTGACGACGTCCTCGCGCTCGGCGAAGCGCCAGTAGTCGAGGTCGCGGAACATGCTCATGAAGTTCGTGGTCACCGCGATGTCGGGGGTGACCTCGCGCAGCACGTCGATCTCCACCTGGAACAGCTCGAGCATCGCGTCGGAGGAGAACCGCTCGAAGTCGAGCAGCTTCGTGGGGTTGACCGGCCCGGGCGCCTTCTTCGGCGTCTCGATGTGCTCCCAGGCGGTGTAGCGCTGGCCCCACACGTTCACGCCCCAGGCCTCGTTCAGGCCGTCGAGGTCGCCGTAGCGCGCCTGCAGCCAGCGTCGGAAGTGCCGGGCGGACTCGGGGCACCAGCACCGCGAGACGTGGTCGCCGTACTCGTTCGAGATGTGCCACATCGCCAGCCCCGGGTGGTCGCCGTAACGCTCCGCGATGGCGCGGGTCATCCGCGCCACGTTCTCGCGCCACACCGGCGACGACGGGCAGTAGGTCTGGCGGGAGCCGAACTCGAGCCGGTGCCCGTCGGAGTCCCACGGAGCCATCTCGGGGTGCGCGCGCAGCAGCCACGACGGCGGGGTCGCGGTGGCCGTGGCGAGGTCGATGCGGATCCCGGCCTCGTGCAGCAGATCCAGGATCCGGTCCAGCCAGCCCCAGTCGTAGACGCCCGGCTCGGGCTCGAGCTGCGGCCAGCTGAAGATCGGCAGGCTGACCATGTTCACGCCCGCCTCGAGCATGAGCCGGATGTCCTCGCGCCAGACGTCCTCGGACCACTGGTCCGGGTTGTAGTCGCCGCCGTATGCCAGGGCGTCGATGCGGACCTCGCGGATCCGCTCGCCGTCGGGAAGCTGCGCCACGGAGGTTCCTCTCTGAGTCTGTACACCTGCGCTGTTCAATGTATTCTGTATACAGGAAGCGTAAGACGAATGAGAGATCTGGTCAAGCCGTAGGCTGACCGCACCGGCCGAAGGGGAAGAACGAATGGCGATCGAACGCAAGAACCTGCGTTCCCAGGTGCGCGAGGAGCTGCTCAGCCGCATGCGCACCGGCCAGGTGCAGCCTGGCGAAGGCATCAACGAGGTGCAGCTGGCCGCCGAGCTCGGCGTCAGCCGCACGCCCCTGCGCGAAGCCCTGATCGCCCTGGAGTCCGAGGGGCAGATCACGAGCGAGAACGGCAAGGGCTTCCGCTTCGTCCCGCTCAGCGCCGGCGAGTTCGAGGATCTCGCGCCCGTGATGGCGACGCTGGAGAGTCTCGCGCTCGAGCTCAGCCCCGTCGACGAGCTGAAGCGCGTCGGCGTCCGCCTGGTCCAGCTCGCCGAGGAGTTCACCGACGAGCACGTCGAGCACGCGCTCGTGATGACCAAGGACGATGAGTGGCACGCGGTCATGCTGTCGGCCTGCCCCAACCGCCGCCTCCTGGACGTGATCGAGAGCGTGCGCGGGGCGTTCCACCGCTACGAGGCCCTCCTCGTCGCTGAGGACGTGAAGATCGACCGCGTCGCCGCCGAGCACGCCGCGATCGCGCACGCCCTCGCCTCCGGTGACGTGCCCGCGGCCGTCGCCGCCCTCAAGGTCAACTGGATGCAGGGCATGCGGCGGATCCTCGACAACTCCTCGAGCGCCTACTTCTCCGCCTGACCCGGACACCCCTCAGCCCTTGACGGCGCCGCCGAGCAGGCCCGCGACGAACTGCTTCTGGAACACCAGGAACAGCACGAACAGCGGCAGGGTCGCCAGCAGGGATCCGAGCATGAGCCCCGAGTAGTCCACGCGGCTGAGCCCGATCATCGTGTTCAGCGCGACCGGCACCGTGTACCGGTCCTCGGAGTTGAGCATGAGCAGCGGCCAGATGAACGAGTTCCACTGGCTGATGAACGTGTAGATCACGAGCGCCGCGATCTGCGGGCGGGCGACCGGCAGCACGATCCGGTAGAACGTGCGCAGCTCGCCCGCCCCGTCGATGCGCGCCGCCTCGATCAGCGTCCGAGGGAAGTCGAGGAATCCCTGCCGCATCAGGAAGATGCCGAACGCGTTCGCCAGGAACGGCACGATGAGCGCCTGGTAGCTGTCGATCCAGCCGGCACTCGCCATCATCTGGAACAGCGGCACGAGCAGCACCTGCATCGGGATCATCATCGTGACCAGGATGACCCCCAGCAGCACCCCGCGCCCGCGGAACCGGTACGTGGCCAGGCCGTATCCGCACATGATGCTCACGATCGAGCTGAACACGGTGTAGATCACGGCGACGAGCACGCTGTTGAGCATGACCTGCCCGAACCCGACGCTCTCCTGCAGCCGGCCCAGGTTCTGCCAGAACTCGCCGCCCGGGAGTATCGGCAGCGGCGTGACGAACAGGTCGCTCGTCCGATGCGTCGAGGCGATGACCATCCACAGGAACGGGATGAGCGCGAGCGCACTGGCCAGGATCAGGGCGAGGTAGACGGGGGCACGCAGAGCGATCCGGCGCAGCAGCGGCTGTCCGCCGTGCGTCGACGGTTGACCGCTGCGGCGCGGCCGGCCGGTGGTGATCAGCTGCGTGGTCACGGCTTCTCCCTCATGATGCGGAACTGGATCAGCGCGATGATCCCGGTGAGGACGACGAGCATCCAGGCGATCGCGCTCGCGTAGCCGAAGTCGAACTGCTGGAAGCCGACTTTGTACAGGTAGAGCACCGGAGTCAGCGTCGCGTTGTTGGGGCCGCCCCCGGTGAGGATGTAGTTCTCGTCGAACAGCTGCAGGGCGCCGATGGTCGAGGTGACACTGGTGAAGACGAGCACGGGGCGCAGCTGGGGGACCACGATGTGCCGGAAGGTCTGCCACCGCCCTGCGCCGTCGATGCGTGCGGCCTCGTAGAGCTCGGCCGGGATCGACTGGAGCCCGGCGAGGATGATGACCATGTTGTAGCCCGTCCAGCGCCAGGTGATCGAGGCGATCACGGCGACCCGCGCCCACCACTCGTTGTTGAGCCAGTCGATCGGCGCCGCGCCGAACAGCGCGAGGGCCTGATTCAGCATGCCCCCGTCGGTGGTCATGATGACGCGGAACACGACCGAGTAGGCCACCAGCGTGGTGATGGCAGGCAGGAACGTGAGCAGCCGGAATCCTGCGCGGAAGCGCAGCCAGGCCTGGTTCAGCAGATAGGCGAGGCCGACGGCGAGCGCCATCATCAGCGGCACCTGCACGATGAGGATCAGCAGCGCGTTGCCCAGGCTCTTCAGCACGAGCGGATCCCGGAGCATGCGCGCGTACTGCTCGACGCCCACGAACGCGCTGACCCCTCCCGAGGTGCGGAACAGGCTCTGCAGTAGCGACACCGCGAGCGGATAGGCGAAGAACAGCGTGAGCAGCGCGGCCGCGGGCAGGGCGAACCACATCCCGGGGCGCTGCATGCGCGCGGCGAAGCGCCGTTCCCGCCGAGGGGGATCGCGACGGATCCCGTCCCGATCCCCCTCGCGCGCGGGCCGCCGCATCGTGGCGACCGTCATCTCAGCCTGCGATCTTGCGGCCGGTCGAGTTCGCGATCTGCGCCGCCGCATCGTCGAGAGCCTTCTTCGGGTCCTCGCCGTTCAGCACCGCGGCGCCCACCGCGTTGGCCACCGCGTCGCTCGCGACGGACTGGTCGGACGTGAAGGAGATGGAGGGGATCTTCGGGGTCAGCCCGGCGAAGGTCTGGAACACCTTCTGCCCGCCGAAGTAGTCGCTCGGCTGCTCGAAAAAGCCGGACTTCAGCGCCGGCAGGTAGGCCGGGAACAGGCCCTCCTTCTGCATCATGCTCGACTGGTTCTCGGTGTTCGCGAGCACGTAGGTCAGGAAGTCGGCCGCGAGCTGCGGGTTCTTCGCCTGCGTCGGGATCGCGAGTCCGGATCCTCCGTTGTTCGACGTCGGGGCGCTGGCGTCGTCGAAGACCGGCAGATCGCGCACCGCGTACTTGCCGCTGAGCTCGGGCGCCTCGCCCTCGAGGGTCCCGATCCACCAGACGGCCTCCGGGGTGACGGCGGAGTCGCCGTCCTTGGCGCTGGTGACGCTCGCGTCCCAGCCCTTGGCATTGGTGATGAGGCCCTTCTGCTGCATCGTCTGCAGCAGGGTGAGCGCGCGCACCGCGGCGGGCGAGTTCACTGTGATCCGGCCCTCGTCGTCGAAGTAGCCCTGGCCCTGCTGCTGCAGGTACATCGCCAGGGAGCCGCCCGCCGAAAGGTCGGCCGTGAGCAGGGTGTGCCCCGTGGCGGCCTTGATCTTCTCGCCCGCGGCGACGAGCTCGTCCCACGTCTTGACGGCCGACGGATCCACGCCCGCGGCCTGGAAGTAGTCGGTGCGGTAGTAGAGGCCGACGGTGCCGGAGTCCCAGGGCGCCATGCGCAGCTTGCCGTCCTTGTCGGATCCCGTTGACCACTTGAACGGATCGAAGTCGGCCTTCTTGTCGCCGAGCACGGGCGAGAGGTCCGCGAAGCCCTTGGGGAACTGCGTGAGGTAGCTCTGATCGTGGTCGGTCTCGAGGGTGATGAGGTCGGGCAGGCCGGTGCCGGCCTGCAGGCCGACCGAGATCTTGTCGTAGGCGTTGTCGTAGCCGATGTCGACGACCTTGATCGTGGTGCCCTTGTGCGCCTTCTCGTAGTCGGCGCCGAGCCGCTTGAGCGCGGTGGCCGCGACGTCCCACGACCAGACGGTGATCGTGCCCGTCGCCTTCGCATCCGAGGCGAGGGGCTTCTCGCTCGAGGGCGCTCCTCCTCCGAACGCGCATCCGGACAGCGCGACGGCCGCCGTCGCCCCGATCGCCAGCGCGAGCATGCCGCGTCGCTTCATCATGACCTCCTTGTCAGAATTGGATATTGCATACAGTACACGCGTGGTTACGCAAACACCAGGCCGTCCGCGAGGGCAGCTGGCCCTCTTGGACCTGCCGCGCGCGGCACAGACTGCACACATCGAAGCCCCCTCAGCCCGTCGAGGCCCCCTCGCCGCTGCGCGCATGCGAGGGGGCCTCGACGTCGCGAGGGGCTTCGACGCCGAGCTCATCGCGCGCTGGGCGCGCGTCAGCGGCTGAGGGTGACCGCGAGATCGATGAACAGCGCCGCGGACCACCCGAACGCGGTCGTCGCGCGCGGCGCCTTGAGGCCCGTGAGCGGGTTGTAGTACTCGTGCGGGCCACCGCCGTGGATCACCAGCCGCGCGGTCTGCTCGCGCAGCGCCCGAGCACGCTCCGGTAGCCCGGAGGCATCCAGGCCCTCGGCGACAAGGGCGCTCGTGTTGATCCAGATCGGGCCGCGCCACATGCGCTCCGCCGAGAAGTCGGGATCAGATGCCGCCACGGTCGGCAGCCCCCAGGGCAGTGCATAGCGCGCGGGGTCGTCCAGGGCCTCCACGAGCGCCTTGCGAACCTCGCTCGGGAGCGTCCCGGTGCGCAGCGGCAGCAGGCCCAGCACCGTGTCACTGGCGATGCGCTCGCCCTCCGGGCCGTGCGCGAAGAAGCGGCGCTCCATCGGATCCCACATCTGCCGCAGCATCAGGGACTCGGTGCGGTCGGCCCGCGCCCGGTGCCGGCCGACGTCGTGGCCGGGCAGGTACCGCTCGGCGAGCGCCGCGATCTCCCGGTCCTGCCGCACGAGGTAGGACGCGAGGTCCGGCGCGGCCGTCGGGATCGGCCCGTCGAAGACCGGGCTGTCGTCGAGCCCCGACGAGTACGGGTGACCGTACTCGGGCATCCCGTCGCCGTCGAGGTCGGATCCGTTCTGCTCCGGGCCGGCGAACCACCAGTCCTGCGAGCGGATCACGCGCCGCAGCTGTTCGGCGGCCCATTCCGGCGCGTCCTCGACCTCGAGCACGAGGCGCAGCGCCCAGGCGGCGAGCGGCGGCTTGGTCAGCGGCACGGGGGCGGACGGGTCGGCGACCTGCGATCCCGCTCGGCGCAGGTTCGCCCGGTCCGCATCCGGCAGGTCGTCGCTCGTGGCGAGGATCCCCTCCTCGTGCACCACGTCGGGCAGCTGCCCGTTGTCGCGCGGGAAGCGGAACGCGAGTTCGAGCTGCTCGCGGGCGAGCGCGGGGTCGCCGTGGCGCAGGCCGACCGCGATGAAGTACGCGTCCCACTGCCACAGCCCGACGTAGCCGATCTTCGACGGCACGACGGCGCGGGCGCCGGCGAGCGCGGGCAGCTCGACGATGTTCGCCCCGAGCACCCACCAGCAGAAGGCGGTCATGTCCTGCAGGTCGTCGCGCACGCGCGGACAGCGGGTGAACCAGTCCGCCCACTCCCGTTCGAGCGCGGCCTCGGCGGCTTCGTGCGCCTCCGCCGACTGCGCGGTCACGGTCGTGGTCCGGTCGGCCGCGACGTCGATGCGCAGGCCGGTACCCAGCGGGTGTTCGGCCGCGGTCCCGTCCGGGAGCACCAGGCGCACCGTGGCGCTCCCGCTCCCGCCGAGGCTCAATGCGCGCAGCCCGTCGAACGTCAGCGTCACGGAGGCGGAGCCGTCGGCCGCGAACCGGATCCGATGCGGCTGCACGTCGACCACGGGCAGCAGGCGCCCTTCCGCGTCGACGACCCCGAGCTCGTCGAGCACCCGGCACTCGCCGAGTCCCCGCTCGTACTCAGAGGTGTGCACACGCACGCCTGCACCCTCGCGGAAGACCAGCAGCCGCGACCTCGGGATCGTGAAGGGCGCGGTGACGAGGTCGAGATGGCGCCCCGCCGCGAGCGCAAGCTCCGCCGCGGACGGAGCGACGACCGCCATCAGCGCCCCCCGAGGCCGGACGCCGCCATGCTGTTCAGGATCCGGCGCTGGCCGATCACGAACACGATCAGCATCGGCACGGTCGAGATCGCCGACGCCGCCATGACGAGGCCGTAGTTGACGGATCCGAACTGGCCCTGGAACGACTGCAGCAGCAGCGGCACCGTGAACAGGTCGGGGGTGTTCAGCAGCACCAGGGGGAACAGGAACGAGTTCCACACGTCCAGCGCCACGATGATGCTGAGTGCGGCGAGGCCGGGCTTCAGGTTCGGCAGGATCACCTGGAAGAACGTGCGGATCCGCCCCGCGCCGTCCACCAGCGCCGCCTCCTCGAGCTCCTTCGGCAGCGACAGCACGAACTGGCGCATCAAGAACACCGCGAACGGGTTCGCGATCATGCCGGGGACGATGAGCGCGAGGTGCGAGTCCACCCAGCCGAGCTGGGTCATCAGCAGGTAGAACGGGATGAGTGTGACCTGCTTGGGGATCATCTGGGTCGCGAGGAACACGATGAACAGCACCCGGGATCCGCGGAAGCGGATCCGCGCGAACGCGTACCCGGCCATCGACGCCGTGATGAGCGTGCCGACGACGACGAGCACGGCGATGTAGGCGCTGTTCAGGTAGGCCTGCGCGAACGGCACGGCGTTCCACGCCTCGGCGTAGTTGCCGAAGGTCCAGGGATTCGGCAACAGCGAGAGCGGATCCTTCAGCAGCTGCGGCAGCGTCTTGAACGAGGTGAGGATCATCCACACGAACGGGAAGACCATGCCGAGGCCGGCCGCGATCAGCACGACGTGGAGGACCGTCGCGGACACGCGACGACGTCCCCGACCCGCAGGCTTCGGCCGGACCCGACGACCGGGCGCGACGATGGCGATCGTGGAATCGGTGGCGGGGGCGGCGCCGCCGCGGGTGAGGCTCGTGGTGTCGATGCTCATGCGGGGTCATCCTCGTAGTGGACGAACTTCTTCTGCGCGGCGAACTGGATCGCCGTGATGACCAGCGTGAGCAGGAGCAGGATGATGCTCGCCGCCGACGAGAGCCCGAACTCGAACTTCTTCATGCCGAGGTCGTAGATGTGATAGACGATCGTGCGCGTCGCGTTGTCGGGTCCTGCGTTCCGCACGAGCACGTACACGGTGTCGAAGGTCTGCAGCGAGGAGATGAACGCGATCACCGAGGAGAAGAACACGATCGGCGAGAGCAGCGGCAGCCGGATCGCGGTGAACAGCCGCCACGCGCCGGCGCCGTCGATCCGGGCCGCCTCGATCACGGACGGCGAGATGTTCTGGAGGCCGGCGAGGAAGATGATCACGTTGAGTCCCAGGGACGACCAGATCGTCACGATGCACACGGCGATCAGGGCGAGGCGCGGATCCTGCAGCCAGTCCGGAGGGGCGATCCCGAAGACCTTCGAGATCGTGGTGGACAGCACGCCGTCGGCGCGGAACAGCTGCTGCCACATCATGGCGACGGCGACCGTCGAGGTGACCACCGGCGCGAAGAACAGCACGAGGTAGAGGGTTCGGGTCTTCAGCTTCTCGAGGGCGACCGCGATGACGACCGCGAGTCCCAGGCCGATCGGGACGGTGATGATCGCGATGAGCAGCGTGTTCAGGATCGCGCGCCCGAAGAGCGGATCCGCCAGCTCGGTGCCGAAGTTCTCGAACCCCACCCAGCTGAGGTCGGTGAGCCCGTCCCACCGCGCGAACGCCAGCACGAGGCTGGCGAGGAACGGCAGCAGCACGAAGAGCCCCATACCTACGAGCTGCGGGCCGACGAACGCGTAGCCCCAGCGGCGGTCGCGTCGCCGCCACGCGGCCTCGCGCCGCCACCCGGGCGCCGTCGATGACGACGCCCGGGTGGAAACCGACGATGCGGTCATGCTCACTTGCCGTCCTGGACCAGCTCGGCGACGGCGTCGAGCGTGGCCTGAGCGTCCTGCTTGCCCTGGTACAGCGCCAGGAACTGGTCACCGATGCCGGAACGGATGCCCGGCAGGCGCGCCTCCGTCGGGTAGTTCACGAAGCCGATGTCGCGCATGTCGAGGAAGGTCTGCGCGTGCGCCGGGTAGCCGTCGAGGACGACCTTGTCCGCGCCCTTGATGGAGGGGACCGCGTTGCCGCCGCCCTGCAGGCGGAAGGTCTGTCCCTGAGCGGAGAGGAACTCGGTCCAGAACGTGAAGGCGGCGTCCTTCACCTTGGTGGCCTTGTTGATCGCGAGGAACGAGGTCGCGACGCCGGTGGGCGCCGCCTTCCCGTCCGGCGTGGGCCAGGGCGCGATGTCGTAGGAGTCCTTGGATCCGGCCGCCGCGACCGTTCCGATCGTGTAGCGGCCCTGCACGAGGAACCCGGCCTTGTGCGCGACGAACACGCTGTCGGCTCCGGCCCCGTCGGGCAGGGTGTCCGCGACCACGAAGGTCTTGTCCTGGAAGAGGGATCCGAACTGGTCGAGGACCTTGACCGCGTCCGCGTCCTTGTTGGCCACGAACTTCCCACTCTTGTCATAGGGCGCCGATGCGCCCTGCGAGCTCAGCCAGCTCCACTGGGTGGCCCAGTAGTTCCAGAACATCGTGCCCGTGAGGCCCGCATCGTGCAGCTTCTTGTTCATGTCCAGGAAGGCGCTCGTGGTCCACTTGCCGGCGGCGGCGAGCGTCGCGGGGTCGTCCGTCACGCCGGCGGCCTTCAGGGCCTCCTTGTCGTACCAGAACACATCGGGGTTGGAATCGTTCGGCGCGGCGTAGATCTCGCCGTCCTGCTCGGCGGCGCCGAACAGACCGGAAGAGAAGTCGGCCTCCTTGCTCTGGCTCTTCGAGCCGTTCATGAGCGCCTTGAGCGGCATGAGGCGGTGCGAGCCGACGAACTGGCCGATCATGTCATCTCCGACGTAGAAGACGTCCGGCGCGGTGTTGCTCGTCAGCTGTGCGAGCAGCTTGGAGTGGTAGTCGTCGTAGCCGGCCACGGGCTGCAGCTTTACCGTGATGTCGGGGTGGCGCTTCATGAAGTCGGCATCGAACTCCTGGTAGCGCTTGAGCTCATCGGCGCTGCCCCAGGTCGACCACACCACGGTGGTCTTCCCTCCGGCGGATCCACCGCCGGCGGCGCCTCCGCTGCAGGCAGCGAGTCCGAGAGTGAGGACGCCCGCGGTGGCCAGGGCCAGCGAGCGGGTGAAGCGAGAGGAGAAGCGAGGCATGAGGCCACCTCTTTCATCGTCGGAAGAGCAGATTCGGGTGTAGGACGCGCTTCGTATTCTGTATACAGAACGCAGAAATGTCAATCCCCGACCCGGCGCCGAGCCGATTCTCCCGCCTTCGATCCCTCGCAGCACGCCGCGCCGGGGCCACCGGCGCTCGAGTGGCCCGATCGCACCGGCGGCTCCGGCTCTACCCTCGAAGGGTGAGCTTCCTCGTCACCGTTCCCACCGCCGAACTCGCCGCCGACGTCATCGCCCGGGGCCGGATGCCCGCGGGCGTCGAGGTGCGGGTATGGGACATGGCGACGCCTCCTCCGGCTCGGCGCATCGACATCGTCGTGCCGTCGTACCTCGGCAGGCAGCACCTGAGCTCGCTGGAGGGCCTCGACGTCGGCCTCGTGCAGGGGCAGATGATCGGATACGAGGCCGTCATCGACCGGATCCCGGCCGGCGTCCCGTTCGCGAACGCGGCGAGCGTGCACGAGCCCGCCACGGCGGAGCTCGCGCTCGCCCTGACCCTCGCCGCGCAGCGCGAACTGCCCCGGTTCGTGCGCGCGCAGGACGCGGGCGTGTGGGACCGCGCGTTCACCTCGAGCCTCGCCGACCGGCGCGTGCTGCTGGTCGGCATCGGCGGTGTCGGCAAGGCCGTGGCCCGTCGCCTCGCCGGCTTCGAGGTCACCGTCACCGCGGTCGCGCAGACCGCGCGCACCGAGGTGGTGGAGGGCATCGGGGAGATCCCGGTGCGCGCGCTCGCCGACCTCCCGGCTGTGCTCCCCGAGGCGGAGATCGTGATCCTCTCGCTGCCGGGCGGGCCCGCCACGCACCGGCTGTTCGACGCGGCCATGCTCGCGCGCATGGCCGACGACGCGCTGCTCGTCAACGTCGGGCGGGGCTCGCTCGTCGACACCGACGCGCTGGTCGCCGAGAACGGCCGGATCCGCGCCGCTCTGGACGTGCTGGATCCCGAACCCCTCCCCGAGGGGCACCCGCTGTGGAACGCCCCCGGGGTGCTGTTCACCCCGCACGTCGGCGGGGCGTCGACCGCGATGGCGCCGCGCATCGCCGCGCTCATCCGCGCGCAGATCGACCGCATGCTCGCCGGCGAGGAGCCGCTGAACCTCATCGAGCACTGACGCGGCCCCGGATCCGCCACCGACCCCCTCCGGATCCGCGAGACTGCAACCACGCGACGAGACTGCAACAGAATCGCGCAGTCTCGTCGTTCAGTTGCAGTCTCGCGGTAGAAGGGCCGGCGACACCCGCGCGCTCGAACCGATTCGATCCGTGATTTTCCGGGAAGCGCGCCTCCCGGTAGCCTGATCGAATGGCCCAGATCGAGCAGCAGTCCGCCCCCGGATCCGAGTGGTGGCGCACCGCCGTCATCTACCAGATCTACCCCCGCTCCTTCGCGGATGCGAACGGCGACGGCATCGGCGACCTGCCCGGCATCACGTCCCGCCTCGACGCCCTCGTCGAGCTCGGCGTGGACGCCATCTGGCTGAGCCCCTTCATGCCCAGCCCGCAGAAGGACGCGGGCTACGACGTCTCCGACTACCGCGGCGTGGATCCGCTGTTCGGCACGCTCGACGACTTCGACGCCATGCTCGCTGCAGCGCATGCCCGGGGCATCCGCGTGATCGTGGACCTCGTCCCGAACCACTCCTCCGACCAGCACGCGTGGTTCCAGGAGGCGCTCACGGCGGCGCCGGGAAGCCCCGAGCGCGCCCGCTACATCTTCCGCGACGGCAAGGGCGAGCACGGCGAGCTGCCCCCCAACAATTGGCAGAGCGTGTTCGGCGGCGGCATGTGGACCCGCGTGACCGAGGCCGACGGCACTCCCGGCCAGTGGTACCTGCACATCTTCGACACCAGCCAGCCCGACTTCGACTGGACGAACGAGGAGGTGCGCGAGGAGTTCCGCAGCGTGCTGCGGTTCTGGCTCGACCGCGGGGTCGACGGCTTCCGGGTCGACGTGGCGCACGGCATGATCAAGAAGGCCGGCCTGCCCGATTACACGCCCGACGAGGGCGCGGACTCCATGGGCGGCGACCAGGAGGACGTGCCGTACTGGGGCCAGCCCGGGGTGCACGAGATCTACCGCGACTGGCACGACGTGCTCGCCGAGTACGACGGCGAGCGCGCGCTGTGCGCCGAGGCGTGGATGCCGACCCTCGAGCAGATCGCCCTCTGGGTGCGTCCGGACGAGATGAACCAGGCGTTCAACTTCAACTATCTGATGACCGCGTGGAACGCCGAAGAGCTGCGCACGGTGATCCGCGATTCCCTCGACGCGTTCGGCGCAGTCGGCGCCCCGAGCACCTGGGTGCTGTCCAACCACGACGTCGTGCGGCACGCGTCGCGCCTCGCCCTCACCTGGGACAACCCGCAGGGTGACGGCATCGGCCCGCGGGACGAGCCCAAGCCCGACCGCGCGATCGGCCTCGCGCGCGCCCGCGCCGCGACGACGGTGATGCTGTCGCTGCCCGGATCCGCCTACCTGTACCAGGGCGAGGAGCTGGGCCTGCCCGAGGCGATGGAGATCCCCGACGAGTTCCGCCAGGATCCGAGCTGGTTCCGCACGAACGGCGAGCGCTACGGCCGCGACGGCTGCCGTGTGCCGCTGCCGTGGAGCGGGACGGCGCCGTCCTACGGCTTCAACGACACCGGCGCCTCGTGGCTGCCGCAGCCCGCGGAGTGGGCGGAGTACGCCCGCGCCGCCGAGGAGGGCGCCGACGGCTCGACGCTCGAGCTCTACAAGCGGCTGCTGCGCCTGCGCCGCGAGCGCGGACTCGGATCCGGCTCCCTCGTGTGGGAGGACCTCGGGTCGGACGCGATCGCGTTCCGCCGTGGCGACCTGCACGTCGCCGCGAACCTCGGCACGGCGCCGCTCGCCCTGCCGGAGGGCGCCACGGTCGTCGTGCACAGCGCCGCCGCGGCCGGCACCGTGCTGCCGCCGGATTCCGCCGCCTGGTACACGCTGGGCTGACGCGCCGCGGTCAGCCGACCGGGCCCGCGGCCCGCTGACCCGTTGACGCCAGCGGGAGCATCAGTCCTCCGACGGCGAGCCGACATCGGCGGATCCGCGCGCATCGGCGCTCGCCGCGACCGCGCCGTTCGACGCGTTCATGTGCTCCGGCAGCAGCTGGATCCCGCCGGTGCTGCTCGCCGAGCCGGCAAGAGTACGCAGCCACTCCGCGCTGAGCTCGGGCGGCTCGGGCTCGTCGAAGACGAAGCGCAGCGGGATGGACGGGTGCAGCCACAGTGTCTCGCGCCCGCGCTCCTGACCCTCCTCGTGGCGCCAGGAGAGCGTGAAGCTCTCGTTGCGCCGCAGCTTCGTCGCGATGACGACCTTCAGATGCGCCAGGGTCCGATCCTCGATGTAGATCGGCTCAGAGCTCTGGCCGTAGTAGATGCTTCCCATTCCTGTGTCGTCCTCCGATCTCCCCGACCGTAGGACGGCGCCGGCTCGACCCCGGCAGCGCCGGGCCGGATGAGGACACCGCCGGAACGGACTGTGCGCGCCGCGTCACCGCCGCCACGCGGTGGCACGGAACGTCAGCGGTCGCCGCGCATCTCGGCCGGCGCTCGGCCGTAGACCCGGCGGAACTCCGCGGCGAACCGGGACGGGTGCGAGAACCCCCAGCGACGGCCGATCTCCGCGATGGTCTCACCCGGCCCTGCCCGCAGCAGGTCACGGTGCGCGCCGTCGAGGCGCACCCGGACCAGATGCTGACGCGGGGTGATGCCGGCCGCGCGCCGGAATGCGTACTGCAGACCGCGGGTGGAGATGTGGACGGCGCGGGCGACGTCGTCCACGGTGATCGGCTCGTGGGCGTGCTCCTCCATGAAGGCCATCGCCCGACGCACCGTCGAGGGAGCCGGCGCCGTCTGCGCGGCCCGCTGCTCGCGGCCGTGCAGGGCCGACGGGAACGCGGCGAGGGTCACCATCAGCGCGTGCCGGGCGATCTCCGCCTCGATGAGCGGGTGGCCGACGGCGGCCTCCGCCTCCTCAGCGAGACCGGCCACGGTCCGCGACCAGTGCGCCGCCGCTCGGCGGTCCACCGGCGCCGGGTCCGTCACGCGGATCAGCAGGCGGTCGTCGCCGAGGATCCGGCGCGCCGTCTCCTGCGCCCAACCGGGGTCGAGAACGACCGCACGCACGTGCGCCTCCTCATCCCAGCGGGCCGTCACCTCGCGTCCGTCGCTGAGCCAGGGAGCACCGGAGGCCAGCTCCTGGCGCCCGCTGCGGACGGAGCCCCGCGCGGACCGGACGCTGCACGCGAACAGCTGCCCCTCCGGCCGCACGGACGAGCGCACGGCCGCCGCCGAAAGCCGGTATTCGACGATCCCGACGTGCTCGAGCGCCGCAGAGGACCAGTCGAGGCGCAGCTCCGGTTCGGCGCGGTGCAGGCGGGCGGAGGGCGCGAACTGCGCCCACGCCTGCTCCACCGCGGACCGCTCGCGGGACTGGAACCTGACGATCTGGGGCATGCGGGCATCCTTCGGAGCGAGGGTGCGGCGGGCCGCACGGCGGGACTCCGGCAAGTCCAGAGTCTTCCATTCTCTCCGATCCCGACGGCAGGGGATCCGGATCCGCGGTCCGCGCCGTCGTCGTCAGCACGACCGGAGCGCGGAGATCCCGGATCGCGGACTCAGCAGAAGCCGCCGGGCACCCGCCTCACTTCGAGCCGAGGATGTGCTCGTCGGGGATGAGGACGCCGCCGGACGTGTTCGCGGAGTTCGCGTAGGTCTGGATCCGCGCGGGGTCGAGCTGCGGCGGCTCCGGGTCGGCGAACTCGAAGCGGAGCTGGATCGAGGGATGCAGCCAGATCGTGGACCTGCCGCGGGGCTGGTCGTCGTCGTGCCGCCAGGACAGCGTGAAGCTCTCGTTGCGCCGGAGCTTGGTCGCGATCACGACCTTGAGGTGGGCGAGAGCGAGGTCCTCGATCTCGATCTCGTGCTCGGCACTGCCATAGAAAAGAAAGCCCATCGGGTTCACCCGTCTCGTCTGCATGTCGCCACGGAACCCGTGCCATGAGGCGCGGTCCGGATGACCGCACTGCGGCGCCGATCCCAGCCTCGCACATCCTGAGCATCCCGGCCGCTCCGCAGCCACCACCGGACGCCCCCCCGCGCCGTCGCCGGGCCGCACTCTCTGCGCCGGCGCCCGACCGCACCCACGCGGGGCCCGCGGCTCAGACGGGCTCGATCGCGCCCACCGGCGGCTCTCCGACGCCGACCGGGCCGCCGGTGTCCCGGCGCCGGTGCGCCGCCGCGGTGGCCAGCTGCACGCCCAGGGTCGCCGCGAGCACGGCGCCCGACAGCGGCAGCAGCTGATCCGGCAGAGCGCCGACGGCGAGTGCGACCCCGCCGAGAGCGCTGCCCAGCGCGCTGCCGAGCATCATGGCGCTGTTGTTCAGGGCGAGCACGAGAGCGGCGACGGCCGGCGGCACCATCGTGGCGAGGCGGGTCTGCGCCGCGACGCCGGAGCCGCCGTTGAAGAAGGCGCACGTGAGGAACCAGGCGAGGCCCGCGACGGCGCCCGCGATCCCGGGCAGCATCAGGCCGGCCCAGCCGAGCAGCGCGGCCGCCAGCACGGTGGCGACGATGACGGTGAGCACGGCGACCGGCCCGCGCCGGTCGGTCACGCGACCGGACACGATGTTGCCCGCGAGGCTGACGATGCCGTAGCCGAACAGCGCGCCGATCATGGGGTAGCCCTCGCCGATCCGCGGACCCAGGATCAGCGTGGCGTACGTGAAGCAGAGATAGCTCGCGCACATGAGCCCCATCGGCACCAGCAGCACGGCCAGGATCGCCGGGCGCGTGAGCGGGCTCAGCGCGGCGCGCAGCGACAGCGGCGGCAGGTGCAGACCGGGAACGCGGGCGACGATGCCGATGAGCGCGGCGGTGCCGACGCCCACGACGAGGAACAGCGGGATCCGCCAGTCGGCCTGCCCGATCACGAGTCCGACCGGCACGCCGAGCGCCGTCGCGAACAGGAAGCCGCCCATCACGAGCGAGAGCGCCCGGCCGCGGTAGTGCTCGGGGGTGCGCGCGATCACGTAGGAGCCGATGACGGCGTTCAGCAGCGCCCCGCCCAGCGCCGAGAGGACGCGGCCCGTCATGGCCCAGAAGTACGTCGGAGCGAGGCCGACCAGCAGGTTGCCCAGCACGAACACGGCGAGCGCGAGCACGATCGTCATCTTGCGCTCCCAGCGCCCCGTGAGCGCACCGAGCACCGGGCCGGCGACCGCGCCGGTCGCCGCGAAGACGCTCATCAGCTGACCGGCCGCCGCGGCGTCCACGTGCAGGTCGGTGGCGATCTGGGGCAGCAGTCCCGCCAGCACGTAGCCGTCGATCCCCATCGAGAAGGTCGCGACGGCGAGCCAGATCAGGGCCCCGGCACGGAAGCCGGTGTCGTCAGCAGTCGTTCGCACCAGGTCATCCAAGCAGAGCGGATCCCGTCGCGCGCCCCTTTTGCAAGGATTCCGGACGAATTGTCGGACGGCACCTCAGCCCACCACCTCGAAGGCGGCCGAGAGCAGCACCTCGTCCCGGGACGACGGCCCGACCAGCAGCTCGAACGCGCCCGGTTCCACCCGGCGCACCCCCGCCCCGTCGACGATCGTGCAGTCGGCGACGGGCACCTCCAGCCGCACCTGCGCGGCCTCCCCCGGCGCGAGGTCGACCTGGCGGTAGGCCTTGAGCTCCTTGTCGGCCCAGCTCGCGCTCGTCACGACGTCGCGCACGTACGCCTGCACGGTCTCCCGCACCGGACGGGATCCGGTGTTGGCGACGGTGACCTCCGCGACGAGGGTGTCGCCCATGCCGAGCTCGGACGACGCGAGCTGGAGCGCGGAGTAGGCCACGGTCGTGTACGACAGGCCCTCGCCGAAGGCCCAGGCCGGGGCCTGCGTGAGATCGGCGTAGCGGGTGCCGTGCTGCCCGCGGATCTGGTTGTAGTAGGTGGGCTGCTGGCCCACGTGCCGTGCGAACGAGATCGGCAGGCGCCCCGACGGCTCGATCGCGCCGGTGAGCAGCTCGGCGATCGCGCGCCCGCCCTGCATGCCCGGGTTCGCGACCCAGACCACGGCCGCGGCGTTCGCGACCGAGGCGGGGAGCACGAGCGGCTTGGACGCCAGCAGCACCACGATCACGGGGGTTCCCGTCGCGATCACGGCGTCGAGCAGCGCGTTCTGGCCGCCGAGGAGCTCGAGGGTCGCCGTGGAGCGCCCCTCGCCGACGAGCTCGATGCGGTCGCCGACCACCGCCACCACGACGTCCGCCGACTCGGCGGCCGCCACCGCCTCCGCGAGCCGGGCCTCGTCGACCGCGGCCGGCACCACCACCGGCGGCCGCGGCTGACCGTCCGGGAACGTCGCGCCGAGCGGATCCTCCTCGAGGGTGAGGATGTCGGCGCCCTGCGCGTACCCCACCGCGAGCCCCACGGTCGCGCGGAGCCCGCCGAGCACGGTCGTGATCATCTCGCGCGGCTGGCCGTCGATCCATCCGGCCTGACCGGATCCGCCGGCCCAGTCGCCGAGCTGGGTCTGCGCGTCGTCCGCGAGCGGACCCACGACGGCGACGCGGAGCGGATCCGCCCCCGCCGAGACGCTCAGGGGCAGCGTGCCGTCGTTCTCCAGCAGCACGAGCGAGCGCCGCGCCGCCTCGAGGTTCAGGGCGGCGTGGGCGGTGCTGCCGACGACGGCATCGAGGTGCTCCGACGGCAGCCGCGGATCCTCGAAGAGGCCGAGCTCGACCTTGAGCGTGAGGATGCGGGCCACGGCCGTGTCGAACGCGTCCGCGGCGAGCAGCCCCTTCTCCACCGCGTCCAGGGCGCCCTCGTAGAAGCCCGGCGTGTTCATCACCATGTCGTTCCCGGCCCGCACGGCGGCCGCCGCCGCGTGCGTGTAGTCGGGCTGCACCCGCTGCTCCCACACCATCCGGCCGACGTTGTCCCAGTCGGTGATGAGGGTGCCGCCGTACCCCCACTCGCCGCGCAGCACCTCGCTGAGCAGCCAGTCGTTCACGGTGATCGGCACCCCGTCGGTGGTCTGGTAGCCGAGCATGAACGTGCGGCATCCCTCCCTCGCCACGCGCTCGAACGGCGGCAGGAACCAGGAGCGGAGCTTGCGGCGGGAGATGTCGGCCTCGGACGCGTCCCGGCCGCCCTGGGTCTCCGAGTACCCGGCGAAGTGCTTGGCCGTGGCGAGGATCGCCGTGGGGTCGCCGAGCCCGGAGCCCTGGTAGCCGCGCACCATCGCGGACGCGAGCTCGCCGATGAGGAACGGATCCTCCCCGAACGTCTCGCCGACCCGCCCCCAGCGCAGGTCCCGGGCGATGCACAGCACCGGGGAGAACGTCCAGTGCACCCCCGTCACGGCAACCTCCTCGGCCGTCGCCCGTGCGACCCGCTCCAGCAGATCCCCGTCCCACGACGCCGCCATGCCGAGCTGGGTCGGGAAGATCGTGGCGCCCGGCCAGAACGAGTGGCCGTGGATGCAGTCCTCGCCCACGAGCAGCGGGATGCGCAGCCGGGTCTCGGCGCTGAGCCGGTTCGCCTCCAGGATCCGCTCCGGCGAGGTGTGCAGGATCGAGCCGGCATTCCGCCGCAGCACGTGGTCGCGCAGGTCGTCGCGCGCGTCGAGCTGCAGCATCTGGCCGACCTTCTCCTCCACCGTCATGCGGCCGAGGAGGTCGGCCACCCGGTCGGCGGTGGACAGCGCGGGGTCACGGAAGGGCAGGACGTTGCTCACGCGGTGCGGCCCTCTGCGTCGCCGCCGGAGCGGCCGGCCGTGCCGGAGCGGTCGGTGCCGGTGCGGTCGGTGCCGGAGCGATCAGAGCCGCCGGAGCGGTCGGTGCCGCCGGCGGTGCGCACCGCCGTCACGGCGGCGTTCGCGTCGATGCCGCGCTTCTTCAGGGCGCGGGCCCGCTCCCCTGCGGAGCGCAGCCGCGGGTTCACGTACTCGTCGATTCCGAAGTTGATCAGCGCGAGCGCGACTCCGAGCAGCGCGATGCACAGGCCCGCGGGCACATACCACCACCAGTAGTCCGGGAAGGCGCTGTTCTGCTGCGCCCAGAACAGGATGGTGCCCCAGTTCAGGTTCGAGACCGGGATGACGCCGATGAACGCCAGGGTGGTGAGACCGAGCACGGCGGCCGTCATGGTGCCGACGAAGCTCGACGCGATGATCGCCATGAGGTTCGGCAGCATCTCGACGAGGATGATCCGGCGCAGCGGCTCGCCGTTGGCACGCGCCGCCTGGATGAAGTCGCGGTTGCGCAGCGACATCGTCTGCGCCCGCAGCACCCGCGCGCCCCACGCCCAGCCGGTCAGGCCGAGCACAGCCGCAATGACGACGAGGGGCGGATCCTGGAACTGCGAGGCGATGATGATCATCAGCGGCAGCCCCGGCAGCACCAGGAACACGTTGGACAGCGCCGACAGCGACTCGCTCTTCCAGCCGCGCAGGTAGCCGGCGGTCACGCCGACCACGATCGCCACCACGGTGGCCATGATCGTGGCGAGGAAGCCGACCACGAGCACGCCGCGCGTGCCGTAGACGAGCTGGCTGAACACGTCCTCGCCGATGTGGGTCGTGCCCAGCAGGTGCTGCAGGGAGGGCGGCTGCAGCGTCGCGTCGAGGTGCTGTGCGGTCGGGCTGTACGGCGCGATCCACGGCGCGAAGATCGCCACGAGGGTGAACACCCCGAGGATGATCAGGCCCGCGGCCGACTTGCGGTTGCCGAACATGGCCAGCGACGCCCTGAGCTGCGTCCAGAAGGTGCGACGCGGCGCGGGCCGCCGCTCGGCGGTGAGCAGCGCCGCGGTCTCCGGGGCGCCGGCGGCCGGCTGCGCGACCTCGGGGGGAACGGGAGTGGTCATGATCAGGCCTCCGTCTGACGGGTGCGCGGGTCGAGGATGGCGTAGGCGATGTCGGCGATGATGTTCGCGACGAGCACCGCCATCACGAGCACGAGGAAGATGCCCTGCATGAGCGCATAGTCCTTCGCGTTGGTCGCGCCGAGCAGCAGCAGCCCGATCCCGGGATAGGAGAACACCATCTCCATCACGATGGTGCCGCCGACGATGAAGCCGAGCGAGAGGGCGAAGCTCTGGATCTGCGGGAGCACGGCGTTGCGGGCCGCGTACCGCCAGAGCACGCGCCGGTTCGACATGCCCTTGGCCTGGGCGACGGTGATGTAGTCCTCGTCCAGCACGGTGAGCATCATGTTGCGCATGCCGAGCACCCAGCCGCCGAGCGAGGCGATCACGATCGTGATCACGGGCAGGGCCGCGTGCGAGAGCACCTGGCCGATGAACTCCGGGTTCCAGCCCGGATCCACGCCCACCTCGTAGGCGTGCCCGGCGGGGAACCAGCCGAGCAGGGTCGAGAACAGGGCGATGAAGATCAGCCCGAGCCAGAAGTACGGCACGGTCCCGAGGAACGTCGTCACGGGCACCAGCACGTCGAGGCGCCCGCCGCGCCGCCATCCGATCACGGCGCCCAGCACGGTTCCGACGAGGAACGACACGATCGTGGCGAAGCCGACCAGTCCCAGGGTCCACGGCAGCGCGGCGGCGATCGCGTCGCCGACCGGGGCCATGCCCGTCGAGATGGAGACGCCGAGGTCGCCGCGCAGCAGCATGCCCCAGTAGTCGAGGTACTGCTGCCACAGCGGCACCGAGTGGTCGAGGCCGAACATGAGGCGCAGCGCCTTCTCGGCGTCCGGCGTGAGCTGGCCCTGGCTGCGCGCCATGTACGCGTCGACCGCGTCGCCCTTCATCAGCCGCGGGATGAAGAAGTTGATGGTGATCGCGGCCCACGCGGTGAACACGTAGAAGGCCGCCCGGCCGCCGATGAACCGCCAGGGCACGCGCATGCGGCCGCGCTCGGCGCGCGTGGCGGTCGTGCCGACGAGCGTCGGATCCACCGGCTCGGGCGCGGCGGGCGACGCCTCGGTCGCGGGTGCGGACGTGTCGGCGCTCATCGCGCACCTCCCGTGGTCTGTGCCGCCCGGCGGCGGAAGAACTCCTCCGGATCGGGCGACGCGGCCCGCAGCTCCCGGGTGTACGGATCGCGGGGGCGCAGGATGACGTCGTCCGCGGGTCCGCTCTCCACGACCCGGCCCTGGTTGAGCACCATGATCTCGTCGCTGAAGTGGCGCGCGGTCGCCAGGTCGTGGGTGATGTAGAGCACGCCGAGTCCCTCCTCGCGCTGCAGGTCGGCGAGCAGGTTCAGCACGCCGAGGCGGATCGACACATCGAGCATCGACACCGGCTCATCGGCCACGAGCAGCGCCGGCCGGGACGCGAGCGCCCGCGCGATCGCGACGCGCTGGCGCTGGCCGCCGGAAAGCTCGTGAGGCCGCCGCTCCATCACGGCGTCCGGGTCGAGCCGCACGCGCTCGAGCAGCCGACGCACCTCGGCGTCGACCTGCTCGCGCGGCACGACGCGGTCCAGCCGCAGGGGGCGCTCCACGTGGTGGCGGATCGAGTGGTACGGGTTCAGCGAGGCGAACGGATCCTGGAACACCATGCGCAGCTGCTGCCGGTACTTCCGCAGGCCCTTGCCACGACGCGGGATCGGCTCGCCGTCGAGGAGCACCTCGCCGCGCGTGGGCGTCTCGAGCTGGGTGAGGATCTTGGCGATCGTCGACTTGCCGCTGCCGGACTGGCCCACCAGGCCGATCGTCTGACCCGAGTGCAGCGTGAAGCTCACGTCATCCAGGGCCTTCAGCTGACCGGATCCGCGCACGTTGTAGATCTTCGTGACGCCCCGGAACTCGAGCACGGTCATCGCACCACCACCCCCCGCTCTCCGGTCAGGCGCGGGAAGGAGCGCAGCAGGTCGCGGGTGTACTCGTGCTGCGGATCCGTCCACAGCCGCTCGGCGTCGGCGAGCTCGACGATCTCGCCCTCGCGCATCACGGCGATGCGGTCGCTGATCTCCAGCAGCAGCGGCAGGTCGTGCGTGATGAACACGACCGAGAAGCCGAACTCGTGGCGCAGCTGGGAGATCTGCTTCAGGATCTCGCGCTGCACGAGCACGTCGAGCGCGGTGGTGGGCTCGTCCATGACCATGAGCTGCGGGCGCAGCGCGAGCGCCATCGCGATCATCACGCGCTGGCGCATGCCTCCGGAGAGCTCGTGCGGGTATGACCGGATCCGCTGGCCGCCGACCTTCACGATCTCGAGGAGCTCGACGACCTCCGCCCGGCGCTGCGCGCGGCTCATCCCCGGCCGGTGCACGCGGAACACGTCGTCCAGCTGCGCGCCGATCGTCGCCACGGGGTTGAGCGCGTTCATCGCTCCCTGGAACACCATCGACACCTTGTCCCAGCGGAACCGGCGCATCTGCTCGACGTCGAGGGCGTGCAGGTCGATGTCCGAGCCGTCGGCGTCGTGGAAGACGACGCTGCCTCCGGTGATCACGGCCGGCGGCTTGAGCAGCCGCTGCACGCCGTAGGCGAGCGTGGTCTTGCCGCTGCCGCTCTCGCCGGCGAGGCCCACGATCTCACCGCGCCGGATGTCGATCGTGACGTTCTTCACCGCCCGCACGGGCGGATCCACGTCGTACACGACGGAGAAGTCGCGCACGGAGAGAAGGGTGTCGTTCATGAGGGGCATGCTCCGGTAGCGGTCGTTGAGCGAGGCCGCGCGCAGCGCGACCGAGACGAAACGCGGTGCGCTCGCTCAACGACCGAGAGGGATGGGCGGTTACTTGCCGGCCGGCTTCAGGTTCATGATCACCTGGACCGCCGAGGGCTGCGTGGGGTCCGCCGTCGCGTACTGGTCCTTCTCGCTCGGCCACCCGGTGAAGGTGCGGGTGTTGTACTCGCCCAGCTGCGGGTGGGTGCCGATCGGGATGGCCGGGACGTCCTCGACGAAGATCTTCTGGATCTTGTTGAGCGCCTCGGTGCGGGTCGCGTCGTCCGACGCCTGGGCGTACTGCTTGAGCAGCGCGGTCGCCTCCGGGTTGTTGTACCGGCCGAAGTTGTCGGAGACCTTGCCGTCGGCGGCCTGCTCCAGGTAGGCGCCGTTCATCACGTCGTCGTAGATGTGCCACGGGTTGGAGCCGGAGCCCGACCAGTGCAGCGCCGCGTCGAAGTTCCCGGTCGCCATGTTCGTGAACCAGGTGTCGGCGTCGGGCGTGGCCACCTTGGCGTCCGCGCCGAGGGTGCTCTTGATCTGCGTGGCCACGAGCTGGATGCCGGTGACGTAGTCGTTCCAGCCCTGCGGATCCTGCAGCGTGAACGAGACGGGGTTGCCGGACGGATCGATCAGCGCACCGTCCTTCCAGGTGTAGCCCGCGTCGGTGAGCACCTTCTTGGCGCCGTCGACGTCGACGGAGAACGTCTTGTCCTTGTACTCCGGGGCGATGTACTGGTCGCCGGTGGGCTGCGGAATGCCGGTGACGCTGGTGAGCTCGGGGCCGGCGTTGCTGCGCGCCTTCTCGGCGTGCGCCTTGCGGTCGACGACCATGTTGACGGCCTTGCGGAAGGCGACGTCGTTGAACGGCGCCTTCGTGGTGTTCACGAGCACCATGTCCGGGCTCAGCACGTTCGCGCCCCAGAACACGTTGTGCTTCGGATCCTTGTCGACGTAGTTCTTCTGGTAGTCGGTGATGAAGATCTGCGCCCAGTCGGCCTCCTTGCTCTGCAGCGCGCGGAGGAGTCCGGTGTTGTCGTTGTACTCGAGGTACTTGAGCTGTCCCACCGGCACCTTGCCGCCCCAGTAGTCGGTGCGGGCCTTCAGCACCACGCCCTGCGAGGAGAAGCTCTTGATCGTGTACGGGCCGGTGCCGACCGCGTCCTTGACCGGGTCCTTGGAGGGGTCGGAGATCCCCTTCCACTGGTGCTCGGGGACGATGGTGACCTGCAGCACGTCGCCCTGCTTCACGAACTTCGACTCGCTGAACGAGAGCACCACGTTCCCGCCGTCCTTCTTGACATCGGCGAGCTTGAGGCCGCCGAGGTCGAGCGCGGGGGTGTTCTTGATCATCGTGTACGTGAAGACGATGTCGTCGGCGGTGAACGGCTTGCCGTCGCTCCACTTCACGTCGGCGCGCGGAGTGACGGTGAGCTGCGTGTAGTCGGCGTTCCACTCGACCTTGGAGGCGAGCCACGGGGTCGTCTCGTTCTTCCCCACGGGGTTCACGATCGCGAGGGGCTCGTAGATCATCCGGTCGTATCCGAGCGACATGCCCGAGCCGGTGGAGATGAACGGGTTGTTGGTCTGGGTCGACAGGATCGCGGCGCCGTCGGGCTTCGCGATCGTGAGCGAGCCGCCGCCGGATGCGCCGGCGGTGGAGCCCGACGAGCAGCCGGTCAGCGCGACGGCGCTGAGGGCCGCGATCGCCGAGACGACGAGCAGGGTCTTGGTGAGCCTCATTGCTTCTCCTTCTGGGCACGGCCATCGTGCGCCACCTGGTGCGGGGTCCGCTTCCGCGGAACTTTACTTACTAGCGAGAAAGTAAGTAGGAGTGAGGTTACCGATGAGTAAGCTGGATGACAAGCGGCGAAGGGGACGAAATGGTCACGACAACGTCGGCGCGCGTGAAATCACGGCCCGAGACCGAGCGAAAGCGCACGGAGATCCTCGACGCGGCGATCGAGATCTTCGGCGCGAAAGGATCCACCAACGGCACCCTCGCCGACATCGCCGAGCAGGTCGGCATGACGCACGCCGGGGTGCTGCACCACTTCGGGTCGAAGCAGAAGCTCCTGCTCGAGGTGCTCGACTACCGCGACAAGAGCGACGTCGCCGAGCTGGCCGATCAGCACATCCCCGATGGCCCTGAACTGTTCCTGCACCTGGTCAAGACAGCGCTCGCGAACGAACGACGTCCCGGGATCGTGCAGACGTACACGGTGCTGTCGAACGAGTCGGTGACCGACGGGCATCCCGCCCGGGCCTTCTTCGAGCACCGCTACGACAAGCTCCGCACCGAGGTGTCGGCGGCGTTCCTCGAGCTGTGCGCCCAGGAGGGCGTGACCGACACCGCCGTGATCGGCAAGGCCGCGGCGTCGATCCTCGCGGTCATGGACGGGCTGCAGCTGCAGTGGCTGCTGGACCCCACGGCTGTCGACCTGGCCGACGCCAGCGCCTTCGCGATCCAGGCGATCGTCAACGGCGTGCTGCATCCGGGCCCCGCCCTGGAGACCTACGCCGGCCGGTGACGGCGCATCGGCGGGCCCCCCGGCCGGATCCGCGTAGGCTCGGCGCTATGACGATCGACCTCGAAGCGCTCTTCATCGACCTGCACCGCAACCCCGAGCTGTCGTTCCAGGAGGTGCGCACCGCGGGCATCGCCGCAGGGCACCTCCGCGACCTGGGGCTCGAGGTCACCCAGGGGGTCGGGCGCACGGGCGTCGTCGGCGTGCTGCGCAACGGCGACGGCCCGGTGGTCTGGGCGCGCGCCGACATGGACGCCCTGCCCGTCGTCGAGGAGTCGGGACTGCCCTACGCCAGCACCGCGCGAGGCGTGGACGCCGAGGGCCGCGAGGTCGGCATCATGCACGCCTGCGGCCACGACATGCACGTGACCGCCATGATCGGCGCCGTGGAGGAGCTCGTCCGCACCAGGGACGAGTGGTCGGGCACTCTGGTCGTGGTGATCCAGCCGGCCGAGGAGTTCGGCGCCGGCGCCCGCGCGATGCTGGACGACGGCGCGCTCGACCGGTTCCCGCGGCCGGACGTCGTCATCGGGCAGCACGTCACCCCGCTCCCCGCCGGCATGATCGGCGTGCGCCCCGGACCGCAGATGTCGGCCTCCGACGGCCTGCACGTGGTGCTGCACGGCCGGGGAGGGCACGGCTCCCGCCCGCACTCCACGATCGACCCCGTGGTCATGGCCGCCGCCACGGTCATGCGCCTGCAGACCGTGGTCTCGCGCGAGGTGGATCCGCACGACCTCGCCGTGGTCACGGTGGGCGCCATCCACGCCGGCACCAAGAACAACATCATCCCGGCCGAGGCCACGCTCGATCTCAGCCTGCGCTACCCCGACGACGCGCTGCGGACCAAGATGCTCGCGAAGGTGGAGCGCGTGATCAAGGCCGAGGCCATGGCGAGCGGCGCCACGGAGGAGCCGACGATCGAGACGCTGCACACGCTCCCCGCCACCATCAACGACGCCGCCGCCACGGAGCGCGCGACCGCGGCCTTCCGCGCCGCGTTCGGCGAGGACAACGTGGTCGACCCCGGGCTGTTCACCGGCAGCGAGGACGTGTCATGGTTCGCCCGCGACGCCGGCGTGCCTCTCGTGTTCTGGTTCTGGGGCGGCATCGCCCCCGCCCGCTTCGCCGCCGCGGTGGCCCACGGCACGGTCGACAGTGAGATCGCGACAAACCACTCCCCGTACTTCGCCGTCGAGATCCACCCGACGATCGAGGTCGGAGTCAAGGCGCTCACGGTCGCGGCGCGGGAGTTCCTGGGGTGACCGAGGAGGGATCCGTGGTCCACCCCCTCGTGGCACCCGGCCGGACGCGTCGACTCAGACCGTGGCTCATCGCGGTGATCGCCGTCGTGGGCGCGATCGCGATCGCCGCCACCGCCGTCTCCGTGACCCTCGCCGTGGTGCGCGACTCCCGCTACACGACGAACGTCACCCTCTCGTTGAGCTACGTCGGCGACGACGGGCGGACCTACTCCTGCACGTACGACTACAGCACCCCGAACAGTGCGCCGATGCCTGCTGCCGTCGCGCAGGAGATGAACGAGCGGGACTGGTCCGGGACCGGGCAGCGGATGTACGAATGGGCCAAGGCCCATCGGGCCGCGGAGGGCTCGACGTGGGGTCTCGCGATGGACGAGTTCGTCCGCTTTCCGCCGTGGCAGGTCGAGACCAGCACCCGGTCCACGCACGAGTTGTGGTCGAGGGAGCGCCCGGGCAGCACGTGCGAAGACGGCCTGCGATGAACGGGCTGCGCCCCGCTTGACGGCAGGGGATGCGATGTCCTGCGGCGCCTGCCCCGGGCGACGGTCACACGCCGATCGGCGCGTCCGTCCCCGCGTCGACGGATCCCGGCGCCTCGACGAGGGCCTCTGCTCCGCGGGCGACGTCGCGACGGGGACGCCCGGCGGCGGCGACGACGCCGACCAGCAGCAGGAGAGCGGCGCCGATCACGAGCGTCCACCAGGGGAAGCCGGGGATGTCCGGCGGCGCACCGGCGGCATCCAGATCCTTCTGCGGGGTCGGCGTCACGCGCTCGCCCGTGACCAGGATGCGGTGCGTGTTGATGCCGAGCGGGGTGCAGGTCACGAGGGTGACGAGGTCCTCCCCCGGCTGCGCGCTCAGCGTCTGCGTCTCCTCGGGGAGGACGACCTTGGTGTCGCGCACCCGATAGGTCAGCACCTCACCGAACACCTCGACGGTGAAGGTGTCGCCGACCTTGAGCTGGTCGAGGTTGTCGAACAGGGTCGCGCCGGCGAGACCGCGGTGGGCCGTGAGCACGGAGTGCTGGTCGGTCCCGCCGACGGGGAGGGACGTGCCCTCGAGATGCCCGACGCCCTTGGTCAGCGTCGTGTCGGAGGTGCCGTGGTAGATCGGCAGGTCGACGCCGATGGCGGGGATGCGCAGCCGGGCCATGACGCCGTCGGCGTCGGCCCTGAGCATGCGCGAGTAGTCGAAGCCGGGCGCGGCGGCGGTGCTCGTGGGGATGCGCGACCCCGGTGCGACGAGCGCCCCGCCGACCAGGGCCCGGTTGTACGCGCTGGCCTGATCGAGCGCCTGCTGCCGGGCGTCGGTCGCGGATCCCCCGACCTCGGCGTCCACCTTCACGATCAGCTGCGACTGGTTGTACTGCGACCACCAGCTCGCCACCGTGGGGTACATCAGCACGAGGACGCCGACGAAGGCGACGGCGGCGAGCAGCGCGGTCGTCCAGGGCATCCGCCAGCGCGGGCGGGGCGCGGGCCTCGCGTCGCGGCGGCGCAGCGGCACGGTCTGGCTCACGACGACTCCTCTCAGCCTCGATGCGCTGATGTGAGCGGATCCGGGCCGCTCGGGTGCTGAGCGGGAAGGATCAGCGGGAAAGGGAAGAGGAGGGCAGGAGCTCTGGGGGCCTGCCCTCCTCGAGTCCGTCAGCGATCCTCGAGGGGACCGCTCACGGACGTCTGATCATCAGTGACGACGGGCGCGCACGCGACGCACCAGGATCGCACTGACGCCGGCGACGACCAGCAGGCCGCCGATGACGGCGAACAGCGTGCTGCCCGCGCCACCGGTCAGCGGCAGGTTCGGACCGAACTGCTGGGTGTTGGAGATCGTGATGCTCGTCGGGTCGGCCTGACCGTTGGCGGTCACGGTGACCTGGGTCCACGGGTCGGCGGGCAGCACGTAGCCGGCCGGCGCCTGCGTCTCCTTGAGCCAGTAGTCCTTGCTCTTCACGTCGTTGTTGCCGACCCACAGGCCGTCGATGAGGATCTGGCCGTTGGCGTCGGTCGTGACCGGACCGGCGACCTTGGTGCCGTTCTTGGCGTCGTAGACCTCGAAGATCGCGCCCTGGAGCGTGTTCTTCGTGTTGCCGTCCTGCTTGACGACCTTCAGCGGACCCCAGTTGGTCTGCGGGGTGTTGGTGGTGCGGTCGGAGCCGTTGGTGTTGACGACGGCGGTGTTCAGGATCTGGCCGTCGGCGCCGAGCGACGTCACGGTGGTGGTGATGTCGGCGGTGACCGCGGTCTTGCCCGCGAGCTTGCCGAGACCGGTCGCGGTGAAGGTGATCACGGTGTTGCCGGAGACGGTGTAGTCGGTGCCCTCGGCGAGGGTGGTGCCGTCGATCTTGACCACGGCGCCGACGTAGGTCAGGCGCGAGTCGAGGTTGTCGGTGATCGAGAAGCTGCGGTAGGTGTCACCCGCGGCCAGGGCCGGGATCGGCGCGTCGACCGTCCAGACGATCTGCGAGCCGAGCACCGGGGCCTTCGGGTCGGCGACGGTCTTGGTCGGCTCGGTCGTGTTCAGCTTGTTCTTGGGGTACACGTGCACGTTGTAGAGCCAGGTGCCCTGGTTCGGGTAGGGCACGGAGACCAGGAACGGCTGGACCGGCGAGACGATCGGATTCGGGCCCGAGCTGGTCTCGGTCACCAGGTACAGACCGTATGGCAGGTCGGAGACCACGGCCTGCCCGGAGGCGTCGGTGGTCGCGGTCGTGCCGGTGCCGAGCGAGAACGGCGCCGACGACACGTTCGCCGGGGTCGCGGTCTTCGCCTGGTCCCAGCCCGCGGCGGTGGTGAGGTCGATCGGCGTGCCGTTCGCGCTCACGCGCTGCACGCTGAACTGGACCCCCTCGAGGCCCTGCCCGAGCGCGGCGATCTTCGCCGGGTCGGTGATCTGGGTGCCGTCACCCGCGGCGCCGGGGTCGCCGGCGTGCTTGTGGATGGTGATGCTGCCCGTGGTGCCCGTGATGTTCGACGGGCTCAGCGTGTCGGCGGCGTTGGCGGCCGGCGACACGGCGAGGGCGCCGAGGGCGGCGAGGGCCGCGACTCCGAGCCCGGCTGCGAGCTTGCGCAGCCCGAGAGACCTGCTGGTCATTTCCGTTCCTGCTTTCTTTGTGGTTCGTCGACCGACACCCGTCGGCCGACAGTCGTCCTGCTGTCGGTGAGGTGGGTGATGGGTCAGGAGGCGCGTCGCGCGTTCCGTCGGATCCGGAGGATGCCGAGGAGCGTGAGCGCGGAGAACACGAGGGCACCGCCGGCGAGGAGGAAGGCATCGCTTCCGAGGCCTCCCGTCAGCGGGAGCACCGCGCCGGGCTGCTGCTCGTTCGGCTGGGCGCCGATGTCGATCGTGGTGCCGGCGTTGGCGGCGTTCACCGTGAAGGTGAACGAACCCGCCGCGATGTAGCCGGCGGGAGCCAGCGTCTCCTTCGCGGAGTAGGTTCCCCAGGCGAGCTTGTCCAGGCGGAAGGCGCCCGGCGCCGAGTCGAGGTCGGGACCGGTGCACGGGGCCGTGGTGCAGTCCTTGACCACGAGGCCCTGAGCGGGAAGGCCCGGGCCGGTGATCGTCCACTCGGATCCGGCGAGCTGGGCGCCCGTCGCCTTGGAGGTCTTGGTCCAGGCGGCGGATCCGGGCTTGCTCGCGTTCGTGATCGTGCACACCGCGTTCGCGTTCGCCGCGACGGTGACGGAGGATCCGCTCACGGTCGCTCCGGTGCAGGTCCAGGCGCCCGCTGCGTAGCCCGAGGGGCTGCCGCTCTCGGAGAGCGCGTAGGTGCCGGGGGCGACGACGGCGCTCGTCACGCTCGGGTCGCCGGTCTTGCCGGTGATCGTCTGCGTGCCGCTCGCGGTGAGCGTCCAGTCGGAGGCCACGGAGCTGCCGCCGTAGGTGTTGTCGACCTGCTTCTTCAGCGTCAGCGCGGCCGCCGACGGCTTGTTCGTGATCGTGCAGGCCACCGCGTCGCCCGGGGCGACGCCGGTGACGTCCGCGCCGGTGGCGCCCGGAAGCGTCACGGTACGCTGCGAGCCGCTCAGCGGGGTGACGACGCAGCTGCCGCTGACGAAGTCCCACCCGCTCTTCTGCGTCTCCGACACCCGCACGGTCGCCCGCGACGTCTGCTTGTCGAACGCGACGGTCCAGTTCACGTCACCCGAGGCGGGCGTCGTCTGCGCGGTCGCGGAAGGGGTGGACGTGGCGGTGCCGGCGGTCGCGGTGGTCGCGGCGCCGAGGCTCCAGCCCGAGCCAGGCGCAGGGTTGCTGCCGGTGATGTCGAGCACGGTCTTGTGCACGGAGACGGTCGCCAGCAGCGGGGAGTTCGTGATGGTGCACACGACGCTCGCACCCGAGCGGTTCGGGATCGTGAGCTGGCCGGCCGAGGTCGGCACCGTCGCGCCGGTGTCGTCGACGCAGGCGAGCGAGCTGGCGTAGTCGGCCAGCGTGCCGGGCGATCCTGACGCCATCGACTCGGACACCGTGTACGCGTTGTTCTGGATCACCGGCAGCGGCCCGATCTGGGCGGCCTGGACTCCGGTGGCGGTCCCGGTCGTCGTCGCGGTCGCGGACTCGGTGGTGCCGCTCTTGACCGACAGGCGGAACTGGTCACCGGCGTGGGCGCGCGCCACGACGTTCTTCAGGACCGTGAGGTTCGCGGGCGAGTTGCAGCTCGCCAGATCCGTGCTCGAGAGGCTCCTGGTGACGTCACCGCCGATCTGGGCGCCGGTCGAGGCGTTGTACTCGCGGACGGTGGTGGCGTTGCCGAGGTACATCGAGCCGGTCGTGTTGAACGCCATGCCGTTGATGTTGGAGAAGCCGAACGGGGTGAACGAGAACGACGGCGACGACGCGAGCTGCCCACCGGTGCCGGCGGCGAGCGCCGCCGCGGTGACCGAGTACACCGTCGTGGTGGACGCGCTGCCAACCACGTACAGGTTGCCGTTGGCGTCGAACGCCATGTCGCCGTTGGTCCCGCCTGCGGCGGAGGTGTCGATCGTGCCGACCAGCGAGAACGCGCCGGTGCTCAGCACGTACTTGTAGATGTAGAAGCTGCCGGAGGCGAACCCGCCGAAGAAGTAGTCGCCGGTCTTCAGGTCGATCGCACCGGCGATGAGCGTCGCGGACGTCGTGTAGCTGTCGCCCGTGGGCTTCCACGTGGATCCGTCGAAGTACCAGATGGTCGCGGTGCGGCTGTTGTTCGTCCGCTCGTACGCGATCGCGGTGGCGCCGTTCGCGCCGATGCCCAGGCCGTTGAAGGACGAGACGCCCGATGCCGGGGTGCCGACCGACGTGACGGCGCCATTCGCGACACGCTGCAGCTGCCCGGTGCCCGACAGCGCGTAGAAGGTTCCGGTCGCGCAGACCAGGCCGGCGCTGGTCGAGGGGGTCACGCGCACGGCCGCGGGGGCCGTCACGGCGGACCGCACCGACGTCGACGGCGCGCCGCTCAAGCCCAGTGAGGCGGGTGCGGCCTGCGCGGCGGGCGTCGCGACGAGCGCCAGAGCGATGCTCGTGCCGAGCGCCACAACGGCGCGCGCGAAGTATTCCCCAAGCTTCATCGTGCTCCCCAGACACAGCGGAAGGACAGCCCGCTCCCCGCGGATCATCCCTCACGAGAGCCGATCGCTCGGCTCTCTCCTCCCCAGCGGACCGTTCCCCCGGCCCGTTGTTCGGGAACCCATTTCCCGTGAGTCCCCTGCGGAAACCACTCCCCGTGGCATCCTCGTCACCGCCTCCGCGCGCATCCGGCCCCAGGGACGGATGCATTCATGCGCATGGACAGTGAATCTTGACGTCACGCTACGGCACGTTCGCCCGGATTACAAATCGACCCCCGCGCATCCCCGTTCCGAAGCCTGAACGTTCAATATTCCGGGATGAGGATCCGGGCGCCATCGTGGATGAGGATCCGGGGCGTCTCGACGCCCCGCAGCACTTCGCGCGCCGAGAGCGGCTCAGACGTCGAGGGGCAGCACGGCGAGCGGAGCGTGCGCCTCGTGGTGCAGCCGCTCCATGCGGGCATCCAGCTCGCTGGCCGCCTCGGCCGCCGCGGTCAGGTCGCCGACGAGGTGCGCGGGCACCTGCCCCTGGAACTTGTAGTGGATCTTGTGCTCGAGGCTCGCCCAGAAGTCCATCGCGATCGTGCGGAACTGCACCTCGACCGGGACCATGATCGGGCCGGACGAGAGGAACACGGGAACCTCGAGGATCGCGTGCAGGCTGCGGTAGCCGTTGGGCTTCGGAGCGGCGATGTAGTCCTTCACGATGCGCACGGTGACGTCGTCCTGCGCGGTGAGCAGGTCGAACAGGCGGTACACGTCGGCCACGAAGCTGCAGGTGACCCGCACGCCGGCGATATCGGTGATGTGCTGGCGGATGGAGGCGAAGTCGGGCTCGATCCCGCGGCGCGCGATCTTCTCCACGATGCTGTCGGGCGACTTCACCCGGCTCTTCACGTGCTCGATCGGATTGTAGGAGTGGTGGTGGGTGAATTCGTCCCTGAGGATCGAGATCTTCGTCTCGATCTCCCGCATCCCGAACTCGTACTCGTGCAGGAAGCGCTGGAACTCGTCGCGCAGCTCGCGGGCCTCGGAGAGGGTCTGATTCAGCGCGTCATCGTCGAGAGGGACCGTGCTCATGCCTGCGACGCTACGCAATGGGCGTTCGGATCTCCTGTGCGTTCGTTCTGAGCGGACGCATCATGCGCCACAGAGCCTCCGGAACCGACGGCCGCACCTGCGGAGCGATGCGGGAGAACGCTCTCCGATACCGCTTACGGAGACACCCGGCGCCGAACCCGGGCAAAGAGTGATGGAACAGTGATGCAACAACCCGCGCGCGAAATTGCATCGACCCCGTTGCAGGCGTAATTTAGCGGCTCGTGGCAAATGACAGCCGTGAGAGCGCCGACGCCCCGCAGGTAGCCAAACGCATCCTGCTCGGCGAGCCGCTGAGCACCGAGCAGGCGAACGAGCAGCTCCTCCCGAAGCGCATGGCGTTGCCGATCTTCGCATCCGACGCCCTCTCCTCCGTGGCCTACGGCCCCCAGGAGATGCTGATGACCCTCGGCCTCGGCGGCCTGGCGTTCCTGGCCTTCGCACCATGGGTGGCAGCGGCGGTCGTGCTGCTGCTCATCGTGATCGTGCTCAGCTACCGCAAGCTCATCCAGGCGTACCCCTCCGGCGGCGGCGACTACGAGGTGGCGTTCAAGAACCTGGGCGAGGTGCCCGGCGTCGTCGTGGCCTCCGCGCTGCTCGTGGACTACATCCTCACCGTGTCGGTGTCGATCGCGTCGGGCGTGGACAACATCATCTCCGCCGTGCCGCAGCTGAACCCGTTCCGCGTCGAGCTGGCCGTGGGATTCGTGATCCTCATCGTGATCGTGAACCTGCGCGGCGTGCGCGAGGCGTCCACGTTCTTCGCCGTGCCGACCTACATCTTCATCGGATCCGTGGGCGTCATGATCGTCACCGGGCTCGTGCGCACGTTCCTCGGCGACGCCCCGATCGCCGAGAGCTCGCAGTACGCGATGCACGGCGACCAGCTCGCGAACGCCGCAGTGATCCTCCTCGTACTGCGGGCGTTCTCCAGCGGCTGTTCCGCCCTGACCGGCGTCGAGGCCGTCTCGAACGGCGTGCAGGCCTTCCGCATCCCGAAGATCGGCAACGCGCAGGCGACGCTCGCCATGATGGGCGGCATCGCGATCCTGCTGTTCTCGGGCCTCACCGCGCTCGGGCTCATCACGGGCGTGCACTACGCGGAGGATCCCTGCCGCGACCTCGTGGGATTCAACTGCGCGCTGCCCCAGCAGTCGCTCATGGCGCAGGTCGCCTCGGCCGTGTTCGGCAACGGATCGCTGCCCTTCTTCATCATCCAGGCCGCGACCGCCTGCGTGCTGCTGCTGGCCGCGAACACCGCCTTCAACGGCTTCCCGCTGCTCGGCGCCGTGCTCGCGCGCGACGGCTACGCCCCCAAGGCGCTGAACACCCGCGGCGACCGCCTCGTCTTCTCGAACGGCATGATCCTGCTCGGCATCGCCGCCATCGGGGTGCTCGTGGTGTTCCAGGCGAACCTGACCAGCCTCATCCAGCTCTACATCATCGGCGTGTTCGTGTCGTTCTCGCTCGGCCAGGTCGGCATGGTGCGGCACTGGAAGGCTCTGCTGCGCAGCACGAAGTCCATGAGCGTGAAGGACGCCCTGCCGGTGCGACGCACCGCCTACACAGGTCTCGCCATCAACTCGCTCGGCGCCACCCTCACCATCGCGGTGCTCGTGATCGTCACGATCACGAAGTTCACGCACGGCGCGTGGATGGTCTTCCTGGCGATCCCGATCCTGGCCGTGCTCATGATGGGCGTGAAGCGCTACTACCGCGACGTCGAGCACGAGATCGCGATCGACGACACGACGCACTTCGGGTCCGAGGGCGACGTGGCCATCATCCTCGTGAACCGGCTGCAGAAGCCGGTCATCAAGGCGATCGACTACGCGATCGCGGCGAAGCACCAGAAGACGATCGCACTGCACGTGGCGGCCAACCCCGAGGACGGCGTGCAGCTGCAGAAGGACTGGCAGCAGCACCGGATCCCGATCCCGCTCGTGATCGTGGAGTCGCCGTTCCGCCACTACGCGGCCCCGGTCGAGGCATACATCGAGAAGTACCGCGCCAAGCACGGCCCGGCCGTGGTGACCGTGTACCTGCCGCAGTACATCGTGGGGCACTGGTGGGAGTCGATCCTGCACAACCGGCGCGCGCGCCGTGTGGCGAGCCAGCTGATGCTCGTACACGGCGTCACCATCACGCTGGTGCCCTGGCTGCTCGACTCCTCCGAGCTCATCTACGGCCGCCGCTCCCGGCCGGTACCCGGCCAGCAGCGCTCCGGCCGCCCCGTCCCGCTCTACGGCGGCGACGAGGCCAAGCCCGCACGCCGGGTTCAGCGCCCGGCCGGGCCGCCCGAGAAGGGCTGACCCGCGCGTTCCCGAGCCCTCCTCCGCCGTCATGCGGAAGAGGGCTCGTTCGTGTGCGCACTCCTCGCTCGTTGGGAAGGCGCATGGATCCCGGAGTGGACCGTGAGGGAGTCGTGAGGATCCCGATCCGGGCTCGTCCGGACCGGTTCGATCGGATCCGTGCTCGACATCATCTACATCGCGGGAACGCTCGCGCTCTTCGCCCTGGTCGCGCTGATCGCCCGGGCAATTGAAATCATGGACCCCCGATCCAGAGGCTCCGACCAACGCGAAGCGTTGGGTGGAGGGGATCGGGGATGATCGTCATCGAGATCATCGCGGCCGCCCTCGCGGTCGTCGCGATCGGCTACCTCGTGGTCGCCCTCGTCGCCCCGGAGAAGTTCTGATGGGCGCCGGGTTCTTCGACAGCGCCGGCCTCTGGCTGGGCCTGCTGCAGGCCGCGACCCTCATCGTCATCCTCGTGCTGCTGTACCGCCCGCTCGGCGACTACATGGCGCGCGTCTACACGGGCGCCAAGGACCTGCGCGTGGAGCGCGGCGTCTACCGCCTCATCGGCGTGGATCCCTCCTCAGAGCAGACCTGGCGCGCCTACGCACGCAGCGTCCTCGCCTTCTCGGTCGTCGGTCTGCTGCTGCTCTACCTGCTGCAGCGCGTGCAGCAGGTGCTCCCCCTCTCGCTGGGCCTGCCCGCGGTGCCCGAAGGGCTCGCGTTCAACACGGCGGCGTCGTTCGTCGCGAACACCAACTGGCAGTCCTACTCGCCCGAGCAGACCATGGGCCACCTCGTGCAGCTCGCCGGCCTCGCCGTGCAGAACTTCACCTCGGCCGCGGTCGGCATCGCGATCGCGATCGCGCTCGTGCGCGGGTTCGCCCGTCGCGGCAGCGCCACGATCGGCAACTTCTGGGTCGACCTCATCCGGGGCCTGTTCCGGCTGCTGCTGCCGCTCGCCGTGCTCTCGGCCCTCGCGCTCATCGCCGGCGGCGTGGTGCAGAACCTGTCCGGCTTCGCCGAGGTGCACACGATTACGGGCGCCACGCAGGCGATCCCGGGCGGTCCGGTCGCCTCTCAGGAGGCGATCAAGCTCCTCGGCACCAACGGCGGCGGCTTCTACAACGCCAACTCCGCGCACCCGTTCGAGAACCCGGCGCCGTGGACGAACCTGCTCGAGATCGTCCTCATCCTCGCGATCCCCTTCGCCCTGCCGCGCACCTTCGGCCGCATGGTCGGCGACCACCGCCAGGGCTACGCGATCGCCGCCGTGATGGGCACGATCTTCCTCGCCTCGCTCGTCGCCCTCAGCGCCCTCGAGCTCGGCGGCGGCGGCACGGCGACGCAACTCGCCGGCGCGGCCATGGAGGGCAAGGAGCAGCGCTTCGGGATCCTCGGATCCGCCCTCTTCGGCACCGCGTCCACCCTCACCTCCACGGGTGCGGTCAATGCGATGCACGACTCGTTCACGCCCCTCGGCGGCATGATGCCGATGATCAACATGATGCTCGGCGAGGTCGCCCCCGGCGGCGTCGGGTCCGGCCTGTACGGCATGCTCATCCTCGCCGTGATCGCCGTGTTCGTCGGCGGCCTGCTCGTCGGCCGCACCCCGGAGTACCTGGGCAAGCGCCTGGGCCCGCGCGAGATCAAGCTCGCCAGCCTCTACATTCTGGTGACCCCCACGCTCGTGCTCGCCGGAACGGCCCTGAGCTTCGCGATCCCCGGGATCCGCAGCGACGTCGAGAAGACCTCGATCCTCAACCCGGGCCCGCACGGGCTCAGCGAGGTTCTCTACGCCTTCACCTCGGCGGCGAACAACAACGGATCCGCCTTCGCCGGGCTCACCGCGAACACACCGTGGCTCAACACGGCGCTCGGCGTCGCGATGCTGCTGGGGCGCTTCATCCCGATCGTGTTCGTGCTGGCCCTGGCCGGATCCCTCGCCCAGCAGCAGCACGTCCCCGAGACCGCGGGAACCCTGCCCACCCACCGCCCGCAGTTCGTCGGGCTCCTCATCGCGGTGTCCGTCGTGGTCACCGCCCTCACCTACTTCCCCGTGCTCACGCTCGGGCCGCTCGCAGAAGGACTCGTCCGATGACCGTCATCACCCCCTCGGTCCCTGAGCCTGTCGAAGGGATCGCCGCGCAGCACGACCCTTCGACAGGCTCAGGGTCCTCGTCTCCGAAGCGCCCGCAGCGCGCGTTCGGCTGGAGCCAGCTCGTGCATGCGCTGCCCGGCGCCCTCCGCCGGCTGAACCCCGCGACGCTCCTGCGCAACCCCGTGATCCTGCTCGTGTGGGCGGGCGCGGCGCTCACGACGGTGCTCGCGATCGCCGAGCCGTTCCTCGGCTCGAGCGCGACATCGTCCGGCGGCACGCCCGTGCCGAACGGGTTCACCTGGTCGATCGCCGTCTGGCTCTGGCTCACGGTGCTGTTCGCGAACCTCGCCGAGTCGGTGGCCGAGGGCCGCGGCAAGGCGCAGGCGGCCACGCTGCGCAAGACCCGCACCAGCACGATGGCCCGCCGCGTCGTCGGCTATGCGGCGGCCACGGATCCGTCCGCGGAACAGACCGCGACCGAGGAGGTCGCCTCCAGCGAGCTGCGCCGCGACGACATCGTGATCGTCGCGGCGGGCGAGCCGATCCCCGGCGACGGCGACATCATCGCGGGCATCGCCACCGTCGACGAGTCGGCGATCACCGGCGAGAGCGCCCCCGTGGTGCGGGAATCGGGCGGCGACCGCAGCGCCGTCACCGGCGGCACCCGGGTGCTCTCCGACCGCATCGTGGTGCGCATCACGTCGAAGCCGGGCGAGACCTTCGTCGACCGCATGATCGCCCTCGTCGAGGGGGCCGACCGGCAGCGCACCCCCAACGAGATCGCGCTCAACATCCTGCTCGCGAGCCTTTCGATCGTCTTCCTCGTGGTCGTCCTGGCCCTCGATCCGATCGCGTCGTACTCCGCGTCGCCGGTGAGCGTCCCGGTGCTCATCGCGCTGCTCGTGTGCCTCATCCCCACCACGATCGGCGCTCTGCTCAGCGCGATCGGCATCGCCGGCATGGACCGGCTGGTGCAGCGCAACGTGCTCGCCATGTCGGGCCGCGCGGTCGAGGCGGCGGGCGATGTCACCACGCTGCTGCTCGACAAGACCGGCACGATCACCTACGGCAACCGCCGTGCGACCGAGGTGCGCCCGGTCGCCGGCGTCACCGCCGACGAGCTGCTGCACGCCGCGGCGCTGTCGTCGCTCGCGGATCCGACGCCAGAAGGCGCCTCGATCGTCGAGCTGGCCGCCGCGAGCGGCATCGTGGTCACCGCCCCCGAGGGCGCCGAGACCGTGCCGTTCACCGCGCAGACCCGGATGAGCGGCGTGGACCTCGCCGACGGCACGCAGATCCGCAAGGGCGCCGGATCCGCGATCCGCGCCTGGATCGAGGACCCGGCGGTTCCTGAGCGGCCTTCGACGGGCTCAGGGACCGGTTCGGCGTCCGCGGAGGAGGCCGCGCGCTTCGCCGACGAGATCGCCGCCTCGGGCGGGACCCCGCTGGTGGTGGCGGTCAGCGTTCCCCGTCCGGTCGCTGAGCCTGTCGAAGCGACCACCGTCACCCGGGTCTCGGACCCTTCGACGGGCTCAGGGACCGAGACCCGGATCCTCGGGGTCGTGCACCTCAAGGACGTCGTCAAGGAGGGCCTGTCCGAGCGGTTCCAGGAGCTGCGGAGCATGGGCATCCGCACCGTGATGATCACGGGCGACAATCCGCTCACCGCCAAGGCGATCGCCGCCGAGGCCGGGGTGGACGACTACCTCGCAGAGGCCACCCCCGAGGACAAGCTCGCCCTCATCCGCCGCGAGCAGGAGGGCGGGCGTCTCGTCGCGATGACCGGCGACGGCACGAACGACGCACCGGCGCTCGCGCAGGCGGACGTCGGCGTCGCGATGAACACGGGCACCTCGGCCGCCAAGGAGGCCGGGAACATGGTCGACCTCGACTCGGATCCGACCAAGCTCATCGACATCGTGCGGATCGGCAAGCAGCTGCTGATCACCCGCGGCGCACTCACCACGTTCTCGCTCGCCAACGACATCGCGAAGTACTTCGCGATCATCCCCGCCATGTTCATGGGGGCATTCCCCGGGCTCGCCGCGCTGAACGTCATGCACCTGCACTCGCCCGCGTCCGCCGTGACGAGCGCGATCGTCTTCAACGCCGTCGTCATCGTCTTCCTCATCCCGCTCGCGCTGCGCGGCGTCCGGTACACGCCGGCCAGCGCCTCGCAGATCCTGCAGCGCAACCTGCTCATCTACGGCATCGGCGGCGTCATCCTGCCGTTCGTCGGCATCAAGCTCATCGACCTCGTCGTCGCCCTCATCCCCGGCTTCTGACATGCCCACCCCGAGGTCGTTGAGCGAGCACCGCCGAAGGCGGCGCGAGCCGAAACGCCGCTTCCGCGTGGCTGCCGCGTTTCGACTCGGTCGCTCCGCGTCCTCGCTCAACGACCTCGCATAGACCGCTCCGAAAGGCACCACCCATGTCGAACCTCCGCGGCACCGTCCGCGTCACCGGCGTCGCCGTCCGCGCGATGCTCGTGCTCACCCTCCTCCTCGGCGTCGGCTACACCCTCGTGGTCACGGGCGTCGGACAGCTCGCCCTGCCCTGGCAGGCCAACGGCTCCCTCATCGACGCCAAGGGCCACCCCACCGGCGGCTGGAGCGGCGGCGCCGCCCCTGCCGGCAGCGCCCTCATCGGCCAGTCCTTCGCCGACGCGAAGGGCGACGCACTGTCGCAGTACTTCCAGCCCCGCCCGTCGGCGGCAGGCAAGGACGGCTACGACCCGACCGCGTCCGGCGGCAGCAACCTCGGCCCGAACAACCCCGACCTGGTGAAGACGGTCGCCGAGCGCCGTGCCGCGATCGCCGCACGGGAGCACGTCGCGGAGTCCGCCGTGCCCGCCGACGCCGTCACCGCATCCGCCTCCGGCCTGGATCCCCAGATCAGCCCGGCCTACGCTCTGCTGCAGGTGGACCGGGTCGCGCAGGCGCGCGGGCTCGATCCGTCCGCCGTCCGCGCGCTGGTGGAGTCTAGGATTCAGACGCGCGATGCGGGATTCCTCGGCATGCCGCGGGTGAACGTGCTCGAGCTGAATCTGGCGCTGGACGCCCTGCCGCGGTGAGCCGCCGGATCGATGCGAGCGGGTCGGTGAGCGGGTCGCCATGCGAGTGAGCGAAGGAGTGTCGGCGATGGTCGAAGCACGGCGAGAGGGCGGGTCCTCCCGGGGTCGCCTGCGCGTGCTGCTCGGCGCCGCTCCCGGTGTGGGCAAGACCTACGAGATGCTCGGCGAGGGGCGGCGCCTGCAGGAGTCCGGCCGCGATGTCGTGATCGGGGTCGTGGAGACGCACGGCCGTGCCGCGACGCACGCGCAGACCGAGGGCATCGAGCAGGTGCCGCGCCGCACCGTGGCTCACCGCGGGGTGCAGCTCGACGAGCTCGACCTCGACGCCGTGCTCGCCCGCCGGCCCGAGCTCGCGCTGATCGACGAGATGGCGCACACGAACGCCCCCGGATCCCGCAACGCCAAGCGCTGGCAGGACGTGCAGGAGCTCCTGGACGCGGGCATCGATGTCATCACCACGGTGAACGTGCAGCACATCGAGTCGCTGAACGCCGTGGTCGAGAAGATCACCGGCGTGGTGCAGCAGGAGACCGTGCCGGACGAGGTGATCCGCGGCGCCGACGAGGTGGAGGTCGTGGATCTCGCCCCGCAGACGCTGCGCGACCGGCTCTCGGCGGGCCAGGTGTATCCGGCGGAGCGCATCGACGCCGCCCTGTCGAACTACTTCCGTCTCGGCAACCTCACCGCGCTGCGGGAGCTGGCGCTGCTGTGGCTGGCCGACGAGGTCGACAGCGCCCTGCGCAGCTACCGCAGCCAGCACGGCATCGACAGCGCCTGGCAGACCCGCGAGCGCGTGGTGGTGGCCCTCACCGGGGGCCCCGAGGGCGAGACCCTGCTGCGGCGCGGAGCGCGGATCGCGGCCCGCTCCGCCGGCGGGGAGCTGCTCGCGGTGCACGTCACCACGCAGGACGGGCTGCGCGGCGACCGCCCGGGGGCGCTCAGCACGCAGCGCGGCCTCGTGGAGTCGCTCGGCGGCAGCTACCACCAGCTCGTCGGCGACGACGTGGCGGGCACGCTGGTCGAGTTCGCCCAGTCGGTCGACGCCAGCCAGCTCGTCATCGGCGTCAGCAGGCGCAGCCGCCTCTCGGCCGCCCTCACCGGGCCCGGCATCGGCGCGGAGATCATCCGCCGCTCCGGCGACATCGACGTGCACATCGTCACGCACTCCGCGGCCGGACGGCGTGGCCCCCTCCCCACGATCAGCGGCGGCGCGCTGGGCTGGCGGCGCCAGCTCATCGGGTTCACCGTCGCGCTCGTGTGCGGCCCGCTGCTGTCGTGGCTGCTGTTCTCGCTCAAGTCGCCCGGATCCATCACCGCCGATGTGCTCAGCTACCAGCTCCTCGTCGTCGTGGTCGCGCTCATCGGCGGCCTCCGGCCCGCGCTCTTCGCGGCGGTGCTCAGCGGCTTCACCCTGGACTTCCTCTTCGTCGAGCCGCTGTTCACGGTGACGATCGCGGATCCGCTGCACGCGCTCGCCCTCGTGTTGTACGTGGTGATCGCGGTGCTCGTGAGCCTCGTCGTGGACCAGGCGGCCCGCCGCGCCCGCGCCGCGCAGCGCGCGTCCGGCGAGGCCGAGCTGCTCGCCGCCGTCGCCGGCAACGTGCTGCGCGGCGACAGCGCCCCCACGGCGCTCGTCGCGCGGGCCCGCGAAGCGTTCGGGCTGAGCGGGATCCGGCTGCTCACCCCCGACGGCGAGGTGCTGGCGGCCGACGGCGAGCCGCTGGGTGCGACGCCCGACGCAGAGACGTCGCGCGTGGAGACGGTGCCGGTCGGCGTCGGCGCGGACGGGCGCCCCCGGGCGATCCTCGAGCTGCACGGCGGCGAGCTCGATGCCGCCGGTCGCCGCCTGCTCGATGCGATCGTGGCGCAGCTCGCCGCCGCCATCGAGCACACCGACCTGCGCGAGACCGCGAGGGAGGCCGCTGTGCTCGCCGAGACCGACCAGGTGCGCAGCGCCCTGCTGTCCGCGCTCAGCCATGACCTGCGCCGGCCGCTCGCCGCCGCCGTCGCCGCGGTCGGCGGCCTGCGCGGGGCGCACCGGCTCTCCGCGGAGGACCGTGCGGAGCTCGTGGAGACCGCCGACGAGAGCCTCGCCACGCTGTCCCGCCTGGTGACCGATCTGCTCGACGTCAGCCGGGTGCAGGCCGGCGTGCTGGCGGTGTCGCTGGGCCGGGTCGACGCCGGCGACGGGGTGGTCTCGGCGCTCGACGAGCTCTCGCTCGGCCCGGCCGAGGTCGAGCTCGCGCTGGATCCGGCGCTGCCGCCGCTGCGCGCGGATCCGGTGCTGCTGCAGCGCGTGCTGGTGAACCTGCTCACGAACGCCGTGCGGCACTCCCCCGAGGGCGAGCGCGTGATCGTGTCCACGAGCCGGCTCGGCGACCGGGCCGAGATCCGGGTGGCGGATCGCGGCGAGGGGATCCCCGAGGACCAGCGCGAGAGCGCGTTCCTGCCGTTCCAGCGGCACGGCGACACCGACAACACGACCGGCCTGGGGCTGGGCCTCGCGCTCTCCCGGGGTTTCGCCGAAGGCATGGGCGGTACGCTGACGGCCGAGGACACCCCCGGCGGAGGCCTGACGATGGTCGTGTCGCTGCCGTTGGCCGATGCCGGTTTCGAAGCGCGCACTTTGCCGGATCCAGGCTCCGAATACGACACTTTGCGCGCTTCGAACGGGAAGAGCCCCGCGACGGACGGAGATGCCCGATGAAACTGCTCGTCGCCGACGACGACCCGCAGCTCGTCCGCGCGCTGCGGATCACGCTGGCCGCGCACGGCTACGACGTGATCGCCGCTCCCGACGGCGCGGCCGCGATCGCGATGGCCGCCCAGGCGCACCCCGACATCGTGCTGCTGGATCTCGGCATGCCCCGGCTCGACGGGCTCGCCGTGATCGAGGCGCTGCGAGGCTGGAGCGACGTGCCGATCCTCGTCGTGTCGGGGCGCACCGGATCCGCCGACAAGGTCGAGGCGCTCGACGCGGGCGCCGACGACTACGTCACCAAGCCGTTCCAGGTGGACGAGCTGCTGGCCCGGCTGCGTGCGCTGGCCCGCCGGCGCGGCGGTGCGCCGGCCGAGTCGACGGTCGCGTTCGGGGACGTCGAGGTGGATCTCGCCGCCAAGGCCGTGACGCGGGACGGATCCCGGGTGCACCTCACCCCGACCGAATGGCAGATCCTGGAGCACCTCGCCCGGCACCCCGGGGCGCTCGTGACCCGTCAGGAGCTGCTGCGCGAGATCTGGGGCACCGAGCAGGTCACCGACACCGGGTACCTGCGCCTGTACCTGTCGCAGCTGCGCAAGAAGCTCGAGCGCACCCCCAGCGCCCCCGAGCACCTGCTCACCGAGCAGGGCATGGGCTACCGCCTGGTGCTGGATCCGGCCTGACCGCCCCCGGCCCTGGCCCCCTCCGACC
>NZ_LR733284.1:3620259-3681524 GCF_902506375.1 Microbacterium sp. 8M
CCTCCGGCCCTGGCCCCCTCCGGCCGGACCGCCCCTCCGGGTCGCCGTTCCTCCTCGCTCAGGTCGCAGAAACTGCTCCAACGGCTGGCGCATGGAGCAGTTTTTGCGACCTGAGCCCGTGTTCGCGGCGCCGAGGTGCCGCAGCGCCCGCGGGCGGGCGCTCACACGTCGCGGGACCGCCACAGCAGCCACACGAAGTACGGCGCGCCGAGCAGCGCCACCACGAGGCCGGCCGGCAGCTGCGCGGGCGCGATGACCGTGCGCCCCACCGCGTCGGCGACGCCGACCATCGCCGCGCCGAGCAGCACGGCGACCGGGACGACCCTGGCGTGCCGCGCGCCGACCAGGGCGCGTGCGGCATGCGGTGCGACGAGGCCGACGAAGCCGATCACCCCGACCGCCACCACGCTGAACCCGGCGAGCAGCGCGGCCACGCCGAGGATCAGCAGGCGGGAGCGCTCCAGACGCACGCCGAGAAGGCGCGGCGAGTCCTCGTCGAGGGCGAGCAGATCCAGCTCCCGCGAGCGCATCAGCACCACCGGCAGCGCGATCGCGAGCACGACGGCGAGCGGCACGATCTGCTCCCAGATCCGGCCGTACGTGGTGCCGCTGAGCCAGGTGTAGATCTTCGGGGTGTCGAAGGGGCTGCTGCGCAGCAGCACGAACGAGGTGAGCGCGACGGCGGCTGAGGACACGCCGATCCCGATGAGGATGAAGCGGTCGGCGCTGAGCCCGCCGCGCCAGGAGAGCAGGTACACGAGGGCGAACGCGCCGAGCGCGCCCACGACGGCCGCCACGAGCATTCCGGCGGTCGACGCGGCCGCACCGGTGACCACGAGCACGGCGCCGAGCCCGGCACCCCCGGTGATGCCCAGCAGACCGGGATCCGCGAGCGGGTTGCGGCTCACGGCCTGGGTGAGGCATCCGGCGAGCGCGAGGGCCGCCCCGGCCGTCACGGCGGCGAGGACGCGCGGCGCGCGCTCGTCGAGGGCGAAGGCGATCTGCGCGGGCGCGCTCCCCTGCAGCCACAGCAGCACGTCGCCGGTGAGCAGCGGGGTAGCGCCCAGCAGCAGCCCGGCGATGACGGCGGCGACCACCAGCACGGCGGAGACCGCGGCCACCAGGCGGAAGCGCCACGGCCCGCGCACCCCGGACCGGAGCGACGGCGGTCGCCGCGTGGGTCCGGAGTCGCGCAGACGCCGCGCCATCGCCACGAGCACGACCGCTCCGAGCAGCGTGGTGGCGACGCCCGTGGGCACCGCGATAGCCCCCTCGGCACCGACGATCAGCCGCAGCAGCGCATCGGCGAGGATCACCACCAGTGCGCCGAGGAGCCCGGACGCCGGCAGCAGCAGCGCGTGCTTCCCGAGCCCCGGCACGATCCGCACCAGCAGCCGCGCGAGCACCGGCGCGCACAGGCCGACGAAGCCGAGGGGGCCGGCGAGGGTGACCGCGGTCGCGGTCAGCACCACGGACAGCAGGATCCCGATGACGCGCGTGGACCGGATCCGCACGCCGAGGGTCGACGCCAGGTCGTCGCCGAGCGCGAGCACGTCGAGCCGCCGGGCGAGCAGGGCCGCCAGCGCCCCCGCGACGACGACCACGGGAGCCGCCCGCAGGAACGCCTCGATGCCGAGCTGCGAAAGGCTGCCGCTGCCCCAGGCGAGCAGGCCCTTGGTGCGCTCGCTGAACAGGATGAGCAGCGCCGAGGTCGCCGCCTGGAAGGCGAGCGCGAGGGCGGATCCGGCGAGCACGAGGCGGGTCGTGGAGGATCCGGCGCCTCCGGCGAGGCCCAGCACGACCGCCGCGGCGAGCAGGCCGCCGGCGAAGGCGACCACCCCCGACGCCCAGAACGGCAGGGAGATCCCGAAGGCGGCCACGACGGTGACCGCGAGGTAGGCGCCCGCGGTCACGCCGAGGGTGTCGGGGGACGCCAGGGCGTTGCGCGCCAGCGACTGCATCAGCAGGCCCGCGATGCCCAGCGCCATGCCGACGGTCACCCCGGCAGCGAGCCGCGGCAGCCGCGATCCGAGCAGGATCTCGGGCTCCGCCCAGCCCGCACCGCTCGTGCCCTGGGTGAGGTGCCAGGCCGCGGCCGCGACCAGGGCGAGCACGAGCAGGATGAGCACGCCGGCGGCGCCGAGGGAGGCCCGGACGGCGGTCGCCGGGCTGGCGCCCGGATCTCCGGTCGCCCGTGCGTCCGCGCCCGCCTCGGCGTCGCCTGTCGATGCGGCTGCCGCCGTCGCGGCGCCCTCGGCCTCCCGCACCCGCATCGCGCTCACCGGATCCGGTTCACTTGCCGAAGACGTCGACGTAGGCGTCGGCGATGCGCTCCGCGGAACGCGGTCCGCCGAAGGTCCAGATCCCAGTCGGGAACGCGTGCACCCGCTTCTCCTTCACCGCCGGGATCGCCGCCCATGCCGGGTTCTTCGCGGCCGCCGCCATGAAGCTCGTGCCGTCGGGGTCGTCGGTGCCGGTGTGCAGCAGGGTGGCGGATCCGATCGTCGTCATCCCCTCGATGTCGGTGCTGCCGAGCCCGTACGCCGGGTCGGTCTCGCCCTTCCACACATTGGTCAGACCGAGCTCCGCGCCGATGGCGCCGATGAGCGAACCGGTGCCGAACGGGCGCAGCGATACCGTGCCGCCGTCGACCCAGCCGTCGATGTAGACGAAGTCGGTGGTCGCGGGCTTCGCCGCGGCGACGGTCTGCGCGGCCTTGTCGAGGTGGTCGTCGAGCTCGGCCGCCACGGCCTTCGCGCGCTCGGTGCGGCCGGTCGCCTGCGCGATGAGGTCGAAGGTCGCGAGCATCTGCTTCAGCGGATCCTTGGCATCGGCCCCGATCGTCGCGAGCACGGGAACCCCGTACTTCTCGAGCTGCCCGATGATCGCGTCGTCGCGGGTCTGCGCCTCGACGATGACGAGGTCGGGCTTCGTCTGGAACAGCGCGTCGAGATTCGGCTCCTGTCGCGTGCCCACGTCCTTCACGCCGGCGGGCAGCTCCACCGACGTGTCCCACTGGCGGTAGCCGGCCGCATCGGCGACGGCGACGGGCGTCACGCACAGTGTCAGCGCGTCCTCGACCTGCTGCCACTCCAGCACGGCCACGCGCTGGGCGGGCTTGTCGAGCTTCACGGTGCGGCCGATCGCGTCGGTCAGGGTGACCGGACCGGTGGCGGTGGTCGTCGTATCGGCGGCGCACTCCGCGCTGGCGGAAGGGGCCGCGCTGCCGGCGGGGGCGGCCACCGAGGTGGTGCCGCAGCCGGCGAGGGCGAGCGTGGTCGCGGCGAGCAGCGAGGCGAGGACGAGGGGCTTGCGCATGGTTCTCCTGGGTCGGGGTCGTCGGGGATCGGGCGCGACGGGTCGGATCCCGCACGCGGGGGTCGAGGCGGTCAGGCGGGTTGCGGAACCGGCGTGCGGCGGGCGCCGCGCCGGCCGCGCGGGAACACGCGCACCCGGCCGTCGTCGTCGACCGCGGTGTCGATGCGCAGCCCGTAGGCCGCGGACAGGTTCTCGGAGGTGAGCACCTCCGCGGGGGTGCCTTCGGCGCGCACCCGGCCGGCGTGCAGCAGCACCACGCGGTCGGCGACTGCGGCGGCGTGGTCGAGGTCGTGCAGCACGACGCCCAGCGCGGTGCCGGCGTCCGCCAGATCGCGGATCAGGTCGAGCGTCTCGATCTGATAGCGCAGGTCGAGATGATTCGTGGGCTCGTCCAGCAGCAGGATCGGGGTGGTCTGCGCGAGCGCCGTCGCCAGCCAGACGCGCTGCAGCTCGCCACCGGAGAGCTCGTCCACGGGACGGGCCGCCATCGCGGCGAGGCCGGTGAGCGCGAGAGCGCGGTCGATCGCCGCCCGGTCGTCGTCGCGCAGGCCGGAGAACCGTCCGCGGTGCGGATGGCGGCCGAACGCGACGACGTCGCGCACCTCCAGGCCCGAGGGATGCGGTCGCGACTGCGACAGCATCGCCACGGTCCGGGCGAACTCGCGGGCGTCCAGCACCGCGGCGTCGCGCGCCCCCTCGGCGTGCTCGATCCGCACCGTGCCCGCGCGCAGCCGGTGCAGGCGGGCGATGGCACGGAGCGCCGTCGACTTGCCGCTGCCGTTGGGGCCGATGAGCGCCGTCACGGATCCGGGACGCAGTGTCAGGGCCACGTCGTGCACGACCGGCGTGCGGCCGTAGTCGAGCGCCAGGCCGTGTGCCGCAAGACCCGCCGCGGGGACCGGCGACGGGCGACCGGAGGATCCGTGGTGCGTGCTCTGATTGGTCACGTTAGGGAAGCCTAACCTATTCTGGACGCATGACCCATCACCCCTACCGGACGTATCGGACCACCGTCGCGCGTTGCGAGCAGCTGTCGCCGCACTTCCTCCGGGTGACGCTGACCGGCCCCGATCTCGTCCATTTCGGCACCGCGGGCCTCGATCAGAGGATCAAGCTCGTGCTGCCGCTGCCCGACGGATCCTTCACCGACGTCGGCCAGTTCGACGAGTCGGTCGGCATGCTGGAGTGGTATCGGCGGTGGCGAGAACTTCCCGATGAGACGCGGAACCCGATCCGCACCTACACGGTCCGCGCGGTGCGTCCCGACGCGCGCGAGATCGACGTCGACTTCGTGCTGCACGGCACCGAGGGGCCGGCGTCGGCGTGGGCCTCGGCTGCAACGCCCGGCGCCCCGCTGGTCGTGATCGGCCCCGACGGACGCGCGAGCGAGACCGGGGGACTCGAGTGGAGCCCGGGCGACGCCACCTCGGTGCTCCTCGCCGGCGACGAGACCGCGGTGCCGGCGATCTGCGCGATCGTGGAGTCGCTGCCCGGGCACATGAGCGGATCCGTCTACATCGAGGTGCCCACGGAAGCCGACGCACTGCCGCTCGCTGCGCCCGCCGGGGTCGACGTGACCTGGCTGGCCCGCGGCGGCACTCCGCACGGGCTGCGGCTGAGCGCGGCCGTGCACGCGTGGGGCGAGACGCGCGCCGCGGCGGCGCCTCATGCGACCGCCGGTGAGGCGACTCTTCCGGCGGCCGGCGACGAGGGCGCCGAGCTCGCGGACCCGGATGAGGACGAGGTGCTGTGGGAGGTGCCCGAGGCGGCGAGCGGATCCTGCTACGCGTGGCTCGCCGGCGAGGCCTCGACGATCACCGCGCTGCGCCGGCATCTCGTGCGCGACCTCGGCATCGACCGCCGCTCCATCGCGTTCATGGGCTACTGGCGCCGGGGGCGGGCCGAGGCCGCCTGAGCGCGCCGCGTGCGCGCCCGTCCGGCCTGAGCGCGCCGGGTGTTCAGGCGGCCTCGCTCGTGATCACGAGGGACACGTTCTGGCCGCCGAACCCGAAGGAGTTGCTGAGCACCGCTCGCTGCGGGGCGTCGCGGCGCTCAGTGACGACATCCAGACCGACCTCCGGGTCGATCGTCTCCGGAGTGAGATTGCGCGTCGGCGGGATGACGCCGTGCTCCACGCTCAACACGGAGATGAGCGCCTCGATCGCGCCCGCCGCGCCGAAGAGGTGCCCCAGGGAGGCCTTCGGCGCGGTCACCGGAATCCGGCCGAACACCTCCCGGATCGCGAGGGCCTCCGCGGTGTCGCCGACGGGCGTGCCGGTCGCGTGCGCATTGACGTGAGCGACGGCGGCGGGCGACAGGCCCGCCTGCGCCAGGGCCTTGCGCATGGCCGAGGCCTGCCCCGACCCATCGGGCGCGGGGGCCGTCAGGTGATGCGCGTCCGCCGCGATGCCGGCGCCCGCGATCACCGCGTGCACCCGGGCTCCGCGCGCGGCCGCGTGCGCCGCGCTCTCGAGCACCAGGATCGCTGCCCCCTCCCCGAGCACGAATCCGCTCCGGTCGGCCGCGAACGGGCGCGAGGCGGACGCCGGATCCCCCGCGTGGTGCGACAGCGAGCGCGCCTGCTTGAACCCGGCGATCGTGAGGGGCGTGATGGCAGCCTCGGTTCCGCCGGCGATCACGACGTCCGCCTCACCCGCGCGGATCAGCCGCGCGCCCATCGCGATCGCCTCGGCGCCGGACGAGCACGCGGAGACGGGCGTGTACGCGCCTGCCCTGGCGTCATAGGCGATGCTGACCAGGGCCGCGGCCGCGTTCGGCATGAGCATCGGCACCGTGCGCGGGGACACCCGGCGCGCCCCGGACTGCTCCAGCACGTCGTCCTCGCGCAGCAGGGTCTCGACTCCGCCGATGCCGGTGCCGATCGCCGAGGCGAGCCGATCCGGGTCCACGGCGGGAGCGCCGGCATCCGCCCACGCCTCGGCGGCGGCCGCGAGCGCAGCCTGCTGTGACCGATCCAGCCGCTTGGCCTGCACCGCGGGGAGAAGAGTCGCCGGATCGACGGCCATCGTCCCGGCGGGGACCGCGGACAGCACGGCGTCCTCGGTCCCGGCGAGCACATCACCGCGGATCCCGGACCGGCCTTCCAGGAGCGCGTCCCAGGTCGACGGCACGTCGCCGCCGAGCGGCGTGATCGCTCCGAGCCCCGTCACGACGACGTCGATCTCACTCATCGGATCCCTCATCCCATTCTTGTATGCGATACAACCAACCGTCCTAGTTGTATCACATACAATGAGGCCATGGCTCGATCGGTGGTGACGGACGACGCACGCGTCCCCCGTGCCGAGCGCGCCCGCTCGACCCGCAGGGCGATCATCGAGGCCGCCGCCCGGCTCGGGCGGGAGCGCTCAGGCGGACAGCTGAGCGTCGCCGAGATCGCGCAGGCGGCCGGCGTCTTCCCGAACCAGATCACCTACCATTTCGGATCCAAGGATTCGCTCCTCGTCCATGCCGCCTTCCTCGGACTCCTGCACGACACCCGCCGGATCGAGCGCGTGGGGCATCAGGCCGCGGACGCGGAGACGTTCCGGCGCAACATCGCGCGCGTGGTCCTCGCCCTCCCCTCACTCCCCCTGGTGGCCGGGGCGCTCGCGCTCGGAATCGGCAGGAGCGACCTCGCACCCGTGATCAACCGTCACCTGCAGCTGCTGTTCCGCCAGTCGGAGCGCTTCCTGCGTGCGCTCAGCAACGACCGCGGGTGGCACATCGAGCGTCCGCTCGCTCAGGAGGCCCGGACGTTCTGGAGCACCGCGCTGGGTGGCGCCCTGCTCGCGCAGGCGGGAGTGCAGGGGTCGACGGCCGATCTCGATCTCGCGGGCACGCTGACGATCCGCGAACGCTAGACCGCACCGCCAGCCGGCGATCCCCGGGCTGCCATCGCGACGTCAGAGCGCCTTCACCGCGCGAATGGCGGCAACCGTCCGTGGGAAGCCGATGTACGGGAAGCACTGCACGAGCGCGGCGACCACCTCGGTCTTGGAGTTGCCGACCTCGATGCAGGCGCGCCCGTGCGGACCGAGCTGCGCGGCCGTGTCGCCCATCGCCGTCAGCGCGCACAGCACCAACAGCTCCCGCTGAGCGAGCGTCAGCCCGCCCCGGGTGTAGAAGTCGCCGAAGCAGAACTCGGTGAGGAAGCGCGGCAGCGCCTCGGCGAACGGAGCGGGCAGGTCGGCGAGATTGTCGGCGATCTCCGTGCCGTACAGCGGCGCCTGGATCGCCAGGCCTTTGGCCGTCCTATCCTCATCGGTCACGGTCCCCTGTTGCGGCAGCGGCAATGCGATCTCGCGCTCACGGAAGACCTCGTTGACCACGGCGATCGCGTTGAGCGTGTAGGGGAACCCGATGAACGGGGCGAGCTGGTAGACCGCCTCCCGCAGCTGCACGGGTTCGACTCCGACGTTCAAGGCGGCGGCTGCGTGCGCCCTCAGCTGCGGCAGCGCCTGCAAGCAGGCCAGCACGGTGACCGTGACCAGCTCGCGGGTGCGGTCGTCGAGGACGCCGGTGCCGAACACGTCCCCGAAGATGAAGCCGCGCAGGATCGCCATCAGCTCAGGGTCGTCGGCGGGCACCGTGGTGTCGCGCGGGCCGAACAGCCGCTCGTAGACCTCCTCGGCCGCTGCTGCGCGTGAGCCCGCGCTCGCGCCGCCTGCGCTCGCGTCATCGGTGCCCGAAACGTCGTTCTCCGCCATGTCGGATCCTCTCCTCAGCCTCGTCGGTGCCGGATCACCGTCCCGTGTCGCCGCCACCCTACGCCCACGGGGGCGATCCCCGGGCCGGTCGATCCTGAGCTCCGTGGGCGCGTACGGGACCCACACGCACCCACCGCAAACAGTCCAGGACGTGTGCGCTCTCGATCCGTCCCTGATCTTCTTTCCCCGAGCGCTCCGAAGGATCCCTCGCCCCCGCGGCCGAGGTGCTGCTGCTCGGCACGCTCGCCGCTGAGCGACGACGCCCTGCTCAGCGCACGCGCTGGGCGACCGCGGCCTCGGTGCGCGACGAGACGCCGAGCTTGCGCAGGATCGCGGAGACGTGCACGCTCGCAGTCTTGCCGCTGATGAAGAGCCGCTCCCCGATCTGCCGGTTGCTGAGCCCCTCCGCGATGAGCTCGAGCACCTGCTGCTCGCGCGCGGTGAGCTCGACGCTCTCCGCCACGTGGGCACGAGACGACGCCCGGTTCAGTCCGGCCGCCTCGATGAACTCCGCCGTGCGGCGGCGCAGCCGATCGTGCCCCAGGGCCTCCGCGACGGCGGCGGCTTCGGCAGCCGCGTCGAACGCGGCCGTGCGGTCTCCCGCCGCGACCAGGGCCCTCGCCCGCTCGAGCCGCACGACCACCCGGAACACGGCCGGAACGTCCTCCTCGTCGGCCGCGGACTCGGCCGCAGCCAGCCGGTCCGCGTCGCCGTCGAGAAGCGCGATGAGCACCGTGCCCCAGTGCGGCTGCTGCAGCTCCGCCGGCAGCATCGCCCAACCGTCGCGCACCAGCGCGGCCGTCGAAACGGCGAGATCATCGTGACCGTCGGCGCGCAGATCGGCCACCACCCTTCCGCCCTCGAGCAGGATCCGGCCGAGCATCGCGAGTCGGATCCCTGGGTCCTCGATCACGGCGCGCAGTTCCGCGGCCGCCCGCACCGAGTCGCCCAGACCGAGCGCGATGAGGATCTCCACGTCATGCAGCGAGTACCAGACCTGCCGCTCGACCGCGGCGACGCCTTCGGCGATCGCCCGCCACTCGCTGAGCATGCGCACGGCCTCATCCATCTCGCCGCGCCACACCAGCGCCCGGATCCGCGACATCGTCGAGTACATCCGGAAGACCTGGAGCGTGCGCACGGTGAGATCGCGCGCGGAGATCTCCTCGACTCTGTCGATCTCGCCGAGTTCGAGGAGCGGCTCGACCATGTTGTGCGACAGGATGGCGCCAGAGGAGCGCTCGACGCCGAGGGTGCGCGCGTGCGCGACGCCGGCCTCCGCCACCTCCACGGCCTCGCGGAAGCGGCCGAGCATGTTCAGGCTGTCCGCGAAGTTCACCCGGTACCGCAGCTGCGCGTCGTGGTCGACCGCGTGCTCCCAGGAGAGCCGGAAGTCGGCCAGGCCCGCCTCGACCTCGCCGAGATGGATCCGGCTGCAGCCGCGAAGGTTCGCCGCGACCGACATGACATTGTCGAATCCGATCGACTCCGCCATCCGAAAGGCCTCGTCGGCGGTCGCGACGGCGTCCTCGAGCCGGCCGCTGATGAGATAGCGCCCCGCGAGATATCCGAGCAGCGAGGCTCGCAGCCTCTCCTGCCCTGGCTCCGTCTCGATGAGCGCGAGCGCCTCGCGGAAGAGATCGATGGATCCACTCCGGCCCAGGTTCTGCAGGTAGAGCGCCTTGTCCCGCAGGAGCCGGGCGTGCACGGACGGCTCGACCGTCGCCGGGTCGATCTCGGCGAGCGCGAGCGAGACGACGGCGAGAGCGCGCTCCCCATCGCCGCCGTTGCGCAGGATCGATCCCACCTGGGCGAGCAGTGGGATCCGTTCGATCCCTGCCACCTCGGCGGCGTCCGGCACCTGATCCCACAGCTCGAGCGCGAGCTCGCCGAACCGCGCGGCGGTGGAGAAGGCGTAGCTGTTCTTGGCCTCGCGCATCGCGGTGACGGCCGCCGCGAGCGCGCGCGGATAGTCGTGCGAACGGTGCCAGTGGAAGGCGAGCGTCGACGGCGCGCCCCCGGCGTTCTCGAGCGCGTCGGCGTACGCCCAGTGCAGGCGCGCACGCTCGCCGGGGAGCAGGTCGTCGTGCACGGCCTCGCGCAGCAGCGCGTGCCGGAAACCGTAGCTCTCCCGGTCGGACACCCCGATGATGCCGGCGCCCATCGCCTCGCGGAGGGCCTCGTCCAGCCGCTCCTCGCCGAAGCCGGCCAAGGTCGCGAGGAGATCGTGCGAGATGGCGCCGTCGGATCCGGAGGCGACCCGCACCACCCGCTTGGCGTCATCGCTCAGAGCGTCGAACCGGGCGAGCAGCACGTCGCGCAGCGTGTCGGGCATCGGCCCCTGCACGTTGCACAGCAGTTCCTCGACGAAGAACGGCACGCCCTCGCTGCGCTCCATGAGCCGGGCGAGTGCGGCGTCGTCGATGGCGCCGCGCAACCCGAGCACGAGATCGCGCACCGCGATCGCGTCGAGGCGCTCGAGCGTCACCCGGTCGAGGAGACGGGCCCGCTCCGCCTCGGCGAGGAACGCGCGCACCTCGCCGCCGCGGCGCACCTCGTCGATACGGCAGGTGAGCAGGAAGAGCACCCGGCGCCCGGCGAGCGCCCGCAGCAGGAACGACAGCATCGACAGCGTCGCCGCGTCGGCCCAGTGCAGGTCTTCCACGACCACCACCACGGGCCGGACCGCCGCCGCTGCCTCGAGCAGGTTCGCGATCGTCTCGCGCAGCCCCTCGGGGCGGATCGCGGAGCGGTCGACCGGAGAGGTCGCGCGCTCGGGCAGGAGCAGCTGCAGGGAGTCGCGCGCCGGCCCCGCCGCCTCGTCGGCACGGTCGCCGAGCTCGTCGATCACGGCGCGCAGGATCGCCGGCAGCGGACCGAACGGCGCGGGCGTGGAGCCGTAGTCGAGGCACCAGCCGGTGAGCACGGTCGCCTCGCCGGCGACGCGGCGACGGAACTCCGCGGTCAGCCGGGACTTGCCGATCCCCGCCTCACCGCCGACGAGCACCGACGCGTTCTCGCCGTCGGCGGCGCGGCGCAGGGCCTCGTCGAGGAGGGCGAGTTCGGCATCGCGCCCGACCATGGCGGGGGACGTGGTGGCGAGGGACATGACTTCATCGTGCCACCTGCCACGGACATCCGGCGCGGTCGCGACGACGCCGCCGCCCTGAGCAGAGAGGACACAGGCGAGGTCCGCCCCCGCGGGCTCCGGGCAGGCTACGGAAGAGCCTCCCGGCGCGGGACCCTGGGTCGGACCCGGAGCCGGGAGGCTCTTCTTCGGTGCGGATGGATCTGCGGGGGACGGTGCGACGCCGCCGGACGCGGGCGGCTCCGGCGGGGTGCTCCCCGAGGCGGGCGGTTCCGGCCCGAGCGCCGGGGCTGACGGCTCGTTCCCCGGTGCCGGCGGTTCGCGCCTGAGCGCCGGGGCAGACGGCTCGGCGGACGCGCCGCCGGCTGCGCCCGTCACGCCGCGTGCGAGGCGCAGCCGACCAGCTCGCGGTCGCGCACCTCGTCCGCCGCGCGATCCGTGGCGACGCTCGCCGACGCGGGCTCCGCCAGCGGCGCCGCCGATGCGACGGCCGGTGCCGCGGGGCGCTCGACCGGTGCCGCGGGCGCGGCGTCCTGGGCAGGCTCGGCGGGGCGGGCAGCAGCAGCGGGCACCGCGGGGGCGTCCGACGCCGTGCGCGCGGTGGTCGAGGTGCCGGCGCTCGCCTGCAGGCGGCGCAGCGCGCGGCGCAGGATCCCGTCGCGGCGCACGATCTGATCGGCGTGCTCGGCCATCATCCGCGCGCGCTCCGCGCGGACCGCCGCCTGCTCGATCTCGAGGGTCGTGATGCGGTAGCTCATCGAGGGGTGCATGGTCATGATCTCTCCTTCTCCGGTACTCAAACACTCGTCGCTAAGGCACCCCGCCCCCATCGGGCAGATGCCCTATCTTCCGCAGCCCGCGCCTCAGATCCCGCACCCGACCCCACCTCAGATCCGCACCGTTCCCGCCTCAGATCGGGACGGATCCCGCCTCAGCCGCGGATCCGGCCACCGCACCAGACCGACGCCCCAGCGCCGCACAGGGTGCCGGACTACCGTGGAAGCATGCGTCCGCTCGCCGCCCTCCGCGCCAGCCGGCGCGCGCCCCTGGTCCAGGTGGCGAAGTCGGCGGCGGCCACGATCGCGGCCTGGCTCATCGCCGGCTGGCTCGTGCCGGGGCACCTGCCCGTGTTCGCCGCGATCGCGGCGCTGCTCGTGGTGCAGCCCAGCGTCAACCAGTCCTTCGCCAAGGCCCTGGAGCGCAGCATCGGCGTCATCGCCGGCGTCGTGATCGCGGTGCTGCTGAGCCTCGCGCTCGGCGGACTCAGCTGGGTCGTACTGCTCGCCGTCGTGGTCGCGATGGTCGTGGCGTGGTCGTTCAAGGCCACCCCGGGCACCGCGAACCAGGTCGCCATCTCCGCGATGCTCGTGCTGGCGCTGGGCTCCGCGAGCCCGGACTACGCCGTCGACCGGATCCTGGAGACGCTCATCGGCGCGGCGATCGGCTTCGTGGTGAACGTGCTCGTGGTGCCGCCGGTGCTCGTCGAGCCGGCCCGGCGCGACCTGGCGCTGCTCGGCGGAGAGCTGGCGGCGACTCTCGACCGGCTCGGTGACGCGGTGCTCGGCGAGCAGCGCCCCGAGCGCCGGCAGGAGCTCATGCTCGAGGCGCGCCTGCTGCGCCCCATGCGGGACTCCGCCGACGCCGCGCTCAGCGCCGCGGAGGAGTCGCTCACACTGAACCCTCGAGGATCCCGCCACCGCGCGGAGCTCGCCGCGATGCGCGCGCTGCTGGAGCGCCTCAGCCCGATCGTGACCCAGGTGATCGGGATGACCCGGGCCTACGTCGACCAGTACGACGAGACGCTGCCCGCGGAGCCGGCCGTCCCGGCGATCGCCGACCAGCTGCACCGCGCGGGACACGACGTGCGGCTCGCGGTCCAGCTCGCCGAGGTCGACCCCGAGCCCGAGGCGCTCACGTCGGCGATCCCCGCGCTCACCTCGCCGCTCGACATCCGGCCGCCCTCCTCGCGGAACTGGGTGCTGATCGGATCCCTCACGGAGGACCTGCGCCGGATCCGGGCGGGCCTGCGCGACGAGTCCTGAGCTGAGAGCCCCGCACTGGGGTGGATCCGGTCAGGATCCGATGAACTCCTCCACGGGGCCGAAGTCGGGCTCCTCGCGGACCTCGACCGCGGATCCGGCCGCGTCGGTGTCGAGCACGCGGATCTCGTTGCGTCCGGCGCGCCACAGCGGCGCCGGGGCGTACAGGGTCACCTGCGGGCCGACCGCACGGTTCCGGCCCAGCAGGAAGCCGTTCAGCCACACCAGCCCGTTGCCGCCGCCGGGGAAGGCGAGCCACGCGTCGGCCGGGTCGGCGACGTCGAGCACAGCCACGGCGAGGCCGTCCGCCGGCGCACCCGCCGCGCCCGGCTCGATCCCCGGGTCGGCCGGGGCAGCCTGCGGAAGGACGCGGTGGGTCCACCCGTGCGCGAAGCGGCGGCCGATCCGCACCCCGGCGAGGATGCCCTTGCGCTCCCCCGTGTGCGGGCCGTAGTTCGGCCGGCCCTGGCTCTCCACGACGAGCGTGAGCACACCGGATCCACCCGCGCCGGGCAGCTTCAGCGACCGCACGCCGTCGCGCTCCAGCACGCCCAGCCGCTCGCCGTCGAGGAAGACGACGGCCCGGTCGTGCAGCACGTCGACGGTGAGCTCTGCGCCCGCGACGTACGAGATCTCCGCCTCGTATGCGACCAGCCCGTCCTCGGCGCCGAGGTCCTCGAACGGCAACGGCATCGGCGCGGCAGCCCCGGCGGGCACCGCGCGCACCACGTCGAGCAGCGACGCCACCGGCACCAGAGGCGCCGAGGCCGCGCGCTGCCGGCGGGGTGCGTCCGGGATCGGCGGCAGGTCGCCGTCGTGGAACGGCGCGAACGCCGCCCGCAGCGCGTGGAACTTGTCGTTCAGAGTGCCGTCCTCGCCGATGGGCGCGTCGGAGTCGTAGGAGGTGACGGTCGGCTGCAGCGCGCCGTCGTGGTTCGCGCCCGCCCAGAGCCCGAAGTTCGTGCCGCCGTGCGCCATGTACAGGCTCACGGATCCGCCTGCTGCGAGCAGCTCGTCCACGGTGCCGATCATGCTCGCGGCCGAGCGCACGTGGTGGTGCTCGCCCCAGTGGTCGAACCAGCCGCCCCAGAGCTCCGCGCACAGCAGCGGCTCGCCGCGCTTGCGCAGCTTTTCCGCGAGCGCGACGCCCGTCCCGAAGGTGAACGAGCCCATCGCGCCGTCGACGCTGCCGTTGCGCACCATGTCGGCCGTGGTGCCGTCGGCCGTGGTGAGCAGCTCGACCATGCCGCGGGCACGGAGCCCGTCGCGCAGGTGCTCGAGGTAGACGCGGTCGCTCCCGAAGGATCCGTACTCGTTCTCGATCTGGATCGCCGTGATCGGTCCGCCGTGCGCGGCCTGCAGGGCGGCGAGCCGGGGGATCAGCGCGTCGTACCAGGCATCGACGGCGGCGAGGAACACCGGGTCGCTCGTGCGCAGCGCGCGAGTGCGTCCGCTGAGCCAGAACGGGATCCCGCCGTTCGACCACTCCGCGCAGATGTAGGGGCTGGGGCGCACGAACACGTCCAGCCCGACCTCGCCCGCGAGCCGGATGAACCGCTCGGCGTCGCGCCAGCCGGTGAAGTCGATCTCGCCCTCGGCCCGCTCGTGGAAGTTCCATGGGATGTAGGTGTCGACCGTGTTCGCGCCCATGGCGGCGAGGCGGCGCAGCCTGTCCTCCCACTGATCCGGATGGATCCGGAAGTAGTGCACCGCGCCCGACAGCATCCGGAAGGGCGTGCCGTGCCGGAACAGCGCACCGTCGGCGTAGGTGAGCGCGGGCGCTGCGGTGTCGGTCATGACTCTCCTGGGGTCGGCGCAATGTTTGCGTCACCATTCTCTCCCATCCGCCGGTCCGTCCGCACCTGCGCCGTAGGCTGACGGCATGTCCATCACGCTTGCCGAGGCCCTCGCCGAGCTCGCCGCCCTGGAGGATCCGAAGGCCCGGGCCATCAACGAGCGGCACGGCGATGCGCACGGTGTGAACCTCACGAAGATGCGCGGTCTCGCGAAGCGGATCGGAACGGATCCGGATCTCGCCCGCGAGCTCTGGGCGTCGGGCGACGTCGCCGGGCAGCTGCTCGGGATCCTGGTCGCGAAACCGCGCGAACTCGGCGCCGACGACCTCGACCGGATGGTGCGGGAGACCCGGAGCTCCAAGGCGCACGACTGGCTCGTCGCCTACCTCGTGAAGAAGTCGCCGCACGCGGAGGAGCTGCGCACGCGCTGGATCGACGATCCGGATCCGGACGCCAGGGCTGCCGCGTGGTCGCTCACCTCCGCGCGGGTGGCGAAGCGCCCCGAGGGGCTCGACCTCGACGGGCTGCTGGAGCGCATCGAGCGGGAGCTCGCCCACGCGCCGTCCCGCGAGCAGTGGGCGATGAACGAGACGCTGGCGTACATCGGGATCCACCATCCCGCCCTCCGCGACCGGGCGATCGAGATCGGCGAGCGACTGCAGGTGCTCGCCGACTACCCGGTGCCGCCGAACTGCACCTCTCCGTTCGCTCCGCTGTGGATCGCGGAGATGGTCCGCCGCCAGGGCTGAGCGGATCCCGGGGCTCACCGGAAACACCGCATCCTGCGCATCCGCGCAGCAGCCGTCGTGCCTTCGGGCGCCGTGGATAGCCTGGTCCGATGAGCACGCACATCGCCGCCGCGTCCGGTCAGATCGCCCCCATCGTCCTGTTCCCCGGAGACCCGCTGCGGGCCAAGTGGATCGCCGAGAACTTCCTCGAGGGCGCCGAGCTCTACTCCGAGGTGCGCGGGATGCTCGGCTTCACCGGCTCGTGGCAGGGTCACCGCGTATCGGTGCAGGGATCCGGAATGGGCCAGCCGTCGATGTCGATCTACGCGAACGAGCTGTTCCGCGAGTACGACGTGCAGACGCTCGTGCGCGTGGGCTCCTGCGGAGCGCTGACGGAGAAGGTCGGCATGCGCGACATCATCATCGCGAACGGCGCGTGCACCGACTCCGGGATCAACCGGATCCGCTTCCACGGCCAGGACTACGCTCCCGTCGCCGATTTCGGCCTGCTGCGCCGCGCCGTGGAAGCGACCGAGCGGATGCACCTCGAGCACGCCGTGCACGTGGGCCTGCTGTTCTCCGGCGACCAGTTCTACAACACCCGCCCCGAGCTCACGGAGCCGCTCGTGCAGCACGGCGCGCTCGCGGTGGAGATGGAGACGAGCGCGCTCTACACGCTCGCGGCGTTCTACGGCCGTCGCGCCCTGAGCATCTGCACGGTCTCGGACCACCTCGTCACGCACGAGGAGACCACGGCCCTGGAGCGCGAGCAGAGCTTCGGCGACATGATCCGGATCGCCCTGGAGGCCGCGACGGCCGTCTGAGGCCCACGGGGAGGCCGCGGGCCCGCCTGGCAGCGACTCTCACCGCGAGACGGCAACAGTACGACGAGACCGCAACAGCCTGTTGCAGTCTCGTCCCCGGGTTGCAGTCTCACGGTGCGACGCGGCGGACCCGGAGCGAGGGCAGCCAGACTTCCGGCCCGCGAGTGCGGCTCACCCAGCGGGTGGGATGATCGAGGGATCATGTCTGCGCGCCTCGATCCGTCCGTCGTCCGCCCGGCCGCGGGGGATCCGGATCCCGACGCGGTCTACCTCGCGTTCGTGGAGTGGGTGGAGCAGAGCGGGATCTCGCTCTACCCCGCGCAGGACGAGGCGGTCATCGAGATCGTCTCGGGGCAGAACCTGATCCTGTCCACCCCGACCGGCACCGGGAAGTCGCTCGTCGCCGTCGCCGCCCACTTCGCCGCCCTCGTCGACGGCCGCCGCACGTACTACACGGCACCGATCAAGGCGCTCGTGAGCGAGAAGTTCTTCAGCCTGGTCGACGTCTTCGGTGCGGAGAACGTCGGGATGGTCACCGGCGATTCGGCTGTGAACGCCGACGCGCCGATCGTGTGCTGCACGGCGGAGATCCTCGCGAACCTCGCGCTCCGCGAAGGCCCTGACGCCGAGGTCGGCCAAGTGGTGATGGACGAGTTCCACTTCTACGGCGACCCCGACCGCGGCTGGGCCTGGCAGGTGCCGTTGCTCACCCTTCCCCAGGCGCAGTTCATCCTCATGTCGGCGACCCTCGGCGACGTGACCGAGCTCGCGGCCGACCTCACCCGCCGCACGGGACGCGAGACGGCCGTGGTCACCGGCGTCGAGCGTCCGGTGCCGCTGCACTTCTTCTACGAGACGACCCCGATCCACGAGACCATCGAGGATCTGCTGCACACCGACCGCGCGCCCGTGTACATCGTGCATTTCTCCCAGGCCGCGGCGATGGAGCGCGCCCAGGCGCTGGCGAGCGCGAAGGTCGCGACCCGCGAGCAGCGCGATGAGATCGCCGAGCTCATCGGCGGCTTCCGCTTCACGACCTCGTTCGGCAAGACCCTGGCGCGCCTGCTCCGGCTCGGGATCGGCGTGCACCACGCCGGCATGCTGCCGAAGTACCGGCGCCTGGTCGAGCAGCTCGCCCAGCGCGGCCTGCTGCGCGTCATCTGCGGCACCGACACCCTCGGCGTCGGCATCAACGTGCCGATCCGCACGGTGCTGCTCACGGCCCTGACGAAGTTCGACGGCACCCGGATGCGTCAGCTCAACGCGCGCGAGTTCCACCAGATCGCGGGGCGCGCCGGCCGCGCCGGCTTCGACACCGCGGGCACGGTGGTCGCGCAGGCGCCCGAGCACGAATCGGAGAACCTCGCCGCGCTCAAGAAGGCCGGCGACGACCCGAAGAAGCGGCGCAAGGTGGTCCGCAAGAAGGCGCCCGACGGCTTCGTGTCCTGGGGCGAGCCATCCTTCCAGAAGCTCATCGCGGCGGAGCCCGAGACGCTGACCTCGCACATGCAGATCACGAGCGCGATGATGCTGAATGTGATCGGGCGCGGCGGCGACGTCTTCGCGAATATGCGCGCACTGGTATACGACAACCACGAGTCCCGGCAGAAGCAGCGGATCCTCGCGCTGCGCGCGATCGGGATCTACCGGACGCTGCGGGAGTCGGGCATCGTCGAGCGCGACCCCGACGGCACGATCCGGCTCACCGTGGACCTGCAGCCCAACTTCGCGCTCAACCAGCCGCTGTCGCCGTTCGCCCTGGCCGCCTTCGAACTGCTGGATCCGGCGGATCCGTCCTTCGCGCTCGACATGATCTCGATCGTGGAGGCGACGCTCGACGACCCGCGGGCGATCCTCAGCCAGCAGGAGTTCGTCGCCCGCGGCGAAGCCGTGGCGGCCATGAAGCGCGAGGGCATGGAGTACGAGGAGCGCATGGAGGCGCTGGAGGAGATCACCTATCCGAAACCGCTCGAGGAGCTTCTCGGCGCGGCCTTCGAGACCTTCAGCGCCGCCCAGCCCTGGATCCGCGACTTCGAGCTGCACCCGAAGTCCGTCGTGCGAGACATGTACGAGCGGGCCATGTCGTTCGGGGAATATGTCGCGCTGTACAAGGTCGCCCGGTCCGAGGGCGTGGTGCTGCGCTATCTCTCGGACGCCTACCGGGCAGCGTCGCAGACGATCCCGGAGCACCTGAAGACCGAGGAGCTCCGCGACCTCATCGAGTGGCTCGGCGAGCTCGTCCGCCAGGTCGACTCGAGCCTCCTGGACGAGTGGGAGGAGCTCGTCTCCGGCCATCCCGTCTCGCACGACGACGAACCCGTCGTCCCGCCGGCGCCGAAGCGGCTCACCACCAACGTGCGGGCATTCCGGATCCTCGTGCGCAACGAGCTGTTCCGCCGCGTGCAGCTCGCGGCCCGGGAGGACGTCGAGGCGCTCGCGGAGCTGGATCCGGAGTTCGGCGCCGCCGGCTGGGACGCGGCGCTCGACGCGTACTTCGCCGAGCACGACGAGATCCGCACGGGTCCGGACGCCCGCAGCACCGCGCTGCTCATCATCGACGAGACCGGCGGCCCCGACCACGAGCGTCCGGCCCGGGCGTGGGCCGTGCAGCAGATCCTCGACGACCCCGCCGGCGACCATGACTGGCGGATCTCCGCGATGGTCGACCTCGACGCCTCCGACGAGACCGGCGAGGCCGTCGTCACGGTGACCGGAGTGGCGCGGCTGTAGCCGCGTTCACCGCGTCGCGCGGGCGTTCAGCCAGAGGAAGAGGCGGTTCTTCTTCGTGTTGTGGAAGGCGGCGCAGCGCCACCCCTCCTCGCCGCGGACCAGCACGTAGGTCTGCACCTTGTCGAGCGGCACCCGCTTGCCCGTGCCGACGCCGCCCTCGGTGAGGACGCGCACCACCCCGGGCGCGATCGGCGACACGTCGAGCACCCGCATCTCCATGCGCGACCCCTTCTGCCACTTCCCCAGCACGGGCTCGTGGTCGCGGCGGATGGCGGCACGACCGAGCGAGATCCCGCCGACGTAGATGACGTAGCTGGCGTCGGGCGTGAACAGGTCGGCGTACGCTGCGGCGTCGCCGCGCGCCCAGGTGCCCCGCAGGGCGGCCAGCAGCGCGTCGATGCCCTGAAGGTCCTCAGGGTCGAGCGCATCGATGTGGTCGGCGAGTCCGGACGTCTGCATGGTTCCTCCAACTAGAATCGGTTGTACAGACGCAATAGTTGCACGTATGCAGATAAATCGCAAGGGATCCATGATGACCGACCCCGCCCGCACGCCCGAGGCCCTCTCCGTCGACTACCGCCACTACCTGGCCTCTCTCGTGCTGTTCCATCTCGCGGCAGCCGACGCCGTGGGACTCGCGGGCAGCGACTACCAGGCCGTCAGCATCCTCGACCTCGACGGCCCGCTGACCAGCGGCGAGCTGGCGCGGCGTCTGGGCCTGAGCACCGGCGCGACCACGCGGCTGATCGATCGCCTGGAGGCGGCGGGGCACGTGCGACGGGTCGCGGATCCGGCGGATCGGCGCCGCGTGCTCGTCGCGCACAGCGGATCGGTGCCGCCCGAGCTCACCCGCATCCTCGCCAGCGTGCGGGAGCCCATCGGGCAACTGATCGGATCCTTCTCCGTGGAGCAGCGGGAAGCGCTGCAGCGCTACTTCGCCGGCGCGGGGCGGGCCTATCAAGACGCGCTCGAGGAACTCAGGGGCGGATCCCCGGCCACGTCACCCCGGCACTGAGGACCGCCCCTCCGCCTACCGCACCGATGTCGGCGGGCCGGCGTATCGTCGAAGACACGGAGCGGAACGGAGGGCGTCATGACGATTCAGGAGAGCCGATCGAGGGCGGTGGCGCACCTGCACCAGGGGATCATCCCGTCCTATCTGCTGGCCAAGCTGGCCGAGTCGGAGCGCTACTCGCAGGCCGCAGAGGCGGCGCGGCAGACGCTCATCGCGCCCGCTCCCGCGCAGCACCGGTCTCAGCTGCGGCTGTCGATCGACGAGAACGGATCCCTGGTGGCCACGGTCGAGGCCGCACCGAACCGCACCATCAGCGATGCGCACAACACGGAGACCCTGCCGGGCGTCGTGGTCCGCACGGAGGACGAGCCGACCGTCGCCGACGTCGCGGTCAACCAGGCGTTCGACGGGCTCGGCGCGACCTTCCAGATGCTGCTCGACGCCTTCCAGCGCAACTCGGTCGACGGAAAGGGCCTGCCCCTGGACGCGACGGTGCATTACGGAACCGACTACGACAACGCGTTCTGGAACGGCGAGCGCATGGTGTTCGGCGACGGCGACGGCGAGGTGTTCCGCGGGTTCACCGGCTCGACCACCGTGATCGGGCACGAACTGGGGCACGGCGTGGTCCAGTACACGGCGGGCCTGGAGTACCAGGGTCAGCCCGGGGCGCTCAACGAGTCGCTCGCCGACGTGTTCGGCGCCCTCACCGAGCAGCATCTGCTCGACCAGACCGCCGACGAGGCCAGCTGGCTGATCGGCGCGGGCATCTTCACGCCGGCGGTGCACGGCAAGGCCCTACGGTCGATGCTGCATCCCGGCACCGCCTACGACGATCCGGAGCTCGGCAAGGATCCGCAGCCCGCCGACATGAGCGGCTATGTGAAGACCACCGAGGACAACGGCGGCGTGCACATCAACTCCGGCATCCCCAACCGGGCCTTCGCCCTGTTCGCGGTGGAGCTCGGCGGCAAGGCGTGGGAGACAGCGGGATCCGTCTGGTACCGGGCCCTGAGCGGAGGGCTGTCGTCGTCGGCGACGTTCGAACAGTTCGCGAAGGCGACGATCAAGGAGGCCGATGACGTGAGCACCGCGGTCGGCGATGCGGCTCGGATGGCATGGGCGTCGGTGGGCGTGATCAAGGCGACGGGTGATGGGCGCTCCGCAGCCTGACCAGCCCGTCGGGGTGCCCTCCGACAGCGACGCCGCCGGCGACGACGGCGTCGCGATCCGCGTCGCCCGCAGCGGCGGGATCGCCGGGATGACGCGACGCTGGAGCGTGCAGCCCGTGGGCGACGAAGCCCGGCATTGGATGGGTCTCGTCGATCGGTGCCCCTGGGACGAGAAGCCTCCGCCCGGCACCGGCGCGGACCGCTTCGTCTGGCGCATCGAAGTGCGCGTCCGCCGTGTGCGGCACGAACAGGTGATCCCGGAGGAGCACCTGCAGGGCCCCTGGCGCGACCTCGTTGAGGCCGTGCGGGAAGCCGACTCCGGCGCTGCGCCCGGTGATTGAGCGCTCTCGCCTCGCTGCGCTCGCTCGGGATCCGGGCGCCGGGATCCGGGCGCTCGGGATCCGGGCTCGGGAACTGGGCGCTCAGGATCCGTGGCCTCAGGATCCGGGTGCTCAGGATTCGGGCGCCGGGACACGGGCGCTCAGGATCCCGGGCTCAGGATCCCGGGCTCAGGATCCCGGGCTCAGGATCCGCTCGCTCAGGATCCCGGGCTCAGGATCCCGGGCTCAGGATCCCGGGCTCAGGATCCGCTCGCTCAGGATCCAGTCGCTCAGGAGCCGGGACGTGCCGTGAGATTCAGTCCTTCGCGTCCGGATCCGCGGGCGGCACGGGGATCGCGACGCTCGTCGACGAGGTCGCCGCGCCGAGCCCGAGGCCGAGCGGATCCGCCGCCGGCGCGGGGAGCAGGTCGTCGTCGCGGTCGAGCGGCTCGCCGGGCAGCGCGGCCCACGCGCTCGGCTCCTGCGGCTTCTGCGTGAACATGCCCATGCGTCCATTGTGCGCCCGGGTGCCACTCCATCTTCGTGAGACGCCACTTTTGGCACTCCTCGTCAGACGTGATGTCTCATGCATGAAGTGGAGTCACGTTCAGTGAGGCGCTGCCGTAGTCACCCCTTCAAGAGCGTCGTCCGGGCGGACACCCGGGGCAGGTCCGGCACGAGCACGGCAAGCACGCGCACGAACGTCGTCATCCAGACCAGGCCGAGCCCCACGGCGATCGCCTCGAGGCCGGTGGACGAGTACAGCCCCACGGGCCAGTGCAGCACCACGGCCCCCACGAGCAGCACGCCCAGGCCGACTGTCGTGATCAGGAGCGCCCGCGGCGGACCGGGCAGCGCCCTCGCCGATATCACGGCGGCGAGCGCGAACAGCAGCAGCGTGGCGACCGCCGCGATCCAGTGCACGACCCGGTTCCGCTCGATCGGCACGAAGCCGACCACGGCGAGGGCCAGCCCGGTCGCGGCCCACAGCAGCACCACCACGGCGATCCTCTGCAGGGCCGCATCGCCGAGCAGCCGGTGCAGGTCGCGGCCGATGTAGGAGCCGACCGTGGCGAACAACAGGCCGGCGACGATGAGGGTGCCGTTGAACGCCCACCCGCCGACGCCGAGGCCGAGCTGCGAGAAGTTCTGCTGCCACCACAGCGGATCGGCCGCCGTGCCCATCGCGAACAGGGTGCCGATCGTGAGGAACCCGAACAGCAGCGCCGCCAGGTCGCGGGTGCGCAGACCGACGCCGGCGCTGTATGCGAACCGTCCGCCGATCGCCGAGGCCACGCCTGCGATGAGCGCGCCGCCGAGCGCCGGTGCGGTGAAGTCGTGCAACCCCGCGCCGAACACGAGCCCAGCCAGCAGCACGCCGAGCGCGGTCACCGCCGCGAAGACCACGGTCAGTGCGACCGCCGAGATGTGCGACACCGCGGTCTGCCACGGCGGCATCGGATCCGTCTCGCCACGGCGGTGCTGCAGTGTGCTGACGACGAACGCGGCGGCCGCGATCACGGCGGCGATCACCGCCACCGGCTGGCTGAGCGACCCCGGTCCGGTCAGCGGCCGCGGCGGACCCTGCAGCAGAGCGAGACCGGCGAGGGTGCCCACGGCGAGGCAGAGCGCCGTCGCCCACACCGTGCGCGTCTCGGCGCTCAGGCGATCTGCGGTGTCCATGCCGTCATCGAAGCACGCACGGCCGACGTCCGGTAGCGCCGGTCCGAGAACGGCGGATCCGGGATCGCCGACGGCCGTGAGCTCCACCGCGGTTCCCCTGAGCCACCCAGGCGATCCGCAGCGCCGTCCACCCCGAGCCACCCAAGTGAGCCACCCAGGCGCGCCACAGCGCCGTCCACCCCCGAGCCACCCCCTTGTCACCCAGCCGCCCCGCTCCACGCGCTGCGCAAAGGGGTGGCCCGCACAGAAGGGGGTGACTCGGCGTCGAGCGGGCCGCGGAGCGGCGCCGTCCACGCCCGCGCCACCCAAGTGAGCCACCCAGGCGAGCCACAGCGCCGTCCACCCCCGAGCCACCCCCTTGTCACCGAGCCGCCCCGCTCCGCGCGCTGCGCAAAGGGGTGGCCCGCACAGAAGGGGGTGGCTCGGCGTGGAGCGGGCCGCGAGCGGGCCGGGGCGCCAACGTCAGCGTCAGCGTGGGACGGCGCCGGTTCCGCCGTGCAGCTCGCCGCGCAACGGCCAGCGTCCGTTGTGCTGCCGGAACTCGTTCGCGCGCAGCAGCGGTGAGACGTCGTACATCCTCGGGTTCAGGCGCAGCCGCGGGCCGGACGCCGCGCGCACCGTGAGACGGAACCGGCCGCCCGAGGCGCGAACGACGAACTCGGTGATGTCGGCGTAGGCGATGACGCCCTCCCGGCCCCACACGGTGCGGAAGGCGATCTCGTCGGCACGCGGCTCGACGTAGAAGTTGCGGTACATCAGCAGGAACGCAGCCCCGCCGAGCACGATCGCCACGGCTGCGATCCGCATCGGCCAGAGCAGCCCGGCCGTGTCATCGGCCGTGAACGACGACAGCGCCATCAGCCCGCCCACCGCGACGAACAGGATCCCCACGAGCAGCACGAACACCGGCATGCGCTGCCGCACCGGACCCACCGAACGACGCCCGCGCATCCTCGACACGGCCGCCGCCACGAGGATCAGCACGGCCACGACGAGGAGGATCTTCACCACGACGGCGGACATCCCTCGACCGTACCGCGTCCAGGCGCCGCGCGTCGGCGGGGTGGTCGATCGCAGCACAACGCAGGCGATCCCGGCCGCATCCCCGCCCGAGCGGGCGAAGACGACCGGGATCCCCCGCGTTCGAGTCCGTCAGACCAGGACGAGGTCCTCCATGCGGGCGTACGAGGCCTCCATGCCGTCGATCATGCCCGTGGCGAGGATCATGTCGCGAGTGGCGGCGTCGGGGTACTCCACGAGCAGGGTGATCAGCGTCGCGCCGTCCTCCTCGTAGAGGGAGAGGTCGTTCAGCGTGACCGGGCCCTCGGTGCCCTGCATCTTCTCGGTGGTGACCATGCGGCCGGGAGCCTCGACGATCAGGGCCTCGCCCTCGAAGCCGAAGGGCTGCCCTGCCGTGTCGCCGACCGGTGCCCAGGAGTTGCGGTACGTCTGACCGGGCTCGGTCGCCACCACGCACTCCGTCATCTCCCAACCGTCGGGACCGAGCAGCCACTTCTTCATCAGCTCGGGATCGGTGTGCGCGCGCCACACGAGCTCCTGCGGACCGTCGACGAGGCGCGTGATGCGCACGTGCGTGTCGTCGAGCACCTCGAGCTGCGTGCCCTTGCCCTGCGCATAGTCGCGCAGATCCTGCAGCACCGCGTCGAGCTGGGCCATCGCCGCCTTCGTCCCCTCGATCACGCCCATCGCCACGACCTGCTCGAGCGCCTCGACCGAGTCGAAGTGGCTGGTCCCGGTCATCCGGGTGCCCTCGGCGGTCGGCGAGAACTCCAGGCGCATCCGCATCGCGGGGAAGCCGTCGATCGGCTGCCCGGCGTCGTCGACGAACGAGTCGAGCACCTCGAACATGGTGGGCGCCTCGATGCGGGTGAACTCCCACCGCCCGGACGACTTCTCGCCGCGCGGACCGGTGAGACGGTACTGCGCGAAGCCGCCGACCGTGTGGTCGAACTCCGTGAAGGTGGCCGGCCAGCCGGGAGGGCCCCAGAAGCGCTCGAGCTGGCGCGGGTCGGAGTAGGCGGCCCACACCCGCTCCACCGGTGCGGCGAAGTCGGCGAGGATCGTCAGCGTCAGGTTCTCGGGATCGGTGATCACGTCGGTGACAGGCATGTCACTCTCCTTCTGTGTCTTCTCTGTCGGTCGGTTCTGTCGGTCAGTTCTCGGACCCGCGGGGGTCGGATCCGGGTTCGGGGGCGTCCTCGGCGAGCAGATCGTCGAGGCGGGAGATCCGGGAGCGCCACAGCTCCTCGTAGCGAGCCAGCAGGGCGCGAGCGCGGGCGATCATCTCCGGATTCGCGCGGACGAGCCGCTCGCGTCCTTCGGCGCGCTTGATGATGAGCTCGGCCGCCTCCAGCACGGCGACGTGCTTCTGCACCGCCGCGAACGACATGTCGTAGTCGCGTGCGAGTGCGGAGACGGACTGCTCCTCGGCGATCGTGCGGCGCAGGATGTCGCGCCGCGTGCTCGCCGCGAGGGCCTGGAACACACGGTCGATCTGTTCATCGCTCAGTTCATTTCGTACAACCATTTGGTTGTACGTTAGGCCGGGTGGATCCGGATGTCAAGAGGACCGCGAGGTCGTCGTCTCGAAGATCGATCCGCGACTCGTTGAGGTCATCGAGGCCCTTCTCGAGACGCGGGGATGTTGCAACCTCCAGCCGTCACCACTTCGCCCACCCTCGTCACGATGGAGCTCAAGGGGCAAGTCCCCGAGGATCCGTTTTGCAACATCGACTGTTCAGACCTTGTCGCGCCAGTCGATATGGACGACGCCGATTGGGACTCACGCGAGTACGGCGTCGTCTCACTCAAAGGACTCGACACCTGAAGCTTCGGCTGGTGGTCTTCAGCCACGCTCGCAAGACGGCGCTTGCATGGTTGCGGCAGGCTCTTGGCGGATCATCATCCCTTCCGCCTCATCAAGATGCGGCGGTGCAGAGCGCACACGTTGGAGCGAGCCAGGCGCCTGAGCCTCCAGAGCCCGCCGGGCAGCCGACAGCATCACCACGGCGACAACGATGGCCAGCGCGAAGAAGCCCGCGGCGACGCGGAACACGGTTTGATAGCCGGCAACCTGTACCGCGGCGCTCGCACCGGATCCACCAGCGGCGACGAACAGACCGGTGAGGACGGCGAGTCCGACCGATCCACCGAGCTGGTGCGCAGTGTTGACGAGGCCGGAACCTGCGCCCGCCTGTTCGGTCGGAACGTCGGCCATGCCGAGCTGCGTGAGCAGGATGATCGCCAGGCCCTGCCCTACACCGAGCGCGAGCAACGGCAGAACGATGCCCGGAAAGAACGCTGTGTCTGCGCCCAGGGTGGACAGCCAGGCCATGCCGATGAGCGCCACGACGAGCGAGGCGATCAAGAGCCGTTCGCGGCCGAACTTCTTCACGAGCGGGCCGACGGCGTACACCGTCCCGAAGAACATTCCGGTCAGGGGGATGAAGCTGAGGCCCGCAAGGAGTGCGGAGAACTGCAGGACCTCCTGAAGGTACTGGCTCAGGAAGAAGAACGTGGAGAAGATCGCACCGACCGTGAGAATGCGAGCGATGTATGCACCGGATCGGGTCACGCTCGCGAACAGATTCAGCGGCACGATCGGTTCGCGCGTCCTTCTCTCGACGAAGACGAACGACACGACCAGCAACGCGGCGAGCACAAAGGAGATGAGCGCAAGCGGTGACGCCCAGCCGAAGCTGCTGGTCTCGATGAGGCCGTAGACGAGGGCGGTCATGCCCACGGTGATCATGAGCGCGCCAACGAGGTCGAACCCCCCGCGCTTGAGAGCGGTCTCCTTGAGGAAGATCGGAGCGAGGATGATGACGATGAGGCCGATCGGCACGTTGATGAGCAGCCCCCATCGCCACGACAACAGATCGGTGAAGAATCCCCCGGCGATGATGCCGACGCTTGCGCCGGCACCGATGACGGCACTGTAGATGGCGATTGCGCGGCTGCGCTGCTCCGGCTCGGGGTTGGCATCCACCAGCAGTGCCAGCGTGGAGGGAATCGCAAACGCTGACGCGGCTCCCTGCAGCACCCTCGCGATGAGCAGCATCGGCGCGCTGGTGGCAAGACCCGCCATCAGCGACGCGACCGCGAAGACCGCAACCCCGACAACGAATACTCTCCGCCGTCCGGCGAGGTCGCCGATGCGCGCACCAAGCAAGAGAAGGCCTCCGAAGGCGAGTACGTAGGTGTTCTGAACCCAGGACAGCGAAGCGGGAGTGAAGCCCAGATCGGTGATGAGACGTGGAAGTGCAGTCGTCACGATCGAGGTATCCAACACCAGCATCAGTTGTGCGCCCATGATGAGGGCCAGCACCACGGTTCGCCTCCAACGCGGCGTGGGCGTGGCGGTTGACATGTGATCTCCTTAGGATAAGTGGGGTGGTGTCTCCGATTATAGACGTAAACGGAGACTACCCACCACTTAGATCTGAAGGAGCACGTACCATGACGACTAGCCGCCCACTACGCGCCGACGCGCTTCGCAATTACCAGGCGATCGTTGCGGCTGCGACGGAGCTGTTCGCGACAGCTGGAGCGAACGTGCCTTTCGAGGAGATCGCCCGTCGTGCGGAGGTCGGTAGCGCCACGATGCACCGCCGCTTCCCCTCCCGCGCCGCCCTGTTCGAAGCGGTTTACGCGAAGCAGGTGGACGACCTGCTCGAGCCGCGCGCCGCGCCGGATGACCCGCGACAAGCTCTCGAGGAATGGTTGCGGCGCTTCGTGCTCTTCATCATCGGCAAACGCGCTTTCGCGGAAGAAATGGCACACGACACCGAGCTCGTGCTCGCTGCGCGGCGCCGGATCTACGCAACCGCCGAGCCCTTGCTCGCCGCGGCCCAAGCGTCTGGCGAAGTTCGCGCGGACGTCAGCGCGGACGATGTGATGCGCATGCTGAACGGAATCGGCTTGGCCGATTACCCCGCGGACGGGCAGCGCGATCGAGTTGTCGACATCTGCTTCCGCGGTTTACGCCCCTCGGAGCATTGAGTGCCGAAAGGCGCGGACAAGCCCCTCGCGGGATCCGCTGGCAACTTCATCCGCTCGCGTACTGCATGATCGGGCGCGGCCGCGTCACCCTGTCGTAAGCGGCAGGCGCGGCGCCTTCCGCACCTCGGCATCGAACAGCTGACGCTCCGGCATCTCACCAAGCGCGATCAGGTCGCGATCGCTCAATACCTGAGCACTCTGCGCGACCCAACATCGCCGCGCAGCACAGCACCCTGCCCTGCACGCCGTCAGGAAGAGGGAACTTCGAAGGTCTCGCCCACTCGACGCTCGACGAGATCTCCCGCATGCCGAATGGCCGCAACGACCCCCTCCTCGCTCGCAGCGTCGATCACCCCCGCAAGACGAAAGACTCCGGTCTCTCCGGGAAGCAGGGTGACGAGCATCCGATCGACGGTGACATGCTCGCCGAGGCGATCAGGATGGATGGTCAGGTCACGGACGAAGTTCTCGGCCCGGATGATGACCTCCGTGAGCATTCCTTCATTCTCAGACGGCCTTTCGACGAGCTGTACCGACAGCCCCGGGTCAGGGTATGCGAGCTCCCGGTCCGGCACGTAGTACCACCATGCGCGTTGCGCTCCATCAACATCGGCGACGATGAGCTCCGCATCAGGCTGCGCCGCGCGGGTGACCGCCTCCCCGAGAGGAATCTCCGTCGCTTGGCCTGCGGCCGTCACGAAAGTGACTGACTCGATCGCCCGTTGCTCGCCGTCCAACCCGACTCGGCGGATGTGCGCCTGCCCGCTCCACGGGACCGCTGTGTCGTTCACGAGAACGAGCGCGAGGCCATCACCTCGAGGCTGGATCGTCGCCAGGCGGGGCGCGTAGACGTCACGGGTCGCGTACCATCCCGGGCGACGTCGCCCGGCGCCGTCGACCACGGCCCACGAGGCAACCGGCCAGCAGTCGTTGAGCTGCCAGAGGACGACCCCCATGTTCAACGGCCGCAGAGAGCGGAAATGCTCCACCGAGAAGCGGATCGCCCTTGCCTGATTGAGCTGCATGGCCCAGTGCCAGTCCGCCATGTCCGTAGGTTCGTCGAAATAGGGGGCGAGCCCGCGGGACAGCTTGCCGTTACCGTCGATCGCCTTCTGGTGATGCAGCACACCTGGCGAGGTGGGAGTCATCGGATCGTCGTGCACCGCGTCGGTGAGCGTGCGCCACGCCGGAGGCGCCTGCCATCCGAACTCCGATACGAACCGCGGTCGATCTTGCCTGAAGACGGCGTACCCCTCCGAGTTCCACGCGTCCCACAGGTGCACGACACCGTGTGATCGGTCGTTGGAGTAGACGTCGGGCGAGCCCGAATACGGGCTCCCCGGCCAATAGGTCGCCGGCGGATCGAGCTCCGCGACCACACGCGGCAGAAGATCGAGATAGTACGCCGAGCCCCAAGACCGGCCCGCCAGCCGCTGCTTCCAGTCCCAGTCGTCCCATCCGAGCCAGTTCTCATTGTTCCCGTTCCACAGCACGAGCGACGGATGCCGCATGAGACGCGTCACGTTCTCTCGTGCCTCCGCTTCGATCTCGTCACGCAACTCGCGTGTCTCCGGATACGGTGCGCACGCGAAAGCGAAGTCCTGCCACACCAGAAGACCGAGCTCGTCGCAGGCGTCGTAGAAGTCGTCGCTCTCGTAAAGTCCACCGCCCCAGACGCGAATCATGTTGGCATTCGCCTCCACTGCGGCGGCGAGTCGTTCGTCGATGCGGGCGCGGTCCACTCTGTGGGGGAAGCAGTCGTCGGGAATCCAGTTGAAGCCGCGGATGGGAATGGGCGTGCCATTGACGACGAAGACGAACGGCGTGCCGTCGGCATCTGGCGTCATGTCGACGGTGTTGTTGCGGAACCCGATCCTCTGGACCGTTTCGTCGAGCGCCTCTCCCGAAACCTCGTCTCGGACGCGCACCGCGAGGTCATGGAGAGGCTGCTCGCCATAACCGCGCGGCCACCAGAGGTCGGACTGCTCCAGTGGCACCTCGACATCGAACACGATCACACGGGATGACGCTTCGCTCCGCGCGGTTTGCGTCCGTCCCGCCACATCGATCTCCACCGTGATCAGGCGCTCTGCAGGATCACGTTCGAGCTCCACCGTCAGATTCACACGCCCGATGATCTTGTCTTCTTCGATGTCGACGGTCACGCTGGGGCGGACGTCTGCAAGTCGAGCGGCCCTCCATGTCTCGAGCACCGCGGGGCGCCACATCCCCGCGGTCACGAGAGAAGGGCCCCAGTCCCATCCGAAGTTGCACGCCATCTTGCGGACGAAAGACGAAGCAGCCCCATACGCCGCGCGGTCGTCCTCGGAGGCCTGATCGAACGGTCGCCACGCGGATTCGAAAGCCACCGCGAGCTCGATCGTGCGTCCCGCATACCCAGCGAGCGGCAACCGATAGGTGCGGAACATATTGGCCGTCGTCAACACGACCTTCCCGTCGATCGTGATCGTGGCGAGAGTGTCGAGCCCCCCGAAGACCAGATCGGTGTGAGTGTGCGACCGCTCGGGGACCGAGATGGTTCGTCGATAGATCCATGACGTCCGGCCGATCCACGTGAGGTCGAGTTCGTTGAGATCCAGATACGGATCCGGGATCAATCCGGCAGTGAGGAGGTCAGTGTGTACAGTGCCCGGGACCGTCACGTCGAGCGGGAGCCGGTCCACCGTCAGGCGGCTTTCCTCCGCCAGCGGCGAGAGGACATCAAGCGACCAGGAGTCTGCGAGAAGAGTGCGGTGAAGCATCGTTGCCTTCCGTTATCAGGAGCCCTCCGCATTCTTTCACGATATAAAGAAACTCTCGACCCCTAGACAGTGAAGCCCGTGATGACCTGCCAGCTGCCCGTCGACACCCTAGGAAGACGCGTTCGCGGAAGCACCGCGATGGCGAGCGCGGAACTGAGCGGCCTTGACGCGGTTACCACACGTACGCATGGAGCACCACTCCCGGCGACCTCCCCGCGAGCGGTCCACGTACACCTGCGTACATCCTGGGCGACCGCACTCACGCAGCAACGCTGCGTCGTCGCCGCCGAAGAGCTCGACAGCGTTCCGGGCCACAGTCGCGAGCCCCTCCGAGCTGCCCCCCTCCCGTCGCACCGTGCCGCCGTCAAGAGTCAGCCGCACGGGAGCCGCTAGAGCCCATCGGTTGAGCAGCGCAGTGGGCTTGCTGGGCAACGGAGTCCCCTGCAACCGGGCGAGAGCGATGTCGTAGATCGCCTCTCGCAGTTGCACCGCGTTCGTCAAGTCTGATTCGCGCGCTCCGGGTGCTTCATCGACGACGCCAGCTTCAACGAACCAGGCGTCGAGCGCCTGAGCGTCTCCAAGCATCTCTCGAGGCTGCAGATCGCGGCGCGCGCGAAGCGTGCCAACGAAGTCGAGGGCCAGAGTGCCACAAGGGAACGCGTGCATCACGTAACCATTCTAACAGGTATCGGCTCGGCCGCCTAACTTGCTTGACAGGTTATGCAGCGCTCTGTCAGTGTAGTAACCGCTTCAATCGGTTACTACATGAAAGGTTCGCCATGTCCGTCACCCGATTCCGGGTATCGTCCCCGCTCTCGCCCTCAGCGGCGATGGCTGTCCTCACCGACTTCAGCCCTGCTCGCACTGAGGTCTGGTCGGGTATCGACCCGGAGCACTTCCAGGTCCATGACCGCGGAGCGGATTGGGCGGAGGTCACCGAAGGCAACGATGCAGCATGGGAGCGCGGCCGCTACGAGTGGGACGCCGCCGCGGGGTCCGTGACGGTGGTCACGCACGACTCCAAACTGTTCGGCGCCGGCGGCGGGTGGGACTTCCGGTTCATTCCCGACGGACATGGCACACGGATCGAGGTTGCATTGACCCGCACGCCCCTGGCGTTCGGCGCCAAGATCCTGGCCGCGCTCCTTCCGATCGTCGGAGCACCCCGTCTCAAGAAATCATTCACGTCCGCTTTCAGCGCCCGCTGACCACCCCTCGAAAGAACAGGAACCGAACACCATGAAACTCGCACTCGAAGTCGTCGTCATCCCCGTCTCCGATGTCGATCGCGCGAAGGACTTCTACGCCCGGATCGGATTCCGCGAGGACGCCGACTTCGCCACTGATCGCGGCCTCCGCGTCGTGCAGTTCACTCCTCCCGGATCGAGTGCCTCCATCATCTTCGGAGAGCACCTCACCACTGCCAGGCCCGGTGCCGCGCGCGGTCTGCACCTGGTGACGCCCGATCTCGCTGGTGCCCGTCAAGAGCTCGTCGACAGAGGAATCGACATCACCCCGATCTGGCACGACGCCGACGGCGTTTTCCACTGGGCCGACGGTCAGAACCGCGTCGACGGCCCCAACGAGGAGCACCACAGCTACGCCTCCTACGCCTCCTTCGACGACCCCGACGGCAACGAGTGGGTCATCCAGCAGGTCATCGATCGACTCCCGGGACGCTGAGCCGTGGCTGCATCGATCGATACCGCACGAGCAGCTGAGGTTCTCGAAGACCTGCTCCGTAAGACCGCGGTCGCCCACGGCTCATACGAGCGGGAGCACCTTGACGGCGTCTACGACGAAGAGTGGCCGTCTTGGTATGCAACATTCCTCGCTCGCGCGCTTGAGGAGCACGGCTACGGGCTCACCGGCCAGCCCGCTCTCTGAGCTCACGTTCGCATGGGCTGAGGGCGCTTCTCCTGAACCGACACGCGCGCGGCGTCGCAAGGAGAAGCGCCCCTCGGTCGTCCTCGAACGCCGGACACGACGACTCTTCACTGCGAGCCGGCTTCACGAAGTCGGCGAACTCCAAGCGATAGGCCTCCGCGTACCCTATGAGGATCACGCGAAAGGCGATGCCGCGCGAGCAGCGGGAGCCGCGCCCCCGCACCGCGGCGCCCTCCGGGTGCGTGCTGACCATGCCGCCATCCCATCGGCCGCGTATCCGACCACGGGAGCCCACTGCGTCGCTGCCCCGCCTCAACCCGGCCCATCCCGGAGCGCCCGCGGCGTCAGGGCGCGATGTTCTCCAGATCGGCGAGCAGCGACGGGTGGGTCGGCGTCCAGCCGAGCTCCTCGCGGGTGCGCCGGCTGGATGCGGGCTGGTCCGCGACGAAGATCGCGCCGAGGGGTCCGAACGTCTCGGGCGGCACAGACGCCACCGGCAGCTCGAGCCGCCGCCCGATCACCTCCACGATGTCGCGCACGCGGTCGCCTTCGTCGCCGACGGCGTGCCACGAGGTCCCGGCCGGCGCGCTCTCGAGCGCGAGACGGAACAGCGACGCCGCATCGTCGGCGTGCACGGCGGGCCAGCGCTGGGCGCCGTCACCCGGATAGATCGCGGTGCCGTTGGTGCGGGCGATGTTCGTCAGGATCCCGGCGAACCCGCCCGTGCCGTCCTTGTGAACGGTGCGGGGCAGACGGACCGCGGATGCCCGCACGCCCTGATCGGCGAGTCCGAGCACGGCGTTCACCGCGCGGCCACGCCCGCCGACCGGACCATCCAGGTTCAGGGGATCCGACTCCATGGCAGGGCGTCCCGGGACCGCCGGCGTCCCCGCGCAGGTGACGATGGGGCGGCCGCTGCCGACGAGCGCCGCGCCGAGGACCTCGAGGGCCGCGGCTTCCTCTGCCACGCTGGCCGCCACCGCCTCTGGACTGCTGAAGTCGTTGCGGAATGCGAGGTGGATGACGCCGTCCACCGCACCGGCCGCCGTGCGGAGGACGTCGTGGTCGCCGAGGTCACCACGGATCGACTCCGCGCCGATGGTGTGAAGCCGTTGCGCCGAGGCATCGGAGCGAGCGAGGGCGAGGACCTGATGATCGTGAGCGAGAAGCTCGGCCACCACGGCCGTTCCGATGAGGCCGGTACCGCCGGTGATGAATACACGCATGATGTCTCCCGAGAAGTCATGTCAGATTGTGACATCACTCACGATAGCAGGCGATGACACAAGATGACATCACTAGGATGGGATGCATGGGTCGATGGGAGCCGGACGCCGCGGGACGGCTGCGCACGGCCGCATTGGAGCTCTTCGAGGAGGTCGGCTTCGACCAGGCGACGGTCGCGGAGATCTCCGAGCGGGCGGGCGTCACGTCGCGCACCTTCTTCCGCTACTTCGCCGATAAGCAGGAGGTCCTGTTCGCCGGATCGGAGAACCTCGGGATCGAGATGGCCGCCGCCCTGACCGCCGCACCCGCCGACGCGTCCGCGCGACGGGCGCTCGACGCGGCGCTCGACCAGGCAGCCTCGCTCCTGACCTCGCGCGCGGACTTCGCCCGTCGCCGTCACGCGGTGGTGAGCAGCAATCCCGCGCTGCGCGAGCGGGAGACGATGAAGATGGACCGCCTGACCGAGACGCTCGCAGCGGCCCTGCGGGACCGAGGGGTGGCCGATCCGCTCGCGATCATGACGGCGCACGTCGGGGTCGCCGCGTTCCGGGTCGCGTTCGACGCCTGGGCTCAGGATCCGGCGATCGACCTCCGCACCGCGATGGCCGCCAATCTCGCCGCGCTCTCCCCAGCCACCGGCTGACGCGGTCGGAAGGCGGACCCCGGACGCTGAGCCTGTCGAAGCGTCAGCCCGCTGGATCCGGACCCTTCGACAGGCTCAGGGACCGGACACGCACACCCGCTGGATCCCGACCCTCCGACAGGCTCAGGGACCGGACACGCACACCCATGGATCCGGACCCTTCGACAGGCTCAGGGACCGGATACGAAGGTCCGCGGAACCGTGATCGGACCTATCCTGGCCGCATGACCGAGAATCCGGATCCGCACGTCGTCGCGGACGGGCTGCTGCCGACGCCGTTCACGGCCGCTGAGATCCGCGACGCGCTCCGCGGCGGCGCCACGATCCGGATCCGCACGGACGCGCCCGACAGCACGGTGGCGGAGCGGATCAATCGCTTCTCCGACGGCGACGAGGACGGCGCCACCCTGACCAGCCACCCCGCCGGCGATCCCGGCGCGGCCGGCGCGAAGCGCGTCACCTGGCGCGAGCTGCAGGCGCACGCCGCTTTCCCCGCCGAGCGCACGACGGTCGGATCCGACACGATCGAGCACCCGCTCGGGCGCCTGGAGTGCCGGCGCTACGACGTGCGCGACGACGACGGCGACACGGTGTTCTGGTTCGCGCTCGCGTACCCGGGGATGCCCGTGCGCTACGAGACGACCGACGAGACCGGCACCACCCGCACCACGGTGCTCGCGATCACGCGAGGCTGACCGCGACCGGACCCCCGAGCTCAGGACGCCTCGGGCGAAGCCGGCGAGCTCAGCACGGCGTCGAGCAGCCCGGGGAACCTCGCATCGAGGTCGTCCCGGCGCAGCGTGAGGATGCGCCGGCGTCCGTTCGGCTCATTCCGGATGACGCCCGCCTCGCGCAGCACCTTCATGAAGTGCGACTTGGTCGACTTCGGCAGATTCGGATCCGTCGCGTGGCACGCCGCCATGTCGAGGGGGCCGTCGACGAGCTGGCGCGCGATGGCCAGGCGCTCCGGATCGCTCAGCGCGAAGAGCACCGCGGTGAGCTCGATCTCCGAGCGCTCCGGATGCGGGAGGTCGACGGCGCCTGGCATGGTTCGATAATAGTTGAACATTTGGCGCGAGGCGAGTAGCGTGCAGACCGTTCGATAATTCTCGAACGGATGAGGAGCACCCATGACCACCCAGCCGATCGCGACCCCGCGGATCCCGGGGCCCGCTGCTCTGTCCGTGCGCTCCCCGCGCACCCGCTTCGGCTTCGTCCTCGCGATCGTCGCCCAGATCCTGATGATGGCGGGCGCGAGCGCCCCGTCGCCCTTCTACCCCGTGCTCGCGCAGCGCCTCGGGTTCGACGCCATCGTCATCACGGCCGTGTTCGCGGTGTACGCAGGCGCCCTGCTGCTCACGCTGCTCACGGCGGGCTCGCTCTCCGACCACGTCGGGCGGCGCCCGGTCATCGCCGCCGGTCTCACCCTTCTGGCCGTCAGCATGCTGCTGTTCGGGAACGCCGGATCCGTGCTGCTGCTCGTGCTCGCGAGGATCCTGCAGGGCATCGCCAGCGGACTGCTCATCGCGGCGTTCTCGGCGACGGTGCTCGACCTCGCCCCGCCGGCGCGTCCCGGCGCGGCCTCGCTCTGGAACGCGCTGAGCCCCGGGATCGGCCTTGCGGCCGGCGCCCTGATCGCCGCGCTCGCGCTGGATGCGACGCCCGAGGCGCTGCCCGACGTGTTCGTTCCCCTCGCCGCGGTGTACGTCGCGCTCGCCGCCCTCATGTTCGTCGCACCGGAGACCGCGCCGCGGCTGCCCGGCGCCTGGGCGTCACTGCAGTTCCGCCTGTCCGTGCCGTCGGGCATCCGCGCCGAGTTCTGGCGGGCCGCACCGGCGGTCGTCGCCGGCTGGGCGACCGGCGGGCTGTTCCTGTCCCTCGGGGCGAACATCGTCCACGGCGAACTGGGCGGCACGGCGCACCTCTGGCAGGGCCTCGCGGTCGCCCTCCTCGCCGGAGTCGGGGCGGTCACCGCCTTCGCGATCCGGCGCCGGCCTGCACGCACGATCGTGATCTTCGGCACTGCCGCGCTCGCCGTCGGCACCGCGCTCTCGCTGCTCGCTCTCGCGATGGGCTCGCTGGCGGCGTACCTCGTGGCCTCGGCCGTGACCGGCATGGGGTTCGGCACCGCGTTCTTCGGCGTCGTCGGATCCCTCGCGCCGCGGATCCCGGCGACCCAGCGCGCCGATGCCTTCGCAGTGCTGTACCTGCTCGCGTATCTCGCCTTCGGGGTGCCCGCGGTCGTCGCCGGCGTGCTCGTCGCGCAGGTCGGGCTGGGCGCCGTCTGCGTCGGCTACGGGGTCGTCGTCATCGCCCTGTCGGTGATCGCCCTGGTGCTGCGCGTCCGCCGCTCCGCCTGACCGCGGCGCCGCGGTCAGGCGGAGGCGGGCCGCTCGCATCGGCTGTCTCCCGCGGTCCTCATCGGGTACGGCCGCGGTCCGCATCGGGCACGGCCGCGCGGCACGTCACGCGCTGTTCACCCGGCCGCAACCCTCCGTCCGCCTCGGCTCGCCAGGCTCGGGGAGACTCCTGTCCCCCGCCCCCTGGAGACTCCCGTGCCCCTGCTCCGCTCGCGTCGCACGCTCGCCGTCGCGCTCGCCTCCTTCCTGACCCTCGGCGGATCCGTCCTCGCCGCCGCCCCCGCCTCCGCCGCCGACGCCCCGACCGACGTCAAGGACGCCTCCTGCACGGTCGGCGACCCCCGCGATCTGTGCGCGCCGGTCGGCGAACTGCTCGATGTGCGCATCGGCGACGTGCACCCCACCCAGCCCTCGCTCGGCTACGACGAGGTCTACTACAAGCTCGGCCGCTACGACACCGCCCTGTCGAAGGACGCGATCAACAAGAAGTTCGCCGACTGGTGCGAGGCGAACGGCCAGCAGGACGCGGCGAGCGCGCAGCCCGACGCGACACTCACGGATCCCTCCACCTTCGCCTGCACGGTGCCGGTCGGCAGCGAGACCCCCGACACGATCGCCCCGATGAAGACCGTCGTGATCGGGCCGCAGGGGGTGCTCTACCTCACCGACGGACACCACACGCTGACGTCCTTCCTCGAGGACAGCGGCCCCGACGTGCACGTCCGGCTGCGCGTGCTGGGCAACCTGTCCGGCCTGTCGGACGCGGACTTCTGGGCGGCGATGCAGGCGAACAAGTGGACCTGGCTTCGCGACGTGAACGGCGACGCGATCACGCCGGCCCAGCTGCCCGCGAACGTCGGTCTCGCCAACTTCGAGGACGACCGCTTCCGCAGCATCCTCTACTTCGCTCGCGACATCGGCTACTCGGCCGACGGAGCAGTGCCGTTCCAGGAGTTCTACTGGGGCACCTGGCTGCGCACCCGCCCCGACATCCCCGTCGCCGCCTGGAATCAGGACGACTGGGCCGGATCCCTCGCTCTCGTGAAGCAGCTCACTCAGGCCCAGGTCGCGCTCGGCGCCGGCGCGGTCGTCGACCCGCAGTCCGGATACACCGCCGGCGACCTCAGCGTGCTGAGCGCCTGGAATGACGGGAAGGCCGAGAGCAAGGGCGAGTGGGCGAAGCTGGCCAAGCCCTACACCGACGCCAAGCCGGGCAAGCTCGCATACATGACGGAGTACCGTCTGCGCCACGTGGCGCCCGCGCCGACGGCCCCGGCCGCCCCCGCCGCACCGGCCGTGTCCGTCGGCGGCGCCTCTCCGGCCGGCGCGCATGTGGCGCTCACCTGGACGGCGCCGGCCGACGGGGGATCGGCGATCACCGGCTACACCGTGTCGCTCGGCGCCGGGCGGGCCGCCGAGGTGGATGCCCGCAGCACGTCGTTCACGTTCGACGGCGTCGCCCCCGGCACGTACGCGGCGACCGTCACCGCGCACAACGCCGTCGGTTCCACGGCGTCCGCCGCCGCCTCCGTCGTGGTCGCCGACCCCGCCGCCGTGCGGGGTGCGGTGACGATCTCGGGCGACCTGCGCGCGGGCGGCGCCGTCACCGTCTCGGCGTCCGGCCTCGCCGCCGACGCCTCGGGCTTCATCGTCGAGGTGCACTCCACCCCGGTGTCGCTCGGCACCGCGGGCACCGACGCCGCGGGCGCGTTCGCACTCCAGGGCACCCTGCCGGCGACGCTCCCCGCAGGCACCCACACCGTCACCGTCTCGTTCGGCGGCACCACGGTCGCCTCCACCGAGTTCACGGTCGCGCCGTCGGGCACCGGCGGCAGCGCTCCGGGGTCGGGAGCCGGCGACTCCGGTTCCGGCGGCACGGGGTCCGGCGCTTCGGGGGCGGGGTCGGCAGCGGCCGGCTCGCTGGCGACCACCGGATCCGCGGCGCCGCTCGGGCTGGGCGCCGCAGGCGTCGTCGCGCTCGCCGCGGGCGCGCTGCTGCTGGCGCGCCGCCGTCGCGCGGGCGTCTGACGCGCACTCGCACGAAGGGCGCGGGGCCGGGGATCCGGTCGTGCGCCCTTCGTCGTCGCGGCGGGCGGTCTCGGCGGGCGCCTAACGCGGTCCGCGCCGGGACAGTCCCGCGAACAGCGCGTGCAGCAGCGGCAGCGCCGAGACGCTCATCAGCACGATGCCGAGCGCGGGCGCCGGCGCGAGCACGAGCGCCCCGCCGATGAGCAGCGCGGCGAACAGCAGCGCCGAGACGCCGCGCCGGATGAGGCCGTCGATGCGGTCCAGCCGGCGCTCGATGCGCGAGGTGTCGAACGCGACGGATCCGTCGTCGACGCGCGTGATGAGCTCGTCGATCCGCCTCGGCAGCCGCCACAGGATGCCGGCGTTCGCGACGGTCTGTGCTGCGAAGTCCTGCACGATGTTGCCGCTCTCGTCGGCGAGCAGGCGGGTCGCGTAAGGCTCGATCGATTCCCAGATGTTGAACTGCGGATCCAGTCCGCTGCACATCCCGGAGGTGAGCGACACCGCCCGGATCAGCAGCAGCAGCCCTTCCGGGAGCTGCACCGGCAGCGCGCGCATCGTGTCGCCGAACTCGACGGCGAAGCTCTGGAACTCGCGCGGATCCACGTCGCGCAGCTCGGCGAAGCCCATCCCGCCGAAGCGGGCGAACAGGGCGGAGAGGGCGCGCTCGAGCTCGCGGTTCTCCGCCGACGGCATCAGCACGCCGATCTCCTGTGCGGCCGCGACCATGCCCTTCCCGTCGCGCGAGGCGGCGGCGATGAACAGCGTGCGCAGCCCGTGCCGGATCCCCTCGGGCACCTCCGCCATCATCCCGAAGTCGATGAAGGTGAGCCGCCACGCGGGATGGTCCTTCGCGGGCGGGCTGCCGGTCGCTGAGCCCGTCGAAGCGCCCGGCATCCCGAGCCCTCCGGCCCGGTGCGGGGTCACGAAGATGTTGCCGGGATGCGGATCCGCATGCACGAAGCCGTGCGTGAACACCTGGTCGAACATGACCTCGGCGAACACGCGCGCGACCTCGGCCGGGTCGATGCCCGCCGCACGCAGGGCATCGACGTCGTTGATCTTGATCGCGGTGACGTCCGAGAGGGTGAGCACGCGACGCGTGGTGCGCTCCCAGGCGACGAGCGGGGCGTCCACCCGGGGGTCGTCGGCGAACGCCTCGGCGAACCGCTCCGCCGCCGCGGCCTCGTGGATGTAGTCGATCTCCTCGAGGCTCGTCTGGGCGAACTCCGCCACGAGCGCCGGAGCGTTCACGCGATCGGCGATGAACCGGATCCGCCGCAACCAGCCGGCGACGCGGCGGAGCGCGGCGAGATCGGTGGCGACCACCTGATCGATGCCCGGGCGCTGCACCTTGACGACGACCTCGGCGAACCCGGTGTCAGCCGCGTCCTGCGCAGAGAGCCGGGCGCGATGCGCCTGCCCCAGCGATGCCGCGGCGAGCGGGGTCTCCTCGAACCACGCGAACGCGCGCTCGAGGGGCACGCCGAGCTCGGCTTCGGCGAGCGCGCGGATCCGGTCCACGGGCACGGCCGGCACCTCGTCCTGCAGACCGGCGAGCTCGGTGGTGATCTCGGGCGGCAGCACGTCGAGGCGCGAGGAAAGGAACTGGCCGACCTTGATCATCAGTCCGCCCAGCTGCACGGCGAGCACGTGGAACCGCTGCGCGAGCGTGCGCATCCGCCGCTCGCGGCTGCTCTCGGCGACACGAGCCAGACCGATCCGCGGCAGGGCGATCTCGAACCACCACAACTGCGCGAGCACGCGCGCGGCGAAGCCCAGGATCCGCCGGTACCGCGCGCGCAGCGGCGCGCTCTGGCCCTCCGCCCCGGCAGTGCGCAGCGACGGCGAGCCCGGACTCCGATCAACGACCATGACGACGTGCCTCCGGTCCCATCTTCCTTCGCCCGGACGCCCCGGACATCCCCACGGCGACCGCCGCACCGAGCAGAAGGCACACGGGCCGGTAGACCACGCGGTCGAGCCTGCGGAAGCGCGCGCTCGGCGCGGGCAGCCGCAGGATCCGCGTCGCCACCACACCGCCGACGAGTCCTCGAGCGATCAGCGCCGCGGCGGCCCCCGCGCGGATCAGTGTCGCGACAGGCCTGTCTCCGCCGACGCCGCCGGTGACGGCCGCACCGCCGATCGCCAGAGCCGCCACCGCCGCCGTGGGTCCCGTGCCGGGCACGGACGCCGATCCCACCACGGCATCGGCGAGAGCATCCGCATCCCGCGCAGGCCACGGGCTGCCTGCCGCCCAGACGAGGTGAAGGATGCCGACCGCGGCAAGCCCGGTCGCGCCCACCACCCGGCCCGCGACATTCACCGCACGGGGAGAGCCGGTCACCCCGAGGATCGCGGCGGCCTCCCCCACCGCAGTCGTGCCCGGGAGCTCGGCGCGTTCTGCGGCTCCTCCCGCCATCAGTCGGCGAGGATCGCGTACAGGCGGCGCCGGGCTTCGTCGAGCACATCGACCGCCTGCTGCACCTGCTCGGGAGTGCCCGTGCGCGCGACCTGCGCGGCGGCGCCGGCGAGGTCCACCCCGGCCTTCGGCAGCGCGCCGAACGACGCCGCACCGGTGCGCGCGCTGGAGCCCTCCCACGGCGGGGTGCCCGCCTCGTCCGCGACGGCGCGGCCGGCCTCGGTGAGCGAGTAGGTCTTGCGCCCGCCCTGCTCCGCGGCCTCGATGAGCCCCTCGTCCGCCAGCAGCTGCAGGGTCGGATAGACGGATCCGGCGCTCGGCTTCCACGAGCCGCCGCTGCGTTCCTCGATCTCCTGGATGATCTGGTATCCGTGCATGGGCTGCTCCGCGAGCAGGGCGAGCACCGCCGTGCGCACGTCGCCGCGCGCCATGCGCGGGCCCGAAGGGCGCTGCTCAAACGATGCGCGCAGGTGCTCCATGGCCTCCCAGAGCCCGGCGGCGGGATTCATTCCCGGGCGCCCGCCGAAGCCGCGGCCGCCACCCGGGCCGAATCCCGTCCCGCCGAAACCACGCGATGCATAGCTGTTGTCCATGACGACCTCCTCAGGTCCGACTCCTGTCGAGCGATAGTCAACGATATGTCGCTATGTATCGGAAGGGAAGAGCCCCGCCCCAGATCCGTCCTGCCTGACCTCGTCTTCGCATCCGCCCGGACGCAATTCAGGCTGGAACGCGCCGCGACCCCGCATATCGGGCGAAATCGGCGATCCAGGGCATTCCAGCCTGAGTTGTGCACTCCACGGCCGCGATACCGATGCCCCGCAACCCGTGGACGCACTCTCAGGTGATCGATAGGATCCGAGAACCCGATGCCGACCGACCCGAACGGCGACTGCGAGAGCGAGCAGCACCGGCGTGGTGCGCGCCAGCACGCCTCCGAGGAGGATCACGCCCACGGCGATCAGAGCTGTAACCCACCAAGGTCGCCGCCGAGCGATCCCGGAGTCCGCCGCCGAGTGGGACCGGGGGACGGGGCGGTGGTGGGCATCGGCGCGGGGATCCGCGGGCCGCGCCCGTCGGCGATCTCGGCGCCGCGGGCGGCGGCGCCGTTGAGGCGCGCATCGACCTGCCCGAAAAGGTAGTCGTGCAGCGAGAGCACGGCGACCACGCCGACGACGACGCTCACCGCCGCGACGAGCGCCGAGGCGATGAGCACCACCTGGAGACGGAGGCTGCGGGGACGTCTCATGCGCCTCCCCCGGCGGCGCTCTCGCGCAGATCGGATCCGTCCCGCGCCACGGATTCGGCAGCACCGGATCCTCCGGGGTCGGCGGTCGCCGGAGCGTCCGCGGCCGCGTCGGCCACGCGCAGCACGTAGCCGACCAGCCGCACGGTCTCGAGGCTGAGCGCCGTCGACGGGGCGAGCTTGCGGCGCAGGCTCGACACGTACACCTCGACCACATTGGACTCCGTGCCGAAGTCGTAGCCCCAGACCGCCTCGAGGATCTGCGCCCGCCGCAGCACGCGGCCGGCGTTGTTCGCGAGCAGGAGCAGCAGCTCGAACTCGGTGGGCGTGAGTTCGAGCGCGTTCCCGCCGAGCTGCGCCGTCGCGGCGGCCTTGTCCACGGCGAGGTCGCCGACGCGCAGCCGGGCGTCGTCGGGGCGTGCGATCGCCGCCGCGGTGCGAGCCAGCACCCGCACCCGGGCCTGCAGTTCGGCGATCGCGAAGGGCTTGGTGAGGTAGTCGTCGCCGCCGGCACGCAGTCCCGCGACGCGGTCGTCGTGGCCGTCGAGGGCCGTCAGGAACAGCACCCGGATCTCGGGCCGGATCGCCCGGATCCGCTCCAGCGTGTCCAGACCGTCGATGCCGGGCATCATGATGTCGAGCACGACCACGTCGGGCTGAAACTCGCGTACGGCGATGAGCGCGCTGCGCCCTCGGTGCTCGACGCGCACCTCCCACCCGTCGGTGCGCAGCGACTCGCCGACGGCGGCGGCGAGCGCCTGCTCGTCATCGACCACGAGGGCGCGTGCGGGGCTGCCGTCCGCGCGCACGACCGGCGGAAGCCCCAGCGGCAGGGCCGTCGCCGGCCGGTGATCCTCCACCGCGTCCTCCTCATGGTCGCCCTCATCGCCCGCGAGCCTCGCCGGGTCAGGATCCATCCTGCGCCGCGCGGCGGTATCCGTCCTGTGCTCCGGCTATGAAAGGGCTAAGGCTCGCGCTCACCGTGGTCAGGCGCTGCGGACCGCCGTGTTGCCGATATCGGCGCCGCTGATCTGCCGCAGGTGCGCCTGGGGCAGCCCGTCCCCGGCACCACCCCGCGGCAGCCTCAGCCGTCGCTGACCCGCTGGGCGAGCACGGCGATGTCGGCGGGGCCGAAGCCGCAGCAGCCACCGACGTAGCGCGCGCCGGCGTCGATCCAGGCGTCGACGAGGGCGAGGTCGAGCGGGCGCGCCTGCGACCAGGTCTTGGTCGCGCTGTCCCACACGCCGCCGTGGTTCGGATAGGCGACCGCGGGCAGCCCTGTCACCGCCACCGCGGCCTGGACCGCGCCCAGCACATCTTCCTCGTGGGAGCAGTTCACGCCCGCAGCGATGACCGTGCGGGTGCCGGCGAGCACGGCGTAGGCGTCGGCGAGCGGCTGCCCGGCGCACGTCTCGTCACCGTGCACGGAGTAGCTGAACCAGGCGGGTACGCCGAATTCGTCCAGCAAGCCGGCGAGCACCACCGCCTCGTCCAGATCCGGGATGGTCTCGACGGCGAACAGATCCGGCCCGGCCTGGGCGAGGGCCTCCAGGCGCGGCGCGTGGAAGTCGCGCAGCTGCGTCGCTCCGACCCCGTAGCGGCCGCGGTACTCCGAACCGTCGCCGAGGACCGCACCGTAGGGACCGACGGACGCCGCCACGCGGAGCCCCGGGCGGGTGGACGCGCACTCGTCGCGCACCTCGACGGCGAGCGCCACCCCGCGCATGATGAGCGCCCGCGCCTCGGCCGGCTCCATCCCGGCGGCGACGAAGCCGCGCTCGCTGGCCTGGTAGGTCGCGGTCGTCGCGACGTGGGCGCCGGCCTCGAAGAACTCCCGGTGCGCGCGGGCGATCCGCTCCGGCTCGTCCGCGAGCAGGCGCGCGGTCCACAGCGCGCCTCCCACTTCGATGCCCTGCTGCTCGAGCGCGGTGGACATCCCGCCGTCCAGCACCGTCACCATGCTGTCGTGCCCGACGGCGTCCACACCGTCGAGCCCGACCGGATCCGCTCTATTGTGGGCCGCACTCATCACGCCTCCTCCTGCCGTCCGGTGCCCTGCCGGCCGGTGCCGCGGCATCCCGTGCCCTGCCGCTCCGCGCCCGATTCCGCGTGACGACGGTCGAGTACGCTCGATCCATGCCCACCGCCGAGGACTCGCTGACCCGGAGCAGCATGGGCCGCGGCTTCGACGTGCTCTCGGCGCTCGCCGACCTCATGGTCGCATCGCCGGGCGGAGCATCGGTGCAGGAGGTCGCCCACGCCCTCGGGCGGGAACGCTCGCAGATCTCGCGCACCCTGTCGGCTCTCGCGGATCAGCGCCTCGTCGAGCGCGGCGACGATCACCGCTACCGGCTCGCCTGGGGCTGGTACGCCGCCGCCCAGGATCTCACCGACCGCCGGCTGCGCTCGGCCGGCGTCGGCGTCCTCGACGAGCTCGCCGCGCGCACCGGGGAGGCGTGCTTCCTCGGCGTGCTGCAGGGCGACAGCACCCTCACGATCGTGGAGAGCATCCCGGACGGATCCCGCATGATCGGATCCTGGATCGGCCGCGCCTATCCCGCCTTCTGCAGCGACGGCGGTCAGGCGGTGCTCTGGGACGCGACCGATGACGAGGTGCGCGCGGTGCTGGCGCAGACCCGGTTCACGAGCCCCGGCCCGAACGCGCCGGCGTCGGTGGACGATTTCCTCGACCGGCTGCACCGCGCCCGCGAGCGCGGGTACGCGATCGTCGACCAGGAGGCCGAACCGGAGCTCTACTCGGTGTCGGCGCCGGTGTGGGACTTCCGCGGCGAGGTGGCCGCGGCCGTGCAGATCGTGGGCGAGCGCACCGCGCTGCAGCCGCGCACCGACGCGCTGGCGCAGGCCTGCGTCGCCGCGGCCGAGGCGCTCTCGGCCGCGCTCGGCGCCCCCGCGGCCGGTCGTGGCACGCGCGACGTCTCGGATGCGGACCGCCGGGAGCGCGACGTCTCGGATGCGGGCCGCGGTGCGAACGCGGCTCACTGAGCCCCCGCGAGCGCGCTGAGCCGGTCGCGGGCGCCGTGCAGCGCCATCAGCGCGGCCCTGGTGCGGGTTGCGCTGCGCGGAGGGCCTGACACCGCGATGGAGGCGACGACGCCGCCGCGGCCCAGGATCGGCAGGGCCAGGTCGGTGACGCCCTCGGCGTACTCGTCCGCGGCCGTCACCACGCCGGCGGCCCTGTCCCGCTCCATGAGGGCGTGCACCTCAGCGATCGTGCGGGCGGCCGCGGGTCCGCCCACGCCCACGAACTGCACGTCGTGCAGCACCTCCTGAAGCTGCTCGGCCGAGTGCTCCCACAGCAGCGCACGGCCGGCACCCGTGCACCAGATCGGCGTCGCCATGCCGTGGCGGACCCCGCCGTCGGACGCACCCACCCCGGCCTCGGTGCGCAGCAGCAGTGCGGCCGCACCATCGGCGGCGCTCACGAGGGCGGTGGTCCCCAGCTCCGCCGCGAGCATGCGCAGCTCGTGCCGCGCGGCGCGCAGCCACGGGGCGTCCAGCGACGCAGCGACGCGGAAGTAGGCATCGCCGGCGCTGAAGACCGCGTCCTCGTCGCGCTGCAGGAACCGCAGTCCGCGCAGCTCCTGGGTGAGGCGCGAGACTCTGCTGCGCTCGATGCCGGTCGCGTCCGCGAGCCGGGAGGCCGTGAATCCGGGCCGCCCCGTCCGCTCGCGCGCCACCGCCGACCCGAGCAGCGCCAGCCCCTGCGACAGCGACGACGGCGCAGACATCTTGCTTACCTCCCTCGGCCGGCCGCTGCGCGGCGAGCCGGATCCGGCCAGCCTACCGGCCGGGCTCGCGACGTTCACGCTGCGCCTGCGCCGCACGCGCGGCGGGGAAGCAGGCGACCCCAGGCCGTGTAGAGGTCCGCGGCGATCTGGCCCGAGGCGGCCTCCAGATCCTGCGCGGTGATGGCATCGGCGCCCTGCGCGCCCGCGAGCACGACCTCGTCCCCCACCTGCACCTCGGGGTGGTCGGTGACGTCGACGAGGAGTGTGTTCATGGCCAGCTTGTCGACCACGGTCGCCCGTCGGCCGCCCACGAGCACCTGGGCGCGGCCACCGAGAACGCGGTGGAAGCCGTCGGCATAGCCGAGCGGGACGACCGCGAGGCGGGAGGTGCGGGTGGTGCGGTGCATCCGGTCGTAGCCGACCGTGCTGCCCGCCGAGTAGACGTTGAGCGCGGCGACACGGGAGAGCAGCCGCAGCGCCGGCTTGAGGAGTCCCGGCCTCGCCGAGGTGTCGCCGTAGAGCGCCGCGCCGATGCGGACGAGGTCGAACCTCGAGGCGGGCACGGTCAGCGCAGCGTACGAGGTCGCGCAGTGCCGTTCGAGGGGGCCGTCTGCGCCGGCTCCGAGCAGGGCGACGGCCTGGGCCGACTGCGCGCGGAACTCCTCTGCGCCCTCGGCGACGTCGTGCTCGTCCTCGCAGGGGAAGTGCGCGCAGACCCCGATCGGGCGCACGCCGGGGAGTCCGCCGATGGCGCTGACCTCCTCGCGCCCGCCCGCGCGGTGCAGGTCGACGCCGTCCCGGCTGAGACCGGTGGCGTTGATGGAGACGTGCACCCCGATCCGGCGACCGATCGCACGCGCGGCCGCATCGATCTCCCGCGCGTGGGCCAGACCGCCCGCCCATTCCTCGACGTGCGCCGATGCGGCATCCTCGATCTCCTCGCGCAGCGCGGGGCGCAGGCGCAGGATCCGGCCGCGGAACCCGAGCCGTCGCGCCCGGTGCGCCTCGTCATTGCCGGTGACGCCGATCCGGTCGACGCCGGCGGCCATGAGGACCGGGAGGACGAGGTCGACGCCGTGCCCGTAGGCGTCGGCCTTGACCACCGCGCACAGCGGCGTGGTGCCGAGCTCGCGCCGGACGATCGCGATGTTGTCCGCGATCGCATCGACGTCGACCTCGATCCATCCCGGTCCGCGGGTCATCGTCCGCCGCCGCCGATGGGCTCCTCGACCGCAGGGTCCTCGGCGACGCTCACCGGCGCCTCCTCCGAGACCGCCTCGACGCGCGCCGCGCCGCGCCGGCCGTAGCGCCACCAGAAGTACAGGTAGCACAGCCCCACGAACGGCAGGCCGAAGTACAGCGCGGCGACCTGGTTCGGGTCGAACGCGATCGCCACCACCGAGACGAGCAGGAGCACGAAGGCGAGGATCGGCACGATCGGGAACAGCGGCGTGCGGTAGGGCAGCGTGCTCAGGTCGCCGCCCCGGCGCAGGAAGGCGCGGCGGTGGAAGAACTGCGCCGCGACGATCGACATCCACACGGCGACGACCGCGAAGCCGGCGATCGACACGAGCGCGAGGTACACGGTCTCGGCCGCGATCACGCTCGACAGCAGCGAGACCAGGCCGAGCGCCATGCTCACGCTGAGGGCGACGATCGGGATCCCCCGCCGGGTGAGCCGGGTGAACGCCTTGGGGGCGTGACCCTCCTCGGCGAGCGAGAACAGCATGCGCGCGCACGAGAACAGGCCGCTGTTGCCCGCCGACAGCAGCGCGGTGATGATGACGAAGTTCATGATGTCGGGGGCGAACGGCACTCCCACGTACTGGAAGACGTCGACGAACGGGCTGCTCGTCACGCTCGCCTTGTCGTAGGGCAGGATCGCCGCGATGACGGTGATGGACCCCACGAACAGCACGAGCAGCCGCAGCACGGTGGAGCGCAGGGCACGGGGGATGTTCTTGCCCGGATCCTTCGTCTCACCCGCGGCGACGCCGATCAGCTCGGATCCGCTGAACGCGTAGAACACGGCGAGCGAGGTCATCAGCACTCCGCCGAAGCCTCCGGGGAACAGGCCGTGGGGCGTGTCGAAGTTGCGGAACAGCACCGCTCCCGGGTGCTCGCCCGACAGCGGGGTGAAGCCGAAGATCGCCGCGCCGCCGAGCACGATGAGCACGACGATGGCGAGCACCTTGATGAGGGAGAACCAGAACTCGGTCTCACCGAACACGCGAGCGGAGATCGCGTTGATCGTGAACAGGACGGCCGCGAAGACGAGGCACCACACCCACACGGGCACGGCAGGGAACCAGCGCTGCATGAGGATGCCGGCCGCCGTGAACTCCGAGCCGAGGGCCACCACCCAGCACAGCCAGTACAGCCATGCGGTGGTGAAGCCGGTGGCCGGACCGATCGAGCGGGCCGCGTAGATGTGGAAGGCGCCGGACACGGGGTACGCCGTGGCGAGCTCGCCCAGGCAGGCCATCACGAGGTAGACGACGAGCGCGCCGATCAGGTACGCGATGATCGCGCCGAGCGGGCCTGCCTGGCTGATCGTGTAGCCGGAGCTCAGGAACAGGCCGGATCCGATCACGCCGCCGAGGGCGATCATGATCAGGTGGCGCGCGTCCATCGAGCGCTGCAGGCGCCGCAGCGGCACCTGGGTCGCGGTGGTGCGGGGCAGAGCGTTGGGGAGTTCCTTCTCCCCGGGCAATGGGCTCATGAGGTCTCGCATTCAAGTCGGGAGGGGCAGAGACGGAAAGGCTTCGTGCTATATCACCACAGCGGCGTGCTGATGCCGCACGAATTGTTTCCGGACATTACCCTCGCGCCGCTCCCCCGCACAAGCGATCCGGAGCCCGGAAACGCCCCCGGCGGCAGGTCCGGGCAGATCGGCAGCCCCACCGCCGCATCGGCAGTCCGCAGGGACGAAGGGGCAGGCGCGCACCGCCGCACCCCGCGCGGAGGATGAATGCCGCAGCATCCGTCCCTCTCCCGAAGGAGTCCGCCGTGCATCGTCACGACCTCGCCCTCATCGGCTTCGGCGGCGTCAACCGCGCCCTCGCCGAGATCATCCACACCCGTGCCGACGAGCTCGCCGACGACCTCGGCTTCGCGCTGCGCGTCGTCGCGATCACCGACCTGCGGCTCGGCTCCCTCATGCAGGCGGACGGGATCGACCTCGGCGCCGTGTTCGCGCTGCCCGAGGGCGCGACCTTCGCCGGCATGCCGGGCGGGGCCGCGGTGCCGCAGAACGACTTCGTGATCCGGAGCACCACGGCGGACATCGTCGTCGAGGCCACCTTCACGAACCCCGTCGACGGCGAGCCCGCGGTGTCGCACGTGCGCGCGGCGCTGGAGAGCGGCAAGAGCGTGACCACCACGAACAAGGGTCCGGTCGCGCTCGCGGGCGCCGAACTGCGCCGCATCGCCGCCGACCACGGCGTGCGGTTCGAGCACGAGGGCGCCGTCATGAGCGGCACCCCCGTGCTCCGCTTCGCCGCCGACATGCTCCGCGGCACCCGCATCGCGGGCGTCGAGGGCATCCTCAACGGCACGAGCAACTTCGTGCTCGGCCGCATGGAGGCGGGTGCGACGCTCGCCGAGGCCGTCGCCGAGGCGCAGGCGCTGGGATACGCCGAGGCGGATCCGACCGCGGACATCGAGGGATCCGATGTGCAGCTCAAGGTCGTGATCCTCGCGAACGAGGTGCTGGGCGCCGAGATCACCACCGACGACGTGGTGCTCCGCGGCATCTCGACCATCACGCCGGAGGACGTCGCGACGGCTGCGGCGGAGGGCCGCCGCTGGAAGCTCATCGGCTCCGCGGTCCGCACGGCGGACGGCGACGTGGTCGCCTCGGTGGAGCCGGTGGCGCTGCCGCTCTCGCATCCGCTCGCCGGCGTCTCCGGACCGACCAACGCGGTCTCCTTCGACACCGACCTGCTCGGGACGGTGACCGTGTCGGGCCCCGGCGCGGGGCGCGTCGAGACGGCGTACGCGCTGCTGTCCGACATCATCGCGATCGACGCGCACGCCCGCGCCGTCGCGGAGGCGTCGCGATGAGCGCGCCCGCCGCGACGCACCGGCCCGACGCCGCGCACAACGCTGTCGCCGCCCCTGCCGCCCACGACGCCGCCCCCGGCGAGCTGCTCGTCCACGACCCCTACGACGACCGCGTGATCGGGGCCGTGCCGCGCAGCACCCCCGAGGACCTGGATCGCCTGCTCGCCCGCGCCCGGAGCGGCTTCGCCGCGGCGCGCGAGCTCACCCGCTACGACCGCCACGGCATCCTCGAGCGCACCGCTTCCCTGCTGCGCGCCCGCGCCGACGAGGCCGCGGCGCTCATCGTGCGGGAGGCGGGCAAGACGATCCGCCAGGCGCGAAAGGAGGTGCGCCGCGCGGTCACGACGCTCTCCCTGTCGGCCGAGGCGGCGCGCTCGAACGCGGGCGAGGTGATCCCCTTCGACGCGTTCGAGGGATCCGGGAACCGGCGCGGCTGGTTCACCCGCGAGCCGCTCGGCATCGTCGTCGCGATCACGCCGTACAACGACGCGCTCAACCTCGTCGCGCACAAGCTCGGGCCCGCGGTGGCCGCGGGGAACTCCGTGATCCTGAAGCCGTCACCGCTCACGCCGCTCACGGCGCGGTTCCTCGTCGGGCTGCTCATCGAGGCGGGGATGCCGCCGGAGATCGTCACGGTCGTGCACGGCGACCGCGAACTCGCCCAGGCGCTCGTCTCCGCCCGCGAGGTGCGCCTGGTGTCGTTCACCGGCGGCTTCACGACCGGCGAGGCGATCGCCCGCGGCGCCGGGCTCAAGCGGCTCGCGATGGAGCTCGGCGGCAACGCGCCGGTCATCGTGTTCGCCGACGCCGACATCCCGGCTGCGGTCGAGGCGTGCGTATCGGGCGCATTCTGGGCCGCCGGACAGAACTGCGTCGGCGCGCAGCGGATCCTGGTGCAGCGCGAGGTGCACGAGGAGTTCCGCGCCGCGTTCGTGGCGCGCACGCGGGCGCTGATCGCCGGAGACCCGTCCGACGAGGTCACCGACGTGGGGCCGATGATCTCGCGCGCAGCGGCCGAGCGCGCCGAGCGGCTCGTCGACGACGCCGTCGCCGCGGGAGCCGCCGTCCTCACCGGGCATCGCCGGGACGGGTCGGTGTACTGGCCGACCGTGGTGGAGGGCGTGCCGTTCTCGTGCGCCCTGTGGTGCGACGAGGCCTTCGCACCCATCGCCGTGCTCTCGGCGTTCGACACCGAGGACGAGGCCGTCGCCCAGGCCGATGAGATCGAGTACGCGCTGCACGCCGGGGTCTTCACATCGGACCTGTCACGGGCGCTGCGGGTCTCGGAGCGCATCGAGGCGGGCGGGGTGATGATCAACGACTCCTCGGACTACCGCGTCGACAGCATGCCCTTCGGGGGAGCCAAGTACGGCAGCATGGGCCGCGAGGGCGTGCGGTTCGCGTTCGAGGAGATGACGCAGCCCAAGGTCGTGTGCATCTCGACCTGACCGGCCTGCCGTCGACGCGGGCGGATCCGCGGGTCGGCGGACGCGGATCCGCCGACCCGGCTCAGGGGCGGTCGATGACCCGTGCGAGCGATACCGAGGTCACGGTGTTCGCCACTCCGGGCAGCGCAGCGATGTGCTCCCAGATCTCGCCGACACGATCCATGCCCTCGGCCTGCACGATGGCGAGCAGGTCGAACTCGCCGGAGAGCACGTCGCAGCGCACGATCTCGGGGATGCGGGCGAGCTCGGTCACGACGTGCGCCCCGCGCATGCGGTCCTCGCGGTACACGAGCACGATCGCCGTCACCCTGCGACCCGCCTCGGGCCCCGGCACGACCGTGTAGCCGCCGATGACGCCGTCGCGCTCCATCCGCTCGATGCGCTGCTTCACCGCATTGCGGGAGAGGTGCACCCGGGCGGCCAGCGCGACCAGGGGCGTGCGTGCGTCCGCGGTCAGCTCCGCGAGGATCCGGTGATCCGTGCCGTCCATCTTGCCCCTTCCCTTTCCGTGCAATATAAACAATCGTAGTTGCTGATACAACACATGCGAGGAGTGGTCCGGGACTGCCGGCGGCCTCGCCCCAGGAGGATCCCATGCCCGAACGCCCCGACCGCACCCGGCCCGTCACGCTGTCCGAGGCGAGCCTCGCCGTGCACGGCGGGATCCACGTCGACTCGACGCTGGCGCTGCGCACGCCGCTCGTGATGGCCAACTCGTACCAGCTGCCGGACGATCCCAGCGAGATCAGCTGGTCGGCCACGGCGCCCGGCCTGTACACGCGCAACACCGGCGTGAACCAGCAGGCGCTGCAGGAGAAGCTCGCCGCGCTGGACGGCGGTGAGGACGCCGTGGCCCTCGCGTCCGGCGTCGCGGCGCTGCACGCGGTGTTCTTCACACACGTGCGGGTCGGCGACCACGTCGTCGTCAGCGACATCACGTACGAGGCGACCTGGCGGCTGTGGTCCGAGCTGCTGCCGCAGCGCTACGGCATCGAGGCCACCTTCGTGGACATCACCGACCACGAAGCGGTGCGCGCCGCGATGCGCGCGAACACGCGCCTGGTGTGCGTCGAGGCGATCGCCAACCCGACGACGCAGGTCACCGACGTCGCGGCGATCGCCGCCATCGCGCACGAGCACGGCGCGCTGCTGATGGTCGACTCCACGTACACGCCGCCGCCCGTGTACCGGCCGCTGCGGGACGGCGCCGATCTCGTCGTGCACTCGCTCACGAAGTACATCAACGGCCACGGCGACGCGATGGGCGGAGCCGTCATCGGGCGGCACGAGCTCATCGAGCCAATCAAGGCCGACGCCATGGTCGACGTGGGCGGCATCATCTCGCCGTTCAATGCGTGGCAGATCCAGCGCGGCTCGGTGACGCTCCCGCTGCGCATGCGGCAGCACCTGGCGTCCGCACAGGCGATCGCGGAGTTCCTCGAGGCGGATCCGCGGGTCGCCTACATCTACTACCCCGGGCTCCCCTCGCACCCGCAGCACGAGCTCGCCACCCGCCAGTTCCCGCACGGATCCGGCGGCATGATGGCCTTCGCCGTCGACGGCGGTCCCTCGGTGCAGAACCGGTTCGTGGCGAACCTGCGCCTGATCACCTCGGGTTTCTCCCTCGGTCACGACGACTCCCTGATCGTGCACACGGGCACCGAGGGAGGCCGCGTGGCCGCGTACCCCGAGCCGTTCCGCCGGATGGGGCACCTGCGCCTCTCCGTCGGGCTGGAGGACACCGCCGACCTGCTGGCCGACCTGCAGGGCGCCCTCGACGAGACCTTCGCCTGATCACTCGACTCGGCCGGGACGGTGCACCCGTGCCGGCCGAGTCGTTCGTCAGCACGCTCCCCCGGAAACAGGGCACACCCCCGGAAACAGCGAAACGGCCCGCCGAAGCGGGCCGTTTCTTACTGTCTCAACACAGTGTGCGCCTGGAGGGACTCGAACCCCCAACCTTCTGATCCGTAGTCAGATGCTCTATCCATTGAGCTACAGGCGCATCCGGTCTTTCACAAGACCGCCCGCTCTCGCGGGCCTCGTCAACAATACCCCAGACCCGGGTCGGAACGCGAATCGAGCGCCCTGCGACCGGATCCGCCGGGCGTGGCGGACTCAGCCCACCTGCTTGGCGGCGCGCTTGCCCTCGCGCTTGCCCTCGCGCTCCGCCGCCTTCGCGGCGGCCTTGTTCGCCTTCTCCACGGCCTTGTCGGCCTTCTCGCGGTTCTTCCGCCGGGCGCGCTGCTCGGACGCAAGCGCCTGGAGGTCGACGAGGCGCAGCGCCTGCATCCGCGCCTCGCGCATGGTGCCGTAGTCGGGATCCTGGTCGGGGCGCATGGCCTCGACGGTGAGCCGGCTCTGCAGATTGGTGGCGACGTCGCTCCACGCCGCCGCGCGCGCCGCCTCGACGAGGAAGCGCAGCGACTCGGGATCGTCGGCCATCTCGCGCAGTCGGTCGGCGACGGCGGCGGACTGCTTGGCGCGCTTCTTGAGGTTGCGCACGTCGCGATCGCGGTAATCGTGCGTGCCGTGGGGATCCGAGTACCGACCGTGGGCGCGCTTGCGCAGCTTCGTGGCGAGCTCCGCGGCCTCCTGCGACTCCGCGGCGAGGGCCAGGAGGGCCTCATGCGCGTCGTTCATGTACTTCGCAACGTCGAAGGAGCCGCCCTCCGCGATCGTGCCCACGAGGATGTGGTTCTTGATGGTCAGGCGGGCAGCCGACGTAGCGATCGCCACGCCTTCGGCGATGGCGTCAGCGCTCTTTCCCACTCCGACCTCCTCCTGCATCGAGCGTACCGGTTCCGGTTCCGCAAGAGCAGGGCCATGGGGCAGGATGAAACCAGCGCTGTGCCCACCCGACGCCCGCGATGTCGCGTGCGAGGGCGCAGCCGTAGGAGGAGCGTTGCCCGTTCTCGACGCAGCAGGGCGCAGCAGTGCCATCACCGGTGCCGCCAACGGCATCGGTGCCGACGTCGCGCGCGCCCTGGCCCGCCGCGGCGCCCGCCTCGCACTCGTGGATCGCGATCGTGCGGGGCTGAACCGGCTCGCCGACGAGCTGCGCGCCGGCGGAGCCGACGCCACGGTGCACGCCGTCGATCTGCGCGACGATGACGCCGTGGCGGCCGCCGGTGCGGAGATCTCGTCGGCGCACCCCGAGCTGCAGACGCTCACCACGTGCGCCGGATCCTCGATGCTCGGATCCCTCGACCAGCTCACCCTCGAGGAGATGCGCTGGCTCATGGACGTCAACCTGTGGGGCACGGTGTCGATCACCAAGGCCCTGCTGCCGGCGCTGCGACGCTCATCCGCGGCGCACATCACCCACATCGCGAGCATCTACGCGCTCGCAGCTCCGGGCGGCCGCATCCCGTACGCGATGTCGAAGTTCGCGGTGCGGGCGTTCTCCGAGGCGCTCATGCACGAGCTCGAAGGGTCGACCGTGAGCGTGGGCACGGTGTACCCCGCCGGTGTCCGCACGGGGATCATCCTGCACGGGCGCTATGCGGCCGCCATCGATCCCGGCGTGGCCGGCCGCGCCGCCGCGGCCCAGGCCGCGATGTACCACATGGAGCCGGCGGACGCGGCGGAGCGCATCGTGCGTGCCATCCTGCGGCGCCGCCCGCGCACACTCATCGGACGGGAGGCGCGCCTGGTCGATGCCCTGGTACGCCTCGCCCCCGTGCACTACTGGAGCCCCATGCGCCGTCCGCTGCGCGAGGCGATCGACACCACCACCCCGATGGCGCCGCGCTGAGGGGACGCGCTCACTCCCCCGCGACGGGGACGCCCTCGGATGCCGAGGCATCGCGGTCCGGATCGCGCTCGAGCGCACCCTCGTTCTCGGACGTGCGCTCGGCTCCCCGCGAGCGCGCGCGTGCGGCGGCCGCCCGTTCGCGGATCGCGGCGGTCTCGGCGTTGTACTCGGCGAGCTTGCGCAGCGCGTTCTCGGTGCCGGCGCGCAGGTGGCGCTGCACCCGCAGGCGCAGCGTCGCCGTGTCGCGCGCGGCGAACGACTCGAAGATGCGGGCGTGATCCTCGGCCATCGCGAGGAGGTCGTCGTGGTCGCGGAACAGCAGCATGAGCCGTCCTCGCATCATGCCGAGGATCTCATTGACCGTCGCGTTCTCGGCCAGCTCCGCCATCAGCAGGTGGAACTCCGCACCTGCCGTGTGCGCCGCCGCAGCATCCCCGATCCCGGCCGCTGCGAACTCGCGGTTCAGCGCCGCCTCGACCTTCGCGAGCCCCTCGGAGTCATGCCTCAGCGCCGCCAGTTCGAACACGAGGACCTCGAGCACGTCGCGCACCTGGGCGATGTCGCGTACGTCGGCTTCGGTGAACTGCCGCACGACGGCCCAGGATCTCGGGCGGGCGATGAGAAGCCCTTCACTGAGCAGCTGTCGGATGGCCTCGCGCACGGGGAGGCGGCTCACGGCGAGCTCATCGGCGATGTCGCGCTCGATCAGGCGGTCGCCGGAGCGTCGCTGCCCCGACAGGATCGAATCGCGCAGCAGCCGCACCACCCTCGCCGATTCGAGTTCGACGCTCGACGCGTTCCCCATGGGGACATTGTGGCACCGTCGACGGGCGCCGCAACTTGTCGCACCGAGTCCATATACGCCGGCGGGGCGCCGCTCCTACGCGACGCCCCGCCTGCGTTTCTCAGTGCGCGGTGGGGGTTCCGTGCACCTCGAGCCAGTCCAGCACCTGCTGCACCGCCTCCTGCGTGGGCAGTGCCGAATCCACCACGAAGCCTGCCTCGTCGGGGCCGAGCGGCTCGAGCGTCTCCAGCTGCGAGTCCAGCAGCGAGGCCGGCATGAAGTGCCCGAGCCGACGCCCCAGACGCTCAGCGAGGTCGTGTCGCGTGCCCTCGAGATGCACGAACTCCACGCCCGGCAGCGCCAGGATCTCGCGGTAGCTGCGGCGCAGCGCGGAGCAGGTGACGATGGCGGACTCGCCGGCGGCGATCCGGTCCGCGATCCAGTCGCGGATCAGGCCCAGCCACGGCCACCGATCCTCGTCGGTGAGCGGGATCCCCGCCTCCATCTTGGCGACGTTCTCCGCCGGATGCAGGTCGTCCCCCTCTTGCAGCGGCCAGCCCAGTCGGCCGGCCAGCAGGCCCGCGAGCGTGCTCTTGCCGGATCCGGAGACCCCCATCACCACGAGGATCCGGGGTGCTGTCGTGTTCGTCATGATCCGATCCTTCCCGGTCAGCCGACGAAGAGGCCGAGGATCAGGGCGCCCACGAGGCCCACCACGGAGATCAGGCACTCCATGACCGACCACGTCTTCAGCGTCTGCGGGATGCTCAGGTCGAAGTACTCCTTGATCAGCCAGAACCCGGCGTCGTTGACGTGCGAGAGGAACAGCGACCCGGCGCCGATCGCCAGGACCAGGAGAGCGGATCCGCCCGCCGACATGTGCAGATCGTGCACCAGCGGCTGCATGATGCCGGCAGCGGTGATCGTCGCGACGGTGGCGGAGCCGGTGGCGACGCGGATCAGCACCGCGACCAGCCAGGCGAAGAACAGGACGACCGGCAGAGCACCGCCGACGTTCGAGATGGCGTGCGCGATGACCGTGCCGATCGTGGAGTCGACGAGCACCTGCTTGAAGCCGCCGCCCGCACCCACGATGAGCAGGATCCCGGCGATCGCGGGCAGCGAGGACGAGACCGAGGCGCCGACCTGCTTGGCGCTCATGGCGCCGCCGCGGCCCAGCACGACCATGCCCACGAGCACGGCGATGAGCAGCGCGATCATCGGCTTGCCGAGGAAGTCCACGATCCCCTTGACGGCCGAGGTGTCGTTCGGCGCGACGATGTCGACGATCGCGGCGAGCAGCATCAGGAACACCGGCAGCAGGATGCTGAACAGCGTGGCGCCGAAGCCGGGGCGCTTGCGCGCCTGGATCGCCGCGGTCTCCCCGGGCTGAGCGGTGTCCTCGGCCGTCTGGAACAGCGCGGGCACGGGCACGTCCACCCAGCGGGCGGCGAGGCGGCCGAACAGCGGGCCGGCGACGATGACGGTGGGGATCGCGATGAGCACGCCGAACGCCAGGGTGAGGCCGAGGTTGGCGCCGATCAGGCCGATCGCCGCGAGCGGGCCGGGGTGCGGCGGCACGAGGCCGTGCATGGCGGAGAGTCCGGCGAGCGTCGGGATCGCGATCTTGATGAGCGAGACGCCCGAGCGGCGCGCCACGAGGATGATCACGGGCACGAGCAGCACCAGCCCGACCTCGAAGAACATCGGCAGGCCGATGAGGGCGCCGACGAGGCCCATCACCCACGGCAGCGCGGCAGCGCTGGCCTTGGAGACCAGGGTGTCCACGACGCGGTCGGCGCCGCCGGAGTCGGCGAGCAGCTTGCCGTAGATCGCACCGAGGGCGATGAGCACCCCCACGCCGCCGGCGGTGTTGCCGAAGCCCGTGGAGAAGCTCGTGACCGTCTGAGTGGCCGACATGCCTGCGACGAGGCCGGTGACGATCGCACCGATCACGAGCGAGAGGAACGGGTGGAGCTTCACCCAGGTGATGAGCACCACGATCGTCGCGATGCCGACGAGCGCGGCGAGGATGAGCACCCATTCGGGGGCGGTCGTCGTGGGCGGCACCGGATCGGCGGCGGAGACGAGCATTCCCGGAACGGACGCGAGCAGGTTCGACATGGCCATGAGCTTCCTTGGTCTGGCGGAGAGATTTCGCTTCAGCGTACGTCATAAGTAGGACTTAATCAACACCTCGTGCGATATAAGCCCTTCTTCTCTGGGGCATGCGTGGATCTTGCCGGGCAATCGCCATAATGGCTCCATGAGCGAGGGAACCCGCGAGGCCGCCTCCGCGCAGCACCGACGGCTGCTCGACACGATCGGCATGCGCATCGTCGAGGGCGAGCTGGCTCCCGGCGCGCGCGTGCTGACCGCCGATGTCGCCGCCGAACTCGGCGCCTCGCGCTCCGCCATGCGCGAGGTGGTGCGCGTGCTCGAGACCATGGGCATGGTCGAGGTGCGCCGCCGCGCCGGGGTCGAGGTGCTTCCGGTCGATCGCTGGAGCGCCTACGCCCCCGAGGTGCTGCGGTGGCGGCTGGACGGATCCGATCGGCTGCGCACCCTGCACGAGCTGAGCCAGCTGCGTTCCGCGATCGAGCCGCTCGCCGCACGGCTCGCCGCCGCGCAGGCGGGGGCGGAACAGCGCGCGACCCTCGTGAAGGCCGTGCTGGGCATGGTCGAGCACAGCGACCGCGCGGACGAGCCCGCCTACCTGCAGCACGACGTGGACTTCCACGCCGCCGTGCTGCGCGGCTCGTGCAACCCGTACCTCGCGGCTCTCGCCGACGTGGTCGCCGCTCTCCTGCACGCCCGGACCGCGCACGCGCTCATGCCCCATCGCGCGGACGAGACGGCGCTCCGGCTGCACCAGGACGTGGCCGCGGCGATCACCGCGCGCGACCCCGAGGCCGCCGCCACCGCGATGGCTGCGATCGTGGCCGAGGCCGACCACGCCGTCGAGGCCATGGCGACGTCCGAGGACTGAGCGCCCGAGCGCGGAGCTCGCGGCTGCCCAGCGCCGCGCTTGAGCCTCGAGGCGTCGAGCACGGATCGATGCGCGGCGCGCGCACCGGCGGCGTCGGATCCGCTTCTTCATCCGGCTGATAGCCCAGGGCCAGTGCCCGCCTACGCGGCGGCGCGCATAATCGAGCCATGAGCAGAGCGAGCGGCACTCCTCCGCACCGCGCACCGAGCGCCGTGCTGCGGATGATCGCCGCTCCGGTGAAAGGCGTCCGGAGGGTGCGCCGGCCGGCCACCGCCACCGCGCCGGCGTTCGACCTCGCGTACGTGCGCAGCGGACCACGCGCCGACATCCCGATCGTGGTGATCCCGGGCGGACCGGGGCTGGGATCCGTGCTCCCCTACCGCCGGTTCCGGCGCGAGGCGGCGGCGCGCGGGCTCGACGTCATCATGATGGAGCACCGCGGCGTCGGCCTGTCCCGCGCGAGTCTGGACGGGCAGAGCCTGCCGCTGTCGGCGATGCGCATGGTCGACGTGGTGGACGACCTGGCCGCGGTGCTGGATCAGGAGGGTGTGACCCGGGCCTGGGTCAGCGGCTCCTCGTACGGCAGTTATGTCGCCGCCGCCTTCGGTGCGCGTCACCCGGAGCGCGTGGCCGGGATGCTGCTCGACTCCGCTCTGCAGTCCGTCGCCGACCGCGACGTCGAGCGCGCCATGATCCGGGAGCTGTTCGTCGAGGCGGACACCCGGATCGCTGCGGCGGTGCGGGAGCTCCTCGAGGAGGGATCGGATCCGCGGATCCTGCTGGGCGTCCTGCGCGCGGCCTACGAGCTCGGCGGCGAGGAGCTGCTCGAGCCGCTGCTGCGCCAGCGGCTGCACCGCTCACACCGGCGGGCCCGCAGCGACCACGGCAGTCGCGCGTCGCACGGTTCTGTGTGGACCGCACTGGAGGCCTACGTCGACAAGGCGGAGTCGGAGGCCCACGTGCCGGGGTTCTACGAGTTCGATCTCGTCGGCGCGATCGCCTTCCGGGAGCTCGGCTTCGGGCCGGATCCGGACGGCTCCGCCCTCGACCCCTCGCTCACCTACGCACCCGTGGCCGACCGCTTCCCCCGCTTCGCCGGGGAGCCCTTCGACCTGTCCGCCGCGGCCGCGGGCTTCGCCTGGCCGACGGTGCTGCTCACCGGCACACGGGACCTGCGCACCCCCGCCGCCGTCGCGCAGCGCGTGGCCGCAACGGCTCCCGACACGGTGCTCGTCGAGATCGACAACGGGCACAGCGCGCTCGAGTCGCACCCGCTCGCCCTGCTGCACGCGCTGCAGCGGCTGGCCCACGGGGAGCAGCGCCGACTGCCCGCGGAGAGCGCCCTGATGAACGCGCTGCCCCGGCGCGGCCTCGTGGCGGGGCTCCCCCGCCTGCTGCACGCGGGCGCGCGATGGGAGGCGGCCCTGCGCCCCTGACGGCGCCCCGCCCTGCGC